>CAWCDQ010000037.1:0-415072 GCA_963794305.1 uncultured Acidobacteriota bacterium | reverse complement strand
CGCCTTCACGACCGCGAGAACCGCGCATCTCGGACGCGGCCGGCGCCGGTCCGATCGCGGTCGCGCTCCAGGGCGTCGAATATCGCAAGCGGCTTCACGCCGGGCCCGCCTAGCGGCGGTTGTCGCGCTCACGGTCCTCAGTTTCCTACTCCGCCATGCTCGGCGGCGCCTGCACCGCGCACGACACTCCTGGGGACTGGTACCTTGTTATCCCGCTCGATGGAGTTCGGCCTACCTCCAATCGATCGCTCAAGGCACATCGGCTCGATGGTGGTGTGCATCGTGGTCGTGGGCATCGCCGTCTGAAGTTCGCCATTGCGCACGGTGGAGGGCCGACTCGGTGCGCCGAGCTTCCGCCACTACATCATGTCGGTGGACGGCATTCTTTTCTGGCAGCGCGTCCTCTTCGGCCTCGCCGGACTGGCTGTGTGTCGTACACCTGGAAAACGGCTAGATCCGTTTGATGGTACCAACCACCGGCATCCTTTACGTCGATTTCTTCACCGTGGTCGTCGGCGAGGTCTCTCGCCAATAACATCGTCCTCGCGACCCACGTGCTGCTGGTATAGTAAAGTGAAGGTTTGGCGGAATTACCGGAACCGTGCAATTTCAGTCCGCGAACCGCGTCAGGGCCTGGAAGGCAGCAGCGCTCACCGGATCCTGAAATGTGCCGCAGGGACCTCCGGGCCGCGGTTCAGTCCGCAAACGAAGCCATCAGCTCTTAGCCCACATTCTAAATGTCGTATCAAGTAATCGCCCGCAAGTGGCGCCCGCAGAAGTTCGACGACGTCGTCGGCCAGCAGGCCCACGCGGACGCTGCGCATGCTGGCGAGCGGCCCGTCTTGCGCAGGCGTTCGTGTTCGCCGGCCCCCGCGGCGTCGGGAAGGCTCACCGACGGCGCGGATCTGGGCGCGAGCGCTGAGCTGCACCGAAGGGAAGGGACCCACGGCCCGATCCTCGCGGTGAATGCGACGCAGTGGAGAGAGATTGCCGAAATACGTGATATCGACCGTGCTTGAAATCGACGCCGCCACCCATATGGTATCGCACGAACATCCGTGAAGTGATTATTGCCCGGCCTCGGGATCACGTGCTGGTGCGCAACCGCTACAAGATTTCTTCATCATCGACGAGGCTTACCAGCTGTCGATCTCGCTCTCAACTCGCTGCTGAAGTCGATAGCAACAGCCGCCGCCCTACGTCGTCTTCATGATGGCGACGACCCAGCTTGACAACATTCATAGACGGTCCTCATGCTCAGGTTCTCACGAGTTCCGGACGATCAGACGCAAGGCCATCGCCACGAAGCTGCGGGAGATTGTGGACAAGGAAGGCGTTACTGTCGGCGACGACACGCTCCAGCCGATCGCCGTGATGCCGAGGAGCATGCGTGATGCCGAGAGCAAGCTCGATTCAGGCTATTTCACCGGCAAAACGATCTCCACCGGATGATGTCGCCACTGTAATCTTGGTCGGGTGTGATTCCTGCTACTCGACACCATGGACGCCTGTCGCTGCCGAGGACGCGCCGCGTCGTTCGCCGCGCGCGTGGTCGAGATGGGGTACCAGCCGCGCGCTGTCTGCCGCGAGCTCTCGCGGCTGGTGCGCGACGTCCTCGTGCTCTCTGTCGATTCGTCCTGCATCGAAGATCACAGATTTGCTGGCTAGAGCGAGCGCGCATCGGCGAAGGCGCTGGTGGGCCGCTTCTGCGCGCGCGTTCGGTCACGGTGGCTGGAGCAGGACATCAAGAGCTCTGCGCAGCCGCGATATCAACTCGCACACTGGCGCTGCTGCGGTGGATTCCATCTGCGGAAGCTGATGCCATTGAGGCATTGCCGGTGTGGGCGGTCCCAGCGTGCCACGCCCGTGGCTCCCACGCGCAACGGGCCGGCCGCAGGCGCCTTCCCCGCGGACACCAGCGCCGGCCTCCGTCGGGTGTCGCAGTACCACACCTCCTGCCGCCGGCCCGGCAGGGGAAGACCCGGAAGGCTGGGCGGCGCGCGCGGCGGCCAATGTCGCCGCGGTTCCGGACCCAAGACCGCTTCGGTAGTGTCCTCGACTTTGGTCGGACCGCTCCAAGTGCTCCGGACTCAAATACGGGGCCCCGATCGCCGAGATCAAGAAGGCCAAGGCGGTGTTTATACACGGTCGTCGCGCAGGCGCAGAAGATTCAGGCTACTGGCCATTGCGTTGTCTTCAGCTTCACTCCGGCGCAGCGCGCGTTGAAGGATTAGTTCGAGCAGCAGAAGGCGTGGTCGAAATCCATTGCGCAGCCCATTTCCTCTTTTGCCGGATGCAGAATCTCGGACCATGGTGTCTGTGCAATTGAGGGCGGCGTCGCGCCGGCGCCTGGCGCAGGCGGCTGCCCACCGGAAGTCGGCCGACAACAAGTCCGGCGCTTTGCCAGCAGGTGCTCGCCGATTGAGGTGTTCAGACCATGCTGGAAGTTCCGTGGGACATCGGCTATGTCGAGGAAACGCGCAACATCCAGGAGATCCACCAACAGGCGCACAGATGGCAGGAGCGCCGGAGACCACCGGGCTGCGCGTGGTGGTGGTGGCATGTCATCGGCGGCTGGTCAACGGCGCCAAGCAGGTGGAGCCCATTTAACTATTCATCGGAGGGCCCGAAGATGATGTTGGGGATGTGCAGGACCTCATCGTGGCCGCCATCAACGATGCGCATCGCAAGGCCGACGAGGCCCGTCCGAGAAGACCTTGCACGCTGGCACGGGCGAGCTGCGGAATGTAAGTTGGCGCTGCCCGATTCCCCTCAATCGGCTCATCGACAGCTTGTGCGCCCGGCATCGGGCCGAGGGGGCGCGCAGCGGCTGGCCTTTCACCTGCTGGGCAAGATGTGGTGCTAGTTCACTCACCGCCTCGTCGACGCGCTGCGCGACGTGAAGGAATGCGTCAACTGACCGTCGATTCCGCAAATGTCATCACCGATACCGGTACCTCCCTGCGGCTTCTGCACCAGCGGCGCCCGCTATTCACATGTCATCTGCGTCGTCGAGGAGCCGCAGAACGTGTCGGCGATTCCAGAAAAGACGCGCGAGTTCAAGGGCATGTATCACGTGCGAGCGTTGTCGCCGCTCACAGGGGATTGGGTGGACGAACCATTCTCCGGTATCCCGCTCGGGCGCATCGGCACCGGCGTCAACGAAGTGATTCTCGCCACCAACCGGAACGTCGAAGGTGAAGTGACTGCAATCTATCTCGCATGGTCTGCTCAAGCCGCTGGGCGTCAAAGGCTACTGCATCGCGGTGTGCCGGTGGGCAGCCACCCGGATATGCCTATGAAGCCGACCACGACCATAGTCGATGGCAAGGCCGGCGCGGTTTACAGTCCGTGACGCCGCTGGGATTTCTACCAACTGCCAGCAGTGATTCCGCTCTCTCGCTCCTTTGGTGGTGCCTTGTCGTGCTTCGCCGAACTATGGTTTTTCAACATTGTTCTTTACGGTCTCGCGCCGCTGTGATGCTCGCGAGCTCTTTGACCACTGGGTGTCACGAAGTGCACGGGGTACTATCGTGGTGTCGCTCGTGGTGGCGGTGTGCGGGCGCCGCTCCTGATGTTTGTGTATTGCATTGCCCTTGTCGGCGGGCTCGGTGGTGCCGTTGTGCATGTGGCGTGCAGTACCCCTCGGAGGTCCGGTGATTCCGCTGGTGAATCTTGTGTCGTCGTGCTGTCGGTCATGGGGATCCGATCGCGTGATTCCTTCAGCGGTACGTGATCGCGGTGGCCATGGGGCGTTCGGCGGCGCACTGCACGCTCATTGTCGGCGGGCTGGCGGAGCTCGTGCGCCGCCCGGGCGGCGACGGCGGTGACGGGCGTGGATCCCGTATCCGCTCTCGCCGGCGCCGGCAACAACGGGTGCCGGTCGCCTGGGTCGCGCTCGGATTGATCGGCACAGCCGTGCAGCTCGTCTCACCACGGGACCCAAGAAGCAGTGGAGAACCTTGAATCTGAACTCTGAACTCGGCAACTTCTTAATTTCTTCCTGAGGGGGTATTTGATGCCACGTTCGAGCGACATGTCGATGTGGAGTGGACCGGTTCGGTGATGGACGGCCGGCGGACCGGCGAAGGCGGGCAACGGCGCGTTCTCGCTACCGGTCGCGTTTCCCTCGCGCATCGGCGTGAGCCCGCTGGAAAGCACCAGCCCTGAAGAGTTGATGGCGGCGGCTCATGCCGCCTGCTACGCGATGGCGCTCAACGGCACATTGGGTGGACCGAGGGCGTGTTGGTGGACCGCACCTCCGTGCGCGCGACCGTGATGGCCGATAAAGGCGACGACTCGAAAACTACCGCGTATGGGTTCTTAGGTGCTGATGCGGAAATTCAACGAGATTGCGAACGCCGCTGAAGGCCGAGTTGTCCCGCCGTCGAATGCGGACCGTGGCACGATGACATCATGGTTGAAACCAAGGTCGTCTACGGATTACAGGGTGCCTGTAGACCTGGTGCCGAGTGCCGAGTGCCTGGTGCCGGGGTGCCGGGTGCCAAGTGCCGGCGGTGCTGGGTTCAAGGGTTCGGGACCGGGCGCGGTGGCGGGATTGAATCGGCTCCAGTTGCTGCCGATCCACTGAATCAGCGTCGCCGCCACCTACGCAGCGACGATGAGTTGGTGGCCGCTCCGATTGTCACGATGTGGCATTGAGGGCGAGACCAACGCCATCCACGTTTCCCGGGCTGGTCACGCCCTTGCCGTGACCTTTCCAGTCATTGGCGCCCCTGGTGGCCGTGCTGGTTGTGATCAGACGCGCGCGCGGCCTCGATACTCAGGCTGCGACTCCAGCCAGGTCAGAGCTGTTTCAGGTATTCGTCGCTTCTGGCAAGGGTCTTCTCAGGGAATGGCGATCGCAGCGTTGGTTGTGCGCCCAATTGTTGGTCTCGCCGAGTCCGATACACACACGGTGGGTGGTGTCGCGCGGGAGACCATCCATCGCGAACCCAGAAGTGCACGCGTCGTGCCGCAGCGCACTTCTCCGATCGCCCGCGCCGTCGAACGTGACCAACTCGACGCCGGGCGGTGTCGCCTGCCCACGCCGTGGCTGTGAGCCCGAGGCATAGGCAGCGGTCAACAGGAGCAGTCGTCTCATAGGCGGTGGACTCAGCGCGCTTGTCACAACGTTCCGTGACGCGCCGCATAGGCGCGCGCCGATGTGTCCGGCAGACGAGCCAATGGCGCTGATGACCTGGTGTTGATGATGGTGTGAGCTGCTATGTGTGTTGTGAGTGGCTCCGATGATTGTGGATTCTGTTGCGCGTATGAATGGGGGATTGGCGACCATCAGGGTTCCGTCGGCGGTCGCTGCTGACGTCTTCGAGCAGCTCAATGGTACAGCATCCGGCTGTTAACCCGGAGGGTCTCGCCGGGTTCGAATCCCAGCCCGACAGCGACTTCCTTTGGAATCATGACTTTGCTGGCTGCTGATCGCGTGTCGCGGACGTTGCCCTTTTTCTCTCCGCCTCCGTGACCGGGTCTCCGTTGGCGCTGGAGACAGCGCAGTTGTTGAATCCAGCAAGCTGATTTCAGCCGACAAGTGTTCGTGCGCACAGGTGTGCGTATCGCATGACCATCCGGAGCCCGCGGGTGGCCTAACAACTCGGCCACGGACCGCAGTGAGTGCCCTTCATGATCAGCCATGAGGGCGAGGTGTGCCGTAGGTCATGCCACGTGAAGTCCTTGGATCTCTCTGTCTGTCTCTAGGGCCCGTGCGCGGGCAACGTGTTCTTACCGTCGGACTGGTTTGCCCGCCTTATGACCGGTTGTGTGTGGGAGGTGGGCACGGATAGTTGGGAGTCCGCTGGTTGTACAGCGCCTGTAGCGTCGTGAGCACCGTCGCATTGAGCGGGGAGCGCGGGTGAGGTTGGCCACTCTTGGTCCGCTGAATACGAAGAACGCGGTTGAGGAAGTCCACTTGATCCCATTGAAGGTGGAACAAGCTACCTCTGCGGAGGGCCGTGTGCAGACAGGATGATTTCTTCTCAGCCAGGACTCGGTGAGGTTTCTATTCTCTTCGCCGCCTGCAGAGGTGGCTGTACTCGTCGTCCGTGAGATACCGGAGTTCTCGAGTCGTCGTCGTTGCAAAAACTTCACGCACAGACAGGATTTGATGCCGCCAGATTGCGTGCTATGCACCAGCCTAATAAGGTCTTCAACACCTGAGATCCTTGTCATGGTTGTGTGAGCAACTTCTTGGCACGCCGGCAGTCTGAATGTCTTTGATGATAGTGGGTGTATCTTTGCAAGCAGCGTGCTTGCCTCGATGTGCGTCTTCCGATATGGACAGCGCGGGCTCGACGTAGGAGTTGTGCGATTGATTCTGAACCGTCGAATACTCACGATATTTCTTCAGGTGGTTCTACGTGATGGTCTTCGGCGCCTGCTCGTGCCAGGACCCGTTTACCTTTGTTGCTCGGCTGAGCATTAAAGTCCGGCAAGGTCTCCCGCTTGTGGCGAAACCGCTTCCGCAGCCTTGTACTGTTTGGTACCGAATCTCACCAGCTGAGCGATTCCGATTGAGGTTCCACACTGGACCCTTCGAGAAGTCGCGTATTCTTTCGTCCCTCGGCTCCATGATCGCTTTCGCTCCGATCGGTACAACTTGCCAGGTACCGATCAAGCACACCGCCGTCCAACTGACTATTCCTGGATCTTGACGACGTCGATTCTCCGCTCGCTAATCCAATGCCGCAGGTCTCATGGCTGGATCCCCAAGGTAGGAGGCCGCGCTCAGAATGTTCAAGGAGGTCCTCCGTATCAGCGATTCCACTGGTATCAGGTGAATTGCTGCGCGGGCTCCTATGTCGTCTGGCGTTCCCGGGCGTTGAGGTTTCACCTGCCGCACGATTCGTGAAGCGGAACTGGCAAGGCGGTCAGCGACGTGTCGAGCGCGCGCTCGTGGCCCAGCGCGAGCGTAGACGGCTGAAGGAAGAATAGGCAATGCAGAAGGAAGAAAAAGCAATGCCAGGCTGATGCCATCTGTGACGACACGTTCTGCTCTGACTCGTGATGAAACAGATGCTGTCTCGGCTGTCTGACCAAGAACTATCGCTACGACCCAGAGGTCGTATCTCAACGGCGATTCCGGCTGTCTCTATTACACCCGGGCCTTCATTCGCGATGGTTTCATCGATCCGTAATCCGTGGGCTGCATTGGCGTTATGCTGCGAACGTCGCGGTGCTGGCCAAGATATGCCGCCGGCCGACTATTCGTCAGGGAATTTCCGGACATGTTGAGGCGCGCGATGGTGATCTGTGTTCTTGGAACGTAGTGGCGTGTGTTCATTGCATCGCCAATCAGATTGCGGCACTACGCGGTTATCTGGATGTCTGTGGCCCTGCAGGAGGTCACTCCGATGATGGTAGTCGCCGCTCAACCCCACGGCCTCAGGTCAATGGGCCTCATCCACTCCGTCAACAGTCTCGCGCTTGCTGCAATCACCCGGATAGTCGATCTGGTCATGGTCGCACCGGTGAATGATCTGCCAGTCGCTGGCCACTGCAGCCGATGCGACCGCTATGAGTTTCCGGTTCCCTGGCCAGAGAAGATCGTGTCGGCCGTTCTTGACACGCCGTGCATGCTGGGTGGAGGTCCAGGTTGTGCACGCGCCTCCAGGTTCTTCAAACGGATGGACGAGATCGAACCTTCGAAGGCATTCTTCGCCCGCCTGGCGACGGAATCGACGCGCCCAAGAATCCTCTGCGGAGATTTCGCAGCCTCCTCCTTAGGACGAGATTGACGACGGTCGGACGATTACGTGGGGCCAAGACCTCGTTGGTGGCGACTACGCGTGCTGGAAAGAGTGGCGTGGCGGCACTGGCGAAGAATGGATCGTGGTGAATGCAAATGTCCTGGTGGGGCTTGCGCGCTTCGACCGGCCTGACGCATTCCGTGTGGTTCCACGGCTTCGGCAAGAAGGATACAACCTGCACCTCACGAGGAGGATTGCCGCACTGGTTGTTGGTTCGACCACGCGTTTGCCTCTCAGCAATCTGACCGAAGAGTGCCACTACATTCATGCCATGCGCGATGCCAAGTTCAGTTATCCACTGGCGTTGGAGGCGACCTTCATGCATGAATCGCGTCGTATGGCGACGACGGACCGCGTAACCAGCGGATGAACCTAGTGGGATATGTGCTTGAACACAATCAGTTCCCAGAGGGCCGAAGATAAGCTCATCAGTTATCGGAACGCACCGACCGTCCACCGGGATCTCGAGGGAACACACCTTGCCCCTGTCGGCCGCAGCCAACGTCATTTCGCAGTGCTGCTGTTTCCTCGTACAATTGCTGCTCGCTCACCGCGCGATTGCGCGGTCCGCTCCTCGACGTGGCGACATACGACAACGACATCTTCATCAGCTATAGCCACATCGACAACGAGTCGTTCGGAGGGATCCTGTGGCGGCTGGGTCGACATCTTTCACGCCCGTTGCAGAACTTCGTCGATGTGTCCCGTCGGGCGGCGCGTACCAAGGTCTGGCGCGATCAAGCGGCTGACCTGGAGCCGAGATCTTCTCGGACGAGATCGAGCAAGAACTACGGAGCTCCGCAGTGCTGGTGACCGTGATCTCGCCCGGGTACCTGCAGTCCGAATGGTGCAACCGCGAGCTCGATAGATTTCGCCGAGCTCGCTCAGCAGCGTGGCGATCTGGCGGTCGGTAACCTGCAGCGGGTCCGTCAAGGTGTCTACGCCTGCCCGTCGAGCGAAGCGCGTTGCCTCCGCTCCTCGACGTGGCCCTCGGAACGCACTCTTCCGTGTCGACGCGGCTTCCGGACCTTGCGCGTGACCTGCTGGTCGACGAGAGCGCGGACGCCGAGCAGAGTGTTCCGCGCTCGAGCTCGACGACGTCGCCCAGGACCTCAACCGGTCCTCTGTTGCGCGCGATGGTGGAGTCGGACGCGAGGGTCACCTGAGTCACCGCACGGGTGCGGCTGTCGACACGGTCTTCCTCGCCTGGACGACGAGCGACTCATCTGTCCGAGGAGCACGCGATGCTGCGCCGCGAGCTCGAAGGCGCGGAGCTTCCGCAGTCGTCCCGGCCGGCTGCGCCGCCTGTCGATGCCGCTGGATCTCGCGTGCTGCCGTCCTCTCCGCCATGCGCGAGGCGAAGTGTCGCGATCCACCTGATCGCCGCACGCAAGGGCTTCGTCCCCGAGGGCGAGACAGAGGTCGATCGATCGAGATCCAGGGCGACCAAGACGTGTACCGGGGCTCCGGCAGCGTCGCCGGCGCGGATCTTCTGGCTGGCGACGCGCCGTTGCCACCGCCCGACCCTGCGCTCGCCCGCTCTGATCGACCGCGCATGCGGGCAGCGGCCAAGCAGGGGCCATCCCTGGACCTGCTCGCCAACCAGCCCTTCGAGGACCTCTGAAGACCCTCGTCCTCACTCGTCTGAGTCCCGCCGCCGAGAGCAGCACCGCGAGGTCGCCAACGGCTGTCCGCCGCCGCGCGTGTACCTGGTCTGCGACCAGCGCGATCGCGCCGACGTGTCACCTCGATCGAGCGATTCCCTCTTCGACCGAGTCGCCTCGAAGTCAGGCTCCCGATCTTTGACGGCAACGCCGGAGGAAGTACGGTAGCGAGCACTACGAGGCGCTCAAGGAATGCCAAGGCGTGCTGCTGTACTGGGGCGGAGCGAACGAGGCCTGGCTGCGCAGCATGTTGCGCGACATGAACAAGGTGTTCGGGCCTGGGCGGTCCGAGCCGTACGCCTCGGCGTTGCTCTACATCGCAGGCGCCCGACCCAAGCAAGGAAGACTTCCGCACACTACCACGTCCCGATCGTCCGCGCAACGGCGTCCCGGGCGTCGCCGTTGAGCGCCTTCGTGGCCGGGCTCGCGTCGTGAACCGCGACGGCCACGCCTCCGCTCGTCAACCCCTTCCCGGGCCTCCGACCGTTCAAGCACGACGAGACCGATCTCTTCTTCGGCCGTGACCGGCAGAGTGATGACCTCGTGGGTCGCCTGGCGCGCAAGCGTTTCCTCGCCGTACTCGGCACGTCCGGGCAGCGGCAAGTCGTCGCTCGTGCGCGCGGGATTGGTGCCCTCGCTGGAGGGCGGCTTCATGGCCGAGGCCGGCACCCACTGGGTGACTGGGATCATGCGTCCGCAGAACGATCCCGTGGGCTCTCTGACGCGCTCGCTCGTCGAAGCACGTGTCCTGAGGCAGCGGTCGACCTTCCGGAAGCCGCAACGTCGGGGTCGTCGAGACGACGCTCCGACGCAGCAGCCTGGGCCTGTCGAGGCCGTGCGGCTGGCTCGTCTCGAGCCGCACGAGAACGTGCTGATCCTCGTCGACCAGTTCGAGGAGCTCTTTCGGTTCGCCGACGCCGTCGCAGCCGGACGGCGAGGACGAGGCCGGCCTTCGTGAAGCTCGCTCCTCGTTGCGGCGCAGCAAACCGACGTGCCGATCTACGTCGTGATCACCATGCGCTCGGATTTCCTCGGCGACTGTCGCCAGTTCCCCGGTCTCCCCGAGGCGATCACCGCAGCTCGTACCTGACGCCGCGCCGACCCGAGACGAGCTGGGGCGGCGATCACGGGCCCGGTCGGCGTCGCGCGGCGGGGGATCGCGCCGCGCCTCGTGCAGCGCCTGCTCAACGAGCGTCGGCGACGACCTCGACCAGCTCCCGGTCCTGCAGCACGCCCTGATGCCGCTCTTGGGATCACTGGCAGCACGACCCAGAAGCGCGCCCGATCGACCTCGACGACCTCGAGGCGATCGGCGGGATGGCGGAGGCACTGTCGCTGCACGCGGAAGAGGCGTACGACGTCCTGACGAGCGAGCGAAGAGACGATCGCCGAGCGGCTCTTCAAGGCCCTCACCGAGAAAGGCACCGACAACCGCGAGCTCCGACGGCCGCTGCCAACTATTGCAGCTCGAGTGGATTGTCGGGGGCCATGGCGCGAAAGAGACGCCGCTGGGTACGAACCTGTCTTTGTGCCGGAGACCCGTATCCCTCCCATTGCCGTCGGCTGGTGTCGAGCTGAATGTAGATTATCTGTGATTGACATCTTGTATGAGTTTAGCTCATTCGCCAGTGGGTGGTGCCTCCGCCAGGTGGGTAGTGGGATGAGTCCGAATCCGTGGCGCCACCCACCATAAGACTGAGGAGGCTGTGCGATTGTGCGAAAGAGGGAAAAGGGTGGCCTATGGGGCGAGGACGACCTCCGCTACGCACGCCAGTGCTACCCATGCCAGACCCCGACATCGGTTTGGTCTAAGCAGGACCGGCGGCGGGTTCTCTCGCGCGACCCACTTTCTCGAGCATAGCGAGGCTGCTGTTGCCGCCCAACAGAAGGAGGAAGACCGGCGGATTGAAGAGGCGTCGTGGAGGTGTGTGTACAGTCGAAGCGGTGTGCTGACATCCTGGTGGTTGATGAGCTCACGGCTGACAATGCAACATCTGGACACCTACTGTTGTGTGCTTGTCCATCCTCCGTCCGCAGACTCCAGACGTCGTCGGCACCACACTCCGGGCACCAGGCACCCCATTCCCCGGCGGGACCCGCGCCTGGGTGTACTTCACATCGGGCACCACCGGCCGCCCGAAAGCTGTGTGACACTCCGACTCCACCTTGCTCAGCGCGGCCAGCGGCTACGCCGCCCATCTCGGTGTGGGCACCCATCCTCGGGAAGTCGGGGACTACATTGCCTTTCCATCGCCCACATCGGCGGCATGGTCTACCTCGCCACCGCTTTGTTGGCGACTTTCCGGTGGTCATCCCCAAAGTTTCCGCGGCCATCTGGGGCGGCCAGGAGCATCTGGTAGAACGCGGTGCTCGCTCCGGTCACCGTCACCTGGTGCTCGGCGAGCACGCGGGGCAGGTCGGCTGCGGAAACTTTGGGGATGAGCACCACCGGAAAGTCGCCCAACAAAGCGGTGGCGAGGTAGACCATGCCGCCGATGTGGGCGATGGAAAGGCGATCGTCCCGACTTCCCGAGGATGGTAGGCCACACCGAGATGGGCGGTGCAGCCGCTGGCCGCGCTGAGCAAGGTGGAGTGGCAGTGTCGCACAAGCTCTCGGGTGGCCGGTGGTGCCCGATGCGGAGCACACCCAGCGTGGGCCGCCTGGGAATGGGGTGCCTGGCGCCCGGAGGCGCGGGCGCCGACCACGCTGCAGTTGGCGGACGAAGTCGGCAGGCACCACGACGGGAGGTATCCCAGATGTTGCATTGTCAGCCGTCGACTCATCAACCACCAGGATGTCGGCGCGCATCCACCGCTGCACACACCTCGCGCCGCCTCTTCTATTCCGCCGGTCTTCCTCCTTCTGTTGGGCGGCAACAGCAGCCTCGCTACGCCCGACAAGCTCGGTCACGCGACAGAACCCGCCGCCTGACCGCTCCGCCCACGCCGCCTGTCGGGTGTCTGGCGTGCGTGCCACTCGGCGTGCGCAGCGGAGGTCGTCCTCGCCCCATAGGCCGCCCTTTCCCTCTTTGCACCGAATCGCGCAGCCTCCTCGAAGTCGCACGGCAGGTTGTGTGTGATTTGGACTCGTCCGCTACCCACTGTGGGGAGGCGCGCCCACTGGCGAATGAGGCTCTCGTGCGAGACGTCGATCACGGAGTCGTCGTTCAGCTCGTTACGCCGGCCGACGGCAATAGGAAGGATTCCGTCTCCCCCGCGCGAAACACGTTGATAACAGGCAGCATCTCTTCGCGCGTGGCCCCGACGATCCGCCCTCGAGCTTGCGGAATAGTTGGCGGGGCCGTCTTAGCTCACGGTTGTCGGGGCCCCTTCTCGGTCAGGCTCCTTGAATGCACGCTCGGCGATCTGTCTGTTCGCGCGACCCGGCGTAGGAAGTCGAAGGCTTCTTCGGCGGTGCCGCGAGAGCGCCCCTTCAATGCCGCCGACCGTCCGTCGAGATCGCGCCGTTCCATCTGCCTGGCCGCCGCCGGGCGATGCTCCTGCCAGTGATTGGACGTGCGCATCAGCGCGTGCTGCAGCAACGGGAGTTGGTCCATGTCGTCGCCGACGCTGTTGAATACCCGTTTGCACCAGCATCGACTTCATCCCTCCGCGCCGCTGATGCCGATTGGTCCCAGGCGATGGCGGTCTTCAGTTCATCGCGGTCGAAGCGCGGACACCGTACTGGCTGCGGCTGATCGCCCTGGAAGTACCGGCGAATTGCGGCGAACAGTCGCCGAGGAAGTCCGACAGCGCATTGTGATCACCACGAAGATCGGCATGCCCTCTGCCTGGTTGGTCCATTCGAGGAGCAGGGTGTACGAACGCCGGCGCGTCGTCACCCCGTCCGGCGCGACGCGTGCGTCGTCGGCGAAACGAAAGAGCTCCTCGAACTGGTCGACGACGATCAGCACGTTGTCGTGCGGTGCGAGCCTCGCCAGGCCGCAGGCGTCGATCAGCCCAGGCCACTGCGCTGAGCGTCGTTCTCCATCATGGTTGCTGCTGCGTCGTTGGCCAAGTTGACCGCGGACGATGCGCGCGTCGATCAGGGAATGGGTGAGGAACCCGATCGGATCGCTTTGGCGGGTGAAGATGAACAGCGTGAGTGTGCCCCCGTGCCTGTCATGAGGCGGGTCCAGCCGATGGCAATAGCCCCAGCCCGGACGACAGAACGACTACCGCTGCCCCAGGACCCCGATTACCGCCAGAAAACGTTCGCCGGCCCAGACGATCGACCAGTTCGTCGCTCTGGCGATCGCTGCTGAAGAAAAACGCCGCCTCCTCGTAAATGTATGGGCGCAGTTCCGGGAAATGGATCACCCGGCGCTCAAGTCGATCACCGGGCTCGCCCAGAACTCTGGCCACGCAAGGATCCAACGCATTTGTATGCCCGGGATGGCTGCGGCGATCGTCTCCGCTCTGAGCGCTGGAACGCCTCCTTCCTGGGATCGGGGGAACCGTGCGAAGTAGATCGACACTGCCCTGTACACGTTCGTGCTGGCCGAGGCCGAACACCTTCTTCATGTCGCGCAGCTTCATGCGGAGCGACCCTTTGCTGACCGGCCCCAGTAGAGCAGCACACCGTCAGACCGCGCGGCGTCGTAGTGATTGCGTGGATCGGCATCGCCGTTGAAGAGCGGCAGTCGGACATCCAGCGATCGCTCCAGCAGCTGGTCGCGCAGCGACGTGGCATCGTGAGATCGAGCTGATCGCCATATCAGGAGCATGCTCGGCGCTATACGATCGCAGGCGAGTGGAACTGCAAGGTGGCTGGATTAAGCCGGTTGAGGACCACCGCCTTCAGTGTCTCGATCTGGTTCGACCACCAGGACTTACCCATTGATACCCGGTCTGCCCTGCTGCCCGATGCGCGCAAACTCAGTGTGGTGGTGCGCGGATCCCGGTCGGTGGCAAATGGTGCGATCCAGCGATGCGCGCTGCTGGTGCCTGCCGGGTGTGGTGGCCAGGCTGTACTGCATCTCGATCACGGGAATGCGTTCCGTCTGGATGAAACCGTATTGTGCACCGACCATGTAAATTGCCACCGTCACTCTGCGGCTCGTGGCTGCGTGGATCGCCCTGACCGAGATGCTGTGTTGAGCGGTGGTGCACCGCTCGGCACGACTGTGTGCCCTCTCGCGCCTCCAGCTCACGCCGGAGCGCGTCGCGCGTGTTGATGACGTCTACTCCCCGTCCATCCGAGGATGACTGTATGCTGCTCGGTAGTGGCCAGAGGCCGAGAGACCGTCGGCTCGATGTGCATGAGGCCAAATTGCTTCGAGGACTGTGCATGTCGTGCGTGATGCTCATCGATGTGCAGCGCGGAAGACCTGCTGGGCATCCGGCTGCGGGTCGAGCAGAAGATCGCGCGGCAAGGTTCGAGGCACATCCACCCGATAAGGGCGTGCCGAGCACATCATCCAGTAGCGCTGGCAGCTGACCGCGCGTGAACCGCAGGGGCCCAGACCCCTCGATCATGGTGCTGAGTGGACCGAGGCGAAGCCGTCTCGGTGGCCGCTGCACGCTCGCGGAAGCCCACGAGCTCGTGGGTGCACCAGCTGGAGTTCACGTAGGCCGGGAGATAGGATGGACACGAGGATGGCGGATTGGCGAACTCCTGCTCAATCCTATTGGAGAAGACCTCCGCGCCGCTTAAGCGTGGATCGCGCCTACACCGCCACGGCGTGGGCCAGGCGCACGTTCACGAAGTTCTGTAGTGCAGTGTGGAGAGATATCCACCGAGCCGCCATCGGGTCCTGAACGGCTGGTTGTCGATATGGCTGTAGCTGATGAACAGGTCGTTCTGGGACGTCGCCACGTCGATAATCTGCACCGCGCGATCGCGCGGTCAGGTGGGGATCTTAGAGGAAACGGCGGCACTGCGAAATGACGTTCGCTGGGCCGACGGGCAAGGTGTGTTCCCGACAGATCCCGGTGGACGGTCGGTGCGTTCCGATAACTGATGAGCTCTATCGGTCTTTCTGGAAACCTGGTTGTGTGTTCAGTGCATCTCCGCTCAGGTTCATTTGCTGGTTACGCGGGTCCATTCATCACCATACGACGCGATTCATGGCGTGAAGGTCACCTCCAACGCCGAGTGGTCACTGAACCTGGCATCGCGGATGGCGCGGAATGCAGTGGGGACTCTCTGAGGTTGCAATTCGGCTGAGAGGCAAACACGTGGTCGAACCGACGACCAGTGCGGGCGATCCTTCCTGAAGTACGAAGTGGTACTTCTTCTTGCCGAAGCCGTGAACCGCGCGGAATACGTCAGGGAGGTCGAAGCGCGCGAGCCCCACCAGGACGTTGCGTTCACCACGATCCCATTCTTCGCCAGTGCCGCCACGCCACTCTTTCCAGCACGCGTAGTTGCCACCCAACGAGGTCTTGGCCCCACGTAATCGTCCGACCGTCGTCGATTCCCTTGTCCTGGGGAGAGTTGAAATCTCCGCAGAGGATCTTGGTGGTGTCGATTCCGTCGCCAGGCGGGCAAAGATGCCTTCGAAGGTTCGGATCTTCGTCCATCCGTTTGAAGAACCTGGAGGCACGTGCACAACGTGGACCTCCACCGACGTGCGCGGTGTGTCAAGAACGGCCAACACTATTTCTCTGGCCAGGGAACCGGAAACTCGTCGGTCGCACCGGAACCTGCAGTGGCCAGCGACTGGCAAGTAGTTCACCGGTGCGACGTGGACCAATGAGCTCTGCGGGTCGTGCGGCGAGCGCGAGACTGTTGACGGAGTGGATGAGGCCGATTGACCTGAGGCCGTCGAAGTAGCGGCGTTACCGTCGTCGGAGTGACCTCCTGCAGGGCCACGACGTCCGGACTACGACCGCGCAGTGCTGCAATCTGATTGGCGATGCAATGAACACGCGCCGCTACGTTCCAAGACACGAGTCGCATGGCGCACCTCAACGTGTCCGAGAATCCCCTGACGAAATAGCTTGCGGCGGCATATCTTGGCCGGCGCCGCGACGTTCAACAACGCGAATGCAGCCCACCGGATTACGGATTGATGAAACCATCGCGAATGAAGGCCCGGGTGTAATCGAGCGGCCGGAATTGCCGTTGACACACGACCTCTGGGTCGTAGGGATAGTTCTTGGTCAAGACAGCCGGAGCGGCATCTCTTTTGTCGCGAGTCAGAGCGAACATGTCGTCACAATGACGTCGGCCTTTGGCATTGCTTTTTCTTCCTTCTGCATTGCCTATTCTTCCTTCAGCCGTCTACGCTCGCGCTGGGCCGCGGCGCGCACTCGACGTGTCGCTGACCGCCTTGCCGGTTCCCGCTCACGAATCGTGCGGCAGGTGAAACCTCGACGCCCGGGAACGCCAGCATGGTTATACTGCGCAGCGATTCACCTGATACCGGTGGATTGCTGATACGGAGGACCTCCTGAACGTTGTCGACGCGGCCTCCTACCTTGGGATCCGGCCGTGGACCCTGCGGCATTGGATTAGCGACAGCGGAAGATCGACGTCGTCAAATACGGCAACGGAATCGTTAGAATTCGACGCAGTGTGCTTGACCGGTACGCTGGCAAGTTGTACGATCAGAGCGAGAGCGGATCATGGACGAGGGACGGAAGAATCGCGACTTCTCGAAGGGTCCAGTGTGGAACCTGGAGCGGAATCGCTGGCTCGTTGAGATTCGGTATCCAGACGGTTCAAGGCTGCGGAAGCGGTTTCGCCGCGAGCGCGAAGCCTTGCGACTCTGGTCGGCCGAGCAAGCAAAGATTGAGAACGGGACCTGGCACGAGCAGGCGCCGAAGACCGTCACTTCGAGACCGCCCTGAAGCAATATCGTGAGTATTCGACGGTTCAGAATCGATCGCACCACTCCTACGTCGAGCCCGCGCTGTCCGTGTGGGAAGCACACATCAAGGCGAGCACGCTGCTTGCGAAGATTACGCCCGCTCTCATCGAAGACGTCAAACTGCGGCGTGCCCAAGAAGTTGCTCACGCGACCGTCGACAAGGATCTCGCGGTCTTGAAAGCCTTCTTCGGCTGGTGCATAGCACGCAATCTGGCGGCATCGAATCCTGTCCGTCGCGTGAAGTTTTTCAACGACGACAACTCAGCTTCGGTATCTCACGGACGACGAGTACAGCCGCCTCTTGCAGGCGGCGAAGAAGATCGAAACCTCGCCGTTCCTGGCTGAGAAGATCATCCTGTCTGTGCACACGGGCCTCCGCAGAGGCATCGCTTCACCTTCGATGGGATCAGGTGGACTTCCTCTACCGCGTTCTTCGTATTCAGCGGACCAAGAGTGGCCGACCTCACGCACTGCCGCTCAATGCGACGGTGCTCACGACGCTGCAGGCGCTGTACAACCAACGGATTCCTGACTGTCCGTACGCCTTCCCGCACGCGACGGGCCGCAAGGCTGGCGAGCCGGTCCAAGACGTCAAGAACGCGTTTCACACGGCCCTAGAGACCGCAGAAATCAAGGACTTCACGTGGCATGACCTACGGCACACCTTCGCCTCGTGGCTGATCATGAAGGGCGCCTCGCTTCGGTCCGTGGCCGAGTTGTTAGGCCACCGCGGGCTGCGGATGGTCATGCGGTACGCGCACCTGTCGCAGAACACTTGTCGGCTGAAGTCGGCTTGCTGGATTCGACGACTGCGCCTCCAGCGCCAACGGAGACCGAGTGCAGCGAAAGGGCAAGAAAAGGGCAACGTGCCTGCTAAGCGCGATCAGCGCCCGGCGAAAGTCGTCGAATTTCCGAAGGACACTGGCTCTGAGGCTGGATTCGAACGCAGCAACCCTCCGGTCAACAGCCGGATGCTCTACCATCGAGCTACTGAGGATGCTTGGTGGACCGCCAAGTGGAACCCGTACAGTAGCCAATCCCCCATTCATCGCGGAACAACAAACCACAATCATCGGAGCCACGAGCGCATGGTGCGTCGGCGGCTGGCGCACCATCATCGACACCAGGTCATCAGCGCCATTGGGCCGTCTGCCGCACACATCGGCGCCCGCCCACGGGCGGCGTGTCACTACGTTGTGACAAGCGCGCTAGAGTCCGCGCCGATGAGACCACCGCTCCTGTTGTCACCGCCACCTATGCCTCGGGCTCATGGCCGCGCGGGCAGGCGACACCGCCCGGCGTCGAGTTGGTCACGTTGATGGCGGTGGGGATCGGAAAGAAGCGCGCGTGCGGCACGACGCCTACACCATAAGGTTCGCGATGGATCATCTCGCGCGATACCGGCCGCGCGTGCTGTATCTCGGACTCGGCGAGACCGACGACTGGGCGCACGACGGACGCTACGATCGCGTGCTCGAAGCCCTCGCCCGAAGCGACGAATACCTGAAACAGCTCTGGACCTGGCTGGAGTCGCAGCCCGAGTATCGAGGCCGCACCCACATCCTGATCACAACCGACCACGGCCGCGGCCGGACGCCGAATGACTGGAAGGGCCACGGCAAGGACGTGACCGGCGCGGGAGAAACGTGGATGGCGTTCGTGTCGCCCTCGATGCCGCGTCGGGGCGAATGGAGCGGTCACCCGCCGATCGTCACCGCGCAGGTGGCGGCGACGCTGATCCAGTGGATGGGCGGCGACTGGAAGCAATTCGATCCCGCCGCCGCTCCACCGGTCCCAAACCCCTGAACCTTGAACCCTGAACGCACTCAGCACCAGCCGCACTCGGCACCCGGCACCCGAAGTCCGGCACCAGGAGTCCGTTTAGACGACCTTCGTCTCGACCGTGATCTGCATCGTGCCGCGGTACGCATTCGATACGGGGCAGCGGCCTTCAGCGGTTTTCGCGATCTCGTCGAACTTCGCCGCGTCGGCGCCCTTCAACCCATACGCCGTGACTTCGAGCTTCGACGACTGAATCTTGATTCCGGCGTCGCCCTTGTCGGCGGTCACGGTCGCGCGCACGGCGGTGCGATCCACCGACACGCCCTCGGTCCGCCCGATCGTGCCGTTGAGCGCCATCGCGTAGCAGGCAGCGTGAGCTGCAGCCATCAACTCTTCGGGGCTGGTCTTGCCGGCCGGCTCGCCGATGCGCGAGGGAAACGTCACCGGCAGCGAGAACGCTCCAGTCCCTGCCTTCGCCGTTCCGCCGCCTTCCATCACCGAACCGTTCCACTCCACATCGACATGTCGTTCGAACGTAGCCATCAATGTCTCCTCGTCAAAAAGATTTCAGAGTTTAGATTTCAGATTTCAGATTGCCCATTTCACTGCTTCTTCCGTCCCGTCGAGATGAGCTGCACAGCGGTACCGATCAATCCGAGCGCGACCCAGGCGACCGGCACCCATTTCTGCCCTGGCGCCGGCGAGAGCGGATACAGGATCCACACGTCACCCGCCGTCGCCGCCCGGGCGGCGCCGCGATCGCCGGCCACGGCCAGCCCGCCGACGATGACGGTCCACGCGCCGCCGAACGCCGTCGCCACCACGATCACGTACCGCTGAAGGAACATCGCACCGATCGATCCGACCACCGACAACACGACGACGGCGACTGCCGGCGGGTCGCCGGACCTGCCGAGGCTGCTCCACGCCACGTGCGCGACGAGCGCGCCCAACCCTGCCCCCACGAGCGCAATCCCGACGAAATACGCGAACATCAGGAGCAGCGCCCCGCACACGCCGCCCACCAGCGACGCCACGATCATACCCGTGCTGTTCGTGACGCCCATCGTCGAGCTCGCGAGCATCGCGCCGAGCACGAAGCCGTAGATGCCCAGGACAATCTTGAAGAGCCGGTAGCCGGCGAAGCACGACAAGGCGCCGCCAAGGACGAGCAGGATCGCCGCTGGCAATTCGTAGGAGTGCGGCAGCATCACGTCGATCTAGACCTCGCGCCGGCCTTCCATCGACTTGTGCATCGTCACTTCGTCGGCGTACTCCAGGTCGCTGCCCACCGGCACACCCATCGCGATGCGGGTCACCTTGACGCCCAGCGGCTTGAGCAGCCGCGCAAGGTAGATTGCGGTCGCTTCACCTTCGACGTTCGGGTTGGTGGCGAGAATCACTTCGTTGACGCCGGTGCCGATGCGCCCGAGCAGTCCCTTGATCTTCAGATCGTCCGGTCCAATCCCCTGCAGCGGCGACAGCGCACCCATCAGCACGTGATACATGCCCTTGAACTCGCGCGTCTTCTCGATCGCCGACACGTTCTGCGGCTCCTCGACGACACAGATGACATGCGGATCGCGGGCGTCGCTCGTGCAGAAGGCGCAGGGATCGGTATCGGTGATGACGTTGCAGATCGAGCAGTACGTGACGCGTTCCTTCACGTCGCGCAGCGCGTCGACGAGGCGGTCGGTGAACTCACGCGGCGTCTTCAGCAGGTGAAAGGCCAGGCGCTGCGCGCCCTTCGGCCCGATGCCGGGAAGGCGCACGAGCTCCTCGATGAGCCGATTGAGGGAATCGGGCAGCGCCAACTTACATTCCCGGCAGCTTCATGCCCGGAGGCAGCATCCCGCCCATCCTCTGCGCCATGGCCTCGTCGGCCTTGCGATGCGCGTCGTTGATGGCGGCGACGATGAGGTCCTGCAGCATCCCGACGTCGTCTTTCGAGACGACCTCCGGGTCGATCGTGATCGACTGCACCTGCTTGGCGCCGTTGACCAGCACGGTGACCATGCCGCCGCCCGCGTTGCCTTCCACGCGCAGCCCGGTCATTTCCTTCTGCAGGCGCTCCTGCATCTGCTGCGCCTGCTTCATCATCTCCTGGATGTTCACATTTCCTCGACGTCGCGGATCTCCGCGGGAAAGACTTCCAGCATGGTCTGAACGCCTCGGTCGGCGAGCGCCTGCTCTCGAAGCGCCGACTTCTTCTCGGCCGACTTCCGTTCGGCAGCCGCTTCATCGGCCGCGCCAGTCGCAGCGGCGGCGGCGCCGGCCTCGACTTGCACGGAAGCCATCGTGATTCTGCGTCCGGCGATCGGCTGCGCGATCGACTCGAGCCACGTCTTCTGCTGCTCGAACTGATCCTTCAATGCGCGCTGCGCCGCAGTGAAGCTGAAGACGACGCGATCGCCGGTCACCTCGATCTTCTGCGCCTGCGCGACGACCATGTTGTAGAACACCGCCTTGGCCTTCTTGATTTCGCCGATCAGCGCGTCCTTGAAATTGCCGGACGGTTCCACGGTCCGACTAAAGTCGGACACTACCGAAGATGCCGCAGCGGGTTTCGCGCTTTGCTTCGGCTCCGGCGTCGCCGCAGCGTTGGCCGCCGCGCGCGCCGCTTGAGCGGCCAGCGACGGCGCCGGCCTTTCCGGCATTCCCCTGCTGGGGCCGGCAGCAGGAGGTGCCGGCGCTGCGGGCGCCGGACGCCCGACGGATGCCGGCGCTGGCGTCCGCGGGGTGGGCACCTGCGGGGCGACCGTTCGCGTGGGAGCCACGGGAGGCCGCGGCGCGGCACGCTCGGGGCCGCTGGCACCGGCGATCAGATCCTCGATCGGCATCAGCTTCTGCAGATGGATCCACCGCAGCAGCGCCATCTCGAGCTGGTACCGCGGCTGCGCAGAGCTCTTGATGTCCTGCTCCGCCCGCGTGAGCAAATCGAACGCGCGCAGCAGGTCCTCGCGCGAGAAGCGGCCCACCAGCGCCTTCAACCGATCGCGCTCGCTCTCGCCGGCGATCTCCGGGTCTTCGATGCGGGACGAATCGACGGAGAGCACCAGGACGTCGCGCACGAGCCGCGAGAGCTCGCGGCAGACCGCGCGCAGGTCGTACCCCATCTCGACCGCCCGCGCGGCGATCGCAAACGACGCCGGCGCGTCCTCGGCAGCGACGGCGTCCATGGTGTCGAGCAGCAAGTCCCGTCCCACCAGACCGAGCACGGTCGCGACGTCGTCTGGCGTGATTGTCTGGCCGGTGAACGCAATCACCTGATCGAGCTTGCTCTGGGCATCGCGCATACTGCCGTCGGCATCTCGAGCAATGAGCTGCAAGGTGTCGTCGCCGACCGTGATGCGCTCCTTATCCACGATCTCGCGCAACTTCCCGGCAATCGCTTTGGTGGAAATGTTGCGAAACTCGTAGACCTGCGAACGCGACTGGATCGTCTCGGGGATTTTGTCGAGCTCGGTCGTCGCCATCATGAAGACGATGTGCGGTGGCGGCTCCTCGATCGACTTCAGCAGCGAGTTGAACGACGCATTCGAAAGCTGGTGAACTTCGTCGATGATGAAGATCTTGAAGCGGTTGCGCACGGGCATGATGCCGAGGCCCGCAATGATCACCTCGCGGATGTTGTCGATGCCCGTATGCGTGGCCGCATCGATCTCCATCACGTCCATGTCGCGACCTTCCGCAATCTCCACGCAGGCGTCGCACGTGCCGCACGGATCGGCCGTCGGTCCTTTGATGCAGTTCAGCGCGCGCGCCAGGATCCGCGCCGTCGTCGTCTTTCCCACGCCGCGCGGCCCCGCAAACACGAACGCCTGCGCGAGACGACCGCTCGCCAGGGCATTGCGCAGCGTCCGCGTCACCGCCTGCTGGCCGACGACGTCGTCGAACTTCTGCGGGCGCCACTTGCGGGCGATGACCTGGTAGGACATTTCAGATTTCTGATTTCAGACTGCAGATTGGAGTTGCGGACTGAACCGCGGCCCGGAGGTCCCTGCGGCACATTTCAGGATCCGGTGAGCGCTGCTGCCTTCCGGCCCTGACGCGGTTCGCGGACTGAAATTGCACAGGTTCCGGACCGCGGTACAGTCCGCAAACCTTCACTTTACTATACCGGCACGTGGGTCGCGAGGACGATGTACTTGGCGAGGACTTCGCCGACGACTACGGTGAAGAAATCGACGTAAAGGATGCCGGTCGCCGATTGTGTCGAACGGATCTTGGCCGTTTCCCAGGTCAGATACGACAGCACCGCCGGCCCGGCGAGGCCGAAGAGGACGCGCTGCCAGAAAAAGATGCCGTCCACCGACATGATGTAGTGGCGGAAGCTCGGCGCGCCCGAGTCGGCCTGCCACGTCGCGATCGCGAACCAGACCGCGACGCCCACGACCACGATGCGCGCCACCATCGAGCCGATGTGCCCCTTGACGATCGACTGGAGGTAGGCGACTTCCATCGACGGGATCACGAGATACCAGTGCCCCAGGATCATCGCGGTGCAGGCGCCGCCGAGCATCGCGGCGGACGTCAGGAAGCTGAGCACGGTGAGCGCGACGACCGCCGCTGACGGGCCCGGCGTGAAGCCGCTTGCGATCTCGACGCCCTGGAGCGCGACCGCGATCAGACCGGCGCCGGCCGCGAGCCCGAGAATTGCGGTTCTCGCCGGAGTGAAGGCCCGGCCGATCGTCGCCCAATAGAACACGGTGACGGCGCTGCCGAAGATCAGCCACACATCGGAAGTCGAAAGGCCAGTCCCGGTAGCCTGTAGCCGGAACGCCAGCGCGATGACGAGCAGGATCGCCGCGAGCCCGCCGTTGAAGCGGAAGAACTTCACCCCCGCATCGCGCGGGACGAACAGCAGCGTGAACGCGATGCCGACGCCGAGATGCGCCAGAAAGAAAAAGAGGACGGTGGAGAGGGACATGGGGGCGGGATGGGCGGGATGGGCAGGACGGGCGGGATGGGTTGGGCCGGATGGTCCCGCCCTTCCTGCCTATCCTGCCCCTCCTGCCCTCTCCCGCCCTGAGGATCATCCGAGCCGCTTGTTGATCTCGGCCCAGTTGACGACGTTCCACCAGGCGTCGAGATAATCCGGACGCCGATTCTGATATTTCAGGTAGTAGGCGTGCTCCCACACGTCGACTCCGAACACGACCTTCTTGCCTTCCATCAGCGGGCTGTCCTGATTCGGCGTGCTCTCGATCGCCAGCTTGCCGCCCTGATCGATCACCCACGCCCAGCCGCTGCCGAAGCGGCCGACGCCCGCCTTCTTCAATTCTTCCTTGAACTTGTCGAAGCCGCCGAACGAGCCGTTGATCGCGTCCGCGATCTTGCCGCTCGGAGCGCCGCCGGCGTTCGGGCCCATGACCTGCCAGAACATCGAGTGGTTGGCGTGACCGCCGCCGTTGTTGCGAACCGCCGTGCGAATGTCCTCGGGCACCGTGTTGATGCTGCGCAGCAGATCCTCGACGCTCTTCGAGTGCAGCTCGGGGTGCTTGTCGAGCGCGGCATTCAGATTCGTCACGTAGGCCTGGTGATGCTTGCCGTGATGAATCTCCATCGTCATCTTGTCGATGTGCGGTTCGAGCGCGTCGGTCGAATATGGCAGCGCGGGAAGTGAGTGAGCCATCAGACGTTCCTCCTTGTCGGTCGCCGAAACACCGATCGTACTTCGTGCGGGGAAGGTGAGGCAAGGTGTGCAGGGCGGACACGCGGGTCCGCCCCTACAGCGACCGGGCGGACACGCGGGTCCGCCCCTACGGCGAGCGCGCCTCTACAGCGATCTGTAGGGGCCGACCAATGTGTCGGCCCTATGAAATCGAGAGCATGCGGTCCAGCGCGACCTTCGTCCAGTGCTTCTGATCGTCGGGCACGACGATGCGGTTGTGGACCTCGCCCGCGACAAGCCCTTCGAGCACCCACAGGAGATGGTTCGGAGAGACTCGAAACATCGTGGAACACAAGCAGCCGAACTGGTCGAGTGAATGAACCGTTCGGTCGGGCTGCACCTGCGTCGCGAGGCGATTGACGAGATGGATCTCGGTGCCCACTGCCCAGGTGGATCCAACGGGGCTCTCGCTGACCGTCTTGATGATGTATTCGGTCGACCCGGAATCGTCGGCCGCTTGAACGACGTCCCACGGCACTTCCGGATGCACGATGACGCGGATCCCAGGATGCTGCGCGCGCATGTTTTCGATCTGCCGCGCCGTGAAGCGCGCATGGACCGAGCAGTGCCCCTTCCAGAGAATGATTCGCGCGCGTTCGACAGCGTCGGGTTCGAGTCCGCCCCAGATCTCGTTCGGATCCCACACAACCATCTGGTCGAGCGGCACGCCCATCTTGTAGGCCGTGTTCCGGCCGAGATGCTGATCGGGCAGGAACAGAATCCGCTCGCCGCGTTCCCACGCCCACCTGAGCGTCGCCGCCGCGTTCGACGATGTGCAGACGACGCCGCCGTGCTCGCCACAGAAGGCTTTGATCGACGCGGCGGAGTTGATGTAGGTGACGGGAACAACAGGTTGACGGCCATCGCTGCCCGCACGGCGGTCGGCGAGCATCTGCTCGATGTCGGCCCAGCACTGCTCGAGTTGATCGGGCTCAGCCATGTCGGACATCGAGCAGCCGGCGGCGAGATCCGGAAGGATCACCTGCTGATGATCGCCGCTCAGCACGTCCGCGCTTTCCGCCATGAAGTGCACGCCGCAGAAGACGATGAACTCGGCGTCGGGATGCTTGCTGACCTGACCGGCCAGCTTGTAGGAATCGCCGGTGTAGTCGGCGAAGGCGATCACTTCGTCACGCTGATAGTGATGTCCGAGGATCACGAGCCGGCGGCCGAGGGTGGCCCTGGCCGCCGCGATGCGACGGTTCATCTCCTCGTCGGAGAGCCCGAGGTAGCGCTCCGGAAGCGCCTGGCGCTCCGAGATGTGGCCCTTCTCGTATTCGGTGAGCAGCGGAATCAGCATAAATTACTAGCGTTTCTGAGATTCTGTGAAACTTTTCGCAAGCTCGCGAATCAATACACGCACCAGAAAGTATAACACCCGGGAGGGATGCGGCATTCCCTGCGGCTGGGCTACCCGCTCCGATGTAGTGCAGGCCTTCAGGCCTGCCCGACACGGCGGACCTGAAGGTCTCGCACTACAACTGACGGACGGGCGAGCCCGCGCGTTACGCGGAAGCGGACGCGTGGACGACGTTGTAGAGCGTGTCGCGCTCGACCGGCTCACGCCCCGCCGCACGCACAAGGCGCTCGAGCTGCCGCGTCGTCATCGCCTCCGGCGTACGCGCGCCGGCCATGTGGTAAATCTTCTCTTCCTGCACCGTCCCGTCGAGATCGTCGACGCCGAACCACAGCGCGGTCTGCGCCACTTCCACGCCGGTCGCGATCCAGAACGCCTTCACGTGCGCGATGTTGTCGCACATGAGCCGCGACACCGCGTGCACCCGCAGCGTATCGGACGCCGTCGGCGCGGGCAGCTTCCGCATCTGGTTGTTGTCGGGATGAAACGCCAGCGGGATGAACGCCTGGAAGCCGCCGGTCTCGTCCTGCAGCGCGCGCGCGCGCAGCATGTGATCGACGCGCTCCTCGTTCGTCTCGATGTGGCCGTACAGCATCGTGACGTTGGTGCGCATCCCCAGCCGGTGCGCCGTACGGTGAATGGCGAGGTAGCGATCGCTGCCGCACTTGTCGTGCGCAATCTTCCGGCGCACGCGTTCGGCGAAGATCTCCGCGCCGCCGCCCGGCAGCGAATCGAGGCCGGCATCCATCAGCTCGCGCAGCACCTGCTCGTCGGTCTTGCCGTAGAGATCCGCGAAGAACGCGATCTCGACGGCGGTGAAGCATTTCAGGTGGATGTCGGGCCGGATCCGCTTGAAGCCGCGCAGCAGCTCCGTGTAGTAGTCGAACGGCAGGTCGGGGTGCAGACCGTTGACCACGTGGATCTCGGTGAGCGGCTGATGGGCGCGCTGCCGCAGCTTGTCCCACGCCTGATCGAGCGACATCGTGTAGGCGCCGTCGTCGCCCGGTTTGAGGCGGGCGAACGCGCAGAACAGACAGCTCGCGACGCAGACGTTGGTCGCCTCGAGGCGGATGTTGTAGTTGTAGAAGGTTCGCGCGCCGTGCCGCTTTTCGCGCTCACGATTGGCGAGCCAGCCGACGGCGAGAAGATCCGGGGTCTCGAAGAGACGGATGCCCTCGGCGAGATCGAGGCGCTCGCCACGATCGAGCTTCGCCGCGATGTCGAGGAGACCGGCAGCAGCGAGACGGGACTGCATCTGGTAATCGAGTTATCTGGTAATCGGGTAAATGAATTACCAGATTACCAGATGACCAAATGATTACGATGTTCAGGAGACGCCGAAAATCTGGACGCGAAGCGAGCGCGCGCGCGGGCCGTCGAGCTCCGCCATCAGGATGCGCTGCCATTGGCCGAGCACGACTTCGCCGCCGCTGATCTGGAGCGTCAGGTTGTGTCCGAGGAGCATGGCGCGCAGGTGCGAGTCGGCGTTCATGCGATCGCAGTCCGAGTGCCGGGGATCGTTGTGCATGTATTCCGCGTCGCGCGCGACCATCTGCTCGAGGAACCGCTTGATGTCGGACAGCAGCGCGACCTGGAACTCGTTGATGAACAGCGTGCAGGTGGTGTGCATCGACCAAAGGCTGACGAGCCCTTCGCTGATGTTGAACCGCCGGACGAATTCCATGATCTTGTTGGTCAGGTCGATCACGTCCACGCGCTGATCCGTATCGATGACGAATGTCTCGCCATGGATAGTAAGGCCGCCAACCGTCGCGGTTGCCACTCCTTCGACAGGCTTCTCGCGTACGGTGACAGTCGAACTCTTGCTCATGCGTTCCCCTTCAGTTTTGACTCGGTGTGCCCGGTCCCGCTTTCGGACACGAACGTTCAATGTTACGAAAAAACAACGGGCCGAGGCAACCCTGCTATACTCCGGCACCGTAAGTAGATGATGGCCCCGGCGGTTACGCGAAGTGGGTGAAATGCCCACACGGTCCCGCCACTGTAAGCGGTCACGCTGCGCTTGGTCCCCGGTTCCCGGCCTTCGTTCTGGTCCGGCCCCTGGTCCCGCCACTGAGCTTCAGCTTGGGAAGGCGCGCGCAGCGGATTCACACCGCGAGTCAGGAAACCTGACCACCGGGGCGTCCTGTTTTTCGGCGCGGAGAGACGCCGAAGGAGCCCAATCCTGTCCACTGCCCGGCCTCGCGCCGCCATTTCCTGGAGCGGCGGCAAGGATAGTTGCGCCGCACTCCACCGCACCCACGCGCACTACGACGTCGTCTGCATGATCACCATGTTCGACGAGGACGGCCGCGCGGAGCCGATCGCACGGCCTCCGGCCCGAGGTCCTCGAAGCGCAAGCCGACCGCCTGGGCCTGCGCCGCGTCACCGGACGCTGCACCTGGCAAACCTACGACGCCGCGTTCAGCGAAGCGCTGCCGCGAAGCCAGGGCCGACGGCGTCACTCACGTCATCTTCGGCGACATCCTCTTCGACGAGCATCGGGCCTGGGCGGAGACGCAGTGCGCCGCTCACGGCCTGACGGCGGTCGAGCCGCTCTTCGGATTGTCCACGCTCGCGCTCTTCGACGACTGGACCGCGTCCGGCGCCGACGCGATCATCGTGACCGCGCGCGCCGAGTTTCTCGACGAGACGCTGGCTCGGGCGTCCGCTGCGGCCGGAGATGGCTCGACGAGTTCGCGCGCCTCGGCGTCGATCCGTGCGGCGAGCGCGGCGAATATCACACCGCCGTCACCAACAGCCCGCTCTTCAGCGCGCCGATTGAGGTCGTTCACGGCGAGCGCGTGCTTCGCTCGGGGTGCCACGCGCTGGACATCTGCATCAGCCAGCAGTCTTCAGTCAGCGGTCAGCAGTCGGCGGACGTCAGCCGCGGTCGTCAGTCCGATGCTGCACGCTGATCACGTCTCGTTCGCCTATCGGTCCGGCGCGCCGCTCGTCGTCGACGACGTCTCGCTGACGATCGCGCCGGCGATCGATGGTCGGCATCCTCGGGACCCAACGGGTCCGGCAAGACCACGCTGCTCAAGATGCTGAGCGGCACGCTGACGCCGACGGCGGGCAACGTCCTCTTCGACGGCAGACCGCTGAGCCGCTGGCAGCGCCGCGATCTCGCCCGCCGCATCGCGATGGTGCCGCAGGAGACGCACGCGCCGTTCGACTTCACCGTGCTCGACATCGTGCTGATGGGACGCTTTCCGCACCTCGGCACGTTCGCGCTCGAAGGGCCCGCGGATCTCGCGATCGCGAAGCAGGCGCTCGCGTCCACCGGCACGTCGGCGTTCGAGGATCGGCCGTTCGCGACGCTCAGCGGCGGCGAGAAACAGCGCGTCGTGATCGCCAGCGCGCTGGCGCAGAGCCCCGAGCTGCTGCTGCTCGACGAGCCGACGGCTTCGCTCGATCTCGGCCATCAGCTCGACGTCCAGCTGCTGCTCGCCCGGCTGAACCGCGATCGCGGCGTGACGATGGTGCTGTCGACGCACGACTTGAATCTGGCGGCGGCGCTGTGCCGCGCATCTGATTCTCCTGCGCGGCGGCCGCGTCATCGCGCAGGGCGCCGACGGAAGACGTGCTGACGCCGGAGTCCGTCCGGGCGCTCTACGGCGTCGACGCCGACGTCCACGCGTCATCCGATCGCCGGCCACCTGACGGTGACGCCGCTTGCGCGCGTGCCGCTGATGCCGCCGATCCGCGCGCGGCTCGTCGCTGACGCTGGCCGGGCTTCGGCCTGATTGCTCGCTCGCGGCGCTCGTGACCGGTCCGCTGATCGGATCGACGCACATCTCGCTCGCGCGCGTCTTCGATCGGTCGATCCCGTTCGCCGACAACGCCGACGCGCAGATCTTCTTCATCGCCCGGCTGCCGCGCGTGCTCGCGGCGGCGCTGGTCGGCGCGTCGCTGGCGGCGGCGGGCGTCGTCTTCCAGGCGCTGCTGCGCAACCCGCTCGCCACGCCCGACACGCTCGGCGTCTCGAGCGGCGCGGCGCTGGGCGCGATGCTGGCCATCACCTTTCATTTCGATTTCGCGTTCGCCGGCATCGCCTCGATTCCGCTCGCCAGCTTCGCCGGATCGGTCGGCGCGCTCGGGATCGTCTACGCGCTGGCGTCGGCGCGCCGGCGCGGCCTCTCGACGATCGTGCTGCTGCTGGCCGGCGTCACGATGACGGCGTTCTTCCAGGCGCTGATCCTGTTCACGCAGTACCTCGCCGACTTCGCCGACACGTTCCGCACCGTGCGCTGGCTGATGGGGACGCTCGACGTCGGCAGCTACGCGCCGATCCTCGCGGCGCTGCCGATCGTGCTGGTCGCGTTCGCGATGCTCGCCACGCTGCCGCGCTCGCTCGATCTGATCAGCCTCGGCGCCGATGCGGCCGCCGCGCGCGGCGTCAACGTCCTGGCGGCCGAGCGGCTCGCGCTCGCGAGCGCGTCGCTCGCGACCGGAGCCGCGGTGTCGCTGGCCGGCCCGGTCGGCTTCATCGGCCTCGTCGTGCCGCACCTCGTCCGGCTGATCGTCGGATCGGATCATCGGCTGGTGCTGCCGGCGTCGGCGCTGTTCGGCGCGGCGTTCCTCATCGCCTGCGACGCGGTCGCGCGGACCGTGTGGCCGTCCGGCGAGCTGCCGGTCGGCATCGTGACGGCGCTGATCGGCGGACCGTTCTTTCTCTGGCTGCTGGTGAGGAGATGACATGACCCGGCGATGGCCGTCTTGCTGCTGCTCGCCGCTGGCCGCGCTATCGCCGCGCCGGGCAACGCGCGATCGCTCAACGAGCGCTCGCGGCCGCGAACGCATCGTCTCGCTCATCCCGGCGGTCACCGAGATGATCTACGCGATGGGCGACGGCGCCCGCGTCGCGGCGGTCAGCAACTACGATCACTTCCCCGCCGACGTCGCGACGCCTGCCGCGCGTCGGCGGGCTGCTCGATCCGAGCGTCGAGCGCATCCTCGCGATCAAGCCGGACCTGGTGATCGTCTACGCGACCCAGAAGGAGCTGATCGAGCGGCTCGATCGCGCCGGCATTCCGTACTTCAACTACCAGCACAAGGCGCTGCCCGACATCATGACGACGATCCGCGCGATCGGCGCGCGCATCGGATCCGCCGCGCGGCCGAATGCGGTGGCCGTCCGGACATGGAGCGCTCGCTCGGCCGAGATTCGCGCGAAGACCGCCGGGCTGCCGCGACCCGGCGACGCTGCTGGTGTTCGAGCGCGATCCGGCGTCGCTGCGCAACGTCTACGCGAGCGGCGGCTACGGCTTCCTGCACGACATGCTGGAGATCGCCGGCGGACGCAACGTCTTCGCGGACGTCAAGCAGCAGGCGGTGCAGGCGAGCACGGAGATGCTCATCGCCAGCAAGCCCGACGTGATCGTCGAGCTGCTGCTACGGCGACAGCCTGAAGAACGCCGACATCGCCAAGGAGCTGCGGGCCTGGGACGCGCTGGCGTCGGTGCCCGCCGTCCGCACGCATCGCGTGCTCGGCGCTGACCGGCGACGAGTTCGTCGTCCCCGGCCCGCGCGTCGTCGACGCGACCCGCAAGCTGGCGCGCGCGCTCCATCCGGATGCCTTCAAATGAAAACGCTCGTGTCGTGGTCGAGCGGCAAGGACAGCGCGTGGATGGTGCACACGCTGCGTCAGCGCGGCGACGTCGAGATCGGCGCGCTGCTGACGACCGATCAACGAGGCGGCGCAGCGGGTGGCGATGCACGCGGTGCGGGTCGAGGTGCTGCAGGCGCAGGCCGCCGCGCTCGGCTTGCCGCTCTGGATGGTGCCGATTCCGTCGCCGTGCCCGAACGAGGTCTACGAAGCAAGCGATGCGCGACGCGGTCGCGCGCGCGGTCGGCGAAGGGCTTCACGCACGCGGCCTTCGGCGATCTGTTTCTCGAGGACATCCGCAAGTACCGCGAGGAGCGGCTCGCCGGCAGCGGGCTGACGCCGCTGTTTCCGCTGTTCGGCACCGACGCCGACACGCCGCGCGCTGGCGCGCGAGATGATCGCCGGCGGGCCTGCGCGCGCGCATCACGTGCCTGAATCCGAAGGTCATGGATCGCGCGTTCGCCGGCCGCGAGTTCGACGCGGCGCTGCTCGACGAGCTGCCGCCGTCGATCGATCCGTGCGCCGAGCGCGGCGAGTTCCACACCTGCGCCTACGACGGCCCGATGTTCAACCACCCGGTGCCGATCGAGACCGGCATCACCGTCGAGCGCGACGGCTTCGTCTTCACCGATCTGACAATCCCAATCGATTACCCGATCACCAGATCACCAGATGACCAGATGACCCAGATATCCCTCGCGCATCGTCTGCCTGACGGAGGAGACGACCGAGACGCTCTACCTGCTCGGACAGGGCGATCGCATCGTCGGCGTCTCGGGCTACACGGTGCGTCCGCCGGAAGCGCGGCTCAAACCGAAGGTTTCGGCGTTCATCAACGCGAAGTTCGACAAGATCGAAGCGCTGAAGCCCGATCTGGTGCTCGCCTTCTCCGATCTGCAGGCGGACCTGTGCGCGGAGCTGGTGCGCCGCGGCATGAACGTCGTGGTGTTCAATCAGCGCAGCGTCGACGAGATCCTGCAGATGATCGCGATGCTCGGCGGGTTGATCGGCTGTCAAACGGCAGCCGAGCGGCTCGCCGGATCGTCTGAAGGCGGGCCTCGATCGCATCGCGGACGCCGGCGCGGCGTTTCCGAAACGCCTGCGGGTGTTTTTCGAGGAATGGGACGAACCGCTGATCTCCGGCATCCGCTGGGTCGAGGAGCTCGTCGACCATCGCCGGCGGCGCGCCGCTCTTTCCAGAGCTGGCGCACGCCGGCCTGGCGAAGGATCGCATCGTCGATCCGGCAGGAGGTCGCGCGGCGCGATCCGCAGGTGATCTTCGCTTCGTGGTGCGGCAAGAAGGTGAAGAAGGCGGCGATCCGATCGCGGCCCGGCTGGGACGCCACGAGCGCCGTCCGCGACGATCGCATTTTCGAAATCAAGTCGACCTACATCCTGCAGCCGGGTCCCGCGAGCCTGACCGACGGCGTGCAGCAGATGCACGACATCCTGAAGACGCTTGCGGCGCAGGAGAACCAGTCGGGCGAGCGCGGTAAACTGGATCCGTGCGCATCCTGATCGTCGCCGCCACCGACGTCGAGATTGCTCCGCTCCTGGAGCGCCTGTACTCCATGCCGACCGGCGACCTGTGCGTCGATAGCTACACGCACGGCGCGCACGAGATCGACGTGCTGATCACGGGCGTTGGAATGGTCGCAACCGCGGCCTGGTGCTCGCGCGCGCTGGCGCAGACGCCGTACGATCTCGCGCTCAACCTCGGCGTGTGCGGCAGCTTCGACTCGTTCATCGAGCCAGGCACCGTTGTGCACGTCGTCACCGATCGTCTGGCCGAGCTCGGCGCGGAAGACGGCGAGCGCGTTCCTCACCATCGAGGAGCTTCGAGCTGCCCGGCCAGGCCGAGTTCGTGAACCTCGATCCGCCGTCGAATCCCGGCATCGAGCAGCTGCCGAGCGTCACCGGAATCACCGTGAACACCGTCCACGGCAACGAGCGTTCGATCGCCGCTCGTCGTTGAACGATTCAGTCCTCAGGTCGAAACCATGGAGGGCGCGGCGTTCATGTCCGCCTGCCTGATTCACAAGGTGCCGTTCGCGCAGGTGCGCGCCGTATCCAACCTGGTCGAGCGCCGGAACAAGGCGTCGTGGAGGATGGCGGAGGCGATCCGCAACCTGGCCGTCGCTGCGCTGCGAATCCTGGATCAGCCATGACCGGGTCGCTGTCGCTCGGCTTCTCCCCGTGCCCGAACGACTGCTTCATGTTCGACGCCATCGTGAACAGGCGCATCGACCTCGAGGGGCTCGAGTTCTCCGCCCGTCTCGCCGACGTCGAAGCGCTCAACAAAGCGGCGTTCGCCGGCGACACCGACATCACGAAGCTGAGTTATCACGCCTACGCGTTCTGCAGCGACCGGCTACGTGCTCCTGGACGCCGGCAGCGCCCTGGGCCGCAACTGCGGACCGCTGCTGATCTCGAAACGGACGGTCTCGCAGGAACGATGTCGCGAGTGGAGCGCTCCGGATCGCGATTCCCGGCCGCTACACGACGGCCAACTTTCTTCTCGGTCTGGCGTTCCCGAACGCACAGGACAAGACCGAGCTCGTGTTTTCGGCGATCGAGCCGGCGCTGCTCGAGGAGCGGTTCGACGCAGGGCTCATCATCCACGAAAACCGGTTCACCTACGAAGCGAAGGGCCTGAAGAAAATCATCGATCTGGGCGAGTACTGGGAAGAGGAGACCGGCGCGCCGATTCCGCTCGGCGGCATCGTCATCAAGCGCTCGCTGCCTGACGAGATGCAAGCACCGCGTGAACCGCGTCCTGCGCCGCAGCGTCGAGTACGCGTTCGCGCATCGCACCGCCAGCCTCGAGTACGTGCGCGAGCACGCGCAGGAGATGAGCGAGGACGTCATGTACAAACACATCGATCTGTACGTGAACGAGTACTCGATCGACCTCGGCGTCGAAGGCCGGCGCGCGGTGGAGTTGCTGTTCGAGAGAGCGGCCGCGACCGGAATCATTCCATCCAACGCAAGCAGCCTGTTTCTCTGACGGTTTCACATCGCTCGTGGCGAGCCTGTCGAACCACGAGCCTACAGTGTTTCTTACTCCGACGTAGTGCAGGCCTTCAGGCCTGCGCTCACACGGCGGACCTGAAGGTCCGCACTACATCGACTGGAAACGCGCTATCGTGACAACAGCCAGCGGATGCGATCGTACGACAGCAGGTAGTGCACCAGGGTTGCGGCCGCGAAGAAGGCAGCCGCTCTGCGGAACCCGAGGTCGTATAGCGTCCACGTCGCCGACGCAAAGAAGCCGAACTCGAGCATCGAGACGAAGCGCGCCTGGCACGACGACAGGCGCCGAGCCGGACCGCGACGGATCGCCCGGAACCGCGAAGGTGCCCCAGAGGACGGCGGCAACCAGAGGCACGGCTAACGCCGTCACGATCCGCCAGCTGTCGTCGCGCAGGCGCCAACCCCACAGTCCCAGGACGAAGAGCGCGCAGAGTTCGAGAAGAAACCTGATCGCCAGGTTCAGCGGATGCGATCCCAAACTACACGTCGTCGTCCGGCGGCGCGACGACGTAGGGCTGGGACGACGCGCTTGACGACGATCGTCAGGCCGAAGGCCACGAGCGCGCAGGAGGCCGCCAGGCCCAGATAGATTCCGATCCCGACCACCGCGGCGGGAGCTGCGGCGGACGCGACCGGCATGTCGTCGACGATCGCGAACGCCTGCGCCATCGTCGTGGCTCGTTCGCCCGCGGCGCGCGGCATGATGCGCCACGACAGGAACGTGATGCCGAGCGCAAAGAGTCCGATGATGAGCAGGGGATGGCGCGAGTTCCGGCGCGTGATGAGGCTCAGCAGCGCCAGCGTGGCAGCGATCGCGCCAAGCCCGGCCACCCACAGCGCCTCGACGTCGGGCACGCCGGTGATCGACGCCTCGCCGATGATGACCCAGGGCAGAAAAGCGCTGACGGCGAGGGCAATGCCCGCAATCAATGGCAGGAAATAGGCCCGCATGCCCGGGCGGAATATCTCGCTCAACGCCACGCGGTCGAGTCTAGCACGCGACGGCCAGCTGCCCGTCGCACCTGGCCGAGCTCAGCCAGCGCGGAAGCAACGCTCGGCGAGCGTTCTACTGTGCGTCCTTGAACTCTTCGTACCACGCCATCTGAATCGCTTCGAGCTTTGGCTCGTTCGACATCTTCGGATCGTCGTCGAAACCATCGAGGCCGACCACCTTCTCGCGAAGATCGGTGAAGCGGATGGTCAGGGGATCGAGGCCCGGGAATTTTTCGGCGAGCGCGATCCCGATGTCCTCCGAGTCTACCCACTTCACGGCGTCACCTCCTGCGCTTTGGCTTTCTTGTCCGATTTGCCCAGCTGAATGCCGCCGCCTTCCTGCACGTAGTTGCGCGTGTACATCGGCAGCTCGCAGACGACATCGCCGCTGATCACCGCCTGGCAGCCAAGGCGTGAACGCGACGTCAGCCCCCACGCCGTATCGAGGCGATCGGCCTCGTCGTCCTGCATCTCGCTGAGGTTCTGTTCGCCCTCTTTGATGATGACGTGGCAGGTCGTGCAGGCGCAGCTCCCGCCGCAGGCGTGCTCGAGGTGAACTCCGTAGTGTTTCGCGAGGTCGAGGAACGATTCGGGCTTGCCGTGGTTCGAGTACGGCACCTGGCCGTGCTCGAATTCGATGACCGTTTCCTCGCCGTCGATGATGTACGTGACTTTGGGCATATTGCTCTACATCTCGTTGACGTTCTTGCCGGACAACGCCGCCTGGACCGAGCGGTTCATCATCACCTCGGCCAGGTGGCGCGTGGCATCGTTCAGGGCCTGCGTCCATTTCTGGATGGTCTCGCGATCCGACGAGTTCAGCACCATCTTGAGGCCGGCCAGCACCGATTCGATCTTCTTGCGCTCGCCCGCCGCGAGCTCCTCTTTCTCAATCTGATCGATGTCCGGCGCGCGGAGCGATTTCTCGGTCGCGTGAATGACGTTCTCCGCCTCGTTGCGCGCTTCGATCACCAGGCGTGCGGCGAAATCGGCTTCGGCGTTCTCGAACGAGTCCAGCAGCATCTGCTCGACCTGCTCGTCGGTGAGTCCGTACGACGGCTTCACTTCCACCGTCTGCTCGATCTCGGTGCGCAGCTCGCTCGCCGTCACGCTCAGAATGCCGTTGGCGTCGATTTGGAACTGCACCTGGACCCGCGGCAGGCCGGCAGGCATCGGCGGAATGCCGCGCAGCTTGAAGCGCGCCAGCGATCGGTTGTCGGGGACCAGTTCGCGCTCCCCTTGCAGGACGTGAATATCCACGGCGGTCTGGTTGTCGACCGCCGTCGTGAACATCTCGCTGCCGGTCGCGGGGATCGTCGAGTTGCGCATGATGATCTTCGACGTCACCCCACCCATGGTCTCGATGCCGAGCGAGAGCGGCGTCACGTCGAGCAGCAGCATGTCCCGATTGCCGGTGATGAGAATGTCGGCCTGCACCGCGGCGCCCAGCGCAACCACTTCGTCCGGGTTCAGCTCGCTGTGAGGCTTCCTGCCGAACAGCTCCTCGACCTTGCGGCGAACCATTGGAATGCGCGTGGATCCACCGACCAGGACGACCTCGTCGATCTGCGACGCCTCGAGCCCGGCGTCGGCCATCGCCTGGCGGCAAGGCGCGAGGGTCCGCTCCACGATCGGCGCGATCAGCGCTTCGAGGTCGGCACGGGTGAAACGCTTCCCGTTCAGCGTCGTCTCGTCGCGATCGGACAGGTCGATCTTCGCCTGGATCACCGCTTTGCGGATTTCCTGGACGGCCTCCGCGGATGGGCCGACACGTGGGTCGGCCCCTACGGGAAGTGACGCGCCGACACGCGCGTCGGCCCCTACGGGGTGTGCCAATGCGACGTCGTGCAATCCTTGGAGGGGCGGACCCGTAGGTCCTTGTAGGGGCGGACCCATGTGTCCGCCCAGCACCCGATCGATCAACAGGTTGTCGATGTCGTCGCCGCCGAGGTGCGTGTCGCCGTTGGTCGAGAGCACCTGGAAGACGCCGTCTTCGACGCGGAGGATGGAAATGTCGAACGTGCCGCCGCCGAGGTCGTAGACCGCGATGATGCCCGCGTGGCGCTTGTCGAGACCATACGCCAGCGACGCTGCCGTCGGTTCGTTGATGATCCGGAGGACCTCGAGCCCGGCGATCCGGCCCGCGTCGCGCGTCGCCGTGCGCTGCGCGTCGTTGAAGTAGGCCGGAACGGTGATGACGGCGCGATCGACTTCGTTGTCGAACTCGCCTTGCTCGGCGAAGAACGCCTCCGCGCGGTGCTTGAGCTCGCGCAGCACAAGCGCGGAAATCTCCGGCGGCGTGAACTCCTTGTCGCCGACGCCGATGCGAAGGACACCACCGTCGCCGCCGATCCGAAATGGAAAATGACCCGCTTCGTCCTGGACGTCGTCGCGTCCCTTGCCCATGAAGCGCTTCACCGAATAGACCGTGCGCTGCGCGTCGATCAGCAGCCGCCGCTGCGCTTCGCGTCCGACGTGGATGGTGCCTTCGTCGCCGAACGACACGACGGACGGCACGAGGCCGTCGCCCTGCTTGTCGCGAATGACCTGGGGCACGCCGTCCTTGACATAGGCGACGAGGGAGTTGGTGGTGCCGAGATCGATGCCGACGACTTTGCTCATATGATACCGGGCCGACACACGGGTCGGCCCCTACGTAACTCATGAACTGCAGCCAACAGATAGTGTCGGCCCTGCAGCCCCCTACGGAAACCCGGCGGCCACCCGCGTCGGCGGCCATGTAGGGGCGGACCTATGTGTCCGCCCCGCTCTCCCGCTCGATCCCCTCGAGCAGGTTGTGAATGTAGTTGCGCTCCATGAACTGATCGCGGAGAGCCTTCAACACCTCAGGGCCGCCACCGGCATCCCATTGCGCGGCCAGCGTCTGAAGTTGTGCCTCGTGCTCGATCCGCCTGGCCTCGATCGGCTGCCGCGCGCGCTCGAGCCGCGCCTGCCATTGTTCGGCCGGCGCGCCGCTTCCTCGCAGATCGCGGATCTCGTCGAGCTCCTCGTTCAACGCGAACACCTCCTCGAGCAGCGCCGGCGGCACCTGCCTGGCCGCTTCGGCGGGTCCGGAGGGCGCCATCCCTTCCAGTTTCAGGAGGTACTCGATCCGCGAGATCGGTTGACGCAGCGTCCGGTATGCATCGTTCAGGTACGAAGACTGCTCGAGGCTTGCCCGCCGTTCGGCCGGCGACGCGTTGTAGAAATAGTCCGGATGGAACTGACGGCTGAGCGCTCGGAAACGCTGCTCGAGATCCGCGGCGTCGACGTTCAGCTTCCTCGGCAACCCGAGAAAGCTGAAGTAGTCGGCCTGACGCGAGAGCGGAAGGATCTTGGTGCACTGAGGACAGAAATGCGCGTCGAGCGGAGCACCGGCTCCGCAATGACGACAGGCCTGAAGCGTCGGACTAAGCCCCGAACGAGCTTCCACAGCCGCAGGTCGACTTCGCGTTCGGGTTGCTGAAAACGAAGCCGCGCGAGATCAGATTGGTGTCGTAGTCGAGCACCGTCCCGTTCAGGAACAGCAGGCTCTTCTTGTCGACATAGATTTTCGCGCCGTCCGCTCCCTCGAACACTTCATCGCCCAAACGCGCCTGTTTCTCCCAGGCAAACGTATAGCTCAGCCCGGAGCACCCTCCGCCTTTCACGCCCACGCGCAGTCCGCCATCGTCGATGCCCTGCTTGGCCATCAACGTGCGAATCTTGCGCGCGGCGCCTTCACTAATCTGAATCATGGTCATCTCGTAAGAGGCCGGCCTGCGTGCCGTCCCGGGCGGACACGGGCTCCGCCCCTACGCGTCTGCGGACACATGGGTTCCGCCCCTGCGTCATCTTACGCCGTCGGCTGCGCCACCTTCTCGGCTGTCTTGCCTTCGGCCACCTGCTTCTTCTTGTAGTCCGAAATCGCCGCCTTGATGGCGTCCTCCGCCAGCACCGAGCAGTGAATCTTCACCGGCGGCAGGCTCAGCTCGTTGACGATGTCCGTATTCTTGATGGCGAGCGCCTCGTCGACCGTCTTGCCCTTCAGCCATTCGGTCGCCAGGCTGGAGCTCGCGATTGCCGATCCGCATCCGAACGTCTTGAACTTCGCATCGTCGATGACGCCCGTCGCCGGGTTCACCTTGACCTGCAGCTTCATGACGTCGCCGCATTCGGGCGCGCCAACGAGGCCGGTGCCGACGTTGACGTCGTCTTTCGGCAGCGAGCCGACGTTGCGGGGGTTCTCGTAGTGGTCGATGACCTTATCTGAATAAGCCATGATCTCAGTGTCCTTCTGTCTGCCACACCATCGTGGACAGGTCGACGCCTTCCTTGGCGAGTTCGTACAACGGTGACATGTCACGCAGCTTGGTGACGACCGACGTCAGCTTGTCGGCCACGTAGTCCACTTCCTCTTTCGTGGACCATCGGCCGAGGCCGAAGCGGATTGACGAGTGGGCCAGGTCGTCGCCCGCGCCGAGCGCCTTCAGCACGTAAGACGGCTCGAGGCTCGCCGACGTGCAGGCAGACCCGGACGAGACGGCCACATCGTTGATGCCCATCAGCAGCGACTCGCCTTCGACGTAGGCGAAGCTGATGTTCAGGTTGTGCGGCAGCCGGTGCTCCATCGAGCCGTTGATGTACAGCTCGTCGAGCTGCCCGTGGAGCTTCTCGTTCAGGTAGTCGCGCAGCTTGCGCAGCCGCTCGCTTTCGACCGCCATCTCCTGCTTGCAGATCTCCGCCGCCTTCCCGAAACCGACGATGCCGGTGACGTTGAGGGTGCCTGAACGCATGCCGCGCTCGTGTCCGCCGCCGTCGATGATCGGCGAGAGGAGCACGCGCGGATTGCGGCGCCGCACGTAGAGCGCGCCCACGCCCTTGGGCCCGTACATCTTGTGCGCGCTGATCGACGCCATGTCGACCTTGAGGGCGTTGACGTCGAAGGGCACCTTGCCGACCATCTGCACCGCGTCGGTGTGGAAGAGAATTCCCTTCTCCTTCGCGATCGCGCCGATCTCGGCGATCGGCTGGATGACGCCGATCTCGTTGTTGGCCGCCATGATCGTGATGAGGATCGTCTTGTCGCTGATCGCGGCCTTCAGGTCGTCCAGGCTGATCCGGCCGTCCTTCTGCACCGGCAGGTACGTGACACGGTAGCCGTCCTTCTCGAGGCGCTTGCAGGTGTCGATGATGGCCTTGTGCTCGGTCACCGCCGTGATGATGTGGTTGCCCTTCTCGCGGTACATCTCGGCGACGCCCTTGATGGCGAGGTTGTCCGATTCCGTCGCGCCGCTCGTGAAGACAATCTCCTTCGGGTTGGCGCCGATGAGATCCGCGATCTGTTTGCGGGCCTTCTCGACCGCTTCCTCGGCTTCCCATCCGAACGGATGGTTACGGCTCGCGGCGTTGCCGAAGTGCTCGGTGAAGTAAGGGAGCATCGCCTCGAGGACGCGCGGATCGGTCGGCGTCGTCGCGTGATAGTCCATGTAGATCGGAAGTTTGATAGCCATATCCTTCGTTCCAGCTCACCGAGAGGCGAGCGTCATAGATGCGTGTGTAGAACCGCCGGGCGCACGGGCGCCGGCGCCGGAGGATCCGCCGCCAGTTCGGCGATCGTGCACTCGCCGAGCGCCGACAGAATCCGTTCGCGCACGCGATACAGCGGATCGCGCACGTTGCACTTCGAGAACTGCTCGCATTGCCCCTCTTCAGTCGAGCAGGCGGTCACCGTCACCGGGCCTTCGATCGCCTGGATGACGTCGGCCACTGAAATCTGAATCGGAGCACGGGACAGTTGATAGCCGCCGCGGGTGCCTTGATGGGAAACGAGAAGCCCCCGCCGCACCAGCCGCTGCAGCACCTTCGCCATCAGTTCGATGGGGATGTCGTACAGCGCGGCGATCTCGCGGGCGCTCGACGAGCCGCGGTCCCCGCGTACCGCCAGGTGTTTCATGGCGATCAGCGCGTAATCTGCTTTCTTGGATAGCCTTAACATGTCCGACTTCTTAAGTCGTATATTAGCACGCTTGAGCACATTGCAGAATTGGTGACCGTAGGGCCGGCCCATGTGCCAGCCCAGAGGCGGACACATCGGTCCGCCCTACGAGGCCAATTTTGCAGCGTACCCTTAGTATTTCGGCTGGCTCGGATCGACCTTGTCGACCCAGTCGAGGATGCCGCCCTTGAGGTTGAGCACGCGCGTAAACCCCACGGAACGCAGGAAATCGGCGGCTTTGGCGCTCCGCCCGCCCATCTTGCAATGCACGACGATCTCGTCGTTCTTGTTGAGCTCCTGGTACCGTTTTGGCACGTCCCCCAGCGGAATCAACTCGGACCCCGGAATCCGATTGATCTGATATTCGTTGGGCTCGCGGACATCGACGATCTTCAGCTTGTCGCCGCGGTCCAGGCGCTGTTTGAGCTCGACCGCCGTGATCTCGGTTGCGTGATTCACAGCAACCGGCTCCGGCGCCGCCGGCGCAACGCCGCAGAACTGCTCGTAGTCGATGAGTTTGGTGACGGTCGGATGGGTGCCGCACACCGGGCAATCGGGATCCTTACGAAGTTTCAGCTCCCGGAATTTCATCTTCAGCGCGTCGTAAATCATGAAGCGCCCGATCAACGGCTCCCCGATGCCGGTGATCAGCTTGATCGCCTCCGTCGCCTGCACGATCCCGATCATCCCCGGAAGAACACCGAGCACTCCCCCTTCCGCGCAGCTCGGCACCAACCCGGGCGGCGGCGGCTCGGGATACAGGCACCGGTAGCACGGGCCGTCTTTGGTCGCAAATACTGACGCCTGCCCTTCGAAGCGGAAGATGCTGCCGTAGGCGTTCGGCTTGCCGAGCAGCACGCAGGCATCGTTGACGAGGTAACGTGTCGGGAAATTGTCGGTGCCGTCGAGGATGACGTCGTACGGCGCGAACAGCTCCAGCGCGTTCTGCGACGTCAACGCCGTTTCGTGCAGCACGATGTTCACGTTCGGGTTGATGGCGTTCAGCTTGTCCTTCGCCGATGCCAGCTTCGAACGGCCGACGTCCGGCGTTCCGTGAAGAATCTGCCGCTGGAGGTTGCTGAAGTCCACGGTGTCGAAGTCGACGATGCCGAGCGTGCCGACGCCGGCAGCGGCGAGATACAACGCGGCGGGCGATCCCAGCCCGCCCGCACCGATGCACAGCACCCTGGCGGCCTTCAGCTTGCGCTGCGCGTCGACGCCGACCTCCGGCATGATCAGATGCCGGCTGTACCGTTTGATCTCTTCGTTGGTCAGCTCGGGCAGCTCGCGTTCGGCCAGGGTCCGGCTAAAGCCGGACACTACCTGTGTTGAAGACCCACTCTGTGCCGCGCGTTGTCAGCCGTGGTTGGCGCGCCTCCCGCCACCGACGGAATGATGCTGACGGTGTCGCCGGTCTTCACCGACGTCTGTTCTTTCTGCAGATACCGGATGTCCTCGTCGTTCACATAAATATTGACGAAGCTGCGCAGCTTGCCCTGATCGTTGTAGAGATGCGCCTTCAAACCGGCATGCTTCGTCGTCAGGTCGGCCAGAAGCTCGCCCACGGTCGCGCCGGACGCGTCGACTGCGTCCTGCTTATCCGTGTACGGCCGGAGTGGGGTCGGGATGAGAATTTTCGCCATGGTTGAGACTGCCCTCTTCGAAACGTGAACGATCTTCCTGCAGATACCACACGGTCATATCCCCTGCGACGGCGGACGCGACCGCAACGATGATGTACGCAAAGTTCGGCCACGCGTGGTCCAGGTCGTATTGCGACGGACGCGCGGGATGATCCGGATGCGAGTGATAGAACCCGAGCAGCTCGCCGCCAAGCTCGGTGGCGCGGCGCTCCGCCAGCTGATAGTCCGACGGACGCACCATGAATCGGCGACGTGGCCCTTCGTCGGTCGTGTTCGGCAGCGCCACGATCGCGCTGACCACGCCGTCGCGACCCACGAGCGCGCCGCAACACTCGTGCGGATACGTCTCCTGACCGTGCTGGCGGATGGCGGCGTCGACGTCGAGCGAGATGGTCAGCTGCTGGCTACTCATCGAGCGTCCAGAAGCTCTCGTTCAGATATTTTTCGGCGCCGTCGGGGAAGACGGTGACGATGACGCCGCGATCGAGACCCTTGGCGACCTCGAGCATCGCCGCAACCGCCGCGCCCGACGAGATGCCAGCCAGCAGACCCTCCTCGCGCGCGAGGCGGCGCACCATCCGGTACGCGCGTTCGGTGTCGATCCTCAGATCCTCGTCGGCCAGCGTCGGATCGTAAATCGCGGGAACGATTGCCGACTCCATGTGCTTCAGCCCCTCGAGACCGTGGAACGGTCCCTGCGGCTGGAATGAGATCAGCTTGATCCCGGCACTGAACTTCCGCAGCCGGCGGCCTGTGCCGACGAACGTCCCGCTCGTGCCGAGACCGGCAACGAAATGCGTCACCCGTCCGCTCGTCTGCTCGATGATTTCCGGCGCGGTCGTGTCGTAGTGCGCCCGCCAGTTGCCGTCGTTGCTGTACTGATCGGGATAAAAGAAGCGATCGGGGTTCTCGGCATAAATCCGCCGGGCCTCGCGGATCGAACCGTCGGTGCTTTCGAGCGGGTTGGTGAGAATCAACTCCGCGCCCAGGGCACGCAGGATCAGCTTGCGCTCCGCGCTGGCGTTTTCCGGCATGCAGAGCATCACCTTGTAGCCGCGCGCCGCGCCGACCATCGCGTACGCAATGCCGGTGTTGCCGGAGGTCGCGTCGATGATGACCTTGTTCGCCGTCAGCTTGCCGGACGCCTCGCCCTCGAGAATCATGCGCGCCGCCGCGCGGTCTTTCACCGATCCGCCGGGATTCTGCCACTCCGCCTTCGCATACAGTTCGACGCCCGGGTTCTCACGCTCGAACTGGTGCAGGCGCACCAGCGGAGTCCGCCCGATCATGTCCAGGACCGAGGAATCGGGAGCCCGATTCAGTACCGATAACGTGTCAATTGAGGTCATGCCGATATCCGACCGATCTAGTCCTGATTTTATCAACGTCGCGAACCCTGTCAAACTGACCGCAATCCGTGCCCATCGAGTCCCACGCGACGACCCAGGACACCACAACCCGCGTCGGCGGCTGGCTGTTCCGCCATCGCACGTCGATCCCGCTCCCCGCGGCCCTCGCCATTCTGACGCTTAGAGTTGGCGAAGCGCCCCCATCGGCGGCCCTGGTGGGAACCGGAATCGCCATTACTGTGCTTGGAGAGCTGATTCGCCTCTGGGGCGTACATCACATCGGCGCGATTTCGCGGACCCGGAGCGAGCGACTGGGCCCGCTGGTGGCGAGCGGTCCGTTCGCCCTGCTCCGTAACCCGCTCTACGTCGGCAACATCTGGACTGTGGGTGGGCTTCGCGCTCACGGCCCGCCTGATCTGGCTCGCCGCGGCGATCTTCGTGCTCCTGGCCGTCGAGTACCACGCGATCGTCCGATGGGAGGAAGCGCTGCTCGAGTCGCGCCTGGGCCAGGCCTACCTGGACTACGCCGCGCGCGTGCCAAGGTGGATACCGACGTTTAACCGCGGAGACCGCAAAGAGCGCAGAGACGAAGATCGCTTTTTGAAAGATCTCACAGCGTTTTCAGATAGCTCCGCCGTAAGCAGGCGGCCTTCTCGTGGCGCGCGACGCTGTTCAGCGAGCGCGGGACTTTCGTGGCGATGGCCGCGGGGTACTTTCTGCTGTGGATAAAGGCTCGTTTTTGAGCGTTTGCCACAAGTACCAGGAAGCGACGGAGCGATAAGGCCGCCACGCTTCGCCGATCTTCATCACGCGCCTCGAATCCGGGCGCTTGCGCAGACGATAGAGCCGCTGAATCGCCACGACGATGCCAAGGTCGCCGCCCGGAAGCACGTCGGGGCGATGCAGGCGGAACATCAGGAACATCTCGGCGGTCCAGCGCCCGAAGCCCTTCACCGTGACCAGCTTCTCGATCACCGCTTCGTCCGGAAGAGCGTCGAGTTCTTCGAGATTCAGCCGGCCATCCATCAAGCGAGCCGACAGATCGCGGAGATAGCCGACCTTCTGTCCGCTGAGGCCCACCGACCGCAACACGGCGTCACTATGCCCGGCAATTGCGGCGGCATCCGTGATGTGACCGTCGGGAAACAGCGCGACGAAGCGGCCGAAGATCGTCGCGGCGGCCTTCGTCGAAAGCTGCTGGCTGACGATGGCTCCGACCAGGGCGCTCAGATGATCGGTGCGCTGCCGATCGGCCATCCCGCAGGCGCCGATCTTCTTGATCGCCGCGCCCAGTATCGGATCGCGGCGCATCAGATGGCGCCGCGCCTTTGCATAGCCGTCTGGCGTCAGGGAGGAAGTGGTTGTTGTCATGCGTCGCACGCGATCCTGAATCCAACGCTGTAGGAATAGGTGTCGGGCGGCACCTTGTGACGGTACGCGCACCGCAGCATGGCGGGATCGTCGTTGAGCCACGATCCGCCCCGAACGATGCGCATGTTCCCGGCTACCGGGCCTCGCGGGTCGCGCGTCTCGCCGAGACCGTAATAGTCCGGACCGTACCAGTCGGCGACCCACTCCCACACGTTGCCACAGCACATCGTACAGCCCGTACGCGTTCGGCGCGTACGTGCCGGTCGGGCGCGTGCCGCGCTGGTTCCGTACGGATGGGTCGCTGAGAAAATTGCCGCGCGAGCTATCGAGATCGTTGCCCCACGGATATCGAAGCCCCTCGGCGCCGCCGCGCGCCGCTTTTTCCCATTCAGCTTCCGTCGGCAGGCGCACGGGCCTCGAAATCGCTTCTGACAGCCAATGGCAATACGCCTGGGCATCGTCGTATCGAACGAGGACCACCGGATGGCCGCCACGACCTGCCGGCGGCTGATTCCCTTCCCAGACGTACGGCGCCGCGCTCTCGCGAAACAGCGCCTCACGGCCGGTCGTAATCAGCGGAAGACCGCGCACCACGGGCGCCGGATGTCCCGTCGCCTGCACGAATCGGGCGTAGTCATCGTTGGTGACAGGAAAACGTCCGATGAAAAACTCGCCGACATGGACATGGTGAACCGGACGTTCGTCTTCTTCCGCGTCGGCGGCTCCCATCAGAAAGTCGCCGGCCTGATATCCGGGCCAGATCTGGCAACAATGTCTGCATCTGTCTCGAAGACGGCGGTCAGTATAGTCCACGACAAGACAGCCACGGCCTGCGCCGTAAGCAGAAGCAAAGTCGGAGTAAAGTGACCGCTGTGAAGCTCGAGCCATTTGAATTGGAACGGCTGCAGTCCACGTTCGAGCACCATGTGGACTTCAACCTGTCTGAAAGCGGCGTCCAGCCGTTGACGCTCGGCGAGCTCGTCGAGGATCCCGCAGCTCGCGCCGCGCTTCTCTCCGAGAGCCTGTGCTACACGCAGACGAACGGCACGGTGCCGTTGCGCGAGCTCGTCGCCGCGCACTACCCGGGCGCGACGGCCGACCACGTGCTCATCACCAACGGTGGCGCGGAAGCCAACTACATCACGATGTGGAATCTCGTCGAACCCGGCGACGAGGTCGTGATGATGGTGCCGAACTTCATGCAGACGTGGGGCCTGGCGCGTGCATTCGGAGCGGTGACGAAGGAATGGCCGCTCATCAGCCCCTCAGATGCGGCGCGCGGTAACGCCGGATGGCGAATCGACACCGACGCCCTCGAGCGCCTGATGTCGTCGCGCACGAAACTGATCGTGATCTGCAACCCGAACAATCCGACCGGCACGCGCTTCGAGTCCGGCGACCTCGATCGCGTCGCCGCCATCGCCGATCGGTACGGCAGCTGGATCCTGTCGGACGAGATCTACCGTGGCGCCGAGCGCGACGGCCGGGAAACGCCGACGCTCTGGTCGCGCTCCGATCGCGTGCTCGTGACCGGCGGACTGTCGAAGGCGTACGGCCTGCCAGGCCTTCGCATCGGCTGGATCGTCGGACCTCCTTCGCGCATCGCGTCGCTCTGGTCGTTTCACGATTACACGACGATCGCGCCGAGCGCGTTGAGCGATGTGCTGGCGCGGCACGCGCTCGAGCCGCTCATGCGCCGGCGCCTGCTGGCCCGCACGCGCGACGTGCTGAACCGGAACTATCCGGTCATGGCGAGCTGGCTCGATGAGCGCCGCGATCTGTTCAGCTACGTGCCGCCGGACGCCGGCGCGATGGTGTACGCCCGCTATCATCACGCGATCAACTCGAGCACGCTCGTCACCCGGCTGCGAGTGGAGAAGAGCGTCCTCGTCGTGCCCGGCGATCATTTCGGGATGGACGGCTACCTGCGCTTCGGCTTCGGTGACACGCCGGACAGGCTGCAAGGCGCTCTGGATCGCGTCAGCGAAGGACTCATCCATTGTGGATTGCGGATTGCGGATTGCGGATTCGATCGGATCGCCGGCAAGGCTAAGGGTTGACGTTCGAGTTGCTGCTGGTCGGCCACGGAAATGTCGCGCGCCGTTTCGTCGAGATGCTCGGTGAACAATCCGCCGTGCGCACGACCATCGTCGGCGTCGCCACGCGCCGCCACGGATACAGACTGGGTGGAAGGAAGGTCACGCCGGCCTCGACGCTCGAGTTCATCCGAGAGGCGGTGAAGGCGCGCGCTGCGGCCGCGCGGGCAGGACGCCTGGTGATCGTCGAGACGACGACACTCGACATCGAGCGCGGCGAACCGGCAATCAGCCACATCCGGGCCGCGCTCGCCGGCGGCGCTCATGTGGTCACGGCCAACAAGGGGCCGGTGGCGTTTGCCTACCATCGGTTGGCGCGTGAAGCGGCGCGTGCGCAACGCTCGTTCCTCTTCGAGGGTGCGGTCATGGACGGGGTACCGATCTTCAACCTGGTACGCCGGACGCTCCCCGCAGTCCAGATCCTCGGGTTCCGCGGGGTCGTGAACAGCACGACGAACTTCATCATCACCGCAATGGAACAAGGACAGCGGTTCGAAGACGCGCTGTCGGAGATGCAGGCGCGCGGCGTCGCCGAAGCCGACGCGTCGCTCGACGTCGACGGCTGGGACGCGGCCGCGAAAACGGCCGCGCTCGCCAACGTCCTGCTCGGCGCGAACATCACCCCCAGGCAGGTCGATCGTCGAGGGATCGGTCCGGACACGGGAGCGGCGGCAAAGAAGGCTCGCGCCGACGGGCGGCGGTTGAAGCTGGTCGCGCGCGCAGAGCGAAAAGGCCGTCGCGTCACCGCGAGTGTCGGTCCTGAGGAGTTGTCAGGCGACGATCTGCTCGCAGGGTTGGAAGGGCAGCAGAACGCGCTCATCCTGCGGACGGACCTGCTCGAGGAAATCGCTGTCGTGCAGCGAAGCGGCAGCCTGACGCAGACGGCTTACGCTCTGCTCTCCGACCTCATCTCCATCGCGCAAGGCGTCAGGAGCGGGCACGCCACCCGGCGATCGCCTGTTGCAGCGCGGCGGCGTCGAAGCCTTTGACGACGTGGTCGCCGAAGACGGTGACGGGAATGGTGCGCCATCCACGGGCGATGAGATCGTCGTACGCCTTGTCGTCTTCGTCGACGTTGTATGCCGTGAACGGCACGCCGGCTTGTGAAAGCAACTCTTTCACTTGCTCGCAGCTTCGTCAGGCGCTGCCCGCGTAGACGATAATCATTCCCTCATTATGGCGCCACTCGACGGAATCACCGTTCTCGACCTGACACGCGTGCTGTCGGGGCCGTACTGCACGATGCTGCTCGCCGACATGGGCGCGCGCGTGATCAAGGTCGAACAGCCCGGCAAAGGCGACGACACGCGCGCCTGGGGTCCGCCCTTCCTCGAAGGAGAGAGCGCGTATTTCCTGAGCATCAACCGGAACAAGGAGAGCGTGACGATCGACTTCAAGCAGCCCGGGGGACGCGCGCTCCTCGAGCAGCTGATCGCGAAGGCCGACGTGCTGGTCGAAAACTTCCGGCCCGGCACGCTGACCCGGCTCGGGCTCGACTACGAGACGCTATCGAAGAACTACCCGCGCCTTGTCTATTGCTCAATCTCCGGTTTCGGCCACAGCGGGCCGCGATGGAAGCAGCCGGGATACGACGCGATCATGCAGGCCGAAGGCGGCCTGATGAGCATCACCGGCACGGCCGATGGACCGCCGGTCCGGCTCGGCGTCGCGATCGTCGACATCGTCTCGGGCATGTTCGCGGCGTACGGCATCGCGATGGCGCTGCTGGCGAGGGAGCGCACGGGCAAGAGGCCAGGAGGTGGATCTCGCGATGCTCGACGCGACGGTGGCGCTGCTCACCTATCAGGCCGGCAACTATTTCGCCAGCGGCAAGGCGCCGGCGCGTCTCGGCAACCGCCACCCGAGCATCGTGCCTTACGAGACATTCACCGCGTCGGACGGCGATTTCGTGCTCGCCGTGGGAAACGACGACCAGTGGCAAACGTTCTGCGGCGTGGCGGAGCTCGTCGACGATGGCCGGTTCGCCACCAACCGCCAGCGCGTGTCGGGCTACGATTCGCTGCGGCCTTTCGTCGCGGATCGCTTGAGGGAACGCACGCGCCAGCACTGGATCGACGCGTTGACCGCCGCCGGCGTGCCCTGCGGGTCCGTCCGCACCTTCGACGAGCTGTTCGCCGATCCGCAGATCGACGCGCGTGAGATGATCGCGATGGTCGAGCACGCGACGATCGGTTCGATGAAAGCGCTGGGAGTCCCGGTCAAGCTGTCGGACACACCGGGCGCCATTCGGACCGCCGCCGCCGACTCTGGGTCAGCACACCGACAACGTGCTGCAACACGATCTGGGATTGAGCGCCGATGCCATCGCGAATCTGCGGCGTGAGCAGGTGATCTAACCGTTATGGAAATCTCTACCGTTCGCAGACGCCTGACCGAAACGATCGAACGCGCGAAAAAACAGGCCGCCGAGCGCCGCGAGCGAAGCGATCGGGCGTCGCGCGACTTCGACGTGTTCCTGCAGAAGATTGGCGTGCCGCTCCTCCGGCAGGTGGCCAACGCCCTCAAGGCCGAAGGCTACGCCTTCACCGTCTTCACGCCGTCGGGCAGCGTCCGGCTGATGTCCGACCGGTCCTCATCGGACTACATCGAGCTGACGCTCGACACCTCCGAGAATCCGCCATGCGTGATGGGACGGGTCAGCCGCACGCGCGGTCAACGCGTCCTCGACGCAGAACACGCCGTAGGCACGCCTGAGACGCTGACCGAAGACCAGCTGCTGGAGTTTCTGCTGAAGGAACTGGAAGCGTTCGTGGAACGATAAGAAGGCAGGATGGGCTGGACGGGCGGGAGCGGCGGGACCGTCTGTTCCTGCCCTCCGCCCTCCTGCCCCTCCTGCCCTACCAGCCTCTCCTGCCCATCCTGCCCTGTCTACCCGTTGGCAAGGTGTTCGACGAACGACGTGTCGATCCCCTGCCGGTTGAGCGCGGCCAGGAAGCCGGGGCGATCCGGCGAGTGCCGGTAGGCGTCGCCCACTTCGACCGAACCGTTGCGCACCAGGCCCACGAGCGCGTCGTTGAGCGGCATCATGCCGTGGCCGCGTCCGCCTTCGATCGCCATCGGCAGCTGCGACGTCTTCCCCTCCGCAATCGCGCTCGACACCGCCGGGGTGTTCAGCAGCACTTCGCGAGCGGGAAGACGGCCGCCACCGACTTTCCGCAGCAGGACCTGCGCGATGACGCCGCGCATGGCGTGAGCCAGCGCCATCTGGACCTGTCGATGCTCGTCGGGCGCATACAGGTCGATGATGCGATCGATGGCGCCGGTGGCGGTGTGCGCGGTGAAGCCGCCGACGACCAGCCGGCCGGCTGCCGCGGCTTCGAGGGCCACGTTCATCAGCGCGCCGGTGCGCAGCTCCTCGACGACGAGCACGTCGGGATCCTCGCGCAGCGCCGCGCGCATGGCCGACAGCATGTCCTCGTCGTTGCCGCGCACCTCGCGCTGGCTGATGAACGAGTTGCCCCGGTCGTGCTGGATGTTGATTTCCCGTTCGATCGTGATGATGTGATCGCGGCGCGTCCTGTTCATCAGGTCGACGAACGCCGCCATCGTGGTCCGCTTGCCGCTCGAGCGAGTGCCGGCGATCAGCACCAGGCCTTGCGGCTCGACCGCCAGCGCCTGCATCTGCTTCGGCAGACCGACCTCGTCTGCCGAAACGGATCGCGTCGGCATGAGCCGGAAGACGCCGCCGGGGCCGCGCTGATCGCGGAAGCTCATGCAACGCACGCGGCCGACGCCTTCGAGTTGCGAAATCCATTCGGTGGCCGCGCCGGTGCGCAGCGCTTCGTGACTTCGGGCGGGCATCAGGGTGAGCAGAAGCGACTCGACGTCGCGGGCAGCGTGCACCGGCTCTCCGTCGAGCATCTGGAGTTCGCCGTCGACGCGCACGGATGGACGCGACCCGGACGAGAGGTACAAGGTCGAGGCGCCGCGAGCTGACGACACGCGCAGCAGCCGCTCCAGGCCGGAGAGCATCGGATCTTCGACCGCCGGCACCGGCGTTTCGGATCGGATCGGATTGCGCGAAAGGTTCAGAACCACGGCCGGCTGGAGCGGAACAGGTCGCGCCTGCGAACTGGCCGAAGCCTCGTGCATCGAGTCGGCCGCGATCACGGATTCCTCGGACGCGGAAGCCACTTCCTGACCGGCGAACCCGACGGACGCGGCCATCGACGGCAGTTGATGCGCGTCGATCCACGAGTCGAGCTCGGCCTCGTAAGACGCCGCGACAGGTCTCGTCTCGTGCGCCGCTTCCTCGAGGACAGTTTCTTTCACCGCAACCCGAGCTGCCTCCCGCGCCGCTTCCTCGGCCGCCAGACGTTCGGCTTCGCGCCGGGCTTCCTCCGCCGCGGCCACACGCGCCGCTTCGCGCCGGGCTTCTTCCGCCGCAGCCATAAGCGCCGCTTCGCGCCGCGCTTCTTCTGCCGCAGCCACACGCGCCGCTTCGTGCCGCGCTTCTTCGCGCTCCGCTTCGCGGCGAGCTTCCTCCGCGGCGGCCAGGCGCGCTGCTTCGCGGTCGGCTTCCTCGAGAGCGGCCATCCGCGCGGCCGCGCGCTCTGCATCTGCGAGCACCGCCAGCCGCGAGGCTTCGAGCGCCGCTTCCTCTGCCGCCACACGTTCGGCTTCGCGCCGCGCCTCGTCGGCCGCTGCGATGCGCGCCACCTGCCGTTCCGCCTCGGCCGCCGCCGCCACACGCGCGGCTTCGAGTGCCGCCGCTTCGGCCACCAGTCGTTCGGCTTCGTGCCGTGCTTCATCGATCGCAGCCACACACGCTGCCTGGAGCGCGGCTTCGGCCGCCGCAGCGCGTTCGGCCTCGCGCTGCGCCTCCCGCTCCGCGGCGACCCGCGCCGCCTCGCGATCGGCTTCCTCAGCCGCGGCCATGCGCGCCGCTTCGAGCACCGCTTCCTCGGCCGCCGCCAGCGGGCGGCTTCGAGCGCCGTCTCCTGCGGCCACGCGGCTTCGCGCTGCGTTCTCTTCGGCGGAAGACGCTCCGCCTCGCGCGGCTCCGCGGCCGCTACTCGCGGTTCCGCAGCCGCGGCTTCGCGCCGCGCGTTCCTCCGTTCCGCGGCAACACGCGCCGCTTCGAGTGCCGCTTCCGCCGCTGCGCGCAGCTCGCGCTGCTTCCAGCGGCCGCGGCTTCACGTGCGGCCGCAGCCGCTCGGCTTCACGCCGCTTCCTCGAGCGGCACGCGCGGCTTCGAGCGCGGCTTCGAGCGCCGCGTCTTCCGCGCGCCGCTTCGCGCCGCGCTTCCTTTCGCAGCAACACGCGCCGCTTCCGCTCGCTCCCGCGGCCGCCAGACGCGCAGCTTCCACACCGCGCTTCGGCGGCCAGCCGTCGCTTCTCGACGCGCCTCCTGCGCCGCGGCCGCCGCCCTTCAGCGGCTGCGCTGCGCGTTCGGCTTCGCGCTGCGCTTCCTGTTGCGCGGCGATACGCGCGGCCTCGCGTCCGGCTTCCTCGGCCGCGGCCATCCGCGCCGCTTCGCGCTCCCCTTCCTGGGCCGCCGCAAGGCGCGCTGCTTCGAGCGCGGCTTCTTCCGCAGCCATCCGTGCGGCTTCGCGTGCCGCCGCTTCCGCCGCCAGGCGTTGAGCCTCGCGCTGCGCCTCCTCGGTCAACGCCACCTTTGCTGCCTCGCGCGCCGATTCCTCGGCAGCGACGCGCGCGGCTTCGCGTTGGGCTTCCTCGATCGCGGCAATGCGCGCCGCCTGGCGCTCGCCTTCCGCCATCGCGGCGATTCGCGCAGCCTCGCGCTCAGCTTCCTGTGCGGCAGCCGCGCGAGCGGCTTCGAGCGCTGCCTCCTGTGCCGCCGCACGCTGCGCTTCCCGTTGCGCCTCCTCGGCCGCCGCGAGCCGCGCGGCTTCGCGAACGGCCTCCTCGGCTGCCACGCGCGCGGCTTCGCGCACCGCTTCTTCCGCGGCCAGACGTTCGGCCTGGCGTTGTGCTTCCTGCGCGGCTGCCACGCGCGCCGCCTCGCGCTCGGCTTCCTCCGCCGCCGCTCGTTCCGCTTCGCGCTGGGCTTGCTGCTCCGCGGCCATTCGCGCCGCCAGGCGCTCGGCTTCCTCGCCCGCTGCCACACGCGCCGCTTCGAGCGCGGCTTCCTCCGCGGCCACTCGTGCGGCTTCGCGCGCCGCGGCTTCCTCTGCGGCCACTCGCGCGGCTTCGCGAGCCGCGGCCTCCGCCGCCACGCGCTCGGCTTCGCGTTGCGCTTCCACCGCCGCTGCCATCCGAGCCGCTTCGCGCCTGCCCGCTTGCCTCGAGACTCGTTGCGCTTCTCGCTGGGCTTCCTGTTCAGCGGCCATTCGCGCCGCTTCGCGCGCCGCCTGCTCGGCCGCAACACGAGCCGCCTCGCGCGCCGCTTCTTCTGCGGCGACACGCGCGGCTTCGCGTTCTTTTTCTTCCGCGGCGATACGCGCCGTTTCGCGCGCTGCTTCTTCCGCGGCGATGCGCTCGGCTTCGCGTTCTTTTTCTTCCGCAGCGGCACGCGCAGCCTGGCGTTCTGCTTCTTCCGCGGCGACACGCGCAGCTTCGCGACGTGTTTCCTCGGCCGCGGCCGCACGCTCAGCCTCCTGGGTCTCGGCGAGGTGCGCGGCGTCCGGACTCGCCGCAACCTGCGGCGCATCGATCAAGCCACCGAGCCACGCGGCGATCGATGACCGGTCCTGACCGGCCTCGTTCGGCGCGGCGCCTGCTTCAGCGTCAGCGGAGGCTCCGGTAGACGAGGCGAAGGGCGGGGCCTCGAGCGACATTTCGATCCACGCGGCCGCCGGTTCGCTCTCGGGCACGGCTATCGGCGCGGCCGATGAAGATGCCTCGAGCGACATTTCGGCCCACGAGGCTGTTGGCTCGACCTCCGATTCGACATCGACCGATCCGGCGATCGACGCGGAGCGCGCATCCTCCTTCGCTGCGATCAGTTCGGCGACGGGCTTCGCCTCGATCGATGCGATGTGCGATAGCTCCGGCGTTGGCGACGCCGCGGCATGCGCCGAGTCTCCGGACGTTTCCGATGTCGAGTCGAGCGATAGCTCGACCCACGGCACGAGCGGTTCGACCTTGGAGGGCGCGGCGATCGACGCGGCGATGCGCGGCGGCACGGCTGGCCCGGCAACACCCGGCGCGTCGCTCACCGCATCGACCGGCGCAGCGCCGACGAGCGAGATGCTTGGAGGCACGTGCACCTGCGCGGCGGGCCGCATCGGGATCGGCTGCCGCGGCTCCGGCTCGTCTCCTTCGTCGGAATCGAGATCGATCTCGAATTCGCCCTCTTCGTCCGTCGCGTGCGCTGTGGTGACGGACGAAATGTTCACGACCTTCGCCGTCTGCCCGGGCCAGAGGTGCGCTTCGTCCGGCAGCTGCAGATCGTCGTCCGGCGTCCGCGCTTCGGCGCGCGTGCCGCCGGCGGAGACGTGTAAGGCTTGCGGCGCGTGTGTCTCACCGGCCGGCGAATCGAAGCCGAGCATCTCGGCAGGCAGTTCGTCGGCGTCGTACTCGACCGTGGCTGTCGCTTCGATCGGCTGATCGGCTGTGGCGTGAACGGACGCCACGGCTTCGGGCGATTCCTGCTCCTTCGGCGCGAAGAACTCGTCGGGAACGCGATCGTCCTCGGGGATTCGGCGGCGCCGAATCTCGACCCAGACGTCATCGCCGCCGCGCGCGGCCACCACGGTGAAGTGCTCTCCGGGAAACTCCGCCATCGGCGCCAGTTCGTGCTGCACGGCGCCGAACTCGTCGAGCACGTGAGACAGTTCCGCCGGCAGCAGCTGCGCCACCATCCCGTTGACGGCTTCGAGCGTGAGGCCGCGGCTCGCCAGATCGACCTGTTCGGTCGGCGACACGACGTACGGCTTGTCGCCGGCGTGCATCACCAGTGCTTCGCCGTCGATTCGGACGATCGCCTGAAGCAAAGCGGGAATAAGGCTCATCTACTCACGCTTGCACACGGTGGCACACCCAGGCATTGGAGGAGCACGAAGTAGATGTCGGCCGTACTGCCGAGCGCCATTAGGAACGTCGGGGCGTGCCCACCTCGTAAATTCGAACCATCTCCACGAGTTTGTAGCCTCGCGTCTGGTACGGAGGGATGATGCGCTCGGCCCGCAGGTACTGAAGCATCCCTTCGTCGCTGTAGTCGGGTGCGCCTACGCCGTCGATGGCTGTCAGAGCGGCCTCGAGGCCCTGCAGAGTCATGGCTTTGTCCGACACGGTGCGGACCCCGGGCAGCAGGCCGAAACGTTTGATCCGCTCCTGCCGCTCCACCGTCTCGAAACCAACGTAAAGCTCGTTGCTGATGAAGTTGTAGTCGGCGTCCGATCGCGTGGCGGGCGCGTCCTCGACACGGACGAAGCGGACACCGGCGACGTCACGGAGGCGTTCGATGACGAGCTGCGTGAACGTGCCTTCGCCCGACCAACCCGACGTCTCAACCTCTAGTGGCATGGTGGATGGTCATCAGTCCGCCGAGAACGGGATAACAGCGCACGCCGATGAAGCCGTGCGACTCGAACATGCGTGCGACCGCTTCCGCGCCGGGATATTGCCGGATCGACGCTGGAATGTAGCGATACGTGTCGGGGTCGCGATGGAGGATCCAACCGAGCAGCGCACCGACGACCGTCAGGTATGACAGGTAGGCTGCACGCACGAGCCGGTTCGCCGGCCGATTGAAATCGAGCGACAGGAGCTGGCCGCCCGGCGACAGCACCCTCTCAATCTCCTGAATGGCCATCGTCAGGTTCGGCACGTTTCGCAGGCCGTATCCGGTCGTGACGATGTCGAAGGAGGCGGACGGGAAACGGCAAGGCGAGCATGTCGCCGACGAGAAACGCCGGGCGAGAGCCATGTGCGCGGACCGGCTTCGCTCGAGCGAGCTCGATCATCCTCGAGGTGATGTCGAGCCCGACGACACGGGCGCCGCGGGCCGCCAGCGCGAAGGCGATGTCACCTGTGCCAGTTGCCAGGTCGAGCGCGCGTGCAGCCTGGCGCGGCGCGGCCAGATCGATCAACCGGTCCTTCCACCGCCGATCCTGGCCGTAGGACAGGATGACCGTGATGAAGTCGTAACGATCGGCGATGGTCGCGAAGATGGAGCGCACGAAACGGCGCTTTCCGTCCGGCGTCGCGATACGCTCGCGCAGTGACATTCTCGGATAATATCGTGGCATGCTCCCGTCGAGCACCGTCGAGAACTACCTGAAGGCCATCCATCAGGGCCAGTCCGCGCTCGGGCCGGATCAGCGGCTCGTCCCGATGGGCCAGGTGGCGGTCGCGCTCGGCGTCACTCCGGGCACGGCGACAACGATGGTCAAGGCGCTGGCCGAATCGGGGCTGGCGGAATACGAACCGTACAGCGGCGTGCGCCTGAGCGCGTCGGGTGAACGACTGGCGGGGCTCGTCCTGCGACGCCATCGCCTGGTGGAATTGTTCCTCGTGCAGGTGATGGGCATGAGCTGGGCGGACGTGCACGACGAAGCCGAACAGCTCGAGCACGCCGTGTCCGAACGTCTGATCGATCGCATCGACGAGATGCTCGGCCGCCCCACGCACGATCCCCACGGCGATCCGATCCCGGATCAGGACGGCGCGATCACCACGAAGCATCTCGAGAGTCTGCTGACCTGCGCACTCGGCACCGCGTTGAAGGTGACGCGCATCACCGATCAGGATCCGGCGTTCCTGCGCTTCATCGAGAGCAACGGTTTGAAGCCGGGTGAGCGGATCGAAGTGACGTCGCGCGACGATGCCGCCGATGCCGTGGTGCTTCGTCTGAAGGACCGGCCGATTACGATCGGCGCGAGAGCCGCATCGAAGCTGCTCGTCGAAGTCAGCCCAACCTAGACGTAACCACGAAGCGCACGAAACGACGGTCGGCACGAAACACTACGAAAAAAGAACGTTCTGTTCGTGGCTTTCGTGCCGTCGCTCTTTCGTGTCTTTCGTGGTGATGCGATGAGCAGATCGCAGAGTCCGCCGTCACCAGAGCGATTTCAGAAACGCCAGCAGCGCGGCGCGCTGGTCGGACGGGAGCGCGGTGAACCGCTGGCGGACACCGGCTGCTTCCCCGCCGTGCTGCGCGATCGCGTCCTCGATCGTCGCCGCCGAGCCGTCGTGCAGCAGCGGCCGGCGCAGACGCAGCCCCCACAGCGCCGGCGTCCTGAACTCCTGCGGCTCCGCCGCTTCCTGCCGGATGCCGTCGCCGGTCCCGACGTCGTGCAGCAGCAGATCGGAGAAAAGCGGCACGACCTTGTGATTGAACACGGGGTTCGCGCTGGCGCCCGTCTGCAGCGACGGCACGTGGCAGGAGGCGCAGCCGACGCCGGCGAACAGCTGCTCGCCCGCACGCGCCGTGTCGTCGATCGGTTCCCCGCCCCGGCGGGGCGAGAAACTTCATGAAGGACTCGAAATTGTCGATGCCGCGCCGGCCGCGTCCGGCGATCGGGCTGATCCTCGGGGTCGGGGATCGGGTCGCACTGCTTCATCTGCTCTTTCGTGATCCCGAAGGCGAGCTCCTCCGGAAACAGATCGTTGGTGATCCCCATCTCGTTGCGGTAGGCGTCGCCGGCGAAGGCGAGCAGCGTCGCCTGCTGCGCCTTCCATCCGAACCGTCCGACGCGGCGCCGGCCGGTGGCGATGTCGGTGATGATCGCGGCGCGACCGCTGATGCCGTCGCGATCGCGGTCGCCGGGATCGTCGAGCGCCATGATCGTCTCGTCGGGGATCGCTTCGACGAGCCCCGCGCCAAACAGCGGGATCGGCACGCGGCGCGAGATGACGTTGGCCTCCGGCGGAATGATCGGCTGGCAGGTGTGAGTGGGAATCGAGAAGATCTGAAACAGCGAGCCGGACGTCGGCGCGAGCTCGACGAACGCCCCCGTCTCGTCGCGGCGCGCGGCCCTGACCTCCGCGACCACGCCGGCGCCGCCGATCGCCGGGATGCTGTGGCAGACGGCGCAGCTCGATCCGTTGAATGCCGGGCCGAGGCCGTCCTCGACCGTCTCCACCTCGGTGAAATCGTCGAGGCCGAGCCGGAACTCCTCGAACTCGCCGCTGGTGATGCCCGGCAGCGGATCGCCCGGTAGTGGCCTGACGCTCTGGCCGGCGACGTCGACGCAGACCAGCGCGAGGTACGCGCCGGCGGCCGCGACAATCAGCCGGTTCGCCATGCGCGGCCTTATTCCTCAACGACAATCTCCCCGCGCATGAAGCTGTGGCCGGCGCCGCACATCTTCGAGCACTCGAAGGTGTAGCGGCCGGGAGTGTCGGCGGTGAAGATCAGCGTGGCCTCGCCGCGGCCGCGTTTGGGGATGATCACATTGGCCGACGACCCGACGATCTTGAACCCGTGGTTGGTGTCCTCGCTGCGCAACCGGAACTCGATCACCGTCCCGCGTTTCACCGTGACGCGGGACGGCGTGAAGGTGAAGCGCTCGGCGGCAATCTTGACGATCGTGCGATCCTGCGAGGAACCGGACGCGCACTGGAGGAGCAGAAGCAGCATCAGCGCGACGGCGCCGAACGAGACGGATGTCCATCAGAACCACCAGCCCAGTCCGATATTCAAGCTGTTGATACTCCGGAAGAGCGAGCTCTGGTTCCGGACCACCGTGTAGTCGATCTTCACGGCGATGTCCGGATCGGGATAGAACGACGCGCCGACGATCCAGGCGTCGCGATCGAACTGCTTCAGCGGCAGCACACCAGGCGGCATGCTTGAACTGGGTGTCGAAGTTCTCATAGCGCACGAACGCGCCGACGTCGTACTTCAGTTTCGGCAGCGGCCGCACGGACGGCTCGACGTAGAAGCCGCGCATCTGGCTCGCGATGTTGGGGTTCACGCCGGTGGTGCGCTGCCCGAAGTCGTTCAGCTCGGCGGCGCCGTCGACAAAGACGTGGGCGAACTCGCCGCGGATGGCGAACATCCCCGTGTGGTACCGCCCGTCGAATTCGATCAGCCCGACCTGCGAGTCCACGCGCGGGAAGTTGAAGCCGGTCTTGCCTCGCCAGAAGCTGGTACCGAGGGTCAGCCCCGGAAGCGCGCCGTACTCGAGCCGCGCGGTCTGGGCGATGTCGCGCACGTTCGAGAGAAACCCCTTCTGGCTCGTCTCGGCCAGTCCTTCCTCGGCGGTGATGGCGGTCGCGTCGAGCGGCGCCATCAGGTACGCCTCGTAGCGCCAGCCCGCGCCGAACGTGCCGTGCACGCCGGCGCCGCCGTCGAACCAGGTCGTCGGAATGATGAAGGTGTCGACGAACGGCCGCTCGACGCCGTAGTAGGACGGCGGCTCATGCCGTTCGTTGATGATCCCCACCGGCGCGAGCAGAATCCCCGCACGCACGTTGAACGCCCGGTTCACCTTGAAATCGAGATAGGCCTGCTCGACCTCGAGCTCGCCCGATTCCTCGAGGCCTTCGACGAACGCGTGCTCGACCTCCAGCTCGCCGACGAAGCGGATGCGGTCGCTGAAGCTGTGGTTGACCAGCAGAACGAACCGGTGCATGTCGAGGATGGGGTCCTGCGTCCTGAGGCCGGTTCAGGTGGAAGTCCATGTAGCCCGAGATGGGACCGGTGTGCGAAGTGGTGGCGGTCTCTTCGTCAGGCTTCTCGGCGGCTTCGGCGGCCTTGAGTTCGGCGACGCGCGCCGCCAGCTCCTTGAGCTGCCGCTCGAGCTCCTCAATCCTGGCCTCTTCTGGTGTCTTGGCCGGTTGATCGGCCGGGGCCGCCTGTGGCGGCTGAGGCGGCTGATCCTGCGCAGCGGCAGGTCCGGCGGCCAAAAGCATGAACGAGAGCAGCGAAACACACGCGCAACCCAAGACCTCCATGCGTCAAAAGCAGTGTTTTGATTACACGAAAACACTGCCTTATATCACACTCGAGGGGCCTTGGATCCCGATGAGGCCTGATCTTCTTGTCGTTTTCCTGACGGTTTGATTACATCAGCTTGCCGAGCGGGCCGAGGTCCAGGTTGAGGTCCTCCGGCGTCAGACCGAACCTCCGGCCGATGTCGCGGATCGTCTGCTCGAGCGTCATCAGGGCGATGCCGACGGCCTCGACTTCCTTCTTCGTCAAGGTTTTCTGCTCCATGCGCCGGATCGCCTGACGCTCCATCAGGCGGCGCAGGAATTCCACGATCGTCAGCACGAGCTGAGCGACTGATTTCTGCACGTCCTCGGGATCCGGGTTCCAGCGCATCGGTGCCGACGCGTTGCGCCTTGTGGCGGTCCGTTGTTTTCCGACGGCGACGGCGGTGGACGTGCCGAGGCGTTTTGCGATCTCGTTCTTCAGCGCTCGGAGTTCGGCCGCCGTCACGGGCGCCGCCGCCACCGCCTTCGATCGCTTCTGACGAACGCGGCGCCGTGGCTTCACGCGCCGCGGACGTTTCTTCACGCGCGCCTCTTGAGCAACGGCGGCTTGCGGCGGCGACGCGACGGCCGCGAGACGGCAGGTTGTGGCCTCGGTGGAGCGATGCGGTCCGACGCGCAGAGCAGCGTCGACAGGCGGAGGTAAATGAGATCGATTCCGGCGACACCGAGCGTGACGTCGCCGTTCGCCATCACGCCCTTGTTGAGGAGGTTGTCGAGCACATCGAGCAGTGTCGAATCAGGCGCGTCCAGCACCTGGTCGGCAACAGCGTCGGTCACGGGTTTCCGCGCACGGGTCATCGATCAGTCCTGCACGAACGTGTAAGGCGGCCACGGCCCGGTGATCGTCAGATCGTAGCCCTGGCGCGCGAGCGACCGGCCTCCCGGGCGACGCGCTTCCCGAACGCCGACCCGCGCGCGCGCGGCACCAGAAACGCGGCATCGAGCAGCAGCGGTCCGCCCTGCGCGGGCAACTCGCTTGCCGTGCGACGCTTCGCGTCGCCCGAGGCGGCCGACAGCCGATCGAAGAGACCGGCGACCGTTTCCCTGGCGCGCGACGCAAGCTCCTTCGACGCATCGCGCTGTGCCTTCTTCCCCGCCAGGTACGACGCGCCGGTGGCGCTCCCGGCAGCCGCCTTCTTCGACAGCGCCGCCGCGGCACGCGTCCGATCCAGCGCCACGCGGACACCCCATTCCTGATGATGGGCCACGCGTTTGACGAGCGCCCGGACGCGCGTTCGCTGGCCCGCGCACATGATCGATCGCGCGATCGTCGCTCGTGAAGATGGTGAACAGCTTCATCGGCAGGACCGCGATCGCGGCAATGAATGATTCGACGATCGCTTCGTGCGCAACCGCGGCACGCGAGACCCAGTCGAGCTTCGAGAGACTCGCGTTGATCGCCGACTCGCCGTAGCGATCGAGCGGCACGTCGGCGACCGCGATGAACAGCCCTTTCTCGACGTCGAGCAGGCGAACTGGTCCTGCACCAGGCAAACCGGCTGGCGTACGCCGAGGGCGCGGACGACGGTCCGCGGCAACGACGCAGTAGACGTAGGTACCTTTCGCGGACGACTTCGGGTTCACGATCAGGGTTCAGGGTTCAGGGTTCAAGGTTCAGCGTTCGCTCGAGTTCCGGGTTCTGAGTTCTGAGTCCCGAGTTCTGGCTTATGACCCACGTCCCTGCCCATGCGTCCAGCGCCTTGACGCCGCGCGGCGGCGGTGCGGACAAGGGTGTCTGGATGATAGCGCACCGCCGGCCACAGACACGCCGCAGCGCCGCAAGCTCGCGCCGTTCGGCTGCGGCGACGGCCGGACAACGTGGGCAGCGGCCCGCTCCGAGCGTGCGCGCGTTGACGACGATGGCCGGCACGGAAAGATGGAGGCGCTTGAGCCGCGAGAGAAGCCGTTTGGTTTCGAGACGGGGAAGCTCGGCGGCTCTCGTCACGACAACGAACATCGTGCCGCTCGCATCGCGCAACAGGGCGATGAGACCGCGGATCGACTTCGAGATTTCCACGAGCTCCGCCGCCAGCTGGCCGGGCCGGACGAGCGATCGGTACTTCAAGAGGACGCGAAGCAACACCTGCGTCCATTCGCGAGCAGCCTCCGGCATCTCGAGAAGCCGCAGCGCGTGGCCCGTTGGAGCGGTGTCGACGACGATGACGTCGAAGGCGGCGCGGGCTTCAACGACGGCAAGAACCCCGAACAGTTCGTCGATGCCGGGCGGGGCGAGATTCATCAGCTCCGACGCGCCGCTCGCCATGCCAGCTCCCCCAACACCAACCGTCGAGGCAATCTCGCCCAGCGCCTCTTCGAGCCGCGCGCGCCGCCCGGCGAACGCGCGCGCCGCGTCCAGCTCGCGGACGACCAGGTTCGGCGGCGCACCGCGGAATCGTCCGCGCCGTGTCGCCGACCTTCGACTCTGAAGACGTCGCCAAGCGAATGGGCGGGATCGGTCGACAGCAGCAGCACGCGGCGCTTTCTGTCCGCCCGCGCCAGCCGCAGCGCAACCGCGGCGGCCACTGTCGTCTTGCCAACGCCTCCCTTCCCTCCGAAGAAGAGGAGCGACGCTCCCGCGAACGGCTGCATCACGTCACCGGCCATGGCTGATGGCTGATGGCTGATGGCTAAGGGTTGATGGTCGATGGGCCGGCGCCTTCCAGCCATTTGCCCTAAGCCATCAGCCATTAGCCCTAAGCCATTCAGCCATGTCGCGCGCCGAGCGAAGCGAGGCGCCCGTACGCCGCGCGGTTCTCTCGTCGCGGCGGGCACCAGGCGGATGATTCGGCCTCGCGCGAAACGGCGGCGGATCGCGGCGATCGCGTGCCGTTCGTCCATGCGCCGGCGATCGCACACCGGACAGGGGCCGCCGTCGGGCAGCACGCGATTGACGATGATCTCGCTGACGGCAATGCCGGCGCGCGCGAGCGCCGTCGATGCCGTCGCCCGTCTCCGACACGGACAGATCCTCGGGCAACGTCACCCAGACACACCATCGTCCGCGCGCGATCGCGCAGGCGCCCGCCGATGTCGCGCGCCTGAGCGGCGAGCATGGCGATCAACCGATCGGCCGCCTCCGGACGTCCCACTCGAGCAAGCTGCTCACGAATGAGACGGTGCTCGTGTTGAAGCGCGCCGAGCACGTCGGCGACGACGGCAACGGTGTCGGGCGCCGACAGCAGGCGCAGCGTATGGCCCGTGGGAGCCGTATCGACGACGACCACATCGTAGACGGAGCTGGCGGCAAGGCGATCGATCTCGATGATGCCCATCAGCTCGTCGACGCCGGGAATCGCGAGATCGAGCAGCGCGTCGACGTCCCCGCGATCGAGCCAGGTGCCATGTTCGAGGATGTCGCCAAGCGGGCGCCGGTGCTCCTTCAGCCATCGTGCGAACGCGCGCGGCGCATCGAGCTCCGCGGCCTCGAGCGATCGCCGGATCCGTTTCGGCGTTCCGGACAGCCTGGCGCCGAGCGCATCGCCCAGGGAATGCGCGGGATCGGTCGAGACAATCAGGACGCGCTCGCCTGCACTTGCCCTGTCGATGGCGAACAGCGACGCGGTCGTCGTCTTTCCGACGCCGCCTTTGCCTCCGAAGTAGACGAAACGGGGTTTTGAAGTGAGAAGTCAGAAGTTAGAAGTCAGAAGTGGAAGGAGAAAGTTCAGTGAGAATCTTTACTTCTCACTTCTAACTTCTCACTTCTCACTTTCGTCAAAGCTCTGATGTCGACTCCAGTGATCTTGTCGTCGGGCGACATCGAGATGGGGCCCTGGCCGCGCCCTTTGATCTCGCGGATCGCGAGCAGGACGTCGCGCTCGATGCCGGCAAACTCCTCGTCGGTGATCTCGCCGAGCTCGAGTTGCATCTGCGCCTCGAGCAGCCGATCCCTGAGCGCTGAGTCGTCGTTCGCCTCGGCCTCAGCCGCCGCGACGACCTTGTCGAGCACGAAACGCAGGCTCCCGATCAGCAGGGAATCCAAGATAAACATCGACTGATGGCTGATGGCTGATGGCTATGGTCGACGGAGCCTTCAGCCCTGAACCCTAAGCCCTTTCAAGCTTTAAGCGTATGTTGACGAAGTTGTACGGCGGCCAGGGGCCGGTGTACTTGAACGTCAGCTTGTCGAACCGCGCGGCGATTTGCTTGACCTTCGCATCGAACGCGGTCTCCTGATCGCGCGCGATGAGAAACGCGGCGTTCATGATCATCTTGTCGCCGATCGGCTTGTTGATCCGTGAAGCGACCGACACGTCGCGCAGCTGATCGAGGATGTCGGCGACGTAGCGTTCCGACCGCGACTGCAGGGCGGCGTCGATCAGGCGGCCGTACTGCATCCGCGCGAAGTAGGTCGGCCCTTTTTGCCCCGAGATCTCCTTCTTCAGGCGGCTGATGTCCTCGTCCTCGCGCTCCACCTCGCGCACGGCCTGGTCGCGGTCCCACAGAACCTTCAGCCCGAACTCGAGCTTGTTCTGCATCTTGTTGAGCACGTCGCCGAACGCCTCGGCGGCCGATCGCAGCAGTTCGACGATGTCCTCGCGCGTCTTGAAGATCGTGCCGAACGACATCGGGATGACCGTGTGCTCGTGCATCACCGTCTCGTTCACACGCTCGTGCGCCAGGACGTTCTCGCGCGTGGAGTCGAGCACCTCGAGCGGCGCGTCCGAGACGACGGCCGCGAGGTTCTTGTAGTGCACCGTGTGGACGTCGGAGGGATCGGCGCCGACGCCGATCGGCCCGAACCGGAGCGGATCCGACGACTCGATGATGCAGTAGACATATTTTCCGCGGCTCGCGGCGGCGGCCGACTCGGTCGCGCCGCGTCCGGTGTGCAGGATTCGTTCGGACGTCCGTCGTCCGTTTCCGCCGCGGGCTTCGCGTGCCGCGCGGTTTCGCGGCGGAGCGTGCCGCCCCGTTGGCCCTCGTCCGCCTGGCGGCCGCGGCCTTCGCCGCGGCCGCAGATTTTTTCGCCGTCTTCTTGACGGAGACGGCGACCGGACGACGCGCCGGCTGGCTCTTGCGAGAACTAGCTGGTCTTGGCATGTTTTCCGCTCCTGCGGACCTTCTTCATGGACGACGACGGCGGGCCGTCGAGGATCTTCCGGATTTCGCGCACGAGATCCTCCGGCAGACACGGTTTCGTGACGAACGCGTCGCATCCGGCTTTCTTCGCGCCTTCCGAGATTCCGGCAAGTGCGTGGCCGGTCAGCGCGACCACTGGAATCGCGGCGGTCCGATAGTCGGCTTTCAAACGGCGGGTCGCTTCCCAGCCGTCCATGACAGGCAGCGACAGGTCCATCAGGATGATGTCGGGCGCGGTGTCGACCGCGCGCTGCAGCGCCTCCATGCCGTTACCCGCTTCGACGACGTCAAACCCGGAGAACTCGAGGTACTCGGTATACATCTCACGCGCGTCGGGATAGTCGTCCACGAGCAGCACGCGGGGACGATCGGGTTTTGTGGTCATTTTCGTCCTTTGGTCGGCAGGGTCAGGGTAAAGGTGGAGCCTTTGCCCGGGTGGCTCTGCACACTGATACGGCCGCCGAGCATCTGCGCCAGGCGCCGGCAGATTGACAATCCGAGACCGGTTCCGCCGTACGCGCGTGTCGGAGAATTATCGAGCTGCCGGAAGTCTTCGAAGATGCGTTCCTGATCCGCGTTGGCGATGCCAATGCCCGTATCGGTGACCGACAGCGCGAGCGTTCGCTCCCGCTTGTTGCGCCTGGCCGCGATCGTGACCCCGCCGTGATGCGTGAACTTCAGCGCGTTGCTCAGCAGGTTGAGGATGATCTGCTTGACCTTCTGACGATCGCTGGAGAACGGCCCCAGGTCCTTCGGAATCTGCAGCGTGACGGTGAGCTTCGTCCGCATGATGATCGGCTCGAGCTCGGATTTCACTTCGCTCACGAGATCGGGGATGCGGAACGTCGAGAGCTGCAGCGGCATCCGGCCCGCCTCGATGCGCGAGATGTCGAGAATCTCGTTGATGATCGTGAGCAGGTGGCGGCCGTTCGACTCGATGCGCCCGAGCTGTCGCTTCACCGGCGGCTCGCACTCGCCCGCCACGCCCTGCAGCAGCATCGACGTGTAGCCGAGCATCGCGTTGAGCGGCGTCCGGAATTCGTGCGACATGTTGGCGAGGAACTGCGACTTGAGCGCGGACGCCTGCTCGAGCTCGATCGCCTGGCGCCGCAGCAGTTCGTTCTGCTGCGCGATGTCGGCGGTCGCTGCCTGAATCTTGCGCTCCAGCTCGTCGGAGGCCTGCTTCAACTGCTCGTAGAGGAGCGCCTTCTCGATCGCTTCCCGCCGATCGTGAAGGATCGTCACCACCGCGGTGAGCTCGCCGTGCTCCGATAAAATCTTGCCGGCGATCGCCTCCACCGGCATCGCCTCGCCCGTCTTGGGATCGCTGAGCCCGATTTCGCCGACCCGGCGCCGATCGGCGCTGACGAGCATGCCGGCGATGAACGACGAAAAGTGGGCGTCGTTGGCCTGCACCCAGCGCTGCTCGATCTCGCTCGCCAGTGTGGGAATGGTGAACAGCCGCTCGGCCGGATCGTTCATCAGCGACGTCGCGCCCCCCGCGTCGGTCACGACGATGGGATCGGCGACCGAGTCGATGATGAGGTTCAGGCGGTCGCTCTCGGCCCGCGCCTGCACTTCGGCGATCCGCATCTTGCGGTAGTTGTCTTCAATCTCCTCGCTGGCGCGCCGCAGGTCGGTGACGTTGCGCAGGATCGAGACGACGCCGCTGCCCTGCCGCGCATCCTCGGTGACGGTGCTCAGGAGCTCGAACACGAGGTCGGAGCCATCCACCGGGTTCACCAGCAGAAGCTCGCGCAGGGTCGCGCCGGTTTCCTCGATCGCCTTGCTCGAGAGCGCCGAGGACAGCAGCATGTTGTTCATGCGCACGGCGCCGCGGCGCCCCTCGCTCTCTTCTTCCGACGCCGTGAACAGCGTGAGCGCGCGGGCGTTCGCGATCAGCAGCCGGCCCTCGGCGTCGGTGAGCAGAATCGGGTCGGTCACGGCGTTGATGATGTTATAGAGCAGCGACCGCTCCCGCCCCTGCTTCCGATCGCCGTCCGCCAGCGTCTGCTGGCGGAGAATCTGATCGAGCTTCTGGCTGAACACGGTGATGAACCAGTGCAGCTCGGGGCGAAACGCCACACTGCCGCCCACCAGCAGCAGTCCGAAGGCGTCTTCTGAAAAGCCCGACACGCCGAGGGGGAGGACGTGGAATGCGGAGTCCTCGAAGGGCGTACTGGGCCGGCGCCTGCGATCCGCGGCCGAGTGCGGCTCGGGGAAGAAGCCGGCCTTGCGGTGTGCGAGCGCGGTGACGAGCGGATTGCTCCAGTCTTCGAGAGACACGGAAAAACGAGACACCGCCGACCCCGGCAACCCGTACGTGCCGACGACGAAGAGCGACGCTTCGTCGGTCGGCCGCACGAGACAGATCGACTGCGCGATCCCGAGCACTTCGCCCAGCCACTGGAGCGCGAGGTGGGCGCAATCGGAGAGCTCCGATCGTCCGACGAGGCCCTCGAGCAGCCGCACGCGCGCGGCCAGCAACCCCTCGTCGTCGCCATGACCCTCGTCGACCGCGACGCGAACGCGCGGGACAGCGGTATAGGGTCCGGTCCGTCGGCGTTTAGCCGCGGGCCGGCGCGCGCCGGCGGGCAGCAGCGCGGCGGGCTGGGAGGGCATTGACCTGGGCCCGGAGGGCGGAGTTTTCTGCAATGAGTTCCTCATACCCCTTGCCCTCGATCGCCGGCTTCGACGCCGGGGCGACCTGGCCTACTGCCTCGGAGTATTTCAGATAGGTATCGATGGACGCCACCACGATTCGCGCCTCGACCGTGATCAGGTCGATTCCGACCAGCGACACTCGGACCCATGCGTCGATGACGATGCCCTTGTCGAGCACGCGATCGAGAACGTCGATAAGACTTGTGCCGCCTGCGGCTCGTTCAACGGGCATCGGACACTCCTTGAGTCGAACGTCAGTCGATGGCGCGCGCTACCTCGGCGCCGGTGCAGACCGGCGCCGCGTCAACGACGCCAGCTGCCTTTCGAGCGCACGCACCTGCTTGCGCAGTTCATCATTTTCGGCCGACAACACCTGCTTGCCGGGCGAGAAATGGTGATCGTATTTCCACCAGTCGAGGCCGATTTGCTCCGCCTTGTCGATCGAGCAGATGAGCAAACGGATCCGGATCGTCAGGAGCTCGACTTCGGCCAGCGACACCTTGATGTCGCCGGCAACGACGAGCCCCTTGTCCAGAACCCGGTCGAGGACGTCGACGAGTCCGGTGGATCGTCCTTGCCCTTCAGTCAATGACGTCGGCATAGGCTCCGTATTCTACGAATTTTCCGCGCGAGATCGAATTGACTGGTGGACGAGGGCTGAATTCGTCTTGAGCAATGGCGATGCCAGCATTGATCGAGCAATTCGGTATGGAACGAAGACCGATTGCATCGAAGCCCAACAGTAACGGCCAGCCGCACCGTACAAGATCATTACAGCGACAGGAGCTCCAACGGTGAGCCGATCACACGTTCCCCGGACGCCAGTTCATGAAGCGGGACGCTCCCGAAGCCGAATCCGTATCCTGCGAGACACACGCGAGTTCCCGCTGCCCTCGCGGTGCGCCAATCGATGGCGGAGTCGCCGACCATCAGGGTTGCGAGAGGCGTCGCGGCCGCTTGCGCGGCGAGGTGGAGGAGCGCGGCCGGATCCGGCTTGCGCGGAAACCGGCCGTCGCCGCCGAGGACCGCAATCCGGCGGAAAGTGACGCGACAGATCGAGGCCGTCGAGAATCCTCATCGTCGCCGCCGTCGGTTTGTTGGTGAGAATCGCGAGCGCGGCGCGGCGGCCGAGCTCGTCGAGCACTTGCGGAATCCCCTCGTACGGGCGCGTGTGATTCAGCAGCCGCCGATCGTACATCGCGAGAAAACGTTCGAGCGCGTCGGGTGGACGCTCGACGCCGCTGGCCTTCAGCGCTCGCATGACGAGCGTGGCGGCCCCGTCGCCGACCATCCGTCCGATCTGCTCTTCGGGAATCGCCTCGGCGCCGTACGACACCAGCAACTCGTTGGCGGCATCGGCGATATCGCGCCGCGAGTCGACAAGCGTGCCATCCAGGTCGAAGACGAACAGTCGGAATGGCTGATGGCTGATGGCTGATGGCTCAGGGTTCGATGGCTGATGGGCTCGGGATGATCGCTGCAAGTCGAACCCGGATGGGCTCCTAGGCTCGGTACTCGGCGAACGAAGTCGGTGTTTCCCAGACGGTGACGCGCATGACCGGCAGACCCTTCTCGTGCGCCTTGTCGAAAATCAGCCTCGCGATCCGCTCCACGGTCGGATTGCTGTCGAGCAGATACACCGGTTCGCCGAGCTGCTGCAGCGGTGCGACCAGCGGATCGTCGTGGCGCAGCAGCATCTTGTGATCGAGCTCGGCGTCGATCCATCCCTTCACGATGCGCTTGATGTCGCTGAAGTCGCACACCATGTTCCGATTGTCGAGCGTGCCGGTGCGCACCTCGATCTCGGCGGTCGCATTGTGACCGTGCGGATGCTTGCACACGCCGTCGTAGTCGAGCAGGCGATGCCCGTAGCAGAATTCGATGCGTTTGGTGACGGAATACATTGGGTAATCTGGGAATTGGGTAATCTGGTAATTTATTGGCGGATTGCGCGTTTGTCAATCGCTCAATCAATCACCAGATTACCAGATTACCCAATCACCCAATGCCGACAGCTGTATTGCTCTCCGGCGGGCTGGATAGCGCGGTGCTCGTCGCCGACGAGGCCACGTCGGGCGACGTCCATCCCGTGTATGTTGCCGCCGGCCTCGCATGGGAAGCGGCTGAGCGCGCCATCGTGTCCAGTTTTCTCGCGCGCGCCCCGCTCGACGGCCGGGCGCGGCCGCTGGTCTCGCTCGGCGTCGACATGCACGACATCTACGCGGCGACGCACTGGGCGATGGAGGGCCGTCCGCCGGCCTATCACACGCCAGACGAGGACGTGTACCTGCCGGGACGCAACATCATCCTGCTCAGCAAGGCGGCCGTTTACTGCGCGGCGGCGAAGGTCGAACGCCTCGTCATCGGCACGCTCGCGCACAACCCGTTTCCCGATGCGACGCCCGAGTTCCGCGCCGCGATGGCGCACGCCCTTTCGCTCGGTCTCGACTGGCCTCTGGCGATCGAGGCGCCTTACGCGAACAGCGAAAAGGCGGAGGTCATCCGGCGTGGCGCGGCGCTTGGCGTGCCGTTCGAGCTCACGCTGTCCTGCATGAATCCCCCTCCGGCAGACTCGACAGCCGTTCATCCGCAAACTGCCGTTCATTGCGGCCTTTGCAGCAAGTGCCGGGAGCGCCACGACGCCTTTATCGACGCAGGCATCCCGGATCCGACCACTTACGCCAGCACGATCAATCTCCGCTGACGCGGCAATAGCGACACTTCTGTGCCGTTGACTCGCCGCGAACGTCAGCGTATCGTGCCCGCGTGACGCGCGCCGTCGATTCGTTGCGATGTGCTGGTGATCGGCGCCGGGCCTGCGGGCAGCACTGCCGCCCAGCTGCTGTCGTCGTGGGGACGGTCGGTCACGCTCCTGCATCGCGCGCCGTCACACCCGCCGCTCGCAGAGTCCTTGCCATCGAGTACCCGAAAGCTGCTTCACTTCCTGGGCCAGCTCGATCGGGTCGGTGCCGCCGGCTTCCATCCGAACCAGGGCAACGTCGCCCGTTGGGCCGGAGCGGATCGCGACACTCGGACCGCGGACACTGGCTTTCACGTCTCCCGCGATCGGTTCGACGCTGTTCTTCGCGATGCCGCGGCGGCCGCGCGCGTTCGGGTCATCGACGGAGCGGTGCAGCGCGTCGAGATCGGCGATCCCAGCTGCGTGACGTATGCCACGCGCCACGGGCTTGCGACGTGCCGCGCGCGCTACGTTCTTGATTGTTCGGGACGCACCGGCGTGGTGGCGCGGCGCGGCTTCCGCCGCAGCGCCTCGGGCTATCGAACGCTGGCCATCACGGCCGAGTGGGACTGTGCCGGGTGGCCGGCGGACGAGCACGACGCAAACGGCGATCGAAAGCTATCGCGACGGCTGGGCATGGTCGGTGCCGCTGTCGCCGACCCGCCGCCAGTGCACGGTGATGATCGAGACCGGCCGCTCGGGGCACGGCTCGGCCAAAGCCGCCGCGCTGGCCGCGACATATGCGCGCGAGCTCGCGAAAGCGGCGATGCTGAGCGCGCGGCTCGCGGGCGCAAGGCAGCTGTCCATACCGTGGGCCTGCGATGCCTCCATCTACGATGCCGTGCGCGCGGCAGACGAAGGAGTCCTGCTCGTGGGCGATGCGGCGTCCTTCATCGAGCCGCTCTCGTCGGCTGGAGTAAAGAAGGCGCTGCTCTCCGCCTGGCGCGCCGCCGTCGTCGCCAACACCTGCCTGTCGAATCAGTCGCTCGCCGGCGCAGCGGCCGATCTCTATGCCGAACCGCGAGCGGCAGGTGTACGCCGACTGCTCGCGGAAGGCGCAGGCGTTCTTCGCCGAGGCCGCCGATGTCCACGACAACCCGTTCTGGTCTGTCCGCGCTGATCACCGACGGCGGCGACGGATGCCGGCGACGTCGGACGACGAGATGAGCGATGAAGCCATCGCGCGAGACGCGAGCGTTCGCCGTGCCTTCGAGCGCCTGCGCGCCGCCGAACACGTACGGCTGCGCCCGCCGAGGCGCTCAGGTTCGAACAGGTCCCGTCCATCGAGGGACGCGAGGTCGTGATGCGCGACGCGATTTTCTTGCCCGGACTGAGCACGCCATTGCAATTCACGGCGGGCGTGAACCTGCCGGCGCTGGCGCGCCTCGCGACCGGCCGGGCGGAAGTACCGGAGCTCCTTGCCGCCTATCACGCGCAAGTCGGTCCGGTTCCCGTCAGCGCGCTTCTGACGGGATTGTCGGTGCTCGTGGCGCGTCACGCGCTCGTAGCCGAGGGTTCGACACCATGATCGCTGATGAGACTGTGCCCGCATAGCGACAAGAGATCCGCACTCGAAGGCTGACGGCATGCTAATGCAGGACCACTCCGGGCGACACGGCTCAGCGCTCGCACGTCAGCGCAATCCGCGTGAGATGCGGAGCGGGGTCGGTCTTTCCATCGTGGACGAGGGCCGGCAGGGTCACCTATCGCCGTGCGCGGCGCGCAGGCGCCTCCATTTGTGCCTCAGTACGCGGTTCCAATACATGCCCCATCCGGTGACCGCCAGCAGCGGAAGCACCAGCCCCGCAATGGCCCAAATGATCTTGATGGCCAGGCCCCAGGAGGTGCCGAAATGCAACGGGATCTGTAACCAGATAAACCAATCTCCCGCGCTCTGGTTCACGCCGTATCGCCACGTCGCGAGATGTTCGCCGTTGTAAGGATCGAAGTACACCGTGTCCTCGTATTCGCGGCCGTCACCGTGGGAACGATGCATGATGATTTCGAGCGGCGCCCGCCTGCCATAGGGAAACAGAATCCCGCTCCATGTCGTCCCGGGATCGATGATCGCCGCGCGCGCGATCAACGCGTCCAGGTCGGGTTCAGGGATGCCGCCGCTGCCGCTCGCCGTGACGGACGGGGGGCGCGCCGACACGACCGGCGACCACGAATTGACCAGCTGAAGAATCTCTTGCGGCCAGGCGAAATACACTCCGCTCACCGCCCAGGACGAAATCAGCAACAGAGCCCAGAAACCGCTGGCGCTATGCAGGTCGAAGTTGATCCGACGCCAGCCGCGCCGGAAATCCACTTTGAGTGCGCGCCGCCAATTGCCTACGCCAGGCCACCAGTTCACCAAGCCGGTCGCGGCAAGCAATAGAAGTAAGGCCGCTCCACCGCCATTCCAGACGCGGCCGGTCCCACGGATCAGCAACGTTTCGTGCACCTGGCGCACAAAGGTCAGCCACGCGGCGGGCCGTGGCACTGGCCCCAACACCTCGCCGGTTGTGGGATCGCACGCGACGGAAATTCGCCCCCGGCCCAGCAACGTCGCGACAAACGTGGGATTGAACGGGGTGGGCGCCATGAGTGAGATCATCCTCAGGTCCGGATACACGGCGTTGAGGCGCGCGATGATGGTGCCGGCATTTGCCGGCGAGGTTGTTCGCAATTCGCGCCAGTGCCTGGGAAGAGCACGCGCGTCGATTTCCTGACGAAAGACCAGCACCGATCCGGTCATCCCGATAATCGCCATGTAGAGCGCGACGATGAGGCCCACCCACAGATGAATTTGGAAGATCGCTCGCCGTAGAAGCAGCGTCTGAGGCCGCCGAAAATAGCGTTGAAGAAGATTCATCGAGGATCCGCGGCTCTCCACGTCAACAGCCGCGGCATCCCGTCTTCAATAGCGCGTGAAGGTTTGCTTCGAATGCATGGGGCGGCCGGACTGTGTGGCGCCGGATTCGCTGATGAGCGTTTTGCCATCGGCGGAAACGGTGAGTGTCCCCTGACTGTCCGGCCGGCCGGGTCCCTTCATGTTGAACGTGTACTGGCTGGCGCTGCGCGTCATCTGGATAGTACCGATCTTCTGACCGTTCGCGTTCTTGATGTCGGCGGCAGATCCATCCAGACGCAGCGTGTACGTGAGGCTCACAAAATAGATTTCATTCACCGGCATGGAAAAGGCGAATGACAATTTGTCGCCAGCCTGGGCAACCTGCAACGTGAGGGGCTCGAAGTCGCCTGCTTGGCCGTTGAGCTCCTGGCGCGCAAGGCGCCAGGTGCCAACCAGTGCCTCGGCGGCCCATAAAGAAGGCGCCAGAGCTTGGAAACCGATGGCGGCGGTGAGCGCGGTGAGGGTCAGGATGCGCTTCATCTCGATACATTGTGACTGAAGTCCGCCGTCAGAAGAAGCGCGTCAGTTTTCGTCCTCGATAGTGATTGACACGTCTTATCGACGGCAGTAGAGTCCGACCAATTTATCGATCCTTGCTCCGGATACGTCGAGATGTTTTGTCGTTTCCCACCGAATTGATGATTTGATCTGCCGGCGATCCTGGGTCCGATTTTTCGTGGAGGCACAACATGCGGCGAGTCGTCTTCGCACAGGGCTTGTGGCTGCTTCTGCTCATCACAATTGCCACACCAGCACGCGCGCAACGAACCACCGGCGAGATCATCGGCACCGTCACGGACGAGTCGAACGCGATCTTGCCTGGCGTCACCGTCACGATTCGCGGCGCCGGCGTGGCCGGCGCGCCAAGCGTCGTCACGAGCGAAGTCGGCACCTACCGGTTTCCGGCGCTGCCGCCGGGCGATTACAGCGTCGAGTACGTCCTGCAGGGCTTCGGCACGCTGAGGCGCGATGGCATCCCGGTCGGTGTCGGCGCGGTCGTCGAGTTGAAAGTGTCGCTCAAGGTCAGCACGCTCAGTGAGACCGTCACCGTCACGGGCGATTCGCCGGTCGTCAACCTCGCGTCAACGACCGTCAGCACGAACTACAACAAGCAGTGGGTGGAAGCGGCGCCGATCAGGCATTTCTCGTTTTTCGACCTGGTGAACTCCGCGCCGGGCGTGAGCGCGACGTCCACCGTCGGTTCTTCGACGACCGCCACCACGCTGGGCAGCACGACCAGCGACAACGTGTATGCGATCGACGGCACCGATCTGTCGGCGCCAACCGGCGGCACCGCGTGGCCCTGGCCGAATGCCGACGCGATCCAGGAAATCGAAGTGCTGCAGCTTGGCGCGTCGGCCGAGTACGGCAACGTCATGGGCGCCGTGTTCAACGTCGTCACGCGCCAGGGCGGCAACCAGTTTCACGGCGACGCCACGTACTACGGCCAGAGCCAGAGCCTGACCGGTCGCAACACGACCGCCGCCCAGGAATGCACCGGCGTGTCCAATTGCCCGCCAGGCGGCCTGCCGTATCACCGCGATCAGTGGCGAGACAGCACGGTGCAATTGACGGGACCGTTCATCAAGGACAAGTTCTGGTTCTTCGGGTCGTTCGAGTATCAGAACGACTACGACTCGCAGCCGGGCACCGACCCGGCGTTTCCGGCCAAGTCCACGTCGCGGCGCGTGTTCTACAAGCTCACGTACAACATCAACAACAATCACCGATTGATGCACGGGTATCACGACGACTACTGGAGCTTCCCGGGAGTCCCCTCAGCGGTCACCGCGCCCAGCACGATTAATTTCGGCCACGGCGACAACCCGACGCCGAACCTCGTGTACACCGGCGTGCTCTCGAGCAAGACGTTCATCGAAGGGCGGCTCGCCGGCTACTACGGCAAGGACTCGACCGATCCGCTGCTGGCGGGCGAGCCACGCGTGAAGCCGCGCATCATCAACAACGACACGGGTCAGATTACCGGCGGCATCTCGTCCTGGAACGACGAGAAAGTATGGCGGACGAGTGCGAGCGGAAAGATTTCACATCTCGCCGACAACTTCCTCGGCGGGAGTCACGACGTGAAGCTCGGCGTCCAGTACAGCACGGGCGGACGTGACTCGATCAACGGCTTCAACGACTACATCTACATCGTCGGCGGCAAGCAGTCGTACGGATACACGCGGCAGCCATGGCATCAGGGCGGCCTCATCCACAACATCGGGACGTACGTGGACGACACGTACCGGCTTGGGAACGTCGTCACGTTCAACCTGGGCCTGCGGTACGACCACAGCCAGGCGCAGTATCAATCGCTCCCGATCCTCGATGCAACACGGCAATCCGACCGGCCAGTTCGCACCGGGCAATCAACGACGTCTACCACTGGAACGTGGTGTCGCCGCGCATCGGCGCGACGTGGAAGGTCAATCAGTCGGGCCGGACCGTCGTCAAGGGCTATTACGGTCTGCTCTATCGGGGAATCTTTCTCAACGACTTCAGCGCGGCGGTCCCGTCGGTCACGCCGAAATACTACTTCGACATCACACCGACGGGCGCGCGCACCAACTTCGCTGTCGTCAGCAGCAATTCGAACCTGACGATCGATCACGAATTTCAAAGATCCCTACTCGCACGAAGTGATCTTCTCGGTCGAGCAGCAGTTGATGTCCAACCTCGGGCTGCAAGTGAATTACGTGCACAAGGCCGGCTACGACTATCCCGGTTGGCAGGATATTGGTGGGCAGTACACGCAGGTGCCGTATACCGACAGCGCAGGTGTCGGAGCGACAGGCAAGCACGATCATGTTGTCGAAGCTGGTCACCCCGTTCAGCCAGAGCGTGTTTCAGATGACGAACGTGGCGGGGCTGTACAGCAGGTACAACGGCGTTACCATTACCGGCACCAAACGCATGTCGAGCAACTGGCAAGGCACCCTGTCGCTGGTGTTGTCGAAGTCGGAGGGGCGCGAGCCTTCGAGCATCCTCGGACCGTCTTCGGCGCAAAGTGGCACGTCCGGCACGTTCGGGACGATCGGCCGCGGCGGCACGAACGGCGGTCCGAACGACTTCGTCAACACCGATGGTCTGCTGATTGGCGATCGTCCGGTCGTGGCGAAGGCCCAGCTGATCTACCACCTTCCGTGGAATTTCCTGGTGTCCGGCAATCTTCAGCATCAGACCGGCCGGCCGTGGGCGCGGCAGGTGCGCGTGAGCGGCCTCGGTTTCCCGAGCAGCCCGACGATCTACATGGACCCGCTCGACGGCAGCCGTCGCGTGCCGAGCCTGGACCTGATCGACGCGCGGGTCCAGAAGACCTTCCCGCTCGGCGCAGGGCACAATCTGGATCTGTTCCTCGACATGCTCAACCTGACGAACACCGACGCGACAGAAAACGTCCTGAGCCGTCGCGGCGATCAGCCCAGCACGTTCGGCGTGGCGTCGCGGTACGTCTATCCGAGACGGCTGCAGTTCGGCGTGCGGTTCAAGTTCTAGCGTGACACGACGTTACCGCAGAGCGCGCAGAGCCGCAGAAAATCGTCGGCATTTCTTCTCGCGGGCTTTGCGGTCTCGCGTCAACGTCCGTCGGATTTGCCTCACCTCTTCTCGATCTCCTTCAGTCGATCGCTCGCGGCGGAAAATCCGCGGATTCAACTCCAGCGTCTTGCGGAAGTAGGGGACCGCTTCGGCGGCGCGGTGTTCGCGCTGGAGCGTGAGGCCCAGGTTGTAGGTGTAGCGCGGCTCGCGCGGGTCGCGCTCGATCGCTTCGCGGAACACGCGCTCGGCTTCGCCCAGATTGCCCTCGCGCGCCGAGAATCATCCCGAGCGAATTCCACTGCGACGCCTCGCCGGGATCGCGCGCCGTCGCTTCGCGAAAGAAACTCGCGGCCTGCTGAAGGTCGCCGCCGTCGCGATAGAGCTCTCCAAGGCGCCGGTACATGCCGCGGATCCGTCGGCACCGCGCGCTCGCCCTGGCGAAGCGCCGCGATCGCGCCGCTCCTGTCCCCCATCGCGACGCGGCAGTCGGCCAGCGTCAGGTACGACGCGGCGAAGCCCGGCAGACGCGGAATCGCGCGCTCGAACTCGGCGGCGGCTTCACGCCAGCGCCCGAGCCCGACGAGCGCCTCGCCGAAGTAGTAATGCGACTCGAAGCTGTCGATGCCGCGTTTCGTCAGCTCGCGGAAGCGCGCCGCGCCGCCCGCGTAGTCCTTGTCGCGGAGCTTCAGCAGCCCGTCATGGAGCAGGGCGTTCAGCACCTTGTACTCGCCGATCTTGTCCTTGGGATCGGCGCCCGACGCGCGATCGGGCGAGCCCCCGCCGCTCACGTAGCCGAGCGCGCCCAGTTTTTCGACGAGATCGGCCGGCACGTCGGCCGGCAGAGATCTTGCGCGTCGCCGCGGGGCTGTCTTCGGCGAGATGCCGCTCGAGCCCGGCGCGCAGGGCGCGAGCGCGCGCAGGCTCGGCGTCGATCAGATTGTGGAGCTCGCCGGGATCACTCGAGAGGTCGTAGAGCTCCGCCGTCGGGGCGAGGATGAATTTCCAGCGGCCTTCGCGGACGCTCCTCAGGTCGCTCCATCCGTAGTGAATGCGCGGTGTCAACGATTCGGCGAACGACGGCGTGTCGTCGAGGGCCGGCGACATCCCGCGCACGCTGGGGGCGAGGCTGCGTCCCGCAACCGCGCGCATCGACACTGGCAGCGCCACGCCGGCCAGATTGAGGACGGTCGGAAACGAGATCGACGCTCTGGACCGCAGCGGCAATACGCGTGCCCGGTACGACGCCGGGCCCTCTCAGGAGCAGCGGCACCCTGAGCGTCGCCTGGTAGAGAAAAAATCCGTGCACCGACTCGCCGTGCTCGCCGAGCGACTCGCCGTGGTCCGACGTCAGCACCGTCAACGTCTGGTCGCGAATGCCCAGGCGCGTCGACGCGGCATCGAGCCGTCCCACCAGCTCGTCCGACCACGCGACCTCGCCGTCGTACGGCCGATCGGCGTACCGCGACGCGTACGGCTCTGGCGGCTCGTAGGGCGCGTGGGGATCGTAGAGATGGACCCACATGAAGGTGCGATCGGTCGCGTGCCCGTCGAGCCACTTCACCGCTTCCGCCACCGTCACGTCGCCGCGCTTCTCGAGGATGTCGAGGAAATGTCCTTCGTCGGCCGCATCGGCGCCAAGGTCGAAGCGGTCTGAGAAATCGTCGAAGCCGCGGGCGAGGCCGGACTGCGCCGACAACACGATCGACGACACGAAGCCCGCCGTCTTGAAGCCGCTCGTCTTGAACGCTTCGGCCATCGTCGGCACGTCCGGCGCGAGCGCGCGCGAGATGTTGTCGCGAATGCCGTGCTGTGCGGGATAGAGGCCCGTGAACATCGAGACGTGCGAGGGTCGCGTGATCGGCGCCTGTGCGCTGGCTTGAGTGGCGATGGCACCCTCGCGCGCCAGGCGATCGATGTTGGGAGTCGCCACGTCACGGCTGCCGTAGCAGCCCAGACGATCGGCGCGGAGCGTGTCGATCGTGATGATCAGAACGTGACGGGGAAGCGCGGACGCTGGCGGCGGCGTGTCGTGTCGACAGCCGGACACCGAGCGAGGACACAGAGAAGCCAGAACCACGGAGATGCTGAGACACGACGTGCGAACGAGAGCAGAGATCAGGAGTTGTACTGTTCCAAAGAGAGAACCTCCTGGTCTCCGATCTCCTGTTCAGAAATCTCCGTCCTGTCCTCGAGTCAGTCCCGCCGTGCCCTCTCAGCCGCGCTTCCGCGCGACGCCCCTCCGCCGCTTCGCGGGCGGCGTCCTGCGGCCGGCCACGTCGCGAGTAGACGTCGGCGAGCACGTAGTGTCCAAGCGGCGCGATATCCGCGTCGGTCTTGAGCGTCATGCCCTTGATCGCCGCCGCTTCGGCGCCCTCGAGGTCGCCGACATCCAGCCGCGCCTTTGCGAGATACAGATAGCCGCTGCCGAACTCGGGATTCGCGTCGACGGCCTGCTCGAAGTGGCGCACGGCCTCCGCGGTCCGGCCCGCGGCGACCAGCAGTTTGGCGAGGTTGAAATGCGCCCGGTAGGTCTTCGGGATTGCGGGCGAGCTCGGCCTCGTATTCGGCCATCGCTTTCGCCGGCTCGCCGCGAGCATCGTGAATCAATCCGAGATCGTAGTGTGCGCGCGGCTCGTCCGGTTTCCCCTTCAGCGCCTCGAGAAGGCTGCGTTCGGCGTCGTCGTACCGTTTGAGCTCGATTTCGCACTCGCCGAGCTTCGTCAGCAGCGCCGTTCGCTCGACGTTCCCCGTCAGCGCCTGACGCAGCGCGGTCTCCGCTCTCGCGAAGTCGCCACGCTGCATCCAGATGTCGGCGAGCTGGTACGTGGATTTGACATCGCGCGGATTGAGCGCGAGCACGCGCTCGAACCCGGCTTCCGAGTCGCCGATCCGGCCGGCGGTCTTGTAGGCGAGCGCCAGGTTGAAGGCCGCCGCCTGATTCTCGGGATCGAGCGCGAGCGCCTTCTGGTACGCGGCCAGCGACTCCTTCGGGCGATTCGCCTTGCCGTGCATGTTCCCGAGCATCGTGTACGCCTCGACGATCTCCGGATCCGCGGCAAGCGCCTGACGCACCTTGCCGATGCCCTCGTCGATCCGGCCTTCGACCGAATCCAGGCCCGCCTGTTTCAGCAGGTTGTAGAGCGCGACCTTGTCCTTCGGATCGCCGCGCGGCCGCGTTTCGAGCGCGCGCGGGCTGATGCTGCCGCCCACGTAGCCGAGCGCCTGGAGCCGCTGCTCGACTTCAGGATCCACCGGCCGAGGTGCCGCGGCGGCACGCGTGGAGGAGATGCGAGCCAAGAAGTCCAGAAGCGCCCGTTCCTGCGCGTCTGCGCGGCTCGCGTTCAGCGGCGCGAGGTTGTGCGTTTCGCTCGGATCGGTCTGCGTGTCGTACAACTCTCGCCTCGGCGCAGCGATGAAGTGATAGCGGCCGTCGCGGATCGCCGTCAGCTCGCTCCAGCCGTAGTGGTGGCGCGGATACCACGTCTCGGACAGCGCCACGAGATTCAGACGCTGGCCTCGCGCGAGCGGCAGCAGGCTCACGCCCTGCACGGCCTTCGGCGTCTCGACGCCGAGCGTCTCCAGCAGCGTCGGCATCACGTCGACGATCCGCACCTGATCGCTGATCACGCGAGCCGGCATGCCGGGACCGGCGATGATCAGCGGAATCCTGACGGTCGCGTCGTACACGAAGAAGGCATGTTGTTCTTCGTCGTGCTCGCCAAGCGACTCGCCATGGTCGCCCAGGACGACCACGACCGTCCGATCCAGACGGCCTGCCACCGCGAGATGCTCGACGAGCCGCGCCACTTGGATGTCGGCGGTGGCGATTTCCGCATCGTAGGCGCCGAACATCGTCTGCGGAAACCGCCGGCGGATCGGGTCCGGCGCGTCGTACGGCGCGTGCGGCTCGTACAAGTGCACCCACGCCAGAAACGGACGCGTCGGATCCTGATCGAGCCAATCGATCGCTTGCGAAACCGTTTCGCTGCCGGGACGCTGGACGGCGTCGAGGCCGATGTCGACGCGGTACTTCGCGAGGTCGAAGTCGTCGAAGTAGCGATCGAAGCCCTGGCCGATGCCCCACCGGCCGTCAAGCACGAACGCGCTGACGAAACCGCCGGTGCGATAGCCGCGCGAGCGGAGCGTCCTGGCGAGCGTCATCTGGTCATCGCCCAGATAGAAGCCGCCGTTGTCGCGAACGCCGTGGTAGGCCGGAAACGTGCCGGTCATGAGCGACGCGTGCGCCGGAAGCGTCAGCGGCGCGACCGTGGTTGCCTGGGTGAAACGCAGGCCGCGCGCCGCCAGCGCGTCGAGCGCCGGCGTCTGCGCCGCCGCGTAGCCGTAGCTGCCGAGATGATCGGGGCGGAGCGTGTCGATAGTGATGAGCAGCACGTTCAGGCGCCGCTCGCGGCGGGCCGCCGCCGCCGCATACCACACGGCGCCCGCGAGCAACGTCATCGCCGCGACGCCGATCAGCAGCCGCTTCACGCGCTCATTCTAACCGACCGAAACTTCGTGCTTATTTTGATTGCCCCGCGATCGGCCGACTGGATACAATCCGTCCTTCCGACGACCCACCAAAGGAGATCCAGATGAGAACTCTGCGTACCGCCGTCGCGTGGCTGCTGGTTCTCGGGCTCAGCTCGTCCGCGTTCGCGGGCGATCTCAAGGACAGCGTCGCGAAGGCTGCCGAGGAGCAGGCGGAAAAGACAAAAGTCAGCATTCCCAAGCCGTACTTGTGGACAGGCGGTGCGCTGGTCGTTACGGGCATAGCGATGGCCGTCTATGGGTTCCTGCACACCAGCGGCGGCGAGTTCGTCTCTGGTCAGGTCTCGACGGAATCAAACACCAAGCTGGGCTGGCGCGGGGCTAGCGGTGCTCGGCGCCGGCGGAGCCATTCTGTTCTTCGGTTCGAAGGCAAATAAGGCTCCTTCAATTACGATGGCCCCGGGACGCATGACGGTTTCGAAACACATTTCCTGGTGAGGGGCGGTCGCAGGCGGCGACGCTTGGTCGGCCCTTCTCAGCTACAAGTGGGTCGCCGCACCTCATCGCATTCATGTGGTTCTTCCACAAATTTCCAGACCGGCTCGTCGTCATGCACACGCGGCCTGAGCACGCGCCCGAGGCGCTGCAGCGGCTCTGCTTTTCCTGACGGCCAGTTCGTCGTCCTCGACGGCGACCGCAGCGTCGGCGCCCCGACGACGCTGCGTCTGCACTGATTTCGATCACGTCACGACGCCTCTCAACCGTGATGGGAGCACCGATATGACTCGCAGGTTCACGCGCCTCGTGCTTGCCGCCGTGATTGCGATCGGCGCCGTCACATCGTTGAACGCCATCCGGGCGCCACAGCGCGGCGTGCAGCCGGCCGCCGACATGGTATTGACCAACGGCACGATCCTCACCGTGGACGCCAACGACGCCACCGCGCAGGCCCTCGCGATCGCGGGCGGGCGCATCGTCGCCGTCGGGACGAACGACGCCGTCAAGCCGCGCATCGGCGCGAACACGGTGGTGATCGATCTGCACGGCCGGACCGCGACGCCCGGCCTGATCGATACGCACGTGCATTTCTCCGAAGCCGACCAGATGTTCACCATCGACCTCGGCGATCCCGCGGTCAAGAAGATCGACGACGTGCTGGCGCGCGTACGGGAGCAGGTAGGGAAGCTCCAGCCCGGCGAGTGGGTGCGCGGACGAGGCTGGGACGAGGCGAAGTTGGTGGAGCATCGCTACATTACGGCGGCCGATCTCGACAAGGCCGCGCCCGACAATCCCGTCTGGCTCATGCAGACGACCGGCCACTACGGTGTCGGCAACAGCTACGCGCTGAAGATCGGGGGCGTCGAGAAGCAGACCGTGGATCCTCCGGCCGGCACGATCGATCGCGACCCGAGCGGCAACCCCACGGGCGTGCTCAAAGAGTCGGCGACCGGGCTTGTGACGAGGCACGTCCCGCCGCTGTCGCGCGATCAGTTGAAGAACGGCATCCTCAAGATCGTTCACGACTTCAACGCGGAAGGCATGACCGGCGCCAAGGATCCGGGCATCGGCCCAGAGAAGTGGGCGCTGTACCGCGAGATCCTCGCTGAAGATCGGCTCACCGTGCGCGTGTTCGCGCTGTGGTCCGGCGGGACCACCGTTGCGTCGACTCAGCAGGCGCTCGAGCGGGTCGATCAGAATCCGCGCCCGCCGGCGTCGCTGGGCGAGGGACGGCTGCTGTCCGGCGGCGTCAAGCTGTTCATGGACGGCAGTGGCGGCGCGCGCACGGCGTGGATGTACCAGGACTGGAACAAGAACTCCACCGCAACGGACACCGGCAACCACGGATACCCGACGGTGGATCCGGAGGTGTACCGGCAGATGGTTCAACTCCTGCACGGCGCCGGGGTCCATATCGGCACGCACGCCATCGGCGATCGCGCGATCGACTGGGTGATCGACGCATACGACCAGGTGCTGAAAGCCAAGCCGACTCGTGGCCTTCGCCACAGCATCATCCACGCGAACACGCCGACCGACCATGCGATCGACACGATGGCGCGGCTGCAGCGCGACTTCGACGCCGGCTATCCCGAGTCGCAGGCGACCTTTCTCTGGTGGCTCGGCGACAACTACGCCGGCAACCTCGGGCCCCAGCGCGCCCTGCGGCTGAAACCGTTCAGGACGTACGTGCAGAAGGGCGTCAAGTGGGGCGGCGGATCCGATTTCGGCGTCACGCCGTTTCCGGCGCGCTACAGTCTCTGGTCCTCGGTGGCGAGGACGACGTTGAGCGCCACCTACGGCGCGCGGCCGTTCGGGATCGCAGAGGCGATCGATATCCGTACCGCACTGCGATCGCACACCATCTGGGCGGCGCACCAGATGTTCCTCGACGATCGCATCGGCTCGCTCGAGGTCGGCAAGGACGCCGACATCGCCGTCTGGGATCGCAACATGTACACGATGCCCGTGGACAGCCTGAAGGATCTCAAATGTGAGCTGACGCTGGTTGCCGGCCGCATCGTGCACGGCACACCGTAGACGCGTTTCTGCCGCCTCCAATCCCGACTTCGGCGACAAGGGACGAGCCAGCCGGCGTCTCGACGAAGGCCAGCCGCCGGCCGCGGCAGACGACGTGCGTTGCTCGTTGCTCGTTAGTCAATGCCGATAGCTCCGCGCGTGACCAACAATTTCGTCGGCTGCCGCGACGTCGCCGAGCTGCCGCGCGAGCGCAGCAGCCTGGTTCGACGTTTCGCGGGCCATGTCGAGACGACCGGCCGCGGCATATGCCGCCGCCAGCGTGTCGAGCGCGCGCGGATCTCGACCGCCTGTCCGCTCTCGAACCTCGAGCGCCAGACGTAACGCGGTCGCGCCGTCGCGGACACGGCTGTCGGGCGACGTGGCGAGCAGCCGCGCCAGATTGTGCGCGATGTTCACGTTCTCGGGATGCTGCGCCAGGGCGCTTTTCAGCACGGCGGCCGCCTCGCCGAATTGCCCCGTCTGCATCAACGCGAACGCCAGCGCGTTGGGCACCTCGGGATCCTTGACGTGGCCGTCGAACGCCAGACGCAAATCCGCCACCGCTTCGGTGAGACGGCCGCGGCGCACCAGCAGCATCCCGCGGGCGGCCCGCGCGTGAAGACGATTCGGATCCAATGTCAGCGCGTTCGTGTAGCGTTCGCTCGCCTCATTGAGCTGGTTTGCCGCGGCAAGGCGATCGGCGTCGCGCTCCGCGCGCGCGGCCTGGATGATCGCAAGATTCTGCCGGGCCAGGGCATGATCCGGCACGAGTCGGAGCGTCTGCTCGTACCGGTTCATCGCCTCCTCTTCCCGGCCGGCCTCAGCCAGTGCGATGGCCAGGTTGTACGTCGCAATGTCGTTGCGCGGATCGAGATCGGCCGCGCGAGTCCACAGCGCAATCGAGTCGTGCCAATAGCCGATTTGCGTCCACGTCAGGCCCGCAAGCGCCGCGACGACGGCAGCCGCAACGAGCGAGGTCGCGACGGCAACGCGTCCGGACGGCCAATGCCGTGCGAGCGCAAGACCCGCGGCAATCGACACGATCACGCCCGGGACATACATGTAGCGATCGGCCGTGGCCTGCAGGCCGCTCGGCGTCAATCCCACGACAGGCGCGAGCATCAGCGCGTAAGCGATCCATGCGACGCCCAGTCCCGGCCATCGCCGGCGTCCCGTCCACAGTGCGATGCTCACGCCAGCCAGCCCTGCACACCCGGCGGCAAGAGGGACGAGCGCAAGGCCGGGTGAAATGGGCAGGGGATCGAGAGGCGAGATCCAGACGGGAAGGAGAGACCGGCCAAGATAAATGAACGGCGCGACCGCTGCCATCGTCATCCGCGCACTGGCGCTCAATTCCTGCAGGCTGACGATGTCGCGCGCCTGCCATTCGGCAGCGGCGAAGAGGGTGGCTACGATCAGGAACGGCAGCTTCTCGAGAAGAAGCCGCCGGGTGTCGTGACGCCGCAGCGGGTAACGGTCCAGGAGCAGCAGCAGGAGCGGGAAGCCGATCGCACTCGGGCGAGCCAGGCAGGCTGCCACGTACGCGGCGATGGAGAGCGCAAGCCAACCAACCGCCATGGGAGCCTTGGCGGAGGCTGGAGCAAGCTCCGCCCCTATGACCATGGGTTTTGACGGGCGCTCCAGAGTCGCGTAGTTCAAGTACGCGAGCAAGGCCAGCAGCAGCAACGTCAACGACAAGACATAGGGAAACGCGCTCGCCCAGGCCACGGGTTCGACCCGCAGGGGATGCACCGCGAAGACGACGGCTGCGGCAAGAGCCGCGATGCGTCCACGCGCAGCGACGGCGCTCTCGCGCTCGAGAGCGGTGGCGTCAGTCAGTCTCCATGTCACAACGTAGACGAGGACCGCATTCGCAAGATGGCCAAGCAGACTCAGGCCGTGAAAGGCCGCGGCCGTCAATCCGAACATCGACTTCACTGCGGACCAGACCAGCCATGCGAGCGGCTGATAGTGTCCGATCAGCATCGTGGTGAACGCCCACGGGAAGATGTCGGGGGCAGCGAGTCGAGGGTTGTTCAACAGGACGCTCGGGTCGTCCCAGTTGACGAAGCCGTTCCTGAGGACCGGCGCGAACGCCGCGAGCGTGACCAGCGCCAGGCCGGCGACGTCAAGAGCCTGGGCGCCGCGCGCCGCGGATTGGGCGGCGAGCGGCTCCAATGCGCCGTGGGGCGTCCGCTCGGCCGGCCGCGCGTTGCTCGCGCGAGCCTCCTGGACACTCGCGCGCCGGCGTCGATCCGCATTCCGAGATTTCGCCATGCAACCGCCCAGCTGTTCGCTCTCTCCGCCGCCAGCCGGTGCCGGCACCGCCGTCAGCCGCCGAAAATGAGGCTTGCCAAGCTCGCTCAACCGGAGGACACTCACTCGGAATCAATCAACTCGATGGTGATCGTATGCTGAAACGGATTGGCTGGTTCGTGGGCCTGGCATGCCTGAGCGCCGCACTTCCGGCCGGGGCGCAGCCGCGCGCGGCGGCCGCGGAACCGGCACGCGGACGAAGGCTTTCCCATTCAGAGCGATCTCGTGCGCGCCAGATGCGGGTCGTGTCATCGGTCCGACGACAAGGGGCGCATGTCGCGCATCTCGTATCGTCGCGCCACCCCGGAAAACTGGGAGCGCACCATCAAGCGGATGGTGGCGCTCAACCACGTCACGCTGGATCCGGCCGACGCGCGCACCATCCTGAAGTACCTGGCGGACCACCAGGGTCTCTCACCGGAAGAAGTCCATCCGATTGAGTTCGACGCGGAACGGCGGACGGTTGAGTATTCGTATACCGCCGACAAAGTCACCTCCGATACGTGCTCCTCGTGCCACGCCATGGCGCGCGTCCTGAGCGAGCGGCGCACGAAAGAAGAGTGGCAACTGCTCGTGGCGATGCACCGCGGCTACTACCCGCTCGTCGACAATCAGCCCATGAACGGCGGTCAGGGATTCCGCCGCACACGTCCGATTCAAACCGAGCCCGGACCCGACGGTCAGCCGCCGGACAATCGCCACCCGATGGACGAGGCGCTCGAGCATCTCGAAAAGACCTTTCCCCTGATCACGTCGCAATGGACCGCGTGGTCTCCGACGATGCAGTCGCCCAGGCTGAGTGGCCGATGGGCCGTCAGCGGATCGCTGCCGGGGAAGGGCGCGATCTACGGCCAGGTCACGATTGCCCCTGATACGAGCGCTCCCGACAGCTTCACCACCGAGACGCGTTACACCGTTGCGCGTACCGGGGAAACGGTTTCGCGCACCGGTAAGGGTCTCGTCTACACCGGATTCCAGTGGCGCGGCCGCGGCACGGTGCGTGGCAGCGAGAATCCCTGGCGCGAGGTGATGTTCGTCGAACGGGACTGGAAAGAGATGCGCGGCCGCTGGTTTACGGGCGCCTACGACGAGACCGGCATCGACGTGACGCTGGTGCGCCTCAGCGGCGACCCGATGGTCTACGGAGCCAGCGTGACGGCGTTGAAGATCGGCTCGTCCGCGCAGGCCGTGAAGATTTACGGCGTGAACCTTCCGGCAGGGCCGAAGGTGGAGGACATCGGGATCGGCCAGGGTGTCAAGGTCTCGCGCATTGTCAGCGCGACGCCGGACGAGATTACCGTGGACGTCGACGTCGCACAGGGCGCGCCGATCGGCGCGAGAGACCTGTCGGTCGGCGGCGCGGTCAAGGCGGCCGCGCTCGTCGTCTACGACAAGATCGACGGGCTGAAGGTCGTCCCGCAGGCCGGCATGGCCCGCGTCGGCGGCAACGTCTTTCCCAAGCAGCTGCAGCAGTTCGAAGCCATCGGCATCAGCAGCGGTCCCGACGGCAAGCTCGGCACGGCCGACGATCTGGAGCTTGGCCTCGTCCCCGTGAAGTGGTCGATCGAGGAGTTCACCGCCACCTTCGGAGACGACGATATGCAGTATGTCGGCACGCTGGACGAAAGGGGGCTCTTCACGCCCAACGTTGATGGACCGAATCCGAAGCGCGCCGGCAACCGCAACAACGTGGGCGACGTGTGGGTGGTCGCCGAGCTGATCAGCGCCGACCCCAAAGAGGCCGCCAACCCGCTGCGCGCGCGGGCGCAGCTGCTCGTGACCGTCCCGCTCTACATGGCGTGGTTCCAGGACGAGGGCGGACGATGACGGCATGGGCCGCGCGCGAGCATCATCGCTTCGAGGCGGCCGGGAAGCCGTTTGTCTATCTCGTGCCGAGCGCGGCCATCTTCGCGCTGGACGCCGCGGCCGACACGCTCCTGCAGACGCTGGCGGGCCGGGCACTCACGCGCGACGAGCTTTCCGCGATGTTCCCGGACGAGACGGCGCTCGATGCGACGATGGGCGAGCTGGTGCGCGTGCAGGCGATCGGCGAAGTGAACGCGCCGCCCGCCAAAACGCCCAAGGTGATTCCGCTTGCGCCATTCCCGCTGACGACGATGGTGCTGAACGTCACGAACCAGTGCAACCTGAGCTGCACCTACTGCTACGAGTACGGCGAGGACAAGATCGTCGACACCGAGAACGGCAAGCAGCCGAAGTTCATGACCGAGGAGACGGCGCGGGAAAGCGTCGAGTTCATGCTCAAGGAGTCGGGTGACAACAAGGTCGCCCACCTCACCTTCTTCGGCGGCGAAACGCTGATGAACTTTCCGGTGCTCGCCAAGACCATCGCCTATGCCCGGCAGCGCGGCGCCGAGATCGGCAAGGAGGTCGATTTCAGTCTCACGACCAACGCCACGCTGCTGAAGCCGGACATCATCGAGTTCCTCGCCGACAATCGCGTCGGCGTGACCATCTCGATCGATGGTCCGAAGGAAGTCCAGGACAAGTTCCGCGTCTTCCACAACGGCGCCGGCAGCTACGATGTGGTCGCGCCGAAAATCAAGGAGCTGCTGAAGCGGCATCGCAGCCGCCCGATCGGCGCGCGCGTGACACTCACCTCCGGTCAGATGGACATCAAACGGATCTACACCCATCTCACCGAGGAGATGGGGTTCTGGGAAGTCGGCTTCGCGCCGGTGACGACGTCGCCGACCCGCGGCCACGCGATTTCCGACGCCGGCTACGGCGACATGTTGGGACAGTTCCGGGACCTCGCGTACGAGTTCCTGGAGGCGTCGGTCGCCAACCAGCACCACGGGTTCTCGAACGTGAAGGAAACGCTCGAGGAGCTGCACAAGGGCGTGAGCAAGGCGTTTCCCTGCGGCGCCGGCCTCGGCCTGCTCGGCGTCGCCACCGACGGCGACGTCGCACTCTGTCACCGCTTCGCGGGATCCGACGCGCACAAGCTCGGCACCGTGCGGGACGGAATCGATCGTCAGGCGCAGCAGACGTTTCTCGAACAGCATCACGTCGCGAACAAGACCGACTGCAGCGTGTGCTGGGCGCGGCCGCTCTGCTCGGGCGGCTGCTACCACGAGGCTCACACGCGGTACGGCGATACCGCGCGTCCGAACCTGCACTACTGCGAATGGATTCGCGGGTGGACCGACGTGTGCCTGCAGATCTACGGCGAGCTCTCCGAGCGCAACCCGGCGTTCCTCGCGCAGTTCGACGAGGAACCCACAAAGGAGCCGGTGTCATGACCCATCTGAAACCTGTCAACCGCAAAGCCGCGCGGATCGAGCGCGCCACCGACCATGATGTCGTCGCGCTCCAGCGCAGAGGTGGAGGCGGGGCGCTGCCCCAGCAGCCGCACTTTCCGATCGGCTGCTCGCTGGTGTTCTCGCCGGGCTGGGAAGCGGATCGGACGGGCGGCACGGCCGGGCTCTGCCAGCCGGTGGAGCGCGATCTGTTCGATTGCCACATCGGGTGCTACTGGCCCGCGCAGGTGCCCGATCAACTGAATCATGCGCCCGACTGGACGAGCAAGTGCGCCGCCGCCCAGAAGGACTGGCGCAAGATCGATCTCATCTTCCCCTAACGAGGCTGCCTGGATCGGATTCCCGTCACGAGGGCTGACATGATTCGCAAGCTCGCGCTGCTCGTCCCGATCGTCGTTCTCGTGGTCGTCGGCGGCGGAGTGCCGGTGCATTCGGCGGACAAGCCCAGGCTTGTCGCGGGCAACGGCACGCTGATCATCGGCGCGTACCCGAAACAGTTCTGGATCGTCGACGAAGCCACGGAGAAAATCGTCGGCTCGATTCCGTACCAGTCGGGGATCCCCCGCCGGACGACGATGTCGCGCGACCGGAAGCGCTTCTACACGGTCGAAGCGGCGATGGAGAAGCTGGAGATCCTCGACATCGCGTCGCGCAAGACGATCGACAGCTTCACGCTGAGCGAAGGCAGCAAGAAGGTCCGGATCCGGAGTGTTGAGCCGGATCCGCTCAACCGCTTTATCGTGATGGTGACGGCCTCGGCGACCAAGCTCGTCGACCGGTTCGAGATCGGCGCGCCCACGCTCATCCAGTACGACCTGAAGGATCACAAGGTCGTGCGCACGATTCCGTGGCCGAACAACGAGGAGCGGCAGAACGCGAGCATCATCTTCTCGCCCGACGGCAAGCTGATGTACCTCTTCACCGATCAGGACGTGCTCATCTACGAGACCGGCAACTTCACGCAGGTCGACAAATGGGAGATGTCCAAGCCGATCGAGGACGGCTTCGGCCGCCTCGAGTTCGCATCGCGCGACGTGCTCAACGATGAGCCCGGCTTCTACACGTCGATCTTCAACGTGTCCGACCCCGTTCAGCACCGCCGCACGATGGGCATCGGCCGGGTGAACCTGGCGGCCAAGAGCGTCGACTTCTACACCCTCGGTCCCTCGACGCCGACCAGCTTCACGCTCGCGCCGGGGCGGAAGGTCGCGTACGGGCTGTTCGAGGACATCGGCAAGTACGAATTCTGGAAGTTCGATCTGGAGCATCGCAAGCTGGCTGGCCGGACCGAGTTCAAGGGGCGGCCGCGGATGGCGCTCAAGACGAGCTCGAACGGAAAGGTCCTCTACATCTATCAGGCCGGCAACACCATCGACCTCTACGACGCCGAGACCTATCAGTACCTGCGCACGATCACGCTCGACGGCGACATGACGACCGACCTGTTCGTGCTGCCGACGCCGCCGGGCGCCGTCGCCACCAACAGCGCCGGCCAGTAGGCCTCCGGAAGGGGCGACGCGCGTGATCGATCGCGATTTGCGGCGGGCGCTTCTCTTCATCGCACCATACTGGCGGCGGCTCGTGCTCGTGCTCGCGCTGAGCGCGCTCAGCACGGCGCTGTCGCTCTACCTGCCGCTGCTCTCCCGCGATTTTTTCGACGTCGCGCTGATCGGCCGAAATCCCGCGATACTCGTTCGCGTGCTGGTGCTGTTCTCAGCGGCCTCAGTCGCCAGCTTCGGCGTCAACTTCGTCAGCGGCCTGCGCTACACGCGCGTGTCGGCCGACATCCTGTTCGACATGCGGCTGGAGATGTACCGCCACCTTCAGCGGCTGTCGCCGCGCTTCTACGCCCGAACCCGGCTTGGCGACGTCATGTCGCGCATCAACAACGACATCGGCGAGATTCAGCGCATCGCGGCGGAGACGGCGCTGGCCCTGGTCGGCAACGTGCTGTTTCTCGTCGGCACGGCCGCCATGCTCGCGTGGCTCGATGTGCGGCTCTTCCTGGTGACGATCGCGACCACGCCGCTCGGCCTGTGGGCGCTCGTGCGGTACCGCGCCAGGCTCGAAGGCGAAGTCGCGACGCTCAGGCAGCGCAGCTCCGACATCGGGAGCTTTCTGATCGAGACGCTGCAGGCGGTGAAGCTCGTCGTCACGTCGAATGCGCAGGAGCGCGAGGTGGCGCGGTTCCGCGAGCGCAACGCCGCGTTCGTGCGCGCGCTCATGTCGATGCAGCGCCTGACGTATCTGTCCGGCGGTCTGCCGGGCCTGATTCTCGCCGCGGGCACCGGCGCCGTGTCGGTGTACGGAGGCCTTCGCGTGATTCGGGGCGACATCACCGTCGGCACGTTCATCGCGTTCATGGCATACCAGATGCGCTTCATGCCGCCGCTTCAGGCGCTGATGGAGATGTACGCGAACCTCGCGACCGTGCGCGTGTCGCTTGCCCGCGTCGCGCAGATTCTCGACGAGCCGGTCGAGGTCCAGGAAAGCGGGGCGGCGACGCCGCTGACCTCCGTGCGCGGCGACATCGAGTTCGAGGACGTCACCCTGTCGTTCGGCCGTGGCGCGCCGGCGCTCGATCATCTGTCCTTCAGCGTGCGGGCCGGCGAGGTGCTCGCGATTGTCGGGCCCAGCGGAAGCGGCAAGTCGACGGTGGCCGATCTGCTGCTGCGGCTGCTCGATCCCGACAGCGGGGTGGTGCGGATCGACGGCCGCGATGTGCGCACCCTGCGGCTCGACGACTTGCGCCGCCGCGTCGCGCTCGTCGATCAGGAGCCGTGCCTGTTTCACGCGACGATTGCCGAGAACATCCGCTACGCGCGGCCGGACGCAACCGACGCCGACGTGGCCACTGCCGCACGGCGGGCGGCGCTGGAGCCCTTCATCGAGCGTCTGCCCGACCGGTATCAGACGATCGTCGGCGAGCGGGGCACGACGCTCTCGGCGGGCGAGCGTCAGCGCATCGCCACGGCGCGCGCGTTTCTGGCGGACCCGTCGATCCTGATCCTCGACGAGCCGAGCGCCGCGCTCGATCCGGCGTCCGAGCGTCAAGTCGCGGAGGGGTACGAGGCTGTGATGCGCGGCCGCACGACGATTGTCATCACCCATCGCCTCGAGCTCGCCAGGCGCGCCGATCGCGTGCTCGAGCTTGATGCCGTGCAGGCCGTGGAGTGCGGTGCCTGACGCCGGGCCGCGGCGTCCGCGAGGCCATCATCGAGTCGCGGGACTCACCTGATCTTCGATCGAGGTTGTCGTCCATGAATGCCAATGACCGTACGCTCGGAATGAACCGGACGATCTCGCGGCGCGACTTCGTCAACGGCGTCAGCGCGGCGGCGGCCGGTGCCCTGCTTCTGCCGACAGGGGGGTTCGCCGCGGAAGGAGCGCAGGATTATGCACCGGAGCAGGCGGCCGGATATTACCCACCGGCGCTGACCGGGATGCGCGGCGACCACGCGGGTTCATTCGAGGTCGCGCATGCGCTCCGCGATCGCCGGAGCGTCGACCTGTCCGCGGCAACGCACGCGGGCGAAACCTACGATCTGGTCGTCGTCGGAGCGGGAATGAGCGGTCTCGCCGCGGCCTATTACTTCGTCAAGAACGTCGGTCGCGGCGCGAAAGTGCTGATTCTCGACAACCACGACGACTTCGGGGGACACGCCAAGCGCAACGAATTCCGTCACGAGGGCAAGCTGCTGGCGATCAACGGCGGCACACTGAACATCGAGGCGCCGTTCCGGTATTTCGAAACCTCGAAGCAGTTGCTGCGCGATATCGGTGTGGATCTCGACCGGTTCAACGGCAGCAACAAGACGAACCGCGACTTGTATCGATCGCTCGGCCTCGGCAACGCGCATTTTTTCGATAAGGAAACCTGGGGCCGCGATCGTCTCGCCGTCCGTCCCAGCGGTGGTCGGGGTCCGGCGCCCGGCGGCTATTCCGCGGAATTTCTCGCGCAGACGCCGCTCTCGGACCAATCACAGAAGGACATGCTTCGGCTCTACGCGAGGGATCAGCCCGACTACATGCCCGGTCTCTCATCGGCGGAGAAAAAGAATCGTCTCGCACGAATGAGCTATCAGGACTACCTGCTCAACGTCGTCAAGGTCGATCGACAAGTGCTGTGGTTCTTCATGCATTTCGGCGAAGGCAACTTCTGCGTCGGCGCCGATGCGACGCCGGCGTTGTTTGGGTGGGAAATGGGTCAGCCGGGATTCGAGAGCCTGCATCTCGAGCCGACACCCGAGGGCGTGCTCGCCGACCTCCCGGGACCGCAGCACGGACGGCAGAAACCCGACCGCGGCGGCGCTGTGCACTTCCCGGATGGCAATGCGACAGTCGCGCGCCTGCTCGTGCGGTGGTTGATTCCGGATGCCGTTCCCGGCACGACGATGGAGGACGTGGGCGCAGCCCGCGTGAACTATGCACTTCTCGATCGCCCCGGCCAGGCCACGCGGATTCGTCTGAACAGTACGGTGGTTAACGTGCGTCACGACGGTGAGGCGTCCCGCGCGAGCGAAGTCGTGGTTACGTACAACCGCGGCGCCAGGCTTACCGACGTGCGTGCGAAGGCCGTCGTCATGGCGTGCTGGAACATGTTCATTCCGTACCTGGCGCCCGAGTTGCCCGCGGCACAGAAGGAGGCGCTGGCCTACGGCGTCAAAGGACCGCTCGTCTACACGAGCGTCGGCGTGAAGAACTGGACCGCATGGCAGAAGCTCGGGATCAGCAACGTCAACGCGCCGACGATGTTTCACACGGGTGTGGCGTTGACCGAGGCGGTCAGCCTCGGCGATCTCCAGCATGCAGAGAACCCGAACGAACCCGTCGCCTTGCACCTGACGAAAATTCCGACGGCGCCGGGGAAGCCGCGCAAGGAACAGCATCGAATCGGACGCGCCGAGCTGCTGAACACGACGTTCGAGACCTTCGAGCGGAACATCCGCGATCAGCTCGCGCGCATCCTCGGCGCCGGCGGCTTCGACCCGGCGCGCGACATCATCGCGATTACCGTCAACCGCTGGCCGCACGGCTACGCCTATACCTACAACAGTCTCTACGACCCGATGGAGTGGGTGTACACATCGACCAACGCCAGGCCGAATGTGGTCGCGCGCCAGCCCCACGGACGAATCACGATCGCGAACTCCGATGCTGGCGCCAGTCCGCATACCGACACTGCCTTCGCGGAAGCGCACCGCGCGGTCGGCGAAGTCCTCGAGCGACGTGCGATGCCAATCATGAGCACACCGGCGAGCCGCTGATTCGCCAGATCACGGGAGACTCGCGATGCACGAAACCGACGGGATCTCGCTGGCATTGGCCGGCATCGTCGAGCAGGGCCGGCCGACAGAGCTGCGAGCCCAGGGCGGTGCATTCGCCCGGCTATTTGGGTAAACTCCGCGGTTACCAGCCATTTCCTGTGGCGTGGGGGCCCTATGTGCGTGACCAGAACGTGTTCCTAACCGAGCGCACCGGAAAAGGCGTCATGGTGGCCGTGATCGACAGCGGCGTACACGCCGCCCATCCGCACGTCGGCGGGGTGTCGGGAGGCTTCGGAATTCGCGAGGACGGGACCGTCGACGATGAGTACGTGGATCGGCTCGGCCACGGCACGGCCGTGACTGCCGCCATCCGCGAGAAGGCGCCGGACGCCGGCATTCTCGCGATCAAGGTGTTCTGGAAGTCGCTCACCACCAACACAGCGATGCTGGTGCGCGCCATCGACGAAGCCGCCGCCGAAGGCGCCGCGGTGATCAACCTCAGCCTCGGCACCGCCGACATGCAGCATCGCGCGGCTCTCGAGGCAGCTGTCGCGAGGGCACGCGGCCTCGGCGCCGTCGTCGTCGCGGCTCACGACGATGGCGGTGTGCGCTGGCTCCCGGGCTGCCTGGAAGAAGTGATTGCCGTGCGCGCGGACTGGAGCTGCGCGCGCGACTCATACAGCGTCGCGGCGGTGGAGGATCGAACCGTGATCGTGACCTCGCCGTACCCGCGCGACATTCCAGGAGTTCCGCGCGAGCGCAACGTCAACGGCGTCAGTTTCGCTGTGGCGAATGCGTCCGGGTTCGTCGCGCGCGCGCTCGAAGCCGCGCCGGGCGCCGCGCTCGGCGAGATTGTCGCCATGCTCGAGGAGGCGGCCCCGCAGCGGGCGCCGGCATAGACATGACCGGCGGCGGACGGATGACGCGTATCGGTCGATGGGCGACGGCGGCGGCGCTGTGCCTGCTGGGCGTGTCCGCGACGGCGCAGGCGCCGCCCGACATCGACATCCTGCTCGCGCGCGTCGGCGAGCGAATCGCCGACTACTACAAGCGGGCGCAGAGCGTCGTCTGCACCGAGAAGACGACCGTGCAGCCGGTCGGCCGCGATTACGCGCCGCTCGGCTTCGCGCGCGTCACCGAATACGAGCTTCGGGTCGAGGCGGACAACGAAAACGGCGAAGGCGCCGACGCCAAGGTCGTGCGGGAGCTGCTGCGGGTCAACGGCAGGCCGCCGCGCGACAAGGACAAGAAGGATCGCGCCGGCTGCACCGACTCGAACCCGCTTTCGAACGAGCCGCTGGCGTTCCTGCTGCCATCGCACCGCTCGGAGTACACGTTCGTCTCGGGCGGGTTCGGCAAGGGCAAGGATCGGAACACGGTGATCATCGAGTTCACGTCCACCAAGCCGGAGGGCAAGGGCGAGCTCGCGGAAGATCCGCGCGGACACCAGGACTGCTTCACGTGGTCGCTGCCGGTGGTGGTCAAGGGGCGCGTGTGGCTCGATTCGGAGACGTACCAGGTCGTGCGCGTCGAACAGCGCATGGCGGGCATGGCCGACGTGAGCGTGCCGACGAAGCTGCAGCGCAAGCACAATCTCGAGAACAGCGTCGTCGTGGAACGCCACGACACGACGATCCGCTACAGGACGGTCCCGTTCCACGATCCCGAAGAGGCGATGCTGCTGCCCGAGTCGATCGACACGCTGATCGTCGTGCACGGCGGCCTCGAGTCGATGCGCAGCCGGCAGACGTTCACCGAGTACCGGCGCTTCCTGACCGCGGGACGGGTCGTGAAATAGTCAGGCGTGCACGAACATCGACGCGTCCGCTTCGGCCACGAGCGGGCCTTCGTCGGTGTCCATCCGCACTTCGGCGCGCGCCTTCACGAGCCGGCCGCGCCGCTCCATGGTCCACGCGCGGACGACGAGCGCGGAGCCCACGGGGACCGGCTGTCGAAAGCGTGCGTCGAACCTGGCGGTCAGGCCGCCGGCGCCGTGAAAGTACAGCGACCACCCGAGCGCTTCGTCCATCAGCGCGAGCAGCAGACCGCCGTGCAGCACGCCTGGCCAGCCGCCGTGTTCGGCGCGGGCGATGTATTCGGCGCGGCTGCCGTTGTCCCCATGAGGCGCGAAGCTGACCTTGAGCCCGGAGGCGTTCCCCGGTCCGCAGACCCAGCACTGATCGGTCTTGGCATCGAGTGGCACGGCCGGATACTAACCGATTGGTATGTTATCCTGCAAAGGATGTTCGACACCAAGATCGCCGTCGTGATCCGCGACGATTTGGCCGTGTGGCAGAAACTGAACGTCGTGGCGTTCCTGACCAGCGGCATCGTCGGCGCCCACGAGGGACTGCTCGGAGAGGCGTACGAAGATGCCGAGGGGCACACGTATCATCCGCTGATGATTCAGCCGTTGATTGTCCTCGGCGCCAGCGCGGCCGCCATCAACACCATCTATCAACGCGCGATGACGCACGGCGTCCGCTTCTCGCTCTACATCGAAGACATGTTCGCGACGGGACACGACGCCGCCAACCGCGAGGCCGTGCGCCGCCGCAGCCCCGCCGACATGAACGTGGTCGGCCTCGCCCTGCGCGAAGACAAGAAGCTCGTCGACAAGATCACCAGAGGAGCGACGCTTCACGCGTAGCGCCATGAAGCCGGCTGCCGTATCCCGGAAGGCCCGGCAGAGCGGGCGGACGCGCGAGGCGCTGCTGTCCCACTCGCTGCGGCTGGTCGCCAGCCGCGGCTTTTCGAGAACGTCCATCGATCACATCGGGCGCGCCGCCGGCGTGACCAAGGGCGCGATGTACTGGCACTTCGCGAGCAAGGACGATCTCTTTCTCGCCATCCTCGATCGCATTCGAGAGCGATGGCAGCAGGTCGTCCACGCGCCGGTTTCAGCGCGGCAGACGCCGACGGAACGGCTCGTCCAGCTGTTCGAGTCGTACGGCGAGCTGTTCCGCGGATCGCCGGAGATCTGCCTGTTCCTTCAGCAGGCACTCCTCGATCAGCACAACAGGAAGTACGCGGCGCAGGTGGCGCAGGTGTTCGCGAAGACGGCGCGGTTCATCGCGGGCATCATCGACCAGGGCAAAGCCGCCGGCGAGATCCGCCGGAAGGTCGATTCGATGACCGTCGCGCACATGATTCTGGGAATGCTGGCCGGGGCCAGCCAGCAGGCGTCGACCGCCCGGGCGCAGCCGCTGAACAAGCTGCTGTCGGAGGCCAGGGCGATGACCCTGGCCTACCTCGCCCGGTAACGTCAGGAGCGCTTGAACGTAATCGAGCCGTCGCCGGTGCGCACGCGCAGCGAGCGCCCGCCGTCGCCGAGACGTCCGCGCAGACTGTTCTTGCCGATGTTGCCGGTGACGTTCGACAGCGTCAGGTCCTGCATATGGATTCCGCCATCGCCGGTGTGCGCGTCCACCTCTGCACCGAACCCGTCCGGCACCTCGAGCGTCACCGAGCCGTCGCCGGTGACGATATCCCAGTCGGCGCCGGGCGCGCTTCCCGAGTCGGCGCGGATGACCACGCTTCCGTCGCCGGTGTGGACGCGAACGCCGCTCAGTTTGCCGTCGAGACGTATCGAACCGTCGCCGGTGTTGGCTTCGACGTCGCCGCCGAGCATGCGGCCACGGATGCTGCCGTCGCCCGACCGCAACTGGACGTGCCCGGCCACGCGCTCGATGTCAATCGACCCGTCGCCGCTCTTCGCGGAAACATCCGAAGATTCGGGCACCGAAACAATCAGCTTCGCCGATCGGTTGTTGATGTGGAAGTTGAAGCCGCCGTGATCGCGCTTCGGCTCGGTCACCGTGACCTCGATCCGGTCGCCGTGCTGTTCCGCCTTTACCTCGATCGCCGCGACATCGTCCTTGTCTCGTCCGCGCTTTTCGACGACGACCTGGACGTCCGCCTTGTCCCAGGGCCGAATCTCGATTGACCCGTCGAACGTGGCCAGGGCGACGTCGGGCTTCCCTGAGACCGCGAAGTGTTTCTCGTCGCGCTCGACGTATTTGTTCAGGTCGGCGCCGTCAATCTCGATGCAGCCGGGAGCGGCAAGCAACGCGATGAGCGCCGCCGGCAGCGTAAGGGCCCCAATCGAGCGGGTTACAGGCATGGCAAGTCCTCCGCCGGCTTAGACGGAGGGATGCGCGGGCTTGTTCGGGCCGACACATGGGTCGGCCCCTACGACGCGCGTGGCCGATACCACAACGTGTTCGGGCCGACACGTAGGTCGGCCCCTACGACGACGTGTACGAGGCGGACCCGTGTGTCGGCCCTTCTTCGGGACCGACACGTGAGTCGGCCCCTACGAGGGACTATTGCGGCGTGTAGGGGCGGACCTGTGTGTCCGCCCCGCGAGCGTAGACGAGCTGACCGGCGACATAGGTCTGAACGACGGAGAAGTTCGCGTCGAGGACAACCAGGTCGGCCACCGACTCGGGCGTCAGCATCCCGTGTCCGACGAGGCCGAGCTCGCGAGCCGGGCTGGTCGAGCAGATGGTCGCGGCATCGACGATCCCAAGCCCCACCTGTCCAATCAGTGTTTGAAAGGCACGATCCATCGTCAACACGCTGCCCGCGATGGTCCCGTCGGGCAGCAGTGCCGTCCTTGGCCCGGCCGTAATCGCCTGGCCGCCGAGCATTCCGCGCGATCCGACCGGCAGACCGGCGACGGCCGTCGCATCGGAAATCGCCAGGATCCTCGAGGGCCGCTTGGCGGCAATCGCTGCTCGAATCACGGCGGGATGAACGTGGAAACCGTCGCAGATCATCTCGGCCGCGGTCTCCTCCGCTTGCAGCACGGCGCCCACCAACCCAGGCGCGCGGTGATCCAGCGGCCGCATGCGATTGAACAGGTGCGTGGCCTGGCGGGCCCCTGCCTCTATTGCGGCGAGCGCTTCCTCGTAGGTCGCGCCGGAATGTCCCAGCGACACGCGATGTCCTCGAGAGGAGAGCCAGCGCACGAGGTCGAGGCCGCCGTCGAGCTCGGAGGCGAGCGTGACGATTCCGACGTCGGGCGTGGCGCGCTCAATCTCGGCGAGTATTTCGGCGGCCGTGAAATCGGAACGCGCGGCCGCGTCAGATTCGTCCCTTTCCTGCCCCTCCCGCCCCTCCTGCCCTTCCCGCCTCTCCTGCCTCTCCCGCCCTTCCTGCCCCAAGAGCCGCCCGAGGACTGCGCAGACAGCCCGATGGCTGTGCGCCGGCGTATTCAGGATTGATGAAGTTGCTTTCGAGGTGCGCGGGCAGCACGCGCGCCGATCGGGACAGTGGCGTTTCGCGCGCGCGGCGTACCTGATCGAGTACCCCTCGAAGCGCGCCCGGCTGGCACGCCACGGTCGTCGGACAAAAGGCGGTCACGCCGTAGGCCGGAAGGCGGGCGGCGATCGCCGCGATCGCGCCGCCTTCTGGCACATCGTCCAGCGTGTCGACCCCATCGACGCCGTGGATGTGGACGTCGATGAACCCCGGAACGATGTAGTGTCCGTGAAACGCGAAGGCGGCGTGACTACCCGACGGCGCGTCGGAACGGATTTCGGCAATTCGTCCGTCTTCGATGACCAGCGTGCCTGGAGAGAGGATGCGATCGGGCAGCACCAGCGAAGCGCCCGACAGGACGATCATGGACGCGCAGCGGCCAGACGAGCGGCGCCGACGCTCACGGCATCCGCGCCCAGCACGGCGACCTCCAACTTCAGCGCATCCATAATCGGCTTCGGCAGGCGCCGCGAGAGCTCGACCCGCACCGGCTCGAGAAACAGATCCGACGCCGACGCCATCATGCCGCCGAGGACGAGCATCTCCGGATCCGCAACGACCACCAGGTTCGCCGCGGCCATGCCGAGGTATTTCGCGGTGTCCCGGAGCACGGAAATCGCGACACCGTCGCCATTGCGTGCGGCGTCCAGCGTGTGCTCCAGGGTGATGGCCGACAGGTCGCCGCTGACGACGTCCTGGACGCGCGATCGATCGCCCGCCTTGATTCGCCAAATCAAACGGCGGACGATGCCGGCGGCGGCGACCTCGGCTTCGAGACACCCGCTCTTCCGGTAGTCCTCGCGTTCGACGGGATTCAGCGACAACCAGGCGATCGAGTTCGCGCGCCCTCTGGCGCTCGTCACCGCCACACCGTCCCGGACGACTCCGCCGATGGCGTGCTGGCTGACCGAAAAGAAGACCACATCCTTCACGCCGCGCGCGGCGCCGATCCACGCTTCGGCCGCGGCCGCTGCCGTACCCGACAGAATCGCCGGATGGCCATTGAAAGAGCCGCCAAACCGCTGTGCGAGCTGCGCAACGGCACTCGCGATAGCCGGCGACTCCGGGTTGGCGGCGGCGATCCCAATGGACGGCGCGGACGATGTGGACGTCGCCTGCTGAACCTGCTCGAGCACCCTCGTCGCGGCGGCGCCGGGGTCGCCGGCGGCGTCGGCCTGCGCGCGCGCCAGGATGTTGCCCTGCTCGTCAACGGCAACCGCGACGGCGTGTTGATCGTCCAGCTCCAGGCCAATCATGAGCGGCTCAGTCCCTGCCCCAATCGGTGTTCACTTGAAGTTTACGGCCGGCCAGCGGCAGCGCCACCGGTTCCTCGACGTCGTCTGGATGGAAGAGCGACCGGTCGACACGATCGAGCAGACCGGACAGCTGGCGTTCGTCGGGGGCCTGGATCACGAGGACGCCACCGCAGACTTCGGGCGGAAAGCGGCGGTCGTCGAGGTAGTCGCGATCCAGCGTGACCAGAGTCCGGCGCAGCTGGTATGCGAGCTGGTAATGCTTCACATCCGGAGCCCGCCGAAGATCGGCATCCTCGAGCACGAAGAGGACGTCCCACTGCAGCCGCTGACGCATGTGCGCGACGATGCCAGCCGGCACGTTCGCGTCGGCATAGATGCGCGGCCGCGCGACGAGGCGCTCGACGACCGGTCCCAGCTCTTCGGAAAGGGTGCCCACGTCTTAACTATGTTTTTGACTTTGAACTTTAACTTTTAACTTCTGACTTCTGACTTCTAACTTGATGAGCGGCCTTCGCTTCACGTGTGAGGTTCGCGACCAGCTCGTCGCGCTTGTGGACCAGCTCCTTGCGCGCGCGGCGGCCGTTCGGGGAGCCGACGGCATATTCGCAGAACAGCGGAAACGCGATGGTTGAATCGCAGTAAGCGACGACGGTATCGGGAAGCACCCCGGGGTTGACCTTCCCCCAGCTGACCGCCTCGGCCGGCGTCGCGCCGGACAACCCGCCCCAGACCACCGAGTCCGTCGTGATCTGGATGAAGTAGTCGTTCCCGCCCTTCGGGATTCCGTAGACCTCCCAGAGCGTCGGCTGGGCCTGGAGGTAGAAGTTCTTCGGCGATCCGCCGCCGAGGATGACGCAGCCGTTCTGTTTACCGGCCATGACGATCGCGCAAACCTCGTTCACGTCCTTGTTGGGATCGATCATGAACCGTCCGCCGTTCATCAGCTCGTGATAGGCGATGTTCATGCCGATCGAGCTGTCGCCCGGCGACGACGTATAGATGGGCACGCCGGCTGCCGCCGCGTGAGCCACGACCGAGTACTCAATACAGGCCGGGTTCCTGTCGAGCAGGTCGAGGCCGAGCCGATAGTGGAACTCCGAGGTTGCCAGCGGACCGTCGAAGCCGGAACGCACGATGAAATCGCGGATATAAGCGTCGGTTTCGAGCAGGACGGTCGCCGGAAAGAGCACGTCGTAAATCCGGATGACGCCGTCTTCGTAGAGCTCGACGTCGTTGACGAACGGCGATCCGCGATGGAGCGTGAAGTTCAGCGCGTAGTGGAGATCGTGATACAGGTTCGCGCCGGTCGAGATGATGAAGTCGACGAGGCCGCGGTCCATCATCTCGATGACCGAGCCGCCGAGGCCGGCCGGAGTCATGGCGCCCGCAATCGTCAGACCGATGGTCGTATCGTTTTCCGGCGCCAGCATCTTCTCGGAAAAAATCTGGCACGCTTCCGACAGACGGGCCGCATTGAACGCCTGAAACCCGTTGTCGATCAGATGGCGAATCTCGGGACTGCCTTTCGGCCGGTAATTGGCGATCGGCTTGCCCGATAACGATTTTTGCAGGGAATGCCCAGGCGACCCGGGCGAGCGATACGGCAAGGTCTGCTCCTTCTTGGCGCGCGAAATAGCTTAACATCTGGAATTGTGACAAGCGAGTCGGATTGGCTCTGGTGGATCCTCGCGGCCGCCGGCGCAGTGGCGGCAATCCTCTTGTTCTGGATCTGGTGGAAAGGCCGTCCGTTCGCCGAAGGCGACGTGTTCCGCGCGAGCCGAATCAGCTCCGGCAACCGCTTGTTCCCCACCCAGGTGCAAATCACGCCGACGGCGGTCGTGCAGTACACGCCACGCTGGTTCGGCCGGCGTGAAGAGACGATTCACATGGCCCATATCGCGTCGGTGAAGGTCGAGACCGGCATGCTCCTGTCCGACGTGTTCATCGAGACGAGCGGGGGAACCGACCCGATAGCCTGCCACGGCCATCGAAAGGGCGACGCCACCCGGATGAAGGCCCTGATCGAGCGGTATCAGACAGATTATTACCGGGGGGGCGCTGCAAACCCTGTCGGGGGAAGCGCGACCGGCCGATAACCTGACCGCCCTAATGGACGACCTCACCTTCAGCGCGCGCCGCGCCAGCACCGCCGCCACCGCGAAAACCGCTGAACCGGGCGACCTCGACGTGCGGTTCCGGTCGCTGGTTCAATCGCCGCTCAGGGCCGGCCTGCTGCGCTATCTGAGCTCGAGGCCCGAGGAAGCCTTCGACGTCGAATCGCTGATGCAGACGTTCGGACGGCTGAAGCTCGACGTCGAGAACTGCGTCCGGGAGCTGGTGGACTTCGGTGTGGCCGCGGTGATGCCCGGCAGCGCGCCGCCGCGCTTCATGGCGGACCGGCCGGCCAACGAGGCGGTCGCCGAGCTGCTCGATCACTTCCTCGAACGCCGCGCCGCCGTCAGCACCGAGGACCAGTCGCCGTCGGTCCAGCGATTCCGCGAAATGATTGGCCGCGACGAGAAGATGCTCATCGTCTTCGAGTGGATCCGCACGGCGGCCAAGTCCGACATCTCCGTGCTCATCCTTGGGCCGACCGGATCGGGCAAGGAAGTCGTCGCGCGCATGATCCACGAGCTCAGCCGGCGCAGCGTGGCGAAGTTCCAGGCCGTCAACTGCGCCGCCCTGCCGGACACGCTCTTCGAATCGGAGATCTTCGGCTACGAGAAGGGCGCCTTCACGGGCGCCCACGATCGCAAACCGGGACGCCTCGAGCTCGCGAACGAAGGCACGCTGTTCCTCGACGAGATCGGGGATATGTCGCTCATCGCCCAGGCGAAGCTGCTGCGAGTGCTCGAGGAGCGGCGCTTCGAGCGCCTCGGCGGTCACAAGTCGATCTCGGTCGACTTCCGGCTGATCTCGGCGACCAACAGGCCGCTGGAGCAGTTCGTTCGCGACACGCGGTTCCGCGAGGATCTCTACTACCGCGTCAACGCGTTCGCCATCAGGCTCCCCTCGCTGCGGGAGCGGCAGGTCGACATCCCGGTGCTGGCGCAGCGGTTCCTGGCTCGGTATTGTGCGGCGCAGGGCCTTCCCCTCGACAGCAAGGGTTTTTCGAAAGAGGCGCTCGACTCGCTGTGCACCTACCATTGGCCCGGCAATATCCGCGAGCTCGAGAGCACCGTCTCCCGCGCCGCGCTGTCGGCGCCAGGCCGGTCGATTCGCCCGTCGGACATCGAGTTCCTGCACGCCAACAGCACACCGGCACCCATCGCCGGCGACCACCTGCCGACGCTCGCCGAATCCGAGCGTGCGCACATCGTCCGTGTGCTGGAGGCGACCGGCTGGAACAAGAAGGAAGCCGCCCGCGTGTTGGATATCAGCCGTGGCACGTTGTACCGGAAGATCCTCGAGTATCGTCTCGAGCCTGAAGCGCGGCCTGCAGGCCGCAGGGGTCGTGACACCGAGGCCTAGTCGGCCGTCCTCGGCGGTATTATTGCGACGCGGTCCGCGTCCCTCAGCCGGAGTCATGTGAAGGATCTCCCTATCGCGGCACGGCTGTTCGTGGGCGCTGTTCTCGCAGCCGGCGCCATCACGCTGGCCGTCTTTCTGCCGCGATCGCTCGAAAACCCCGTACTGTTCGCGTTCCTCCTCACCTGCTCGTCGCTCACGTCCGCGCTCAAGGTCAGCCTGCCGCTCGCGTCGAGCGGATCGACGATGTCGGTCTCGTACGCCGTCGACTTCGCGGCGCTGCTGCTCCTTGGCGCGGATCAGACGATGATCGTCGCCGCGGCCAGCGCGTGGAGCCAGTGCACGTTCCGCACGCAGTCGCGTTCGGCGCCGTATCGCACGTTGTTCAGCATGGCGTCGCTCGTCCTGACGGTCAAAGCCGCAGGCTGGGTGTACGCGGTGCTCGGCGGGACGTCGGCCGTACCGTTCACGGTGCTGTCCATCACCAGGCCGCTGGTCGGCGCGGCCACGACCTACTTCGTCTTCAACACGCTGCTCATCGCGACGGCGATCGGCCTGTCCACGCGGCAGCCGATTTTCAAGGTGTGGAACGAGAACTTCCTCTGGAGCGCGCCGAGCTATTTCGTCGGTGCGCTGGCGTCCGCGGTCGCCGCCAGCGTCATCGATCGCGGCGGCTACTGGATGGCCTCGCTGGCTGCCGCGCCGCTGTACCTCACCTATCGGACCTACAAGGTCTACATGGGCCGGATTCAGGATCAGCAGCGGCACGTCGCACAGGTCTCCGACCTGCACCTCGCGACCATCGAGGCGCTGGCGCTGGCCATCGACGCCAAGGATCAGACGGCGCAGAGCCACATCCGCCGCGTGCAGGTGTACGCCGCCGGGCTCGCGCGCGCGCTCGGCATGCCGGAGACCGAGATTCAGGGCGTGAAGACGGCTGCGCTGCTGCACGACATCGGCAAGCTCGCGGTGCCCGAGCACATCCTGTCCAAGCCCGGCCCGCTCACACAGGAAGAGTTCCAGAAAATCCGAATCCATCCGCAGGTCGGCGCGGAGATCATCAGCGGCGTGCCGTTTCCCTACCCGGTCGCCCCTCTTGATCCTCAGCCATCACGAGCGCTGGGACGGCAAGGGCTATCCATCCGGGCTGAAGGGCGACGAGATCCCGCTCGGCGCGCGCATCCTTTCGGTGGTCGACTACTTCGACGCGCTCATGTCGGAGCGCCCGTACCACAAGGCGATGGGCTTCGACGCCGCGATTGGCCTGCTGCGTCAGGAAAGCCACAAGGCGCTCGACCCTCGCGTCGTTCAGACGTTCATCGACATGTACCCCGCCCTGGCCGCGGAAGCCGACGCCAGCGCCGAGCCGTCACGCAAGCTGACGCGGGTGCCGACGCACGCGCCAACCGCCGCCCCGGCGGTCGGCCTGGTCGACGAGACGTCGGCGCGCACCAACGTCTTCCAGGACATCGCGCTCGCGCACCGCGAGATCTACGCGCTCTACGAAATCGCGCAGGCGATGGGCAGCTCGCTGGGCGTGTCCGACACCATGGCGCTGATCTCGTCGAAGTTGAGCAACATCGTGCCGTTCTCCTGCTGCGCGCTGTTTCTCTACAACGACGACACCGAGACGCTGCGCTGCCGCTTCGCGACCGGCGTGGAAGCCGAGACGATCCAGCAACTCACCATTCGCAACGGCTACGGCCTGACGGGCTGGGTGGCTCGCAACCGGCGGCCGCTCGTCAACGCGCGCCCCAGCACCGACCTCGAAGCGGCCGGCTTCCCGTCGGAGCGGACGATGCTGCATTCGGCGCTCGTGTGCCCGCTGCTCTTCAACGAGCGGTTCATCGGGACGATCTCCGTCTATCACACGGAGCCTTCCGATCTATACCGACGATCATCGCCGGCTGCTCGACCGGATTTCCGAGCAGGCGGCCGCCGTCATCTACAACTCCATCGTCTTCGAGCAAACGCAGGAAGATTCGCTCACCGATGCGCTGACGGGCCTGCCGAACACGCGGTTCATGTTCATGCACCTGACGCGCGAGCTCGCGCGTGCGGAGCGGTTGAAGACGGAAGTCTCGCTCCTCGTCATGGACCTCGACAACTTCAAGGACATCAACGACACGTTCGGCCACCACGTCGGCGACCGGGCGCTGCGCGAGGTGGCAGGCGTGCTGCGAATCGGCATCCGGCCCTACGACATCTGCGTCCGGTACGCCGGCGACGAGTTCATCGTGGTGCTGTCCGGATGCAGCGGCGAGGAAGCCGAGCGGAAGCGGCTGGAGCTGCAGACCGCGGTCGACAGCCTGCAGTTCGAGGCGCGATCGGGCACGAAGCTGTCGCTCGCGATCAGCATCGGCGCGGCGGTGTTCCCCCACGATGGCGACTCGTACGAAACGCTGCTCGCCAACGCGGACAGCCGCATGTACCGCGACAAGACGCGGCGCAAGCGCGAGATCGCCGGCGCGCATCAGGCCGACGAGCAAGCGCGCGGGACCACGCCCGGACGCCTGAGCGACGGCGATCTGAAGCGCGCCGCCACTGGAGTGCTTTAGACAATGGCTGATGGCTGATGGCTAATGGCTTATGGTCGATAGCCGATGGTCGTCGACGGGAATGACGGTCCATCAACGATTGCCCATATGCCATCAGCCATGAGCCATCAGCCATTGACTAGCCATCCGTATCGACCCAGTCAGGGCTGGCACCCGTGAGTCCCGTCCAGAACACGGCGAGCCCCGTGGCGCCGACAACCAGCGCGAGTCCTTCCTGCCACCACGCGCCGTAACGGCCGCTGAATTCGATCCACCCTGCCGGAAGCGCCAGCGCAAGACCGACGAGGATGGCGAGCGGTCGCCGCCGGACAAGCCGGAGAAGCATGCCCCGGACACGACGCAGTGCCATCGTGAGATAGCATAATCCGCGGTGCTCACGCTTCCTATCCGCGAGGTGCTTCCCGCGACGCCGCGCGCGCGCATCGCACGGCTCGACCTCGATGGCCACGCGTTCGAGTACCGCGCCCGGACAGGCGGTCTCGATTGCCACTCATGGTCAGGACAAGCGACGCCCGTATTCGATTGCGGCGGCGCCGGAAGACGCGCGGCGCGACGGATGGCTCGAGCTGCTCGTCGGCGTGAATGCCGACGGCACGCCCGGCTCCCATCTGACGCTGGAGCCGGGAACGCTGGTCGATGTCGAGGGACCGCTTGGGTCGTTCACATTTCCACCAGCGCCGGTCGAACGGCGGTTCGTCTTCATTGCCGGCGGAACGGGCATCGCGCCGCTGCGCGCCATGATGCAGCGGGCTCTCCACCTGCCGCATCGCAATATCGGCCTGTTCTACAGCGTTCGAACGCCCGATGAGTTTGCCTACGAGATGGAACTACGCGGGCTGGCGGACGCGGGAGAAATCGAGCTGAGGCAGACGGTGACGCGCGCGACCGACATGGATTGGACCGGCCCGCGCGGCCGGTTGAACCGTGAGGCGCTCGAGGAGCTCATTCACGATCCGGCAACCCTGTGTTTCGTCTGCGGGCCGCCGGCGCTCGTGGACGAGATGCCGAAGATCCTCACCGGCCGGCATCCCGAGGCAGGATCAAGTCGAGGAGTGGTAGGGCAATTTACAAGGGGCAATTGACAATTTACAAAGCGACCGAGGATGTTGTTCTCTTTGTAAATTGTCCCTTGTAAATTGTGAATTCTACGCGCCGCCCATGGCGTGGAAGCCGGAGTCGACCATCAGGATTTCTCCGGTGATGCCGCGGCCCGCGGCGCTCAGCAGAAAAACGGCCGCGTCCGCGACCTCCGCGGTCTCGACTCCACGGCGCAGCGGCGAGCGATCCCGATACGCCTGCAGCATCGTCGAAATGCCGGAGATGCCGGCCGAGGCCAGCGTCTTGATGGCGCCGGCGGAAATCGCATTGACCCTGATGTTCCGGGGGCCGAGATCGGACGCCAGATAGCGCACCGACGACTCCAGGGCGGCCTTGGCGACGCCCATCACGTTGTAGTTGGTGAAGACGCGATCGCTGCCGATGAAGGTCAGTGTGAGAATGCTTCCGCCGCCGCGCTTCTCCATCAACGGCACGACAGCTCGCGACAAGCCGATCAGTGAATAGGCGCTGACGTCGAGCGCGACGCGAAAGCTCTCGCGTGACGTCTCGGTGAAGGGGTTCTTCAGCGCGTCGGCCGGCGCGAACGCGGCGCCGTGCACGAAGAAGTCGAGCCCTCCGAGCTCGCGATCCAGCGTCGCCGCCAGGTTCTCGATCTGCCGATCGTCGGCGACATCGCACGGCAGCACGAGCGGGTTCTCGAGCGTGGCCGCGAGTTCGCGGACGTTCTCTTCCAGGCGCTCGCTTGGATACGTGAGCACGAGGCGCGCGCCGGCGGCGGCCGCTGCTTGCGCAATCGCCCACGAAATCGAATCGCTTGTTGGCGACGCCGACGATGAGGCCGTACTTGCCTGAAAGATCCGTCATGGCTGAGGGCTAAAGGCTGATGGCTGGGGCGCTATTTCGATCGCTTCCGTCCGCCCTGTCCGTGGCGGCGCATCTGCCCGCCGCCCTGTCCTTGTGGTGGCCGCCCGCCGTTCGAGCGCGGGACGCCGCGAGGGCCGCCGTGGACGTTGCCGCCGCCGTGCGACCGGTTACCCTGAAATTGCTGGCCGCCGCCGGCACCGCCACGCTGATGGCGAGGACGGAACCGGTTGGCGGGACGTCCACCCGGCTGACGAATGGTGAACTCGGGGATCTGGCGTGCGGGCGGCGGTACGCCGCCGATCTTCGGAAGCGACGCGCGAATGAGCGGACGATGCACCGGCCCTTCCTCGTCGTCGCGGCTCTGGTCGTCCGCGGGGTCGTCGCTTTCGTCGGCGTCCGGGGCCTGCGCGCGTTCGAGCTGGCTCCGGCATCGCGACGGCCTGCGCTTCGGGGACTGACGGCTCGATGGGCGTGTCCTCCTCCGGCGTCGGGCTGACGGCTACGGCGGACGGACCGTCGGCCGCGGGAGCGGCCTCGTGCGTCACACGTTTGGGACCGGTCGCGAGCACCTGCGCGTAGAGCGCCGCGGGAGTCTCGCTTTTGCGACGCTGCCGCGGCACCTTGGCGTGCTTGAACTCGTGGTCCGCGTCGCACGTCGTGCAGCGCACTTGCTTCACGTCGTCCCCGATCATCGCCACGATGACGTGATTCGTCACACGCCGTTCACGCGGACAATAATCGTCCAGAATGTCACCAAGCCGAAGCTGGCGCTGTTGCATCAACGCTCCCGAAGATACCGCTGGCAGGGGATGAATGCGAAAGGGCCCCTCATACTAGCAGAGGTCATCAAGGCCGTCCAGCCACGTCTTGACGTCGGCCAGCCTGGCGCTCACCGCATCCGGCGAGGTCGACTGCGGCGTGCGCTTGGCCTGCACCGACACGGCCGGCGTGATGCGCGCGATGACGTCGGGCCCGCACAACTCGCTGGCCGCGCGCCATTCCTCGAGCGACAGCGTTTCGAAGTCGCGCTTTTCGGCGATCAGCTTCCGCACGAGCGCGCCGACCACCTCGTGCGCCCGCCGGAACGGCATGCCTTTTCCGACAAGATAGTCGGCGACGTCGGTCGCCAGCAGCAATCCGGACGCGGCTGCCGTCGTCCGCTCGCGGTTCAGCGTGAGCCCGGCGGCGACCGAACGCGCGACGGCGAGACAGCCCGTCAGCGTATCTTCGGCGCCGAACACCGCCTCCTTGTCCTCCTGCAGATCCTTGTTGTAGCCGGTCGGCAGCCCTTTGATCGTCGTCAACATCCCGACGAGATGTCCGATCGCGCGGCCGGTCTTCCCGCGAACGAGCTCGAGCGGATCCGGATTCTTCTTCTGCGGCATCATGCTGCTGCCGGTGCTCAACGCGTCGGACAGCTCGAAGAACCGGTGCTCGTCGCCGCAGAAGATGATCAGGTCCTCCGCCAGGCGGCTCAGGTGCACCATCGTCATCGCGCACGCATACAGGAACGTCGCCGCGAAGTCGCGGTCCGACGAGGCGTCCATGCTGTTGTCGACACAGCGAGCGAAGCCGAGATCCCTGGCGAGCGCGTCGACGTCCACGGCGTATGCGGTGCCGGCAATCGCCCCGCTGCCGAGCGGCAGTGCGTCGGCCTCCTCGCGCGCCCCCGCGAGCCGCCCGAAATCGCGGCGCAGCGGCGCCACATGCGAGAGGAAGAAATGCGCGACCAGCACCGGCTGCGCGGGCCGGAAATGGGTGAAGGACGGCATCAAGGCATCGCCCGCCGATTCCGCCTGCGCGGCCAGCGCGCCGACGAGGCTCGCCACGCCGCGCTGCAGCAGCGGGATGCGGCGCCGGAGGTAGAGGCGCAGATCGAGCGACACCTGTTCGTTGCGCGATCGGCCGGTGTGCAGCCGGCGGCCAGCATCGCCGATACGCTCGACGAGCTGGCGCTCGACGAAGCTGTGGACATCCTCGTCGTCGCCCGAGACGAATGCCGGCTCTGCGCGGCCTCGATCGAGGAGCGCGGCGAGCGTGGTTTCTATCTGCGCCGCTTCCTCCGTGGAGAGCACGCCGGCCTTGAGCAGCGCACGGCCCCAGGCAAGGCTGCCGGTGACATCGTCTTCAAACAGGCGACGATCGAAGCGAAAGGAGGCGCCGAAGTCGAACGCCGCCGCATCGGGCGCGGTGTCGAAGCGGCCGGACCATAGGTTAGTCATCAGTCGTTCAGTCGTCAGTCGTCAGTCAACAGTCGTCAGTCGTGGGTCTTGGCCAGAGCGATCGTCTTCGTTCTGGGCGATGCGGACACGCGAACGTCGCCGACGGCGCAGTCGCGTTCGAATAGCGTGAGGCGGACGACGCCGTTGACCTGGCGCTGCACCGCGTCGGCCTTGACGTCGAGCGCCTGGCGCGCGGGTGTGAACCACTCGCCGGCGCGGAGCAGGCGGAGATAGGGTTCGGCGACGCGCGGAGACGAAAACTCTCCCCTCTTCGCAACCGCCGACCGCTCCAGGGCATCGTGCGCGGCATGAAGCACGGCCAGGTTTGTCACGCCGTGCGCTCCGGCGATGATGGTCAGGCTGCCGAGCAAGTCGAGCAGCGGCATGGTGACGCCGTTGATGCCGACCGGCGCACCGCGCTCGAACGCGATCTCGACCGACGCGGGCTCGCCCGATCGCATGGCGACGGCCCTTGGCGCCGACGCGCGGTCGCCGAGGCCGCTGAATTCGACAGGCAGCGTGACGTGCCGCTCGCGCGCGTACTCGAGCTGTCGCTCCAGCGTCATGTCCCACTCGCCGGCCGGCGCCAGCACCGTGATGGTCGGGTCGAGCGCGCGAATCGTCCGATCGAGCGGCGATCCGCTGCCGGCGGGATCGCCGTGCGCCACGAGAGTCGCCTGCTCGATGTTGGCGATCTCGACGGTTTTCTGCGCGATGAGCGGGTGCGCGAGCGCGGCAGCGACCGGCGACAGTTCGCCCAGGATTCCCGCCTTCAGCGCGCGCAGGATGTAGTCGCGGGCGAAGGCGTCGCGGGCGTCGACGACGTGGGCACGAAGGGCGCCGGTGGCGAGCGCGCGATCGCGGATCTCTTCGAGCACCTCCTTGCCCTGCCCGAGGTCCACGGTGACGGCGATGACTTCGGCGCCGCGCCCGGAGCCGAGCCACGGAATGGCGATCGACGTCTCGAGGCCGCCTGAATATGCCAGCACGATTCGGTTCATTCCGCCGAGTACTCCTTCAGCCGCTTGAGGAGCGCGGCCGCCGCGCGGCCGCCACGGGCGATGACCAGGATCGTGTCGTCGCCTGCGATGGTCCCGACGACTTCCGGGAGCCGCGCTCCGTCGAGCGCTTCGGCAAACGCCTGCGCCTGACCGCGGCCGGTCCGGATGACCACGAGCTGCTGGACGCGCTCGATGTTGCGGACGAAATCGGTCGCGGCACGCTCGAGGGCGCTCAGCGCCGTTTCAGGGTTGGTGGCGTCGGCGCCGGCGCGCTGGTACGCGCCGTCGCCGGCGCGCTTCACGAGGCCGAGGTCCTTGATGTCGCGCGAGATCGTCGCCTGCGTCGCCTCGAAGCCGCGCTGGCGGAGCCGGCGGCGGAGCAGCTCCTGGCTGTGGAGCCCTTCGCGGTCGATCAACTCGAGGATGATGGCCTGTCGGCGCGTTTTCATGAAAAGGAAGCATGAGTATACATCGATTTTTGTTGATCGAATCGCGCTTGATGTGTATAACTATTCTTTCCGATGCATACAGTTGTGCAGTCCTATGCAGGCGCAGACGGGCGAGACATCCGGCGACGGAACCGCTCGCGCGCGCGTCGCGGTTGCCGGCGCGACCGGCTTCACCGGCCAGGAGCTGCTGCGCCTCCTGTCGCGGCATCCGGCCGTTGCGCTCACGGCGGCGATGTCGTCGGGCCAGACCAGCGCATCGTCGCGCCGGCTGCCTGCGCTGACTCGCCTGTGGAACGGCGCCATCGTGCCGCTCTCGGCCGAGACGCTCGCGCACGAGGCCGACGTCGTGTTCCTGGCGCTGCCCGACTCTGCCGCCGCCGAGCTGGCGCCGGCGCTCGTGGAGGCCGGCGTCCGCGTCATCGACCTCTCGGGGGCATTCCGTCTGCGCGACGACGCCGTCCGCGCGAAGTGGTATCCGGAGACGCACGCGCTTCCGTCCGGTGTCGCCTACGGCCTCACGGAGCGTGAGCGCGGCCAGGTCGCGCGCGCGCGGCTGGTCGCCAACCCCGGCTGCTACCCCACGGCGACGCTGCTCGCACTCTCGCCGCTGGTCGAGGCCGGGCTGCTCCTGCCGAACACCGACGTCATCGTCGACGCCAAGTCGGGTGTGTCGGGCGCCGGCAAGACGCCGTCCGAGCGAACGCACTTCTCCGAAATCCACGGCAGCATGGCCGCGTACGGAGTGTTCAACCACCGTCACGGCGCCGAAATCGAGCAGGGCGCGGGACGGATGGTCACCTTCACGCCTCACCTGCTGCCGCTCGACCGCGGGATCCTGGCAACGATCTACGTGCGCGTCGCGCCCGGCACCACCGAGGAGGCGCTCGGCGACGTCCTGGAGCACGCGTATGCCGGGCGCGACGTTCGTGCGCCTGGTCGGATCCTCGCTTCCGGAGATCAAGCACGTGGCGCACACCAACTTCTGCGACATCGGCTGGCGTGTGGATCCGTCGGGCCGCGCGATTCTGGTGTCGGTCATCGACAACCTGCTGAAGGGTGCCTCCGGCCAGGCCGTGCAGAACATGAACGTGATGCTCGGGCTCGATGAGCGGATGGCGTTGCTATGACCGCGCCGTTCATCGTGGCGCCAATTCGACCGAAGGACACAAAGGTCGCGGGCTAATGACCCGTGCGCTGGTTATCAAATTCGGCGGCGAGCTCCTCGAGGATCGCGCGCATCTCGCGACGGTCGTCGCCGGGCTGTCGACGATGGCGGCCGCCGGGACACCGCTCGTTGTCGTGCACGGCGGCGGCAAGGAGATCGACGCCGCGCTGAAGGTGGCCGGCATCGAGAAGCGCCAGGTCGAGGGACTGCGGATTACCGACGCTGCCACGCTGGATGTCGTCGTGAGCGTGCTGGCGGGCGCGGTGAACACGCGGTTCGTCGCGGCCCTCAATGCGGCTGGCGTCCGTGGCGTAGGCCTCACCGGCGCCGACGCATCGTGCGGGCTGTCGGCGGCCGCACCTCCGCACAGGACCGTGGACGGCCGTCTCGTCGACCTCGGGCATGTGGGCGTACCGGAGGAAGACGCCGATATACAGGTGATGCATACGCTGACCGGCGGCGGGTTCGTGCCTGTCGTCGCCTCCATCGGCCTCGGACGCGATGGACGGCTGTTCAACGTGAACGCCGACACGTTCGCCGGGCACCTCGCGGCACGCCTTGGAGCGCGCCGGCTGGTCGTTGCCGGCACGACGCCCGGCGTGCTGGACGAGAACGGGACGACCCTGACACTGCTCGGCGCCGACACAGTCGGGCGACTGGTGGGCGACGGTACCGCTACGGCGGGGATGATCGCCAAGCTGCGCGCATGCGAGCATGCGATCGCGCATGGCGTGGACGACGTCGTGATCGTGGACGGAAGAGATCGAGCGGCGCTCGAAGGCGCCGCGTCGAGTGGCGCGCCGGAACGCGCGACGCGCCTCGTTTCAGCGACGTACACGAAGTAGAGGCGGACCCGCGTGTCCGCCCAGGTCGACACACGGGTCGACCCCTACGAGATGGGTGGTTGGTGATGACGATGGTGATGGACGATGTTGTGGGGCGCGAGGCGCGCCATGTGCTGCAAACCTATCGGCGCCAGCCGGTCACGTTCGTGCGTGGCGAGGGCGTCCGCTTATACGACGCCGATGGGCGCGAGTACCTACGACCTGCTCTCGGGCATCGGCGTCGCGTCGCTCGGACACGCGCACCGCGGCCTGGCGCACGCCGTCGCGGAGCAGACCCAGACGCTGATCCACACGTCGAACCTCTTCTACCACCCGCTCCAGGGACAGCTGGCGGAGCGTCTCGCGAACCTGTCCGGGCTGCCGCGCGCCTTCTTCTGCAACAGCGGCACCGAGGCCGTCGAGGCGTGCCTGAAGTTCGCGCGCCGCTACTGGTTCACGAAGGGCGAGCCGCGCCAGGAGTTCGTGGCGCTCGACGAGTCGTTCCACGGACGCACGTTCGGATCGCTGTCGGTCACGTCCGACGAGCACTACCGCACGCCGTTCGAGCCGCTGCTGCCGTCGGTGAAGTTCATCCGGACCAACGACGTGGCGTCGTTGAAGGCCGCGGTGTCCTCCAAAACCGCCGCCGTCATCGCCGAGCCGGTGCTGGGCGAAGGCGGCATCCGTCCGCTCACGCCGGCCTTTGCCGCGGCGATCACCGAAGTGTGCTCGAAGACGGGCGCCCTGTTCATCGCCGACGAAGTGCAAAGCGGCGTCGGCCGCACCGGCTATCCGTTCTATTTCAAGGCGCTCGGCCTTCACCCGCATCTGGTGTCGGTCGGCAAGGCGCTCGGCAGCGGCGTGCCCATCGGCGCCGCGCTGGTCAGCCAGGAAGTCGCCGACACCATCTCGTTCGGCGATCACGGGACGACCTACGGCGGCAACCTGCTGGCTTGCCGGGCAGCGCTGGTCGTTCTCGATGAGCTGGTCGGCGGCGGTCTGCTCGCCCAAATCGGCCGCGTCGGGAAACAGTTCGAGGGGCACCTTCGGGCGATTGCGGCCAGACATCCGATCGTCAAGGAAGTCCGCGGCGCCGGGCTGATGTGGGGCCTCGAGCTGAACCGCGACGCCGGAGCGGTCGTGCCGGCCGGACTCGAACGGGGCGTCGTGGTCAACCGGACTGCCGAAACGGTCGTGCGGCTGCTGCCACCACTCGTCATCAGCGAAACGGAAGCGAACGAGGCACTCGATCGCCTGGATGCGGCCCTGGGCGCCGTGGGAGCTGTCGAATGAAGCAACCGACCCGGGGGCGAATCACGCTGCGGACGGCGGGCGCGTCCGACGCGAAAAAACTGTATGCGCTGATTCAAGCCAACCTGGAAGAGGGGCATCTCCTGCCGCGCACGCTCGGCGAGCTCTCCATCCACGCCGAGCGCTTCGTCGTTGCGGTCAAAGCGCGAAAAATCGTCGGCTGCGCCGAGCTGGCGCCGCTCAGTCCCCACGTCGCCGAAGTGCGATCGCTCGCCGTGGACAGCAGCGCGCGCGGCAGCCGCGTCGGCGTGGCGATTGTCGACGAGCTCCGCTTGCGCGCGCGCCGCGAAGGCTACGAGAAGCTCTGCGCGTTCACGCACGCACCGCGCTATTTCATCCACATGGGCTTCTCGATCGTGCCGCACCTGTGGCTCACGGAGAAGGTGTTCACCGACTGCGTGAAGTGCCCGCAGTTCCGCAGCTGCGGCCAGTACGCGATGGTGGTGCCGCTCGACGTGGCGTTCGATGCGGAGCACGGCTACGGACTGCCGGCAGCGCAGACGGAGGCCGGGCACTATCGGCCGGCTGCGGCGCCGCTCTCGTAGATGGGAGCCCCACTCTCGACCGTCACGGGCGGCGGCGTGTCCACGGCGCGCGGATTTCGCGCCGCGGGCATCAGCGCCGGCATCAAGGCCAACGGCAACCCCGATCTCGCGCTGCTCGTCGCCGACGCGCCCGCGCAGGTCGCGGCCGTCTACACGACCAACAAGGTGCTGGCGGCGCCGGTCATCGTGTCGCAGGAGCACCTGAAGCGCTCGGGCGGGACGGCGCGCGCGATTGTCGTCAACAGCGGCTGCGCGAACTCGTGCACCGGCGACACGGGCCTGCGCGACGCGCGCGCCATGGCCGAACAAACCGCGCGGCTCGTCGGCTGCCCGGTCGAACAGGTACTCGTCGCGTCGACCGGCGTCATCGGCGTCGCGCTCCCCATGGACAAGGTCCAGAGCGGGATTCCGGCCGCCTTCGAGGCGCTCGGCGCCGATCAGGGCCCTGCCGCGGCGAGAGCCATCATGACCACCGACGTGGCGCCGAAGGAATCGGCGGCACGAATCAGCATCGGCGGGCGCGAAGCCTCGATCGGCGGCATGTGCAAAGGCGCCGGCATGATCGAACCGATGATGGCGACGATGCTCGGCTTCGTGACGACCGACGCGTCGGTGCCAAGCCGCTCCTCGACCGCGCGCTGCGCGAAGCGGTCGATCAGACGTTCAACGCGATCACGGTCGACGGCGACTCGTCGACCAACGATTGCGTCCTGCTCCTCGCCAGCGGCGCCAGCGGCGTCGTCGTCGACGAAGCCGGCTACGGCACGTTCGTCGAGGGTCTGACGGCCGTCTGCAGGGAACTGGCGCTCGCCATCGTCCGCGGCGGCGAGGGAGCGACCAAGCTCGTGACCATCAATGTGACCGGCGCCGCCACAGCAGCCGAGGCGCGCAAGGCCGCCAAGGTGATTGCCAACTCGCTGCTCGTCAAGACCGCGATTCACGGCGGCGACCCGAACTGGGGGCGCCTGATTTGCGCCGCCGGCCGCGCCGGTGTCTCGCTCGACGCATCCCGCGCCGGAGTGACCATCGGTTCGCTCGTGCTGTTCAAGGACGGCCAGCCGCACGACGAACTGGCGCCGGCAGCCGCCGAGTATCTGAAGGGCACGGAGCTCAGCATCGGTGTCGACCTCGGTGCGGGCACCGCTTCGTCCACGGTGTGGACGTGCGATTTGAGCGCCGAATACGTGCGCATCAATGCGGACTACAGAACCTAGACCCTTTTCGCTCTGATGTAGTGCAGGCCTTCAGGCCTGCCCGAGACGGCGGACCTGAAGGTCCGCACTACACTGGAATGAAAACGCGAGGGCTATCAATGACCCAGGCGACTCAGACGCAGACGCACAAGGATTTCCTGTCCGTGCTCGACCTCGACGCGGCCGAGCTCGAACGCTGCCTCCAGCTGGCCGCGCAGCTGAAATCAGACCGATCGCTCGGGCGTCACGCGCCGACGGCCGACGTCTTGAACGGCAGGCATGTGGCGATGCTCTTTCACAAGCCGTCCCTGCGCACGTTCTCGACCTTCGAGATCGCCATCCGCGAACTGGGCGGCCATCTGGTCACCTTGCAGCCTGACGTGGCGTTCGGGCTGCGCGAGCCGGTGGCCGACGTCGCGCGCAATCTGGAGCGCTGGGTGGACGGCGTGGTGATCCGCACCTTCTCGCAGGACATTCTGCGCGAGTTCGCCGACGCCGCGCCGCGGCTGCACGTCGTCAACGCGCTCACGGATCAGGAACATCCCTGCCAGGCGATCGCCGATTTCCTGACGCTGGAGGAGCACATCGGCCCGCTGCGCGGACGCACCGTCGCCTATGTCGGCGACGGCAACAACGTGGCGACGTCGCTCGCCCACGCCGGCGCGATGCTCGGCGTCCACGTCCACATCGCGAGCCCGGAGCCCTACCAGCTGCCGCATGCCGTCGTGCAACAGGCCACTGCGGTCGCGCGCCACGGCGCGCGGCTCCGGCTCTTCAGCGACGCCGCCGACGCTGTCGCCGGCGCGGACGCGGTCTACACCGATACCTGGACGTCGATGGGACAGGAGGCCGAAGCGGCCGTGCGGCGGCGCATCTTCGCACCGTACCAGGTGAACGACGAGCTGATGTCGCTCGCCAAGCCGGGCGCGTTGTTCATGCACTGCCTCCCCGCGCACAGAGGCGAGGAAGTCACGGCGGAGGTGTTCGAATCGGACGCTTCGGTCGTCTTCGACCAGGCCGAGAATCGCCTGCACGGCCAGAAGGCGCTCCTGCTGATGCTGCTCGCTCCCGCCGCAGGGATATAGACAGAAACGACGCAAGACGCAGGAATCTTCGACACGCCGTGACGGTCTTCCGATCGTGACGGCGCGCCGTTATAATCGGCCGTCCGATGCCGACGGCCGCGCCCTGGCTTCCACACTACGATCCCGGCGTTCCCGCAACGCTCGAACCGTATCCCAATCGAACGCTCGTCGAGTACCTCGCGGACGCCGCCCGCGATCGTCCGGCGAGCGCCGCGCTGCTCTTCAAAGGCGCGAAGCTCACCTACGGTGAGCTCGATCGCCTGAGCGATGCCTGTGGCGCAGCGTTCGCGGCGCTCGGCGTGACCCGCGGAGACCGCGTCGGCCTGCTGCTCCCCAACTGCCCGCAGTTCTTCATCGCCCAGTTCGGCGCCTGGAAGATCGGCGCCATCGTCGCGCCGCTGAACCCGATCTACACCGAGCACGAGCTCGCCGGCGCCCTGCAGGAGAACGGCGTCAGGACGCTGGTGACGCTGACGCGCTTCTACCAGCGGGTCAAGCATGTTCAACCCACGACCGGCGTTCGCCGCGTGATCGCGACCAACATCAAGGAATTCTTCCCGCCGCTGCTGCGGGTCCTGTTCACGCTGTTCCGGGAAACGCGCGACGGCGATCGAATCAGCCTCAAGCCGGGCGATCACGACTTCGCGCATCTGCTCCTCGTCAATCGCGGCCGCAAGCCCTCGGCTCCTGCTCCTCGCGTGCAGGATCCGGCGGTGTTGCTGATGAGCGGCGGCACCACGGGCAGCCCGAAAGGCGTGCTCGGCACGCACGACGCGTACGTCATCGCGGGCTCGCAGATCCAGGCATGGCATGCGTCGGCCCTTCGCGGGACGGACGATGTCACGTTCCTGCCGCTGCCGCTGTTCCACGTGTACGGCAACGTCGGCGTGCAGGCGTTGACGTTCATGATTGGCGCGGCGATGGCGATCGTGCCGAACCCGCGCGACCTGCCCGATCTGCTCGCCACCATCAAGCGCGTCAAGCCGACGTTCTTCGCGGGGGTGCCGACGCTCTACATCGCCATGCTGAATCACCCGCTCGTGAAGCAGGGCAAGATCGACTTCTCGTCCATCCGCATCTGTTTCTCCGGCGCCTCGGCGCTGCTCGCCGACACCAAGGCCCGCTTCGAATCGCTCACCGGCGCCCGCATCGTCGAGGGCTATTCGCTGACCGAGGCGATGATGGCGCTGTGCGTCAACCCGGTGAAGGGGCCCAACAAGCTCGGCTCGGTCGGCATGCCGCTGCCCGACGTCACCGTGCGCATTTTCGACGACGATGAAGGCACGCAGGAGCAGCCGGTGCAGGCCGTCGGCGAGATCGCCTTCTGCGCGCCTCAGCTCATGACCGGCTACTGGGAACGGCCGGACGAAACATCGATCGCGCTGCGCGATCACGTCGTCGATGGCGCGACACGTCGCTTCCTGCACACCGGCGACCTGGGATACCTGGACGAGGACGGCTACCTCTTCATCGTCGATCGGAAGAAAGACCTGATCAAAACCAGCGGCTACCAGGTGTGGCCGCGCGAGGTCGAAGAGGCGATCGCGGCGCATCCGGCGGTCGCGGAAGTCGGAGTCGCCGGCATCCCCGACCCGAAGAAGGGCGAAGCCGTGAAAGCCTGGGTGGTCCTTCGCGCGGGACAGATGGTGTCGGAAGCCGATCTGCGCGCGTTCTGCCGCGAGACGCTCGCACCGTACAAGGTTCCCGCGCATATCGAGTTCCGCGCCGACCTGCCGAAGACGATGGTCGGCAAGGTGCTGCGGCGAGCCTCTCAGGGATAAAGGGCAGGAGGGGCAGGATGGGCGGACGGGAGGATGGGCAGGATGGGCAAGACGGCCGTCGTCATCGCGCTCGCTGCGCTCGCCATGCTGGCTCCTCACGTTCGCGCCGACGTGGACCGGTACGAGGTGTATGCCGTCCGCTTTGCGACGCTCGCGAACTTCCCTGTTTCGAGCCTCGTTGCCGGCGCGGATCGGTCGCGGCGCATGGACATCGCGATGATGATCTGGGTCCTCAAGGGGATCGACGGCCGGATCGCGATCGTGGACTCGGGCTTTCACCGCGATCGGTACTTCACGCAATTCACCGTCAAGGACTACATCAAGCCTTCAGAGGCCCTCGGACCGCTGGGGATCAAGCCGGAAGACGTCACCGACCTGCTGCTCTCGCACATGCACTGGGATCACGCCGGCGGGATCGATCTGTTTCCGAAAGCGCGTGTCTGGGTGCAGAAGGACGAGTACGACTACTACACCGGCGAGGCGTGGCAGTCGGCGCGCGGCTCACGGCGGGATCGACGCCGACGACGTGCTCGAGATCGTGAAGAGAAACACGGAAGGAAAAGTCTCGTTCGTCCGCGGCGAGGACGACACGTCGCTTTCCGGAATCGCGTTCGGCGTCGGCGGCAAACACACCTTCGCGTCGCAGTTCTTCGTCGTCTCGACGCGCCCGCGCGACGTCGTCATCGCGTCGGACAACATGTACCTCTACGAAAACATGGACGCCCACGTGGCGATCGCTCAAACACTCGATGCGGTGTCGAACCTGCGCACGCAGGACCGGATGAAATCGCTCGCGAGCGAGCCGCGCCTGCTCGTCCCGGGACACGACCCGGCGGTGTTCGCCCGTTTCCCGCACGTATCCGACCGCATCGTCCGCATTGAGTAGCGAACCGCGTGATCGCGTTCGTCACGTATCGAGACCTGCCGGAGCTGAACGCCGACGATCGGCTGGCGGCCAGCGCACTCACACGCCTGGGATCGCGAACCGATGCCGGTGTGCTGGGACGATCCGGATGTCGACTGGCTCGCCTACCGCGCCATCGTCCTGCGATCGACATGGGACTACCACCGCCGCGTCGCCGAGTTTCACGCCTGGATCGATCGGATGCAGCGGATGGGCGCCGCCCTGTGGAACCCGCCGCACGTGCTTCGATGGAACACCGACAAACGGTACCTCGCGCGCCTCGCGCATCCGCACCTGAGCCCTCCGCCGACAGAGATTCTCGATCGCGGCGCGGCCGTCGATCTGCGCGCGCTGCTCCAGGCGCGTGGCTGGGAGGAGGCCGTCATGAAACCCACGATCTCCGCCGACGGCTTCTCGACCGAGCGCACATCCTCCGCCACCGCCGCGTCGGACCAGGGCACGCTCGACACGATGCTCGTGCGCGGTGACGTGTTGATCCAGCCGCTCGTCCCGGAAATCCGCACCCGCGGCGAGATCTCGATGATGTTCTTCGGCGGCCGCTTCAGCCACGCCGTCAACAAACGGCCGCAGGCCGGCGAGTTCCGCGTCCAGGAGCGTCTTGGCGGGAGGATTGTCGCGGACGGATCCGCCGCCGGCGCTGGTCGCCTGCGGTCAGGCGCTTCTCGACGAGCACGCACCCGGCTGCCTGTATGCGAGGGTGGACACCGTCGTCGCCGCCGATCGATTCGTGCTCATGGAAATCGAACTGGTCGAGCCCAGCCTCTACCTCGAACACGACCCGCCGGCCGCGGACGCCTTTGCGCTGGCCATCCAGCGCATCACGTAACCGCTTACGCGGATGGTCGAGCCTGAGGTGGCGGCGGACCGCCGGATTTTGCGCATTCCCTCACGATTCCGCCGACTCGAATCCGGCACAGCGCTTGCCTTGATCAGTTCGTCAGGTTTCATATCAATTTTTTTCGGAGGTCGGAATGTCGAGGTTTCGTTTCACGGTCGGTCTCGCAGCGCTTGCAGCGGTCGCCGGTCTGGCCGCCGGCTGCGGCAGCTCGAGCCCGTCTGCACCAACGGTTGCGGCCGACGTCACCATCACGATGGTGGGCGATCGGGGCAATCAGTCGTACTCACCGAATCCAACAACGATGCGGGTCGGTCAGACCGTCGCCTGGAAGAACGGCGACACCACGGCGCACGACGCAACGCAGGACGCGTCGCGGTTCGGAACCGGCACGATCAGCGCCGGCGCGACGAGCACTCCGCTGGCGATGAGCACTGCCGGCACGTTCACATATCACTGCACGATCCATCCGGGAATGGTGGGAACGCTCGTCGTGCAGTAACAAGGCTCTGGCAAGCCGCCGACGTCTCGTGGCTCGACCGGTGCTTCCCGACAGGTCTCGCCGGTTTCGAAATGAGCGCGGTGGCTTGCCAGCGGCATTGCGTATCTCCGGCTATTTCGGCGCCGCCAGCTTCCTGCCTTTCATCAGCACGTCCACTGAATCGGGACGGCCGTTCACGAAGTCCACGCGCGTCAGGCCGTCGGGCGTCTGCCGGACAACCGCCGGAATCGAGAGCGCCGTCAGATACCAGCCGCGCGGCAGCACGACCGAGTTGCGGGGCCGGCCAAGGCTGCGCTCGAACACGAACTCGTCGCCCTCGACGCGATAGCTTTGCGGCGCGGTATAGGTTTCCGAGAGCCGCAGGCGAACCGACTGCCCCTTCTTGACCGGCGAAAACCGCGTCACGACCACCTGCTGGTCCGGCGCGACCTGTTCACCACCCGCATCGATCCCGGCCGCCTTCATCTGCGCGCCGGTGAGCGTCTCGGCCTTCAGGACTTCACCGGTATCGAGCACTTTCCCCGATGTGTTCGACACGGTGCTGCCTGTGCGAACGACGTTGAGATACTTGTCGGTGCCTTCGCGCGACTCGGTGTAGTCGTGATACAGGCTGAACGCGTGCGTCTCCGGCGATTGCAGGAAGTAGACGATGTCTCGATCCTGATGCGCGCGTTCCGACAGACGGGCGCGCTCGGTCGGTCCTTGCGTCGGCATCGTTTCCCACGTGCGCGCGTTGGTCAGCGGCCGGGGCTTCGCCGCGTCGCCTGTCGGCGCGCCCGGTTTTGCCTTGAGAACCAGCGGGGCGGCCCCTGGCGCCTGGTACATGAAGCTCACCCGGATTCGGCCATCCGCATCCGTGAGGACCTGTGATGGCACGTTGCACTCGGTCAGCTGATAACCGGCGGGCAGGATGATCGCGACGTGCCGGATGGGAATCGCGCGGTCGAACACGAGCCCGCTTCCATCGCGCCGATAGTTCTTCACATCGGTGTAGGTCTTGGTGATCCGAAGACGCGCCTGGCCGCCGTCGGCCGGAACGGGACGCGCCAGCTGCACCTCGATCGCCTCGTTCGTGACCGCGAACTTGAGCGGCGCACCCGTCATCACGTCCACGACCGCATCGTCGGCCTTGCTGGCAGTCGTCAGACCGCCGCCGATGCGATCCGCAAACACGGTCGCGCCCGGCGTCGTCACCGACACCTCGTAGACGGTTCGAAAGGAGGCGCTCTCCGGTGCGAGCAGATCGTAGACGGCGTACTCGTCCTGCACGCTCTGTGGGCGGCTGGGCGAAAACAGTCGAGACCAGGGTGAGCGCGACGGCGATTGCCGGCGTTGTTCTCTTCATCATTTCCTCGTCGATACGGTGTGCACTCGGCCGGGCGGGAACCGCCCCAGCGTCACGAACGCCGAAAGCGCAAGATACATCACGGGAAACAGCAGCGAAAGCATCGCGACCGGCCGCCGCTGATGCTCGGGCCCGAACAGCACGAACCCGAGCGACAGGAACCAGATCGCGGAGCCGATGTTGATCGTCTTCGCGAAAGGGCCGCCGCGCGTCGCGTAGAGGTACGGCGTCGGAACGAACGTCAGGATCGAACAGGCGACGATGAGCGTGACCGCAGCCCACGTCGCCGGATGCAGCACGAACAGGTAGTACGCGACGATGTTCCAGTACCGACGGGAAGCCGAGGAAGAATCCGTCGGCGGTTTTGACGTTCACCTGCGAGAAGCCATAGGCGCTGGCGAGCAGCGGCAGCAGAAGGAGCCATGCGAGTTCGGCCCGGCAGCAGGCCGGCGCGCCAGACCAGCAGCAGCGGAAGCGTGGTGTACGTCTGAAAGTCGATCAGGTTGTCGAGCGCGGCGCCGTCGAATCCTGGCAGCGTCTCCTTGACCCGCGCCTTGCGGGCGAGCCAGCCGTCGGTCGCGTCAACCGCGGTCGCGAGCATCATGAGAAAGAAGGCCAGGCGGAACGACGCGTCGTCGCCACGCACGATGAGGACGGCCATGCCGGCGGCACACACCAGCCCCATGGCGGTGTAGAGATGGACGAGCCAGGCGAAAGCCTTTCGCACGGCGCTCACGATTCGGCGCTGACGACATTGCGGAGCGGCAAGGGTGGATCCCAATGGGCGGTCGCCCGGGAGACGAGCGGCAGCAGGATGAGACCGGCGCGTCGCGGCCACGATCCTGAAGGGCAGCGTGTCGGGGTACGCCACGATCGCGGGCACGCCGAGCAACGGTTCGCCGCCGCCGACGCGCAGGGCGAACGACACGACGAAGGCGACGATGGATCCGGTGCGATTGGCCTTCGGGTCGAACAGGGCAAAGATCAGCTGCGGGAACAGCAGCACGAAGACGAGATCGCTCGTGAAGAACCACAACGCCTGGACGCTCTGCACCTTGAGCGCCAGTCCGGTGGCCACTGCGCCGAACAGGAGGATCGACGAGCGGATCACCCGCTTCATTTGATCGGCCGAGACGCCGGGCCAGACCAGCCGCTTCACGCAGTTCCAGCTCAGCATCGATCCCGCCGACAGGATTGAGGAACTGAAACTGGAGCTGACGGCGCCGACAATCGCCGCGAGTCCGACGAGTCCGATCGTGCGCGGCACCGCGCGAAGGAACAGCAATGGCATCGTTTCGGCCGGTGTCGCCTGCAGCCGCGCGACAACGTCGGCCGGCCAGGGGTAGGCGAACGCGGCGACGCCCATCAGCAGCGGTGGAATCGTGAAGGCGATGGTCAGCCCGCCGGACAGCATCGACTGTCCGCGCGCCGCACGCGGCGATCGGCACGAGAGCACGCGCTGAAAATAGCAGTTCCACGGAATGCCGCCGCACATCAGCATCACCGACGTGTCCCACCATCCGATCGTGGACGCGCGGTTCCAGAGATCGGTGTGCGGCTGCCACGGCGGAACAATGCCGCCGCCTTCCGGTCTGGCGGCGATGTACGCCTCCCAGGCATGACGCAGTCCGCCGGCGCCTTCCAGCACATACGGCAGCGCGACGCAGAGGCCGATTGCGACGATCGCCAGCTGAAAGATGTCGGTGTAGGCAACCGACCACATGCCGCCGAGCATCGTATAGGCCGTGGTCACGATCGCCGCGAGAAGGATCGCCGTCGTCAGCTTCATGCCGAGCAGGACGCCGAACGTCGAGCCGACCGCGACCAGCAGCTCCGCGCTCCAGAACAATTCGCCGGCGAGCGCCGGCAGAAACAGCACCGCCGCCCAGCGCTTGCCGAAGCGGGCTTCGAACGGATCGATCAGCGTGGTGAAACCGTAGCGGCGCATGATGCCGGCGAAGAACAGGCCGCCGAGAATCAGGCTGATGCCGAAGCAGAGGCCGCCCTGGATGCCGAGCTGAATGGAGCTCTTGTAGGCGCCTTCGGTGGTGCCCAGCAGATAGCCGCCGTCGACCCACGTCGCCGTCATCGTGAGCGCGGCGATCCAGAGCGGCATCGCGCGGCCGGCGACGATGAGATCCGCGGCCGTGCCGTTGCGAGCCTTGCGCGACGCGACCCAGCCGACGGTCAGGAAGGCGCCGTACATCGCGACGACGGCCGTCACTGCTGGGGTCAATGCTGTTGAATTATACGAGCGGAGCGGTACAGGCGACCGCGCGACTCACAGGTCGAGAAACTCGCGCAGCGCCGCGCGCACGTCGTCCTGCAGCGCCTCCGGCAATTCACCCAGATCGCGGCGGAACAGCCCGTTATCCCACGCCAGGATCTGGTCCACGAGCACGTCGCTCTCGTCCGTCAGGCCGCACGTGCCTTTCGCCAGCCGCACTCGGAGTGGAAACGCGTCGTGGACGAGCCGTGTGGACAGCGGGAGGATGACCGTGCTTGGAAGCCCCGCGGCCGCGAACGGTGTCGGTTGGACGGCCAGACACGGCCGCTGCTTGCCGGGTTTCGTGCCCACGCGCGGCTCGAGGTCCACGACGTAGACGTGCCATTGCTGCGGGGTCACGGCCTACGACCGCTTCAGACGTGAATGGACCCGGAATGCGGCGTTCACGTGCGCGCTGTCCACCGCCACGCGAGCTGCGGCACGTTTCCATTGCTCGAGCCGCTCTCGGCGCAGCGCGTCCTGCTCCAGCAGCGCCATCCCGGCCCGGACGACGTCAATCTTGGTCGCGATACCGAGACGCTCCTTGAGTCGCTCGATTCGCCGGTCGTCGTCTTCCTGGATCATCAGCGGCTTGCCCATATCTGTAAGTATATCTCACAGTATACTCAGCGCTTCATCGTCAGCGCCGGACGCGTGCGTCAGGTCAGTTCCCGATTCTTCGTCTCGGGAATCCAGAGCCACATGATGGCCGCCAGGAAGAAGGCGAAGCCGGCGACCGCGAACGCCGAGAAGAACCCGCGCGAGGCCGCGAGCGAGCCGACCACGAACGGCGCCGCGGCGCTGGCGATGCGGCCGGTGTTGTAGCAGACGCCGGCGGCGGTCGCTCGAACCGACGTGGGGTAGAGCTCGGCGATCACCGCGCCGAAACCGCTGTAGTAGCCGGTGCCGAAAAAGGCGACGAGCGGACCGAGCGCCAGGAGCAGGGCGGGCGTTTTGAGGAAGCCGTAGAGCGGCAGCAGCAGGCTGGCCGCGAGGACGAACGTCACGTAGGTTTTCTTGCGGCCAATCGCGTCCGCGATGTAGCCGAAGCTCACGTACCCGAGCCACATGCCCGTCTGCATCAGGATGACGAACAGCGACATCACCGACGAGGAGAGGCCGATGCCGCCGCGCTCGGGACCGAGCGCCAGATACGACGGCACCCAGCTGTTGAGCCCCCACCAGCCGAACAGCGTGCAGGCGTTCATCAGCGTCACGAAGACCGTGACCCTGGCGATCCTCGGCGTGAACAGCAGGCTGATTCGGCCGCGATCCGCTTTCGGCGTGTCGAGCCAGATCTTCGGCTCTTCGACGTTGCGGCGAATCCACATCGTGAAGAGCGCCGGGATGACGCCGACGAAGAAGACGCCGCGCCAGCCCCAGATCGGCATCACCAGCAGGTTCACCAGCGCGGCGAAGCCGTAGCCGATCGCCCACGAGCTCTGCACGAAGGCGAGCGCCTTGCCGCGATGTCGCGCCGGAAACGACTCCGAGACCAGCGCCGCGCCGGTCGCCCACTCGCCGCCCATCCCGAGACCGAGGAAGACGCGGAACACCGCCAGCTGCGTCACCGTCTGCGAGAAGCCGCAGGCCGCGGTGAAGACCGAGTACATCAGGATCGCGCCCATCAGCGCGCGCTTGCGGCCGAGCCGATCGGCGATGACCGCGAACACCACGCCACCGGCAGCTGCGGCGAGCTGGGTGACGGACCCGAGCAGGCCGTTGGTCTGGAACGACAGGTGAAGGGTCGGATCGTTGATGAGGGCGGCGCCCACCATCGCGTAGAGCATCACGTCGAACGAATCGAGCATCCAGCCGAGCGCGGCGGCGATGAAGGCATGGCGCGCGCGCGAATCGGCTTCGGTCCACCAGGTCAGAAACCCGTCGCGGTCGCGGCCATCGTCATGGCTGATGGCTGATGGCTGATGGCTAAGGGGGGATGGCTGATGGACTACAGTCACTTGGCTCCGATGGCCCTGACGATAACACCGGCAGCCTCGAGGCCGGCGCGGATCTTCGCGGCGAGATCGTCCGAACCCGGCGTGTCGCCGTGGACACAGATGGTGTCGGCCTCGAGCGGCACCACCGATCCGTCGACGGCGACGACGCTGCCCTCTTTCACCATGCGCACCGCGCGCGCCACGACCGCCGCCGCGTCGTGGATGACCGAACCGGGCTTGCGGCGCGAGGCGAGCGATCCATCGGGCTCGTAGGCGCGGTCGGCGAACACCTCCGCGGCGACGCGCAGGCCGGCGGCACGTCCGGCGTTCAGGATTTCCGATCCGGGGAGACCGAAGAGAATCAACGTCTTGTCGAAGGCGGCGACCGCGCGCGCAATCGCGGCGGCGAGCTCCGCATTGCGGACGGCCATGTTGAACAAGGCGCCGTGCGGCTTGACGTGCTGGAGCGCGACGCCTTCGGCCGCGGCGACGCCGGAGACCGCGGCGATCTGGTAGAGCACGAAATCCTCGGCCTCCTGCGGCGTGACGTTCAGCTCACGGCGGCCGAAGCCGACGAGGTCAGGAAACCCCGGGTGCGCGCCAACCGCCACGCCGTGCTCCTTCGCGAGGCGAATCGTCGCGCGGAGCACCGACGGATCCCCGGCGTGAAATCCCGCCGCGACGTTGGCCGACGTGATCGAGCGGAAGAGTCCCGGCATCGTGGCCGATGGTGTAGGCCCCGAACGACTCGCCGGTATCGGAGTTGATGTCAATGCGCATAAGGTCCCGTAGCCGTCCGTCGCTATCGCAATACTCGGCCCGCATCAAGACAAAGGATACGTCGAAAGGATCGCAATACGACATTGGAAGGCTCGAACCCTCAGATCATGGGAGTATCGTATCGGTATGGTCAAGGTGACCTTTACGCTCGATGATCGAACGGTCTCACGCCTGCGGCAGGCGGCCGCGCGCGCGAACAAACCGCAAAGTGAGATCGTGCGGGAGGCCGTCAACGATTATGCCGACCGTGTCGAACGCCTCAGCGAAGCCGAGCGTGTCCGAGCACTCGCGACGCTCGATGCAATCGTGAAGACGAAAACCCATCCGCACGGCGGCGGACGTCGACCGCGAGCTGAGCTCGATTCGGAGCGCGAGACGCAGCGGCGGCCGGCGCCATCGTATTTGACGCGCCGGCTCTACACTTCGTACGCCGCGCGCACGCGGTCGAGAGATCGATTTGGCGATCGCCGCATGCGCGCATCGCACACGATACCGCCCTGTGGACGCTAAATCAGTTCAGACTTCGCCGACATCCCCGACCTCAAGCTCCACACCGCCAGAACACGCCTGAGCGCAGGCCTGAAGGCCTGCACTACTTCGTGTCCTGCCCACCTTCCCAGCCTTTCCCGCCCTTCCTGCCCATCCCGCCCCTCCCGCCTTTCCCGCCCATCCCGCCCTGTCCCGCCTCTCTCCCGCCCTCTACCGCCCCCCATCCGTCGTCTTCTTCTCCTCGTCGGATTTCTCCGGCTTGGGCGGTCTCGGCCGGTTCATCGACAGGGTGACGCCGTTCCAGAACGGCTCGACCTTGCGCTCGACCTCGTGGCGTCCCTCGACCAGGTAGTCGAGGATCGCCTTGTCCCACTGCAGGCCGGCATTGGCGACGAGCTTCATCCAGTCGCCGCGCGCGGTCTCGTCGGGCGCTTCAGTGACGCCGTCCCAGATGGTCACGTTGGGATTACGAGTCATGAAGTCCTGGCTCGTGGGATTGGCTCGCGCGCCCTTGATCGACTTGTAGATCAGCACGCCGTTGGTGAAATCGAGCTTGAAGTTCTTCTGGTCGAAATCAAAGCTGTAGCGTTTGTAGCGATCGTAGGCACGCGCGTTGAGCGCGACGGTGCCCGGCGCCTGCTTCGCGTACTCCGTGATCTTCTCGAGCAGCTTCATCTGCTCGTCCTTGTGCCGCGGATACCGCGCGTCGTCCAGCCACGCGAACCCGGGCATCCACCACCCGCGCATGGTCCAGTAGTCGCGGGTTTCCACCGAGCGGGTTCGCACCCAGGCGGCGTATTCCGAAAACATCTGCACCCATTCGTGCGACGGGTAGCCGTGCGGGTTGAGGAAGATGTCGGGGAGCCAGGTGCGCCAGATCTTCGGCCGGATGCCGCTTTCCGGGTACATCGGATCGTTGTCCCACTGCGCCGACGTCACGTCGACCCCAAGTGCACCGAGGTAGCCGGCGTGCAGCATGTACGTCGGGTTGATCTTCTGGAGGTCGAATGCGAGCTGCGCACCGTCCGCGTTCGTGATCGGGTGAATCACGACGTTGACCTTGTTGAGTTTTTCTCGATACGCGGGATCGGTGAGCAGCAGCTCCGCCATTCGCAGCACGTGGCTCGTGGACGACACTTCGTTGGCGTGCTGCCGCGCGGAGTAGACGATGGTCGGCTTCATCGTCGTCTGCTTGGCCTGCGACCAGTGGGAGGCCTCGATGGGCGGCATCAGGTCCATCGCCCAGACGTCTTTGCCGAGGTAGCTGTGCCCGACCTTGTAGACGGTCGCCTCCTTTTGCGCCGACATCTTCGCGAGCACGCCGTACGCCTCCGGCGGCGGAATCGGCGTGTCCCATTGGAGATCCGTCGCGGGGTATTTCTTGATGTCGGGAAACGGTTCAGGGGCGCCAGGCCCGAGCGTGGCCACTTGTTCCGCGCCCGGTTTGCTTTCATGTTCCCAGGCGATCGTCAACCGGATGTTGCCGAGATCGTGGTACGCAAGAGCCTCGCGGTAGAGCCCGGATGTCCGCATGTTCGCGAGGTTCGCCATCACCCGCGACACCTGTTCGGCGGACAGGATCGAGCGGTCCACGCGGAACTCGTCGCTGCGTTTGACGAGCGACTCGCGCTCGTCGGCCTGCGTGTCGACCTTCACGCGCAGATCGAGCCGGTCGATTCCATCGACCCCGGCGCGCACGGTCGGCCGCCAGCGTTTGAGGGCGATCCACCGCAATCTTCGGGATGTCGAGCCGCGCCACACCGCTCTTCCCGCTGCGATCTTTGTATTCGACGACGACCGAAGGGCGGGACGCGTCGAAGCCGGTGACGGAAATCTTCGCGCGCCCCGGCTTGCCGTCGGCCCTGGGATGCATGATCGGAATGATGCGGCCCGGATACGCGAGGCCGGCGCCGCGCGTGAAGCGGCCCATCACGTCGAAGAAATGAATCGTGTTGAAGTAGATCTCCTCGTGGAGCGCCTCCATCGACGAGATCTGCTCCTGGTCGACCGGCAGCCGGTAGTCGGGCTCGCTCATCGTCAAGTCGACCGTCAGCTCGCCGAAGAACGGCGCATCCTCCGGCCTGCGGCTTGCCGTTCCCGAGCGCCATCACGTGGTCGTACAGCGCCGGCAGCGTCCTGGACTGGAACCGATCCCAGAAGCGTTCGGGGTCGGTGGCGATTCGCTCGTCGATCGCGGTCTTGCCGCTCACGCTGGCCTTGATCCACCCGGTCGTCACCCGCACGCGCTCGTAGTCGGGAAACCGATCGAAGAACGGCCGCTCGACGACGGCAGGATCGAAGGTGCGCTGGAACAGCGGGGCGCCGCCGCCTTTGGCCGTCGCGATCACTTCGTAGGCCGGCGATCCAATCGGCGCCATCTCGAAGTGAATGTTCTTGAGATCGATCTTCAGCTCCGACGCGAGGATCTCGTCAATCGGGTAGAGCTCGAGCAGCCATCGCGTCGGCGCGTACATGCCCTGCTGCTGCCAACCGGCCGGAGGGCCGATCTCGGCGAACCGGATCGTGACCTGATCGATCGCCTTGCCCTCGAGCGCGGGGCGGACCACGTCGTAGAGCCAGCTGTAACCCTGCTTGTAGGCTGACAGCACCGTGACCGTCGTCGCCTTGTCGTCGGCGCCGGCCTTGATCAGCTCCGCTCGCGCCTGCAGCTCGATCTGACGCCGAACTTCCGGCGGTTCGCTCAAGCGCGCCTCGACGATCACGGCCGGCTTCTTCTTCAAGCCGGGGACGACTTTCGCGCGCAGCTTCGTCCAGAACTCATCGACTTCCGACGTGATCTCGTAGTCGTCGTTGACGAGGACGCGCCCGTTCTGCACGTCGAGGTTCTGAAGATCGACGGTCAGCTCCGGCGCCTTGATCGCGTCGGCCGCGTAGCGCTTCACGTAGTCGGCAAAGCCGTCGGCGGGCTTCTCGACGAAGACCTTCACGTGGGCCGATGCCAGATCCTTGTCCTTGAGTTGCGAAGCAAGCTGGTCCAGCTTGTAGAGGCTCATCGCCGCCTGTCCAGCCGGCGATCGTCCCGCGATGAACTTGCGCACGTCCTCCTCGACGTCGTCCAGCGTCGTGCGATCCTTGCCGCGCTGCCAGATATGCGGGAACGTCGTGGCGAGTTGAGCGACCGCGCGGCGCACACCGGCGGCATCGCCGCCCGTGACGATCAGCGCGCTCTTCTCGCCGAACGCCTTCTTCACGATCTGAATGAGACCCTCACCAGGCTGCAGCGCCGGCGCCTCCCACTTGTGGTCCTTGATCAGCTGATCGACGATCGGGTGCGACGTGCCGATGAGCACGAGGATCGGCTCGCTGGCGGGAGCCGTCAGCGTTTTGGCCGTGCGCGCGATCGGGATCGAGATGCCGGTGGACTCGAGGCCCAGGCGCGCCGCGAGATCCACGACGCCCTCCGAGCCATCGCCCTCTGCGCTCAGAAGGACGTCGACCCTATCCGGGATCAGGTTGTTGTCCGAGTCGGCGAGCGCCCCCTCGTTGGCGTAGAAGGTCGATAGATCGAAGTTCTCCTTGGCGCCGCCCCCGGGCCGGCGTGATGGCGGCTGGGAGACCGCTGGTTCTGCCGCGGCAGCTCGAGGCAAATCGACCGACACCGTCGACGATCCCGGCGCCCGAAGCCGGATCTGCAGCGCGCGAACGTTCGCATACGACAGCGCCCTCTTCGGATCTCGCGCGCTCGTCGCCTTGAACTGGTTGAGCGCGACCATGGCTTTCTCGAGCTCGCCGCCGTTGGCCATCTGCACGACGACGGTCAGGCGATCGGCCGAATCGGGCACGCTCGACCGGACGTAGACCGCAGTCGATGCGGCGGACTGCGATACGACCCCCTTCCCGGCGAGAAACTGCTTCACCTCGTCGGAGATCTTGTCCGCGGTCGGCCCTTTCTTGTCCCAGACGTACGGCAGATGTCCGGCCAGCATCACCGCCGCTGACTCGATGCCGCTCTCGTCGCCTCCCAACACCGCCACGGCGGTCTTTCCGCCTTGCGAAAACGCGACGACAGCTCCATCACCCGCTTTCAAACCGGCGCCGCCGATGGCGTCGAGTCCCACGCCCGATCCCGCCAGCGATTTGGCGCCGACGAAGATCGTCGGCATCGCCTGGCCCGGCTGGAAGCCGCGCGCGAACGGAAGCGGCAGGTTCATCGCCGACGTTTCGTAGCCGAGGCGTCCGCCGATGTCCGCGGCGGCGGCGAGCTCGGCCGATGAAGGTTGTTCCGGCACCACGATCCTGGCGTCGACGAAATCGATGGTGCCGTCGCCGTTGCGATCCTGGAAGACGACTCCCGGCGTGAAGAAATCGCTCAACGAGGCCGGCGCCGTGTCTCCCGGCGCCGTGCGGGTGACGGCGGTGGCTGCGACGACGAGAAGGACGAAAACCAGACGTTTCATGGGAACCCCTCACGTGGCGGGCTATCGATCCACGACGACCCGCTAGAACCCTTGAGAACCCGAAACCTGATTCGTTGGGTCAGGTTTCGGGGCTCACAAGTGAACTATAGCGGGCTGAGGCCCTCGCAGGGCCGGAAGCCCGCTAGAACTGGAACCTGATGGCGAACTCCGCTTGACGCGATGGCGCGTTGATATTGGGCAGCAGCGACGTGCTCTGCCCGAACAGCGGGCGCCCCTGCGGGTCGTTCGCCGCGTTGACGCTCGCATTCGGCGTGTTGAAGTTTGCGTGGTTGAAGATGTTGAACAGCTGCGCGATGACCTCCGCGCGAGTCGCGCCGATGCGGAAGATCTTCGACAGCCGCAGATCGACGTTGGCGAATCCTGGACAATCGACGGTGGTCACCTCGGTCAGCCCGCGCGAGCGCCGGAACGTGTTGACGGCGTCGAGGTTCATGTTACGGCAGCCGGTGCCCGGCAGGACGCCGGCCGGGAGGTCGCCGGTGTAGCCGTCGCCGTTGAGGTCCAGCGAGCTGGTCGGGGCGAACCTGAGACTCGATCGGAAGTCGGCAATCGCCGACAGCTGGATGGCCGCCGGCAGTTGGACGATGCCGCTGGTGACGAGGCGGTGGCGGCGGTCGGCGGCGCCGTAGCGCTCGATCGAATAGAAGCCGTACCGATCGCCCAGGAGGTTCGTCGCCGCCGTGTCCATCGCCTTGCTCAAGGTGTAGGACACCAGGAACTGGTAGTGGTTCGACATCCGCTTGTCGACCTTGAGCAGCAGCGCGCGATACGTGTTGTTGGCCGTGGACACCCAGAAGTTCACGCGCGCGAACTGCGGATACAGCTTGGCCTTGGTGTTCTGATCCGGCAGGTTCGGATCGATGGTGTCGCGGTCGGAATAGCGATTCGTCAGGCTGACGTCGGCCGTGACGGCGATATCGCGCGACACCGTGCGGCTCACGCCGGCGTTGAACTGCTGCGCGTACGGGTTCACCGTATCGTTGGACTCGACCGTGATGTTGGGCGGAGCGCCGGTGAGGAACGACTCGCGCGACTTGCCGCCGTACGGGTCCGGAAATGACGGCCGCGAGATGATGATCTGCTTGGCCTGCGGCCAGGTCAGCTCGCCGAAGTTCTGCAGCGTCCGCATGTTGTCGTAGAACATGCCCCAGGCGGCGTGAATGTTGGTCACGCCGTTGTTGGCGGGATCCCAGGCCATGCCGACGCGTGGTCCGAAGTTGTTGAAGTCGCCGCGTCCCGTTTGCGGCTGCGCGACGACCGAGACATCCAGCGGAAACGAGCCGTCGCGTCCGAGCTTGTCCTGGATCGAGGCGAGCAGGGCCGGCACGTCCTCGTTGAACGAACCCTCTCTGCAGGTCGTAGCGCAGCCCGAGATTGAGCGTCAGACCGCTGGCGACCTGCCAATCGTCCTGCAGATAGCTGGCGAAGGTCTTCGTCGGAATGTTCGCGTAGGTCGGCAGCGAGTTCGTGTACTGCGTCGGATACGTCGTCGGGTCGGCGGCGTTGTACGGGACGTCCCTCGGGAACGTCCAGCTGCCGAGAGGCGAGCCGATGTTGTCGCCCTCGAACGGGATGCTGCTGAAGTCGACGCCCGCCTTCAACTGATGGTGGCCTCCCCAGCGCTGCAACTGGTACGAGAAGTCGTCCTTCAGCTCCCAGCGCGACTCCGGGCCCATCTGCGCGTTGCCGCAGCCGCCCACGCTGATCGACGGATACGTGAAGATCGGCGTGCACAGCGGCAGGCGCCCGCTGAAGTCGGCCGGATCCCAGTTGCCGTGGCTGAGCGGCGGGGACACCTCGTACTTGGCGTACGCGTACTGGAACCGCGCGTCGTTGAGCGCGCGCTGATTGATCACCCAGGTGTGGCCGAGCACCGCCGACTGGCGAGGCACCGCGAAGTCGAAGCTGTTGCTGACCGCCACGCTGCCGCCGGCGGTGATGATCGGCCGGTATTCGTCTTCCGCGCCGTAGCGGAAGAACAGGCTCTGCCCGTTCCCGAGCTGGTGATCGATCTTGGCGTTATAGGTCCAGCGCGTCTGGTCGCTGGGAAACGTGCCCTCGGTACTGCGGCCACAATCCGCGCGCGTTCACGGTGAGGAACTGCTTCTCCTGCGTGCCTTCGTACGCAAAGAAGAAGTGCGTCTTGTCCTGGATGATGGGCCCGCCGACGGTGCCGCCGTACTGATAGCGGCGGTAGTCGGGCTTGGTGGCCTGGAAGAACTCCTGCGCGGTGATCGACGCGTCGCGAAAGAACAACAGGCCCGATCCGTGGTACTGGTTCGTCCCCGACTTGGTGACCACCGAGACCAGGCCTCCGGTCGCCAGGCCGTACTCAGCCTTGTAGTTGGAGGTCGAGACCTTGAACTCTTGAATCGCGTCCATCGCGAAGTTCTGGCGCGGCTCCCCCATCTCGGCCCAGGTGTTGTTGACGCCGTCGACGACGAAGCCGTTCGAGTATTCGCGGCCGCCGGCGCCGACGTTGACGTTGCCGCGATAGAACTGGCCGCGGATGTTGTCCTGCGACGTGCCCGGCGTCAGCATCGCCAGGTCGATCCAGCGGCGCGACGCCACCGGCAGATCCTGAATCTGCTGGGTCGACACCGACGTCGACACATCGGATCTCGTGACGTCGACAATCGGCGACTCGCCGGTGACCGTGACCGTTTCCGAAACAGCCGCCGGCTTCAGCACGAAATGGATGATCGCCGTCTGGTCGATGATCAGGATGATATCGGGACGGGTTTCGCTGCTGAACCCGCTCAGCTCGGTGGACACCGAGTAGCGTCCAGGCGTGAGCGACGGCAGGCGGAAGTCGCCGCTGTTGTCGGTCACGGCAACGCGCGTCAGTCCGGTTTCGGCGTTGCGCGCCGTGATCGTGGCGCCGGGAATGACCCCGCCGCTCGAGTCCTTCACGCTTCCGGTGATCTGCGCGTTCTGCGCAGAGGCGGTGATACTCCAGGCCAGGATGCAGACGAAGGCTGCCAGTCCGACGAGCCGATTACGCATGTGTGCCTCCCGCCCGTTCATTGGCCACCAGTCGACGTCTGCCGTTGCGGCGACGTACGGGCGGGCATGACCGGGACGAATTCTAACGGTTGTGAGCGATACCGAATCACGGGCGGCGTCTTCCTCGATGCGGTGGACGGTGTACTGTCCGTCGCGCAAGTACTTCACGCTCGCCATCAGATACGACAGTCCCGCTTTCGCGGTGAGGTTCAGCCACTCGCCTTGCGCCGTTTCGTCCGGCGCCTCGGTGCCGCCGCTGAAGAAGGTCACCTGCGGCCAGGCGTTCATCGAGAACCGGCCGGTTCCACCGCCGGCGCCGCCGCCTTCTCCGCCCGGATTGCCGCCGCGGCCGGCGCCGAACCGACGGCTGCCGCTCGGCTCTCCGGTTTCCGGATCGCTGTAGTAGATCGCCGTGTCCTTGTAGACCTCCTGATTGAAGACATAGGGGCCGAAGCCGTACGCCCACTTGCGGTAGCGCGCCTGATGACGAAGATCCATCGCCCGCACATCAGGGTTGGCGTTGATCTCGCGAACGATCGCCTCGCGAAGCGCGGCGGTCGCGTCGGCGTGGTCGGGATATCGCGGGTCGCGCAGCGTCCCGATGGTGGTGTACCAGCCGCGTGTCGACAGATACGTGCGGAAGCCGGGCGGAACGTAACCGGCAAACGGCTGCACCCATTCGTGCGACGGGTAGCCGTGCGGGTTCAGATAGATGTCGGGCAGCCAGTCGCGCCACACGCGCGTCCGCACCAGCGATTCCGGAAGCAGCGGATCGGGCAGGCCGACGAGCGACGCGACGTCCTGGCCGAGCGCGCTGTAGCGGCCGGCGTGCAGCATGTGGGTCGGCGTCAGCTTCTGGAGCTCGAAGGCCATCTGCGCGCCGTCCGGGTTCTCCACCGGATGCAGCACGACGTTGACCTTCTTGAGAATGTCCTTGTACGCCTTGTCGGTGACGAGCAGCTCGGCGAGCCGCAGGATGTGGCTCGTCGACGACACCTCGTTGGCGTGCTGGCGGCCCGGTGATGAAGATCGTCGGCTTGTACGCCGACAGCTTCGCGAGCGACACGAGCTCGCTCGTCGTCGGGCTGGTGATTTCCAGCACGGAGATGTCGCGGCCGCGGTACGAGCGGCCGGCCTTGTAGGCCTTGACTTCGGGGAACGCGGCGAGCTGCCCGACGATGGCTTCGCTCTCGTCGGGGCTGATGATGTGATCCCAGGTGATCATCGGTCTGCCGGGGTTCATCGACGACTGCACGGCATCCGCGTTGCCGCGGGACTCGCGGGCCTTCGTCTCCGCGCGCCGCACGTTGCCCGGCGGAAACGCTCCCGTCGTCGGAATCACGCGCCGGGAGCGGACGTCCTTGAGCCCCACGGTCACCGCCACGCGGTCGACCCGATCGAACGACAACGCGTCGCGATAGAGCCCTGCCGCATGCAGGCGCGCGAGCGCGTCGAAGGCGTCGGCCGCGCGTCCGCTTCGCGATCGTCCTTTGCCTCCACGTCGAGCTCGATTTCGGCGACGCGATCCGCGCGCGCCACGACGCGGTTGACGGCGGCCGGCGTCACGTCGATGCGCGTCAGCTCACGGGTGACGCGGACGTTGGACGCTCGACCCCTTTCTCCTTGTAGGCGATTTCCAGCCTGGCTCGCGGCGCCGTGTTGCCGGCGTAGTGCACGGTGACTTTCCCAGGCTGCCCCGGACGGTCGGGATGAATGATCGGATAGATCTTGCCCGGCGCGGCCAGGCGGCGCCTGGTTGTCGTGCGTCCGAGCGCGTCGAAGAAGTCGAGCGTCACGAAGTAGAGATCCTCGTGCAGCGCTTCGAGCGACGAGATCTGCTCTTCGTCGACGCCGATCCGGAAGTCCGGCTCGCTCATCCAGACTTCGATGTCGAGGTCGCGATGGAACGGCTGCTTGTCGGGCAGCGGCCGGTTGTCGGTCAGCTTCATCACGTTGTCGTAGATGCGCGGCAGCACCTTCGACTGGTAGTGATCCCAGAAGCGCTCCGGGTCGGTCGCGATGCGCGCATCAACGGCACGGGCTCCATCGACCGTCGCCGAGAGCCAGCCCGTGGTGACCACGACGCGCGACCAGCCGGGAAACTTGTCGAGATACTCGCGCTCGACGGTCTTCGGCGAAAACGCCGACTTGTAGACGACCTTGCCGGCCGCGTCGGTGGCTTCGACGAGGTAGGTATCGTCCGGGCTGTCGACCAGTTCGAGCGAGAACGCATCCTTGGGCAGACCCAGCTCGCGCAGAAAGATCTCGTCGGCCGGATAGAGCTCGTGGACCCACCGGCTCGGCACCATGTAGAACTTGTATTTCTTCGAGAGGTCCGGATGATATTCCGCGACCTTCACGTGCACCGCTCGCAGGTTCTTGCCCTTGAGCGCCGGGATCACCTGCTCGGTGAGCCACAGATACCCCTGCTTGTACGCCGAGAGGACGGTGACCTTCGGATCGGCGGCGCCGGCGGCGACGAGCTGCGCGCGCGCCTGCTCCACGATGCCTCGGCGAACTGCGGGCGACTCGCTGAGCCGCGCCTCGAGCTCGACCTTCGACCCCGCCTTCACTTTCGGCAGGACGTCGCTCTTGAACTTCGCCCAGAAGTCGTCGACCTCCCATGGCACGTCGAAGGTGTCGTCGAAGACCGTGACCGGGTCGGTGATGCCGACGCTCGTCGCCTTCACCGGCGCTTGAATGCCGGCCTTGCGCAGCTTCTCGGCGACATATGTATCAAGCGCGGGATCGGCCTGTTCGACGTACAGCTTCACGTCGACCGACTCGATCGATTTTCCTTTCATGTCGCCGGCCACCGCGTCGAGCTCGGTGTCGATCTGGCTCGCCTGGCCCGCGGCGGTGCGAGCCTGCAGGAAACGGTTCGCCTGGAGCGCCACCTCGCCGAGCGATATCGAACCGCGCGCGTTGTCCCACACGTACGGCACGCGGCGCGCGAGGTAGGACGCCGCGGCGTCCGTACCGGCGGCGTCGGCGCCGGCAACCACCGTGGCGGTCGCGTTGCCGAAGGCCTTCGGCACGATCTGCACCGCGCCCTCGCCGGGCTTCAGATCGTCGGTGCGCGCCTTGCCGATCTTCACGAGACGCTCCACGAGCACGTTGGACCGGCCGATGAGGATCGGGCTCGGCTCGCGCTCGGGCGTGCGCACCTTGTCGGCCACTCGAGTCAGCGGAAGCGTGATGCCGGTGGTCTCGAGGCCCAGCCGCGCCGCGATCTGCGCCGCGCCGAGCGAATCGGCAGGCTCGCCCAGCACAATCGCGGTGTCGGTGCGATCGGGGATCAGATCGGTGTAGGCGTCGCCGAACCAGCCCTCGATCGAAAACGCGTTGGTCAGATCGAAGGCCCGTGCCGGCGCAGACGCTCCGCCTCCTGCTCCGGCAGCGCCCTCGGCAGGACGGCCGCGATCGCCGGGTGAATCGGGCGCGAGCTCGTCGGGATCGATCGGCGGCGTCAGCGTTCGTTGATTCAGGCCGGTCCGCGAGACGTCGACATGGGCCACGACTCGTGTGCCCGACAGGACGTCGATGGCCGTGGTCGCCACGTTCGTGAAGTTCAACGTCTTGGGCTCGAGGCCGCGGCGATGCGCCCGCTCGAGATCGTCGAGCAGTTTCACGGCTCGCTGACCGTCCGCGTCGGGAACCGTGACGTGCAGGCTGACACGCGCGATTCCGCGCTTGTCGCTGTCCACGATCATCGAGTTGACCGCGGCGCCGCCGGCATTGATCCCGTTGCCCCTGAGATAGCGGACCGCCTGATCTTCAACGGCCGGCAGCGCGATTCCGTTCATGCCCCAGACGCGCGGCAGGCGCGCCGCCAGTTCGGTCCCCGCGTTCAGCGTCCCCTCATCGTCGCCGCCGACCACGACCAGGCCGTCGCCGCCGCCAAGCGGCGCGGCCACGGCCGCGATCAGCCCCTGGCCCGGACGGAGCGAGGTGATGTCGATGGCCTTGCTGTCGACCAGACGCTGGATGAACTGATTCGACCGCCCGACGAGAATCGGCACGACGATGGAGGCGGGCTGCGCGACTTCCCTGTCGCGAAGAACCAGCGGTAACGTCAGCGCCGTTGTTTCGTAACCGATACGGGCCGCAAGGTTGGTGGCGACCTCGACGTCGGCCATCGCCGGCGTCGACGGGACGATGACGCGAGCGGCGACTGCGTCTGCGAGGCCGTCGCCGTTGGTATCGCGGGTCAGGCTGAGTGGCGCCACGAGCGCCGTCAGCGACTGGGGCCGCCGGGCCTGGGCGTCGAGCGAAGAAAAGGAGGGGATCGTGACGCAGCCGAGCGCGGCGGCGAAGGCCAGCAGGGCGAGTCTGCTCTTCATTTGACGGCAATCTTACGCCGTACGAAAAGCGTCGATCGAAAAACAAAAGGGCACCGCGTTATTGCGATGCCCCCCTGCTCCACTGATCTGGCTCCCCCAGCATTTACGGCGCCCTGCCGTAATCAGACCAGCGACCTGTCCCTCTTAAGGGCAAGCGGCATGCCCGTCTGATTTGTTGGAAAAACGAATGGTTCCGCCGGGTGGAGCCCGTGACGGATGTTCAAATTTTGTGTGGGCCTGACAAATTTGTCAGTACGCGGGGAGCTTGTCCATCACGTCCGCGAGATTCGGATGACGGGAGTCGCGCGCGGAGAGAATCGGTTCGGTCAACGGCCAGGTGATCGCGAGCCCGGGGTCGTTCCAGGCAATCCCAAGCTCGCCCGCCGGATCGTAGAAGTCGGTCGTCTTGTATTCGACCTGGGCGACCGGGCTCACGACGACGAACCCGTGCGCGAACCCGGTGGGAATGTAGACCTGCTTGAAGCTTTCGGCGCTGACCGCGACGCCGACCCAGCGGCCGAAGGTCGGCGAGCCGCGGCGAACGTCGACGGCCACGTCGAAGATCTCGCCCTCGACCACGCGGATCAGCTTCCCCTGCGGATGCTGAATCTGCAGGTGCAGCCCGCGAAGGGTCCCTGCCGCCGAGCGCGAGTGGTTGTCCTGCACGAACGGTCCGGGAATGCCGTGTTCCCGATAGCGGACCGATTGATAGGTCTCGAGAAAAAATCCGCGGCCGTCGGCATGCACGTCGGGCTCGACGATGAGGACGTCGGGAAGCGACGTGGGAACGACGCGCACCTCAGCCCTCTTGCTCGAGCATGTGGGTCAGGTACTGCCCGTAAGCGCTCGAGCCCATCGCGCGCGCCAGGTGAGTCACCTCGGCCGCGGTGATGTAGCCCATGCGGTAGGCGATCTCCTCGATGCACGCGACCATCAGACCCTGGCGCTCCTCGATCGTCTGGATGAAGTTGGACGCCTGCATCAGCGACTCGTGCGTCCCGGTGTCGAGCCAGGCGATGCCGCGCGCCAGCTTCTCGACGTGCAGATCGCCCTGGGTCAGGTAGACGCGGTTCACGTCGGTAATCTCGAGCTCGCCGCGCGCTGACGGCCGCAGCTTCGACGTGATGTCGACGACCTGGTTGTCGTAGAAATACAAGCCGGTGACCGCGTACGAAGACTTGGGCGCCGCCGGCTTCTCCTCGAGGCTGACCGCGCGGCCGTCCGCGTCGAATTCGACGACGCCGTAGCGCTCGGGGTCGCGGACCTGGTAGCCGAACACGGTCGCCCCGGTCTCGCGCGCGGCCGCCGTGCGCAGGTAGTCGGAGAAATGCGCGCCGTAAAAGATGTTGTCGCCCAGCGCCAGGGCCACGCGGTCGGGTCCCACGAAGTCGCGGCCGATCAGGAACGCCTGCGCGAGACCGTCGGGGCTTGGCTGCGCCGCGTAGCTGATCTGAAGTCCGATTTCGCCGCCGTCGCCAAGCAGACGCTTGAACCCGTCCTGTTCGTGCGGCGTCGTGATGATCAGGATGTGACGGATGCCGGAGAGCATCAGCGTCGACAACGGGTAGTAGATCATCGGCTTGTTGTAGATCGGCATGAGCTGCTTGCTGATCGCGCGCGTCAGCGGATGCAGCCGGGAGCCGGCGCCACCGGCGAGGATGATTCCCTTAACATTGCAGATCTCAGAAGCACACGCAGACGATGAACGCATTCACGAAAATAAATTTCGTTTCTGACTTCGTGACTTCATGCACTTGCGCAACGCCCCAGTCGCTGGCGATCGTAGCGCCCCTGCTGACCTGCTCGCACCACGCGCGGTTGCTCGACATACCAGCGCGCCGTCGAGGCCAGGCCCTCCTCGAACGCGTGACGCGGCGCCCACCCGAGCTCGCGGCGGATCTTCGAGGCGTCGATCGCGTAGCGTCGATCGTGACCTGGCCGATCGGGCACGAACGTCTTGAGCTCGCGATACTGGATACCGCCGAGTGCGGGGTTCGTGCGTGCCGGGCGCAGCGATTCGACCGCGTCGCAGATGCGGTCCACGATCTCGAGATTCGTGCGCTCGTTGCCGCCGCCGATATTGTACTTCTCGCCGACGCGCCCCTTCGCGAGCACGAGCAGGATCCCCGCGCAGTGATCCTCGACGTGCAGCCAGTCGCGGACATTGCCGCCGTCGCCGTAGACGGGAAGGCGCCGTCCCTCGAGCGCGTTCAGCAGCATCAGCGGGATCAGCTTCTCGGGGAACTGGAACGGCCCGTAGTTGTTCGAGCAGTTCGTGATGAGCACGGGCAGCCCGTACGTGTGAAAGCTGGCGCGCACGAGATGATCGGCGGCCGCCTTGCTGGCCGCGTACGGCGAGTTGGGCGCGTACGGCGTCTCCTCGCTGAAGAGGCCGCTCGCGCCCAGCGTGCCGTAGACCTCGTCGGTCGACACGTGAAGAAAGCGGAACGCCTCGCGTGCCGCCGGATCGAGGCCGCCGACAAACGTCCGCGCCGCCTCCAGCAGCACGAACGTGCCGACGATGTTCGTGTCGATGAACGGCCGCGGGCCGTCGATCGACCGGTCCACGTGCGTCTCCGCCGCGAGATTGAGCACGGCGGCCGGACGATGCGTCGCGAACACCTCGGCGACGGTGCCGGCATCCGCGATGTCCCCTTTGACGAACGTCACGCGCGGATTCTTCAGGGGCCCCTCGAGACTCGCAAGGCTCCCCGCGTAGGTCAGCTTGTCGAGGACGACGAGGCGATCCGCGGTGTGGTCGAGGGCGAACTGAACGAGGTTTGAGCCGATGAAGCCGGCTCCGCCGGTGATGAGCAGCGTCCCATGAAATGGAAGAATTCACGAATGAGGGAATTTGACAAAGCGAGGCAAGAAACTTCTCTTTGTACATTCATCCTCGTCAATTGTACATGGTCAGACCGACGCCCCTTCTGGGTACATGAGCGCGAGCCGCAGTTCCTTGGCGAGCGAGTCCACGGTCGTGCCGGAGCGCTTCCAGGCGCCTTCGGTCTCGAATCGAAGGTCGCCGATGCGGCGGCCCCACGGCGCGATGACACGCCCGATGGCGCGGAAATCGGCGCGGTCGGCGTGTTCCTGATCGAGGCGCCGAATCACCTCGGGCGCGACGCGGACGAACGCGCGCAGGGCCGACGCTGAACGAATGCTGTACTTGCGGCCGTTCCACGCGCCGTTGAACACGAGCGCGATCTGCTTGAAATAGTTGACGAAGAACTTCTTCGCCTCTTCGTGCGCGTCGCCCGACTTCTTGCCGAAGACGCCGTCTTCCGCGAACAGCTTCTTGAGCTCCTGCGCGAGCGGCGCCTGCGCGACGCGGCCGCGGCCGACGCCGAGCAGCTTGATCTCGTCGTAGAGCGGTGAGTCTTCTCGATCGTTGAGCGCGCGGACGACGTCGTGACCCGTTGCGAGCGCTTCGTCGCGATACAGCTGCCGGCCGGAGAGGCTGACCAGGTGCGACGCGTTCAAGCGCGTGTGCTTGGCGTTGATCGTGACGAACATCTGGACGACGTGATCTTCGGGCAGCCGATCGAAGATGATCGCCGGCACCGCGAAATCCTCGCCCTCGAATCGCTCGATATCGGCGTGCAGCGCGAGCAGGCGGTGCTGGCCGTCGATCGCGCGCAGGATCCCCTCGCGCTCGGGCACTTTCAGGATGCCGACGCGCGAATCGGTGTCGGCCGGCGAGAACGACAGCTTCTCGTCGCACGAGATGATGACCGCGCCGGGAATCGACGGCAGATCGCGCGCCTGGCGGCACTGCTCGTAGTACTGCACGAGCTCGTCGATTTTCTTCCGGATGATCTGGCGCTGGTAGGCCTTGTCGCTCGATGCGATTCGCCGCTCGAGAAAGTCCCAGTTCACTTTCGACGGTTGCGGCATTCCGGGCTTCTGACGGCCGCCGCGCACTGGTGCCTGCGCGCCTTCGCCATAACTCAGCACCTCGAAGCGCACGAGTTTGTCGATGTCACTGGCCGTCAGCGAAGCTTGGTAGAATTGCACGCCGAATTGCTGCATCCGAATCGCGGCGACGTTGATCATAGGTTCGAATCCAAGACGCGCTAGGCTGGCCTGATGTAACGGGTCACAAAGAGGCGGATTGTATCGCAGGTACCGGCCCGACACCAACCCAACGACTCGCTAGCTAAGTATCTCGAATATAAGGAGTTCTGTCATGCCCCAGCGGAGACGCCCCGCACGGCTCCTGGCCTCGGTCTTCCTGCTCGTCGGCGGCCTTGGAACCGGACTGATCGCGCAATCGACTGGAAACAAAGCAGTTGGGGCGCCTGCTGCCGCCGGAACGCGACCGGCCGACGATCCGGACTTCGCTCGTGCCGTCCATGAATGGACGACCAAACCCGAGTTCAGCAGCCCGTTGGTGGATCACCTGCCCAAAGGCGGCGCGGTTCCTTCACCTAAAGACGTGCTTGGGCATCACATCGGCGAGCCGAAGAAGCTGACCTACTACGCGGACATCCTGAAGTACTACCGCGCCCTCGCCGCCGCGTCACCGCGCGTGAAGGTGATTTCGATCGGCAAGAGCAACGAAGGACGCGACCTGGTCGTGGTGTTTGTCGGCGCGGACGAATCGATCAAGAACCTGGAGACGTATCGCGGCTATCTCGCGAAGCTTGCCGATCCGCGCGCGATCACCGACGCACAAGCCAGGGAGATTGTCGCCAAGGCGAAACCGATCTACCACCTCTCGGGCGGTCTCCACAGCGGCGAGGTGGGACCGTCGGAGATGCTGATGGAGCTGGCCTTCCGCCTCGCGGTGGAAGACTCGACGCTCGTCAACAAGATCCGCGACAACGTCATCGTGTCGATCACGCCGGTGGCCGATCCGGACGGCCGCGATCGCAACGTCGACTGGTACTACAAGTACGGCATCAACGAGACGGAAGGCCGGACGACCGGCGCCGGTGTTCCCTACTGGGGCAAGTACATCTTCCACGACGACAACCGCGACATCAATTACTCGCAGGTGGAGATGCGGGCGCTGCTCGACTGGTACCTGCAGTGGCACCCGCCGATCATGCACGACCTCCATCAGGCGCAGACGCTGCTCTACACGTTCAGCGGCCAGGCGCCGCAGAACCCGAACCTCGATCCGATCCTCTACGGCGAACTGCCGATGATGGCGAACTTCGAGATGGCGCAGATGGCGAAGTACGGCATGCCGGGCGTCTGGACGCACGGCTACGTGGACATGTGGTCGCCCGGCTACCTGGCGTTCATGTCGTCGAACCACAACGGCATGATCCGGATGTACGAGATCCAGGGCACGAGCGGCGCCAACACGACGAAGCTGCGGCTCGGCAACCCGAATGCGCCCGCGGCTGGAGGCCCTTCGACGGGCTCAGGGCGAGCGGGCGGTCCGGGAACGCCGGCGCCCGATGCCGCCGCGATCACCGCGGGACGCAGCAACCAGGCGCTGCGCGAGTGGTTCCGTCCGTGGCCGGCGACGGGCGAGTTCGACTGGTCGCTTCGCAACAACACGAACTACGGCGAGACCGGCGTCCTGACCGCGCTGCAGTACACGGCGGCGTTCCCCAACGTCATCCTGGAGAACTTCTACCAGAAGTCGCGCAACTCGATCGACGCGGGCCGCAAGGACGCGGTCGCCGGCTACGTGATTCCCGCCGGTCAGCGAGACACGACGCGCGTCGCCGTGCTGGTCAACATGCTGCGCATGCAGGGAATCGAAGTCGGCAGCGCGAAGTCCGAAGTGCGGCTCAAGGAAGGCACCTTCCCCGCCGGCTCGTACATCGTCAAGCGCGATCAGCCGTACGGCCGGCTGGCGAAGAATCTGCTGGAGAAGCAGGTGTACCCGGACCCCGTCACCCGCACCTACGACGATGCGTCGTGGACGATGGGGATGATGAGCCAGACGGACGTCAAGGAGATCGGGGACAAGGCGGTGCTCGACGTCGCCGTGACGCCCGTCAGCAGCCGACGTCAAGCTCGCCGGCACCGTCACGCGGCACCGGGATCGCTGTTCGCGGTCGCGCACTACGGCTCGAACAACATGATCACGCTGCGCTATCGGCTGAAGGATCTGCAAGGTGCAGGCGGCCGAGAAGGAGTTCAAGCAGGGCGACATCACCTTCCCGGCCGGCTCGTTCATCGTGAGCGGCGATGCCGCCAGGGTGCGGCCGGCCGTCGAAGCGCTCGGGCTGACGGCCGTCGGCCTCGCAGCTCGGCGCCGCAGGTGCCGATGCACGATCTCGATCTGCCGCGCATCGCGGTCTACAGCACCTGGGGCAGCACGCAGGACGTTGGCTGGGTGCGCTTCGCATTCGACAAGTTCGAGCTGCCCTACGATCTGATCTACAAGGACCGTGTCCGCGAGGGCAATCTCAAGAGCGCTTACGACGTCATCGTCATCCCGCACCAGGCCGGGAGCGGCAAGCGGCTGGTGTTCGACATCGACTCTCGCGGCACGCCGATCGCGTACAAGAAGAGCGACCAGTTCAAGAACCTCGGCATGTACGGCGAGTCGGACGACATCACGGGCGGCATGGGCATCGAAGGGGTCGCCGAGTTCGACAAGTTCGCCAAGGCGGGCGGCCTGCTCGTCACGCTCGGCGCGGCGAGCTTCTTCCCGGCCGAGTTCGGACTGACGCCGAAGGTCGATGCCGCGCGAACGTCGGCGGCGTTCTATTCGCCCGGCGCGATCATCGACGCGGAGATCCTGCAGCCGGACAACCCGATCTTCTACGGGTACGACAAGAAGACGATTCCCGTGCGATACGGGAACGGACCTCTCCTCACGGTGCAGACCGGCGCCAATCCGTTCGACGGTCCGCCGGCGACGCCGCCGCCGACACCGCAGGGCGTGCTGATGCGCTATCCCGGGTGGAGACGATCACGTGCTGAGCGGATTGATGCGCGGTGCGAACGAGATCCGCAATCGCCCGGCGATCGTCGATCAACCATCGGGCAAGGGACGGATCATCATGTTCGCCGGCAACCCGATGTACCGCTGGCAGAACTTCGGCGAGTTCAACATGCTGTTCAACACCGTGCTGAACTTCAACGACATCAAGACCGCGCCGGCAACTCCCGCAACTGCGACCTCAGCGGCGGAACGTTAGCAACTCGTAAGAGAAATGCTGGTGACGATGTCACCAGCATTTACGTCGCGCGACATTCGTCACACCAGCTGATCCTTCACCGAACATCTCCGCGTCAGATCGCCATCCAGATGGATCTGCGCGCGGCTGAGACACTTTTTTCACGCACGCACACCGATCGCCACCGCACGGTGTGCGACCTAGGATCGAAAGCATGTGCCCCTCGAAGGAGTGTGCTTCATGAAATCGGTCCGTCGCGTTCGCTCTCTTCCTCCTGCTCGGCGCCATCGCGGCGCCTCTCTTCGCTCAAGGTGTCCAGACAGGCACCATCCGCGGTGTCGTCAAGGATCAACAAGGTCTGGCGGTGCCTGGAACGACCATCACGGCGACGTCGCCCGCGCTGCAAGGCGCGCGCACGACGGTCACCGACACCGAAGGAAACTACTCGCTCACGGCGCTGCCGCCTGGCACGTACACGCTCAAGTTCACGTTGAGCGGGTTTGGAGACGTGACGCGGTCGGCGACGCTGCCGCTCGGCCTCACCATCGAGCAGAACGCGACGATTCAGCCGGCCGGCGTGAGCGAACAGGTGCAGGTCACCGCCGACGCTTCCGACGCCGATTGCCACATCGATCGTCGGCGCCAACCTCAAGCACGAGGAGATTGAGGCGCTCGCCACTCCGCGCACGCTCGAGGGGATCGCGACGCTGTCGCCCGGCGTCACCGAGAACTCGACCAACTCCCGGCCAGATGGTCGTCAACGGCGCGATGGCCTTCGACAACATCTTCATGATCAACGGCGTCGACGTGAACGACAACCTGTTCGCGCAGCCGCAGAACCTGTTCATCGAAGACGCCATCGAGGAGACCCAGGTGCTGACGGCGGGCATTTCCGCCGAATACGGCCGTTTCACCGGCGGCGTGGTCAACGCGATCACCAAGAGCGGCGGCAACACCTTCACCGGCAGCGCGCCGCGTGAACTTCGTGAACCCGGACTGGACGACCGCCGACGCCGTTCGAAGTCAGCAAGGGGACGCAGGACACCGCGCATCCCGAACCAGCTGCAGGAGCGTTACGAGGGAACGCTCGGTGGGCCGATCCTGAAGGACCATCTCTGGTTCTTCAGCTCCGGCCGCTACCAGAACGTGAACACGCCGCAGTCGCTGCCGCAGACCGGCGTGTCGGTGCCGTCGCAGAACCAGAACAAGCGCTTCGAGCTGAAGCTCACCGGCACCGTGGCGCCGGGCCACACCCTGTCGGGCGGCTACCTGACCAACGCGACGAACCTGACCAACAGTTCAACGATTCAGTCGTTGATCATCGATCCCCGCAGCGAGGAGAACTTCAGCGAGCCCAACAACTACTTCTACACGAACTACAAGGGCGTGCTCGGCGACAGCCTGCTCGTCGAAGCGCAGTACTCGCAGCGGCACTTCGCGTTCCTGGACGCCGGCGGCACGAGCACGGCCATCACCGACTCGCCCTTCTTCGCGCTGAACTGCGCGTGCATCTACAACGCTCCCTACTTCGACGCGACCGACCCGGAGAACCGCAACAACAAGCAGCTCACGGGCAGCGTGACGAAGTACTGGAAGCTGCACGGCCGGCACGAGACCAAGAGCGGTTACGAGTGGTTCCGCAGCCAGCGCACCGGCGGCAACTCGCAGTCGTCGACGTCGTACGTGTTCGACGCCGACTTCGCCACCGACGCCGGCGGCACGCCGCTGCTCGATTCGAGCGGCCGGCTGATTCCGATGTTCATTCCGGGCACTTCGTTCCTCGACTACTACCCGGCGGTCCGCGGCGCGGTGCTCAACGTCGACAACAACTCGGCCTATGCGCAGGATCACTGGACGATCAGCGACAGGCTCTCGGCCGACATCGGCGCGCGCTTCGAGCACGTGAAAGCGGTGTCGACCGGCTCGATCGTCAGCGTCGACACCAGCCGCATCGTGCCGCGCGTCGGCGTGGCCTACGACATCAACGGCAACGGCGAGCACATCGTCCACGTCAACTACGGCCAGTACTCCGGACGCTACGACGAGGCGCAGATCGGCGCCAACAGCCCGGTGGGCAACCCGGCGGATATCACGCCGATCTATCGGGGCCCCGCCGGCCAGGGCGTCAACTTCGCGCCGGGATTCGATCTCGCCAACTATCCGATCAACTCCGCGAATGCGACCGTGCTGGATCCGACGCAGAACGTCAAGATGGATCCGAACCTCCAGTCGCCGCTCGTGCACGAGTTCACGGTGTCGTACGGCACGAGGATGTTCGGCACGCGCGGCTACGCGCGAGGTCAGCTACATCGACCGCGTCACGCACGACCTCATCGAGGACTACCAGACGCTCCAGACCGGCGTCACCGACGTCACGGTCAACGGGATCAGCGCCGGGCTCTTCACCAACCGGCTCTACATGAACGCGCCGAACGACCAGGTCTACCGGAAGTATCAGGGGCTGGTGTTCCAGTCGCGGTACCGCATCACCGACAACTGGAGCATCAACGGGCAGGACACGGTGCAGCTCCAGAACTACGGCAACTACGAAGGCGAGGCCACCAACGCGCCAGGCAGCACGTCGCCGATCGGCAACTATCCCGGAGGCGTTCGACGCCGCGCGGACGTTCCCGTTTGGCGACCTTCAGAACTTCGAGCGCAATCGCCTGCGGCTCTGGAGCATCTACAACTGGCAGATGGGATCGCGCGGCGCCCTGACGTTCTCAGGGCTCTTGCGCGTCGAATCGGGCCTCGCGTACAGCCTGGCGGCGAAGAACGTGCCGCTGACGAGCACGCAGACCGCCATCCTCACTGCGGCGGGATATCCGGACCAGCCGAGTCCACAGACCGTGTTCTTCACCGACGCGCGCGGCGATCAGAACTTCGCCGGGTACGGCGTGTTCGACATGTCCATCAACTACGACGTGCCCGTCTTCCGCACGCTGAAGCCGTGGGTGAAGTTCGACGTCTACAATCTCTTCAACAACGAGAAGCTGATTGGGTGGAGCACGACGGTGACCCCGAACAAGGCGACGAGCGTGGACAGCCTCGGCCTGCCGACCGGTTACACGCCGAGCTCCACGTTCGGAACGGCCACAGGCAACACGGTGACCAATCTGAACAACGCGAACATCAACGCGTTTCCGCTCTCGTTCGCCGGCGGTCAGGCGGGCGGCCGCACGATCCTCGTCGCGGTCGGGTTGCGCTTCTAGAAGAAGAAACCGCGGAGATCGCGGAATACGTGACGAGACTGTAGTGCTCAGGCGCAGCTCTGCAGGTCCTCCGCGGTCGTTGCTTCTTCTTAGACGCCGGTCGCCATGTATCGCTTGATCGCGGCGACCGTGCGATCGATGTCGGCGTGGGTGTTGTAGAAGTGCGGCGACAGGCGGATGCCGGGCCGATCCTGCCCGCCGCGCGTTGCGCAGCCGATGTGGTCCTTCTGATAGAGCGCCGTCGACAGCTTGCGGATGTCGAGGTTCCCGGGCTGGAACGAGACGACCGCGACGCCGAGCGACGGATCGGGGCTCGTCCAGATCTTCACGCCGTCGATCGTCTTCAGCCCCTTCAGCAGCGCCTGCGTCAGCTCGCGCGAGCGCTTCTCGATCTGCGCGCGGCCGATCTTCGTCTGGAACGTCAGCGCCTCGCCGAACGCGATCATCGTCGGCTCGTCGCGCTGGCCGAATCCTTCGAACGTGCGTGAGACGCCGACGCGTCCGGGATACGCGCTGAAGATGCTCGCCCAGATCTTCGACTGCGCGCTCTTGTTGATGTAGAGGACGCCGTTTTCCTTCGGGCCGCACGCCCACTTGTGCGAGCTGCCGCTGTAGAAGTCCGGCTGGATGTCGCTGAGATCGACGTCCATCAGGCCGAACGACTGCGCGCCGTCGACCAGGCTGAGGATCCCGTGCTGGCGCGCAAGCGCGCACAGCGCCTTGGCCGGAAACAGATCGCCGACCGTGCTGGTCTGGTGCGTGAACGAGATCACCTTCGTCCGCGGCGTGATCGCCTTCGCGAACGCGTCGACGTAGTACTCCATCCCGGGGTGCGGGTTCGGCGTCGGGATGTCCTTCACCGTGAAGCCGAAGCGCTTTGCCTTCTCCTGCCACGCCGTGTGGTTGCTCGGATGGTTGTCGGCGGTGAGCAGCACCTCGTCGCCGGCCTTGAGATCGATGCCCGTGGACACCAGGTTGTTCGACTCGCTGGTGTTGCGCGTGATGACGATCTCTTCCGGCGTGACGCGCAGGAACTCCGCGAGGAGCTTGCGCGTGTTCTCGCGGCCGTCGCCGAGCTTGGCGCGGTTGTCCTGCGACGGATCCTGATCCATGTCCTTCGTCAGCCGGTACATCGTCTCGAGCACGGGGCCGGAGGCGGGACACAGGTTCGCGGCATTGAGCATCGTGAGCTCTTTCGGCATCACGAACTGATCGCGCACGCTCAACCAGAATTTCTCGTCGGGAGACGCGGGAGTCGGGGGAAGGTCGAGGGAGCGAGGCCACGCCACGTTCGGCGACAGGAATGGAGCCGCACCGCCGATCGCCAGGAGCCGGGCAAAGTCGCGACGATTCATAATCCCTCCAGCCGGAGATTCTACGCCCGATCAGGCTGTGGCGGTCTGCTGGGCGTGACGCGTTCTTCGCGGCCGATTCCGCCACCAGTCGACCGCCAGATCGCGCCAGCCAATGGCGCGATACATGAGGACTGAGAACAGCACGCACGCGATGGCGGTTCCCCAGAGCGGCAGCCGGTGGCGCCACATCCAGCTGGCGTAGCCGTACACCAGTTCCACGTGGATCCAGTAGACGAAGAGCGAGCTGCGGCCCAGCCGGGCCAGCGGATCGATTGCCGGGTTCACGACCGGCGCCCCGGATGCGGCGCCGCGGGCTCTCAGCGCCGTGAATCCCGTCTCGCAGGCGTAAATCGACGGTGAGCGCAATCGTCAGGATCCCGAGCCGGATCGCAAACCAGGTCGGCGAGCTCGTCCAGAACGACGAGGAACGGTAGATCGAAGGACGGCCGGCGGTGTAGAAGCCGAGAAGCACCAGCGCCACGCCGACTCGCGACGAGGATCGCGTGCAACCGCCGCTCCTCGCGGTCGTTTCGCGCCGCGGCGATCAGCGCGCCCACCGCCCCGCCCGCGAACACGAAGCCGGCCCACGGAAGCAGCGTGAAGATCGTGAACTCCCCGAACGGCCGCACGTACCACTGAAGCCAGATCGGCAACGCGTCCACCATCGGCGCCGCCCGGACGATCGGCGTCACCATCGCCAGCGCCGTCGCGATCGCCGCGTAGCCGCTCACGCGCGCCGTCGTGCTCCGCGCCGGCGAACCAGACGATGCCGGCGACGGCGATTGCCGGACCCATGATGTTGAGGATGTCGACGCGAAACAGCGTCACGGGATGGCTGCCGGGCGTAATCACGAACCCCTGCAGCCGGAACAGAAACCCGAGGATGAAGATCTCGAGGCCGCGCCGGCAGATCATTTCAGCCGCGGCACGGCGGCTGCCGGTGCGCTCGGCCGCGCGCGTCGCGGCGAGCACGACGGCGAGCCCGGCCAGCCAGAGGAACAGCGGCGCCGCGAAGCCGCCGAGCACCGTCGCGTCGCGAAATGCCTTCGTGTGCCTGACGTCGAGCCGCGTCCACGCATCGACGGTGTGCGCCTCGATCATGAGGAGGACGGCGATTCCCCTCGCCCAGTCGACGTACGCGCGCCTATGGCTGGACGTCATGCGTGGTGGTGAACACGATGTCCTGCCGCATCGAGTGCCAGACCGAGCAGTACTTCTCGTGCGACAGCGCGATCGCGCGCGCCACGGCGTCGGCCGCCACGTCGCCTTCCACGGTGACCTGCAGATGCATCTTCACGATGCGGTGCGGCTCATCCTGCGCACGGTCGGCGAGCAGATGCGATCGCAGCGCGCGGAACGGCAGTCGCCCCTTCGTCAGGATGTACGCCACGTCCATCGTCATGCAGCCGGCGAGCGCGAACGCCGAGCGCCTGCACCGGCGACGGACCTGCGACGCCCGCACTGTCGAGCGTCATCGACGCCTTGCCGCTGGTGCCGTTGAGCACGAGATCGTGAGACCAGGCCAGATCGACGACCGTTGGGTGCTTCGCCACGAGGGGATTGTAGCGCTTCAGAAGAAGAAACCGCAGAGCGCGGTTCCTTCTTAACGTGCTTATCGTGCCGCAGAGCTGCGCGCGACCGCCGACGACGCGGGGCTGGGAACAGCGGGCTCTTGGACACGATCGATTTCAGCGCGATCCACGCGAGCGGCAGGACGACGAGCAGGTAGGTCAGCACGTGACCGAACGTGCTGTCGGGTCCCCAGGATTCGGTGCTGCTGTGGATGATCTCGCTGTACGGCAGGTACTGCTGCTCTGACATTTCGTGCGCGCCCTTGATGACCAGCTGCACGACGAAGACGAACAGGAAGATCGCGGTGGCCTGGAAGAACAGCGCCAGGTTGATGCGGTGACCGTACCGCGACCACAGCCAGGCGATTCCCGCGGCGGCGAGGCTGCCGATGGCGGCGCCAAGCGACGAGATACGTCGTCTGGTGCAACTGCATGAGCAGCAGCGCGGTTTCCATGCCTTCCCGGCTGATCATCAGCAGCGTGAAGAGAAACACGCCGGCGAACGCCGCGAGCCCCGGGCTTCGCCGTCGACGCCTGCAGCCGTCCCTCGATGTCGCCTTTCATGCGGCGGCCGGTGCGCCACATGTGAATGGTCATCCAACCCACCGACACGGCGGCGACGAGCGCGAGAGGACCGTCGAGCCACTCCTGATTCAGCGAGTGGAACAGCAGGTAGCCGCCGAGCGCGCTCACGGCGACGGCGACGCCGATGCCCCAGTGCACCGCGGAGGTGAGCGCCGCACGCCCCGACTTGCGGAGGTACGACAGGCTGATTGCGACGATCAGAAAAGCTTCGAAACCCTCGCGAAGCGTGATGACAAGCGCCTGGAGCATGACCTGCCGATTCTCGATAATGAGACTGAGTCTCAGGATGAAAATTAGTCTATCCCGGCATATCCGACCGGTCAAGTCCGGGATGGACACCATCGATGTCACACCAGGCACGTTCGCGTCTATTCGATGGAGTGCGGACCTTCGGGTCCGAGGTTCGAGGACTTATGAAGATGTGACGGTCGATCTGTGCAGAAGCTGACGTGCGGGCCAGGCCGTCCTGTATACTGATGCATTCAGTTCATTCGCCTTCCCAACGCGACGCGTTTCCGTGTCGCGACCCCAACAGCGTTTTGGGCAGGACGCATTGCGCGGGCACGGGCCCGCATTGGATATTGAGGATGCGCAGTCGCGCTTGTTGTGGAATTCTGTCTCTCGCCGCGTTGCTCGCGGCGGCTGCTTGCGGGAGCACGCCCGCTGCGCCAACGCCGGCCCCGGCCGGGGCGCCGCAACTGGTGACGCCGGCCAACGGCGCGCAGGTCGCCAATCAGACCCAGCCGGTGAAGCTTGTCGTCAACAACGCGCCAGCCGCGGCGACCGCGGGAACGCGGACCTACACCTTCGAAGTCGCCTCCGATGTGGCCTTCACCACCAAGGTGCAGACCAAGGATGGCGTCGCGGAAGGCAGCGGTCAGACCAGCGTGACGCTCGATCCGCTCACGTCGGTGAAAGACTATTACTGGCGCGCGCGCGCGCAAACCGGCACGACTCCCGGCACGTTCAGCGATCCGTTCAAGTTCACGATTGGCGCGGCGATCACCCTTGCGGCCCCGGCGCCCATCGGTCCGCTGACCAACGCCGAAACGACTCCACGACCGGCGCTGCGGGTCAGCAATGCGAGCCGATCGGGACCAACTGGCGCGATCACCTACAAGTTCGAGATCGCCAGGGATTCGTCCTTCGGTTCGACCGTCGTCATCGGCACGAATACGGAAGGCATCAACGAGACCGGTTTCATTCCGACGAGCGATCTGCCGACGGGCGTCCTTCTGTACTGGAGAGCCACGGCCAGCGACGCCGCCAACAGCGTCACGAGCTCGCCGAGCGCCGTTCAGACGTTCACGGCGCGGCCGTTCTCACAAGCCGAGACCGTCGCCAATCAGTTGAACGTCGTCTTGTGGCCGGCCACTCAGCCGCCGGGCGCCGTCGGACACGCCACGATGGGCGACAACTGGCAGGTGCAGACGCTGCACTACCTCCCGGGCAACGTGTTCTTCCAGAGTCCCGACGTGGAGATGTTGAGGATTTTCGATCTGCTCGATCGCGGTCTCGACCCGGATGGCGCGATCGGCTGGATGAGGACCAACGGCTACCCGACCGCCGCGCTGTGGTATCCGCCGCCCGAAAAAGCGGTGATCGGGCTGCAGTACGTCTACATCGCGTCGCGGAACAAGGTGTTCGTGAACGGAACCTGGGAAATCGTCCTCCGGGTCGAGTAGCCGATTACTCCACTCGAGTCTCAGCGCCCAGCCGCATTGGCGGCTGGGCGTTCGCTCGCGCGATATCCCCGGAGCAGGTTCGTCAACGAGTAGTTGCCTTCGTGGCAGGCGTATTCGTAGATTGGTCCTGTCGAGCGCGTCATGGTCAGCTCGCCCTTCCACGGCTGCGTGAAGGCGGTCGGGTCGTCGATCTCGAATCGGTACAGCAGCGTATCGGCGTCGAGCAGACTGAATCGCTCGACGAGATGAAGGTTCCGATCCCAGCCGAAGTTGCCGCCCGCATCCCCGTAGAATCCACCGGCGTCGTTGAAGTTCGTCGTGTCGACGACGAGCGTCGTCGCCCGCCCAATGGCCCACCGAGTCGCCCATCCATCGTCTGATGGCGGCTGGAAGATGCGGGCTGCCGTCCGTGCGAATGATCCGCGCGTCGTGAATCATCTCCACGTGCACGACGAATGCATCCCTGGTCTGGAGGATCTGGTAGTTGCTGTTGTAGGAATACGGCAGCATCGGCGGCCCGGCGGTCAGAAACGCGAGGCACTGATCCTGAAGACCCAGATCCTCGGCGTTCTCCGGGTTCCTGATGCCGTCCAGCCGGCGCCGCTTGACGTCGGCGGCCGCTGGCGTGAGCGCTGGAATGCGCCCATCGGGAGGGTCGGTGACGATTGAGGTGCGGAGCGTCTTGACCGTGCGTGTGCCGAACTCGCGATAGAACGTGTTGTAGGTGCCGGTGCCGGTGCTCTTCGACAACGTCTCGGGCAAAGGCTCCTGATTGCGCTCCGCAACCTGGCGCTCCCACTCCGCCGCTTCGGCAGGTGTGAAGAAGGCTTTGTTTTTCAGCTCCGCCGGACGTTCGAGCGGAGTGGCGGTGGCGGAATTCCAGATCCCGTTGAAACCTGAGTGGGCTTCGGACCTGGTGTCCGGGCTGACTGCGAATGGACGAACCAGGGCCAGCGCCGCGAGGAGGAGCATCACGAACGGTGTTCACGCGAGTCACGGTCGGGTATATCCTAACCCGCTCCAACAGGGCGCCGACGTCGATCGTCAGCGAGGCACATTCGCGACCTCCACCTATGCTGTTCGCCATCATGATCACCATCGTCGCGCTCGGCGATTCCACCACGGCGGGAACGCCAGGGTACAAGTCGCCTGTCGAAGCGCCGCCCAACGGTTCCGGCAACGTCGAGAGCCAGTACGCCTACTGGCTGATGCAGGCGCGCCCCGACTGGCAGGTGCTGAACCGCGGCGTCAACGGGGAGCGAAGCGACCAGATCCGCGCGCGGTTTGAGCGCGATGCAGCTCAGCCGAAGCCGGCGGTCATCGTGATCATCGCCGGGGTCAACGACATCTACCAGGGCCGGAGCGCCGAATCGGTCGAGATGGAGCTCGAGAAAATGTACGATGCGGCGCGCGCCTTACAGGCAATCGTCGTCGCCGGCACGATCATCCCTTTCAACACCGCAAGCGCCGATCAGAACGCGCGGATGCACGCGGTGAACGACTGGATCCGCGCGTACGCCGCGAGTCACGGAAACAGCCTGGTGTACTGCGACACGCGCGCCGCGGTCGCCGCACCGGGACAGCCTGACCGGCTCGTGTCCTCTCCCGACGACCTTCACCCGTCCCCCGACGGATACAGACGGATGGCCATCGCGCTGGAACCGGCGATAGCCGAGGCGACTGTCAAAGCCGGCAGGCGGCCTCCGCCGGGACACGGGAACGCACCACTGGACCCGCCGTTGCAGTAAGCTGAAACCATGAAGGTTTGGAAGCCGATCGCCGGTGCCGCCGCGCTCGCGGCCGCGATGTCCCTGTCGCTTCTCGCGCAACAGCCGCAGCCCACATTCAAGGCAGGGACGCAGGTTGTGTCGATCTTCGCCACGGTGACCGACCCGCAGAAGCGGCTCGTCTCCGACCTTACGCAGGAAGACTTCTCGGTCTTCGACAACGAGAAGCCCCAGGCGCTCGTGTACTTCGACAACAGCATTCGTCCGATCAACGTCGTCGTCATGCTCGACACCAGCGGCAGCATGACGCTGACGATCGATCTGCTGAAGCAGGCGGCCGAGCAGTTCCTGCTGCGGCTGCTGCCCGAGGACAAGGCGCGCGTCGGCGCGTTCAACGACAAGATTCAGTTCAACGCCAAGTGGAGCAACAATCGCGACCAGCTGATCACCGACGCGAAGAACCTGGACTACGGCAACGGCACGAGACTGTGGGACGCGGTGGGCGCAAGCCTCGACGAGCTGAAGACGGTCGACGGACGGAAAGTGATCCTGGTGTTCACCGATGGTGACGACACCGAGAGCAAGCTGCGGCTGGGCACGGTGCTCGATCGCGCGCGCGCCGACGAGGTGATGATCTACGCCATCGGCCTCGAGAGCGTGTACTTCAACGGTCAGCAGCGGGTCCGCACGAAGCCGGATGGCGGTCTGCGGAAGATCGCGGACGAAACCGGCGGCGGCTACTTCGAGCTCACCAAGGCGAGCGAGCTCGCGCCGACGTTCACGAAGGTGGCGCAGGAACTCCACAGCCAGTACGTGATCGGCTTCACACCGACGACGCTCGACAACAAGGTCCACAAGCTGGTTGTGAAGATGAAGCAGCCGGGAATGACCGCGCAAGCGCGCCGCAGTTATCTGGCGGCGGCTGGCGATAAACCGTCGGGGTCAGGAAAGTAGTCGCTGAGCGGAAATCGCGCGGGCCTCGAGGTCCCGCGGCGGGATGACGGCGTTAGACGAACGCCGCGATGACGATGGCGCCGGCCAGCAGGATACCAACGACCCAGTCCGCGGACGCCGAGAAACTCCACTCGTGCATTCTTGCTCGCATGGCTCACTGACCTCCCTATCAGCACGTTAGACGGACGCCCCTTCGCAAAGGTTTAATAGAGCCATATGTCACTGTCCGAACAGGAATTCCGAGTCAAGAGCGACGAAGCGCTGAACGCCGCGCGCCATGCCCTGCTGCCGCTCGCCGACAGCGAGGGCTTCGAGGTCGAGCTGCAGAACGGCGTGCTGAACCTCGTATTCGAGGAGCCGTCCGAGACGAAATTCGTCGTCTCGCCCAATGCGCCGGTGCGGCAAATCTGGGTGTCGGCGATGGCCAGAAGCTTTAAACTCTCGTGGGCGCCGGACCTTGGCGCCTTCGCGTTGGACGGCGAGACGCTGCCGAAGCTGCTCGATCGTCTGACGCACAGCTTTCTCGGGCAGGCCTGAAGGCCTGCACTACACCACGAAAGTAGTGCAGACCTTCAGGTCTGCGTTTCTGGAGGCCTTATGAAACGCTTCTCGATGATCGCCGTGCTCGTCGTTGCCGCGATCGCCACGTCATCCGCGCAGCAGAACACCGACCGCGTCCGCGCGCTGCCCGGCGACCGTCCGGCAGCGAACATCCACGCCACGCGATCGGCGGTGTTCGGCCGCAACGGGATGATCGCGACGAGTCAGCCGATGGCATCCGCCGCCGGGCTGAAGGTCCTGCAGGAGGGCGGCAACGCGATCGACGCCGCCGTCACCGCCGCCGCGGTGCTTGCGGTCGTCGAGCCGTCGATGACCGGCATCGGCGGCGACCTCTTCGCCATCGTGTACGACGCGAAGACGAAGACGCTCCACGCGCTCAACGCGAGCGGGCGCTCGGCATACGCCGCCACACCACAGGAGTACGCGAAGCGAGGTCAGACGCGCATGCCTGGAACAGGCGTGCTGTCGGTGACCGTGCCCGGCGTCGTCGAAGGGTGGTCGGAGCTGTTGTCGAAATACGGCACGCTGTCGATGGCGAAGGCGGTGGCGCCGGCGGTCGATTACGCGAAGAACGGCTACGCGGTCTCGGAGATCATCAGCGGACAGTGGAAAGCCAGCGAGAAGAAACTCGCGGCCGATCCCGTGACCGCGGCGACATTCCTGCCCAACGGACATCCGCTGCAACCGGGTGAGATCTTCACGAACCCGCATCTGGCGGCAACGCTCGAAGCCGTCGGCAAGGGCGGACGCGACGCGTTCTACAAGGGCGCGATCGCGCGCGCCATCGTCGCGGACATGAGAAAGCGCGACGGTCTGCTCGACGAGCGCGATTTCGCCGAACACAAGGCCGACTGGGTCGATCCCATTTCGACGACGTACCGCGGGTACGAGGTGTACGAGATGCCGCCCAACACGCAGGGCTTCGTCGTCCTCGAGATGCTCAACATCCTCGAGGGCTTCGACGTGAAGGCCATGGGCCACAACTCGCCGGAAGCGCTGCACGCGCTCGTCGAGGCGAAACGGATCGCGTTCGCGGATCGCGCCGCCTACGACGGCGATCCGGCATCCGTCCCGGCATCGGTGCTGAAAACGCTGATCTCGAAGGACTACGCGGCGCTGCGCCGCAAGGAGATCGATCCGCAGCACGCCGCTGAATCGTACAAGGCCGGCGTGATGCCCGGGCGTCCCGACGACGGCGCCGATCGCCGAAGCGCTCCAGAATTTCACGGGCATGGATCGCGGCGACACGATTTACATGACGGCCGCGGACGGAAAGGGCAATTTCGTCTCGCTGATCCAGTCCCTGTTCTCCGATTTCGGATCCGGCGTCGTGGCCGGCGACACCGGCATCCTGCTGCACAACCGGGGAAGCGCCTTCAATCTGACTCCCGGATCGCCGGATCAGATCGCGCCGCACAAGCGGCCGCTCCACACGCTGATTCCGGCGTTCGTGATGAAGGACGGCAAGCCGTGGTTCTCATTCGGTGTCATGGGCGGCGACCACCAGGCGCAGGGACATACGCAGGTGCTCCTGAACGCGATCGACTTCGGCATGAACGTGCAGGAAGCGGGAGAAGCCGCGCGCGTGACGCACGGCAACAACGGACTTCTCGTGGAGAGCAACGTGCCTGAGGCGGTCCGCGCCGCGTTGATCCAGCGCGGTCACAAGGTCACGTCGAATGCCAACCCCGGCGGCGCCTTTGGCGGGTTCCAGGGAATCATGTTCGATCCGCGCACAGGAGTTCTCATGGGCGGATCGGATGTCCGGAAGGACGGGCTCGCGATCGGATTCTGACGCCGGCCGGCCTGAAGGCCGGCCGCTACGTACCACGTCCCACAACGAGCGTAGGGCCCGGCCTTCAAGCCGGGCCATCACTGACCTAGATCCGGAATCCGTCCTTCAATGGGTCGGTCTCATCGACAAGGAACGTATGCTCGCCTGTGATCCAGGCCGAGCCTTCGATCTCGGGAACAATCGCCTGCAGCTCTCCGACCTCGGTACGCGACGAGACGCGTCCCGTGAAGCGGGTGCCGATGAGGCTCTCGTGCACGAACGGCCTTTCGGCGCCGAGCAGTCCCATGGCGTCGACGACCGCCATGACCGCGGCGGTGCCTGTGCCGCAGGGCGATCGATCGACTTCGGCGTCGGCGAAGACCGTGACGTTGCGAAGATCGGCGCTGTTCGTCGCTGGGCGGCCCGGTGAAGATGGTGCCGTAGATCCCGGTCAGCCCGGCATCCAGCGGGTGCACGATGGCATGCGCAGCCTCGATGGCACGTTTGATCTCCATGCCCGCGCGGCGCAATTCGGACAAGTGCTCGGCGTCGATCGGCAGACCCACCGCTTCGCTGTCGACGATCGCGTAGAAGGCGCCGCCGAACGCGACGTCGGCCCGAATCGTCCGTGACGCCAGTTTCACGATCATTCCGCCGTGGAGCACGAATGAAGGGACGTTCACGAACGACACGCTCTCGACGCGCGTTCCATTGAGCCTGGCCTTCGCGCGGATCGTTCCGGCCGGCGCGTCGTACACGATCGACGTGCCGTCACCGCCAGGCATCAGCAGTCCGCGCTCGAGCGCCATCGTCGTCACCGCGATCACGCCATGGCCGCACATCGTGCTGTAGCCTTCGTTGTGCATGAAGAGGACGCCGGCGTGCGAGCCTGGCGAGACGGGCTCGGTCAGGATGGCCCCGTACATGTCGGCATGTCCGCGCGGCTCCAGCATCAGCGCGCGGCGGAGATGATCGGCGTGTGTCCGGACCCACTCGCGCTTGGCGAGCATCGTCTTGCCGTGAGGGGATGGAAATCCGCTGACGATCAGGCGGAGCGGCTCGCCGGCGGCGTGCGCGTCGATTGTCTTGAGCGTGATCATTGCGGTAGAACTTTAGCACCGTGACCGCGTCCTCCTCGGGGCCGTCAGGCTCAGGCTGTCCAGGCATCACGCGCGTCAGGGATTCGCGATTGTCGCGCTCATAGGAGTCCTCCCGTGTCCATGCGTTTCCGTCTTCTCACTGAAGCTGACGTCAGAGCGGTCCTCACGATGGAGGACCTGATCGACACCATGTCGTCCGCGCTGCGGCGATTCTCCACCGGCCGGTCGTCCAGCCGGTCCGCCCGACGATCGAAATCGCCGACGATTCGTTCTTCGCGACCATGCCTGCCTACGTCCGCGCCGACGTCGGGGTCAGACCAGGGTCTGACCCGGGTCTGACCCTGATCGACGATTCGAGTCATTCAGCGGCCCTGGGAGCGAAATTGGTGACAGTGTTCGGCCGAAACGCGCTGCGAAATCTGCACAGTCACCTGGCCTCCATCCTCCTGCTGAACCCGGAGACTGGCGCGCTGCTGGCGCTTCTCGACGGGCGCTACATCACCGAGGCGCGGACGGCGGCGGTGTCTGCGGTGTCTTCACGCCTGTTGGCGAGGAAAACGGCGGCATCCCTGGCGATCATCGGCACCGGCGTTCAGGCCCGCAGTCACCTCGACGCGCTCAGCCGGGTGCATCGCCTGCGACAGGTGACAGTCTGGAGTCCGAATAAGTTGCACCGCGACGCGTTCGTCGACTCGGCAAAAACTGCAACTTCAGGGTCTGACCCAGGTCTGACCCCCACGGCTCTCACGGCCGTCGATCACCCCGGCGAAGCCGTTGTCGGCGCCGACATCATCGTCCTGGTGACGTCATCGCCGACACCGGTGCTCGAAAACGGTTGGGTGAAGCCAGGCGCGCATGTGATCTCGGTCGGTGCCTGCCGGCCGACTCAGCGCGAGATGGATCCGGCCCTCGTCGCACGCGGCCGGCTGTTTGTGGACTCGCGCGCCGCAGCGCTGGTCGAATCGGGCGACATCGTCCTGGGGATGAAGGAAGGCCGCTTCGGCGCCGATCACATCGTCGCCGAGCTCGGCGAACTGCTCGCCGACGAGACACTCCCCCGGCGCCGCGCAGACACCGAGATCACGATATTCAAGAGCCTGGGACTGGCGGTCGAGGACGTCACCGCGGCCGAACTCGCCTATCGGCGCGCGGTGGAGCGAAACGTGGGACAGGAACTTGAGTAGACTTCGATTGATGATTCTATGGAGATCGCAGTCTGGCTGTCGCCGCCGGCGCCGGCTTCAGCTCCTTCTCCTGATCGTCGTACCACTTCTGATAATCGGCCGCGCTCTGAATCGTGATGAACCCGCGCATCCGGAAGTGGCCGAGGCCGCACAGCTGCGAGCACGCGATCTCGGTACTCGCCGACCCGGTTGGGAATGAACCAGACCGGAATCGTCATCCCGGGAATCGCGTCCTGCTTCACGCGCATCTCGTACAGCCCGAAGCTGTGGATGACGTCCTTGCTCGAGAGGTGCACCAGGACCGGCCGATCGACCGGAAGATTCAGCTGATTGATCGTCGTGATGTCGTCCTTCGCGTTCGGATCGCTGCGATCGAGCCCGAGCGGGTTGTCGGCGCTCACGAGCTTGATGTCGGTCCGGCCGAACTTGCCGTCAGGCCCCGGGTAGTGGACGTTCCACGCAAACTGCTCGGCCACGACGCGCACGACGACCGCCTCGCTCTCGGCCGGAAACGCCTTGACGCGTGTCGCCCACGCCGGGATGGCGTAGAAGATCAGCAGCCCGATCTCGATGAGCGCCACAGCCACTTCCGTGGACTTCGCGAACTTGCCCTTGCGCGCCCGTGTAGCTCGCCTTGGGGTTCGCGCCCTTGCGGAACCGGAACAGCACGAACAGGAAGAAGACGCCCCAGCCGACGAACAGCACCAGCATCAGCCAGTGCACGAGGATCGTCATGTGATCGACTTCAGCGGCGTGCGTCGACGCCTGAGCGGGAAACATCGAGAGGAAGTTCTGCATTTATGCGGTCCTCTCCTGAGCGGCGACGCGCTTGGCGCGCCGGCTCAGGTAGATGAAGAACGTCGCGAAGCCGCCGAGCACACCGGCAACCACGACCAGCATCGCGATGATGCCCAGGTTCGTGGCGATCGCCAGCGGCGAGTCGCTGTTGCCGAAGCAGACCGGGCACGCAAGCGCGGCGCGTGGCGCGGCCAGCAGGCCAATCGTGAATAGTGTTTTTCGCATATCCTCTACCGCTCGCCCGGCTCCTGCCTGCGTGCTATAGCTGCTTCGTCTTCCGCTGAAACGCCGTGCCGTACGCGATCAAGCCGCCGCCGCCGCCAGCGACAGCGCGGCGGTCACGGCGTAGCCGATCGCGTGCACCGACCGGTATTCCTGAACCGCCCACGCCGCGACGAACGCGGCGAGGATCACCGAGATGCTGATGAACACCAGATGAAACGTGCGAAGCGACATCAGTGCCCTGTGTGCTGCGCCGCCGGCGCCTCGACGTGAATCGGCGTGCCGATGCCGTCGTTGATCGTCAGGCTCGGCACCAGCATCAGGATGACAAACCCGATCACCGTGAGGATCAGCGCGCCGTAGATCCACTTGCGTTCGTGGCTCAGGTGCATGAACACGCTCGCCACCATCGACCCCTTCATCGTCGCGATGATGAGCGCGACAGTGATGGCCAGCGGCACCGCGAGATGCACCTGGTTGACGGCGACGGTAATCGCCGGTGAACACGAACAGCGCCGCGCCGATCATCCAGTAGGTCTTGATCGTCTTCCGAATCGATTCCTGATCAGAGTGCATCCGACTCTCCACAGGCAGACCTGAAGGTCTGCACTACGATCATCGCAGATCGGAAGTAGTGCAGGCCTTCAGGCCTGCCTGCAACTGCCTACAGCAAATACAGAACCGGGAACAGGAAGATCCACACCAGGTCGACGAAGTGCCAGTACAGCCCGGTGTATTCGATCCGGTTCGTGAACTGCTCCGGGTTCTTCTTCTACAGCTCGCGCCCGGGTCCGAGGAAATAGAGCATCACCACCATCCCGCCGAGGATGTGGAGGCCGTGCAGCCCGGTCAGCGTGAAGTAGATCGCCAGGAACGTGCTGTGACCGGCAGCTCGCCCTTCGCCCAGTGCGCGGCGTACTCGAAGTACTTGTTGACGAGGAAGAGCGCCGACAGCAGGCACGTCAGCATCAGATAGAGGCGGTGCTTGCCCCAGTCGTTCAGCTTCAGCGACGCCCACGCCATCACCATCGTCACCGACGAGCCGATGAGGATGAAGGTGTTGACCATGCCGAGCCAGACGTTCAGCTCGCCGTGCGGCCACTCCGGCGCGCCCACGCGCAGGATGATGTAGGTCGAGAACAGCGCGCCGAACAGCATGACTTCGGACGCCAGGAACAGCCAGATCCCGAGCTTGCCGTTGGTCAGCCCGGTATCGGGCCGCTCTTCGACCGTGTACGGAATGTTCATGGTGGGCTACGCCTTCTCCGGCTCGAACTGCGGCGTGAAGTCCCGCGGCGCGCCCGGCACGCTGTACTCGTACGGTCCGCGATAGACGATCGGCTCGGTCAGGAAGTTGCCGTGCCCGGGCGGCGACGGCGCCGACCACTCGAGCGTCGTCGCCTCCCACGGATTCTTGTCCACCAGCGCGCCCCACTTGATGCTCATGAAGAAGTTGACGATGAACGGCAGCTGGAACAGCCCGAGCGTCCACGCCGCCATGCCGATGATGACGTTCTACTTCAGCAGCTCCGCGTTGTGCGCGTACTGCATGCCGCCGTCATACATGCGGCGGTTCATCCCGCCCAGGCCCTGGATGAACATCGGCATGAACACGATGTTGATGCAGATGAACGACCCCCAGAAGTGGATCTCGCCCAGCATCTCGTTCATCTTCCGGCCGGTCGCCTTCGGGAACCAGTAGTAGATGCCGGCAAACAGCGCGAAGATCGTCCCCGGCGCCACCACGTAGTGGAAGTGGCCGATGACGTAGTAGGTGTCGTGCAGGTGGATGTCGCGACGGCGCCAGGCCGAGCGGCAGACCGGTCAGCCCGCCGATGCCGAACATCGGCAGGAACGCCAGCGCGAACAGCATCGGCGTCGTGAAGCGGATCGACGCGCCCCACAGCGACAGCAGCAGCGCCGTCAGGATGACGACCGACGGGATCGAGATGATCATCGTCGTCGTCTGGAAGAACGCGCTCATCGTCGTGCCCATGCCGGTCATGAACATGTGGTGCGCCCACACGATGAACGACATGAAGCCGAGGAACGATCACCGAGTAGACCAGCGCCCTGTAGCCCCAGAGCGGCTTGCGCGTGTTGTTCGCGATGATCTCGGCGACGATGCCCATCGCCGGGAGAATCAGCACGTAGACCTCGGGGTGCGCGAGGAACCAGAACAGGTGCTGCCAGAGCAGCGGGTTGCCGTCGCCGGCGATCAGCATCGGCTTGCCGGAGATCGACCAGCCCGCTCGGCATGAAGAAGCTCGTGCCGGCGAGCCGATCCATCAGCTGCAGCACGCCGGCCGCCTCGAGCGGCGGGAACGCGAGCAGCAGCAGGAACGACGTCACGAACTGCGCCCAGACGAAGAACGGCAGGCGCATCCAGCTCAGGCCCTTGGCGCGCAGCTGCACGATCGTCACGATGAAGTTGACCGAGCCGAGCAGCGACGAGGTGATCAGGAAGACCATCCCGATCAGCCACATCGTCTGGCCCGGCGCGATGACCGACGAGCGGCGGATACGACGTCCAGCCGGACTGCGCGGCGCCGCCCGGCAGGAAGAAGCTGGCCAGCATCGTCACGCCGCCGAGGAAATACACCCAGTAGCTCATCATGTTGAGCTTGGGGAACGCCATGTCGGGCGCGCCGATCTGCAGCGGCATCACGAAGTTGCCGAAGCCGCCGACCGCCAGCGGCACGACGCCGAGGAACACCATGATGGTGCCGTGCATCGCGCCGAGCTGGTTGTAGAACTCCGGCAGCATGATGCCCATCGGCGCGCGATCCTGCCCGAGCCACATGCCGATCAGCGGAATCGGCCGGCCCGGATAGGCCAGCTGCCACCGCATGATCATCATCAGCGTGAAGCCGAACAGCAGGAACAGCAGGCCGGTGATCGTGTACTGGATGCCGATCACCTTGTGATCGACCGAGAACACGTACTTGCGCCAGAACCCGAGCTCCTCGTGATGCTCGCCGTGGCTGTCGACGTGGATGTGGGCGTGCTCGCCGCCCGGATGAATGCCGGTTTTATCCATAAGCGAGGCGATTGTATGCAATAGGCACAAGCGGCGCAAGTTGCCGCCCCGGCGTAAGATCGAGCGATGACCCGCGTGGAGGCCTTACGCGCGGCCGGGTTCGCCGCGTTTCTTGCCGCGGCGAGCCGTGCCGGCCGGCGCCAATCCTGAATCGGAGGCGCTCCGCGCCAAGGCGGCCAATCACACGTACAACCTCGAACACGACCTGGCGCTGGCGACATTCCGGCAGGCGGTCGCGGCCGACCCTCAGGACGCAGGCGCCTACCGCGGCCTCGCGTCGTCGCTGTGGCTCAGCATCACGTTCCGCCGCGGCAACATGACGGTGGACGACTACCTCGGTCGTCCCAACAAGCCGAACGCCAACCCGCTGCCCAATCCCGACCCGAATGCGGTCTCGGGCTTTCACGAGGCGATCGATACGGCGACGGCGCTCGCGCGGCAGCGCATCACGAAGAACCCGAAGGACGCCGACGCGCACTACCAGCTCGGCGCCGCCGTTGGCCTGCGCGCGTCCTACACGGCCACCGTCGAAGGCAGCGTGCTCGGCGCCTTCCGCGCGGCGCGCGAGGCGTACGACGAAGAGGAAAAGGTCCTCGACCTCCAGCCGCAGCGCAAGGACGCCGGCCTCATCGTCGGCACCTACCGGTACATCGTCGCGACGTTGTCGCTGCCGCTGCGGATGGTCGCGTACGCCGCAGGATTCGGCGGCGGCAAGGACAAGGGCATCAAGCAGATCGAGGACGCCGCCGCGTACGGCGGCGACAACCAGACCGAGGCGCGTTTTGCGCTGATCCTCCTCTACAACCGTGAAAAGCGGTACGACGATGCGCTCAAGGTGCTGGCGACCTTGAGAGAACGGTATCCGCGCAATCGGCTCGTCTGGCTCGAATCCGGATCGACGTCGTTGCGCGCAGGCCGGGCCGCCGACGCCGAGAAGTTCCTGACCGAGGGGCTTGCGCGCTTTGCGGACGACAAACGGCCGCGGATGTTCGGCGAGGACGCGTTGTGGCGCTACAAGCGTGGCGCGGCGCTGGCCGCGCTGGGCCGCGCCGACGCCGATGCCGAGCTGAAGAAGGCGCTCGCGGCAGAGGGACGCAAGTGGGTCCACGCGCGCACTCACCTCGAGCTGGGGAAACTGGCGCTGAAAACCGGCAACAAGCCCGCGGCGGCCGCGGAGTTTCGTGCCGCCATTCCGCTGGCCGACAGCGATAATGACCCGCTCACGTCCGACGAGGCGCGCCGCCTCTTGAAATAGGTCGAACCGCTCCTAAGAGCGGCTCGTCTACACAGAGGACGGGAACGAAGATGAGTCAGACCAAACAGAGGACCTGGGTCTCGGTCCTTATCGCGGCGGTGATCATCGTCGGCGTCCTGGCGGTTTCAGCCGTCGGCGGCACCGCGTATTTCATCTACCGGCACGTTCACACGCAGTTTGTTCCGAACGAAAGCGCCGAGCAGCAGTTCGCGGACGCCCGCGCCCGATTTGCCGGGCAACAGCCGCTTCTCGAGCTACGGAAAGGCAGCGACGAGCCCGTGCTGCACCGCGAAGTGATTCCGAAGACCATGCCCGCGACGAAGCTCGACACGCTGCGGGTCCTCGCCTACGACACGCACGCCAACAAGCTCGTGGCGGTCGCGATTCCCATGTGGCTGCTCCGCCTGGCGCCTTCGAACAAGTTCTCCTTCCTCAACGACAACGGCATCGACTTGGACTCCGACCGGGTCCACCTCTCGATCGACGATCTCGAGCGCCGCGGACCAGGTCTGCTGCTCGACCAGGCAGACCGCCGCGGATCGCAAGTGCTGGTTTGGACTGAATAGACCCGCTTCGCGCCTTCACAGCCGACCTGCCCTCTCCAGAGGACAACCAGCTCCGTAATCCGGCTTTTCCTTAGTGATCCTCGCAATCCGTCGGCTGGCATACCGCTTGGACCTCCTGGTCACAGCGAGGGCCGAACATGACCAAGATGAATCGATATGCTTCGACGTTGCTTCTGGCCGCTGGTGTTGCGCTCGCGGCGCCCGCATGCGCCGCGCGGATCTACGACACAGGTTATCCGCGCGCAACCTACTATCCGCCTCCGCCGCCACGCGCCGCATACGTCTCGGTCGCGACGCAGAGCGGCTACCGGGACGGCCTGGAGGCTGGCCGCGACGACTGGCGCCATCGCGAACGCTTCGATCCGGAGGGGGCAAAGCGATACAGGCAAGGCGATCGCGATTACGACCGCCGGTACGGTCCGCGCGACGACTACAAGCGGGAATACCGCGCCGCGTTCGAACGAGGCTACCGCGAAGGCTTCGGGCGGCGCTAAGGGGAATTGGATAACCGGGTGATTGGGTAATCAGGTAATCGATTGCTCGATCGCCCGGTGCGATTTTGGCCCGTCAGAACTGTGTGCCGAGACGCGTGCGCGCATCCATGGCAAGGGAATCGGATGTGTCGGCGTCGGACCGCAGCTGCACGAACCGCTCGTAGGTCTTGCGGGCGTCGGCGATACCCATCGCCTGCTGCGATCGTGCGAGCCAGTAGTACACCGGGGGCATGTAGCGCAACGTCGGCGTGTCGTACAGGAACACGTCTGTCACCTCGCCGCGGCGTTTGAAGGCGATATCGAGCTCCGCCATCGCTTCGGCGAAGTGCTCGGCCTTCGCATAGGTCTGCCCGAGAAGGAAACGTGCGAACCAGGTGTCGCGGCGCTTGATGCTGTCGCGAAACGCCTCGATAGCCGCTCCATACCGGCCTTCACGCACAAACACTTCCGCGTCGATCAGCCGGGCGTACGCGGTGGTGTGCAGCTGGAGCATGTTCTCCAGCGTCTTCGCGATCACGCGCGCTTCGTCGGGATGTCCGGTCTCGACGAGTACGCGCGCGGCCGGAAAGAGCACGCTTTCGTGCGTGGCCAGGGTCACCGCCTTGCGCGCGGCGGCAGCGGCACGCGCCGGCTGGTTGAGCGCCACCGCGATCTGGGCGGCGTCGATGTTGTGTTGCGCCTGCGCAGCCACGTTCGCCGTCTTCTCGTCGGCGGCGAGCGCGTCGGCGACCAACCGGTCCGCCTCCTTGTAACGCCCCTGTACATCGCCATGTCGATGCGGCCGAGGCGCGCGAGCCCGGCACCGACCTCGCCCTGCGACTCGAGCCGGTCGTAGATCTTCTGCGCACCGGCGACGTCGCCGGTGGCGATCATCGAGAGCGCCACCGGGTAGTAGCCGATCGCGTACGAGGGCGTTTCCTCGATGATGGCGGAGCCGTCACGGATCGCCTTGTCGAAGTCGCCGGCGTACATCTGGTAGAGGGCGAGGTTGTAGCGCTGCTTCAGATTCCGCGGATAGATCTTCAACGCCTCGCGCGCTTCGTTCGCGGCGAGGTCGGGGTGTCCCATCAGCATGTAGGCCATCCCCAGATTGCCGTGACCGGCGGTGTCGGCCGGGTACGAACGCAGCAGCGTCTGATAGTTTTCGATCGCCTTCTCGTAATTTCGGGCGGTGAGGAGGTAATAGGTGCCGAGCGTCCGGTACTTTTCGCGCTCCGTCATCCGGCCGAGATGCTTCAGCGCGGACTCATACGCCTCGTTTTTCCGCGGGTCGTCCTTGAGATCGTTGTAGACGACGGCCATGCCCGCGTACGCGCGGCCGAAATCGGGGTCGAGGGCGATCGCGCGGCGGTACGCTTCGAGCGCCTCGGGCAGCTTGTTGCTGCGCGCGAGGTCCTGTCCGCGCTCGTACGCGTCCAGCGCTTCGAGGGATCCGGCGGTCACGGTTTCCATTGCCGCGCGGCGCACGCTCGCGGGCGTCGTGTCACCCAGCTGGCCGCGCAGCGTCACGGCGGCCGACGTGATGGCGCCGATCACGTCCTGTTTCGATCGCGCGGTGCCCGTGGCCGTCGCCAGCGGCTTCGCCGTTGCCGGATCCAGCGCCTTGATCGTGACGCGGTACGCCGGCCCACTCGACTCGATCGCGCCCGCCAGCACGACCTTGATGCCTTCGCGGGCAGCGACCAGGCGCGCGGCTTCGGCGTCCAGTTCCCGGCCGGGACGAATCTGTTGCGCGATCCGGCGCGCCCCCTGGCGGGCGTACGAGCGTGATGAACGCCGCCTCTTCCATGCTCGTTCCGAGAACGTTCTCGAGCGTGCCTTTGAACACCGGATCGTTGCTGGAGTCCTCGAAATCGGCGATCAGGATCGACATCGCCTCGGGCATCTTCATCGGCGGCGCCGGCCGTGTCGCCCAATACATCAACGCCATCAGGCACAACATCGCCGCCACCGCGCCGGCGATCATGCGGGCCGTCAGCCGGCGGATGACCGGCAGCCGATGCCCTTTCGCGTCGAGCTGCTCCAGATCCGCGAGCAACAGAGCGGCGGACTGATATCGAGCCCCGGGATCCGGTTCCAGGCATCGCATCACGATCGGATCGATCGGTTCAGGGATGGACGCGTCGACGGATCGCGGCGAGGGCGGCGGATGGTCGAGGCGCTGCTTCAGCTCCTCCAGCGGATTGAGCGGTCCCTGCGTTCTGCGGCGGCCCAGCAGCAGATCGTAGGCAATCAGTCCGACCGCGTAGAGGTCCGCGCGATGATCCACCGCGATGCCGCGCGCCTGCTCGGGTGCCATGTACGCCACGGTCCCGGTCACGGCGCCGATGCTTGTGTCGGCCATCGTGCTCGTCGGCGCCACCTCGAGGGCGAGCCTGCCCGGCGCGAGGGCGCCGACTGCGGCGCCCGGATGAGGGCCGCTCATCACACGAGCCGCTCGCGCGATGCCGAAATCCATGATCAGCGGCTCGCCGGTCCGCGCCTGGAGGAGGATGTTCGCCGGCTTCAGGTCGCGGTGGACGACGCCGGCGTCGTGCGCCGCCGCGAGTCCCGAGACCAGACCGCGCAGGATGCGCAGCACCTCGGCCACCGACATGCGGCCTTTCCGCAGAATCGTCGCCAGATCCTGGCCCTGCTCGTACGACATCGTGATGTACTTGATGCCCTCGAGCTCTCCAAGATCGTAAATGCGGACAACGTTGCGGTGCGTGACCTGCCGGGCCAGCAGCAGCTCGCGCTTGAACCGGCGCTCGATGTCCTGCGCCTGGAGAGGATCCGCCATCACTTCCGGACGAATCACCTTCAGGGCCACCGCCACTTCGAGCTCTTCGTCCCACGCTTGATAAACCGCTCCCATCCCGCCGATCCCGAGCAGGCGGATGATGCTGTAGCGGCCGAATTGCTGCCCGCTTCGCAACGGTCCGGCCTGGCGGACTTCGATAGAGTCCGACGGAGGCCCGTCCGCGGGCTGTGCGAGTCTCGAGATTGGGTTGCGTGGCGGGATGGTCTCGCCCGGATCAGGGAGACGCACCCGGAGATGGTCCCGGCGACGCCGGCGGCGCGATCGTCAGTTCGAAATCGTGCGCCGCTGTCGGCGACACGATGTCCCGACGTGCGGCTGGAAGGATGGTCGCGTCGCCACACGACACACACGTCATTGCGGGGCCGGATAAGGCTCCGCCGCAAAACGGGCAATGCGTCGATGACAATGGCGTTGCTGACACGCGTCCCTGAACTGATCCCTGCTATTTTAGCTTGATCACCCCTGCGTTGAAGCTGTCGCCTGTCAGCCCGCTGCTGATCGTCACGCTGTAGCTCCCGGTCACACTGACCGACTGCCAGTTGAACTGCCAGGTCCACCCGTTCGCCGCGGTCGGCGGCTGGAAAGAGCTGTTGCCAGGGTCGCCCGGCGTGAACGACTGGCTGCCGTTCGGCCCGACCATCGTGACCCTCGGCAGCGCCGCCGAACTGTCGATGGCCACCCCGCCCAGCGTGAACTGCCACTTCAAGGGAACAGCGCTTCCCGGATTGAACGTCTTGCCGCCCGGCGGCGGCAGATTTTGAACGCCGACGAACCCATATCGAACGGTGACTGTGACGACGAAGGATCGGGTGGCCGTGTTGCCGCGAGTGTCGCTCGCGCTGCAACTGACGGTCGTCGTTCCGATTGCGAAGGTCGATCCCGATGCGGGCGTGCACGTGACGGGCCGCGTGCCATCCACGAGATCCACCGCCGACGCGACGTAGGTGACGACGGCGCCCAACAGGCTCGTCGCCGTCACGCTCGGCGCCGGCAGCGTCAGCACCGGCGGCGTCGTGTCGGTCACGTGGACCACGAAGCCGATGGGCACCGCGGCATTGCCGTGGGCGTCCTTCGCCGTGCAGGTGACGGTGGTATTACCGATGGGGAACGTCGAACCCGACGCCGGCGCGCACGTCACCTGGTCGGTGCCGTCCACCGTGTCGGTTGCCGTTGGCGTCGTCCAGGACGCTGGCGCACCGCTGGGTCCGAGGGCCTCCGTGAAGATATCGGGCCTCTTGCTGACGATCGGGGCAGTGGTATCGACCGTCTGCACGGCAAACAGTCTCGGCGTCGCCGAGTTCCCTGCCGCGTCCGTTGCGGTGCACGTCACGGTCGTGGTGCCGACCGGGAACAGGCTCCCGGATGCGGGTGCGCAACTCACCGGATCGGTGCCGTCGACGATATCTGTCGCGATCGGGTTGGTATAAACAGCTACGGCACCCGACGCCCCGGCTGCTTCGACGACGACGTCGAGGTGCGATGCAATCGCGGGAGCAGTCGTGTCAACGACCTTCACGGTGAAGGTTGTCGGAACGGCCTGGTTGCCGGCGCTGTCGCCGGCTTGACAGGTCACGACCGTCGAGCCGAGCGGGAACGGTGTCCCGGACGCGGGCGTGCATGTCACTGCAACCGGCCCATCAACGGCGTCGAGCGCAGCCGGGCTCACGTACGTCAGGGTCGCACCGCTCGGCCCCGTTGCTTCCCCAGTCACCGTCGCATGAGCATCAATCACCGGCGGAGTGGTGTCCGCGGTGATCGTGATCACGGATGCCAGCACGATGTTGTTGTTCTCGTTGAGCTCGGACACTTTTCTCAAGTCGTCGGCGTACTGGAAGAGGTACCAGGTTCCCGGCGCCGTCGTCAGCGGGATCGTGACGGACGTTGGTCCAATGGTGTCGCTCGCGCCCGGCAGCAGCGGCGAACTGGGGCCGTCGACCGATCCGAGGAACACATCCCTTGACGTGTCGACCAGCCCAGTCGGCAACAGGTCGAGCGTCGCGTCGCTCGACAGGTAGTAGCCGTAGCGACGAGGTCCCGCGTTCAACGTTCCGGCGTTCGCCACCGACCAGGCGCCAACGTTCAGCGGCAGCCCGGCGGCCAACGACGTGGGCGTCACGCTCGGCGCCGCGCCCACGACGAGGTCGGATCCCTTCAACACCGGTGTGCAGTTCGAGTCGCACCAATAATTGGCGACCGTCAAGCTCGCGGGGTTGGAAGCCGCGTTGTACGGCGTCGTGATCTGGCTGAGCGGTTTCTTCGGAATCGCAATCAGCTTGACGACGGTGAACTCGCGTTCCGGCGGCTGCGCGTCGACGCCTTCGCCGATCCGATAGCCGCCAGACGGCACGGCGGCCGCCAGACGCGATCCGCTGGACGGTGTCGGCGCCGACGGCTTCGGCGTGAAGACCGAGTTGTTCAGGATGTTGGTCGGGTCGCTCGGGAAACCATTCTCCGCCGAGATGTTCTCGGCGGAAATGTTCTCCGCCGAGATGTTCTCGGCCGAGATGTTCGCCGCACCGGTGTTGGCAATAACCGTTGCCGAATATTGCAGCGACATCTGGCCGTTCGTGTCCACGCAGGCGCCGGTTGACGAGAGGCGGTAGATCACGACGTGGAAGTTGTAGTCGGTCGAGTACGCCTTGTCGACGTTGGCCAGCGCCGTGTAGGCCTTGGTCGGATCGCCAGACGCCTGGATCACCCAGGTCGTTTCCTGAACGCCCAGGTTCTCGGCCGAGATGTTCTCGGCAGAGATATTTTCGGCGGAAATATTCTCCGCCGAGATGTTTTCCGCGGAGATGTTCTCCGCGGAAATATTTTCAGCCGAGATGTTCTCCGCCGAAATATTCAGCGGGTCGGTCACGGTGATCGATGCCGGCGCAGACGGCGTGCTCGCTCCTCCGCCGACGCCGTTGAACGTGATGCCGGTCGTGGTCGTGCCATCGGACACCTGGACGTTGATCGGCGAGGTCGTCGTCGCGTAGATCTCTCGCGTCGTGCTCGAGTACGCGTTGATTCACGACCGTGCCGCTCTTCGCCAGATGTGGTCGTCTTCGAAAACGAGCCGCTCGACGTGGTCGTGCCGGGCGGATCGATCGTCAGCGTGACGTGTTCGAGCCGCCGCCGAGTTGTTCCAGACCTGCAGCGGGAAAACCAAAAACGGTTCGTCACCGGGCGACGGTACCGTTTTCGCCGTGATCGGCGCCGTCACGAGGAGCCCGAAGCTCACCTTCGAGAGGAGCATGTCGGTGTTCCGCGATCCTCCGACGTTACAGGCCGGCAGCCCGTTGACGCCAGGTGTCCACGCGGTGAAGCGGCTCAACTGATCGGTCGGTGCCGCGCCCCCCTTGCTCGGGAGCGGCGCCGCAGGCGGCACGAGGTTGCGATTGTCGCTCGCCGCAGTCAGGAAGCCGACGAACGGCACCTCCTGCGGCGCCGTCGGCGCCTTCCAGGTTCCGTCGGCGTTCTTGACGAACGACGTCGCGGGCACCACGGCGTTGTAGTCGCCCATGAAGCAGGTCGTCCCACCGCCCGACTGCGGCCGGCAGTAGAAGTTCAGCCGGGGAATGCATCCCGACTCGAGCCCGGCGAGCGGCGGCTCGATTCCGGTCGGACCCGTGCAGCTCCGCGTGCCGTTCGCGTCGATCGTCTCATTGACTCGCGCGATGTCGTTCACGTTCTCCGGGCGAGGCCGCGGCTTGCCGTCGGCGCCAAGCGCGGACGGATCGACGAGCTTCGTGCCGGGGCGATACGGATACCGCGAAATCTGGAAGCTCCGCCCAACCGTTCCGTTTACCTGGAGCGAGGCGCCGCGCAGGTCCATCAGCCGGTGGTATCCGCCGATCCATCCGTTGGCCGACAGCGCAGACGTCCGCGATTCCCAGTACGTCACGAGACACTGGCCCGCGCCGCAGGCAATCGCCGGCATCAGCTGTGGATGCGCGGCGTTGTTGTCGCGCCCGACGTTCCAGAAGTACCCCAGGCCGTCGGACTCCGGTGTCCGCGGGCCATTGTCGAGCGCCTTCCGGGCCGTCCACGTCGTGCCGCCGTCTTTGGACGAGGTCATCATGACGCGCGGGCTTCCGCCGAGCTGCGCACGCTTTCGGCAACCCGGTGCCCGCGTCGGCGCACTCCTGGAACACGACGAATATCGTGCCGTCCGCTGCGACGGCGGCGGAAGGAAACGCGTTCGATCGCGGCGTGATGTTGCCTTCCGAGCCCACCAGGTTGGCCGGATCCACTTTGATGTTCCCCTGATCGAACGCAGCCATCGCCGGGCTTCCCAGAATGGATTTCACCTTCGTCCAGCCGGCATCGGTCCGCTTGGCGAAGTCGATCGTCGGACTCGATCCAAACTCACGCCAGAACGCGAACACCTGACCGCCGGGCCTGCCACCATCCAGGTGCCCGAGTTTTCGTTGGTGCTCTGGTTGATCTTGTCGGTGGTAAATGTGATGCCGCCGTCGCTCGACCGGGCGACGAACAGCTGGCTTTGAAACTTGCCGCCGCCGGGATTTCCGTTGAACAGCGTGTACGACACGTAGATGTCGTAGCCGACCGGACTAGCGGGGTTGACCATGGCCACCGCGTGCGGTTTGTCGTGCAGCGTGCCGAACGTCGCGTTGTTGCCCGCGGCCAGCGTCGTGAAGCCGAGAAAAGTCAGGCCGTGCCGCGTCGGCTCGTCGGGGATGTTCAGGTCGCGGAATCTGGCGTCCATCATCCAGTTCGACTCGCCTCGCCTGAACGCCATGAAGATGGCGTGGAAGTCGCCGTTTGGCGCCGCCACGACCACCGGGTCCGACGAGGCGTTGGCGGCCTGATAGTAAGGGGCCGACTGGCCGGCCGGGCTGGCGTCCCACGGCGCGCCGGGCATGAAGAACGGCGTCGAGGTCGCACCGCCGTTGGTCGACCAGGTCAACCGAATCCAGGCGTCGCTGCCCGCATAGGCCTTGGGACGACGCTCTTCCTCCTCTTCGCTGCTGCCGCCCGCGCGCTGCGGCAGCCGAAACAGTTTTGCGAAGACGCCGACGACGCGGGTCCAGACGTTCTGCGCGACCGTGTCGCCAAGGCCTGTGTCGCTGAATGTGTCGACGGCGGAGTAGTCGACAAAGCCCGTCAGGATTCGATTCGGGTTCAGCGAGGACGGCGCGAGACTGGCCTCGACCTGTCGCTGGAGAAAGATATCGCCGTAGCGCCACGCGTCGGCCCATCGGGGATCGCTCGCACATGCCGGATCTGACGGACAGGTCGCACGGGACCCACACCGGCATGACGTTGACGCTTTCGCCGGCCTGCTGGGCGCCGCAGCCGTGGCAGATACGGACAACGCTAAGTACTACAGCGAATAGGAAGCTGCGCATGAGTGAGGGTTCCCCCGCTGGTTTGGCTCGCACGCCAAGCCGGTCCGATGAAATGTTCAGGAGGCAAACAGTCTAGCGCTGACTCAGCTGTTTTCGATGAGAAACTTCCGCTGGCTACCGTTTTCGCCGTACGGGAGCCTGAAGGTCTTCGTCAGGCTGACTTTCGATCGGAGGAATGCGCCGGGAGGCGGCTCCGCAATCAGGAAGTGATGGAGGCTTCCGCAGACACCACGAGCGGTGCCACAAGAAGCCACAAACAAAAAGCCCCGGCCAACGGCCGGGGCTGTTACCAAGGGGATGATTACACGAACCGAACGCTATGATGATGGTAGCGGTACGGGGAATCGAACCCCGGTCCCGTGGCTGAGAACCACGTGTCCTGACCCCTAGACGATACCGCCACTCGCTGCCACGAACCTCGCATTTTACCAAACTTGTATGATGGAGTCCATGTTCCGTTGGCTCCTCATGCTCGTGGTGGTGCTCGCTCTCGCCTGCGCCGCCGCCTACACCATTGCCGGCCGCGGCGCGCCGCCTCAACTGACCATCGGCAAACCGGATCGCTTCGTCGGACAGGCCGGCTCGCTCGACGTCACCGCCGATGCGCCGAATGCGCAAATCACGTCGCTCACCATCACGCTCGAGCAGAACGGCCGCAGCATCCCGCTCTTCTCGCTCGATGGCCCGCAGACGGCGAGCGTCACGCGCGTCGATCGCAACCGGCTCGTCATCACGCGGCCGCTGGGCAAGCAGAGCGTGCCGGAGCTCCAGTCGGGCGCGGCGAAGGTGGTCGTCACCGCCAGCCGGCCGTCGTTTCTCAAACTCCGGCAGCTGACGAGCACGGCGAGCAAGGATTTCCAGGTCCGCCTCGAACCGCCGCGCATCGCGGTCCTCTCGACGCACCACTACGTGAACCACGGCGGATCCGAGATGGTCGTCTACAAGGCGACGCCGGACGACATCGCCTCGGGCGTGCGAGTCGGCGACGTCGAATATCCGGGCTTCCCCGCCTCGGGCGCCGGCGTCGAGGGCGCCGACCCGTCGGTCAAGGTCGCGTTCTTCGCGCTGCTTCACGATCAGCCGCTCAACACGCCCATCGCCGCCTTCGCGCGCGACGAGGCCGGCAACCAGGCGAAGGCGAGCTTCATCGACAACGCCTTCGAGAAGCCGTTCAAGAAGAGCCGCATCGAAATCGACGACAAGTTCATCAACCGCGTGGTGCCCGAGATCGTCGAGCATTCGCCCGAGCTGAAGATGACGGCGCCGGCGCAGGACAGCCCGGAGATGCTCGCGGGATTCCTTCGCGTCAACGGCGAGCTGCGCAAGATCAACGCGGATCAGATTGCCGCATTCGCCGCGAAGACGGCCGCGAAGAAGATGTGGGACGGACCATTCGTGCAGCTGGGCAACTCGAAGGTCGAGGCCAGCTTCGCCGATCACCGCACCTACATCTACAAAGGCAAGGAGGTCGATCAGCAGACCCACCTGGGCTTCGATCTCGCGGTGACGCAGCACGTTCCGGTCGTCGCGGCAGCGGCCGGCACCGTCCTCAATGCGAGCTGGCTCGGCATCTACGGCAACTGCGTGATCATCGACCACGGGCTGGGCGTGCAGTCGCTCTACGGCCACTTGATGTCGTTCGACGTGAAGGTCGGCGACACCGTCACGCGGGGCCAGCAGGTGGGCCGCAGCGATTCGACCGGCCTGGCCGGCGGCGATCACCTGCATTTCACGATGCTGGTGGGCGGGCACATGGTCAACCCGGTCGAGTGGTGGGATCCGCACTGGATGACCGACCGGGTGGATCGAAAGCTCAAAGAAGCCAAGTAAGGAACCCGAAGGGGAAGCAAGGTAGAATAAACAGCTGTTTTGTCCTAAGTCTTTTTTGTTCAGGAGAGCTCAATGCGCTTACGAAACACCTGGGTCGGTCTGCTTGGACTTGCGCTCGCGACGACGCTCGCATGCGGCGGCGGCAGTTCGGAAACGAAACCGGCGGACGCGGCGGCCGCGCCGGCGGCGGGCGGCGGCGGGTCCAAGGTCGATCCGGCGACCGCAGGCGACGTCAAGGGCGTCGTCGCGTTCGAAGGGACCGCGCCGAAGAACGAACCGATCAAGATGAACGCCGATCCGGTCTGCGTGAAAGCGAACACGACGCCGCAGTCGCAGGAGACCTACATGGTCGGCGCCGACGGCAAGACACTCGGCAACGTCTTCGTCTACGTCAAGGACGGCCTCGACAAGTACTCCTTCGACACGCCGACCACGCCGGCGAAGATCGACCAGCAGAACTGCCGCTACCACCCGCACGTGTTCGGCCTCATGGTCAATCAGCCGCTGGAAATCGTGAACAGCGATCCGACGCTGCACAACATCCACGCGCTGCCGAAGGGCAACTCCGAGTTCAACAACGGCCAGCCGATTCAGGGCATGAAGATGACCCACACCTTCGACAAGCCCGAGGTGATGGTGCCCTTCAAGTGCGACGTGCACGGCTGGATGAACGCCTACGTCGGCGTCATGAGCAACCCGTACTTCGCGGTGACCGACAAGGACGGCAAGTTCGACCTGCCGAACCTCCCTCCGGGCACCTACACGCTGGAGGCGTGGCACGAGAAGCTCGGCACGCAGACCGCAAGCGTGACGATCGGCGCGAAGGAATCGAAGGACGTCACCTTCACCTTCAAGGCCGCCGGCGCGACGACCACGAACTAACGCGTCACGCTGGCGGGATGGCCGGGTGGCCGGATGGGCCGCGTGCCCAGCGTCCTGCCTCTCCTAGCCCTTGCCCTCAGCCCTAGAACGATGCTTCACCGTTTCGCAAAGTTCCTCGTCGCCTGCACCGTTGTCCTGATCCTGGCCGGCAGCCTGGTCACGAGTCACGACGCCGGGCTGTCGGTGCCGGACTGGCCCACCAGCTACGGCTGGAACATGTTCACGTTCCCGCCCTCGATGTGGGTCGCCAACATCCTCTACGAACACGGCCACAGGCTCATCGCGAGCACGGTGGGCTTTCTCACGATCGTCATGGCCGTCTGGCTCTGGGTGGCGGAGCCGCAGCGGCGGTGGCTGCGTTGGTTCGGCGTCGCCACGCTCGGTTCGGTCGTCGCGCAGGGACTGCTCGGCGGTCTCACGGTGTTGTTCTTCCTGCCGGCGGCGATTTCGACGGCGCACGCCGGGCTGGCCGAAATCTTCTTCTGCATGACGGTGGCGATCGCCATCTTCACGTCGCCGGGCTGGATCGCGGGCTATCGTGCCGGCGCTGACCCGCGTGTTGGCGCAGACGCACACACGGGTGCGCCCCTACGGACACTCGCGACCGCCGCCACTGTGCTGATCTACGCGCAGATCCTCGTCGGCGCGACGATGCGGCATACCGGCGCCGGCCTGGCCATTCCAGACTTTCCGCTGATGTTCGGCCACGTGATCCCCGATCACTGGAGCGGCGCGATCGCCATCCACTTCACGCACCGCGTCGGCGCGCTGCTCGTCACGATGAGCCTCCTCGCGCTCTTCGTCCACATCCGTTCTCAATACCGCGATCGAGTCGAGCTCGTCCGCCCGGCGGCGCTCATCGTGGCGCTGGTCGCCGTGCAGGTGACCCTGGGCGCGCTGACCGTCCTCAGCCGCCGCGATCCCTGGATCAATAGTTTCCATGTGGTGTGCGGAGCGTTGGTGTTGACGACCTCGCTGGTGATGACGCTGCGCATCGTGGCGCGGCAGCTTTGCGGATCGACGGATTCAGATTGCGGATTCGCAGAGATCGCGCGAAGCCGCGGCTCGATCCGCGATGATCCCAGTCCAATCCGCATCGCATCCGCAATCCACGTGACGGAGCGCGCGCGTGAAGGACGCGCCCGTCAACGCCGCGGCGCTGCCGCTGGTCGAAGCGCGGCGCGCGTCCGCGCTTCGCCGACTACCTCGCGCTCACCAAGCCGCGCCTGAACGTTCTGGTCGTGGCCACCAGCGCGGCCGGCTACTACCTCGGCGCCAGCGGCGCAATCGACGCCCTCTCGATGGCCGAAGCGGTGTGCGGGACCGCGCTCGTCGCGGGCGGCGCGGCCGTGCTGAACCAGCTCTACGAGCGCGACACAGACGCACTGATGAGACGAACGCGGCTGCGGCCGCTGCCGTCGGGCCGCATCGCGCCTGGCGATGCGCGGATCTTCGGCATCGCGCTGTCCGCCGCCGGCCTGATCCTGCTGGCGGCACGCGCCAACTGGCTCTCGGCGGCTCTCGCGCTGGCCACGCTGCTCACCTATCTGGTGATCTACACACCCCTGAAGCGTCGCTCGCCGCTGTCGACGATCGTCGGCGCGCTGCCCGGCGCCCTTCCTGCCCTGATCGGCTGGACGGCGTCGAACGGCAGCATCGATCGAAGCGGCGCCGCGCTCTTCGCGATCGTGTTCTGCTGGCAGCTGCCGCACTTCATGGCGATTGCGTGGCTCTACCGCGACGACTACGCGAAGGCCGGTTTTCCGATGCTGCCGGTGATCGATCCCGATGGCCGGCGGGCGGGCAAGCAGGCGGTCTATTGGGGGGTGCTCCTGGTGCTCGCGAGCGTGGAGCCGGCCTTCAGCGGCCTCGCCGGCCAGGTCTACCTCGCGGTCGCGCTCGTGCTCGGCGCGGCGCTGTTCTACCTGGCCGTCCGATTCGCGGCGGCGCGCAACGAGCAGACCGCTCGCGCGCTGTTCTACGGGTCGATCACGTATCTGCCGCTGCTGTGGATCGTGATGATTGCCAACAAGCTGTGACCGTTCACGACCTGCCTGCGGTCAACGCCAGCCTCAACGCACTTTCCGGTGTCCTGCTGTTGATCGGCTACACGCTGATGCGGCAGCGCCGAATCGAGCTGCATCGCCGATTCATGATCGCGGCGTTCGCCGCTTCGTCGCTGTTCCTCGTGTGCTACGTGATCTACCACGCACAAGTTGGCTCGGTCCCGTTTCCCCGGCACGGCTTCGTGCGCCTGCTCTACTTCGTGATCCTCATCACGCACGTGGTGCTGGCCGCCACCGTGCCGCCGCTGGCGATCGTCACGCTGACGAGAGGACTGAAGGGTCGGTACCCGCAGCATCGCCGGATCGCGCGCTGGACGTTTCCGATCTGGATGTACGTCTCGGTCACCGGCGTGCTCGTCTACGTGCTGCTGTACCAGCCCACCTGGCTTATTTGATCTGGTAATCGGGTTATCTGGTGATCTGGTAATCGATTGGCAATCGTGCCGTCCGATTACCCAATTCCTCGATTACCCAACTACCCGATTCAGTACAACAGGTACTTGGCGCGGGTGAGACGCCACTTCTCTTCGTCGGCGGCCCACGACGCGGCGATGACTCCGGGATCGGCGCCCGCGCGAATCTTCTCGAGCATGGCCCTTGGAGCGAACAACGTCGCCGCGTCTTCCAGCTTGAACTGCGCACCGTAGAGGCGCGACAGCGTCGAGGCGATCTGCAAGCCGACGCGGACCGGACGCAGCCGATCCCGGTCGGTCACGATCAGGAACACGCCCTGGCACTTCTGTCCGCCCAGTTTCGCATCCGCCGCCGGCGTGAACGTCACCGGGTAGAAGCGGACACCGGGGAGCGCGCTCGCGTTCAGCGCCGCCGCCAGGGCGCGGCCGTCGATCCACGGCGCGCCAATCTGCTCGAACGGCGTGTCGGTGCCCCGGCCCACCGAGATATTGGTGCCTTCGATCGCGCCGATGCCCGGATACACGGTTGCCGCCACCATGTTGCGCATGTTGGGTGACGGGTTCACCCACGCGAGACCGGTATCGTCGAACCAGTCGTCGCGCCGCCAGTTCTTCATCGGCACGACCGTCAAGTCGGCCCCGATCCGCGCCTCGCCGTTGAACAGGCGGACGAGCTCGCCGATGGTCAGCCCGTGGCGCACCGGCATCGGCAGATAGCCGACGTAGCGGTTGCCCCCCGCCTCCTGTGCCGGTCCTTCGATGTCGAAACCGTCGACGGGATTGGGACGATCGAGGACGACGACCGGCAGCTTGCGCTTCACGGCTTCCTCGAGCATGTACGCGACGGCGACCGGGTAGGTGTAGAAGCGCACGCCGACGTCCTGCAGATCGACGACGACGACGTCGAGGCCCTCGAGCATGGCGGGGGTCGGGCGCCGCGTCTCGCCGTACAGCGAGTGGATCACGACGCCGGTCTTCTGGTCGCGCGTGGACGCGACCGTGTCGTCGGCCTCTCCCCGGATGCCGTGCTCCGGGCTGAACAGCGCCGCCAGCGTCACGCCGGGCGCGCCGGCGATCAGATCGATCGTGCTGACGCCGTCGCGCGATCGCCCGGTGTGATTCGTCAGAAGACCGACACGCTTGCCGCGCAGCCGCGCGAAGCCCTCGGCGGCCAGAACGTCGATGCCCGCCAGCGTCGGCTCATGTGGCGCGGCGGCCTTGGCCGAGCGCGAAGTGTCGGCCGCGGAGTCGACCGGATGAAAGGCTCGCGCGGCAGCGCTCGACTGCGCACCTCGCGCCACGTCCTCCGGCGAGAGCAGCGCCGCCGCCGCGACGGTGGCCACCTTCCCGCGCAGCGCCGTCACGTCGCCTTTGCCGTCCGGGTGCACACGGTTCGAGAGAAAGATCACGTAGCTCTTACTGCCGGGGTCGAGCCACAGCGAGGTGCCTGTAAAGCCGGTGTGGCCGAATGACCCGATCGGAAACAGCTCGCCGCGGTTGGACGAGTAGGTCGAGTCGATGTCCCACCCGAGCCCTCGCACGGCGCGCATCTCCGGCGGCGTCGCCGGCGACGTCATGCGCGCGACCGTGGCCGGTGAAAGGATCCGCACGCCCCCCAGACGGCCGCCGCCGAGCAGCATCCGGCAGAACCGCGACAGATCGGCCGCCGTGCTGAAGAGGCCGGCATGTCCGGCGACGCCGTCCATCCGCCGCGACGTCGGATCGTGGACGACCCCGCGCAGGAACGGCACGTCGCCGCCACACGGCCAGGACAGCATGGGGCACGCCTCAGTCGGAGCGATGCGCGGCCGCCACGATTCCGGCGGCAGAAACGTCGTCTCCGTCATGCCCAGCGGATCGAAGACCGCCGCCTTGGCGTAGCGATCGAGTGTCTGGCCGCTCACGCGCCGGACGATGTCGCCGAGCAGGAAGAAGTTGATATCGCTGTAGACGAACCGCTCGCCGGCGGGGGCCGTCGGCACTTCGTCGGACGCGCGTCGAATCGCTTCGTCCGCGCCGTGGAACTCGACCTCGAGTTCGAGATCCGGCCGCAGCCCCGACGTATGGGTCAGCAGGTGGCGAATCGTGATCCCGGCCTTGCCGAAACGCCCGAAGTCCGGAATGAACTGCGCGACCGGATCGTTCAGCCGGATGCGTCCCTCCTCCACCAGCTTCATCACGCTCGTCGTGGTCGCCACGACCTTGGTCAGCGACGCGAGATCGAAGATCGTGGCCTCGGTCATCGGCTCCGGAGACGGCCGCAGCGCACGCTGTCCGAATGCCTGGTGGTAGACGATGCCGTCGCCGCGCCCGACGACGACGACGGCGCCGGGCAATTCGTGCCGCGCGATCGCCGCCTCCACGAGCGGGGCAATTGGCGCGAAACCGCCGCTCGATTCGACGGCCGCGGACGGCGCCTGCGCCGCAAGCCGGACGGCCACGAGGAGGGCCGCGAAGGGCAGCGCCACGAGGGGATGTTTCACGGAATTCAATATATACTGAACCTTTACAGGGGGTTCTGAGCATGCGTCACCGTCTTCATCTGTCCGGTGTCGTGCTGGCTGCGCTGTTCGTCGTGGCGCTGGCGGGCACGGCTGCCGCTCAAACGGGCCGCGTAGGCGGCGTCGTCAAGGACGAGGCCGGCAATCCGATCAAAGGCGCGACGGTCACCGCCGAAAATCCGGCGGCGTCGCCGAGCAGTTTCACCGCGACCACCGACGACAAGGGACGCTTTTCGATCATCGGCCTCAAGTCGGGCTCGTGGTCGTTCGCCGCGCAGGCGCCGGGCTTCGCGCCGGAGTCGGGCAAGCTGAACGTTTCGACGATCGGCGCGCCCAACCCGCCGCTGACCTTCACCATGAAAAAGGGCGGCGCGCCCGGACCGACGAGCGCGCTCGGTGGCGCGGCGGCGAAGGATCTTCAAGCCGACCTGGCCGCTGCCGATCAGCTCTTCAACGCGCAGAAGTACGACGAGTCGATCGCGGCCTACCGGCAGATCATGGCCAAGGCGCCGGCGCTGAGCGTCATCAATCTTCAAATCGCCGCCGCGTACCGCAACAAGAAGGAATACGACAACGCGATTGCGGCCTACAACGACCTCCTCAAGGCCGACCCGTCCAACGACAAGGCGATTGTCGGCATCGGCATGACCAACCTCGAGAAAGGCGACCTCAAGGCGGCCGAAGAGACACTGACCAAGGCCGCTCAGGGTCCCAAGCCGACGCGTGAGGTGTTCTACAACCTGGGCGAGGTGAAGTTCTCCAAGGGGGAGACCGACGAAGCCGCCAGCTGGTATCAGAAGGCATCGGACCTCGATCCGACCTGGGGCAAACCGATTTTCAAGCTCGCGCTGGTTCAACTGAACAAGGGCGACAAAGACGCGACGGTCAAGATGCTGGAAAAAGTGATCAGCGCCGACCCGACGTCACAGGAAGCCGCGCAGGCCAAGACCGTCATCGAGCAGCTGAAGAAATAGAACACGTCATGGCTCAGGGCTAATGGCTGATGGCAATGGTCGATGGTTCGGACCATGAGCCATAGCCATTAGCCTTCAGCCATAAGCCATGGCGGTATCGCAGTAGTGTCCCGTCCGTTCCGCTTCATCTTCATCCTCCTTCTCGCAGCCCTCGGTACCGGTCTAGCAGCCGTGGGCGGCTGGCGCTACGCCCGCGCCTCGGCGCCGGTCAGCGGACCGATCATCGTCATCTCCGTCGACACGCTGAGAGCCGATCACCTGCCGGCTTACGGCTACAAAAAGGTGAAGACGCCGGCCATCGACGCGCTGGCAGCCGACGGCACCGTGTTCGAGCGCGCGTACTCGCATGCGCCGCAGACGCTGCCCGCGCACGCGGCGCTCCTGTCGGGCCAGCTGCCGTTCGAAACCGGTGTGCGCGACAACGTCGGGTTCAGCCTGAAGCCGGACGGGCGGCTGCTTCCGCAGATGCTGCGCGAGCGCGGCTTCACCACAGGCGGAGTCGTGTCCGCGTACGTGTTGCGGAAGGAAACCGGCATCAGCCAGGGGTTCGATTTCTTCGACGGCGAAATGCCGCCGAGCTCGCCCGAGCTGTCCATCGGTCAGGTTCAGCGCGACGGCGGCAAGTCCGAGCAAATCGCCGAGCACTGGCTGGATTCCATCGGCACGGCGCGTGCGTTCCTGTTCCTGCACCTGTACGAGCCGCACAAGCCCTACGCGCCGCCGGATCGCTTCTCCGCCTACGCGCCGTACGACGGCGAAATCGCGTACACGGACGAAATCGTCGGGCGCCTCGTGAAGTACCTGAAGACGCACCAGCTCTACGATCGCTCCACCATCGTCCTGCTCTCCGATCACGGAGAAGGGCTGGGCGATCACGGCGAGCAGGAGCACGGCCTCTTCGTGTACGACGAAGCGATTCACGTGCCGCTCATCATCAAGCAGGAGAGCAACGCCGGCGCCGGCCGCCGGATCGCGGATCTGGTTCAGCACATCGATCTCGTGCCGACGATCCTGGATCTCGTGAAGGCGCCCGGCGTCGGCGAATCTCCGGGGCCGCTCGCTCAAGCCCATCCTGGAAGGGACGGGCAAGCTGCCGCCGGCAACGATTTACTCGGAAGCGTTATACGCGCGCTATCACTTCGGCTGGAGCGAGCTGACCGCGCTGACCGACGAGCGCTTCAGGTACATCAAGGCGCCGCGAGAAGAGCTGTACGACCTGGCGCACGATCCGCACGAACGGACCAATATCGCCGAGGAGCGGCCGCAGCCGCGGCAGGCGCTGCGAAGCGCGCTCGATCGCGTCGCCGCCGGCGCGACGATTCAGACGCCGTCCACCGTCTCCGCGGAGGCGCGCGAACGTCTGCAGGCGCTCGGCTACGTCGGCGCCCAGACAGACATCTCGACGCAGCCGGGCAGCACGCTGCCCGATCCCAAGGACAAGCGGGAAATCCTGGAGCGGTACCGCGCGGCGGTCGATTTCGCGAGCCAGCGGAAGTGGCCGCAGGCGATCGCGCTGCTGCAGCAGATCCTGCGTGAAGAACCGGAGATGGCCGACGTCTGGAGTCAGCTCGCCGTCTTCGCGACGCGCCTGGATCGCTTCGACCTTTCCGTCGACGCGTACAAGCACTACATCGCGCTCAAGCCACAGGATCCGACCGCGTACATCGGCGCGGCGGCGGGACTGCTCAAGCTGAGGAAGCTCGACGAGGCGAGGGAAACCGCGAGCCTGGCGGCTGACGTCGCGGACGAGAAGGACCATCGATCGAAAGCGTCCGCGCACGAAATGCTGGCGAAAATCGCGCTCGCGAAACGCGACCCGGACGCGGCGCGCGAGGAAGCGCGTCTGGCGCGCGTGGAGGATCCCACGCTGCCGCTGCCGATTTTCATCGACGCGAGGCTGCTCTACGATCAGGGCAAGTACGCTGATGCGCTGCCGGGTTTCGTGCAGGCCATCGACGAGCTGAAGAAGTCGGGCACGCTGCAGATCAACGAGCTGCACTTCTACGCCGCCGACACGCTGGCACGGCTCGAACGCTATCCGGAGGCGGAGAAGGAGTTCATCGAGGAGCTCAAGTACTTTCCGCAGAACACTCGCGCTCGCGGAGGCCTGGCCATGCTGTACCAGGCCGGCGGAAAGCCCGAGGCGGCTTCCCGCATGCTCGACGACATGATCCGCGTCACGCCGACAGCCGACAGCTACGCGCTCGCCGCCAGGCTGCACACCATGTTCGGCAACCGGAAGCAGGCGGAGGCCGTCAAAGCCGAGGCGAGGCGCGCGTTCGCGAAGGCGCCACAATCATCTGTGACACGCGCGCCCAAATGAGTCAACGGAGTGGACAGAGCTCACGAAACTCACGAAACTGACGAAACACGCGAAAAGAAATTCTTCTTTCGTGTCTTTCGTGCCAATGTTTCGTGGCTTTCGTGGCTCGCGGTCGTCGCCTCCGCGCTCTCCGTGGCCGTGCTGCTCGCAGGCGCCTCCGCCGCCCAATGTTCTGCTGATCACCATCGACACCGTGCGCGCGGATCGGATCGGCGCGTACGGATACGCGAAGGCGGCGACACCGGTCATGGATCGCCTGGCGCGTGAAGGCGTCCGCTTCGCCGATGCGACAACCCAGGCGCCGCTGACCGGCCCGGCACACGCCGCGCTGCTCACCGGCCTCTATCCGGCGCGGCTCGGCGTCCGCGACAATGCCACGACGCCGGTGCCAGACTCGGCGACCACGGCCGCGGAACTGTTCAAGGCCCGCGGCTACCGCACGGGCGGATTCGTCGGCGCGTTCATCCTGACCGCGCCGTACGGCTTTGCCCAGGGATTCGACACCTTCGACGCGGACTTCCCGGGCTTCAGCGACGGCCTCAAGCTGCAGGTCCAGCGGCGCGGCGACGCGGTCGTCGACGCCGCGGTGAAGTGGCTCGACGGCGGGAGCACGCAGCCGTTCTTTGGATGGGTGCACTTGTACGATGCGCACGCGCCCTACGACGCCCCCGCGCCCTTCGCGGCGCGCTTCAAGTCGTCGCCTTACGACGGCGAGGTTGCCTACGTCGACGCCTGCATCGGGCGGCTCGTCGCCGCGCTGGAGCAAAGCGGACGCCTCGACCGGACGCTGATCGCCGTCGTCGCCGATCACGGCGAGAGCCTCGGCGAGCACGGAGAGGCGGAGCACGGGATGTTCCTGTACGAAAGCGTGCTCCACATTCCGTGGATCATGCGGCTGCCCGGGCGCGCGCGGGCCGGCACGATCGTGAGCGGTCAGGTGCGCACGATCGACGTGCTGCCGACGCTGGCGGCGATCGCGGGCCTGCCGATGCCTCGAGTCGACGGCGAGAGCGTTGCCGGTCTGATTGAAGGGAAGACACGACGCGATGCACCGGCGTCGTTTGCGGAGACGTACTATCCGAAGTGGCACTACGGGTGGAGCGAGCTGAAGTCGGTTCGAGACGATCGCTGGAAGTTCATCGACGCACCGAAGCAGGAGCTCTACGACCTTCGCGCGGACCCGGCCGAGCGCCGCAACGTGGCGGCCGATCGGAGCACGCTCGCAGCGGGCATGAGTCGGTGAGCTCGGGAAGATTGACGCGGGTTTCGGCGCCGCCGCCAGCACCGAAGCGCCGAAGCCCGATGCCGATACGCTCGCGCGGCTGCGCAGCCTCGGCTACGTCGGGATGACCGCTTCGTCGACGGCGGGGCGCCGCGGTCCGGATCCGAAAGACATGATTGCCAGCGCCGAGACGTTCCGGATCGGCATCAGTCGAGCCATGGACGCGCTCGCAAACGACCGGCCAGCGACCGCAATCGAACAGTTGAAGAGGCTCCTGGCGATCGACGAGCGCTCGTACGAGGTGCACCTGTTCCTGGGCGATGCGTACACCGCCACGCGTCAATTCGACAATGCGCTCGCCGAATACGCGGCCGCCCGCCTGATGAACCCGCGCAGCGCGGCGCCGCTGCTGTCCTCGGCCCGCGCCTACCTTGCCCAGGGAGATACGGCGCGCGCGTTGCAGCAGGCAGAGCTTGCGGCTGGAATAGAGCCTGGCAGCGGCGACATTAGTGTCGTGCGAGGGCAGATCCACGAACGCGCCGGACGGACAGCCGAGGCCATTGCAGACTACTACGGCCGCCGTGCGCGCGAACGGCTCGGATCCGCAGGCGCGCGCGCGGCTCGCCAGCCTGGCCATGCGTACACGTCAGTTCGACATCGCGACGACCGCAGTTCGAAACGCTGCTGCGGATGGGTTATCGCCCCTCGCGCATGCACTTCGGCCTCGCACAGATTGCCGAAGCCACCGGCGATCCGCAGCGTGCGATCGTGGAGTATCGCGAGGCGATCCGGCTCGAGCCGTCGTTCGCCGATGCGAAGACGGCGCTGGCCAGGCTGGGAGGGTGAGGTGGAGAGTCCGATGCTCTGTTTCGCGCTCGCGGCGACGCTGGCTTTAACGGGTCCGGCTAAAGCCGGACACTACCGGAGCGAAGTAGTGCAGGCCTTCAGGCCTGCCGATACGACCGGAACGAAGCAATGGTCGTCGCGCAAAGGCAGATCACCGACGCGAGCGATGCCGCCCTCGTCTCGCCCGAGACGATCGTCGAGATCGACGCGAGCAAGCTCAAGGGCGATCCCGGGATGCTCGCCTGGGCGCCAGACAGCAAGGCGCTTTATCTCCAGATGATCGAGCGCGATCGCAAAGGCGCCGTCACGTCGACGAAGCACTTCGTCATCGCGATCACAGAAAAGACGATCGCGAGCGTCGACAGCCAACCCGCGTGGGTCGGACCGTACTGGACATGGAAAGCTGCGCCTTCGTCGCCGGCGGCCTCCACTTTCAAAATCGTCCCGAGCGAGCGCGAGGAGATCAAGCACGCGATGGCGCCAGTCGGGGACCTGGCGAAGGGGGGCGCGGGCGGCGACGGCCGCAACATGGGCACGTCCGCCTCGGAGGCCGTGGCTGCCCAGGCGACCGCGCAGAAGGTTCACATATGGGCGCTGAAGGTGGAGAGCGAGACGATCGGCGAATGGGTGAATGAAGCGGTGACTCCCGGCAGCACCTTCAGCTGGGCGCCGGCGCCGGTTCACGCCCTCATCTACGCAAAGCGAGACGGTGGTCCGTTGTCGCTGCTCGACGACAAGGGACGCAAGCAAACGCTCGCCGGCGCCAGGAACGCCTCCTTCCCCGCCTGGTCCGACGATGGCAGACGGGTCGCGTGGCTCGAGAGAAAGGATCGCCGGAAGTACGACCTGATGATCGCGGGGATCTCCGCGAAGTCGTGACATGAGATTGCAAAGCGTGCTCCTCGCGGTCGCGGTGTGCGGCGTGATCCCGCTGGCAGCGCAGGTGTCGCAGCCGCCGGTGTTTCGCGCCGGAACGGATCTGGTCGAAGTCGACGTCATCGCTCGCGACAAGAACGGGACGTTCGTCAGCGATCTCTCGATCGACGACTTCGAGCTGCAGGAGGACGGCAAGCCGTACCCCGTTCAGCAGGTCTATCTGCGTCTCGCCGGACCAAACGGCTGGAGCGACACGCTTCGCAATTCGCCCGCCGCGGGAAACGTCGCCGCGCCCGCTCCTGCATCGCCTTCAACCGACGTGCATCGCGTGTTCGTCGTCGTCTTCGACGATGCGCACCTGTCGGCCGGCGGGTTCAAGCGAACGCAGGCCGCGGCCCAGACGCTGTTTCAGTCGCAGCTGCGCGACGGCGATATCGGCGGCGTCGTCTCCAACGGCCGCATGGCGAACGGGCGCCTCACAAGCAATCGCGCGGAGCTGATCAAGGCGGCGAAAGACGCGAAGCCGGGCGCGAACGTGCTGTCGGTCGAGATGGACGAGCGCCTGTGGCCGCGCTTGAGCGAGATCGAGGCGGTCACGGATCGCCGTCAACGAAGACCAGGAACTCTTCGACATGGCGGCTCGCCGCGCGTGCAACGAGGACAGGTCGGCCTGCCAGGGACCGGCCGGCGACGACGCGGTTCGCGGGATGATCCAGGGCAAGGCCTTTCAGATGTCGACCAACGTGCGCGTAGAGGCCACCAGGACGCTCGCCATGCTGCGGTCGGTCCTGAGCGGACTCGCGCGGCATCGAGGGCCCGAAGAACGTGCTGCTGATGACCGAAGGGTTCATCAGCGAAGAGACGTGGCCCGACGTGCGGGACGCCGTCAGCGCGGCCGCGCGCGCGAACACCCGCATCTACACGCTCGACGCGCGTGGGCTCGGCAACAAGCTGGTGTCGGTCGCCAGCGTCGCACCGACCGACCCGCTCGCGTTCATGTACGAGCAGATGGACCTCGCCGCCGATTCAATCAACAGCCTCGCTGTCGACACCGGCGGCTTCGTTGTTCGCAACACCAACCAGTTCGATCGCGCGGTCGCGCAGATTGCCGACGATGCCGGCAACTATTACGTGCTGGGATATCTGCCGCCGTCTCCCGCTGACGGCAAATTCCATCGCATTCGCGTGAAGGTCAAGCGCCCCGGCGTCAACCTGCGATCGCGCCGCGGCTACACGGCGACGCCGCGGGCTCGTCCGGTCGTAACCGCCCCGGCTGACCGCCGTCGAGTCAGCGGTAGTGTCCGGCTTCCGTCGCCGGAGACCGTGCCGGCGCCGGCGGAAGCCGGACACGTACCGATACAACGGCCGATCCGAAGCCGGACACGTCGGCGGCCGGTCTGAAGCCAGAAACCACCGATGGATCGGCGGCCGCTGCCATCGTTCCGGCACCTTCCGGCACCGGCTCCTCGACGATGCGATTGCGGCCGGATGCGTCCAAGCACATCGACCTGCTGTTGCCGGATCCGTCGGCCGATCGCGCGGCGGCTGCCGGCTGGGAAGCCTACCAGCGGGGCGACGTGGCGACGGCGCGCACGTCGTTCCGCGTCGCCGCCGCGAGTCCGGCGGCGGAAGCGTGGGTGCACTACGCGCTCGGCCAGTCCGAGTATGCGCTCGGCGAGTACGGGCGTGCCGTGGCGGAATGGGAAAAGGTCCACGCTGCGGCGCGGACCTTCGAACCGGTCTATTTCGATCTCGTGGACGGATACCTGCAGCTCAAGCAGCACGACAAGGCCATCCGCCTCTTGCGGGAGGGTGCGACGAGCTGGCCGAAAGATCCCGAGATCTTCAACGCGCTCGGCGTGGTGCAGACGGTCCGCGGATCCCTGGACGACGCGATCGCCTCGTTCCAGGCGGCCGCCGACGCCGCGCCGGGCGATGCGGTGAGCTACTTCAACCTGGGGCGCGCGTTCGAGCTGCGCTACTTCCGTTCACGCCGCTTCGTTCGGCAAACCAACCGCTGGACCGCCAACGAAAAGGACCGCACGGCGGCGATGGGTCACTACGAACGCTATCTCACGTTCGGCGGACCCTACGCCGACGCCGCCCGCGAAGGCATCATGCGGCTGAAGTGGGTGGCAGGGCAATAAGACGAGAAAGAACCGTTTTTCTTAGAAAGTAAACCTCGCCCCCAGTCTTGCGATGCGCGGGTTCATGATCTCCAGCGTCTGATCGAATCCGGTCGCGCCCGTCAGCCGCGCGTCGTACTGCTTGCCCAGCACGGTCCCGGCATTCAGGACGTTGAAGACATCGAAGTCGAGCGCGAGATGTGTCGACTTGCCGAACGTGAACCGCTTCTCGACGCGGCCGTCGAGAGAGGTGACCGACGGAAGGCGGAAGGCATCCACCTGGTTCACGAGCAGCACGGTCTTCCGCCCGAGCGGATCGCCGGTCGCGACGTTGGACTGGAAGAACGGTTCCGCGTAGCCCTGCCGGGTCACGAGATTGGCGCCGAAGTTGAGGCCCCACGGCCCCTCGTACGATCCGTTGGCCACGAACTGATACTGCGGGGCGACCAGGTAGATGTTGCTCTTGCCGCTGCCTGCCGCCTTGCGCACGACCAGCCCACCGTCGATCTGCGGCCCCGCGAACTGACGTGCCTGCGTGATCGCCGGCGCCGGCGCCTTCGTCGGATCGATGATCGACACCGAGGGATCGTCGAAGTATTCGCGCCAGTCGTTGGTCGAGAAGCCAAAGCGCGCCATCCAGTGATTGGACATGCGCTTGGTCGCGCTGAACTCGAAGCCGAGGTACTTCTGGTGGTACCCCTGGCGGTTGGTCTCGGTCTCGCCGCCGCCAACCGGCACCGCCGCCGACCGCAGCGCGTAGAGCGGCACACTGAACGCGCCGAGCTCGGGAATGTTGCCGCGTGAGCGTTCCCGTCTGCGTGTAGTCCGACGACTTGACGCCCGACAGCGGATCCCAGATCAGATCGACCATCCTGCGGTAGGTGAACGTGCCGCTGACCGAGAAGTTCGGCAACAGTTCCTTGTCCATGCCGACCAGGAACTCGTGGGTGATGGGCGCCTTGACGTTGGGATCGACTGTGTTCACCGTGGACAGGCGGCTCGGGTTGGTGGGGTCGAAGCCCGTGTAGCCCTGGAGCCCCTGGTTGAACAGGAGCTCGTTGACCTGCGCGATGCCGTCGCCGTTCCGATCCACCGCGTTGTAGTACGCGTACGAATACTGAATCGGCGACACGAACTTCGCGGAGTCGCCGGGGAGCTGCGAGGCAAACATCGCGTAGCTCGCCCGAACCACCGTTTTCCGCGCTTCGTCGACCGCGTACGTGATCCCGATGCGCGGCGTGACGTTGTTCCACTTGTACACGCCTGAGACCGCCGGTGCGCTCAGCGCGGGAAGGATCGGGATGCCCGGCACGCCAGGCACGCTCGCGCTCCCGAGCGACGACTCCTGGTGATCGAACCGGATGCCGCCGATCACCGTGAGCCGATCGAGCGAGATCGTGTCGGTGACGAAGCCGTTCATGTACTTCGCTTCGGTCGCCGCTTCGTAGTCGCGCGCGATCTGCACGAACATGTTCGGGTACGTGTCCCAGCTCGCGATGAGATGGCTCGCGGGCCAGATCTGCTGTGTCGTGACCGGCGTGCTTCGCCACGCTCCGCCGAACTTCACCTCGTGCTTGCCCGCGAAGTAGCTGCCGTCGCCGCTGACGTAGTCCTGCGGACGGTTGCTCTGGTACTGGTAGAACGTGTTGTGCGCCACGCCGCCGTCGTCGAAGTAGTAGTCCGTGCCGAGGCCGCCTTGCGGCGCCAGCACGAATCCGCCGTCGACGTGCGCGTACTTCGCCGTCGCGAACAGGCGTGAGCCGAGGACGAAGTTGCCTTCACCCTTGAAGTACTTCGTCGGTCCCGTCTGATCCCAGGCGGTCCCGGCGGGACGCAGCGGGCCGGCGCTCCGGCCGTTCTTGATTTTGTTGTTCTCGTAGAACGTGAAGTTCCCACGGACGGACTGGTTGACGACGCCGTCGGCCTTGAACGCGTAGTTCTTGAAAATCGTGTTGTCGGCGTCGTTGGTGAGCGTCAGCAGGTTGATGTCGGTCCTCGCGATCGTGCCCCACGCCCAGAGGCGGTCCTTCAGGAGCGGCCCGCCGAGATCGAAACCGTAGTCCTCGTACTTGTCGGTGCGATTGCCCTTGCCGGTCGTGTTGCCGAGCGCGGCTGCGAGCTCCGGCGAGATGTTGACCGCCTGCAGGCTGTCGTTCTCGAAGTAGATGCGCGCGTTCCCCGAGGCCTTGTTGCTGCCCTTGCGCAGAATCATGTTGAGTTGTACGCCGCCGGTCGCGTTCTGCGCGTCGGCGCCGCCGGTGGTGATCGCCATCTCCTGGAAGCTGTCGAAGTCGTAGTAGAACGCAGAGGAGCCGGTCGCGCCCATATCGGTGATCGGCACGCCGTCAATCGCCCACGTATTGTCCCGTTCGTTGGCGCCCTTGGCGTTGTAGTTCGACTGCTGGCCCGACTCGGCGCCGCCGACGTTGACGCGATCCATGTAGACGGTCGGCACGGTCTGCATCACCGCCCACGGGTCGCGCGAGCTCGGGATGTTCTGCAGCTCCTCGAGCGTCACGTTGGTCGTCGTCGTGTCGCGCTTGAGGTCGATCACGGGCGTCGCCGCGGTGACGTTCACCGTCTCGGTCGTGCCCGCCACGCCGAGCTTCGCGGAAATCGGCGTCGCCGAACCGCTGACGACCTGCACGGTGTTGTTGGCAAACGTGTTGAAGCCCGCGAGCGACGCCTTGACGGCGTAGGTCCCGACCGGCAGGTTCAGGAAGCGCGCCTGTCCCTGAGTGTCGGTCACCTGCGTCTGTGCGATCGGACCGGTGAGATCGACGGTGACGCCAGGCAGACGGCCGCCGGTCGAGTCCTCGACCGTGACCTCGATCCGTCCGGTGAACACCTGCGCAGATGCGATCGATGCGCAGCCGACCACGACAAAGGCGGCCGCCAACCAGGTCGTGAGTTTTCCGATGATGCGGTTCATGCGTCCGCTCCTCCAAGTGGGACCGGCGCATCTCGCGCGATACGTCGGCGTTGGTCGTACGAGTGGCGGAGCTGGCGAACAACGTCCTACGCGTTTTCGACTCCGGTGTAGTGCAGGCCTTCAGGCCTGCCCGACACGGCGGACCTAAAGGTCCGCACTACGCCGAAATAAAAACGTCTAATGCCAGCCGAAGCCGATGATAGGACGCGGTGTGTATCAGGAAGGATGAAACGCGGCGCGATTTAATGCGGTCGTGCGCGCGCAATCCAAACAATAGGAGTGCGGCGCTCGACTGTCTCAGTTGTGAAAGTCTGGGACAGTGTCCGTTCCGATTTCGAACTCAAAAGGTGAAGCGGACGCCAAGCCGGGCAATTCGCGGGTTCATGATTTCAAGCGTGCTTCCGAAGCCCGTCGGCCCGGTCAGGCGCGTGTCGTACTGCTGACCTAAGACTGTTCCGGAATTCAGAACGTTGAACAGGTCGAAGTCGAGCGCGATCTTGGAGACGCCGAACGTGAACGTCTTCTCGACGCGGCCATCGAGCGATGTCACCGACGGCAGCCGGTAATCGTCCACGTGCGGAACGAGCAGGACGGTCTTGTGCCCCAGCGGATCGCCGGTCGCCACGTCGCTCTGGAAGTAGGGTTCCGCGTACCCCTGCCGAACGACGAGGTTCGCGCTCACGCTCACGCCCCAGATGATCTCGTAGAGGCCGTTGGCCACGAACTGATACGACGGCGCCACCATGATAGATGCCGCTCTTGCCGCTGCCGGTAGATGCCCGCGCCACCGTTCCGCCATCCACCTGCGGCCCCGCGAAGGGCCACGCGGGCGACGGGACGGGCGCGCGCGTCGGATCGAGGATCGACTTCGACGGATCGTCGAAATACTCGCGCCAGTCGTTCGTGGAGAATCCCACCCGGGCCATCCAGTGATTGGACAGGCGCTTGGTCGCGCTGACTTCGAGGCCCATGTAGCGCTGGTGATACCCGTCGCGAACGCCGAACGTCTTGCCGCCGCCAGGCGGCACCGCCGACGCGTTCAACGCGTACAGCGGAACGCTGTAGGCGCCGATGATCGGCGCGGTGCCGGTCAACGTCGCTGTCTGGGAGTAGTTCGCCGACGTCACGCCGGTCAGCGGTGTCCAGGGCAGATCCTGCATCAGACGATACGTGAACGTCCCGCTGACCGACAGCTGCGGCGTCAGTTCCTTGTCGAAGCCGGCGAGGAATTCGTGCGTCCGCGGCGGCTTCTGATCGGGCGCCACCCGGTTCACCGCCGCTGACGGGTTCTTCGGGTCGAAGCCGACGTAGCCCTGCAGCCCCTGGTTGATCAGCACCTCGCTCAACTGCGCGATGCCGTCTTCGTTCCTGTCGACGGCGTTGTAATACGCGTACGCGTACTGAATCGGCGAGACGAACGCCGCCTGCGAGGCCGGCAGCTGCGAGGCGAACATCGCATAGCTGCCCCTCACGATCGTCTTGTGCGCCTCGTCGACGGCCAGCGTGAAGCCGACCCTTGGTGTGAAGCTGTTCCAGACGAACACGTTGCTGACCGCGGACGTGCTTATCGCGGGCAGCAGGGTGGCGAAGCCGGGGACAGCCGGCACGTTCGCCGCCTCGAGCGACGACGTCTGATGATCGACGCGCACTCCGCCGGTCAGCGTCAGGCGGCTGAGGGCAATCGTGTCGGTGACGTAGCCGTTGATGTACTGCGCGTCGGTGTTCGACGAGTAGTCGCGCGCCACCTGCACGAGCATGTTCGGGTAGCCGTCCCACGACGCGACCATGTGGCTCCCCGGCCAGATCTGCTGCGTCTGGACGGGCGTCTTGCGCCAGCCGCCGCCGAACTTCAGCTCATGGATGCCGGCGAAGAAGCTGCCGTCGCCGCCGGCATAGTGTTGCGGACGAATGCTGTGAAACGAGTAGTACGTGTTGTGCGCCACACCGCCGTCGTCGAAATAGTAGTCGGCCGACAAGCCGCCCGCCGGCAGGAGCGTGAAGCCTGCATCGACGTACGCGGCCTTCGCCGACGCGAACAGGTTCTTGCCGACGATGAAGTTGCCCTCACCCTTGTAGTAGCGGGTCGGCCCGTTCTGAAGCCAGGTTGTTTCCGGCGGCCGCGTCGGACCGGCGTCGCGGCCGATCTTGTTCTTGGCGTTTTCGTAGAACGTGAAGTTGCCTCGAACCGCCTGGTTCAGCTTGCCGTCGGCCTTGAACGCGTAGTTGTTGAAATCGGTCGTATCTGCCTGGCCGTTGATCGTGAGAAGGTCAATCGTCGTATGGGCCATCGCACCCCATACCCAGGCGACGTTCTGCAGAAGCGGTCCGCCCAGCTCGAAGCCGTAGTCGCGGTACAGGTCGGTGCGGTTGCCCTTGCCGGTCGCGTCGCCCAGCGACGCCGCGAGCGCGGGCGAGATGTTGACGTCCTGAAGCGCCTCGTCTTCGAAGTAGTACCGCGTGCTGCCGTGCGGGGCGTTGGCCCCCGACTTCAGCACCATGTTGAGCTGCACGCCTGACGTCGAATTCTTCGTGTCGGCCCCACCGGTGGTGATGGCCATTTCCTGGAAGCTGTCGAAGTCGTAGTAGAACGCGGACGCGCCCGACGCGTGCTCGGGTCTGACGATGCTGTCGCCGCTGTCGGTCACGGGCACGCCGTCGATGCTCCAGGTGTTGTCGGTCGCCTGCGCGCCCTTGGCGTTGTAGTTGGACTGCTGGCCCGACTCCGCTCCGCCGACGTTGACGCGGTCCATGTAGACCGTCGGCACCGTTTGCATCACGACCCAGGGATCGCGTGAGCTCGGCAGATCCTGCAGTTCACGTTCGGTCACATGCGTCGTCGTGGTGGCGCGCCGGATGTCGACAACCGGGGTCACGGGCGTGACGTCGACGGCTTCCGCGGCGCCGGCAAGCGCGAGCTTCACCGTGAGAGGCGTGCTCGCACCGCTGAGCACTTCGACGTTGCTGCTGGTGCTGGGCGTGAAGCCGGGCAGCGACACCTTGATGGTGTAGATGCCCACCGACAGGTTCAGGAAGTGAGCCTGGCCCTGGGCGTCGGTGATCTGCGTCTGGGGCGGGGCGCCCTCGAGTGCCACGCTCGCGCCGGGCAGCCGGGCGCCGCTCGGATCCTCAATCGAGACGTCGATGCGTCCGGTGAAGACCTGCGCGCTCGCGGGCGCCGCAAAGCAGAGAGCGAGCATCCACACCGCAGCAATTGCGGCCGTTCCGGTCCGACGCATCATGTCCAAGGCTCCTCGAGTCCCGTACATGATAGCCCGGACCGCACTGGCACCAGGGCGGTCCAGCTGCTTCGCGCCATCAGTGCCGCACTGAGGCTTTCTTGAGATCTTCCTTGAGCTGCGGGTTCACGCGGAACCCCGATTTCTCCGCGGCCTTGATCTCGGCGTTCGCCTCCGCATACCGCTGCGTCAGCATGTAGACGACGGCGAGGTTGTTGTGGGCTTCGCCGAGCTTCGGATCGGCCTTGATCGCGGCGAGGTACTCGCGCTCCGCGTCCGGCATCGCACCGCTCCGGAAGTACGCGCTGCCGAGCGCGATCGAAATCCAGGCGGGCGTGTCGGGCATCGCCTTTGACTCGTGAAACCGGCGAGCCTTCAAGTCCGAAATGCGGCGATCGAGATCGATCGGCCCGCCGCTGGTCATCGCCTTCACGCGGCCGGACACCAGCAGCGTCTTCTCGTCCTCGAGGGAGCGGATCTGATCGTCCAGCGCCCGCTGCGCGTCCAGATCGTTGGTGGCCCGCCTGGCCGTGTTCGACTCGAACGCGCCGCGGCAAGCCAGATAGGCCCTGACCGCATCGGGATAACGCTTGGTGGCCATGTACACCTGGCCCAACCCGTAGTGCGCCATTTCCAGCGTCGGTTCCAGCTTGATTGCCGACTGGAACTCGGCTTCCGCCTTGTCCCACTGTTCCGCGTGCATGTTCTCCTGGCCGAGGCGCAGGTGGCGCATCGCGTCGAGGTGGTCCTTGCTCGGCTGCGCACCGGCAGTGGAGATGACGAATAGAGTGGCGACGACGATGATGAGGATGCGCATCATCAACTCCGCCCCTGCGCTTTCCTGATGTCCGACTTCAGCTGTGGATTCACGCGGAACCCGTTCTTCTCGGCCGCGGATACTTCTTCCGCTGCCTTGTCATAGCGGCCGGTCTGCAGATAGACGACGGCCAGGTTGTTGTGAGCCTCACCCAGCTTCGGGTCGGCCTGGAGCGCGGCGAGATACTCGCGTTCGGCGTCCACGATTGCGTCGCTGCGGAAGTAGGCGCTGCCCAGGGCGAATGAGATCCAGGCGGGGATCCCGGAGGTCGATTTCGAGTTCCGCTGAAGCGCGCGGAGATCGGCGATGCGGCGATCCAGCTCGAACTTCCCGCCGCTCAGCACATTGCCCGTGCCGCTCGCGAGCGCGCTTTCCTGTTCCTCGATCGCCCGGATCTGATCGTCGAGCGCCCGCTGAGCCTCCAGATCGCCTAGCGCGCGCTGCCGGTTGCTGACGACGAACGCGTCGCGGCACCCGAGATACGCATGGACGGCGGCCGGATAGCGCCTGGTCGCCATGTAGACCTGGCCGAGGCCGTAGTGCGCCATCTCCAGCGACGGCTCGAGGCGGATGGCCGCCTGGAACTCCGATTCAGCCATGTCGAACTGTTCGAGCCGCAGGCTGTCCTGGCCGAGGCGCAGATGGCGCATCGCGTCGCAGATGTTCACGCGAGGTCTGCGCGAAGGCGGGAGCAGCGGCGAGGAACATCGATGGCGGCTGGAACGACGAGGGTGCGCATGTGACCTCCAGCGTCAGCGATCGAGTGTTGACAGAAATTCGCGGATCTTCGGCTGCGCGGGATCGATCTCCAGCGCGCGCTCGAAGGCGCGCCGCGCGCCGGCGCGATCGCCGGTGCAGATCCTCGCGACACCGGACGCGCCGAATGCGGCCGCGTTGTCCGGGGCCAGCGCGATGGCGCGATCGAAGTCCTGGGCGGCGCCGCGGCAATCGTTCGCGTCCATCCGGTAGCGGCCGCGAAACAGCAACAGCTCCGGATCGCGTCCATTCGCCTCCACCGCGGCGTTCATCAGTCGAAGGCTGCGGGCGGAGTCGCCGTTGCGCTGATAGGCGATCGCCCTGCCGATTAGAGTCTTGGCGCCGTCGGGCATGCCGCCGGCGAACGCCCGCACGAGCAGCGTGTCGGATCGATCGAGATCCTGCCCCATCGCATACATGACATCGCTCAGGTTCCACTGAGCGGATGCGAGATTCGGATCGACGGTCAGCGCCTTCTCGAACGACTCGATCGCCTGCGGCAGCTTGCCGCGCTCCTTCAGAATCACGCCTTCGTTGTTGTACGAGCCGGCCGTGCGCGTCGTCCCGCGGCTGCCGGGCGGCGCCGTGTCGCTCTCCGATGCGCCGATATATCCGAGCGACCGCAGATTGGCGACGGCCTCGCGGCTCATCGCTGAGCCTCCCGTCCGCGCGCTCTGCGCGGCCGCGGGATGGTAGTGCGCCGCGTAGTCCGCGCGCGGCGCTTTGATGGGCGCAGCGCCTTCGAGCGGTTCACCGTTCACATCGCGTCCCGGCGGAAGCCCGGCGAGCGCCAGCACGGTGGCCGCCACTTGCTGAACGTCGCCTTGCGCGTCGTGGCCGGGTTTGGCCGGCACGCCCTTGCCCCACAGCAGATACATGCCCTGCTGAGCGTGCCACCGGGCGGCGCTGGCTGTCGCGACGCTCGAGAGCTTCGTCGGCCGGCCGTCTCCCCAGAAGAAACCGTGATCCGAGGCCAGCATCAGCACGCCGCCTGCAGCAGCGGCGGCGTCGCGATACTGACCGATGCGTTCGTCGAGCGCGTGGAAGAAACGCTCGGGGACGGCGCTGTAGCGCTCGAAGTCCTGCGGCGCGATTGAAGCCTGCTTTGGCGGCGCATACGGCGCGAACACATGTCCGACCGTATCGGTGCTCTGGAAATACACGAGCGCGATGTCCGGGTGCTGCTCGCGGATCCATTGCAGCGACAGATCGCCGTAGACGGTCGTCTCGACGAGCATGCGCCGCAGCGCGCTGACCGGTTGCGCATACGGGTCGTCGGAGTCGGCGACCTTCCCGTACTCCGATTCCGTCAGCCACGGCAGGTACGCATGAAGCGCGGCGTAGTTGACGTCCCGCTCCGCGCGCGCCAGGCCGTCGCGCGCCCAGGCTTCGCGGTCCGCCGGAAAGACCACACCTTGCGGCGGCGCCGACTCCTTGTAGAGAAACGTGAAGAGCCGGTCCGACACGACGAGGCCGTCGATCGCCTCGGCCGGAAACGTCGCCCACAGCCCGAACACCGCGGAGCGCTTTCCAGCGGCGGTCGCCATGTTCCAGAGCGCGGGTGTTCGCCGCTCGCTGCTGGTAATGGGCTCCTTCTGGCCGGATGCCGGGTCGAACTGCACGAAGTCGAGGATGCCGTGTTCGAGCGGGCTGTTGCCGGTCATCATCGTCGTCCAGATGAGCGGCGAAAGCGCCGGCGACAAGGTCTTGAGATGGCCGCTGGTGCCTTCGGCGACGAGGCGGCCGAGATTCGGCATGACGCCGCGCGCGATGTAGCCGTCGAGCAGCGGCCAGTCGCCGGCGTCGAGGCCGAGGAAGATGACCGGCCGTCCCGCCTGGACGTCGCGCGCGATGTCCGCGACAACGGCCGGCGCACCCGCGGTGCGGGGCGCGCCCGGACCGGCCGGGCTCGTGCCGCGGCACGCCGGCCAGAATGATGCAGCGGCCGCGAGCGTCAGCGACGCCGTCAGCGTTCGGACGCTGGTTCGGTTCAACGAAGGGACTCTCACAAAGAACAAGGGCCTCGCCGAAGCGAGGCCCCCATCCTATACGACCGAATCGAAAATGCTCAGAAGGTGAGCCGCACGCCGATCCGCAGGCTGCGCGGCAGCGTGAACTGGGTGCCGACGCTTTCCTTCAGGAAGTCGGGATTGGTCGCCGTCGCCCTCGGGTTGGCGATGACCCCCAACGGGTTCGTCGAGTTCGGCTGCGCGAGAAGACCGCCATCGCCGTTGCAGAGCGCGCTCGAGATCCCGGCGCAATGGCCGTCCGACGTCAGGTTATAGCGCTGATCCAGGATCGTCGCGCCCTGCCGGTTGAACAGGTTGAAGACGTCCATCAGGATGTTCGCCTTCGTGCTGCCGCCGATCTTCAGCGGGTAGCCGACGTGCAGGTCCGCTTCCCAGTCGGACGGCCCGTAGCCGAGCGAGCCGCGCGGGGTCAGGTAGTACTCCCAGTTGGAGTACGCGAACGAGTAGCCGTAGGCCGTCAGCGGGAGACCGGAGTACCAGTGGAGCGCGCCGCCGAAGTTCAGGCCGTCGAGCGCTCCGCTGGAAATCACGTAGCTGCCGTCGAACTTCAGCTGGTTCTTGTGCTGGTTGCTCAGCTGACCGTAAGCGTTGACCATGAAGTCGGCGTAGTCGAACGCCGAGTTGATGTTCGGATCGAGCTGGCCTGTCGAGTTCTGGAATGTGCCGTCGTAGTTGCCTTCGAGCTTCGAGTACACGTAGCTCGCCATGCCCTGCCAGCTCTTGCTGAATCGCTTCCGCAGCGTCAGCTCGAGGCTGGTGTTCTTGCGCTGCGCGGCGGGCGCCGGCGCCGTCGTCACGCCGTCGTAGAAGCCGAGCGACTGGCCGAGCGTGCCCTCGCCTGGGTTGGCGATGAAGTACTCGCCGCTCGACGGCACCAGGAAGTCCTCGATCACGCGGCCGAGGTTCCGGTGGATGAATCGGATGCTCAACGTCGAATCGGGCATCACCTCGTATTCGCCGCCAACCATGTACTCGTCGATGTACTGGCCCTTCAGGTTCGGGTCGACCGGTTCGGACGATCCGCCGAGCAGCGAGCTCTTGGACGGCGTCGTGTTGAGCGGCGTCGTGTTGGAGGCATCGGGCGAGAAGTTGTACGCGAAGGCCTGCGTCTCGCCGCCGAACGCGCGGATGTTGATGTCCTGCGGGATGTTCTCGTAGAAACGGCCCCAGTTGGCGTAGATCTTCGCCTTACCGGTGTCGGTCGGATCCCACACCACGCCGACGCGCGGCGCCCAGTTGTGGTTCAACGCAAATCCCGCGTCCGCGTCGCGGCCGAGCACGTGCTGCCGCTCCCAGCGAATGCCGTAGTTGATCGACAGGTTCGAGACGACCTTGTAGCTGTCCTGCGCGTAGAACGACGCGTTCTGGGTCTTTGGCGTTGCCTCGAGCGGGTTCAGGATCGACCAGGTCGCCGGATCGGTACGGCTGAAGCCGGCCTTCTGATCGTCCACGTAGTACCTGTGCCGGTAGTAGATGATCCCGGTTGACGGCTGTATCAGCTTGTAGATCCGCTGACCCGCGCCGCCCTCGAAGCGATCGACCATGGCGCTGATGTCCTCGAAGTCCGCGCCGGTCTTGATCGTGTGGGTGCCCCAGTACTTCGTCAGGTCGCCCTTGATGACGTTGCGCTTGAAGTTCTGGTTGTCGTAGGCGGTGAAGCCGCCCGTGGTCTGCGTCGGCACGACGGTCTGATCCAGACTCTGCGCGGTGGAAGCCCCCGGGCCGCCGTAGATGTTCTTCTCGCGGTGCTGGCCGCCCATCACGCTGAGGAGCATCGTGTTGCTGAACACGCCGTCGTACTTGCCGACGGTGTCCACGCTGCCCTGATCCAGCGTGCCCTGCCAGGTGCTGGCCGGTCCGTTGATCACGAACTGCTGGCCGTTGGCCGTCGTGAAGATCGCGCCGTTGCGCGTCGTCGGGTCGCCGAACACCGTCGCGGTGAGGGTGTGGTTCTGCGAGAGCTTGAACGTGCCCTTCGCCGCGAACAGGTTCTTCCCGATGTCCGCCGGGACCGTGCTGCCGACCGCCGGGCTGCCGGGCGCCGCGAGCGGACGGATGATCGTCGCTTCGTCGCGCTGGTCCACGCGGTCGAACGCGCCGAAGAACCAGACCTTGTCCTTCACCAGGAAGCCGCCGAGGTCGCCGCCGTAGTCGGCGCGATGCGCGGTGTTGAGGTAGTTGGTCTGCGTCTGCGGCAGCTTCGTGCCGGTGACGTTCGCCGCCTGCAGGCCGCCGCCCTCGCCGAAGCCGAATATGTCGCCGTGGAACGTGTTGCCGCCCGACTTGGTCAGCACGTTCACCGCGCCGCCCGTCAGCCGGCCGTACTCCGCGTTCAGGCCGCCGGTCTTCACCTCGACCTCCTGCACGAAGTCGAAGTTCAGCGTCTTGCCCTCGGTGCCGGTGTTCACGCCGGTGGTGTTCAGACCGTCGATGATGTACTGGTTCTCGGCGCTGGTCGATCCGTTGATCGACGGGCCGTACGTATCCTGCGTCACGCCAGGCGCCAGCTTGGTGATGCCGTAGAAGTCGCGCGCCACGGGCAGCTGGTTGAACACGTCCTGGCCCGCGCTGATGCCGGCCGCCGTCGACGTCGTGTCGACGACCGGCGAGGCGCCGAGCACGTTCACCGTTTCGGCCACGCCGGCGATCGTCAACTTCATCGGGAGCGTGACGGTCTGATCGATGTTGACCCTCACGTCGTTGTCCGTTGACTTGAAGCCCGCGAGCTCGGCTTTCACGTGATAGGCGCCAGGCGGCAGCGATGGAAACCTGAATTGGCCGTTGGCGTCGGTGACCGTCGTGCTCGCGCCTTGCAGCTGCGGACTCGTCACCGTCACGGTGACGCCGGGGAGCACGGCTCCCTGCGCGTCTTCGATCGTGCCGACGATGCGGCCGGTCGTCTGGGCGAAGAGCGGCGTCGCCAGCGCGGCCATCGTCACGATCAAGACGAGGGCGCCCGCCTTGACCTTTGCGATAGTGTTCATGGGTACATCCTCCGGCTTGGTATCAAATTCGATACGAATTGACTCACAAATGGACGAGTCGGCTCGATCTTGCGCATACGAGTTTCCGAATCGTCCCACAGCAGGTCATCATACGATAACGAACATCGTCCAAAATCAATGGAATCGAACTCTACCGTCTAGTTTGGTGAAGGAATCCAAATTCCAGTATTTTTCGTCGTTATTTCGGCAAAACGGACGACGTCTATAATGCGGTGACGTGCGTGCTGTGGTCCTGTCGCTCCTGGTCGCGATCAGCAGCTCGTCGGTCGCAGCCCAGTCCGCTGATTCGCAGACCGGCGCCAGCCGGATCGCGCTGGCGAGCGTGACCGATCCCCGCAACAGACCTCTCGTCGATGTCAGCGCCGACGACTTCGTGATTCAGGAGGCGGGTGTCGCGCGCGAAGTGCTCTCCGTCCGCCCTGCCGACTACCCCATCGTCGTGCTCATCGATACGGGGAATCTGGCGACGCGCCGATTTTCAGCTGATGCAGAAGGCGGCGGCGCATTTCATCGAGCGGATCGGCCAGAGGCCCATCGCGCTCGGCACCTTTGGCGGACCACCGAAGATGCTCACGACGTTCGAGGACGAGCGCCAGACCGTGATGGCCCGGCTGAACGCGATGGCGGTGGACGCGTCGGCGGCCAGCCTCGTGATGCAAGGCGCGTCGGTGGCGGCAAAGATGATCCGCGAGACCGGCGCGCTCTTCTCCTGCATTGTCGTGCTGTCGGCCACGCAGGCGGACGCGAGCCAGGATACCCCTGACGAGATGATCGCGAGCGTCATCGACAGCAACGCGACGCTGCACGTGATCGCCAACCGGCCCGGACAGACGACGGCGAGCGGCCAGCGGTCGAACCCGGCGCTGCGCGCGCTCGCCGAACAGTCGCGTGGCGAGTTCACGGTCATCTATTCGGCGGCGTCGTACCAGGCGGCGCTCGACCGCCTGGCGGATCGGCTCACCGGCGAGATGATGATCGAGTATCTCGTCCCTGTTGGATCGAAGCCGAACGACGTCAAGGTGGGCGTGCGCATCATCGGTGCGCGAGTCCGCGGGCTCGGCGTTGCGCCGCGATAGAAGATGAAGAAAAAACCGCGGAGTTCGCAACGCCCGCAGAGTCACGATTCTTCAAAGAAACAACATTCGATCTCAACGGTCTCCGCGATTGTGGCGGTTACCGTGGTCGTTCTGCTTGCCGCCGGTTGGCTCCTGTGGCGACGGCCGGCTGGGCCAGCGATTGCGTCTGGCGCGTGCCGCGGCTGCAACGTGCTGCTGATCACGATCGACACACTGCGAGCGGACCGCGTGGGCGCGTTCGGCGGCCGTGCGGGTTTGACGCCGACGCTCGACCAGCTCGCCGCGGAAGGACTTCGCCTCACCCGCGCGTACAGTTCAGCGCCGCTGACCCTGCCCTCGCACGCGTCCATCCTGACCGCCGTCTCGCCACCCGTGCACGGGCTGCGCGCCAACGGGCTTTTTCGCCTCGGTCCGAATCTGCCGACGCTGGCGACGGTCCTGAAGGCGGCCGGCTATCGCACGGGCGCGTTCGTCGGCGCGTTCGTGCTCGACGCGCGCTTCGGTCTCAATCGCGGGTTCGACGTCTACGACGATCGCTACGGCGAGAAGCCGAGCGACGATCCCGCGGAAGGCGCGGAACGGCGGGCGGAAGAGGTGATCAAGCCTGCGGCGGCGTGGATCATCCAGGGCTCGGGGCTCGGGGCAGAGGCTTCGAGCTACGGGTCGGGTCGCAAGCGGTCAACGCCCAGCCCCCAGCCCTCAGCGCCCTGGTTCGCCTGGGTCCACCTCTACGATCCGCACGAACCGTATCGCGCGCCGGAGCCGTACGCATCGCGGCACGAGCCGTACGACGCGGAGGTCGCGTACACCGACGCGATGGTCGGCCGGCTGCTCGCGGATCTGAAGGCGGCGGGACAGCTCGATCGCACGCTGGTGATGGTCGCGGCGGACCACGGCGAAAGCCTCGGCGAGCACGGCGAGCGGACGCACGGCGTGTTCGTCTACGACGTCACCACGCGGGTGCCGTGGATCATCTCGGGTTCGGGGTTCGGGGTTCAGGGTTCAGGGTTCGGTTCTGGGTTCGGGGTTCGGGGTTCGGGGTTCGGAGCCTCGTTCGACGGCCTTGTGCGGCTGATCGACCTTGCGCCGACAGTGCTCGATCTGATCGGCGTCCCATCGCCTGTGGAATTCGAAGGCCGATCGATTGTGTCTTCGGTAGTGTCCGGCTTCAGCCGGACCGGCGTGAGCGATGAGCGGACCGCCTACATCGAGGCGATGGACGCGAACCTGACACGCAACTGGGCGCCGCTCACCGCCGTCGCCACGCGCGACTACAAGCTGATCGATCTGCCGGACGCCGAGCTGTACGAGCCTGCGTGAGGATCCGCACGAGACGGTCAACCTGTTCGCGCGCAACGCGGAGCGCGCGCGAACGCTCGAGGCGCTCCTTCGCGGCATGACGACGGCGTTTCAGTCGCGCGGGTCCTCCGGCGAGAAAGACGACGCTCAGCGCGGACGCGCGCCAGCGGCTGCAGGCGCTCGGCTACGTCGCGTCGAGCGCCGACGCCGGGCACGCGCGTCTACACCGGCGCCGACGATCCGAAGACGCTGATCGGCGTCTCCAAGGACCTCAATCGCGCGGTGAAGGCGTTCAACGCCGGCTCTCGCGCCGAGGCGATGGCCGCCGTCCGCGACGATCGTCCGCGCAGCATCCGCGCATTCTCGACCGCGTCACGGTCATCTGCGCGTCGATGCAGCGCCAGTCCGGCGATCTGCCCGGGCGCGATCGCCACGCTCGAGGAGCATGGTCCGCCGCGGCATCGCCGATCAGCGCGTGATGATCGTGCTGGCCGACTACCTGCCGCAAGTCCGGCGCGCTGCCGAAAGCGCTCGGCCTGCTCGACGCGGTCGTCGCCGCGCATCCCGACGACGCCGAGGCGCACAATTCGCTCGGCGTGGTGGCGATGCGCATGGGCCAGCACGATCGGGCGCGCGCAGGCCTTCAGAAGGTGCTCGAGCTCGATCCGACATCGGCGACCGCCTACGCGAACCTCGGCGCCGACGCGCTGTCTTCCGGCGATCTGCAAGGCGCAGTCGGCGACCTGACGCGTGCGCTCGAGCTCGATCCGCGTCAGTACACGGTGCTCTACAACCTCGCGCATGGCGCTCGACGAGCCTGGGCCGCCGCGACGAGGCGAGGCGCGACATGGAGCGCTTCGTCAACGAGGCGCCGCCGCGCGTTACGCGCCGCGACATCGCCGGTTCAGAAAGCTGCTGCGTGAGATAGAGGGCAGGAGGGCAGGACGGGCGGGATCGGCAGATGAAGACAAAAAAGGCGGGAGGGCTGAGGGTTTCCCCTCGCCCGTCCCGCCCTTCCTGCCTATCCTGCCTATCCTGCCTCTGACCTACCGAACTACCAGATCAAAGCGGAAGCCGATGCGCGCCGTCCGCGGTCCGAGGATCGCCGTCGGCTGCTGGAACGTCGCACCGGCGGTCGTGTGATCGTCTCGGCCGCGTACGCGTTCATCAGGTTGAAGCCGTCGAGGAACAGGCGGACCTTGGCCTGTGGACCCGAGCGTCACCGTCTTCTCGACGCGGAGGTCGACCACCGAGATGTTGTCCTGGCGGTACGCGTTGTAGCGGCGTCGCGAAGATCGACGAGTCGACGTCAGGCTGCCGGTCGCGACGCTGCCGGGACCGCCGGCCGCCGCGCTGAACGTGCACGCGCACGACGCCGGCGCCGACACCGACACGCGCCGCGCGTAGTTTGCGCCCGCCTGATAGCGGTAGACCGCGCTCAGCAGGATGCCCCACTTGGCGCGTTGTACGTGCCGTTGGCCTTGAAGCCGTACGTCGAGAAGTCGTAGTCGACCGGACCGTTCGGCGTGTTCGGGAAGCCGTACGGGAAGTCGTGCTGCCACGTGTAGCCGAAGCCGGCGCCGAGCGAGTAGTTGTGGCTCTGCCGCTTGTTCAGCGAGAACTCGACCGTCTTGTAGGCGCCGTTGTCCGGCGAGTTCTGGACGACCTGGTTCGTCGGGAAGGTCGGCGGCGCGTGGCCGTCGGAATGCCGATACGCGCGTCAGGTTCTGGTCGTCGGCGGTGCCGGTGACGCCGTCCGGACCCGGATCCACGACGGTGAACGGCACCGTGTAGGCCGACGCCGGACGATGCGGCTGGAACGTGCCGGTCTGGTTCTTCACGCGTGTAGTAGACGAAGCCGACGCGCGCGCCGACGCCCTCAGTCAGCTGCTGCTCGACGTAGAGCGGTCGCCTGGTGCGAGTACGGCTGCTTCGATGTTCGGGATCGACGCGTGATCGTGCCCGCCAGCGCCGCTCGCCGTCGAGCGTCGCCCTCTTCGCCCGTCTGGTAGACGCTTGTCGCCGGGGATGCAGCCCGTGCACACCTTGGTGTCGGTCCACGCGTAGGTGACGCTCTTCGTCGCCTGGTTCGGGTTCGCGCTCGCCGCCACGCCGACGCCCGGGTTGAACCGGTACATCCCGTAGTTCGCCTTCAGCACGGTCTTGCCGGTGCCCAGCAGATCGTAGGTCATGCCGAGGCGCGGCACGAACGAGTTCCACTTCACGTAGTGCTGTCTCGGAGAACTTCGATCGGTCCGCAGCTTGCCGCCGATCGACGACGCCGCTCGGGAACGTGTACGCGAGCTGCGTCTGGTCGGGCGTGCAGACGTCGTAGTGGTCGTAGCGGACGCCGAGGTTGAACGTCGCGCGGCCGACGCGTGCACTGGTCGGTGACGAACCAGTCGTTCGTGTTCACGCTTGGTCGACGCTGAGCAGGTTGCCGTTCGGGCCGTCGCCGAGGCTGCCGACCTGGAGCGCCGTCGGCGCGGACATCTGGACCTGGCTGACGGCGCGCCGTTGCTGCCGATGGTCTCGCGGATGTTGCCCGACGCCACCTGCGTGTAGCCGTACCAGCCGGTCTCGAGCAGCATCTCGCCGCCAACCTTGAAGTTGTGCGAGCCGCCCCAGCCGTCCTTGAAGTAGGTCACCGAACCAGTTGCCTGACGACGCTGACGGTCGGTCTGTTCCTTCTGGTCGGCGCCGAGTGAGCAGCGTCCGCTGGTTGTCGAATATCTCGTGCGCGGTCGTGTCGCTGTTGGCGAGCAGCGGGAAGTAGTAGCCGAACACGCCGTAGCGCGCTTCGGCGTACATGTTCTTGTTGATCGTGCCGTTCCACTCGCCCTTGTAGATCCAGCTGCCGGAGATCTGCTTCAGCGTGCCGTCGAGCGAGTGGTAGTTCAGCGCCGACTGCGGCAGGCGGTTCGGCTGCACCTTCTGGCCCCACTGGTAGTAACCGATCAGCTTGTTGTTCTGGTTCATCTGGTAGGTCGACCTTGCCGGACGGGTTCCACAGCTTGGTGTCGAATTGCGTCCCGGCGATCGGGCCGATGAAGTTCGGCTGGCCGACCGACGTCTTCTGGTTGCGGTACGAGAAGTACCACCACACCTTGTCCTTCTTGATCGGGCCGCCGACGTTGATGTTGCGTGTCGCGGTACTTCGACGTCTCGTTGCTGTGCAGACGGATGTTGCCGCCCGGGTTCGTGACGGGGTCGTACAGGAACTTGGCGGGCACGTTGTTCGATGATGTTCTCGCCGATCATCCCGTTGGTCTCGTAGTCGGGGTAGAACTCGCCCTGGAACTTGTTGCCGCCCGACTTGCCGAGCATCTGGCTCTGCACGCCCGGGGTCGGCATCTCGGCGCCCTGGCCGATGGTGCCGAGGAACACCTCCTCGAACGAGCCGTAGTCGACGTAGAAGCCGGCGCCGGCCGTGCCTTCGGTCGTGTTGATGCCCTCGACGAGCACGCGGTTCTGGCCGCTGTAGCCGTACGCGGTGTAGCCGGTCTGCGTGCCGGCGCGGTTGCCGCCGACGTCGATGCGGCCCATCGTCACCGACGGCGTGACGGCGAGCAGCGACCACAGGTCGCGCGAGTTCGGGATTTCCTGCAGCGCCTCGAGCTTGAAGTTCTGCTGGACGCGCGTGTTCGACGTGTCGATGACCGGCGAGTCGCCGGTGACCGTCACGGTCTCCTGCAGCGAGGCGACGGCGAGCTCGACGTTCACCGTCGCGCTGAACCCCATCGAGATCTGGATGTTCTCGCGCTTCAGCGTGTTGAAGCCCGGCAGCTCGAACGTCACCGTGTAGGTGCCGGGAGGCAGCGCCGGGAACCGATAGTTGCCGCCGCTGTCGGTGACGGAGCTCTGGACGCCCATCGACGAAGGGCTGGTCGCGCTCACGGTGACGCCCGGGAGCACGCCGCCGCTCGTGTCCGCAACCTTGCCATTGATCGAACCGGTGGTGCTCGCGCCACCGCCTTGCGCAAACGCATGCGTTGAGGCGAGCAGGCAGACAGCCAGCACCGCAACAACCAAATGGAACCCTCGACGTTTCATGAACGCCTCCTCCTTCGTGAAACACGCACTCTGTTTCAACCGCTGTGCGCTTCTGGACTAGTAGTGCATTCCGGACAGGCAAACGCCGTGCTCGACCGCGAAGTGCGGCAGATTAGCATCGAAGATGAGTCGGCGCAACGACTTACAGACGTTTTTCTTAAGACATCCGGAGACATTTCGATGATTATCCAAGAGTCAGGATCCGGGAATTCACGCGTCCGAATACGAACGATCTCCGCTGCCGTCAACCCGCAGCGAATCTTGGATTACTATGGCCAGTCGATGGCGAGGCACGGTTTTTCGGTCGCGGCACTCGCGTTGTGCCTCGCGATCGTCTGGTCGGCGCGCATTCCCACACAGGGCCAGCCTGCCGGCGGCCAGACTCCGAAAGGCGCAACGCTGGTCGGCGCGAGCGTCTGCGCGACCTGCCATCAGGACGTCCACGACGGCTGGAAGAGCGGCCGTCACAGCAAGATGATCCAGCCGGCCGGCGCCGCCAGCGTCGAGGGCGATTTCTCAAAGACCCGAATCACGCTTCGCGGCCAGCCGTTCCAGCTGCGCGTGGCCGACGGCCAGTACTTCATCACCGAGTCGAACATCACCGGCCGTCCGCGGGAACATCGCGTCGAGTACACGCTCGGCAGCCGCCGCATTCAGCACTACCTGACGACGATCGAGAAGGGCCGAATCATCGTGCTGACGCCCAGCTGGGACGTCCAGCGGCGGACCTGGTTCGACAACATGGAGATCGTCCGGCCGGACGAAAACGATCAGACGCCGGTCCAGCAGTGGAACAAGAACTGTTTCGGGTGCCACGTCAGCCAGCAGGACAACCACTACGTCCCTGCCACACAGACGTACAAGACGGCGTGGACCGACTTCGGAACGACGTGCGAACGCTGCCACGGTCCGGGGAGCGCGCACGTCGAGAGATATCGCGGCGGCAATCGTCCCGACGGCGATCGCGCGATCGTGCGGCCCACACGCCTCGATCCGAAAACAGCAGCATGGTCTGCGCGCAGTGTCATTCACTGCGCGACGTCGTCGGGCCCGGCTTCGTCGCCGGACAGGATTACTTCGATCACTTTCAGCCGGTGCTCGAATACGGACCGCGCAAGGAATCGGACCCGACGTACTGGGCCGACGGGCGCCCGCGCCGCTTCTCGAACGACGCCCTGGGTCTGTGGCAGAGCGAGTGCTTCCTCCGGGGCGGCGCCACGTGCACGAGCTGTCACAACGATCCGCATACGCCCGATGTCGACAAGAACCCGCAGCTTGGGAAGGCCAGCGACGCGCTCTGCGTCGGCTGCCACAAATCGATCGGCGGCGCGGTCGCCACGCACACCCGCCATCTCGCCGGGAGTCGAGGGAGCTCCTGCGTCGAGTGCCACATGCCGCAGACGGTGCTGAGCATCAAGGCCCGCATCCGCGATCATTCGATGAGCCTGCCGGCGCCGGAGAACACCGTACGCTTCGCGATTCCCAACGCCTGCAACGAATGCCACACGGACAAGCCGGCATCGTGGGCGGCCGACACGCTCGCGAAATGGTGGCCTGGAGGGCGCCGCGCGAAGCTGGTGGCGCGCGCCGACGCGTTCACCGGCGGACGCGCCGGGCGTCCGGAGGCTCTGGACGGGTTGATCGCGATCGCGAAGGACGAACAGGCCGGGCCACTGATCCAGGCCAACGCCGTCGGCTACCTGTCGAACTACTCGTCGGCGCAGGCTCTGAGCGCGCTCCTTGCCGCGGCGAAATCGGCCCAGCCCGTGGTGCGCTCCGCGGCACTTTCCGCGCTGGGTGTCGTCTCAGGCGATCCGGCGATTCGCCGAACCACGCTCCTTGCCGCGCTCGACGATCCGACGCGTGCGGTGCGCATGGCCGCGCTCACCGGGTTGATCAACCAGGGCGGCGGGCCGCCCGAAGGCGACGACATGCTGCGGTTCCGGCGGGTCAGCGTCGAGTTCGCCGCCCGCGCACGCCCGCACGAGGACGATGCGGCGATCCAGCGCGATCTGGGCGTGATCCAGATGCTCGCCGGCGATCTCGATCCGGCGGGCGACGCTCTTCAGATTGCGATGGGACTCGAGGCCGATCGGCCGTCGGTCAGGTTCTTCCTGGGGATGGTCCGGTTCGGGCAGCGTCGCCTCGACGAAGCGCTGACGCTGCTGAAGCAGGTGCCGGCGTCCGATCCCTACTACCACGCGGCCCAGGCGCAGCTGAAGAAGCTGCAACGATAAAGAAGAAACCGCGGAGACCGCAAAGAACGCAGAGAAATACTTGTCTCAGCGAGCTCCGCGATCTCTGCGGTTTTTCTTTAAGGCGCGAGTCTAGTTCGCGCGGCCTTCGACCTGCTTGAGCGCGTCGTCGATCAGCCGCTCGTTGTCTTCCTTCGAGAGGTTGCGCTGGATGATCTTCGACGCGATCATCACCGACAGGTCGACGGCCTCGTGCCGGATCTGCTGCGAGCGCGCGGCTGGTTTCGAGCTGAATCTGCCGCTCGGCGTTCCTGACGATGCCGTCGGCTTCGGCTGCGCGCCTTCTGCCGCATCTCTTCCCGCAGCCGCTCGGCGTCGGCGCGGCTCTGCGAGATGATCGCCTCGGCCTCGACGCGCGCCTGCTGGATGATCTGCGCCGACTCCTGCGTTGCAGCCGCTCCAGTTCCTGCTTCGCCTGCTGCGCGTCGTCCAGCGACTTGCGGATCGCGTCCTGACGGGTCTCGAGCGCCTGCAGCAGCGGCCGCCAGGCGAACTTCGCCAGCAGCGTCAGCAGGACCAGGAACGTGAGGATCGTCCAGATGAACAGCCCGGGATCGGGCTGGACCAGCGGGTTATCCATGGCGACCTTATCCCTTCCGAGCCCATGAACAGCACGAGCGAGCGCGAACACTTCGGCGAGAATCGCGACGCCTTCGAGCAGGAAGAGCGGCAGGTTGACCGCGCCGGTGATCTTGTCGGCGGCGCTCGGCTGCCGGGCGATGCCCTCCGCGGCGGCGGCGGCGAGCTTGCCGATGCCGAGGCCGGCGCCGATGACGATCATGCCGAGCCCGAGCGCGACGCCGAACAACTGCAGATATCTGCCATGCCTCAATCTCCTCCGTAGTGTGTCTCAGTGATGAACGTGAATGGCCATGCCGATGAACACGGCCGTCAACAGCGTGAACACGTACGCCTGAACCAGGACGACGATGATCTCGAGCGCCGAGATGCCGACCGCCAGCGGCACCGACACCGCCAGGCCGACGCCGATGCCCGGCGATCGCGCCGCCGAACATCTCGGTGAACAGGAACACGAACGACAGGATCGCGAGAATCGCGATGTGGCCGCCGGTCATGTTCGCCGCAAGTCGCATCGTCAGCGCGAACGGCCGGACGAACATGCCCATGATCTCGATCGGGATCAGCAGGATGTAGATCGGCCAGGCGAGCCCGTGCGGCACCAGGTTCTTCCAGTGCTTGACGAAGCCGTGCGCCTTCGAGCCGGCGACGATGATCGCGCCGAAGGTGATCGTCGCCAGCGCCGCGGTGACGTTGAAATTCGCCGTCGCGGTCGTGCCGCCGTGCATCAGCTGCTTGACGAACGAGTCCTCGCCGGTGTGCAGCACGAAGTGATCGAGCAGGCCGAGCACGTCGAAGATCGGGATCAGGCCGATCGCGTTCGCGCGCAAGGATGAAGAACGAAGAACGTCAGCAGCAGCGGCGTCCAGGTGTTCGACCCACTTCTTGCCGACGTTGGGCTGCACGATCGCGTCGCGGACGAACTCGACGACCGCTTCGAGCGCGTTCATGAAGCCGGACGGAACCAGCCGGTCCTGCTTCAGGTAGCGCCGCACCGTCCAGCGTCACGACGACGAAGACGAACGCCGCGACCAGCCACAGCATCAACACGTGCTTGGTCACCGAGAAATCGATGCCGAGCACCGTCGGCAGATGGATCAGCGGATGGTCGAGGCTGCTGTTCGAGACGTGCTCGATGATCGTCTTGCCGGCGTCGAACTTCTCGGCGTGCTCCCTCGCGACCGCGGCGGCGGCGTGCTCCTGCGATGTTCCTGAACCGAACATCGTCTTGTCGTCTCACGGCACGCGAACAGGCGCTGCAGGCGCGAGCGCCTCGATCAGATACAGCGCGATGAAAGTACCCCGTGAAGCTGACGACGAACGGCACGGCCGCACGCGACAGGCCCTCGAGCACCACCGCCACGTACGCGCCGAAGAACACCATCTTGCCGCGAACGCCGCCATCATCAGCGCCGGTCAGCGACGCCGGATCGCGCCGGTAGGTCCGCTCGTCAGCACCCACGTCACCACCGCCACGACGAGCGGCGCCGACCATCCCGCAGAACGTCGCCGTCGCCGGCTGCCGCGCCGAAACCGCGCGTGCGCCGCCAGCCAGCGAGCCGACGCTGGCGCCGACCATCCACGCGACCGGCTTCATTTCTTCACGAACACGGTCTTCGCCAGCTCGTACAACCCGACGACGATGCCGAGCAGCAGGCCGCCGAGCAGAAACCAGGGCGACGTGCCGCGCCAGGCGTCGATCGCGTAGCCGATGCCGCCGAGCAGCATGATGGCGCCGATCAGCGTGTAGCCGGCGCCCGGCCGCCGGTCCCGACCTGCGCGCGTTCTCCTGCAGACGCCTCGGGTCGATCGCGCGAGCGGCGATTCGCGGTCCTGTGTCAGCCATGACAAGCAGACCATTATCACTGCATCTGACCCACGCTGGCCGGGCAGTATATCGTACCTTGTGAAAAACTTCACCAGCCTACGCAGGCCTCGCAACCGCGTGCATTGGCAGCCGGGCCGGCAGGCGCAGGACGTCGATCTGCTGGCGGTGAATGCGCCGCTCGACGGCTATCGAGCGGCAGCCGAGACGCCCGCCACGCCCAGCGTCCGCGCCGACGCGTCGGCGAGCTCGAACAGCAGCCGCGGATAGACGCCCAGCAACAGCGTCGCGGCCACCGCCACGCCGAGCGACGATGGCGAGCGCGGGGCTGGTGACCGGCTCCGATCCGATCGTGTCCTTCTTCAGATACATGAACACGACGATCCGGATGTAGTAGTAGAGCGAGATCGCGCTGTTCAGCACGCCGATGACCGCCAGCCAGTAGTAGCGCGCGTCGATCGCGGCGCCGAACAGCCAGAACTTGCCCATGAAGCCGGCGGTCGGCGGAATGCCGCCGAGCGACAGCATGAACAGCAGCATCGCGAACGCCGCGAACGGATTGCGGAACGCCAGCCCGCTGAAGTCCTTCAGCTCGTCGCCGAGCACGTCGGTCCGGCGCAGCAGCGACGATGACCGCGAAGGCGCCGAGCTGCATGAACGCGTAGATCATCAGGTAGACCAGCATCGCCGTGACGCCGCGCGCGGTTCCGGCGACGACGCCGATCAGCAGATAGCCGGCGTGCGCGATCGACGAGTACGCGAGCATCCGCTTGAGGTTCGACTGCGTCAGCGCCGCGATGTTGCCGACCGTCATCGTGACGATCGCCAGCACCTAGAACAGCAGCCGCCAGTCGGCGCTCATCGACGGCAGCCCCTCGACGAAGATCCGGAGCAGCATCGCGAACGACGCCGCCTTCGAGCCGACCGACAGAAACGCGGTGATCGGCGTCGGCGCGCCTTCGTACACGTCGGGCGCCCACATGTGGAACGGCACGGCCGCGATCTTGAACCCGATGCCGGCCACGACGAGGATCACCGCGAGCACCAGCCGCGGATCCGTCTCCTGCCCGACGAAGGCCGTCGCCATCACGCGCAGGTTGGTCGTGCCCGACAGGCCGTACATCAGCGACATCCCGTAGAGCAGGATGCCGAGCGAGAAGGCGCCGAGCAGGAAATACTTCACCGCCGCTTCGTTCGACCGCTGGTTCGGCTTGATGAAGCCGGCCAGGATGTAGAACGACACGGCCATCGTCTCGAGGCCGATGAAGATCGTGATGAGATCGATGCCGCCCGCCATGATCATCATGCCGAGCGTGGCGCAGAGGATCAGGAAGTAGTACTCGCCGGGCGACGCCGCTCCCTCGATCTCGAGATAGCGGATCGACATCAGCACCGTGACGGCCGCGGCGCCGAGGAAGACGACCTTGAAGAACAGCGCGAACTGATCGACCGCGAGGAGGCCGTGCGCGACCTCGACATGGGTTTGCGTAAACGGCAGGAGCGACGCGGCGGTCGCGCCGAGCGCGGCGAGCGTGACCCAGGCGAGCGCGGCGCGGCGATCCTTCGGCAGCAGCACGTCGGCGATCAGCACGAGCAGCGCGCCGCCGGTGAGCACGAGCTCCGGCAGGATGTAGTAGAAGTCGGTGAGCGAGACTCCCGGCGGCATCAGCGCCGATCCTGTCCCGCCGCCGTCGACGGGAGCGGATTGCCGTTGACGTCGCACGGCAGGGTCGACAGGAACTTCGCCGCGGGATTGTTCGAGGCGGCGATCGCCTCCGCGGTCGGCGTGGGATTGCACTCGGCGTACTTCGCCGCGTATTGCGGGCTCACGCGCACGATGATCTGCTCCACCGACGTCTCGAGGCGGCGCAGGAACGGCGCCGGGTAAATGCCCATCCAGACGGCCAGCACGAGCAGCGGCGCGAACGTCGCGAACTCGCGCTGGCTCAGGTCGAGCAGCCGCTCGTTCTTCGGGTTCTCGATCTTGCCGAACATCGTGCGCTGATAGAGATACAGCATGTAGGCGGCGCCGAGCACGACGCCGCTCGCGGCGAAGGCCGCCCAGACCTTGTTCGCGACGAACACGCCCTGCAGAATCAGGATCTCGCCGATGAACCCGTTCAGCGTCGGCAGGCCGATCGACGACATCGTCATCACCAGGAAGATCGCCGCGTAGACCGGCATCACCTTCGACAGGCCGCCGTACTCGGAGATCTCGCGCGTGTGCCGCCGCTCGTAGACGACGCCGACGAGCAGGAAGAGCCCGCCGGTCGAGATGCCGTGATTGAGCTGCTGGACGATGCTGCCGGTGATGCCGACCGGGTTCAGCGCGAACATGCCCAGCATCACCATCGCCATGTGGCTGACCGAGGAGTAGGCGACCAGCCGCTTCCAGTCCTTCTGCGCCAGCGCGACGAGCGCGCCGTACACGATGCCGATGATCGAGAGCAAGACCATCATCGGCACGAACGCGCGCGTCCCCTCCGGCAGAATCGGCAGGCTGAAGCGGAGGAATCCGTACGTGCCCATCTTCAGCATCACGGCCGCCAGGATGACCGAGCCGGCAGTCGGCGCGTCGGTGTGCGCGTCGGGCAGCCAGGTGTGGAACGGGAACATCGGCACCTTGACGGCGAAGCCGCAGAAGAACGCCAGGAACACCCACCACTGCAGATTCGCGGCGAACGCGTAGTGCCGGTACCTGGTGATGTCGAAGGTGTAGGCGCCGGGTTGGCCGGATCGTTGTGATACGCGAAGTAGAGCGCGAGGATGCCGAGCAGCATGATCACGCTGCCGACGAGGGTGTAGAGGAAGAACTTGATCGCGGAGTAGAGCCGGTTCGCGCTGCCCCAGATCCCGATCAGGAAGTACATCGGCACGAGCATCACCTCCCAGAACAGGAAGAAGAGCAGGAAGTCGAGCGCCATGAACGCGCCGAGCATGCCGGTCTGCAGCACGAGGAGGAAGATGTAGTACTCCTTCACCCGCTCGGTGATCGCGTTCCACGACGACAGGATCGCGATGAACCCCATCATCGTCGTCAGCAGGATCAACAGCGTGCTCAGGCCGTCGATGCCGAGGAAGTACTCGGCCCCGATCGACGGAATCCACGGCAGGCGCTCCTGGAACTGGAACTCGGGGCCCTGCGGGTTGTACCAGAACCAGAGCGGCACCGAGATGAGGAAGCCGACGAAGGCCGTGATGTTCGCGATCCAGCGGATGGCGTTCTCGTTCTGCTTGCTGACGAACAGCATCACGAGCGCGCCGACCAGCGGCGTAAACAGGATGAGGGAGAGGTAGTTATTCATATGCGGTTGACGGGCGTCATCTCATGAACAGGTAGACGCCGACGGACACGAAGATGCCGAACAGCATCAGCAGCGCGTAGTTCTGGACGAGTCCCGTCTGGAATCGCCGGAATGCCAGACTCGATTCCTGCACGATCCAGCCGACCAGATTGACCAGGCCGTCCACGAAGGTCTTGTCGCTGAAGCCCGAGAACAGCGAGCCGGCCTTGGTCACGTTGGCGGCGCCGTTGACCGCGCCGTCGACCACGTTGCGATCGACCGCCCACAGAGCGCTCCCCGACCCGAACGTGCCGGAGATGACCGTCGCGTTGTACAGCTCGTCGACGTAGTACTTGTGCGACAGCAGGCTGTGCGGACCGGCCCACCGCTGCGCGAGCGACTCGGAGATCTCCGGGTTCGTCACGTAGAACTTCTGCGCCACGCCGATGCCGACCAGCGCGATGAGCACCGAGAAGAGCCATCAGCCCGAGCTCCTCGAGGCGCGAGACGTGCGGTTCCGCTTCGTGCTCGCTCGACGGCGTCGCTCGGCGGCTCCGCCGGCGGCTGCCGATGTCCCTCGACGCGGCTCGGCCGTGAAGCTCGGCTCGAGGAAATGTTCGATCGTGTTCCCGCCGCCCAGCGCCGCGGGGATGCCGATGAACCCGGCGACGATCGCGCCGATGGCGAGCGCCTGCAGCGGGAAGGTCATCGGCGTCGGCGATTCGTGCGGACCATGCCACGGACCATGACCGTGCCCGCCGCCGTGATCGTCGTGAGCCGCGGCGTGACCGTGCGCATCGTGCGCGTGCGGATCGTCGTGCGCGTGGGCCGCATGACCGTGCGCGTCGTGTCCGCCGTGGGTCTCCCACGCCGGACCGCGATAGGCGCCGAAGAACGTCATCGCCATCAGGCGCAACATGTAGAACGCCGTCATCAGCGCCGTCGCGACCGCCAGCACCCAGATGATCTTGTTCGAGAGGAACGCGCGGAAGAGGATCTCGTCCTTGGTGAAGAAGCCCGCAAACGGCGGGATGCCGGCGATCGCCAGCGTCCCGATCATCATCGTCGCGAACGTGACGGGCATGTACTTTCGCAGGCCGCCCATCCGGCGCATGTCCTGCTCGCCGCCCATCGCGTGAATCACCGAGCCGCTCCCGAGGAACAGGAGCGCCTTGAAGAACGCGTGCGTCATCAGATGGAACGCGCCGGCCGAGAAGGCGCCGACGCCCATCGCGGTGAACATGTAGCCGAGCTGCGAGACGGTCGAGTACGCCAGCACGCGCTTGATGTCGTACTGCACGAGCCCGATCGACGCCGCCATCAGCGCCGTCAGCACGCCGACGATGGCGACGATCGTCATCACCTGCGGCGCGTGCGAGAACAGCACGGCGTTCCGGCCGAGCATGTAGACGCCCGCGGTCACCATGGTCGCCGCGTGGATCAGCGCCGACACCGGCGTCGGCCCTTCCATGGCGTCCGGCAGCCAGACGTAGAGCGGAATCTGGGCGCTCTTGCCCGTCGCGCCCACGAAGAGGAACAGGCAGATGAACGACAGCACGCCGAAGTGCATCGTCTCGACCGGCATGACCCCGGCCGCGTTCTGCACGGCGCGGAAGTCGAGCGTGCCGAACGTGTAGTAGATGAGGAACACGCCGAGGACGAATCCCCAGTCGCCGACGCGGTTGGTGATGAAGGCCTTCTTCCCCGCGTCCGATGCGCTCTTCTTCTCGTACCAGTAGCCGATCAAGAGGTACGAGCAGAGGCCCACGCCTTCCCAGCCCACGAACATCACCAGGAAGTTGTTTCCCAGCACGAGCATGAGCATGAAGAAGCAGAACAGGTTCAGATAGCAGAAGAAGCGCGCCACGCCGCCGCGGGGCTCGTCGGCCATGTAGGCCGTCGAGTACACGTGGATCAGCGTGCCGATGCCGGTGACGATGAGAATCATCATCCCCGACAGCGGATCGAGACGGAATCCCCAGGTCACCTGGAACAGGCCGATGCCGTTGTTCGTCTCGAGCGGAATGCGCGGAATCCACTCGGCCACCGTGACGTCGAACGCGCGCGCGTCGGCCGGCAGCCCGAGCAGCTGCCAGAAGACGAACAGCGACAAGGCGAGCGCCGCCGACATCATCGTGCAGGCGACGAGCCCGGCCGTTTTGCGCGAGAACGAACGGATACCCACCAGGCCGTTGATGGCCGCGCCGATGCCGGGAAGTATGGGAATTAGCCAGATATAACGCATACGTTAGAGGGCGGGACAGGCGGGAGGGGCTGGAGGGGCAGGACTGTCGTCCTGCCTTTCCCGCCCGTCCTGCCCTTCCTGCCTACCACCTCATTAAGTTCATCTCGTCGATGTTGATCGTTTCCTTGTTGCGATAGAACGCGAGGATGATCCCGAGGCCGACCGCGGCTTCGGCGGCGGCCACGGCAATGACGAATATCGCGAAAACCTGTCCGACCGCGTTCTGCAGCTGGGCGGAGTACGCGACGAGATTGATGTTCACGGCGTTGAGGATCAACTCGATCGACATGAAGATGATGATGATGTTGCGCCTCACCATCACGCCGATCACCCCGATGATGAACAGCGCCGCGGACAGGAGCATGTAGTGTGTTGGTGTGATCATGTCAACGTCATGCTGATGATTGGCTGATGGCTGATGGTGATGGCTGTAACTGGTCGAAACAATCTGCCAATCTCCAACCATTGCCATTAGCCATCCTCAGAGCTCCCGTTTCGCCAGCACGATGGCGCCGATCATGCCGACCAGCAGCAGCATCGACGCGATTTCGAAGGGAATCAGGTAGCTCGTATAGAGCATCCAGCCCACCACTTCGGTGTTCCCTGTCACCGGAACGGCCGCGGCCTCCACGATCGGACGCACCGGCATGTCCGACGAGCGCACCGCCAGCAGCGCGAGCTCGGCCAGCACCGCCGCCGCCAGGCCGAATCCGAGCTTGGTCTTGCGGTGCGGATCGGCATGCGCTTCCGGCGGACGCTTCAGGTTCACGAGCATCACGACGAACAGGTACAGCACGACGATGCCGCCGGCGTAGACGAGGATCTGGATCGCCGCGAGAAACTGCGCGCCGAGCAGCACGTAGAGCGCGGCGACGAACAGGAAATCCAGCACCAGGAACAGGACGCTGTGCACGGTGTCCTTCGTGCTGATGACCAGCACGCCAAACCCCAGGATGCACGCCGAAATGAAGTAGAACGCGATGGCTGTGCCCATTAGGAGATCAACACCTTCACGATGCCGGTCACCACGAGGTTGAGAATCGCCAGCGGAATGAGCACCTTCCACCCGAGCCGCATCAGCTGATCGTACCGGTAGCGCGGGAGCGTCGCCCGAATCCAGATGAAGAAGTACAGGAACAGGAACGACTTGATGAGGAACCAGGTCCAGCTGGGGACGAAATCGAGGAACGCGAGAGCGGCGACGTTCGGAAACGGCCGCAGCCACCCGCCGAGGAACAGCGTCGTCGCCACCGAGGAGACGACAATCATGTTCGCGTACTCGGCCAGGAAGAACAGCGCGAAGCGCATCCCGCTGTACTCGGTGTGAAATCCGCCGGTGAGCTCCTGCTCCGCTTCCGGCATGTCGAACGGCGCGCGGTTGGTCTCGGCAAGGCTCCCGATGACGAAGATCCCGAACGCGAACGGCTGCACGAACGCGTACCACATGTGCTGGCTTTCCTGGGCGCGGACGATGCTCACCATGCTGAGCGAGCCCGCCATCAGGATCACGCTGACGAGAATCAGCGTCACGGCGACTTCGTATGAAATGAGCTGCGCCGACGCGCGCAGGCTGGCGAGCAGCGGAAACTTGCTGTTCGACGCGTAGCCCGCGAGGATGATCCCGTAGACGCCGACCGACGCGACCGACACGATGTAGAGCAGGCCGACGTTGATGTCGGTGATGTACAGCGACACCTGGCGGCCGAACAGGCTGACCGTCGGACCGAACGGAATCACCGCGTAGACAATCAGCGCGGGCACCATCGAAATGATCGGCGCCGCGGTGAACACCCACTTGTCGGCGCGCACCGGCGTGATGTCTTCCTTCAGCATCAGCTTGATGGCGTCGGCCACCGGCTGAAGGATCCCGTACGGGCCGACGCGCATCGGCCCGAGCCGCGACTGCGCCCACGCGATCACCTTGCGCTCGAGCAGCACCATGTAGGTGACCGCGACCAGCGTCGCGTTCAGGACGATGACGATCTTCAGGAGCGGGATGAGAAAGGTATCGATCACCGGTCCACTTCTCCGAGCACGACGTCGAGCGATCCGATGAGCGCGACCACGTCGGCGATGAGGTGTCCCTTGATGAGCGGGCGCAGTCCCTGGAGGTTGCAGAACGACGGCGGCCGGACCCGGAACCGGTACGGGTTGGTCGATTTGCCGTCGCTGACGATGAAGTAGCCGAGCTCGCCTTTCGGCGACTCGATGGCGTGATACGTCTCGCCCGCCGCCGGCTTGATCAGGCGCGGCACCTTGCCGACGATGGGCCCTTCGGGAATGCCCTCGGTCGCCTGGCGGATGATCCGGAGCGACTGGCGGAACTCTTCCATCCGCACCAGGTAGCGATCGTAGGTATCGCCCGCGGTGCCGACCGGCACGTCGAACTGCATCTCGTCGTAGGCGGCGTACGGCTCGTCCTTGCGCACGTCGCGCGGCACGCCCGAGCCGCGAAGCGGCGGGCCGCTGAGCCCGAGCGCCACGGCCTGCTCGCCGGTGATGAGGCCGATTCCCTTGGTCCGTTCGAGCCAGATGCGGTTGTGCGTCAGCAGTTCCTCGTACTCGGTGACCTTCGCATCCATGATGTCGCAGAACTGGAGCACCTTCTTGTCCCAGCCCGGCGGCAAATCCTGCGGAAGCCCGCCGATCCGCATCGAGTTGTAGGTCAGCCGCGCGCCGCAGAACTCCTCGAAGAGATCGAGGATCAGCTCGCGCTCGCGGAACGCGTAGAGGAACACCGTCATCGCGCCGATGTCCATCGCGTGCGTGCCGACCCACAGGCAGTGGCTCGCGATGCGCTGCAGCTCGCAGAGAATCGTGCGGACGTAGCGCGCGCGCCGCGGCACCTCGATGTTCATCAGCTTCTCGACGGTCTCGCAGTAGCCGACGTTGCTGGTCGCGGCCGCGACGTAGTCCATCCGGTCGGTCAGGAGGATGATCTGCGTCCAGTTGCGGTTCTCGCTCAGCTTTTCGATGCCGCGATGCAGGTAGCCGATCACGACGTCGGCGTCGACGACCTTCTCGCCGTCGAGGCGCAGCACCACGCGAAGCACGCCGTGCGTGCTCGGATGCTGCGGGCCCATGTTGATCACCAGCTCGTTGGTGTCGAACATCGCGCCGTGATGAATCGCCGGCGAGTCGAGCGCGTTCCCCGTGCTACTCATTACTCAATGTCCGCTTCTTCGCGCGCCTGGCGCAGCTTGAGCCAGTCCTCCGGGTTTTCCATCAGCAGCTCGCCGGGTCCCTCGAGCGGGTAGTCTTTCCGCTGTGGAAAGCCCTGCCAGTCGTCGGGCATCAGGATGCGCCGGCGATCGGGGTGGCCGGTGAAGTTCACGCCGAACATGTCGTAGACCTCGCGCTCGAGCCAGTTGGCGGCCGGCCAGAGGGCGGTTGCCGACGGCACCGGCGTCTGTTCGCCGACGCGGACCTTCACCCGAACGCGATGGCGAAGCCGCGTCGAGTAGAGGCAGTAGGACAGATCGAAGCGCGCCTCTTTGCGCGGCGGCCAGTCGGTGGCGGTGACGTCGGAGCAGAAGTCGAACGCGGCGTCGGGCGCGTCGCGCAGATGCTGCAGCGCCGCCATCATCTGCTCGAGCGGCACGACAATCGTCCAGTCACCGACGTAGTAGCTCACGAGGCTGACGCTGTTGGGTACCGCCGACTGCAGCGTCGTGATGAACACCGGTACCGGCAGATCGGCGGGCGGCGCCGGCTCGGTGGGTCCTGTCGGCGGCGCCGGAGCAGGCGGCGGATGCGGCGCCGCCTTCGCGGCTGGAGCAGCCGGCTTCGCCGCGGCCGCCGCCGCTGGTTTTGCCGCAGCCGCCGCAGGCTTCGCTGCAGCCGGCGCAGCCGGTTTCGCAGCAGCCGCAGCCGCTGGTTGATCGCTGGCTGAGCTGGTTTCGATGTTCGTCGCCGCGGGGGCCGCTGCGGGATTCGCAGGCGCACTCGCTTCGGCGCCCGGAGCCGCGACTGGCGGGCTCGGAGGCTCAGGGCTCTTGGGTTCGTCAGCCATTTACACCCAGTCGAGCGCGCCCTTCTGCCACGCGTAGTAATAGCCGACGACCAGGATGAAGATGAAGACCATCATCTCGATGAGGCCGAAGAGCAGGAGCTTGTTGAAGATGACGGCCCACGGAAACATGAAGACCGTTTCCACGTCGAAGATGACGAACAGCATCGCCACCAGGTAGTACCGAATGCTGTAGCGATCGCGCGCGTCGGTGGTCGGCTCGATGCCGCATTCATACGGTTCGAGCTTCACCTTGTTGTACTTCTCCGGATGAATCAGCCCGGAAAACACCAGGGTGAACAACGCAAAGCCGGTCGCAACGGCGACGAAAATGGCTATCGGGATGTACGCTGAAGGCATTGGGAATTCGGGCCGCGTGTAGATGAAGCGCGACCTTAGAAAAGCCTCGGTTTTATAACATGCGACCTGAGGGGTGTCAAGAAACCGGGCACGTCCGACCTCCGCAACAACATTCGCCGCAACCTACAGATTTCAAACCGTTTTTGGCCACCAGATCGCTTGACGCTCTCGGAAAGCGAGACCTATACTCACGCTATGACCAATCGGCGTCTTCTTGCGGCCGCGTTTTCAGTTGCCGCTTGCGCGCTGGCGTGGAACAGCTCGCTCAGGGCACAACCGATCCAACGGGCGATGTACGTCAGCGCGGTGAACGACGCCGGCGCCCCGATTCCCGACCTCGGCCCCTCCGACTTCATCGTCCGCGAAGACAACGTCGCGCGCGAAGTGCTCAAGGTGGAACCGGCCGTCGATCCGATGCAGGTCGCTCTGCTCGTCGACACCAGCCAGGGCGCCCGCAATGATATCTCGCACATGCGAACCGCGCTGCCGGGATTCGTCAAGACGCTCACCACCGGCGACGTGAAGAACGAGGTGGCGATCATCGCCATCGGCGAGCGGCCGACGGTCCTGACCAACTACACGTTCAATCAGGCGGAGCTGAAGAAGGGCATCGACCGCATCTGGTCGATACAGGGCTCCGGCGACGTACCTCCTCGACGGCATCATCGAGACCTGCCAGGGATTCAAGAAGCGCGAGGCGCGGCGCCCCGTGATCGTCGCCATCCTCAGCGAAGGACCGGAGTTGAGCAGCCGCCAGTACGATCAGGCGCTCGATCCGCTGAAAGCCGCCGGCGCGGCCTTTCACGCCTTCACCATGGGCCGGCCCTCGAGCAGCCTCAGCGACGAAGCGCGGAACCGCAACATGGTCCTCGACGAGGGTCCGCGCCAGAGCGGCGGAAGGCGCGAGGAATTGCTGACACCGATGGCACTCGACGCCAAACTGGCGCAGCTCGGCGAAGAGCTGACGCACCAGTACAAAGTGACGTACGCGCATCCGGACTCGCTGATTCCACCCGAACGCGTGACCGTCACCGCCGCAAAGGCCGGCGTCACCGCGCGAGGCACCCTCATCAAGGAAGTCAAAGGACGCCAGTGATCGCCGCAAGGAGCCGTTCACAACGGTGGCTGTTTGTCGCCGCAGCCGTCGTCGCCGCGCTGCAATTGGCGACGGCGCAGACGCCGCAAACCGGGCAGACGCAGCCGCCGCCCCAGCCGCCCCCACAGGCCCCCTTCCGCGCCGGCGTCGACCTCGTGTCGCTGAACGTGACCGTCAGCGAAGGCGCCGGCAAATACGTCACCGACCTGACCGCCGAGGATTTCAACGTCTTCGAGGACGGCGTCAAGCAGGACGTCACCTTCTTCAACCGCACGAACCTGCCGATCGCGCTGGCGCTGCTGCTGGACACCAGCGCCAGCATGGACACCAAGCTGCCGACGGCGCAGGAGGCCGCGATCGGCTTCGCGAAACGGCTCCGCCAGCAGGACCTCGCCGAGGTGATCGACTTCGACAGCCGCGTCGTCGTGCTGCAGAACTTCACCAACAGCGCCGCGGAGCTCGAACAGGCGATCAAGAAAACGTCGGCGGGCGGCTCGACGTCGCTCTACAACGCGGTGTACATCGCGCTCAAGGATCTGAAGAAGGTGGTCGCGAAGAATACCGAGGAGATCCGCCGGCAGGCGATCGTCGTCCTCTCAGACGGCGAGGACACGTCGAGCCTGCTGCCGTTCGAGGAGGTTCTCGATCTCGCCAAACGATCCGAAACCGCCATCTACTGCATCGGATTGCGCGCTCCCGACGGCCCCGGCACGACGACCAAGGGGTTCAAGGAAGCCGAGTTCGTGCTGCGGCAGTTCGCGCAGGAAACGGGCGCCCGCTCGTTCTTCCCCAATCAGCTTTCGGAATTGTCGGGTGTCTACGGCCAGATCTCCGACGAGCTTTCGAGCCAGTACACGGTCGGTTACACGTCGCGCAATCCCAAGCGCGACGGTTCCTGGCGCCGCGTCGTCGTCCGCGTGACCCGCCCGAGCCTGGTCGCGCGAACCAAACTGGGGTACTTCGCGCCGACAGCGCACTGAGATGAATCTGATTCCGCTGGTGCTCTACGCGGCGGCGATGGTGGCCTATGCGTGGCACTTTGCGCAGCGCAACGCGACCGTCGGCCGGTCCGCGACGACGCTGCTCGTGGCAGCCGCGCTCTCGCACACGTTCGTCATCGGCATGCAGACGATGGAGGTCGGGCATGTGCCGGTGGCGGGCGCCACGTCGGCGATCTCGACGTTCGTCTGGCTGCTCGCGCTGTCGTATCTGTACGTCGAGATGACGACCGACGAGCGGGCGATGGGCGTCTTCATCCTGCCGCTGCTCGTGGCGCTCCAGGCGCTTCCGGCGTTCAGGCCCGGCATCGAGGATCGCGCGCCGGTCCTCCAGGGTCTCTGGTTCGGCCTGCACGTGTCGTCCCTGCTGTTCGCGTACGCGAGCTTCGCCCTGGCCTGCATGATCGGGATCACGTACGTGCTGCTGTTCAAGGAGATCAAGGCCAAACACCTCGGATTTTTCTACGCCCGGCTGCCGTCGCTGCAGGTGCTCGACCGGATGAACCAGCGCGCGATCGTCATCGGCTGGATCTTCCTGACGGTCGGGCTGATCGTCGGCGGCATCTGGGCGGCGCAGGCGCGCGGCGCGTATGGCGCGGTCGACCCGCGGGTGCAGGCGATATCCCTCGAAGATCCCAAGATCTTCGTCGCCGTCCTGTGCTGGTTCGTCTATTCGTTCGAGCTGTTCGCGGCGCGGCGCATCGGCTGGGGAGGCCGTCGTGCGGCGTACCTGTCGGCCCTCGGGTTCCTGATCGTGCTCTTCAACTTCGTGCCGATCACCTATTTCTTCTCGAAGAGCCACAACTTCTAGGTCCATGGTCCTTCGTCCCTGGTTCTTCGTCAACGTCCTTGGTCCGAGGTCCTCGGTCCGCGTGCCGCCACGAACCAGCGGACCAGCGGCTTTGGACGGACCAAGGACCCTGGACGGACCAAGAACGAAGGCCCAAGGACCCGGGACCAAGAGGGTTGATGCAGCTTCTCCTGGTCGGAATCAGTCACCGCACCGCGCCGGTCGAACTGCGCGAGCGGGTCGATTTCCAGGCGCGAGGAGTGGCCGAGGCGCTCCGCTCGCTCGCCGGCCGGGGATCGACGCGCGAGGCCGTCGTCCTGTCCACCTGCAACCGCGCGGAGCTCTACGTCGCGTGCGACGAGGCGAGCGCCACGCGCCACGATCTGGTGCGCTTCGTCAGCGATTTCAACGGTGTCGGCGCCGGCGACCTCGCGCCGCACGTCTACGACGTCACCGACATCGACGTCGCGCGCCACCTGTTTCGCGTGGCCGGAGGCCTGGACTCGCTCGTGATGGGCGAGCCGCAGATTCTCGGCCAGGTGAAGGACGCGCACACGATTGCCACCGAGAGCCGGACGGCGGGTCCTGTGCTCAATCGGCTGTTTCACGCCTCATTCGCGGTCGGCAAGCGTGTGCGAAGCGAAACCGGCCTCGGTTCGGGAGCGGTGTCGGTGAGCTACGCCGCGGTGGCGCTCGCGCGGAAGATTTTCGGGGACCTCACCGGGCGCAGCGTGGCCGTGGTCGGCGCCGGCGAGATGGGCAAGCTGACGGCGCTCCACATGAAGTCGCAGGCCGTGAGACACGTCACCATCGTGAGCCGGACGATGGCGCACGCGGCGCGGACGGCGGAGGCGATCGGCGGCGCCAGCGCGGCTCCGTGGGAGGAGCTCGATGGCGTCCTCAGCGCGAGCGACATCGTGATCACCGCCACCGGCGCGGCGAGGCCGATTCTCACCAAGGCGCACATCGAGGCGATCATGCGGCCGCGGCGCAACCGCCCGCTGTTCATCATCGACATCGCGCTGCCCCGCGACGTCGAGGCGGCGACTGGCGAAATCGAGCAGGTGTTCCTCTACAACATCGACGATCTCCAGGCGACCGTGCGCGAGAATCTCGCGCGGCGCGCCAGCGAAGTCACGCGCGCCGAGGCGATCGTCAACGAGGAGGTCGAGAAATTCGGCGGATGGTTCCGTTCGCGCGGCGCCATTCCGACTGTGGTCGCGCTGCGGGAGCGGTTCGAGGCGATCCGCCGCTCTGAGCTCGAGCGGCTCGACTTCAAGCTGTCCGCGCTCCCGCCCGAGGCGCGCGCGCGCGTCGACGAAATCACGCACCTGATCATTGAGAAGCTGCTGCTGACACCCACCGAACAGCTGAAGTCGCTGGACAACTCGGAGGCCGTCAGCACCTACACCGAGGCGCTGAACCGCCTGTTTGCCTTGACGAACCAGTCGGCCGACGAGCAGGCGGATCGCGACCGGGGAGCGAAGGGCGCGCGCGTCGAGCCGTTCAAGCGGCCGACGGGCGGACGCCGCTGACGCCGCTCACATCACCGCAGATGCCCACGCAGGAACTTCGCCTTGGGACGCGAGGGAGTCAGCTCGCCCTCTGGCAGGCGAACACCGTCGCGGCGCGCATCGCCGAGGCCGGCGGGCCGCCCTGCCGCATCGTCGTCATCAAGACCGACGGCGATCGACTTCAGGAGCGCCCGCTTTCCGAGATGGGCGGCAAGCGGCTGTTCGTCAAGGAAATCGAGGACGCCCTGCTTGGCAATGCGATCGACCTCGCGGTGCACAGCAGCAAGGACATGTCGGCTGTGCTGCCGGAAGGGTTGACGATCGCGGGAGTGTTGCCGAGAGAAAACCCGCTGGACGCTGTCGTATTACCTGTCATGGCTAATGGCTCAGGGCTGATGGCTATGGTCGATGGCCATCCGCCATATGCCATCAGCCATCAGCCATCAGCCATGACTCTCGAGGCCCTGATCAGCGCCCTCGGCCCCGCGCCGTCGATCGGGACGGGCAGCGTCCGCCGGGTTGCGCAGCTGATGCGGCTGTTCCCCGGCGCCCGCTTCACCGGCATCCGTGGAAATCTCGATACGCGATTGCGCAAGCTGGACGAGGGGGCGCATGATGCGCTGGTGCTGGCAGCCGCGGGATTGGCGCGGCTCGGCTTTGCGTCCCGCATCTCGCTGGCCATCCCGGCGGAGGCGTGCGTGCCGGCGCCCGGCCAGGGAATCGTCGCGATTGAGATTCGCGCCGGCGACGCTCGCGCGGCCGACGCGGTCACGCGCATCAACGACTCCCCGGCCGGCGACGCGCTCACGGCCGAGCGAGCGCTGGTCGAGGCGCTGGGCGGCGGATGCCAGACTCCGGTGGGGGCGCTGGCATCGGTCATCGACGGCAAGGAGCTCGAGCTCGACGCCGTGGTTGTTGCGCTCGACGGCAGCCGAGTCGTCCGCGGTCAGGCGCGCGGGGCGAGACGCGAGGCGGCTGAGCTCGGCGCCCGAGTAGGCGCCCAGTTGATCGCGGATGGGGCCGGGGAGATTCTCGCAGACGCGAACGCGCTCAGGGAACACTGACGTTCGGCGTTCGATGTTCGGCGTTCGTCGTTCGACCTGGACGAATCACGACCGGCGAACACTGAACGGCGAACGACGAACGACGAACCTAGAACGACGAACGTAGAACGACGAACGACGAACGTATGAGCATCGTGTACCTCATCGGCGCCGGCCCGGGCGATCCCGGCCTTATCACCGTCCGCGGCCTGCAATACCTGTCGACCGCCGACGTCGTGCTGTACGACCACCTCGTGCCGCAGCGATTACTGCGCGCGGCGCGGCCGGACGCGGAGCAGATCGACGTCGGCACCGCTGCGCCGCAGCCGCTGGAACAGGAAGCGATCTGTTACCTGTTGGCGGAAAAGGCGCGCGAAGGAAAGACGGTCGCCAGACTGAAATGGGGCGACCCGTTCGTCTTCGGCAGCGGCGGCGCCGAAGCCCTGTTCCTGCACGAACAGGGTGTGCCGTTCGAAGTGGTTCCCGGCATTCCGGCGGGCATCGCGGTCCCGGGCTACGCGGGCATTCCGATCACCTATCCGGCCGGCGGCGATACGGTGACCTTCATCCGCGGTCATGAGGACGACGGCAAGACACCGGCGTCGATCGACTGGACGAGCCTCGCGCGCCTGGAAGGCACGCTCGTCTGCTACGCGGGGCCGCAGCAGCTGCCGAAGATGCTGACGGCGCTCCTCGCGCACGGGAGATCGCCCGACGATGCCACGGCGATTGTCTACGATGGGACGCGCCCGACGCAGGAAACGATTGCTGGAACGCTGATGGAAATGGCCGAGCGCGTCGCCCAGAGCGCGGACCGACGGCCTGCCATCGCCGTCGTCGGACGAGTCGTCGCGCTGCGGGAGCACCTGCGCTGGTTCGACGCGCGGCCGCTGTTCGGCAAGCGAATCCTGGTGACGCGCCCCAAGGATCAGAGCGCGGATCTCATCGAACGGCTCGAGGCGATGGGGGCGGACGCGATCGAAGCGCCGATGATTCGCATCATGCCGCCGGAGGACTACGGCCCGCTCGACGAGGCCGCCGCGCGCGCGAGCGACTTCGACTGGATCGTCTTCTCCAGCGCCAACGCCGCCGACGCGTTCATGGGCCGCCTGCTGGCCGGGCCCAAGGATCTGCGCGCGCTTGGCGGCGTCCGCCTGTGCGGCGTCGGCCCGGCGACGGCCGAGCGGCTGGCGGCGTATCGGCTGAAGGTCGATCTGACGCCGCCGGAGTACCGCGCGGAGGCGATTCTGCGCGCGCTGTCGGAGAGCGGCGACGTCCGGGGGAAGAGGATTCTGCTCCCGCATGCCGACATCGGCCGCGAGCTGCTCGCCGACGAGCTGAGGAAAAAGGGGGCCGAGGTCACGGAGGTCGTCGCCTATCGCACGGTGGCCGTGGATCCCGAGCGGGAGGGCGAACCCGACGTCTACCGCATGCTGCTCGAGCGGAGCATCGACGTCGTGACGTTCACGAGCGCGTCGGCCGTGCGGAACTTCGTCCGCGTCGTCGGCGCCGAGCCCGCACCCGATCTGCTGGCGACGACCGTCGTCGCCTGCATCGGCCCGGTGACCGCGGAGGCCGCGTCGCAGTCGAACATCAAGACGACGATCCAGCCGAGCGAGCTACACGGTTCCGGCGTTGGTCGACGCGATCGCGAAGTATTTCGAGGGACGAGACACGGAGAAGACGTCGAGCGCACAGAGGTAAAGGGCCACGTCTCCGTGGCAAAAACACTCGGTGACTCCCGGATCTCGGCTCTCTGAGATAATCGAACATCATGACCCGCACCCAAGCACCCGCAGCCCTCACCATCACACGACGCCTGCGACGTCTGCGCCGGACACCCGCGATGCGCGCCCTCGTGCGCGAAACGCGGCTGTCGCCCGACATGTTCATGCTGCCGCTGTTCGTGTGCGAGGGCCGAGGTGTTCGGCGCGAAGTGCCTTCGATGCCAGGGGTCTTCAACCTCTCGGTCGACGAGGCGGTCAGGGAGGCGGCGGCGGCGAAGGCCGACGGCATCAACAGCGTCATCCTGTTCGGCATCCCCGAGCGAAAGGACGACATCGGATCGCTGGCCTACGATCCGGAAGCGCCGGTGCAGTCCGCGGTCCGCGCGATCAAGCGGGAAGTCGCCGACGTGCTGGTCGCGACCGACGTGTGCCTCTGCGAGTACACCGATCACGGCCACTGCGGCATCGTCATCGACAACGAGATCGCGAACGACGCGACCGTCGACCAGCTGGTGCGCGCGGCCGTGTCACACGCAGCGGCCGGCGCCGACATCGTCGCGCCGTCGGACATGATGGACGGCCGCGTCGGGGCCATCCGGCACGCGCTCGACGAGCGCGGGTTCGAGAACACCGCGATCATGGCGTATGCCGCGAAATACTGCTCGGCGTTCTACGGGCCGTTCCGCGACGCCGCGGCATCGGCGCCGCAGTTCGGCGACCGGCGGTCGCACCAGATGGATCCGGCCAACGCCGCCGAGGCGCTGCGCGAAGTGGAACTCGATATCGAAGAAGGCGCGGACATCGTGATGGTGAAGCCTGCCATCACCTACCTCGATGTGATCGCGCGCGTGAAAGACGCCTTCGACTTCCCCACCGCGGCCTATCACGTCAGCGGCGAGTACGCGATGCTGAAGGCGGCCGCGCGCAACGGCTGGATCGACGAACCGCGGGCGATGCTCGAAACGCTGACGTCCATCCGCCGCGCGGGCGCCGACATCATCATCACCTACTACGCGCGCGACGCCGCGCGAGCGATCGCGTAGCCGTGCGCCGCGCGCACGTGGCCTCCGCGATCGCCGCCTGTCTGGTCGCGCCGCTCCTCGCCGCCGGCCCCGCAGACGGATCCGTCGATCAGCGTCGTGCTCACCGACCATCACTTCAGGCTCACCGCTCCGGTCGAACCGGGACGGCTCCTCTGGCACGTGAAGAACGAAGGCTCGGAACCGCATCAGGCCCTCGTCATCAGACTGCCGGACGGGGTGAGCGAGTACGGCGAACTCGCCTGGTTCGAGCATGGCAGCAAAGGCCCCGAGCCCGGCGAACGCGTCGGAGGTCTCGAATCGCTCGCGCCCGGCGCCGAGGCGTCGTTCCGGACGGATCTCAAGCCGGGAAAGTATCTACTGCTCTGCGCGATGACAGAGGACGAGGGGCGCCACTACGAGCTGGGGATGATCTACCGCTTCACGATCGAATAGAGGCCGCGCAGCGGCGGCGTTACGGAACGAACGTGAACCTGGCCCGGCGGGTGATCGTCTTCGTCAACCCGAGCAACGAGCCGCCCGAGCGGCCGCGCGCGCGTTGTCACGCGCACATAGTAGTCGCGCGCCGGATCCAGCGTGGCGGTGTCGGCCACCGTCACACGATTCCACTTCGTCAGCCAGCTTTTCACGACGGCATCGTCTTCGGTGACCAGCACCCCTTCGACGCGGCCGTCCACGGTCCGCGTGAGCGTATGACGCCGCGTGAGGTTGTCGTACCGATCCGTGGTCGACACCACCGTGGTGCCGATCGTTCGATCGATCCAGGCGAACGTCCGGAGCTCGAGCTCGTAGGTGAACGTCGTCCGCAAGCCGCTCGCGATCGCCTCGCGCACCGCGTCGTTGTACGCGTCGTCGAGCTCGAACGACACCACCACGTGGTTGTCGCTGATGAACGGGGTGATCCTGAGCGTTTCCTCGGCTCGCACCGCCACGACGACGGCGAGCGCCAGCGCCAGGGACAGACCACGGATTGCCGAATCAATACGCGCATAGTCAGTACCGAATCACAAGCAGCCATCGTCGCGCGCCAGAACGTGAGATGTTCGCCGTCGAACCCCGCGCTCCGCTCGGCGCTGTCGCTGAAGCTCTGAAACCGCCGGACGTCCCAGGCGACGCCGGTGAACGGTGTCACGAACGCCACCGCGCCGACGCCCAGGTCGAACGTCGGATACACGGCCGACACGTCGGACACGCTGAGCGAGGTAATCCTGCGGGCGCGCATCAACCCGCCGCCCGCCACGAAGTACGGCCGCAGCGAATACTCCGTGAGCCGGTGCGGCGCCGCGAGCACCACGTTGCCGCAGAGTGTCGTCACGCGGCTATGGAGGACCAGGTGCTTGTCGTCGGCCTCCATGAACCCGGGCACGTCGGACGACATCGACGTCGACCCCGAACAGCTCCCCCAGAAACACCGCCGAAGCGCCGATCGTGGGATGCAGCTTGCCGGCTGCGTCCTCGAGATCCACGAACGGCGTCGTGCCGCCGAACGTCGCGCCTGCGAACCCGCGAATCTGCCGATCGGCGGCGTCGGCACGGCCGCACAGTAGCAGAAGACCGCCGGCGAGTACCAGTAGCCTTTTTGCCAGGTGCCAGCTCATCTGACAAAGACCGACAGGAACAGCTGTGCGAACGGCGAGATGGTGACGTCGCCGGCCGCGAGATTGAACGGCCGCACGAGGCCCGAGCTGTTGGCAGCCACGATGAACGTGATCCCTCGCTGGGGCACCATCAGGATCATCGACGACGACGCGTTGTCGCTGACGCCGAACTGCCACACGAGACGCCCGCCGTTGTAGTTCTGCACGAAGAAGCCGTAGGCGTGTGGAAGCGGCGCGCCCGACGCGTCGGTCGGCGGCGTCCACGCGAACGTCCGCCACTCCGGCCGCATCACGAAGCCCGATTTCAGCGACAGGTCGAACTGCTCGAGATCGCGGACCGTGGAAATCAACCCGGACGCCGGCGTCAGGCTGTTCGCGACGTACGACGATGCCGTCGCGCGGCCGCGGCCGTCCACGGCGTACGGGGTGGCCAGCGAACGCACCACGCCCGCGTAGCGCTGCAAGGCGGAGGCGGTGAACGCCTCGGCCGGAGCCGTCAGCTGAATCACGTCGGCGCCCGGCACCGAGTCGTACATCGCCATCTTTTCGAGCAAGGAGCCGACGCCCCAGCGGAACGACGAGTCGGTGCACCCGGCGATGGCGGCCGCAACCGGCCCGAGCCGATTGGGACGATATGAAAATGTCAGTCCACTGGGTCCGGCCGTGGTGTGCGTCAACAGCTGGCCGATGGTCGCCGACGCGTCGGGGCTGTTCGGCTGCGTACTTGCTCACCTTGTCGTCGAGCGACAGCCAGCCATCCGAGGCGCACCGGACCGCCAGCGACGCGACGATCGCCTGGGTCGTGTCGTCGAGCTGAAAGGGCGTGAAGAGTCGCGTCGCGATGTTGCGGTCGACGTCCTGCTGGCCGAACGCGCCCTCCCACAGTCATGCTGGTCGGGCCGACGATCGCCGCCGCCAGTCCGGGAATGCCCGCCTGCACGCGCAAGGCGTCGAGATACTCGGCGAATTTCGACTGCACGAGGTCGTCGGCGGCATGCACGAGCGCCGACCGCTGACAGCGCCAGAGCCGTCGCGAGCAGCAGGAGTGGTGGACGACGGATGTGCATGGCTGACCCCACGGGGGAGCCCCGATCATACCGGAGACGAGCGCCGAACCGGAACGATTGCTCGCGGGCATATAATCCCGCGCGTGAAGCCGATCCATATCGTTGTAGCGGCGGCCGCGTCCCTGGCCGCGGCCGTCGCGGCGCAGCCGCAGGCGCGGCCATTCGATCTCCTCATCACGAACGCGCGCATCATCGACGGCACCGGCGTCCCCGTCAGTGGCCGGATCGGTCGCGGTGCGCGACGGGCGCATCGCGGGCGTCGGCCGGGTGTCGGGCGCGGCGGCGCGGACCATCGACGCCCACGGCCTTGTCGTCGCCCCTGGGTTCATCGATCCGCACTCGCATTCCGACTTCTCGCTGCTGACCGACGGGAACGCCGAGAGCAAGATCCGGCAGGGCGTGACCACCGAGGTCATCGGCGAGAGCGGTTCAGTCGCGCCGCAGAAGCCGACCGCCGAGCGGGGCTGGAGCGATTTCACGGGCTACTTCTCGGCGATCGAGCGCGGCAAGACGTCGGTCAACCTGCTTTCGTATGTCGGCCTGGGCCAGGTCCGCGAGTTCGTGATGGGCAACGACGAGCGCGCTCCGAAAACGGAGGAGCTCGAGCGTATGTCGCGCCTCGTGGCCGATGCGATGAAACAAGGCGCCTACGGCGTGGCCACCGGCCTGATCTACTCGCCCAACGCGTACGCCAAGACCGACGAGCTGATCGCGCTCTCGCGGCCGGCCAGCGCGGCTGGCGGCCTCTACGCATCGCACCTGCGCTACGACGGCGAGAAGCTGCGTGAAGGGATCGAGGAGGCGATCGCCATCGGCGAAGGCGCGCGCATTCCGGTGCACGTCTTTCATCTGAAGGTCACCGGCGCGAAGAACTTCGGCCGCATGAAGGAAGTGATCGCGCTCGTCGAAGCCGCGCGGAAGCGCGGCGTCGAGTTCTCCGCCGATCAGTATCCGTACGTCGCCAGCAGCACGGGACTCTCGCAGACGATTCCGCCGTGGGCGCACGAAGGCGGCGGCGCGAAGCTGGCCGAGAGGCTCAAGGACCCGGCGACGCGGGCGAAGATCCGCAAGGAGATGGACGACCCGCATCCGACGTGGGAGAACCGCCTGATCTCCGCCGGCACGTGGCACAACGTCCAGCTCGCCTCGATCCGCCAGCCGGCCTACAAGAAATTCGAAGGCATGCGCGTCGACGACGCGGCGAAGGCGGCGGGGAAAGAACCGTACGATTTCGTCTTCGAGATCCTGATCGCCCACAACGGCAATGTCGGCTGCGTCTGGTTCATCATCGACGAGGGCGATCTGAAGCTGGCGATGCAGCAGCCGTGGGTCTCGGTCGGATCGGATGGCTCGGCGCTGGCCGATCAGCGGACCGCTTCGGAGCGGCGTGCCGCACCCGCGGAGCTTCGGCACCTTCCCGCGCGTGCTCGGCAAGTACGTGCGCGAGGAGCACGTGATCACGCTCGAGCAGGCGGTCCACAAGATGAGCGGCCTCACCGCCTCGCAGCTGCACATCGCGGATCGCGGGCTGATCAAGGATGGGCTGGCCGCCGACCTCGTGATCTTCGATCCGGCCACGGTCGCCGATCGCGCGACGTTCACCGATCCATTCCAGTATCCGGCCGGTATCCCCACGGTGATCGTCAACGGGCGCGTCGTGCTCGACGAGGGACGCCACACCGGCGAGCGGCCGGGAATCGTGATCCACGGCCACGGCATGACGAACGCACGCTAGCGGAGGTTTCATGCATGCCCGCGTCCGCCGGTCACTCGTGTGCGTCGCGGTCGCCGCGGCGGCGACGTCTCGCCGCGCAGCCGCTCGATCGGCTGACCGGCAAGGTCGTTCGACGCCGCAGGCGCAGCCGGTTCCAGACGCCGACGTGCGCGTCGAAGCGATGTTCGGCTTCGCGGGCGGCGATTTTCTCGGGCAGCGCACGTTCGCCGCGCGGACCAACGCCAAAGGCGAATGGGCGCTGCTGGCGTTCAAGGCCGGCATCTGGGTGTTCGACGCGGCGGCACCGGGCCGGCTGCCCGACGCATCGCCCTGCCGTTCAATCTCGTCGCGCCCGCCAGTTCCGGAATCGATCGGCTCACGCCGGTCTGGCATCCCGTTCTGCGCCTGTCGCCTGCGCCCGCGGGAGACATCGGCAAGATCCTCGCTGACGCCGCCGAGGCGGCCAGAGCGCAGCGTCCCGATCGCGTCGACGCCGCTGCTCGCGCGGCTCGCCGACAGCAACGACCCGGTCGTCCTGACCGCCGCCGGCACGATTTGCCTGATGATGCGTGACGCGACTGTGGCGCGGCCGTTCTTCCGCCGCGCGCTCGACCGCGATCCGACATCGTTTCGCGCGGCGCTCGGCATGGGCTCCTCGGCGCTGATGCAGCGCAATGTCGATGCGGCGGCGAAGGCCTTCGCCGAGGCGCGGAACCTGACGAAGGACAAGGACGAGCGCGGCTTTCTTTCGGCCGCCATCCTCGAGCTGAACAAGGCGCACTACGTGATGAAGGGGACGTACTGATGGGCGGGACAGTGGGCAGGAGGGGCAGGATAGGCGGGAGGGGCGGGATGGGCTGGAAGAGCGGGATCGGGAAAGCGCTTCTCGTGTGCGCGATGTTGTTACTTCCCGCCCTTCCTGCCCCTCCTGCCCTTCCTGCCCTTCCTGCCCTTCCTGCCCTTCTTCCGCCCTCTCCGTCCTCCACGCCCAGCACGCAGCCTTTCGCGTCAAAGGGCGCGTCGTCACCGACCGGGGAGAGCCGATCGACAAGGCTGTGGTCCGGGCCGAAGCGTTTTTCGGTACGCCGCTGGAACCTTCGCCGGACCGCGCAAGTACGATGCGGAGGCCGACCGCAAGGGTCAGTGGAGCATCGGCGCGATGCAACCGGGCATCTGGCTGTTCGAAGCCAGCGCGCCGGGCTACCTGCCGGAGACGGTCGTTCTGCCGATCCGGATCCTGACGACGGTCAGCATGGGGACATCGGGGTTGTCGCTGACCTGGGATCTCGTCCTGAAACCGGCACGCGCGCCGGAAGGCGCCAGGGGAGAACTGCTGACGCAGGCCGCCGCGGCCGCTCGCGACGGCAAGGCCGACGAAGTCCGCTCGGCGCTGCAGAACATCCCTGAGGATCCCGATGCCGAGTACCTCGCGGGCGCCGGCCGCGTGGCGATGCTGGCTCGCGAGATGCCGCTCGCGAAAACGCTGTTCCTCCGCGCGATCGAGCGCGACCCGTCGTCGTACCGCGCCGACGTTGGGCATCGCATCGATCTTCCTGCTCGAGCGCGATTTCGACAGCGCCTCGCGCGCGTTCGACGCCGCGCGCTCGCGCACGCACGACAAGGACGAGCAGAAATTTCTCAGCGCCGCGCTCGGCGATCTCGCCACCATTAAAGTCAGGTAACCTGTCATGGCTGATGGCTAATGGCTGATGGCTGATGGTCGCATGGTTGATGGCTATCGTTAAGGCGCCCATTCAACCATTGGCCATAAGCCATCAGCCATCAGCCATCAGCCATTGACGATGATCACCAAGCGCTCCGCTCTCTTATTCCAACGCGCCCAGAAGATTCTCCCAGGCGGCGTCGACAGTCCCGTGCGCGCCTTCAAGAGCGTCGGCGCATCCCCGCTGTTCATTCGCCGCGCGGCAGGCGCGCACATCGAGGACGTCGACGGCAATCGCTACGTCGACTACGTGATGTCGTGGGGACCGCTCATCCACGGCCACGCGCCGCGAGGGCTCGTGAAGTCGCTGGTAGCGGCGGCCCGCCTCGGCACCAGCTTCGGCGCGCCCAGCCCGCTCGAGGTCGAGCTCGGCGAGCGCGTCCGGACGCTGATGCCATCGCTCGAGCGAGTGCGCTTCGTCAGCTCGGGCACCGAAGCCGCGATGAGCGCGCTGCGCGTCGCGCGAGCCGCCACGAAACGCGATCGGATCCTGAAATTCGAGGGCTGCTATCACGGACACGCGGACGCGTTCCTGGTCAAGGCCGGCTCCGGCGCGCTGACGCTCGGGACGCCCACCAGCCCGGGCGTGACGCGCGCCACGTCGGCCGATACGCTGGTGGCGGCCTACAACGATCTCGAGTCGGTGCGGCGAGCGTTCGACGCGCACGCCGATCAGATTGCCGCGATCATCGTCGAGCCGATTGCGGGCAACATGGGAGTCGTCCCGCCGGCGGAGGGATTCCTGGCCGGGCTGCGCGAGATCAGCGCAAAGGCCGGCGCGCTGCTGATTTTCGACGAGGTGATCTCGGGTTTTCGCGCCGCGCCCGGAGGGGCGCAGGCGCTGGCCGGCGTGCGACCCGATCTGACGTGTCTCGGCAAAATCATCGGCGGCGGTCTTCCGGTGGGCGCGTACGGAGGACGCGCGGACCTGATGGAGCTCGTGTCGCCGGCCGGGCCTGTGTATCAGGCAGGAACGCTGTCGGGCAATCCGCTGGCGATGACCGCGGGGCTCTGGTGCCTGAAAAACCTCACGCCGAAACTGTACTCGTCGCTGGCGAAACTCGGTGCGCGTCTGGCGATCGGGCTGGCCGAGTCGGCACGCGACGCCGGCGTCGACTTGCAGGTCAACGCGATCGGCTCGGTGCTGACGCCGTTCTTCACGAATCGTCCCGTGCGCGACTTCGAATCGGCGACGAGCGCGAACGCCGAGCGCTACGCGCAGTTCTTTCGCGGCATGCTTCGCCGGGGCATCTATCCACCGCCGTCCCAGTTCGAAGCGTGGTTCCTGTCTGCCGCGCACACCGCGAAGGACGTCGACGCCACGATCCGCGCGGCTCGTGCAGCGATGCAGGACGTTAAAAGGGCAGGATAGGCAGGAGGGGCGGGATAGGCAGGACGGGCGGGAAAGGCGAGGCGCGGACACGCGGGTCCGCCCCTACGATGCCAATTCTGCAACGCGTCTAGGGAGTTTCGTCTCGATTCAGCGCTGCAACGTCAGGGGAGCATCCATCCGGACGCGAAGCACCGTCCCGACAGGCAGCTCGACGTCCTTGCCTTCGGTCGCGGCGATCGTGCCGCCGCCGCCGATGAGGATGCCGGCGAGAGCGCCCTTGGTGCCGCCGAGAATCGCCCCGAGAATTGCCCCGGCTCCCGCTCCGATGCCGATCTTTTCCTTCTCGCCCATGATCCCTTCGCTCTCGAGCGCCTGAGACACCGTGGCGCGAATCGGATAGGAGCGTCCCTTGATCGTGACGCGATCGAAGGTGACCGCGAGGCTCCCCTTGCGATCGGTTCGCGTGGCGCCCTTGACGGCGCTCACGATTCCGCGCATCAGCGAACCGGCAGGCACCATCACGCGCCCGCCTTCATCCCGCAGATCCACCATCGTCGTCGCCTCGAAGCGATCCTCGACCTGCGACGTCCTGGAACTGAGCGCGTTCTGCAGGCGGACGTCGAACTCGGTCCCCACTGCAATCTCGTTCGGGTTCTGGGACCGGATTGGGCGTTCGCTGGAGTATCCGCTCTCATCCGGAGGCGTCGGCCTGACGGGCGCGCCCGCGGAAGACACGGGACGGTCGTCGTCGACCGGTTCCGCCTGCGACGGGTCACGGCGATCGACATCGGCGCGTGCGCGGTTCCGGATGTTGTTCAGGCGATCGCGCACGTCGACGTACTCGTCGCGCGAAATCGGCTCGTTCTTCTGAATCTTGACCTTCAGGTAGGTGGCTTCGTCAGCTGCGGCGTCGAGCTCGGCCTGCAGCCGCGATGCACTCGACGAATCGCGCATGCGGCCGATCGCCTGCGATGTGTCGTGAATGGTGTCCTGAAGGCGCTGAATATCGACGGTCGTCACCGTCGTCTGCGGAAACGCGCTTGATGCGGAGGCGGCCGAAAGTGCCAGCGCAAAAAGCAACGGGGACGCGAATCTCAATAGTCGCACGTGAGCCTCCAGTGAGGCTTGTGCAATTCGCGCGCCCGCCTACCTCCAGGGCATGAGCCGTTCTATCCAGCTGATTCGGGTGAGATCGTTATAGATGACTGTCACCATGAGCATCAGGATGACCGCAAAACCGGCCATCAGCATCTTCTCTTTGACAGCCTGGCTGAAGTCGCGGCGCGCCAGCCCTTCGAGCGCCATGATGAAGATGTGCCCGCCATCGAGAATCGGCACCGGCATCAGGTTCAACAGCCCGAGGTTCAGGCTGATCGACGCCATCAGCGTGATCAGCGCAATCCAGCCCAGCTGCGCTGATTCCCCGGAAAGCTGCGCGATGGCAATGGGACCCATCAGCTGCTTTGGCGACGTTTCTCGCGTGAACAAACCGCCGAGCGTCTGAAAGATCAGCCGCGCCATCTCGATGTTCTTCTGGACGCTGAGCGTGATCGCCTCGACCGAACCCTGGCTTCAGGCTGACCGTGTCGTCCACCGGGAGCACGCCGAGCCAGCCGACGGTCCCGTGCCTGCCCAGGGTCACCGGCAAGTCCATCGCGGCGCCGTCGCGCAGGATCGACACCTTCATGGTTTGATCCGGACGCTTGGCAATGGCTTCGCGGAAATGCCAGTGGAACGTCACCGGGCTGCCGTCGACCGCCACGATCACGTCTCCCGCCTTGAGCCCGGAGCGATCGCCTGGTTCGTTCGGCGTGACCGTTCGCAGTCGCGGGTGCACGTTCGGCAGCACACCGATGTCGCCAACCTCGAACCGGCTCTGGCCCGGCAACAACGTCGGTGTGACGGTCCGGCTCTGCTCCAGCCCGTTGCGGAGCAGGCCGATCGAAATCTCGCGGTTCGGTTTCGTTCCGACCGCCATCAGGAACTGATCCCAGTTGTCCACGCCGCGGCCCGCGACGGACACAATCCGATCGCCCGGTCGGATGTCGGCCTTCGCCGCCACCGATCCTTCCGTCACCACGCCGACAACCACCGGCTGGTCCTCGTAGGACTCGCGCTCGAGGCCCTGATGGAGCACGATGGCGGTCAGCACGACGGCGAGGAGGAGGTTCATGATCGGTCCCATGATCAGGACCTGGAATCGCTCCCACTTCGTTTTGGCCAGGAACTCGTCGGACCGGACGATTGCGCGGCCTTGTTCGTCGCGCTCGACGTCCTCCGGGTTCTCGCCGGCCATCTTGACGTAGCCGCCGAGCGGAAGGGCGCCGATGCTGTACTCGGTGTCGCCGCGCCGGAAGCTCGCAATCGTCGGATTGAAGCCCAGCTGGAACTTCAGGACCCTGATGCCCACACGCTTGGCGGCGAGAAAATGTCCCAGTTCGTGGACGAAAACGAGCACGCCAAGCACGAAGACAAATGCCAGAAGTGTAATCACTCTATAAACCTCAGACCCTTGATTCTAACCCGCGGGCAATCTCCCGGGCATGTTCGCGGGCCTCGCAATCGACCGCGCGAACCTGCGCCAGAGTGATGACCTCGGCCGGTTGATGGGCCGATAATGTGCGGTCGATGACCTCTGCAATCGACGTGAACCCCAGCCTCCCATCCAAAAACAGCGCCACCGCCACCTCGTTCGCGGCGTTCAGGACGACGGGGAGGCTGCGCGCGGCGCCGAGCGCACGATACGCGAGGTGCAGACACGGGAATGCGGCCGTGTCCGGGACATCGAAATCGAGCCGCCCTGCCCGGGCGAGATCCAGGGTCGGCAGCGGACCTTGCCACCTCTCCGGATACGAGAAGGCGTACTGAATCGGCAGCCGCATGTCGGTCACGCCCAGCTGCGCGATGATCGAGCCGTCGGTCAGCTCGACCATCGAATGCACGACCGACTGCGGGTGGATGACGACGTCGATTTGATCGGCGCCGACACCGAAGAGCCAATGCGCCTCGATGACCTCGAGCCCCTTGTTCATCAGCGTCGCGGAATCAATCGTGATCTTCCGCCCCATTTGCCACGTCGGGTGCTTCAGCGCGTCGGCCGCGGAGACCCCTGCCAGATCGGACGCCGATCGGCCGCGAAACGGTCCGCCGGACGCCGTCAGAATGAGGCGCCGCACCTCCCCGCGCGTGCGGCCGTGGAGGCACTGGTGAATCGCGTTGTGCTCGCTGTCCACCGGCAGGATGGCGACCCCGTTTTTCGCCGCGGCCTCGGTGACGATGCCGCCCGCCATCACCAGGACTTCCTTGTTGGCGAGGGCAATCGTCTTGCGCAACCCGATTGCGGCGAGCACGGCCTCCAGCGCCTCGGTTCCACTCGACGCGCACAGCACCACGTCGGCGTCCGGCTCCGAAGCGACAGCGACGAGCCCATCGCGTCCGCTGCCCGCGATCGTGACGCCGTCGGCCGCGGCCGACGCCCGCAGCCTGTCGATCGCGGCGCCCGTCGCCATGGCGGCGACGCGCGGGCGGTAGCGTGCGATCTGTTCCGCAAACAGCGCGTCGTTCTCGCCGGCCGCCAGGGCGACCACCTGCAGTCGATCGGGGTGTGCATCGACGACGGCCAGCGCGCTCCGCCCGATCGAGCCGGTGGAGCCGAGGATCGCGATTCGCTTCACAACAAGGGACTCGGGACCAGGGACTCGGGGCCAGGCATGAGGGACACAACGGCCAGCCCCCAGCCCCAAGTCCCAAGCCCCTGCGGGTTACACATACTTGAGCACGATGTAGTACACGGGCGCCGCGAACAGGAGCGCATCGATCCGATCGAGCACGCCGCCGTGGCCGGGAATCAACGCCGAACTGTCCTTCACACCGGCGCTGCGCTTGAGCATCGACTCGAACAGATCGCCTGCGATGCCGAGCGCCACGATAGCGAGGCCAAGGCCGGCGCGAAACAGCAGGGGCATACCCGGAACCCACCACGCACCCGCGCCTGCAAAGAGCGCCGTCCCGAACACGAACCCTCCCACGGCTCCCTCGATCGTCTTCTTCGGACTGATCGCGAGCGCCAGGGGACGCCGGCCGAATGCACGTCCGGTGTAGTACTGCGCCGTGTCGCTGACGATCACCGTGAGCATCAACAGGAACAGCACGTGCGGCCCGGCGAAGGTGCGGACCGCCACGAGCGCACCGATCGGCAAACCGACGTACATCGACGGAAACAGCGCCGCGGACACGGTCGCCAGCGCGTTGGCCCCGCCGCGCCACGACCCGAGCGCTCCAAGCCCGATCGCGACGAGAGCGGCCATCAGTGCCACTTCGAGCGCATAGCTGGACTGCGTCCCGACGACGCCGGCCGTCAGCAGCGCCGACACCAGGACGGGAACGCTGGCCACATGCAAATCGCTCGCGCGAGCAAGAGCGACGAGCTCGCGCACGCTGAGCGCAACCAGCACCGCGGCAAAGAGCTGAAACACGACGTCGGGCGCGAACCACACGACGGTGACGGCGATCGCGATCAGCGCGGCGCCGCTCAGGACACGCGTCATTGGCGGCCCTTCGACCGTTTCACTTTGCGCCGAGCGCCACAGGTGACGGTTTGATGCCGCCGTACCGGCGATCGCGCTTCTGGTAGGCCACCACCGCTTCGAGGAGATCGCGGCGGCGGAAATCGGGCCACAGTGTTTCCGTCACCCAGATCTCGGCATACGCAATCTGCCACAACAGGAAGTTGCTCACCCGCATCTCACCGCTGGTACGAATCAGCAGATCCGGGTCGGGTTGACCCGCGGTGTAGAGGAAGTCGCCGAAGCGCCGCTCGTCGAGGTCGTCGGGCGCGATGCCGGCGGCCATCGCACGGCGGGCCGCGTCGACGATCTCGGCGCGGCCGCCGTAGTTGAGCGCGATGTTGAACTGCATCCCGGTGTTGGCGGCCGTCTGCTGAACGCCGATCTCGAGCTCGCGCTGGACATCGGCGGCCAGTTCGTCCGGTCTGCCGATCACGCGGAACTTGATGTTGTTCTTGAGAAGCGTGCCCAGCTCGATCCTGATGTACCGCTTGAGCAGCATCATCAGCGTGTTGACTTCGGCGCGCGGCCGCTTCCAGTTCTCCACCGAAAATGCGTACAGCGTCAGCACGTCGATGCCGAGCCGCGCCGACGTCTCGACCACGTCGCGGACCGAATCGATGCCGGCGCGATGGCCTTCGACGCGCGGCAGGTGCCGCTGCGCCGCCCATCGCCCGTTGCCGTCCATGATGATCGCGACGTGGGCAGGCAGCTGCTCGAAGTTGACCTGCCGCGCCAGCGTTTCGTCATGCGACCCCGGCGGAATCGACGCCAGGAGCTGCTCAAGCGACATTACGGTTCCTTCGTGAGTAAACCCCGAGTGTACAAGCTTTTAGGACCCAGCCGCAAGCACGCCGGGATACTCGACTCGAACCAGAAACAGGCCATGCGGCGGCGCCGTCGGGCCCGCGCCCGCGCGATCGCGCCCGGCGATCGCGCGCCCGAACCATTCGACCGTCTGCCGGCCGCGTCCGATCTCGACCAGCGATCCGACAACGATGCGGACCATGTGGCGGAGGAAGCCGTCGCCGGTCACTTCGTAGACACAGCATTGCGGATTGCGGATTGCGGACTGCGGATTCGATTGTGGATTCCTCTCCAATCCGCAATCCACAATCCACAATCCGCGATGAGAAGATTTCCCGTTCGGTCGTCGTCACCGAGCTGCCGGTCGCCTGAAACGCCGCGAAGTCGTGGCGTCCCTCGAGCAGCCGCGCGCCCGCTCTCATGGCTTCGACGTCGAGCGGGCCGGGCACGTGCCACGCATACGTGGATTCGAATGGGCTCATGACCTCGCCATTCCACAGGCGGTATTGATAGGTCTTCGTGCGGGCACTGAAGCGCGCGTGGAACGCCGGCGATGCCTCTTCGACGGAGAGCACGCGGATTGCGCGCGGGAGATGTGCGTTGAGTGCCCGGACCAGCGCCTCGGGCTTCAAGTCACGCGCGATCGTGAACGAGGCGACCTGGCCGAGCGCGTGAACCCCGGCGTCGGTGCGGCCCGCGCCGCTCACCGGCACCTCGCGGCCGTCGAGCGCGCGCAACGCGTCCTCGAGCACCGCCTGGATCGACACGCCGTTCGCCTGCCGCTGCCAACCGACGTAGCCGGTGCCGTCGTAAGCCAGCGTGATCTTGAATGTGGTCATTGCAGGATTGCGGACCCTTTGACCTTCCCTTCCTGCAATCCTGCAATCCCTACTTTCTGCAATGGTCTAGGCCGTCACCACTCGCGATCCCGGCTTCACAACCGGGAGTCCCTGCGCGCACAGCGGGCACCTGTCGGCCTCGTAGGTCGGCAGATCGATCCGGAGAAGCGTCACGAACGGTACGTCGAACTGCAGCGACGTCGCCGCTTCTCCCGAGCCCGTCGAGGGGCTGCGATCGACGATCGACGCCGTGCCGACCACCTGTCCACCCGCCGCCTTCGCCACCTCGATGGTCTCGCGTGTCGAGCCGCCAGTCGTCATCACGTCCTCGACAACGAGCACGCGATCGGTGCTGTCGAGCGTGAAGCCTCGGCGCAGCGCGAGCTTGCCGTCCTGCCGTTCGGCGAACATCGCGCGCACGCCCAGCGCGCGGCCGACCTCCTGTCCGATCACCACGCCGCCAAGCGCCGGCGACAACACGACGGTCGCGCCCAGATGGCGCACGCGATCGGCGATCGCGCGGCCGAGCGCCTCTGCCTGCTGCGGGTGCTGCAGGACCAGGGCGCATTGAAGATAGCCGGGGCTGTGCAGCCCCGACGTCAGCCGGAAGTGGCCTTCGAGCAGAGCGCCCGATCGGCGGTAGACATCAAGAAGCTCGTCGCGTGTCATGGGGTTTGAGAGTGTCCTCGAACAGTTTCAGGATGCGTTTGTATTCGTCCGCCCAGCTCGTGGCCTCTTCGAAGCCGTGGTTCTCGACGGGGAACGGCGCCACGGACCAGTTTTCCTTGCGCAGCTCGATCAGCCGCTGCACGAGGCGCACGCTGTCCTGGAAGAGCACGTTGGTGTCGACCATGCCATGGCAGATGAGCAGCGAGCCCTTCAGCCCTTCCGCGAAATAGATCGGTGAGCTCTTGCGATAGGCCTCGGCGTCGGCCTGCGGCTCGTTGAGGATGTTCGACGTGTAGCCGTGGTTGTAGTGCGTCCAGTCGGTGACCGGTCGCAGCGCCGCCCCTGCGGCAAACACGTCCGGCGTCGTAAACATCGCCATGAGCGTGATGAAGCCGCCGTAGCTCCCGCCGTAGACGCCGATGCGCTTCGGGTTCACCTTCTGCTTCTCGACGAGGAACTTCGCCCCGTCGACGACGTCTTCGAGATCCTTGCCGCCCATGTGCCGGTAGATCGCCGTGCGCCAGTCGCGTCCGTAGCCGGCGCTCGCGCGATAGTCGGGATCGAGCACCACGTACCCGCGCGACGCCAGGAGATTGTGGAACATGTACTCGCGGTAGTAGGTGGACCAGTACTTGTGCGCGTTCTGCAGGTAACCGGCGCCGTGGACGAAGACGACCGCGGGCGCGGCCGCGTCGCGCTTCGCGCCCATCATCTCCGGCGTGAACATCCGCGCGTAGACCTCGACGCCGTCGCGCGTCTTGTACGTCACGAGCTGCGGCTCGACCCACTTGAACGACCGCCATTCCTCGCTGGTCGACGTCGTCACCTGCGTCGCGGCGGCGCCAGGCTTGTTCGGCATGACGTACACCTCGTTCGGCCTGGTGCTCGCGGAATAGATCAGCCCGAATGTGCCGTCGTCGGGAGACGCTTCACCCGTGGTGCCGCCGACCATCGACGTGAGCTTCGTCCGCGCGCCGCCATCGATCGACATCGCGTAGATGTGCCGTTCGCCGGGATGGGCTTCGGTGCTCGTGATGTAGAACTTCGTCCGGTCCGCGGACAACTCGACATCGTCGATTTCCCAGTGCCCCTGTGTGAGCTGGCGCGCGGACGCCTGCGCCGCGGATGCATCCACGGTGTAGAGATGCATCCAGCCGTCGCGCTCGGAAAGAAACCAGACACGTTTCTGATCCGGCAGCAGCCCGTACGAGGGATCGACCGGGCCGAATCCGCCAACTTCGCGGACCCACGCTTCGTCGTGAAGCCCGTCGAGCACGCGGGTTTTGCCGCTCTCGGGATCCACCGCCACCAGCCAGCGATCCTTGTTGTTGGCTGCGCGCACATGCGCGACGGCGAGCGTGCCATCGTCGGAGAGGAGCGGCATGCCCCACCGCACCGCTCCTTTCGTGTCCTTCGCATCTTTGCCGTCGCCGGCATCCTTCGCATCCTTGGCGCTCTTGGTGTCCGCGCCATCCATCGCCGCGGTCACCGATTTGCCGGTGTCGAGGTTCAGGATCGCGAGCGACCGGTTGTCCTGGGCATCTCCGACGAATGTCCGGGCGGGAATGTCTTCCGTGTAGCTCGACTCGGTCACGTAGTTCGGCACGTTGGGACGCTTCGCGGCATCCGAGCGCTCGACTATGAGCAGGAAGACGTGTTTGCCGTCGGGCGACAGCTGCAGGTCGTTCGCCGACTGTCGTTCGGCGAGCTCGAACTTCGGCAGCGCGTTCGCCTTGTCTTTTTCTTCGGCCTTCTTCTTCTTCTCTGCCTCGAGGCGCGTGTGCTCGATCAGCTTCGTCTCTTCGGCCTTGATGAACTTCTGACTGTCGGTGTCGCGGGGATCGCGCTTGCGGGGCTGAACGTCAGTGAGCTGAGCGATCTCCCCGCTGTCGAGCGGCACGATGAACAGGTTGTTGTCGCGCGTGAAGGTGACGGCCGCCTCCCGGCGGGCCCAGCGCGGGTTCGCTTCGGCGCCGGTCGTCCGGGTGATCTGGCGGCGAGTGCCGGCGACCGTGTCGAGCAGGACGATATCGCCCCGATCGACGAACAGCACCCGCCGGTGGGCCTTGTCCCACCGGCCGTTGACGGGCGGCGCGCTCTTCCGCTCCTCGTCACTCAGCTTGCGAGGCGCTCCGCCGGCTCGCGGAACCACCCAGGTCGACGCCTCGTCGTCGTCGGCCTGGCGCCATTCGAAGTAGAGGCGCGAGGAATCGCCCGACCAGCGGAGCCCGGTCGGCGGATAACCGACCAGTTTCGGCCCGCGCATGATGCTGTCGACGGTGAGTTCGAACCCCCCGGCGGCCGCCTTCGCCTTGGCCGGGGCCGGGGCACCGGCCAGTCCGGCCGACGTCGCGACAAGAGCCAGGGCGGCGAGCCCGGACGAGGCACGGAAAGAAATGTGCATGGAAAAGTATACAATTGAGGAGAACCGAACATCCCTGCCGACCGTCTACAGTTCAGAACCGCGCCCGGTTCACTTTTTCTTTGATGGAGCCGTCAGTAATGCGTCTGCACCAGTCGATTTGCGCCCGAATTGTCACAATCACTGCGGTTTTGGTGACAGCGTCCGTGTCCGCATTCGGGCAGTCTGTGCCCGCTTCCGGACAGAGCGGGCAGTCCATCCTGAACCAGGCCGTGAAGGCCGCGTCCGACAGCCTGACGCCCGACCCTGCTGAAGTGCTGCGCCGCATCTCGATCGACGAGGCGGTCAGGCTTGCGATGGAGCAGAACCTGGGCATCCGGATTCAGCGCCTCGACCCGCAGATCCAGGATACGGGCGTCGCCCTGGCGGTGGCGCAATGGCGGCCGAACTTCTCGACGTCGGTGAACCGGCAGTCGCAGACGCAGGCGTCCACCAACGTGCTCGCCGGCGGCTCCACGATCGACAACGGCACGTTCGGGTCCAACATCGGCCTCAACCAGACGCTGCCCTGGGGCGGCAGCTACGCGGTCAACTGGAACAGCTCGCGGCTCTCCACGACCAACCTGTTCAGCAGCTTCAGCCCGCAGCTCACGTCGAGCCTGAACGTGCAGTACACGCAGCCGCTGCTGCGCAACTTCCAGATCGACCAGATCCGGCAGCAGGTGCAGGCCAGCAAGAAGTCGCGCGACCTGTCGGACATTCAGCTCCAGGGCGTCATCACGCAGACGCTGCGCAACGTGCGGAACGCGTACTGGGACCTCGCCTACGCCAACGCCAACCTGAAGGCGCAGAAGGAATCGCTGGCGTTGTCGCAGCAGTCGCTGAAGGACAACCAGAAGCGGGTGGAGATCGGCACGATGGCGCCGATCGACATCGTGCAGGCGCAGGCCGAGGTCGCCACCAACGAATCGAGCGTCATCGTCGCGGAAGCGGCGATTCGGGCGGCGCAGGATAACCTCCGCGCGCTGATCCTCGCGCCCGGCGCGCCAGACTTCTACACGACGGCCTTCGAGCCGACCGACGCGCCGTCGTTCGACGCGCGCCCGCTCGACCTCGAGGCCGCGGTGCGCAACGCGCTCGACAAGCGGTCCGACCTCCGGAGCGCGAAGAACTCGCTGGAGCAGAGCGACATCAACATCAAGTACTACTCGAACCAGATCAAACCGGACGTCAACGCGAGCGTCGGCTACAACCCGGTGGCCGTCGGCGGCAGCCAGTTGAGCGCCGTCAACATCGCGGACGTCGCGGCTGGCAAGCCGGTGAACCGGACGGTCCTCTCGTCGGTCGGCTTCGGTTCGGTCCTTGGCGACGTCCTGCAGAGCAGCTACCCGACGTGGACGTTCGGCCTCACGATCGCCTACCCGCTGGGCGCGAACACGGCGCATGCGAACCTCGCGCGCGTGAGACTCGAGTACGAACAGGCGCAGACACAGCTCAAGAACATGCAGATGCAGGTGACGCAGGAGGTCCGTGCCACCGCGCGAAGCGTGAACACGACCCAGCAGCTCGTCCAGTCGGCGCGCGCGTCGCGCGAGCTGCAGGAGCGGAAGCTCGAGGCGGAGGAGAAGAAGCTCGCCGCCGGCATGTCGTCCCCCTTCTTCGTCGTCCAGGCGCAGCGCGATCTGTCGCTCGCCCGCACGGTGGAGATCCGGGCGATCGCCGACTACAACAAGGCACTGGTCGACTTCGAAGCCGTGCAACAGGTGCCGCTCAACGCGCGGCTTCGGCAACTCGCAGGTGCAGGTCGCGCGCTAGCCGACCACGTACCTGAAAAAACCGCGGAGAACGCAAATCACGCAGAGAACATCCTTCTTTGCGAACTCGGCGCTCTCCGCGGTTCCTTCTTGCCAAACGCCCTCAAGTACACTCCCCGGGTGCCGAAAGTCTCGGTCACGGTCGTGGCGAAGAACGAAGCGGCGGATCTCGGTGCGGCCCTGGCCTCGGCAGCCTGGGCCGACGAGATCGTCGTCGTCGATTCCCACAGCACCGACGACACCGTCGCCATCGCCCGCCAGTACACCGATCGCGTCGTCGTCCACGACTGGCTCGGCCACATCGAGCAGAAGAACTACGCCGCCTCCCTCGCCAGCAACGACTGGATTCTGTCGCTGGACGCCGACGAGCGCGTGACGCCGTCGCTGGCGGAGGAAATCCGGTCGACGCTGCGCGCGGAGGTGCCGCACGCGGCGTTCCGGATTCCGCGGGTCACCTGGCATCTCGGCCGGTGGGTACGATCGACCGACTGGTATCCCGATTATCAGCACCGCCTCTACGATCGGCGCCGGGCGCGCTGGACGGGCCGGTACGTGCACGAGGCGCTCACCGTCGATGGATCGACGGGGCGGCTGGCCGGCGAGCTCCAGCACTTCGCGTATCGCGACATCGCCGATCATCTGGAGACCATCGATCGGTACACGACGCTGGCGGCCCGGCAGATGCACGAGGACGGCCGGCACGCCGGGATGCTGCAGCTGGCGGGACACCCGCCCCTGGCGTTCCTCCGCAACTACATCGCGCGCGGCGGCTTCCACGATGGCGTCCCCGGCTTCATCATCTCGTCGATGAACGCGTACTACGTGTTCCTGAAGTTCGCGAAGCTTCGCGAGCTCGACGCTAGCGGCTCGACAACACGAACTGATTCCCGTCCGGATCGCTGAAGATCGCGAAGGTGCCCCACGGCGCCTTCTGCGGCGGCGCCTTGAACTCGACGCCCTTCGCGACGAGTTCCTGATACGTCTGCTCGACGTTGTCGCACGCCAGCGCGCCGTTGAACGGCATGCCCGGCTGCAGGCCCTGCTCGCCGAACTTGAAGAGCACGATCCGCGTCTCCGACGATCCGACGCGCAGCTCGATCCAGCGCTGCTTGTCGTCGAACGGCTGATCGGTGAGGACGCGGAACCCGGCGCGCTCGGTCCAGAACTTCAGCGGCACGGTCCTGATCGTTGGTGGGAATGCTGACGAATTTCACATGGGAAATCATGGCCGACAGTTAAGCACAGCGAGCCGCGGCCAACAACGGGCTTCTTTATCACTGTAGTGATAACTACTATAGGAACATGCGCCGCTTCACAGTCGACGCCTACGTGATGGACACGCTGATGCCGGACCTCGTGCTGCACGATCGGCAGCCATCGGCGTTCCTCGTCTACCTCCACCTGTGGTACCGATCGGCGGGACGAAAGGCGCCGGTCCGCGCCAGCCATCGCGACATGGTGGACGCGACCGGGTTGTCGAAGAGCGCGGTGCAGGGCGCCATCCGCGCGCTCTCGCGCCGCCGGCTGATTCGGGCGTCGCGGCAGACCGCGACCGCGGTGCCGGAATACACCGTGCTGCGCCCCTGGAGACGATGATGTTTTCGCTCCACGTCGACACGGCGCGGACGTGGCGGGGCGGACAGAACCAGGTCCTGCTGACGGTCAACGGCCTGCGGTCGATCGGTCATCGTGCGGCGCTGGTCGCGCATCCCGACGGCGAGCTGCGGCGGCGCGCCGATGAAGGGCTCGAGCTGATTCCGATCGCGCCGCGGACGGAGATGGACCTGTCGGCCGCGTGGAAGTTCTCGCGGCTCGTCAAACGGCTGCGGCCGGACGTCATCCACGCGCACGACCCGCACGGTGTCGCGATGGCGTCGCTCGCGCTGTCGATCGGTTCAGCGTCCGCCAAGGGGGTGCCGATGCCGGCGCTCGTGGCGGCGCGGCGCGTCGATTTCCACCTCAAGGGCAACTCGTTCTCCCGCTGGAAGTATCGCCAGGTCGACTGCTTCATCGCCGCCTCGGAAGCCATTCGCCTGATGCTCGTCGGCGACGGCGTGCCAGCCGATCGCACCGTGACGGTGCACGAAGGGATCGACGTCGAGCGCGCGCAGCACGTGCCGGCGGTCAACGTGCACGAAGCGTTCTGGCTGCCCCACGGCGCGCCCGTGGTCGGCAACGTGGCGGCGCTGGTGCCGCACAAGGGACAGCGCTACTTGATCGATGCGGCGCAACTGGTGATCCAGCAGCTGCCCGACGCGCGGTTCGTGATTCTCGGCGAAGGTGAGCTGCGTGACCATCTCGAGAAGCAGATCCACGAGCATCATCTGGAAAAGCACGTGCTGCTGCCAGGCTTCAGGACCGACGTGCTCGGCTGCATCAAGGGGTTCGATCTGTTCGCGATGAGTTCGGTCACCGAAGGCCTGGGCACCTCACTGCTGGATGCGATGGCGTGCGCCCGGCCGATCGTGGCCACACGCGCCGGCGGGATCCCGGAAATCGTGGAGGATGAGCGTCAACGGCCTGCTGGTTCCGGTTCGCGATCACCATGCGCTGGCGGCCGCGATCGTGCGCGCGCTGAAAGATCCGTCGTTGCGGACGACGGATGGGCGAGGCCGGTCTCGCCCGCGCGAACGAGCGATTCACGGTCGAGCGGATGGTATCGGAGACCGCGGCCGTCTATGCGCGCATCGCGAGCGGACCGCACATCGCCGGGACCGAGAGCCCGCCGGCGGTCTGAGCTCGTCGCTACAGCGTCTTCATTCGTACGTAGTGCCGGCCTTCAGGCCTGCATCGATCGACAGAAAACCGCGGTTTTTTCTGACGGGATCTTGAAGGCTGCTCGCGGCTCGCGCCCTGGCCCGCGCCCGGCGCGGACGGCACACGCCACGGAGCGGGCATTGCGCATCGCCTTGCGACTGCGCGAAGCCGCACGCGTTCATCATGCCGAGGTGGCAGATCGAGAAGTCGTACTTGACGGGATCGGTCGGGTCCAGCCGGCGCAGTGAAGCGGTGATGTCGCGCGCCATCCGCCACCCCGGGCTCGTGTACTCGGTCAGGCGAAGGCACCGGCCGACTCGAATCACGTGGGTATCCAGCGGCACGATCAACTTCGCCGGCGACACGCGCTTCCACACGCCGAGATCCAGCGCGTCGCGGCGGACCATCCAGCGAAGGAACAGGTTCAACCGCTTGCAGGCCGATCCCGCCGAGGGGCGCGGAAAGAAGTAGCAGACTCCCGGACGCTTTGGGACGCGGCCGTACGCCGCCTTCAGATCCAGCGCCATCGCGCGCGTGGAGAAGCTGTCGAGCGCGTCGACGATGTCGTCGGCATCCGCATCGTAGCCCTCGAGGAAGAAACCCTCCACGGATCCGGCGCGGTCGATCATCTGGCGCAGCAGCCACAGCATCGCCACGATGTCGGCTTCGCGCGTCCAGCGGTGGACGATGCCGGCAAACGCCGGGCCTTGACGGCGCGCATCGAAACGACGGATGTAGTCGGCCGGCGCCGGCCCGATCACCGCAAGAACCCGCTCGATCGACTGCAGGACGCTCGACACGCGCCCGAAGGCAAGCGCGGCCGCGATGAAGGCGACGACCTCCCGGTCGTCGTCGCGATCGAAGCGCCGGACGATGTGAATGGGATCGGTCGCCGAATCGGGGTGGTTGAAGCCGGCGTAGAGCTGGTCCAACGCGTGCTTCACGTCAGTTGTCGCCAATCCTCAATCCAATCCACAATTCAATCCGCAATCCGCAATCCGCAATCCACAATGGATATGATTCTCCCATGCGCCGAGTGATCCTGAAAGCGATCGCGGTCCTGGTGTTGCTCGCCGCGATAGCGGCCGCGGGCGGATATCACTACCTTCGGCGCTCGCTGCCTCAAATAGACGGCACCACCCGGGTCGCCGGACTCTCGGCGCCGATCGAGATCATCCGCGACGCCGACGCCATTCCGCATATCGTCGCGTCGAACAAGCTCGATGGTCTGTTCGGCCTGGGCTACGCCCACGCGCAGGATCGCCTCTGGCAGATGGAGTTCCAGCGCCGGATCGGCCACGGACGGCTCTCGGAAGTGCTGGGCGCCGCGACGCTCCCGCAGGATCGCTTTCTTCGCACTGTCGGGTTCGCCCGCGCCGCGCGCGCGGCCTGGACCTCCACGCCGGATTGGGCGAAGCAGCAGGTCAACGCGTACGTCGCCGGCATCAACGCGTTCATCTCGACCCATCACGGCGCAGGGCTGCCGCCGGAGTTCACGCTGCTCCGTTTCGAGCCGGAGCCGTGGACCGCTGTCGACGTCGTGGTCTGGGTGAAGATGATGGCGTGGGATCTGAGCGGCAACTACTCCTTCGAGATGCTCCGGCACGACTTGCTGCAGTCGGTGGGCGAGGCTCGAATGGCGCAGTTGATGCCGGCGTATGCGGTCGACGGCCTGAGTATCCTGCCGAAGCCCTCCGGCGATACCGAGGACACTGACGACAAAGCGACACAAACTCGCTCCGACGGGCCGCATGCATCGCCGCCGACGAAGAGCAAGTCCCGGCCCGTTCCCGCCTCGGCGACCGAGCGCGGCGATCCGCTGGCCGAGAGCTCATGGTCCCGCAGTCTTGCCGCGAGCCTGTCCGGCGGCGACCCCGCGGTCGGCGCCTTTCTCGCGGGTGGCGCGACGACCGAGGGGCTGGGATCGAACAACTGGGTCGTCGACGGCACGCTCACGGCGACTGGCAAACCGCTGCTGGCCAACGACCCGCATCTCGGCACGCGTCTGCCATCCACCTGGTATCTCGCACACGTCTCCGCGGGCGATTTCGACGTGATCGGCGGCACCTTCCCTGGCACGCCGGCAGTCGCGCTCGGGCGCAATCGTTTCATTGCCTGGGGCGCGACCAACGTGGCGGCCGACGTGGAGGATCTGTATCGCGAGCGCCTCGACTCCAGCGGAACGCACGTCGAATTCCGCGGGGCATCGGAGCCGATCACGGTCATTCCCGAGACGATCGTCGTCAAGGGCGCGGCGTCCGTAGAACTGAACGTCCGGGTCACCCGCCACGGCCCGCTCGTGTCTGACGCCATCAACGCCAACAACGCGGAATCGAAGGCGACGCCGAAGCCGAAGCCCGTCGAGCCGCTGGCGTTCCGCTGGACCGCGCTCGACGCGGACGACGGCACGCTGACGGCGTTTCTCAAGGTCAACGAGGCGCACAACTGGACTGAATTCACGGACGCGCTCAAGGGCTACGTCGTGCCGTCGCAGAATTTCGTCTACGCGGACGTCGATGGCCACATCGGCTACTACGCGCCCGGCCGCATTCCGCTGCGCGCGTCAGGAGACGGGTCGCGGCCGGCCGATGGGTGGACCGGCGACGCTGAGTGGACCGGATGGGTGCCGTTCGAAGACCTGCCTCACACCTTCGATCCGCCCGAGCACTTCATCGTGACCGCCAACCACCGGCCCGAGCCGTCGTCGTACCGCTACAACCTCGGCCTCGAATGGACGGAGCCGTACCGGGCGCAGAGGATTCGCGATCTTCTGACCGGCGGCGTTCCGGCCGCAGCGGGAAGGCGCGCACCGGTTCACGCCGGACGATTTCGCCCGGATTCAGGCCGACACGCTCTCGCTCCATGCGAAGACGCTGCTGCCGCTGCTGCTCGCCCACGCCCGCGCCGTCGATCCACGCGATACACCGGCGCTCGATCGCCTGCGGCAATGGAACTTCGACGCCACCGGCGACAGCGCGGCGGCCGCGCTCTTCCAGGCGTGGTTCCTCCGGCTCGCGCCGGTGCTCGTCGGCGACGATCTCGATCAGCCGACCAGCGACCTGTATCAGGGCAAGTTCTCCTTCGTGTCACGTTTCCTGATCGACACGCTCAACGGCCCCGCGGACAACGCCTGGTGCGATGACACACGGACGCCAAAGCGCGAGACGTGCGACGACGCCGTCGCGACCGCGCTGCGGCAGGGGGTCGAGGATCTCCAGCGGCGCCTTGGCAGCGACATGACCCGCTGGCGGTGGGACGCGGTCCACATCGCGATGTTTCCGCATGCGCTCGACTCGGTCGGCGCGCTGCGGCCGCTGCTCAGCCGATCGATGGGGATCGGCGGCGACTGGAGCACCGTCAACGTCGGCGTGAGCGCGGCCGACCATCCGTACGAAGTCCACACGGTGCCGGGATATCGCGAGATCATCGATCTCTCACCGGCCAACGACAGCCGTTTCCTCGACGCGGTCGGCGAGTCCGGACACTTCCTGTCGCCCCACTACGCCGATTTCCTGAACGACTGGCGCGCCGTTGACGCACCGGAAGATGCGGCTGGACCGCGCCGATATCGAACGCGGCGCGCTCGGTCATCTGCGCCTGGTGCCGTGATGAAACCGGACTCGCGCCGACGAATCGACCGGCGGGCGTTCCTGAAAGGTGTGGGCGGCACAGCCGGCCTGGTCTTCGTCGGATGCGGGGTCGCCGAAGCGGCCGCGCAATCCTCAAACCGCTCGACGCGTCGTCCGCTCGTCGTGAACGGCCGGCGAATTCGAACCGTCGATGTGCACGCGCACTGCGTTGTCACGAAGGCCAGCGAATTGCTCCGCGCCGGATCCTCGCCGCCGGCCGCGGCCACACAGGGACTGCCTCTGGTTCTCGATGGTCAGGCTCTTGACCGGCGGATCGCCGACATGGACGCGCAGGGAATCGACATCGCGGTCCTGAGCATCAACCCCAACTGGTACAGCGCCGATCGCGAGCTCGCGACGCAGGTCATCGCGATACAGAACGAGGCGATGGCCGCGTTCTGCGCGTCGCACGCGGATCGTTTCGCGGCATTCGCCTCTGTCGCGCTGCAGTTTCCCGACCTCGCGGCGCGGCAGCTGGAGCAGGGCATGAAGACGTTGGGGTTCCGCGGAGCGGCGATTGGCGGCAACGTCGCCGGCCGGGAGCTGTCGGACGCGGCGTTCCATCCGTTCTGGGCCAAAGCCGAGGAGCTCGGCGCGGTCGTCTTCATCCATCCGCAGGCGTCGGCGTCCGCGGAGCTCAACGCCAGGCTGAAGGGCAACGGGATGCTGGGCAACGTCATCGGCAATCCGCTCGAGACCACGATCGCGCTCTCGCACCTGATTTTCGAAGGCACGCTCGATCGTTTCCCGGGCGTGAAGATCTGCGCGGCGCACGGCGGCGGTTACCTGCCGTCCTACATGAGCCGCTCGGATCACGGCTGCATGACGTTTCCCGCGCAGTGCACGCCCGGCGTCCCGAAGCTCGCGCCGACCGAGTACGTGAAGCGGATGTACTACGATTCGCTCGTCTTCACGCCGGAGGCGCTGCGCCATCTCGTGGCCGAAGTAGGCGCGAGCCACGTGCGTGATGGGCACCGACTATCCGTATCCCTGGGTGAGCGCGCCGGTCGACCACGTGCTCGACACGCCAGGGCTCACCGACCAGGATCGCGAAGCCATTCTGGGAGGAACCGCGAGGACGCTGCTGAACCTTTCCTAGCGGTCCATCGAATTCTTCATCGCGGACCGGACTCGAGAGCCCGGGCGCTCCGAAGCACGTTCTCGACGGCGTGGTTGCCCTCGTGGCAGGCGTACTCGAAGATGCGGTAGTCGTCGTCGCGCTCGAGCGGGATCGCGACTTTCCACGGCCGCGTATACATCTTCGGATCGTCGATCGTCACCTCGTAGTGAATCGTGCTCGCGCTCACGCGGCTGAACCGCTCCACGACGTGCAAGGCATCGCTCTGGAGAATGCCGCGCATGCGGCCGGCCGCGGCGTTGGTGGCAATCCAACCCTTGCCGTTGTAGTTCGTGACGTCTACGACGAGCGTGTCGCCTTCCCAGCGGCCGACCGAATCGCCGTCCCAGGATCGCAGGTGGGAGGGCCGATGCGCGCGGCCGTCCGTCGGGATGATGCGCGCGGCGTGAATCATCTCGTAGTGGATGACGACGTAGCCCGGGACCTGGAGAATCTGGTAGCCGTTGTTGTAGCCGGCAGGAAAGAAGCCGCCGGGAATCCCGCGCGTGATGCACCGGTCCCACGGGCTCATGAACTCCGGCGCATCTCCGTTGTGCGCGTCGTACTCCTCACGCTGGCGCAGCGCTTCAGGCCGCAGCGGAACGCGGCCGTCGGCAGGATCCACCACCAGCGACGCCTGTCGCGTCGAAACAACCTTGGTGCCCGAGTCGAACCAGACCTGGTTATAGCTGCCGACGTCGCCGGGACGCGCGACGTCGTCCGCGGTCTCGCGCTGCCGGGCCGCGCGCGTTTCGAGCGCCGACGCCTCGGCCTCGGTCAGGAACGGCGTGTTGGCAAGCGACGCGGGCCGCTCGAACGGCGTGATCGTTTCGTTGGTCCAGGTGCCCTGCAGATCGGGGTCGCCCCACGGAGTGCGCGTCGCCGTCCACTGACTGCGTTTCTGCTGCGCAAGTGTCGGCGGGGACCAGACCGCGATCACGAGAGCGACGGTCAGAGCCGGCAATACGTACTTCATGGCGTCGACCCCTGTCTGTGATGCTCGCCTGTTGCTCGCCCGAGGGTCGGGTTATACCACGCCGCGCATGTTCATGGCCTTCGGCTTCCGAGGGAATTCACCGATCCGCTTCGAGCGCCGGCACGAGCATTGCGCTCAGGCGGACGATGCTAAAATGGCCGTCCGCGCGCGGCCGCTTTTTCCGAGGAGATTCGGCCGATGGACGACATGATAATCGCGACGCATTTCGAAAATATCGATCGGCGGCTTGGCAGGATTGAGCAGATTCTGCCAACCCTCGCGACGAAAGACGAACTCAAGACGCTCGCGACGAAGGGGGAACTCCAGACTGCGGTCGCACTGCTGGCGACCAGGGAGGAGTTGCGAGAGGAAGGCGAACGCTCGCGCCGCTATATGACGATGTTGATCGAGCATCAGAACAGTAAGCTCGACCTGTTGGCCGAGCATGTCCTCTCGCTGACGGAGAAGCGAACGGAGGAATAGCGAGACTAGACGATCTGCATGGAGCGAGTGCGGCGGGACATCCACGCGTTGATCGACGCGATCGAGTTGATGAACTACATCGACTCGGAACCGCATTAGCACGCCAGCTACTTCGCGGGCGTCGCCAGCGGCTTTCCTTTTTCCACGATGTACGTCGCGAGGATCCGGCCCTTGCCCATGCCCGCGTTCGTCGCGTTGTGCACCGTGCCCGCGGGAATCAGGAACGAGCCGCCGGCCTGCAGCGTGACGGCCGGCTTCCCCGCCTGCTCGATCAGGAACGTGCCTTCAATCACGTAGCCGACCTCTTCGCCGAAATGCGTGTGCGGCCCAGGCGTGGCCTTGGGATCGAACTCGGCGACTGCAGAGACCACTTCGCGCCCCGGCGCGGAGATGTCGCTCTGCTGCAGCACGGTCCGTTTGAACGCCGGCTGCTGCGCGGCCAACACGCCAGTCAGGACGAATGCGACCATGGTCACGGTGACTGCTCTCATCATGAGACTCTCCTAGAAACGGGTGATCGGCACCTTCTGCCTGCAGAGCGGACAGTCGGCCACCGTTGAAGTTTTCCGGCGCCTTGTATTCGGCGAGCGCGACGTTGGGCACGCCGAGGTCGACGTTGGCCTCGCAGCGATCGTAGATCTCGGCCGTGGCGACGACGGTGCCGCCCGCCTCCTTCACAAGCTGCGCGCAGCGAGCGAACGTCTCCCCTGTATTCCGCACGTCGTCTGCGAGCAGCACGCGTTTGCCTTTGAGCTCGCGCGCGTAGAACGTCCGCAGCGCGAAGCCGCCGGAACCATCGTAGTTGAACGGCGCGAAGCTGCACGGCGGATGCGTCAGGCTGCGCCGGCTGTCGAGCAGGCCGGCGATCGTGTGCGCGAGCAGCGCGCCGCCGGTGACCGGTCCGGCCACCACCTCGGTCCGCTGCACGAGCTCGCTCGGCATCACGTCGAGCAGATCCTGCGCGAAGCGCCAGATCGTCGACGGATGCCTGAACAACTGGTGCGGGTTGAGGTACACGCGGCCGTGATAACCGTTCCCATAGTCGAAATGCCCGTCGATCATCAGGACCCCTGACTGCTGCAGGTCCTTCAGCGCCTTCTCGCGAAGCTCGGTGCGCTTATCCAATCCTCGAATCCTCACGTCCTCGAATGCCGAAGTCCGTCGCGGCATTCGCATATACCACTCGCCCGCCAACAATCGTCGCCGCGACCCCGCCGCGCAGGCTCCAGCCGTCGAACGGCGTGTTCTTCGATAACGACATCATGTTCTTCGCGTCGATCGTGACGTGCAGGTCCGGCGCAAGGATGGTGATGTCGGCCGGCGCACCCTCCGAGAGCGAACCGCCGGGAACCCCGAGCACCTTCGCGGGGTTCACCGCCAGCAGCTCGACGAGCCGCGACAGTGAGACGACGCCGGCGTGGACGAGACGATCGAAGCAGAGCGAGACCGCGGTTTCGAGGCCCGTGATCCCGAACGGCGCGCGGTCGAACTCCACGTGCTTTTCGTCGGCGTGGTGCGGGGCGTGATCGGTCGCGATGACGTCGATGCTGCCGTCCTTCAACCCCGCGAGCATCGCGTCGCGGTCGGCGGCTTCTCGCAGCGGCGGGTTCATCTTGACGTTGGTGTCGTAGGCGACGGGCGATCCGAGCATCTCGTCGGTGAGGACGAAATGGTGCGGCGTCACCTCGCAGGTGACGCGCGCGCCGCGCGACTTGCCGTACCGGACCGCGTCGAGCGTTTGCCGCGCGCTCATGTGCGCGATGTGGACGAGGCCATGCGTGAGCTCGGCGAGCGCGATGTCCCGCGACGCCATGATCGACTCGCACTCGCCCGGGATCCCGCGAAGGCCCAGCGAGGACGCGTGGAAGCCCTTCGTGCGCGACGCCGTCGCCCTTCAGCGTCTGCTCTTCGCAGTGCTCGATGACCGGCATGCCGAACATCGCGGCGTACTCGAGCGCACGCCGCATCAGCATCGCCGTCGATACCGGATGGCCATCGTCGGTCAGCGCGACGCACCCGGCCTGCTTCAGCTCGGCGATGTCGGCGAGCTGCTCGCCTTTCTGACCGCGCGAGACGGCGCCGATCGGATACACGCGGGCCAGATTCGCCTGGGCGGCCTTCGCGAGAATGTAGCCGGTGACGCCCGCATTGTCGTTGACCGGGCTCGTGTTCGGCATGCACGCCACGGCCGTGAAACCACCCGTGACGGCCGCCGCGGTACCGGTCGCCACCGTTTCCTTGTGCTCCTGGCCCGGCTCGCGCAGGTGCACGTGCATGTCGATCAGACCGGGCACGACGACCAGCCCGCTCGGCACATCGACGACCCTTGCGCCGTCAACCGGCAGATCGCGTCCGACGCGCGCGATGCGATCGCCGTCGATCAGCAGGTCGAACGTCGCCGTCACGGCCGTTGGCGGGATCGACGATGCGACCGCCCTTGAGTAACCACCTCGACATCCCTACTCCTCTCAGGGAACAGAGGATACGGAGCGCTGACTCCGTGACCTCCGTCGACTGCACCTGTCACTAGTCGACCTCAACTCCGCCGGCGAGCAGATACAGAACGGCCATGCGCACGGCCACGCCGTTGGCGACCTGCTCGAGAATCACCGAGTATGGGCCGTCGGCCACGTCGGAGGCGATCTCGACGCCGCGGTTCATCGGCCCCGGATGCATGATGATGACATCCGGCTTCGCCTTGGCGACTCGCGCCCTGGTCATCCCGAACGTATTGAAGTACTCGCGGAGCGACGGGATGAAGGCACCGGTCATCCGCTCCTGCTGGATGCGGAGCATCATGATGACGTCGGCGTCGGCCACCGCCTCGTCGATGTTCGCCGATACGCGCACGCCGAATTGCTCGATGCCGGACGGCACCAGCGTCGGTGGACCGCTCACCCAGACTTCCGCGCCGAGCTTGGTCAGGAGCCGGACGTTGGACCGCAGCACACGGCTGTGCAGCAGGTCGCCGACGATTGTGACCTTGAGCCCGTCGATGCGCTGCTTGTGCTCGCGAATCGTGAACGCGTCGAGCAGCGCCTGGGTCGGATGCTCGTGCATGCCGTCGCCGGCGTTGATGATGCGCGACCGGCAGACCCTCGACAGCAGGTGGCCGGCTCCGGACGAGGCGTGGCGCACGACAATCATGTCGGGCTGCATCGCTTCGATGTTCAGCGCGGTGTCGACGAGCGTCTCGCCTTTCAGCACGCTCGACGAGGCGACGGCGATGTTCAGCGTGTCGGCGCTGAGACGCTTCTCGGCGATCTCGAACGACGTCCGCGTGCGCGTGCTGGGCTCGTAGAACAGATTGACGACGGTCTTGCCGCGCAGCGTCGGCACCTTCTTGATCGGCCGCTGGCCGATCTCCCGCATCGCCTCCGACGTGTCCAGGATGAGATAGATTTCGTCGCTCGTCAGGTCGTCGATGCTGAGCAGGTCCTTCTTCATGACTCGAGGACCTCCACTTCGTCGCGGCCGTCGATCTCGGTCAGACGGACCTGCACGCTCTGCGAGAGCGACGTCGGCAGGTTCTTGCCCGACGTAGTCGGCCTTGATGGGCAGCTCGCGGTGTCCCCGATCCACCAGCACGACCAGCTGAATCGCTTTCGGGCGGCCGAACTCGATCAGCGCGTCGAGCGCCGCCCGAATCGTCCGGCCCGTATACAGCACATCGTCGACCAGGAGGATGCGCTTGTCGTCAATCGAAAACGGAATCTCGGTGCGCCGGATGAGCGGCTGCGCCGCAATCGCCGTCCGCATCAAATCGTCGCGGTACAGCGTGATGTCGAGCGCGCCGGTCGGGACCTCGGAGTGATTGATTTCGTGAATCGCTTGAGCCAGACGCTTGGCGAGCGGCACGCCGCGACGGCGGATGCCGATGAGCGCCAGTTCGTCGATCTGGTGGTTGCGTTCGAGGATTTCGTGGGCGATGCGGGCAAGCGAGCGGGCGATGCGCTGGGCGTCGAGGACGACGGGCATTGGACACCTCTTTGCGTCCTCGCAGGGACGCGTTAAAGAGAACGACCGCGATTATACGTACCCATCCGGCCGGCGCGCGCGGCCGAGCGTCTTACGCCGATGGAGGGATCATGTCTGTGACATCTCGATGGGTTGTGGCGCTGCTCTGGCTGGCGTCACTCGTCGCCGTCGGCGCCGTCGCCGCCGCGCAAACGCGCCGCGAGGCGGGCGCGGTGATCGCGGGCGACAACATCGGGTTTCGGCCCGAAGGATGGAACGGCAAGGCGCGAACGGAACGTTCGTCGTCAAGGTCAACGGCGAATGGGTGGAAGCGCAGAGCGTGATGAAGGCCGTGCCCGCTACAACGCGCTGACCGTCGCGGCGCCGCCGAATCATCGCAGCCTCCAGAACTGCGCGTCGTAGTTCCACACCGTGAATGCGATGAGGCGGCCGTCAGGCGACCATGCGGGCTGCGTCTTGTTCGATCGATCGCTGGTCACGAGCGCGGCCGGTCCGCCGGCGAGCGGCATCCGAAAGACCTGGAAGAATCCATCCGCCGCCGGGGCGATGAAGGCGACGTCTCGACCGTCTGGCGAAACCGCGAGCCCAGGCGCGTCGTGCTCGGAGGCGAATCGATGCACGAGATGCTCGTCGCCGCCGTCGCGGGCCAGGGTGACGATCACGTGGCGTCCCGGGCCTTCCTTGGCAACCACCGCGACATGTCGCGCTGTCCGGCATCCATTCGGCGTGGCTCACCTCGGCATCCACGCTGCGGATGGTGAGCTCGACGGGCTCTCGAGTGATCGCGCCGCTCTCCTGATCGACGCCCGCGACGAACATCACCGATCGATGCGACGTCCGGCTCGCTCCGTCGAACAGGAGCCATCGTCCGTCGGGCGACCAGCGCGGCCAGCCGACTTCGGCGCCGCGCCCGAGAAAGCTGATGCGCCGCGGCGGCGCATCGCCCACCGCGGGACGCAGCCACACGTCGTCGGACTGATCCTTGTGCGAGTGAAAGGCGATCCACTTGCCGTTGGGCGACCAGCAGAGCGCCTGGTCCTCCGATACCGACGCGTGCACGATCGATGAAGGCAGCGCCGCGGGCTTATCCGGATCCAGCGGGATGATGCCCGCGTCCTGCGCGATGTCCGGATAGTGCGCGTCGTCGACGACCCGGCGCCATGTGCCGTACGTGATCCCGAGAAACCGGCCGGAAGGATCCCACGACGGCGTCTCGCTCTGAAACGTCGCGAGCGGCCGGCTCGCGCCGCCGGACGCCGCCGAGACCGCCACCGTCGTCCGGTAGCTCTGGACTTTGAAGAGCACGCTGCCGTCGCCGGAAACCGTCGGCGCGTAGGTGTCGCGCGCGAACGACGTCAACCGGCGCGCGCGTCCGCCGCCGGACGGCGCGGCCCACAGGTCGAGCGTGCCCGATTCGTTGGCGAAGGTGACGTAGACCGTCGCCGCGTCGGGCGAGAACGCGATCGGCCCGTAGACGTCCGCGATCCGGATCGGTCTTGACGACCGTGCCTCCGCAAGGGATGGTCACGCGCGCGCGGCCGTCCGTGGTGGTCACGCACGCGAGCTCGCCGCGCGGCGTCCAGGCCGGAAACGCAATGCGACCGGGCACATGCTGCGCGTTCGCCGACGATCCGTCAGCCGCGATGGTCCACAGTTCCTGCCCGTCGCGTCCGTTGACGATGGCGGCGATGGAACGCCCGTCGGGCGACCAGGTCGGTTGCCGGAGGTCCGAGATCTTCCCGCCTCGCATCGGATCGCGATCGGCCCATAGAGGTCGATGCGAAGCATCGACGCGGTCGTACAAGGCCCAGCCGGTCTGAGTGCCAAACCCGTCAGCGAGAATCGTCCTGTTGTCCGGACTCCAGGCGATGGAGCGAATTTGCGCTTCGCCGGCAGGCAGATCGATCAGCGGTCCACCATCGGTGGCTCGGACGCGAAGGAAACGTCCTTCGGAGTAGGCCACCCAGCGGCCGTCCGGCGAGATGGCACCGGCCGGGTCGCGATAGCCCACCGGCCCGAGTTGATGAGCGTCGACCACCGACGTCATGCGAAACAGTTCGGGTGCTGCCGCGCGCGGTCGAACGAGAACAAAGGCGGCCACGCCGGCCGCCGCCAGCGCCACGAGTAACACCGCTCGCGCAGCCCCATTGTTCATGCTGATTTCGTCTTCTCCGCCTGAGTGTGCCTCGTGCCTTCGAACCAGGCGCCCGAAGGCACGTGGTCACGCGAGCCTATCGATCGTATGTCGGGATGAACGTGATCGGACGCTCCTCGGTGAACGGCCGCTGAAAGAGATCGGTTCTCGCGTAGCCGTCCATGTCCCGCCCCTGCGGGAGGCCGAGGAAATACAGAATCGTCGGCGCGATGTCGACGACCGATGCGCGCGCCTGTTGGCGCCCGCGTGCAACCGACGCACCGTACGCGAGCAGAAAGCCATCGGGCGCCGTCTCGTGCGTGCCGCTGACATCGGGATCGCCAATCACGCGCTCGAGCAGGCGCTTGCTCAGCCCGAGCGGTTCCATGCCGTAACCCGACACGACGATCAGGAGATCGTCCGGGCCGATGCCGGCCATGGCGCGGCCAATGGCCTCGTCGATCAGGCTGTAATGCCGCTCGAGTACGGGGCCGAGCCGCCGCCGCTCCTCGTCGGTCACGTCGCCGAAGTCAGCCGGCTGCGCGTACCGCAGGAAATAGTGTCCGATGGAATCGAGGCCCTGGTATCGGGTGAGCGTCACCTGTGCCGGCTTGATGCGCGACATCGCCGCGGCAATGCTGTCGTAGACCCGGTCTGTGCGGGCCGGCACGTCCTGTCTCGCGTCGACGCCGGCGATTCCTTCGCCGCGAATCGACGCCGTCAGCACGGGCGAACTTCGTTCACCGCACGCTCGATGGCCGCCAGCGCCTCCAGCTGAACGTCGGGCGGATAGATTGCCGAGGGGTTGTCGATCCCTGATGCCGTGAGCGCGGTTCGATGATAGGTGTCGCCGACGATGTAGCCGCGAACGACCGGCGCGGGCTGCGTGAGCGGCCAGCCGACCACGCCCACGGTGAAGCCTTCGGTGCTGAGGATGCTCCAGAGCGTGCGCGTGCGCAGCGTCGCCGACGTGTGCGGCTGTTCCACGAGAAACCCAAATCGCTCCAGCCCGTGCGCAAAACAATAGTCGGGAAGCAGTTGCATCGTGCCGCCCCCTCCGGCCAGCTGATAGATGGCCGACGACCGGACTCCGTTCTTCTGCGGGAGCTTTCCTGTCGCAACCGCGGCCCAGACGGCTTCGGCCGACGTCGGGTGCAGCGTCGCCAGATGGCGAACGGCGCCGGCGTCGAGAATCCGTCCGAAGTTCGGCAGCCGTCCTTCGGCGGTGACGCTGGTGATCAGATCCAGAGACGCGCCGTCGATGGCGATGACGGTGACGCGGCCCGTCGCGTCCGGCCTCGTACGACCGAACGACACATCGATCGGGCGGGCCTCGAGCAGCGGGGGCACTCCGCGGCCGCGCAGAGTCAGCAGCGACGCCACCGACGACACGACAATGAGCGCGAACAGCGGCGCCCAGACGACGCGCGCCTCCGGCATCTTGCGGCGGAAGAGCGCCATCAGCAGGCACAGCGCGGCCGTGGCCGACAAGATGAAGGCACTGGCAAGCAGCGCGGCGGCCGTGGCGGAGTCGAGCACCAGCGAGAACGTCACGAGGTTGCGCCACATCAGGGCGGCGCCGGCACCGGCCGCGATCGCGCTGAGCCATGTCAGCACGTCTACGCTGAGCCATGCCGGCGAGAACAGCTCTCGCGCAAGGAGCTGACGCGCGACCAGCAGGATGTAGAAGATCGACCGTGAGGTGAACGATGTAGTACAGGCCGACGGTCGCGATGAGCGGCGCGAACCGGGAGGGATGCAGCGGCAGGCTCGGGTTCAGGTGCAGAACGAGCGCGATCACGTACGCCGTCGCCAGCGCCGCGGCAGCCATCGAGTTGCTGAGCATGCGGAGATAGCGCACCGTTGGTCCCTGGTCCTTCGTGCTTGGTTCTTGGTCCGTCCCTGGTTCCAGGTCCTTCGTCCTGATCCGTGTACACGGACCAACGCACCAAGGACCACGGACGGACCAGGACGGACGAAGGACCAGGCACCAAGAACTAAGGACTGATTTCGCTGCAGTATACTGCCGCAGATGCCGATCGATGTCGCGGCCCGGGTGATCGCGAACCGGCCGCTGTCGAGCGACTACAACGTCCTCGCCCTCGCCGCTCCCGCTATCGCCGCGGCCGCTTCGCCCGGACAGTTCGTCATGCTGAAGGCTGGGGCCGGCACCAATCCGCTCTTGCGGCGTCCGTTTTCAGTCTTCGAGATCCTGCGCGACCCGGGCGGCCAGCCTGTCGGCCTCTCGATCCTGAGCAAACGGATCGGCGTGTCCACGACGCTGCTCTACGACGCGCGCGAGGGACAACGGATCGACTGCCTCGGACCGCTCGGACGTCCGTTCACCGTCGTCGATCCTCCGTCGGAAGCCTGGATGATCGCGGGCGGCGTCGGACTGGCTCCCTTTGCGACGCTCGCGGCGGCGCTTCGGGCGCGAGGCGTGACGATCCGACGCTCTTCTACGGCGCCCGCCGTGCCGCGGAACTCTTCTACCTTGATTTTTTTCGCGAGCTCGGCGTCGATCTCGTGCTGACGACCGAAGACGGCAGCCTGGGCGAACGCGGACGCGTGGTCGCGCCGCTCGATCGGCGGCTCGCCGGGCTGTCGCCGGCCGACACCGTCATGCTCTACGCCTGCGGGCCGGAAGGCATGCTGGCGGCCACGGCCCGTACGGCGATGAAGCATGGCCGGCCGTGCGAGGTGTCCGTGGAGCGCATCATGGGCTGCGGCCTCGGCGGGTGCTACAGCTGCGTCGTGCCGATGCGGGGAGAGACAGACGGCACGGCCATCACGTCCGATCGTGCATCGCGGGCCCGGTGCTGCAGGCGGACCAGATACAGTGGGACTTGACCTTTGGGTCTGGTTCACCGCTGATATGGATCTTTCGTTACAGATAGGCTCGCTCCGCCTCAAGAACCCGATCATCGCGGCGAGCGGCTGCTTCGGCTATGGCGTCGAATACGCCGACGTCGTCGATTTGTCGGCCCTCGGCGCGCTGGTGACGAAGGGACTTTTTCTCGAGCCGCGCGAAGGGCATCCGGCGCCGCGCATCGTGGAAACGCCGTCGGGCATGCTGAACGCGATCGGCCTGCAGGGCATCGGCGCGAAGCGGTTCATCGAAGAAAAAATGCCGGAGCTGCGCGCGCGCGGCGCGACCGTCATCGTGAACGTGTGCGGCACGACGATCCACGAGTACGTCGAGGTGTCGCGGTTGCTGTCGGACGCGGAAGGCGTCGCCGCGATCGAACTGAACATCTCCTGCCCGAACATCAAGGAGGGCGGCATTCAATTCGGCTGCAGCCTCAACGGCACGTTCGACGTCGTCAGCGCGGTACGGAAGGCGACGCGGCTGCCGGTGATCCCGAAGCTGACGCCGAATGTGACCGATGTCGCCTCGTTCGCGCGCGCGGCGGAAGAGGCGGGAGCCGACGCCGTGTCGCTGGTCAACACGTTCCTCGCGATGGTCATCGACGTGGAAACGCGGAAGCCGGCGATTTCCAACGGCGTCGGAGGGTTGAGCGGTCCGGCGATCCGGCCGATTGCCGTGCGCATGGTGAACGAGTGTCGTCGGCTCGTGAAGATTCCCGTGATCGGCATGGGCGGCATCGCCGACGCGCGGGATGCGCTGGAATTCATCATCGCCGGCGCCGATGCCGTTCAGGTCGGGACCGCGAACTTCGTCGACCCCTTCATCTGGACGAAGCTGCTCGACGGCATCCGCGACTACGGCCGGCGTCACGATATCGCGCGCGTCGGCGATCTGGTTGGAACGGTCGAATACCCGGCGGATCGAAAGGCTGCCGCGACGCTGGAGGCGTAAGGCACGATTGCTTCCCGGCCCGGCAAGGCACACATGGAACAGCTTCTCATCGCTCTGGACGTGGACACCGTCGCCGACGCGCGGGCAATGGCCGATCGGCTGCGCGGAGCCGTCGGCGGATTCAAGATTGGCAGCCGGCTGTTCACCGCCGCGGGACCGGCGTTCGTCGAGGAGCTCACGGCTCGCGGGGATCGCGTGTTCCTGGACTTGAAGTTTCACGACATCCCGAACACGGTCGCCGGCGCCGTCGCGGCCGCGACCCGGCTCGGCGTCTGGATGGTCAACGTCCACGCGTCGGGCGGCGACGCGATGATGAGGGCCGCGCGCGAGGCGGCCTCCGAAGAGGCGGCCCGCCGTTCGGCAGCCGCGCCGCTCGTCATCGCGGTCACGGTGCTTACCAGCTTCGATCAGAGCGCGTTGACGGCGATCGGCCTCGACACACCGGTGGCTGGCCAGGTGGAGCGGCTGGCGGCGCTCGCGCAGGCCGCCGGCCTCGACGGTGTGGTCGCATCGCCCCAGGAGATCGCGATCATCCGGCGGCGATGCGGCCCGCAGTTCGCCATCGTCACCCCCGGCATCCGCGGCGCGGCCGACGCCAGGGGCGATCAGAGCCGGATCATGAGCGCAGCCGACGCACTCGCGGCCGGCGCGAACTATCTGGTCGTGGGCCGGCCGATCATCGCGGCCGAAGATCCCCGGGTCGCCGCCGATCGCATCGCCGTCGAATGCGGCGGCTAGTCACGTGACCGTACTCACCCTGTATTCGCGCCCTGGCTGTCATCTGTGCGACGAGATGAAGGCGGTGGTTCAGCGCGTCGTGCGCGCGAACGAGGCTCCGATCGCCGTCGAGGAGGTCGATATCTCGACGAGCGGCGATCTCGAAGCGCGCTATGGCCTGGAGATTCCGGTGCTGCTGGTGGACGGGAAGAAAGTGGCGAAATACCGGGTGACGGACGGGGAATTGATGCGGATCCTGGCGAGCCGGGTAGGAATGGCTGATGGCTAATGGCTGATGGCTAATGGCTAAGGACGGATGGTGAATGGTGCTCACCATTGTCCATAGCCATCAGCCATGAGCCATCAGCCATGGCGAGGTTCGTTACTTACCAGTAATCACAAAGTGGCCGCGACGGTTCTGCTGCCAGCAGGACTCGTTCTCGTCGCGGCAGAACGGCTGCTCCTTCCCCTTGCTGACGACGGTGAGCCGGCTCGCCGACACACCGAGGCTGACCAGGTAATCCTTCACCGCGGTTGCGCGACGGTTGCCGAGGCCGAGATTGTATTCGGCGCTGCCGCGCGAGTCGCAGTGACCTTCGAGCGTCACCTGGACGCTGGTCCACTGCTTCATCCAGTCCGCGTCCTTCTGCAGCGCCGGCTTCGCGTCGTCGCGCACCGCTGACTTATCGAGGTCGAAGAACACGTCGTCCATCGGCTTTTCCGCGTTGAGCTGATCGACCGACTTGCGAGCGAAGACCTCGTCGGCGCTCAGCGCAGCAGGCGCGGGCGCCGCTGGTGGCGGAGGCGGCGGCGGTGGAGGAGGTGGCGGCGGCGCGGGGGCTGCCGGCGGTGGCGGCGGCGGTGCCGCGGGTGCCGGAGCGGGAACGTTCTTGTGGCAAGCGGCCACGGCGACGGCCAAAGTTGCACTGAGTGCAATGGTGGATACAAAGCGGCGGACGCGCATCATCGTGTGCTCCTGAGTGATGGCAGCTTACAAAGTTGATTTCACGCTGTCAATCGAATGAGAGTGGCGAAAACGATACAATGCGCCCGGTGGAACACCTGTTGCGCGCCACCGCGCGAGCGGAGGCGCGCCATTTCTGGTTCCGTGGTTTTCGTGCGTTCGTCACGCCTTTGCTCCAGCAAGCGGCCGCAGGACGCCGCGATGCGCGGCTGCTCGATTGCGGATGCGGCACCGGCGCCAACCTCGAATTACTCGACACGTTCGGCCTCTCTTTCGGCTTCGATCTGACCGACGCCGGCCTGCGGATCGGCCGCGAGGCCGGCCGCACGCGGACGGCACGCGCGTCGGTGACCGCCAGTGCCGTTTCCGACGGCTCCTTTGATATCGTCACTTCCTTCGATGTGCTGTATTCGCTCGAGGACGCCGACGAACACGCGGCGATCGCCGAGATGTACCGGCTGCTGAAACCTGGCGGCTTCGCGCTGGTCAACGTCGCCGCCATGCGCATCCTGCGCGGCGATCACTCCGTGCTGAGCCGCGAAGTCCGCCGCTACAGCCGTGCCGATCTGCGCAATCGGATGGAAAGGGCGGGCTTTCTCGTGCATCGTCTCACATACACGAACGCGACGCTCTTCCCGGCACTCGCGATCGCTCGATTGATTCAGCGCCGCCGCGGGCTCAGGAGCGAGCAGGAGGCCGGCGCGGAGATCTCCGTGCCGCCGGCGCCGGTCAACGCCATCATGACGACGGTGATGCGTCTCGAAGAGTCTCTGGCTGCGCGCTTTCGATGCGCCGTTCGGCAGCTCGCTGCTCTGTCTGGCTAGGAAGCCGGCCCGCCCGTGATCCTGATTTCCGCCTTGAAGATCCGCAATCCCAGGTGACGACGGTCGGCGCTCCTCCGCCAGCCCCGGTCGGCTGGTGAAAACACCTGGTCTGTCTCGAGCACGATGGGCGCCGAATCCAACGGGTCCTGGATTGGCAGGTCAATCGAGAAGTCGGCGTTCAGCACCCGCGTGAGGACGACGCGGGGGCCGACGCTGAATCGTCAGCGTCGAGCCGCGGGAAAAATAGGTCAACGGCGATTCGCCTTCCAGATGCAGCGTGGCCGCCGGGTACTCCCGTCGATCGGGCGGAAGGAGCTTGAACGGCAGCCGCACGAGCAATTCACCTCGTTCGCTCAACCACCGCCACCGAAGTCCGGTGCGCGGGTTGAACTCCTGCTCCTGCCAGCCGTCGCCAAAACCGACGATTGGCCGGGTGGCCGACACGTCGAACTGCTCGATCGCGACGCGCTGAGCCCGCGCTCGTCTTCAACCTTCACCGGCGCATACGGCGAGGCGTCAGCCGGCGGCGTCAGCTCGGCCGGAATCAGCACGAACTCGAGGAACGCGCCTGGCGCGAGCGCGAGATCGCGAACCACGCGATCGCTGGAGGCGCGACCGTCAGACGCGGACGCGACACCGGGTCGAAATTCCGGCCGCCGATCATCAAACTGCCGCCGAACGCGCCGCGAGAGATCCGAGCCGGTCGATCGGCGCACGCGACGGACCCCGACGATCCGCGTCGGCGACGCCGGCCGCCTCCGGCGTCAGCGCCCATCCTTCGCCGAGATACCATTCGGGCCGTCTCGACGCGATACCAGTCCATCTCGTTCGGGCGCGCGCCGCTCAGAAGCACCGGGTACGCCAGCGGCCAGCGGAATCGCACGGGATCGCCGTGCTGCACGAGGTCGATGCTGGTGCGAAGCGGATCGACGACGAACCAGACCGGAGCGCTTCCGCCTCCGTTCCAGTACTTCACCGCCTCGAGCCACTCGTGCTGCGGCGGCGCGGGCAGCGTGTGCGCGGCGGCCGGCATCGCCTCGCCCATCCATTTCATGGGGCGCCGGAGATCGAGCGACTCGCGGCGATCCATCGCGAGCACGGGTGCCACGCCGTCACCGAACGCCGACGTCATCGCATCCAGAAGCCTGAAGGCGGGCGCCGGCGCCCGCGAGTACGCCGCGATCGAAGTGCCGCCCAGGTGCGCGCAGAACATGGAGAGCGCCACGGCAATCGCGAGCCCGGTATCCCACGGCAGCGCGCGCAGCCCGGACACCGCGAGGTAGGCGATCGGCACGACGAGCGGCAGCGCGTAGCGGCCCGTGAACGTTTCCTGGAACAAGAGATCGAACACGAGATAGGGACCGAACGCCACGGCCAGCACGATGAGCGTCCGGCGCTCGCGAACGGCGAGGCGCACGATCCCGACACCCGCGCTTGCCAGAAGGACGACGGCGATCGGCCAGACGGCCCACGGCGCGACGAAGGCGTAGTAGAGGGCGGCAAGCACGTCCCGGAGGCCGTGCCTGGTCCAGAGCATCTGGATGTTGCCCAGATCCTCGGCGCCCTGATCGAACAGCGCGTGCCAGTACTGCGCGGGCCCGCCGCTCACAATCACCAGCGGCACGAACCAGATGGCGATACCGATCACGAACGCAGCAAGAACAGGGGCTAGGGGCTTGGGGCTAGGGGCTGGACGATCGGTCGGTTCGGCTGAGCCCCAGCCCCAGGCCCTAGCCCCTTGAGCGCGCAACGTGAGCAGAGGCACCGTGAGCCACACCACCTGCGATCGAAGGCCCGCAGCCAGTCCGGCGCAAACACCAGCCACTGCGAGACCACGAGCGCTCGATGCGGCGAGCGTCAGCGCCTGCACGCCGATCGCGGCGGCCAGCCCGATGCTGTCGCTCAACGGTCTGACCGCGGTGAACCAGTAGAGCGGCGTCGTCATCGTGACCACGACGGCCGCCACCGACCAATTCGCCGGCGCCGCGCCGCCATCGATCCGGCGGAACAGCGCAGCGGCCGCGAGCACGCCGAGGGCACCGCCCGCGACGCTGACCAGCCCGAGCGCCGTCGCCTCGGAAGGCACCACGGCGTGCACGGCCTTCGCAATCAGGATGAACACGGGATAGCCGGGCGGATGCGGCTGATGCTGCGCCACGTCGAAGTGCCGCAGGCCGAGCGCGAAATTGATCGAGTCGAGATCTTCGAGCGATGCGGGGAGATAGGGCAGGTGCAGCGCGAGAAACACGAGCGCGAGGAGGATGACGCTCGCTCCGGTTAAGCCGCGAGCGTTGCGGGCTGGCCCCGCCGAAGCTCGGGCCCGTCACCAGCGAGCGAAGGCGGGTCACGTTGGCCGCAGGAACAATCCTTCGTTCAGGCTGCCCAGCCGGTAGCCCTGCAAGTCGAGCGTGACGTAACGATAGCCGACGGCTTTGAGCTCGCGCACGATCGCCGCGGCGATCTCCGGTTCGAGCGCGCGCGACATCTCGTCGCGCGCGATCTCGACGCGCGCGAGTTCGTCGTGATGCCGGACGCGGAATACGCGGAAGCCGAGGGCGCGCACCGCCTGCTCCGCGCGTTCGATCGTCCGCAGCTTCTCGTCGGTGACTTCCGTGTGATACGGAATCCGCGACGACAGGCACGCGGAGGCCGGCTCGTCCCACGTCGGCAGCCCCGCACGCCGGGAGAGCGCGCGAATCTCGTCCTTCGTGAGATTCACTTCGTCGAGAGGGCTTCGGACGCCGAACTCCCGCGCCGCCTGGCGCCCGGGACGATAGTCGCCCCGATCGTCCGCGTTGTTGCCGTCGACGACCACCGCGCGCCGCTCGGCCGCAATCCGGGAGAGGTGCGTGTAGAGCTCGTGCTTGCAGAAGTAGCAGCGATTCGACGGGGTTGGCGCGGTACTCCGGGTTGTCGAGCTCGCGCGTGCGGATGATCTCGTGATGCAGACCGAAATCCTTCGCGATCCGGATCGCGAGGGCGCGGTGGCGCTCTGGATAGCTCGGGCTGTCTGCGGTGACGGCGAACGGCGCGGTCGCCGAGTGTGCGGCTGGCGATGTAGGCGAGGTAGGCGCTGTCGACGCCGCCGCTGTACGCGACGACCACCGAATCGAGGGACGAAAGGGCGTCGCTGAGGGCCCGCTCTTTCGCGACCGGCTCACTCATTCTTCCACTTCGTCCTCGTCCTCGTCGTCGTCTTCCTCGTCGTCGTCGATGTCGTCGTCGTCTTCCTTGTCGTCATCGTCGTCGTCGAGATCGTCATCGTCGTCGTCGGGCGCCAGGTCGAGCTCCAGCGGAGACATCCCGACGACCTCGAGGTTCGACCCACACTCAGGGCAACTGAGCTGATCGCCCTTGTCGACATCGAACTCGTCGACTTCGATTTCGGCGTCGCATTCGGGGCAGGTGGCCATTCGGGTCTCCGATCACTTAGAATCCCGCAGCGGCGGGAGATCGAAAGTATAGCGAGAACGTGCGCATGTCTGCAACGCGGGGTAACGCCCGTGATGCGTGGTTCCGATACCTACAACGATGGCTAGTACCTCGGTCAGCACGAAGACCGTTGTCGTCGCCGACGACACGGCGTTCGTGCGAGATCGCTTCCGAACGGCAATAGAACAGGCGGGGCACAAAGCGATCGTCGTGAGGAGCGCAGCCGAGCTGCTTGCCCGCGTCCGGGCAGACCTCGATCAGATCGATCTCGTCATCGTCGACCTGCGTCTGCCCCATGCGCCGGGCGTGGAATTGATACGGTCCGTCCGGAAGCTCGACGAGGGACGCCTCCCGCTGCTCATTTTCAGCGGCACCATCGCGAACGCCGACGAGGTGCGGGAGCTCGCGGCCCTCGGCGTCGCCGGCTACGTGAACGAGTACAGCGCCGTGCAGCACATTCTGCCGTCGCTCGCGCCGCACCTGTTCCCCGACAACTTCAATCGGCGCAGCAGCCCCCGGGTGGTGCTGGGCATTCCGATCCAGTACCGGTTCGGCAATACGATCGCCGCCGCGCTGACGCTCAACCTCAGCCACGGAGGCATCGCCATCCGGACGACGAGCCCGTTGGACAGCGGGGCCAAGATCAAGGTTCGCTTCCGCATGCCCGGCTCGAAGAAGGACGTCGACGCCGAAGGGCACGTGGCCTGGAGCGACAGACGCGTCGGCATGGGCGTGCAGTTCGAAATCGTCGATCCCGCCAACCAGTCGATCATCGACCACTTCGTCGACGCGCACTTCTTCAGCAATAGAAAAGCGTAAGATTCCGGCCATGGAGCAGTCGCTCGCGGCCACGCTGTGGCGGCTCGCGGGGCTGTTGACGCTGGTGTGCGCCAACGGTTTCTTCGTCGCCGCTGAATTCTCGATCGTCACGGTCCGCAAGACGCGCATCGATCAGATGATCGCGGAAGGCCATCGCGGCGCGAAGGCGGTGCGCCGGGCCGTGTCGGCGCCCGATCGCTACATCGCCGCCACGCAGCTGGGCATCACGATGGCCAGCCTCGGTCTCGGCTGGCTGGCCGAGCCGGCGCTCGCCACCATCTTCGAACCGGCGCTCGCGTTCCTTCCCCCGCACCTGGCGCAACACGACCGCGCACAGCATCGCGATCGCGTTTGCGTTTGCGATCATCACCGCCGCCGAAATCGTCTTCGGTGAACTGGCGCCGAAATGGATCGCCCTCGAGCGTCCGGAGGCGACGGCGATCTGGCTCGTGAAGCCGCTCGAGCTGTTCATGCGCGTGTTCTGGCCGTTCATCAGGCTCGTGCACGGAACCGCGCAGGGCGTCGTCAGGATCCTCGGCTTGCGCGGCGGCGACCGCCGCGGGATGGTGCATTCGGAAGAAGAGCTCAAGATGCTCGTGACCGCGAGCCAGGAAGCGGGCGTGCTCGAGGAGCAGGAGGAACAAATGCTCCACCGCGTGTTCGGCTTCGCCGATCTCACCGCGGGACAGGTGATGATTCCGAGGACGGAGCTCCTCGCCGTCGCGGCCGACACGCCGCTGCGCGAGCTGCTTCGCAAGATTGGCCAGGGCGAGCCCACGCGGCTGCCCGTCTATCGCGAAGACCTCGACGATGTGATTGGGATGCTGCACGTGGTGGACCTGGTGAAAGCGCTGGGCGGCGGCGACGTCGGCATCAACGCCGGCGCGCTCGCCCGCGAGGTGCTGACGGTCCCGATCACGCTCGGCGCCAACGATCTGCTCGCCGAGATGCGGCGGCGCAAAGGGCGCGAGGCACTCGTCATCGACGAGCACGGTGGCACCGCGGGGCTCGTCACCTTTGAATCGCTGATGGAACGCATCATCGGCGAGATTCCGGGCGAGATGGGCGCGCAGACACGAACGGTCGTGCGCGCGGACGGGTCCGCCGACATCGACGGCCTCGCGCTGGTCAGCGACACGAATCAGCAGTTCGGGCTGCACATCGACGAAGACACCTACACGACGATCGGCGGTTATGTGCTCGGCCGGCTGGGACGCCGCGCGCGCGTCGGCGATCTGATCGAGGTCGAAGGCCGCAAGATGCGGGTGGAGGCGCTCGACGGCCTGCGCGTCGCGAAAGTGTGGTTGTCGAAAGCTAAGCAGGAGCCGCCGCCGAATCGACCGCTGGATAAACACAAAGGACCAAGGACACGAAGGACGACCATCAAGCCGTCCTCACTGACGCCTGATTCCGTGATCACGCGCTTTAGTCAGCCCGCAGTAACCGCAGCGCATTCGCGATCACGATGATCGAGGCGCCGGTATCGGCCAGCACCGCCATCCAGAGCGTCGCGACCCCGCCGACCGCGGCCGCGACAAACGCCGCCTTCAGCACAATCGAGATCGCCAGGTTCGTTCTGATGTTGCGCACCGTGGCGCGGCTCAGGCGGAACGTGAACGGAATCCGCAGCAGCTCGTCGGCCATCAGCGCGACGTCCGCGGTCTCGAGCGCGGCATCGCTGCCGGCCGCGCCCATCGCGATCCCGACGTCGGCCAGGGCAAGCGCGGGCGCGTCGTTGACCCCGTCGCCGACCATCGCCACCGGCCCGTGCGCTCTCCGCAGTTCCTCAATCGCCGCGACCTTGTCCTCCGGCAGCAGCTCCGCGCGGACCTCGTCGACACCGAGCTCCGCAGCCATCGCCTCGGCGGTCCCGGCGCCGTCGCCGGTCAGCATGACGATCCGCGCGATGCCTTGAGACCGGAGCAGATCGACGGCGTCCTTGCCGCTTTCCCGCGCGCGATCGGCGACGACGATGATGCCAATCGCCCGTTCGTCGCACGCCACGATCACGGCGGTCTTTCCGGCCGCATCGATCGCCAGCACCCGATCGTGAACTGGCGCGCGTGCACAGCCGTCGCTCGTCGAACAGACGATGGTTGCCGAGCAGCACGCGGCGGCCGCCGACCGTGCCTTCGGCGCCCCGTCCCGGAATAGCCGAGACCGCGTCTCCCGGTGAGGCGTCCATGCCGGCGGCGGATGCATAGTCGAGGATGGCCTGCGCGATCGGATGCGTCGAGCGCTGCTCGATCGACGCGGCGAGCGAGACGATCTCGGCCGCACCGGTTCCGTCGAATGTGACGACCTCGACGATCTCGGGCATTCCTCGCGTCAGTGTCCCGGTCTTGTCGAACGCGACGCATCGCACCTTGCTCGCCTTCTCGAGGTGGACGCCGCCCTTGATGAGGACGCCTTTACGGGCCGCCGCCGCCAGGGCGGCGACAATCGAGACCGGCGTCGAGATCACGAGGGCGCAGGGACACGAGACGACGAGCAGGACGAGCGCGCGGTAGACCCATGCGTGCCAGCTGGCGCCGAGCATCAGCGGCGGGACGATCGCGACTGCCGCCGCCAGCGCGATGACCGCCGGCGTGTAGACGCGGGCGAAGCGCTCGACGAGCGTCTGCGCCGGCGCCCGCTGCGCCTGGGCGCGTTCGACGAGGTGAATGATGCGCGCGAGCGTCGTGTCGCGCCGGAGCCTCGTGACCCGTACCTCGAGCGCCCCGCGGCCGTTGATCGTTCCCGCGAACACGGCGTCGCCGGCCGCCTTCTCGACCGGCAGCGATTCGCCGGTGATCGGCGCCTGGTTGACCGCGCTCCGGCCGGCGACGACGTCGCCGTCGAGCGGAACCTTGTCGCCGGGACGGACGACGATCACCGCGCCGATCGCGATGTCCTCCAGCGATACGCGGCGCTCGCCGGCCGCGTCGCGGACCAGGGCGTCGGCGGGCGCGAGAGCCATCAGCGCGCGGATGGCATGGCGAGCGCGGTCCATCGTGCGCGTCTCGAGGGCCTGCGCGAAACCGAACAGGAAGACGACCGTCGCCGCCTCCGACCATTCCCCCAGGACCGCCGCGCCGGCGACGGCAATGATCATGAGCACGTTGATGTCGAGCGACCCGACGCGGAGCGCGGTCCAGGCTCTGCGCGATGTCGCCCCGATCCCGGCGGCCAACGACACGATGAACAGCCATTCCGCCAGCCGGCCTGCGGAAACCGGACCTGCATCGATGCCTGTCAGCGGCAGCGCCATCCCGATGGCCAGCGCCGCGCCCGACGTCCACACGAGCGTCTGGCGAAGGCGCACCTGCCGATCGATGCCGGCTGTTCTCTCTTCGCGATCGAGCCAGGCGCGCATGCCGGTGTCGGCGACGGCGTCGGCGATCGCCGCCGTCGAGATCCTCGCGGCGTCGTACTTCACGTGAAGGCGCTGGCCCATCAGATCGGCCGAGAAATCTTCGAGGCCGGCCAGGTTCTTGAACCGCCGCTCCAGGATCGCCACCTCTTCGCGGCAGTCCATGCCTTCGATCTTGAAGGTCGATTCGGCGTGGAGCTCGCACACCGTGCACGTGCCGGTCATGGGCGTGTCCCCCGGCTGGAGCTCGGGCCGGCTGCGTCCGGTGCGGCGGCATGGGCGACGCGCTGCGCACTCCGGCGCTTGTCTCCCGCGCGGCGCGCGTGCGCGCCTGCGTGCTCCGCTCTTCCGGCTGCCGTCCGTTCTTGAACGTGCTCGAGCCCCTGCTCGAAGAGGGCGACGATGTGGTGATCGTCGGCGACGTAGTAGATGTGCTTGCCGGCGCGCCGCGATTTCACGAGCCGCCAGCTGCGCAGCAGCCGGAGCTGGTGGGACACCGCGGACTGCGTCAGCCCGAGCAGCTGCGCCAGGTCGCACACCGGCACCTCGCCGTGGGCGAGCGCATCGAGCATGCGAACCCGCGTGACGTCGCCCAGCACCTTGAAGGTCTCGGCCAGCGCGGCGACCGATGCCTGATCGAGCAGGCGCTCGCGTCAATTGAACATATGAACGCTTGTTCATACGTTCATCATAACAACAATCGGGTGCCACGTGCCGGGTGCCAGGCGGTGCCGGGTGCCATGGTGCGGGCGCTGTGGCGCAGCCAGCTGGCCGCCTGCGCCCGTGCACGCGGCCCCTGCGCTCGGCACCTGGCACCCTTGCGGTGCACCCGGCACCGCGGCACCAGGCACCCGGCACCGGGGCCTGTCTATGACGCGAGAGCCTTGAACACCGCCTCGTAGTTCGGCTCGTTGCGCGCATCGTCGAGGACTTCGGCGTGGCGCACGATCCCGTCCTTGTCGATGACGAAGACGGCGCGCTTGGCGATGCCCTTCAGGCCGATCATGTCCTCGTTGAACACGCCGTAGTCGCGGATCACCTGCTTGTTGAAGTCGCTCAGGAGCGGGAAGTTCAGCTTCTGCTGATCCTGGAACGCCTTCAGGGTAAAGAAAGTGTCAACACTGATGCCAAACACCTGGGCATTGGCCTTCCCCAGCTGCGCGATCGAATCCTTGAAGGTGCACAGCTCCTTGGTGCACACCGAGCTGAATGCCGCGGGAAAAAACGCGAGCACGACCGGCCGGCCGCGCAGCGCGCTCAGGGTCACCGGCTCCCGGTCCTGATTGGTCAACGTGAAGTCCGGCGCCTTCGATCCAGGTACGACTGCCATCAAAGCCTCCATTACATTGGTGATAAGGTTGGTTGCGCCCCTACACAAATCGAGGCGGTTCGGGTTAGCATTTTTGTTTCAATAGGAGATTCTCCGTGATCGAGGTTCAAAACCTCACGAAACGCTACGGCCGCGTGACCGCCGTCGACGACGTCAGTTTCCGCGTCGAACGCGGCGAAATCCTCGGGTTCCTCGGACCCAACGGCGCCGGCAAGACGACGACGATGCGGATCCTGACCGGCTACATGCCGGCCACGGAAGGCAAAGCCATTGTCGCCGGGTTCGACGTCTTCGATCAGCCGATCGAAGCGAAGCGGCGCACCGGCTACCTTCCGGAGACGCCGCCGCTCTATCCCGACATGAGCGTCTCCGAGTATCTCGACTTCGTCGCCAAAATCAAAGGGGTCGCCGTCCGGCGACCGGCGGCAGCGCGTGCAATACGTCATGGGACGGACGCGCATCACCGACATGGCGGATCGACTGTGCGGCAAGCTGTCGAAGGGATACAAGCAGCGCGTCGGCCTGGCCTCCGCCCTGATCCACAACCCCGACGTGCTGATTCTCGACGAGCCGACCGCCGGCCTCGACCCGAAGCAGATCATCGAAACGCGCGAGCTGATCAAGGAACTCGCCGGCAATCACACGATCATCCTCAGCACGCACATCCTGCCCGAGGTCGCGCAGACCTGCCAGCGCGTGGTCATCATCAACAAGGGACGCGTCGTCGCGGTCGATACGCCCGACAACCTGACGGCGCGGCTCCGCGGCTCGGAAACCATGTATCTGCAGGTGGACGCCAATGGCGCCGACGCGCTCTCGCACCTGACGATGGTGCCGGGCGTGACGCGGGTGGTGGAATCCGATCGGCGCGACGGCATGGTCGGATACGAAGTCGACAGCGAAAGCGGGCGCGACGTCCGCCGCGACCTCGCCCGCGCCGTCATCAACAGCGGATGGGGCCTGCTCGAAATGCGCCCGATGCGCATGAGCCTCGAGGACGTCTTCCTCTCGCTCACGACCGACGAAGCCGCCGCGCTCGAAGCGGAAGCGGCGCCCGAAGGAGAACCCGTCCATGAGTAACATCCTCGCCATCGCGCAGAAGGAGCTGAAGTCCTACTTCGCGTCGCCCATCGCCTACATCGTCATCGGGCTGTGGGCGCTCCTCTACGGCTACTTCTTCGCGGCGATCCTGCACTTCTTCGTCCAGCAGAGCATGCAGATGAACCAGTTCGGCATGCAGGGGCCGCAGTCGATGAACGTCAACCAGCAGCTGATTCGGCCGCTGCTGCAGAACGTCCTGATCCTGATCCTCTTCCTCATGCCGATGGTCACGATGCGCGCCTACTCTGAAGAGAAGCGATCGGGAACCATCGAGCTGCTGCTCACCTCGCCGCTGACCGACTTCCAGATCATCCTCGGGAAGTTCCTCGGCGCCATGGCGCTCTACGGCGTCATGCTGGCGGTGACCCTCATCCATCTCGGCTTCCTGTTCATGTACGGCCGGCCGGAATGGAAGCCGATCGTGACGGCCTACATCGGCCTGCTGCTGATGGGCGGATGCTTCATCTCGCTCGGGCTGTTCATCTCGAGCCTGACCAAGAACCAGATCGTCGCCGGCATGGTGACCTTCGCGGTGTTCCTGCTGCTGTGGGTCATCACCTGGATCGGCAGCGCCGCCGGGCCGACGGCCGAGAAGATCACCCAGTACCTCTCGATCGTGGACCACTACGACGACTTCGGCAAAGGCGTGCTCGACACGACGCACTTCATCTACTACGTGAGCTTCATCACGTTCGGGTTGTTCCTGACCGCGAAGTCGGTCGATAGCGAACGGTGGCGCGGCTAATGATGAATCGAATTCTCAGTCTCATCGGTTGGCTCGGCACGGCGATGGTCTTCGTCGCCGTGGCGATCCGCTTCGGGTATCCGGCGAAGGAACAGTGGGCGTACTACCTCGCGTGGGGCGGCCTCGTCTGCGTGCTCGCCTACACCCTCGGCCAGTGGCGGGAGATCGCCAAGCTCTTCGCGCGCCGGCAGGCGCGCTACGGGACGCTGATGGGCGTCAGCATCCTGGTCGTCCTCGGCATCCTGGTGGCGATCAACTACATCGGATCGAAACAGAACAAGCGCTGGGACCTGACGGCGAACAAGCAGTTCAGCCTCTCGGATCAGAGCCGCAACGTCGTCGCCAAGCTCGACTCCCCCATGCAGGTGCAGGTCTTCGCCCAGGAGCCGCAGTTCCCGCGGTACCAGGAGCGGATCAAGGAGTACCGAGTACGCGTCGAGCAAGATCTCGACCGAGTACATCGATCCCGAGAAGAAGCCGTCGGTCGCCAAGCAGAACAACATCGATCGGATGCCGACCATCGTCTTCAACTACAAGGGACGCTCGGAGCGCGTGAACGCCGACGGCGAGCAGGATCTGACCAACGCCATCATCAAGGTGGTGTCGGGCCAGCAGCGCAAGGTCTACTTCACGCAGGGCCACGGCGAGAAGGACACGACCTCCTCGGAGGGAGCCGGCTACAACATCATCGCGACCGCGCTCGGCCGTGAGAACTACTCGGTCGACAAGCTCACCATCGCTCAGCAGGGCTCGGTGCCGGACGATGCGTCGGTGGTCGTGGTCGCGGGACCGAAGACCGATTTCTTCGCGCCCGAGATGGAGGCGCTGAAGAAGTATCTCGACAAGCAGGGCAAGCTGCTGCTCGAGCTCGATCCGCCGGACAAGCTGGACAGCCCGCCGCTCACGAACCTGATCGCGCTCGCCCACGACTGGGGCATCCAGGCCGGCAACAACGTGGTCGTGGACGTCAGCGGCATGGGCCGCATGATCGGCACCGACGCGTCGGTGCCGGTCGTCGCGCCGCCATACCCGTCGCACGCGATCGCGCAGCGATTGAGCCTGCTGACGGCGTTTCCGCTGGCGCGCGAAGCGTCGCCGGTGAGCGGCGGCGTCAACGGACACGTGGCGCAAACCTTCCTCGAGACCGGTCCGCGCAGCTGGGCCGAAACCGACCTGAAGTCGCTCATGACGACGGGCGCCGTCTCGCTCGACGAGGCCAAGGGCGACAAGAAGGGACCGGTGCCGTTGGGCTCGGCGGTGTCGGCCGCGGCCGCGCCGGCAGCGCCGCCCAAGCCGGGCGAGCCCGACGCACCGAAGCCGGAAACGCGCGTCGCCGTGATCGGCGATTCGGACTTCGCCGCCAACGGCACGCTCGGCGTGCCGGGCAACCGCGACTTGTTCATGAACACGATCGGCTGGCTCTCGCAGCAGGACAACCTGATTTCGATCCGGCCGAAGGATGCCGACGATCGCCGCATCACGCTGACCGCGACCCAGGAGTCGAATATTTTCTGGCTCTCGCTCCTCATCATTCCGGGCTTCGTCTTCGGTGCCGGGGTCATGACCTGGTGGAAGCGGAGGGCCTAAATGCGCGGTCTCCGTTCCACGATTGCCCTCGTCGTCGTTCTCGCCGGCCTCGGCGCGTACATCTACTTCGTCACATCGAAAGTGCCCGAGGGCGGCGCCACGAGCGACGATGCGAAGAAGGAGAAAGTGTTCGCGGCGCTGCAGGCCGACAAGATCGAGGAAGTGAAGGTGTCGACGGCGGCGGGCGACTCGACGACGCTGAAGAAGGATGGCAGCTCGTGGAAGATCACGCAGCCGTCCGACCTGCCCGCCTCCGAGTCGGACGTGTCGCAGCTGACGTCCGCGCTCGGCCAGGCCGACATCGTTCGCGTCATCGACGAGAACCCCTCGAACCTGAACGACTACGGCCTGTCGAACCCGCGCGTCGAAGTCGACTTCAAGGCGGCCGGCGACAAGGACTACCGCAAGCTGTTCATCGGCGAGAAAACGCCGACGGGCGGCGACTTCTTCGCCAAGCGCAACGACGAAAAGAAAGTCTTCCTGATTTCCGCGTCACAGGACACGTCGTTGAACAAGACGACGTTCGATCTCCGCGACAAGACGCTGCTCAAGTTCGAACGCGACAAGGTCGATGCGCTCGACATCTCCTCCGGCGGCAAGGACATGGCGATCGCCAAGGACGGCGGCGACTGGAAGATGTCCAAGCCGGTGCAGACCAAGGCCGACTTCGGATCCGTCGAGGGGCTGGTCGGACGTCTGCAGACCGTGCAGATGAAGTCGATCGTCGCCGACAGCGCGTCGCCGGCCGACCTGAAAAAGTACGGACTGGACAAGCCGGAGGCCACCGTGAACCTGGGCCTCGGCAGCGCACGGGCGACGCTGCTGTTCGGCGGCAAGGCGGCGGACAACACGGTCTACGCGCGCGACGCGTCGAAACCGGCCGTCGTCACGGTCGAGAGCGCGCTCCTGGACGACATGAAGAAGAGCGCCGACGACTACCGGCGCAAGGACGTCTTCGAGTTCCGGCCGTTCAACGCGACGCATATCGAGATCACCCGCAACGGGCAAACGGTCACGCTCGAGCGAACGAAGGGCCAGGGTGAGAACGCGCCGGACAAGTGGAAGCGCGTGAGCCCGACGGCCGGCGATCTGGACAAGGAGAAGAGCGACGGCCTGCTCGGCAAGCTGTCGAACATCCGCGTCACCTCGTTCGTCGATTCGAACGCGAAGACCGGCCTCGACAAGCCGGCCATGTCGGTCGTCGTGAAGTTCGACGAGGGGAAGAAAGAGGATCGAGCGACATTCGCGCAAGTGGGCAACGACGTGTTCGTGGCGCGGCCGGGCGAGCCGGGCGCCGCGAAGATCGACGCGGCCGACTTCAACGACGTGATGAAGTCGCTCGATGAGATTTCGAAATAGTCTCGACCTGGGCCGTCGCGGCACTCGTCGCGACGGCCGCATGCGCGCACCAACCCCCTCCAGCCCTCTCCCGCCCCTCCCGCCCCTCCCGCCTCTCCTGCCCTTCCTGCCCCTCCCGCCCTCCGGCAACGCGCAGCCGTCCAGTCGCTCCAGCGCGACATCGATGCGATTCTTCAGGCCTCCCCTCTGACGCCACAGCTATTGGGGCGTGCTGGCCAGGTCGTTGAAGACGGGCGAAACGCTCTACGCCGTCAACGCGAACAAGCTGATGATGCCGGCGTCGAACATGAAAATCGTGACGCTCGCCGCGGCGGCCGAAACGCTGGGCTGGGACTACACGTTCGAAACGAGGGTCTTCGCCGCCGGCACGATCGCCGATGGTGTGCTCGCCGGCGACCTGGTCGTCGTCGGCTCCGGAGATCCGAGCCTGGTCGCCGCCGACGGCATGGCCGATCGCGTGTTCGGCGACTGGGCGGCGCGCCTGAAACAGCGCGGCGTCCGCGCGATCACCGGCCGGGTGATCGGCGACGACAACGGCTTCGAAAAGGAGACGCTCGGCCTGGGCTGGATGTGGGACGACCTTCCCACCGACGACTCGGCTGGCGTCGGCGCCCTCCAATACAACGAAAGCGCCGTGAGAGTGACGGTCGCACCCGGTCCTTCGCCGGGAGACGCCGCGGCCATCTGCCATCACGCCCGCGGGCAGCGGCCTGACCATCGTCAGCTCGGTGACGACCGGAGCAGCGGGCACGCGAACCTCGATCAGCGCGCGCCGCCTGCCAGGCAGCATGAGGCTCGATCTCGGCGGCACGATCGCCGCCGGAGCAGAGCCGTCCACGCTGACGGTCTCGGTGGACAATCCCACGCAGTTCTTCGTGACAGCCTTCCGAAGCGCGCTCATCGCCAACGGCATCGACGTGCGCGGGCCCGCTGTCGATATCGACGACGTCCGCGACGCGCCGGCGGCGGCAGGCAACCCGGTCGTCTCCTACCGATCGCCGCCGCTGTCGGAGCTCGCTGTGCGGCTGATGAAGGTCAGCCAGAATCAGTACGCCGAGACGCTGTTGAAGAGCGTTTCGGCCGCGCCGGGCGTCGTGCCAACCGCTGCGGCCGGCTGGCGAGCCGCGCTGACGATCTTCGAGCGCTGGGGCGTGCCCGCCGGCTCGCTGATTCAGCGCGACGGGTCGGGACTCACGCGATACGACTTTGTGACGCCGGAGGCCCTCGTCACCATCCTCACGCACGTCGATCGCGACCCGCGTCTGCGCGGACCGTTCGAGGCGTCGCTGCCAATCGCGGGCCGGGACGGCACGCTGGCTAACCGCATGAAGGGCACCGCCGCCGAAGGGAACGCGCGAGCCAAAACCGGTTCGATGACCGCCGTGCGCGGCACGTCGGGGTACGTGACGTCGGCCGACGGCGAGCCGCTGGTCTTCTGCATCCTCGCGAACAACTACGACACGCCCGCCAGCACCATCACGGCGGCCGAGGATGCCATCATCGTCCGCCTCGCCCAGTTCCGGCGGTAGACAAGCAGGGTCAGACCCGGGTCAGACCCTAGCTCATCAGCTGCTCAGACGGCTGGCAACTTGCACAAAAAGCTGGGATGTCCTGTTTTCGGCGTTGGCGAGTGCTCGTTCTGGCCTCGCTGATGCTCATTTCAGGTAAACGAGTCTCGCCGCCCCAAACTCAGCAGGATCCGTTTCAAATCGCGACGTTCTGCACGCCGGTTCCGGCCGGTCAGCGTCAGGTGACCGTCACGACCGGCGACGACCTTCAGCGAGCCCTCGATCAGGCCGTGGCCGGCGACACGATTCTGCTGGCCGATGGCGCCACGTTTCGTCCGGCGGCTCCGGACGGCAGCTTCCTGCTGCGAAACCGCCGAATCCCGGCCGGCCAGTGGGTGACGATTCGCTCCGCGAACCGCGCGTTCGACGCCAACGGCGCGCTGCCGCCCTCAACCCGGGTCGACAAGGCGAACGCGAACCTGATGCCGAAACTTCGCGCCATCGGCAACCAACAGACCTGCGATACGCGCCGAAGCCGGCGCGCGCGGCTATCGGCTGATCGGCCTCGACATCGGCGTCGACGAAGGCGTCGCGCAGCTGAGCAATCTCGTGGAGCTCGGCTCCGGCAAGCGACACGACGGTCGACGCCGAGCCGTCCGACATCGTCATCGATCGCTGCTACCTGCACGGCAACGACCAGGGCGACTACCGGCGCGGCATCGCGCTGAACGGCGTCCGGATGGCGGTCGTCGACTCCCATCTCGAGAACTTCCACGACGCGCACAGCGATTCGCAGGCCATCGGCGGATGGAACGGCGCGGGACCGTTCAAGATCGTGAACAACTTTCTCGAAGCGGCGAGCGAGAACATCATGTTCGGCGGCGCCGATCCGGCGATCGAGGAACTCGTGCCGTCCGACATCGAAATTCGCCGGAACCTGAGCACCAAACGGCTCTCGTGGAAATCGTCGGGCGTCGCGGCGAAGAATGCGTTCGAGCTGAAGAACGCGCGGCGCGTGCTCGTGGACGGCAACACCTTCGAGCACGTCTGGACGTCTGGCCAGAACGGCACCGCCATCGTGCTGAAGTCGGCGAACCAGGAAGGGCGCTGCACCTGGTGCGTGACCGAGTACGTCACGTTCAGCAACAACATCGTGCGCGATGCGGCGAGCGGGCTGGCGATCAACGCGGCCGAAGCGGGCGCGAAGGGCTGCCGCTGCCGCGCCGCGCCAATCACATCCGCGTGACGAACGTGCTGTTCGAGAACATCGGCGTCGGCGGACTGGGGCACCGGCGGCAAGCTGCTTGCGCGTGACCAACGGCGTGTCCGACGTCGAAATCACCCACGTCACCTCGACGAGCAACCCGAACGGCATCCTCGATGCGCAGAACGCCGCCGACCTGAACCCGAACCTCGTGTTCAAGCACAACATCGTCGAGCGCAAGCTCTACGGAATCGGCGCCGGCGGCGAACGAAGGGATCACAACGATCACGAAGAACTTCGCGCCCTTCGTCTACAACCAGAACGTGCTGGTCAACACGTCGGCAGCGACGAAGCAGTCGATCGCCGACGACGCGTTCAAGTCGCGCTATCCGCCGGTCACGATCGTCGCATCTGGGCTGGAACGCGCTCGGGTTCCAGAAGGGCACGTTCAAGCTGGCGGCGTCGAGCCGTTTCTACCGGGACCGGCGACGACGGCAAGGATCCAGGAGCGGACATCGACGCGCTCGAGCGCGCGCAGAGCGGTCCCGACAGCAGCGGCTGCGGCGTGGCTCCCGGCACCGCGCGCCATTAACGCGGGAGAATCGTCGTGTCGTTCTTCAACGCGCCTGGCGCCGCGTCAGGTACGTCGACGAGCTCAACACGATCTGATCGAGCGACAGGCCGTCTTCGCGAACCTGGACGCGAATGGTCTGCGGACCGGTGGTCGCGAAGTAGAGCGGCGTCGCCAGCGCCGTCGTAGGAGTCGTCGTTCCAGCCCCAGCCGGCGACGCCGGCATTGGTGCCGTCTTCGACGCTGACCGACGTGGCCGCCGTCGTGCCGATGCGATACAGCGCGGCGCCGCGGCGTCGACCGCGCCCGAGAACTGGACGTAGACCGAGTCGTTCGCCCAGTTGTTCTTGTCGGCCTTGCCGCGCATCCACAAGTGATAGGGGATGCCGGCCTGCGCGTTGAAGGTCATCTCGAAGTAGTTCGCCGGCGCCGCGAGCGCGCTGGCTCAGCTTCGCCGCGCCTCGATCGGGATTCCACAGCCGCGCGCCGGCGGCGGCCGTCGTGTCGGCGACGCGCGTCCACGTGCCGGTGACGACCGCCGCGTCCGCGGCGTACAGCACGACCTCGCTGGCAGCCACGGAGAGCGTCAGCGTCTGCGTCGCGGCGTTCGTCGGCCAGCCCGCATCGGTCGCCCTGACGCCGAACGTGAAGGTGCCCATCGACGGTCAACGTGCCGCCGAGCGCTGCCGTCCTGCGACAAGGTGACGCCGGCCGGCAGCGCGCCGCTGTCGAGACGACCAGGCGAACGCTCCCGTCCCGCCGCGGCGCCGAGCGCCGCGGTGAACATGCCTGCCGACATTGCCGGAAGGCAGCGACGCCGTCGTGATCGCGAGCGGCGCGGGCGCCACCGTGATCGTCACCGGGTTCGCGTCGGTGCGATCGATTCGCCACGAATCCTGCGCCTGCACGACGGCGGTAGTCGTGCCCCAGGAGGACGGCACGCCGGCGATGGCGCCGGAGAACGGATCGAGCGCTCAGACCTGCCGGCAGCGCAGCCCGACACGATCGACCAGGTCGCCGACCCGAGGACGCCGGTGACGCGTGGTGTCAGCTGATAGGCGACGCCGACCTGCGCCTGCCGGCGCCGCCGGGATCGAGCACGACGCAGCGGCGGCGGCGCAATCGTCAGCGACAGCGTGGCGGTCGCGGTGTTGGCCGGCCACGCCGGATCGTACGCCGACACCGTCACAGCGCCGGTTTCGACCTGCGTCGGCATGCCGAGCACGGCGCCGGCGACCGCGTCGAAGGCGACGCCGGCGGGCAGCGCGCTGTCGACCACCTGCCACGACGCACGGCGAGGAACCGCCGCTGCACGTCAGCGTCTGCGCGTAGTACTGGTTCAAGCATGCCGTCCGGCAGGCTCGTCGTCGTGATCTGCAGGTGTCCCTCGTCCGGGCGGCAGGCGATCGTCGCCCGACAGCGCGTTGGCCGCGCTGGCGTTCACCGCCGCGACGTCGGCGCCGAGATCGGTGCCGTCGGTCGCGGCGTTCCGGTACGGGCTCGACGCGCTCAGGCGATAGTCGCCGCCGGCGTAGTCGACGAACCCGGCCTGCCACGCGGCCACCGTCGGGAAGAAATTGCCGGCCGGATAGCGCGACGCCGTTCCGCCGGCGAGCACGTTGCGGCTCACGACGCCGCCGGGCAGGTAGGCGTTGATCGCGGTCAGGCCGTAGCCGAAGCTCGACCCGGCGATGCCGTAGGTGTTGTGCGCGGCGAGGTTGTTGGTGATCGACCGCGTTGGTGATCGGGACCGGCGCCGTCGCGCGTGCCGCCGTAGAGCCACATCGACGTGCGTGTCGGTCGAGATGATCGTGTTGTGATCGACGGTGACGACGTCGGGGCCGTCGCCGATCATGATCGGCCTGGAGCCGGTGCCCCACGTCGCGGCCGTGAGATCGTCGAACACGTTGTGCCGCACGGTGACGTTGTTGGTCCGCTGGCTCGGCGCGAGATCGTCGGTGCCGAGGATGTTCACGCCGCCGGCGGCGTGGCGGACCAGGTTGTACTGGAACGTGATGCGCTGCATGATCGCCCACGGCGCGTGCCGCTCTGGTTGCGCGGCGTGAAGACGATCGGATAGCCGGTCTGATCGGCGACCCAGAGGTTCTCGAACACGTTGCCTTCGATCAGCACGTCCTGCGCGTTCTTCAGCTCGAACGTGTTCTTCACCGCCCACTTCGTCGCCTTCGCCGGCGTGCCCGCCGTGCCCGCGGCGCCGGTGTCGGTGAGGTACGGGTTGGTCGTCTTCCAGTACACGTTCTCCGCGCCGGCAGCGCGGCCGTAGACCAGTAGTCGTCCGCGCCGGCGACAGGCGTCCACGAGATCGTCACGCCGCCGGTCGTCCCGGCGTCGATGGTCGCCGACACTTCGGCCGACGCCGATGGAGTTCGCCTTGTTGCGTCTGGCCGGCCGCCGACGCGCGCCGCCACCTTGTAGTAGTAGGTGCCGGCGGCGAGCGACCCGCCGCCGGGCATCGCCGTCGCGGCGACGGCCGCCGGCGTCGCGATGATCGGATCGCGCCACGCGAGCGGCTTGCGCAGATAGTTGCGGCGGAAGGTGATGTTGCCGGTGACCAGGTTCGGAATCATCGGATCGGCGCCGCCGAACAGCACGTTCTCGGTCGCGCCCTCGAGATAGTTGTTCTCGATCAGATAGTTGCCGGGGCCGTTGTAGCCGCTCAGCGCCTGCGAATCCTGGCCGATCGCCTTGCAGTCGGACGACGTACGAGTTGATCGAGCGTGGTGTCGCTGCTGTGCAGCGCGATGCCGCGCTTCTGGCCGAGCACCGGATCGCCGTGGACGTAGACGCGGTCGAGGACGAGCGCGTACGGCACCTGCGCGAGCTGGGTCTGCGTCGAATCGCCGGCGCCGAGCGCGATGATGTCGCCGTACCCGCCCTGGTTGGCCTGGAACTCGAGCGCGACAGCAGCTTCCAGTGGTTCGTCGCGGCCGCGGTCCGCAGCGCGGAGACGTTGTTCGACGATCGGATCTTCGGGAGTTGGGCCGCATACGGCCGGCGTGACGCGGACGCCGGCCGGCGGCAGCAGCGTCGTCGGGCGCGGCCGATCGGATGGTGATGTAGTCGTCGATCGCCCCTTTGTTCGGCAGCACGAAGTTGCCGACGTACGTCGCGCCCGGCGCGAGCGTGATGACGTCGCCGGCTGCGCCGCATTCAGCGCCGCCTGAAGATCGCCGCCGGCCGGCACCGCGATCGTCGCGGCGTGCGCGGACGCAGCCCTCGACAAAAATACCCAAGGCCACGCACACCACGCCCCGATACGGGGTTCGAAACCGCATAGCTCGCTCCAGTTGTGGTTCGGAAAAGGTGAGCGAGACCGCTGCGGCGGATTCGCGAGCGCGACACGACGCAAGCGAAGTGCCACACGGTCGAGCTAGGTTGTTTCGCGAGCAAAACTGAGCGACGATTTAATGCTGAGCTGACGATCTGTAAACGCTGAGTCGATATTGAAATCAGACGAGCGCTCGAACTGCCTCGAAAATCGCGTCCGCCGTCGCTGACAGACCGCCGCCCTGCGCCATCTCTGGCCGTCCTCCGCCGCGCCCGCCGAACTGCGCCACAAGCTTCGCCAACAACTGCTGAGCTGAAACGTCGACGTCAGACGAACGCGCGATGACGACGAGCGCGGGCATCGACGTGGACACGAGGACGACGAGGTATCCAGGCTTGGCCGCGATTGCCGTGGCCAGGCCCTTCAACCCGTTCGCGTCGGCGTCGATCGCGCGTGCGACGAGCCGGCAGCGGCGACCGCCATCAGCGGACGTGCCTTGCAGCACGATCTCGCCGGCGTTCGCCGCGAGCTCCTCGGCGTGATATTTCGCGAGATCGTTCTGCAGGCCGGTCAGCGCACGCTTCTGATCCCGTGCGTCCGCCTGCAATCGCTCGATGGCAGCGGGCAACTCCGCCGGCAGCACCGACAGCAGGCGCACGCTCGCGCTCATCGCGTCGCGCAGCATGCGGTAGCCGCTCAGCGCGCGCCCGCCGCAGAGAAACTCGAGACGCTGCCCGCCTTTGAATCGCTCCCACGACGCGACGGCAATCACCCCGATGCCGCCGGTGCGCGCGACGTGCGTCCCTCCGCACGCCGACAAATCGAATCCTTCAACCTCGATCAGCCGGAGCGTTCCGCCTCGCACCGATTCCTTGCGCAGCGGCAGCCGCGCCGCCTCCTCTGCGTCCGCGAAACGGATGGCCACCGGCCGGTCTTCCCAGACGATACGGTTCGCCTCCGCTTCCGCGGCGGCGATTTCCGCGGGCGACATCTCGCGAGCCAGATCGATGGTCGACACGGCGGCGCCCAGATGAAAACTGACGGTTCGCACGCCGAACAGCTTGTCGAAGGCCGCCGACAACACATGCTGACCGGAGTGCTGCTGCATGTGGTCGAACCGGCGCTCCCAATCGATCGCACCGCGAACAGATTCACCGGGTTCGGGGTTCAGGGTTCCGGGTTCAGGGTTCGTTCGGGGTTCGGGGTTCGGGGTTCCGGGTTCGACAACATGCGTGATCGATCCGTCCTCCTCGTCGACCACGTCGATGACGCGCATCGAGCCCAGACGGCCGGTGTCGAACGGCTGGCCGCCGGACGTCGGATAGAACGCCGTGCGATCGAGCGTCACGAGCAGACGATCGTCGCGGCGATCGACGCGCGAGACGGTCGCGTCAAACTCCCGGAGATACGGGTCGCGGTAGTACAGGCGGTCGGTCATCGGGTTTGGATGTTCCCTTTTGCGCGGAGCCGAAAGGCGTGCGCGCGGACGGATCGGTCACCGGCAGCTCGAAATAGAACGTCGCGCCGCCCCACTCATTTGCACGATGCCCGATGGTGCCGCCGTAGGACTCGATGATGCCGTAGCTCACGGACAGGCCGAGACCGGTTCCCTTGCCGACGGGCTTCGTCGTGAAAAACGGTTGAAACAGCTTCGGCTCGTCCTCGGGCTTCACGCCGGGCCCATCGTCCTGCACCTCGAGACGCACGCGTTTGCCGGCGTCGAAGACGCGGATGAGGATGCGGCCGCGCGCCCGATCCGCGACCTCGATCGACTGCTGCGCGTTGATGACGAAATTCAACGTGACCTGTTCGACCTCGGTGAAGTTGGCGTAGACCTTTCGAGCGGTCTGCACGTCGACGCTGAGCGAGATATTCGACGAGTCGAGGTCGCGCCGGCGGAGCTGCACGACCTCGCTGACGACGTCGCCGAGATCGATCAGGGTCGGCGGCCCCGCCTGCTGACTGCTGAACCGCGAAAGGTTGCGGATGATCTCGCGCGCGCGGCCGCTCTGGGTCTTCACGAACGCAATCTCTTCCAGCACCGCCGGCGAGATGCCGCGATCGCGCTCCAGCAGTTCCAGCGTGCCGAGGATCGCCTGCAGCGGGTTGTTCAGCTCGTGGGCGACGCCCGACACGAGCACGCCGACCGCGGCCAGACGTTCCTGACGAACCACCTGACGCTGCAGCGACTGCAGCGTCTCGCGCATCTTTCGCTCCTGCTCCACCTGGTGATCGAGCGCCGCGTGCGTGCGGCGGAGGCTCGCGGCCATCCTGCTGAATGCATCCTGCAGTTGTTCCAGCTCGCGGTTCGGCGCGGGCGTTTGCCGCGGCGGCGACAAGTCGCCGTCCGCGATCAGTTGAACCGCCGACTGAAGGCTGTTCATGCCGCGCGACATCGAGGTCGACAGGCCCAGCGACAGCAGGAGGATGGCGCCGATGCTGGTGGCCACGATGATGAAATTGCGCCGGAGCAGCGGCGCGATGCGCGCCGTCGCGACGCTGGTCGGAATGCCGACGCTGAGCAGCCAGGGTCCTCGATCGATCACGGCGTTGCCGAACGAGCGCTCGACGTTGTCGAGCCCGGTTCGCACCTGCGTGCGCGGCACGTCGCGCGGCGGTGTCGGATGCGGATCGGCCGCCTTGCCGATGTACAGCTCGGCATCCCGGCTGCGAGCCAGCACCCGGCTCTCTTTGTCCGACAGCGTGACGACCGATCCCTGAGGCAGAGGGATGTCGCTGAACAGCGTCTGCACGCGCGTCAGGTTGAGGCCAAGACCCAGTACGCCGACCAGCGCGCCCTGCTGGTTGCGGACCGGATACGACAGCACAATCGTCGGCTGGTTCGAGATCCGGCCCGTCATGAGCTCGCTGACCTGCGGCTTGCCCTGTTCGGGCGACCTCGGTGACGTAGGGCATCGCCGCCGGCGAGAGCCGCTCGGCGTTCGACGGCAGGCCCGATCCGTCGACGGTGCCGGCAATGTCGCTCACGACGATGTTGAGAAGCAGCGGTTGATCGCGCAGCACCGCTTCGAACAGCGGATCGCACTGGTGTTTGTCGAGCGCCATCACCGCGGGGTGCCGCGCGAGCGCGGACGCCATCGAGTCGAGCCCCCCGAGGTAGGTGTTGAGATAGGCGCCGGCGGTGACGGCGACCGACGCAGCCTCGTCGCGCAGCTGGTCCCCGGCCTCGCTCCGCGATCGGCTTGCCGACCAGGCCGCCGCCGCGATGAACGGCACGAGGAGCGTGCACGTGATCACGAGAACCTGTCGGCGGATGGGCTGGTCTATGAGAATGCGCAAGGAGTTCGCGCGATCTTAGCTTAGGAGGACCGGGTCGGCGACGCCAGCCTCGCGGAAGCCCTTCGCGCGCAGCACGCAGCTGTCGCACGCGCCGCAGGGGCGGCCGTCCGGAGAGGGATCGTAGCAGCTGTGCGTGAGCCCGTAGTCGAGGCCAAGCTCGAGCCCGCGCCGGATGATGTCGGCCTTGCCCAGCGTCAGCAGCGGCGTGTGGATCCGGAAGCTCGCGCCCTCGACGCCGGCCTTCGTGGCCAGATTCGCCAGCCGCTCGAACGCGCCGATGAACTCCGGGCGGCAGTCGGGATATCCCGAATAGTCCAGCGCGTTGACGCCGATGACGATATCGCGCGCGTCGAGGACTTCCGCCCAGCCGAGCGCCAGCGACAGAAAAATGGTGTTGCGGGCCGGCACGTAGGTCGACGGAATCTCCGCGGACTCCAGGTCCCGCTCGCGCGGCACGGCAGCGTCCGACGTCAGCGACGATCCGCCGATCGCGCGCAGGTCGACCTCCAGCTCGAGATGCCGCTCGGCTCCGAGCGCGCGCGCGACGGCCCGCGCCGCTTCCACTTCCCGCGCGTGGCGTTGACCGTAGTGGATGGTGAGCGCGAACAACGCAAAGCGCTGCGCCCTGGCGATCGCGGCGGCCGTGTAGGAATCGAGGCCGCCGCTCAGCAATACAACTGCTCGCATTTGGTAATTGGATAATCGAGTAATCGGGTGAATTCGGATTGACCAATCGACCAATCACGATCACTAGATTACCCGATTACGCCAATCACCCAATTCACACGCCTCTCGTCGTTGGCGACCAGATGTATTTGTGCAGCTGAAGCTGGAGCCGCGCGGCGAGCCGGTCGGCGAGCATCCACTCCGACAACGTCTTCGGATCGAGCACGCCGTGCACCGGCGACATCAACACGGCGGCGACGCGCGACGGCAGGTCGTATCGTGCGATGACCTCGCGCGCGAAGTCGTAGTCGGCGCGATCCTGGACGACGAACTTGACCTCGTCGTGCGGCTCGAGCCGGTCGAGGTTGCTCCAGTCGTTCTTGTCCGATTCGCCGCTGGCCGGGCATTTGACGTCGACAATCTTGAGAACGGACGCCGGCACGCGCGCCGTGGGACGGTGGCCGCCGGTCTCGAGCATCACGGTGCGTCCGCGCGGCCAGCAACCGATCCATCAGCGGGTAGACATCTTCCTGCAGCAGCGGTTCCCCGCCCGTAATCTCGACCAGCGGCGAACCGAACGCCTCGACGGCGGCAACGACCTCATCCACGGACATCTTCCGTCCCTCGTGGAACGCGTAGGGCGTGTCGCACCAGCTGCAGCGCAGGTCGCACGCGGTCAGCCGCACGAACACGCACAGCTGGCCGGCGCGCGACGACTCGCCCTGGATCGAATGGAAAATCTCGTTAATCGTCAACATCGACGGTTTCTATTATCCTACCGCTATGGCGAAACCGACGTTCTACACCAAGCCGACGTGAACGACCTGCAAGAATGCCAGAAGTTTTCTGGATACGGCAGGCATCGAGGTTGAACAGATCGACATCAACAAGGAACCGCCGTCGCGTGAGTTTCTCGAGAAGCACATCGACGCCGAGCGGTTCCTGGATTTCGTGAGCACGCGTAGCCCTGTGTTCAAGGAGCGGCCGCTGCCGAAATCAAAACGGGAAGCCATCGCGATGATGCTGGAGAACCCCAACCTGATTCGGCGGCCGATCATGGTTCGCGGGTCGAAGGTCGTCTTCGGCTTCGACAAGGAGCAATACGGCAAGCTCTGACCTCCGCATCGGGACGTCGGGCTGGAACTATCCGGCCGGCAAAGGCACCTGGAACGGCGTGTTCTACCCGCCGTCCCGCGGACGCGCCAAAACCTTCGACGAGCTCGCGTTCTACGCCGAGCATTTCGACACCGTCGAGGTGAACTCGACCTTCTACGGCCAGCCGCGGGCGGAGGTCACGCGTGCATGGGCTGCGCGTACTCCGTCGCGCTTCGAATTCTCGATCAAGCTCTATCAGAAATTCACGCACCCCCGCATGTTCAAGGACCGTCTCTCGGGCGGCCTGCCCGACGAGGCCGCGCGCGAGCCGGCGCTTCTCGACGCGCTTGCGCAGCCGACCGGCGCCGACGTCGACGCCTTCCGCCGGGGGATCGATCCGCTGGCGTCGAGCGGACGGCTCGGCGCGCTCCTCGCGCAGTTTCCGGCGAGCTTCAAGGACACGCTCGGCGTCGCGCGACTATCTTGCCGGCCTGCTGGGCGCCTTCGCCGGGTATCCGGTGGCAGTCGAATTGCGCCACAAGTCGTGGAGCGATCGGATTGGCGACACGCTCTCGCTGCTGAACACGTTCAAGGCCGCGTGGGTGCAGATCGACGAGCCGAAGTTCCGCTTCTCGATTCGCCAGAACTATCTGCCGAACATCCGCGGTTTCTACTACATGCGGCTCCACGGGCGGAACGCCGCACAATGGTGGCGGCACGAAAAATCAGAGGATCGCTACAACTATCTCTACACGGCGGACGAGCTGAAGGAGTTCACGGAAACAGCGGACGCGGCGCAGGCGCTGGTGAGGAAGCTCTATCTGTATACGAACAATCATTTCTCCGCGAAATCGGTCGCCAACGCGGCGATGATCAAGCGCCAGCTCGGTCAGCCGCTCGACGGTGAGTATCCGCCGGAGTTTCTCGCACGCTATCCGGAGCTGGCGGGCGCGGTGAAAACGGCGGCCCCGTCACTCCTTCACGGACATCTTCAGGATTAGATCGCCTCGTTCGAGCCGGGCAGGCACATCGTCGCCTTCGATGACGTGGCCGAACACGGTGTACCTGTTGTTCAGGTCGGGGCGATTCGCCAGCGTCACGTACATCTGACTGTCGGCGAGCGCCGGGTTTCCCTGATGCGACATCGCGACCGCTCCGCGCGTGTGCAGACGCTTGCGCCGGATTTCGGCGGCGCCGATGGGATGGCCGCTCGACGCGTCGGGCCCGCGGCCCCACTCGGTCTCGCGAGACAGATCCCGAGACCGGGGATCGCCCCATTGCACGAGGAACCCCGGCAAAGCGCGGTGCACGCGCTGCCCGTCGTAGAAACCGCTTTTCACGAGTCTCGACGACGTGCGCGACCGTCCTGGGTGCGTCGGCAGGATAGGTCTCGAACTCGAACGTGCCCTTCGTCGTCTCGACGACGATCACCGGCCCCGCCGGTTGCGCGACACCGGCGACGATAAGAAGGAACCGCAGAGCACGCAGAGAGCGCAGAGAACAAAAACCAAACGTTTCTCTGCGATCTTTGCGGTCTCTGCGGTTCCTTCTTGTCGTGTCATCATCGCTTCGCGACGCGCGTGACGCCGATCTGCGGACAGTAGGTGCGGATGACACACGCGCCGCAGCGCGGATAGATCGGCCGGCACACGTTCTGTCCCCATGTCACGAGGTACAGGTTGATGTACGGCCACCAGCGCTCGCTCGTGTTCCGGTAGAGCGCCTGCTCGGTTTCGTCCGGCGTTCGCGTCTGCACCCACCCGAGCCTGTTGGAAATGCGGTGGACGTGCGTGTCGACGCAGATGTTCTTCAGGCTGCGGAACGACAGAATCAGCACGAGGTTCGCGGTCTTCCGTCCGACGCCCGGCAGCGTCAGCAGCTCCTCCATCGTCGACGGCACTCGCCCGTTGAAGCGCTCGACGAGGATTCGGCACGTCTGCCTGACGTGCGCGGCCTTGTTGCGGTAGAAGCTCACCGGAAAGATCAGCTTGATGATCTGGCGCTCCGTCAGCCTGGCCATGGTTCTGGGGGTCCGCGCCACGCGAAACAGGCGCGCCGACGCCGCAGCGGTAACCGCGTCGCGCGTCTGGGCCGAGAGCATGGTCGCGATCAGCACCTCGAACGGATCTTCCTGGCTGCTTTCAGCGATCTTCTCGACCGCCGGCAGATCGAGGTTGTCGATCGCGCGCGCGAGCGCCCGCATGACGGCGTGAACGGTCCGTGACGAAGGTTTGTGGGATTTCATGGCGGGGAACCGGCGCGGCTACGAGGCGACGGGCGTCAGCGGCGGCCGTCCGGCGAGCACCGCCAGCACGTTCTCGACCGCCAGATCCGCCATCGCCGTTCGCGTTTCGGTCGTGCCGCTGCCCAGGTGCGGAACGAGCAGCACGTTTTCCAGCGTCAACAGATCGGGATGCACCGCAGGTTCATTCTCGTACACGTCGAGAGCCGCGCCGGCGAGCAGATGGTGTTGCAGCGCCCACGCCAGCGCCGCTTCGTCCACCACCGGGCCGCGTGCCGTGTTGATGAGATACGCGGACCGCTTCATGCGGGCCAGCGCGCGTTTGTCGATCAACGATCGCGTTTCCGGCGTCAGCGGAACGTGCAGCGATACGATGTCCGAGGTCAGGAGCAGGCGATCGAGCGGCATCGCTTCGGCGCCGGCGAGCGCGATCTCGCGCCGCGATGTGTAGGCGACGCGCATGCCGAACGCTCCGGCCCGTGCCGCGACCGCGCGGCCGATTCGGCCGACGCCGACGAGGCCCAGCTGCTTTCCACGTAGTTCCGTGCCGAGCATCAGGTCGAGGGCCCACCCTTTCCATTCGCCGCGGCGCACCAGCCGCTCGCCTTCCGACAGACGCCTCGTGATGGCCAGGATCAGCGCCCAGGTGAAGTCGGCCACCGATTCGGTGAGCACATCGGGCGTGTTGGTGACGACAATGCCTCGCGACTTCGCATACGCGATGTCGATGTTGTTGTAGCCGACCGCGACGTTGGCGATGGCCTTCAGCGCGGGCGCGGCGTCGATCACCGATCGATCGACCGCGTCGGTCAGCAGACAGACGAGCGCGTCCTTGTCGGCGACGCGGGCCCGCAGTTCGTCAGGAGGAATCGCCGCCTCTCCGGTGTAGAGATCGACCTCGGCGGCCGCTTCGAGTTTCTGGATGACTGACGATGGGAGTCGGCGGGTGACGAGGATCTTGTTCATGGGTTAGAGGGCTGGATAGGCAGGATGGGCTGGAGCGGCCGGATGGGCGGCACCGGCACGAACATTTATCCGCTTCCCTTCCCGCCATTCCTGCCCTGTAGCGCGTTGCAGAATTGATCACTGTAGGCGCCGGCCCATGTGCCGGCCCTTGGGCGGACACGCGGGTCCGCCCCTACAGCGCCAATTTTGCAACGCACTTTTAGTGTCCGTAGGACAGGCAGAAGCCGCAGTGGTTGCACCGCACCGCCGGCTCGATGATGCATGCGCCGTCGCCGTCGCCGCCACGGACGAGCGGCAGCTGCAGATGACTGGCATGCGCCGCGAACGCGGCCCGGTCCTGGCCTGGACGCAACGCGACGGAATGGTCCGGACGCGCCGCATGCCGCGCGATGGACTCACGAATCATCGCCCGCAGTTCTTCATCAGTCATCGATCGTCACCGTGTCGATGATGCCGACGATCGCCGCGTCGACAGGCGCCGCCTTCCTGCCCAGCGCCTCCCCCGCGGCTCGCCCTTCGAGGACGACCAGCACTTTCTCATCCACCCCCGCGCCGACGCCGTCCACCGCGAGCAGCGCGTTGCCGCGCGGTGAGTCGTCGATGTTCAGCGGCTGCACGAGCATCAGCTTGGCGCCCTCGAACTTCCTGTTTTTCTGGGTCGACACCACCGTGCCGATGACCCTAGCAGATCTGCATCCTTCCTTTACCCGAGGTCCCAGTGATCGACGATGCCGACGATGCCGGCGTCAACGGGCGGCTCGGCGGGATAGAACGGAAAGCTCGCCTCTTTGCCGCGGACGAAAAACACTTCTTCGCCGACGCCTGCGCCGACCGAATCGACGGCGACGAGCGGCCGTCCAGCGGGCTGGTGGTCGGGCGTCAGCGGCTGCACGAGCAGGAGCTTGATGCCGTGAAGGTTCTCGTCCTTGCGGGTCATGACCACGTCGCCGATACTCGCGCCAGGATGCATGTCGGACTACTCGTTGATGTCCACGGTGTCGACGATGCCGATGACCGCGGCGTCGACCGGACAATCCTTCAGGCCCGCGGCCATCCTGGCAGAGCTGCCGCTGACGACGAGCACGGTTTCGCCAACGCCTGCGTCGACCGTATCGATCGCGACCAGATAGTTGCCCTCGGCCTTGCCTTTGGGATCCACCGGACGGACAACGAGCAGCTTGCTGCTCACGAGGCGTGGATCCTTGCGGGTCGCGACAACGGTTCCGACGATTTTGCCGAGGAGCATGGGACGGGTTCTGGGTTCAGCGGTTCAGGGTTCAGCGTGCTGGTTCCGGGTTAAGGGTTCAGGGTTCTGCGTCGAACCATGAACCCGGCACCATGAACCCCGAACCCGGCTCATGAACCCTGAACCCGGTTCGATTTACGCCTTGACGGACGTCGCCTTGCCGATGGGCAGCGCGTCTTCGAGATTCGCGTGCGGGCGCGGAATGACGTGCACCGACACCAGCTCGCCCACGCGACGCGCCGCGGCGGCGCCCGCGTCGGTGGCCGCCTTGACCGCCGCCACATCACCGCGCACGATCGCCGTCACGTAACCGGCGCCGATTTTTTCCCAGCCGACGAGCGTGACCTTCGCGGCCTTCACCATCGCGTCGGCCGCCTCGATCATCGCGACCAGACCCTTGGTTTCGATCATGCCTAACGCCTCACCCATTGCTATCTCCTTGTCATGGCTGATGGCTGATGGCCAGGAAGATGGCACCCATCACATAGCCATGAGCTATCAGCCGTACTAGCTCCGTATGGCTTCTTCAATCAGGGCTGACAGTTCCCGGTATGTTAGCCGAATTTCTCCCTCGCCATCCGCCTGCGCCGCCTGTTTCACGAGCTCCGGCACGAGCCGGCGGCCGCCGCCGGCCGGGGCCTGGACGACCTGGCACGACTCGTCCTCAGCGGTCTCCGCACAAATCGGCGCCGGCGACTTGATGCCGTAGGACCCGCGCAGGTCCTGCAACCGCGTCACCTCTTCGCGGGAGAGCAGGTTTTCGCGTCCGAGCATGCGTGCGACGAGACTGATCTTGGCGAAATGCTCGATCGTCTCCATCTTGTAGTACGCGCCGAAGAGATCGGCGCCCACCGTCAGCGCACCATGGTTCGCCAGCAGCATGCCGTCGTGCGCGCGGATGTACTTCCGCACCGCCTCGGGCAGCTCCTTCGTCGAAGGCGTCGCGTACTCCGCGATCGGAATGCTGCCAAGCGTCGTCAAGACCTCGGCCAGCACCGCGCGGTCGAGCGGAATGCCGGCGACGGCAAAGCCTGTCGCCGTCGGCGGGTGCGCATGCACCACCGCCTGCACGTCCGGCCGCTGGCGGTACACCTCGAGGTGCATCAGCGTCTCCGACGAAGGATCGCGATCGCCCTGCAGCTTGCGTCCCTCGAGGTCGGTGATGCACATCATGTCCGGCGTCATGAATCCCTTGCAGACGCTTTTCGGAGTCATGAGGAGACGTCCGGCATCGAGCCTGACGCTGATGTTGCCGTCGTTGGACGCCGTGTAGCCGCGCGCGTACATGCGACGGCCGACTTCGACGATGTCGGCGCGGAGCGAGGATTCGGTGCTCAAGCGGTCCGCGCCTGATACTTGGCGCGGCAGGCGTCGGAACAGAAGAAGACACGCGCCCGCCCGTCGACGAGGGTCAAGGCATGATCGGGCAGAACGAAGGTTCCGCACACCGGGTCGCGAACCATCTGCACGCCGCGGGTCGGCACCTGGACGCGCGGCGAACCGCCGCGGATGCCCTCGACGATGCCATCAACGAGACGCCAGAAGGCGCGCGCGACGAAGACGGCAAAGACGACGAAGAGCACGAAGCGCAGCAGCATCAGGCACCGGGCTTCCGCGCCACGCCGACGTGCGCGGACTGCAGGCTGTCGAGCGCGCGCTTGGCGGCTTGTCCCTCAGGGCTGTCGGGCGCGATCGCCAGGACCTGCTTCCACGCCGCCTCGGCGCCGTCGAGATCCTGCTTGCCGAACGCCTTGACGATGCCAACGTTCAGCAGGGTTTTCGCGTGCCTGGGATCGAGCTTCAGCGAGCGATCGAACTGCGAGAGCGCCTTGTCCGGCTGGTTCGAATAGTAATAGGACACGCCGAGGTCCGTGCTGACGTTCACGTCGTTGGGCGCCAGCTTCAACGCATCGCCGTACCACTTGATCGCATCGTCGTAGCGCTCGGCGTCGAAGTAGAGGTTCCCGAGCTGCACGCGCGGCGTCGCGTTCGAGGTCTCCTTCTCGGCAACCGTCTTGAGCGCGTTGACCTGGGTTTCGTCGAGGACCGCGGCGCGCGAGGAGGAGCCGCCGGGCGATGCGGACGCCTGCTCAGCCGCCGGTGCCGACGCAGGCGGCCGCGCGGCGGCCTGCTGCGATCCGATGATCCAGCCGGCGATGAGGCCGAACAGGATCCCGGCGATGCCGAAAGCAACTGCGTCTGATTTCATGGTGTCAAAAGCCGATCATATCGCACCGACCGCCGGCTCGCCGAGACACTGGAGATACTCGGCGACGACGGTGGAGAGGCCCACGTACAGAGCCCGCGACATGATGGCGTGGCCGATCGAGACCTCGTCGAGAAACGGCAGGTCGCGGAACAGGGTCAGGTTCGCGAGATCCAGATCGTGCCCTGCGTTCACGCCGAGGCCGAGGGTGTGCGCGAGCTCGGCCGCCGCCACAAACGTCGCGAACGACCGGCGGGCTTCATCGGCTCCCTTTTCGAACGCCCGCGCGAACGGCTCGGTGTAGAGCTCGACGCGATCGGCGCCCACCGATGCGGCCCAGCGGATGGGATCGGGCAACGAGTCGACGAACAGGCTCACGCGGATCCCTGCCGCGTGCAGGCGCTGCGATGGCCGCCGGCAGACCTTCGGTCTGGCGTCCCGGCTGCCAGCCCGCCTGACTGGTCACCTCGCCGGGCACCACGGGCACGAGCGTGCATTGATCGGGCAACACCTCCTCGACGAGATCCAGCAGCTCGGGCCGCGGATCGCCCTCGACGTTGTACTCAATGCCGGGATGGCTGCGCACCGTCCCCGCGATCGCCCGGACGTCGTCGGGCGTGATGTGGCGGCGATCGGCGCGCGGATGCACGGTGATTCCAGGAGCACCGGCCGCGATGCAGACCTCAACGGCCTCGATCACGTTCGGCTCGCGCCCGCCGCGCGAGTTGCGCAGCGTCGCGACTTTGTTCACGTTTACGCTGAGACGAACCATGTCATGGCTGATGGCTGATGGCTGATGGTCATAGGGCTGATGGTCCATCGACCATGCCATAAGCCATTAGCCCTCAGCCATGTTACCCGAGGTGTTCTTTGACCACGTCGACGATCTCCTGCGCCCATCCGCGAATCTCGTCCTGCTGTTGTCCTTCGAGCATGACGCGCAGCAGCGGTTCAGTGCCCGAGTACCGGATGAGAAGCCTGCCCTGGCCCGCAACGCGCGCTTCCACGCGGGCGATCGCGTCGGCAACTGCCGGCACGGCGTCCAGTTCCACCTTTTCGCGTACGCGAACGTTGAGCAGCACCTGCGGATACGTGGTCAGGTCGGCCGCGAGGTCGGCCAGCGTTCTTCCGGTGAGCGCCACAGTCCGGAGCACGTTCAGCGCGGTGCAGAGACCGTCGCCGGTGAACAGGTAGTCCGAGAAGATGATGTGGCCGGATTGCTCACCGCCGAGCGAGAGATTCCGCTTCAGCATCTCCTCCATCACGTACTTGTCGCCGACCGACGTTCGCACGAGATCGATGCCCAGCGGCTTCAACGCCAGCTCGAGGCCGATGTTGCTCATGACCGTCGCGACGATCGCGTGGCCTCGCAGGCGGCCTTCCCGCTGAAGCTGACGTCCGCACATCAGCAGCACGGCATCGCCGTCGACGATACGACCGTGATGGTCCACGAAGATCGCGCGATCGCCGTCGCCGTCGAACGCCACGCCCATGGCGCAGCCGCGCGCCACGACGGTCTCTGCACAGACGTTCGGGATGCGTCGAGCCGCAGTGAAGATTGATATTGCGGCCGTCGGGCCTGTTCCCGATTGCAATCGTCTCGAAGCCCAGGCTGTTGAACAGCTCGGGGGCGACAGTCGTCGTCGCCCCGTTGGCGCAGTCGATGGCAATCGTGAACCGGTCGATGGTGGAGGCCTCTGGAAACACGAAGCGCAGATGACCGAGATAGGCATCGACAAGGTCGGCGCGCGGGACGTGGCCCGCGGTACCGGCACGCGCGGCCCAGGAGGAATCGGCCATGATGGCCTCGACCTCGCGCTCGACCACTTCGGTGAATTTTTCGCCTCTGCCCGAGAACACCTTGATGCCGTTGTCCTCGTACGGGTTGTGCGAAGCGGAGATGACCACGCCCGCGTCGTACGTCCCGGTTCGCGTCAGGAATGCGACCGCCGGCGTCGGAACCACCCCGACGCTGGTGACCGACGCGCCCTCGCCGCAGGCGCCGTGCGCGAGCTCGGCCTCGATCCAGTCGCCCGACTCACGCGTATCGCGGCCGACGAGAAGCTGCGGCGACTCGGTGCCGTGAGGGAGCGCCCGAACGAGCGCTGCGCCGAGCCGTCGAACCGTCGGCGGATCGAGCGGCGCGGTCCCCGCCTTGCCGCGAACGCCGTCGGTCCCGAACAATCTAGTGTTTGCCACTGGTAATCCGTACCTGGACCGTCTCCGGCGTCACGCGCGTGACACCCGCGTCGCGCGAAGAGTCGGCGTGAACCGTCAGCGAGTATTCGCCGGGGCCGAGCCCGGCGAGATCGATGTACGCCGTGAGATCGTCGGCGACCACGCGGCCGAGCGCGCCCCGGTTCCCGCGAAGCGTGAGCTCCACCGAAGGCGGCACGGCCTCCGCCTGCAGGTGCGCTCCGAGGTTGCGCAAATGGATCGGCTCGTTGCGCAGCGTCCGCTCGAGCGGCGCCGGCAGAATGTCCACGGTGACCGTCGCCGAGCGGGCGGCCTTCAGACGCAGCGCGGGATCCAGCACGCCGAGGACGACCGACTGCTTGACGGACGCTTCCGCACCGGCGACCGACACGGGTTCGGTGACCACTTCGGTGGCTCGCATGACGGCGCTCTCGGGTCCAATCACTTCGACGGCGCGCGGGTCCGCCGACAACGGGCCTACGACAAAGCCTGGCGCCGGACGGCCGTCGACAGCGGGCGCGACCGGCAACTCGCGCGACGCCGATCGCTCGAACGCCATGGTGACGGCCGACGGAAGCACCTGCACGATCTCCACGCCGAACGGAGCCCGCACCTGATCGGGTGTCAGCGGGAACAGGCGGCGGCCCGATTGCGCGGTGTGCAGATCGAGGACCGCGACCACGTCGCCGGTGCCGATTCGGCTGAGGGCCCCCGACCCTCCGCGAACCCGGACGTCGACGGTAGCCGGCACGTCGCCGAGCAACTCGACGCCGGCAGGCACTTGCGTCAGCTCCAGCGGAACGCGCAGGCCACGTTCAACCGTCGCCTCTCCCGACACGACCATCCAGAGCAGCAGCGCCAGCCCGAGCGACAGCAGTTTCAGCCAGAGATTGCCGAACAGCCACCCCATGACGCGCCTCGAGATCGTCATGTGTACTGCACCTCTGGCTTGGGCGCTTTTTCATGCCGCTGCAGCAGCAGCGCCCGCAGGCGCGCGCGCAGCAGATCGCTGTCCAGGCCGCGTTCGAGCTGCCCGTCGACGACGATCGACACGCTCCCCGTTTCCTCGGACACGACGATGGCGACCGAATCGTTTTCTTCTGTGAGGCCGATCGCGGCGCGGTGGCGCGATCCGAGTCCCTTGCTCAACTTGGGATTCACGGTCAGCGGCAGGAAGCAGGCGGCGGCAGCCACGCGATCCTCCTGCACGATGACGGCGCCGTCGTGGAGCGGAGAGGTCGGCAGGAAAATGCTCTGCAGCAGATCGTAGGACAAGACCGCGTCGAGGCGGATGCCGCCCTCGATGTAGTTGCGAAGCCCGATCTGCCGCTCGATGGCCACGATCGCGCCGATGCGCTCCGACGACAGCCGGCTCGACACGACCACCAGCTCTTCGATCGTGTCTTCGGCCGATGAGGCGTCCGCCAGGTACCGGAAGAACGGCGCGCGGCCGAAATGCGCGAGCGCGCGGCGGATGTCGGACTGGAACAGCACGATGACCGCGAACACGACGTAGCCGATCATGTTGCGGACCAGCCAGTTCATCGTGTCGAGATGACCCCACCGCGATCCGTAGAACAGCCCGACGAGCAGCAAGCCACCGAGCGCCATCTGCACCGCGCGCGTGCCGCGAATCAGCTTCAGGACCTCGTACATGAAAATCGACACCACGAGGATGTCGGCGAGGTCCCACCAGCCGATAGGCGGGCGGCGTAGGAGTGAAGTAATCCAGCTCATGGCTTATGGCGATGGCGATGGCTATGGTCCATGCAGAAGGAAAAGGCTGGACGGGCATCCTGGTTACCATTAGCCATCCACCCTTTGCCATCAGCCATTAGCCATCAGCCATGTCTGGTGGCGTCGATCTCCTCTGCCACCTCGCGCCATCTCGGCGACGGCATGTACGCGAATGATGTGGGCGCCGGCCAGGACCGCGGCCGTCACGGCAGCCGAGGTGCCCCAGTCGCGCTCGGGTGCCGGTCGCCCGCCCAGCGCCTCTCGCATGAACGACTTGCGCGATGGCCCGACGAGCACAGGGCGGTCGAGCGCCGCCGCGAACTCGGACAAACGGGCCAGCACACCATAACTGTGCGACGGCCGTTTGGCAAACCCCACGCCCGGGTCGACGACGACGCGCTCGAGGGACACGCCGGCTCCGGTGGCGCGACCGAGGCCCTCTCTCAGCTCGTCGATCACTTCCCCGACCACGTCGCCGTATTCCGCCTCGACGTACATCGACTTCGACGATCCTCGGCTGTGCATCAGGATGAGCGCGGCGCCCGTATCGGCTACCACCTTCGCCAGGAGCTGGTTCGCGCCGCAAGCCGCTCACGTCGTTGACGATAACGGCCCCTGCCGCGATGGCCGCCCGCGCCACGTCGGCCTTGGACGTGTCAATCGAGATCGGCACCTTGAGGCGGCCCCGGAGCGCCTCGAGGACCGGCAGCACGCGCGACAGCTCCTCGTCGGCCGAGATGGAGCCGGCGCCGGGACGCGTGGATTCGCCGCCAATGTCGATGAGATCCGCACCGTCGGTCTCCATCGCCAGCGCCGCGGCGACAGCTGCCGCCGGGTCCTGAAGCGGTCTGGCGTCGGCGAAGGAGTCGGGCGTGACGTTCAGGATGCCCATCAACAGGCAACGGTCCCCCAGGCGGAGCACACCACCGTGAGCCGTTTGAATGTCGAAGAGGGACCGGGATGCGGGTGGTGGCATCAGTCGGCAGTCTCAGTCGCAGTCGTCAGTCTACGCGACTGGTGACTGCGACTGCCGACTGCTGACTGTCTACTCCTGCGGCAGCGGCTTGTTCAGCGACGGCACCATCGGCGTCCGCTCTTTCGGGCGGGCCCTCGGCTCGTCTTCCTCGACGGCGGTTCGCGCCATGACCGGCTGCGGATCGTCGAGCGGCAGGCCGGCTGCGAGCTTCCTGACCTGGTCGGCGTCGAGCACCTCACGCGCGAGGAGCGCCTCGGCCATCTTGACGAGCGTGTCCTTCGCCCCGGACAACAGGTGATGCGCGCGCTGGTAGTTGTCGGTCACGAAGCGCTTCACTTCCTGATCGATCTTGAGCGCCGTGTCTTCGCTGTAGTCCTGATGCTGCGCGATTTCGCGGCCGAGGAAGATCTGCTCTTCCTTCTTGCCGAAGGTGAGCGGCCCCATCGCGTCGCTCATGCCCCACTCGCACACCATCTTGCGTGACAGCTCGGTCGCGCGCTCGAGGTCGTTGCCGGCGCCCGTCGTCAGGCTGTCCATCGTGATTTCCTCGGCGATGCGGCCGCCGAGCAGGATGGCAATCTGATCGTTCAGGTAGTCGCGCGAGTAGTTGTGCTTTTCTTCGGCCGGCAGCTGCTGCGTGAGGCCGAGCGCCATGCCGCGCGGAATGATCGTGACCTTGTGAATCGGGTCGGCGTGCGGCAGCAGGACCGTGAGCAGCGCATGTCCCGCTTCGTGAATCGCGGTGACCCGCTTCTCGGCGTCCGTGATGATCATCGAGCGGCGCTCGGATCCCATCAGGACCTTGTCCTTGGCGAACTCGAAGTCGTGCATGCGCACGACCTTCTGGTTGTAGCGCGCGGCGTTGAGCGCCGCTTCGTTCACCAGGTTGGCCAGGTCGGCGCCCGAGAAGCCGGCGGAGCCCCTCGCCAGCACCGGCAATCTCGACGTCGTCGGCCATCGGAATCTTGCGCGTGTGAACCGACAGAATGCCTTCGCGGCCCTTGACGTCGGGACGATTGACCACGATGCGGCGGTCGAAGCGGCCCGGCCGGAGCAGCGCCGGATCGAGCACGTCGGGACGGTTGGTCGCCGCGACGAGGATGACGCCTTCGTTGGACTCGAAGCCATCCATTTCGACGAGGAGCTGGTTCAGGGTCTGCTCGCGCTCGTCGTGCCCGCCTCCGAGGCCCGCGCCACGATGACGGCCGACGGCGTCGATCTCGTCGATGAAGACGATGCAGGGCGCGTTCTTCTTGCCCTGCTCGAACAGGTCGCGGACGCGTGACGCGCCGACGCCCACGAACATCTCGACGAAGTCCGAACCGCTGATCGAGAAGAACGGCACGTTGGCTTCGCCGGCGACCGCGCGCGCGAGCAGCGTCTTGCCGGTGCCCGGCGAGCCCATCAACAGCACGCCCTTCGGAATACGTCCGCCGAGCTTCTGGAACTTCTGCGGCTCCTTCAGGAATTCGATGATTTCCTGGAGCTCCTCTTTCGCTTCGTCAACGCCGGCGACGTCCTTGAAGGTGACCTTCTTCTGCGAGCTCGATGACAGCTTCGCCTTGCTCTTGCCGAACGACAGCGCCTTGTTGCCGCCGCTCTGCATCTGGCGCATGAAGAAGACCCAGAAGCCGATGATCAGCAGGAACGGACCCCACGAATAGAGAATCGTCGCCCACGGGCTGACGGTCGGCTCCTTCGCGGTGACCTGAACGCCTTTTTCAATCAGCTTGTTGACGAGGCCGTCGAACTGCGCGGGAACGTAGGTCTGGAAATGATCGTTGTCCTTCTTGGTCCCGCTGAGGTCCTGTCCGGTGATGACCACCCGCGCCACTTGCCCGGAGTCGGCGGCCTGCATGAACTCACTGAACGTGATCGTTTTCTCGGCATGCTGGAATTTCGTCGAGAAATTCCAGATCAGTACGCCGAGGACGACCAGCGCCATCCAGAACAATAGACTCTTCAACGTCGAGTTCAAGCAGAGCCTCCCAGGACCTTAAGTGTCAAGATTATCACTTCTTGCGCGCGGTCTGTTACCCGAAACGCCTCGTCAATTCCGAAGCCCGCCACCCACACAATCCTATCGGCGCCATCGACCACCAGCGGCACGTTGTCGCGCTGTTTCCGGTCGACTTTCCGGTCCACGAAGTAGTCCTGGAGCTTCTTTTCGCCGTCGAGCCCCACGGGCCTGAACCGGTCGCCCGGCCGGCGATTTCGTACGGCCAAACTTCCGAGGCAGCGGTCGAATCGAACCCGAACGACGTCCCCGGCGGCAGGGTTGCTCGCGACTGCACCGGAACCTGCTTCGGCGGAGACGGCCCAGCCGGCCGCGGGCAAAGCCACCTCTCCTGGAATAGACAGCGGAAATCGAAAAGAGTTCGATCGCGCGTCCGGCGCTGGCCGTCCCGTCGCGCCAGCCACCCTACCAGTTAAGACGACGGTCGACCCGATGCGTTGCAGTCGCTGCCCCGGCAAATCGATTTGCGTGTCGCCGCGCTCTTCCATTAGACGGAGCGCGGCAGCCACGTGGTCGAACGCAATCGGACGAGGGCCCGCAACCCCGCTCATCAGCCGCCAGAGAAGGGCGCGCCGGAGCGCGAGCGGGGCATCGGCCAGGGCGTCGACGTCAATCTCGCACACGACGGCGCCGTCAGGGCTCGCGGCACGGCGGACGCTCCGCGCTTCGAGGTCCGACGCGATCGCGTCCATCCAGGCCCACGTGTCGCGCGAGACCTCGGCCTGATCGGCGAGCACGTCGACGATTCCGGGGTTGAAGCGTTCCTCGAGCAGCGGCAGCAGCTCGGCGCGCACGCGGTTGCGCGGAATGCTCACGTCCTGATTGGATTCGTCGTCGACGAAGGGCTGGGATCGTTCGGCGAGCCACGCGCGCAGTTCCTGACGGCGGCAGCCAAGGAGCGGTCGAACGATGAAGCCGTTCTTCGGGTGCATGCCGCCCAGCCCGCGCAGCCCGGCGCCGCGCGTCAGCCGAAGGAGCACCGTCTCTGCCTGGTCGTCGCGGGTATGGCCGAGCGCGACAACGTCGGCGCCGGCGGTCACGCGGGCGCGGGCGAGGAAATCGTGACGCGCGGAGCGCGCCGCGTCTTCGAGCGAGCGCCGCTCGCGCTTCGCGCGCGCCAGCACGTCTTCCCTGTCCGCGAAGAACGGCAGGGCGAGCCGCCGCGCGAGGTCGGCGGTGAAACGTTCGTCGTCGCCGGCCGACGGCCGCAGCTGATGGTTGAAGTGCGCGATGCCAGTGAGGCTCAACTCGCCGGCGTCAGCGAGCTCACGAAGGATCAGGACGAGCGCCACCGAGTCCGACCCGCCCGAGACCGCCGCGAGCACGCGGGTACCCGGCGCGATCAGATCGTGATGACGGACGAACTGCCGAACGCGTTCGATGACGAGCATGAAACTTCGGGCAGGAGAGGCGGGATTGGCTGGATGGGCAGGAGGGGACGGCGATCAACGGTGCGATGGTTCTGCCCGGCTCGCCTGTCCCGCCTATCCTGCCCTTCCCGCCCATCCTGCCCTGAACTGAAGTGCCGGAGGACGGACTCGAACCGTCGACCCCGCGCTTATGAGACGCGTGCTCTTAACCAACTGAGCTACTCCGGCCAGAACCTCTGATTGTATTACTTCGCGGCGTCCTGCTCAACGATGGCGGCGGCCAGCAGCGGAATCATCAGCTCGTGGTGGCCGACCAGGGAGTACCCGCGGCCGGTGCCCGCGGTCGGACGCGCGACGACGTTCGTCTGCGGACGATAGGACCGGATGAAGTCCAGGTTCACCGTCGTCAGCTCCGCGAGGGCGATGCCGCGGTTGCGCGCGAGCGCGACCGCTTTCAGGAAGACCTCCGGCAGAACGACCGCGGATCCGCAGTTCAGGTACACGCCGTGCTCGAGGCGCGCGACGTTGGAGACGAAGTAGCGGAAGTCGCGCAGGCTGCCTTCGCCGAGCGCCGCGCCCGACGCCGCCGGATGCATGTGGATGATGTCGGTGCCGATGGCGACGTGCACGGTCACCGGAATGTTCAGCCGTGCGGCGGCGGCGAGCACGCTCTGCTTCGCGAACTGCGGCTGCTTCGACGCGAGATACCGCGCCACCGCCTGGCCGATGCCGAGTCCCGCGGCGACGCCGTCGTTGATGGCGCCGTTGAGCAGACGGCCCGTTTCGTCCGCCATGCCGAAGCGTGCCGGGTCCGAGCGCTTCGTCGACGTCTTCCGACGTGGCGCCGGCGAGCGCGACTTCGAAGTCGTGGATGATCGACGCGCCGTTGGTGGCGATCGCCGACACGAAGCCGCGCTCCATCAGGTCGATCAGCACCGGGCCGAGCCCGGTCTTGATGACGTGCGCGCCGAGCCCCCACACCACGCCCGCCGTCGCCGCGCTTCGCGTCGACGATGGCGCGGACGATGGTCTTGAAGTCGGCGGCGGCGAGGATCCCCGGCAGCGAATCGACGAACGCGGCGAGCGATCCGCCGGGCGGCGCCGGACGCGCGAAGTCCTCCACGCGCGCTTTGCTCGTGCGCGACTTCAGCGGATACGTCTTGATGTCCGGCGAGATCGAATTCTTCGTAGGGGAAGGGCATGACGTCAGAGGATCAGCATGGCGTCGCCGTAGCTGTAGAAGCGGTAGCGCCCGGCGATCGCCGCATCATACGCGGTTCTGACGCGCTCGCGGCCGGCGAACGCCGACACGAGCATCAGCAGCGACGACTGCGGCAGGTGGAAGTTGGTCAGCAGGCCGCCGACGACGCGGAACTCGGCGCCGGGATAGAGGAACAGATCGGTCTCGCCGCGTCCGGCGACGATGGCGCCGTCGTTGGCGCGCGCCACCGCTTCGAGCGTGCGGGTCGTCGTCGTGCCGACGGCGATGACGCGGCGGCCCTCGGAGCGGGCGCGGTTGATGCGCCGCCGCGGCGGCGCCGGAGATCTCGTAGCGCTCGGCTTCGAGGACGTGATCCTCGACGCGATCGACGCGGATCGGCTGAAACGTGCCGTAGCCGACGTGGAGTGTGATCGTCGGCGATCTCCACGCCGCGCGTCGGCAGCGCGGTCGAGCAGCGGCGGGTGAAATGCAGGCCGGCGGTCGGCGCGGCGATCGAGCCGCGCGAGCTGCGCGAAGACGGTCTGATAGCGGTCGCGGTCGTCGGCGCGGTCGTCGCGCTTGATGTACGGCGGCAGCGGCATGTGGCCGATGGCGTCCACCGCCTCGTCGAGCGGCGAGCCGTCGTCGGTCCACAGCCGGACGAGGCGCCGGCCGAAGTAACCGGCGCTCGAGGATCTCGCCGTGGATAGTGTGATTTCCTTCAAACACCACCCTCGCCCCCGGTTTCAATTTCTGCCCCGGGTGCACCAGCGCCTCCCAAAATCCCGATCCCGACCCAGGGTCAGACCCGGGTCTGACCCTGGTCGAAATTTCCCTAGGAAAAACGGGGTCAGGGTCAGACCCTGGTCTGACCCGAATCTGACCCGGGTCTGACCCCGACCAGGTGTCGGATCAGCAGACACTCGACGGCGCCGCCGCTGGGCACGCGGCGGCCCAGCAGCCGCGCCGGGAAGACCCTGGTGTTGTTGACGACGATGAGGTCGCCGGGCCGCAGCAGGTCCGGCAGCGCGCTGACTGACGTGTGCGTGATCGCGCCGCTCTCGCGGTCGAGGTGCAGCAGACGGGCGCCGCCGCGCTCGGCGGGCGGCTCCTGCGCGATCAGGTCAGGCGGAAGATCGAAATCGAAGTCGCGGACATCCATGCCCGCCGTTGATGTTAGTGGATCATCGACGGACAGACGCCCCACTGGCGTGCGTCGCGCCACTCCTCGGCCAGGATCGTCCACAGCGCCTGATCGTGATGCTCTCCGTCGGCGCAGGAACGACCGCCGCAGGATGCCCTCGCGCGACGCGCCGAGCTTGCGCAGCGCCGCGTTGCCGCGGGCGTTGGCGACCGACGCGCGCGCTTCGAGGCGATGGGTCCCGAGCGTGTCGAAGGCAAACGCCATCGCCAGCCGCGACGCCTCGCTGAAGAACCCGGTGCCCCAGCACTCGGGCGCCAGCGCAAAACCCCACTCCGCGGTGCCGAACCGCCGCCCGAGCGAACGAATCTGAAAGAGGCCGACCACGGTATCGGAACCGCGCGGAACGATCGCGAACGACGCGTCCAGACCGGCGGACCGCTGGCGATGCGTCCACGCGATGAACTTTTCGAAGCCCTCGATGCTGACCGGCGGCGGCGAGATGAAACGCGTGACCTCGTCGGCCGCCATCGCGATGAGCAGCGACGACGCATCGCTCGTGCGCATCTCCCGCAGGGCGACCAGCGATCCAACCAGCGTGGGCAGACCGCAACGCCAGTCGTCGCCGATCTCCAGCGATGACGCCGGCATCTCCGGCAGCAGTATCGCGTCCTCGTGCACATCGCCGTGACCCGGCATCTTCTGCATCAGCGGAATCCTTCGTTCTTCACCGCAGTACCCATACATCGGCAGCCGTTCGAGACTTTCACGGAATCTCGAAGACCCTGCACGAACGCACGGGAGCAGTCGAGCGCGCCCGCCGTGAGGAAATCACCGCCCGTCTGCGAGCAAGGAAGTCGCCACCCGTCGACCGCTTTGACCCCATTCATGTAACACACTGAAAATAAACTTGTTATCGATCTGTCATCGACCTATAGATGACTGTAGACGACAAATGGTCTCGTCTCAAATTGTCACAAGAGAAGTGACACTCCACGGCAGATCGGCCAGTTTTTCTCCGTAAATTGCACGATTTATCATCAATGCCCCACTATGACACACATGTCCTTCTATAGACCATAGAGTCATATATTGACGAGCTTGAGCCGTGGTGATGGTCTTGCAGCTGGACCGGCCGATGTTCGATGTGGCGATTGTCGGCGGCGGACCCGCGGGCTTGAGCGCGGCGGTCATGCTGGGACGCTGCCGGCGCAACGTGCTCGTGCTCGACCTCGGTCACCCGCGCAATCATCGCTCGCGCGCGCTCCACGGATACCTGACCCGCGATGGGATTGCGCCTTCGTCGCTGATCGAACTCGGACGCGCCGAACTCGTGACCTACGGCGTGGAGCTGCGCTCAATCGGTGTGACCGGCGCGCAGCTGGTCGGCGACCACTATCGACTCTCGCTGGCGAACGGCCGCGAGGAAGAAGCGCGCTACGTTCTGATCGCCACGGGCGTCGTCGACGATCTGCCGGCCATCGAGGGTTTCGAAGCGTGCTACGGCCTGTCGATTTTTCATTGCCCGTATTGCGACGGCTGGGAACGCCGCGACCGTCCGCTTGCCGCGTTCGGCAACGGGATGGAGGTCGCGGGCCTTGCGCTGGGCTTGAAAACGTGGAGCGCCGACGTCCTCGTCTGCACCCACGGCCGTCGCCTGGAACGCCGCCTTCGAGCACGTCTCGAGCGCAACGAGATCGGCGTTCGGACGGAACCGATCGCCCGACTCGAGCACGTAGATGGAGCGCTCACACGCATCGCATTTCATCAAGGCGATTCCGTCGCGCGTGAAGCGCTGTTCTTCGCCACGGGACAGCATCCGCAATCCAGCCTGGCCATCTCGCTCGGCTGCGCGATCAACCGCCGCGGCACCGTGAAGACCGGCACATCGTGCGACACCAACGTGCCCCGTCTCTTCGTCGCCGGAGACGCGTCGCGCGATGCGCAATTCGTCGTCGTCGCCGCTGCCGAGGGAGTCAAGGCCGCGTGCGCGATCAACAAGGCGCTGCAGGTGGAGGAACTGAAGCCATGAGCCTCAAAGCGGTCGCCAACAATCCGGCGACCGGCAACCACGGGACCGGCGGCGCGGCGCGGGACCATTCTGAAACCGCCGCGTCCACCATCGATCCCCAGACGGCAACGCCTGATCTTCCCGTACCGGAGGCGCTGGCGATCCGCATGCCCGTCGACATCCGGAGCGCTGCGCTGACCGTGCTGGCAGTTCTCGCCATCGTCCTGGTCCTGCAATACGCGCAGGCGATGATCATCCCCATCGTGCTCGGCGGTGCTCATCAGCTACGCGCTGGAACCGGTCATCGCCTGGCTGGAGCGGCGGCGCGTTCCCCGCGCGCTTGGCGCCGCGGTCGTCTTGCTCTCGCTGGTTGCCGCCGGAGGCTGGCTGCTCTATGGTCTCCGCTCCCAGGCGACCGCGATCGTCGAACAACTGCCGCAGGCCGCCAGGCGGCTTCGGCAGTCGGTGGAAAGCGACCGGCCGACCGCGGCCTCGGCGATCCAGCAGGTACAAAAGGCCGCCACCGAGCTGGAACGCGCGGCGAACTCCGCGACGCCTCCACCTCCGCCGACCGGGATTCAGCGCGTGCAGGTCGAGACGCCGCCGATCAAGATCAGCGACTACCTCATGTGGGGATCCCTCGGTGTTGTCGCTGCGGTGGGACAGCTCGCGCTGATCCTGTTCCTCGTGTACTTCCTGCTGTCTTCCGGCGACCTCTATCGGCGAAAGCTCGTGAAGATTGCGGGACCGTCGCTGACGGACAAGAGAGTGACGGTGCAAATCCTCCAGGAGATCGACCGTCAGATCGAGATGTTCCTGATCGTCGAAGTGTTCACGAGCCTGGTCGTGGGACTTGCGACCTGGCTCGCATTCCTGCGCGCTGGGAGTCGAGCAGGCCGCGGTCTGGGGTGTGCTGGCGGGCCTGTTCAACTCGATCCCGTACTTCGGGCCGGTGATCGTCACCGGCGCTACCTCGGTCGTCGCCTTCCTCCAGTTCGGCAGCCTGCGGATGGCGATCGTGGTCGGCGCCGTGTCGTTGGTCATCACAAGCCTCGAAGGGTTCCTGCTGACGCCGTGGCTGACCAGCCGTGCGACGCGCATGAACGCCGTCGCCATCTTCGTCGGACTGCTCTTCTGGGGCTGGGTCTGGAACGTCTGGGGGATGCTGCTCGCGGTGCCGATGCTGATGGTGATGAAAGTCGTCTGCGATCACGTCGACGACTTCAAGGGAATCGGCGAGCTCCTCGGCGACTGACGAACGTCCGCGCTACGACTGCCCGCCGATCTTCTCGACGCACCAGGTCGTCATGCAGCGTTGCTGCTGGACGTTGGTCGTCTTGATCGGATCGAGCAGCCGGCCGCCCAGTCTCTGCGTCCGCTCGAGCAGCATCGCCTCGTCCACCACGAACCGATCGGATCCGTCTGGCAGCCGCACGCGCCGCCCGGCGGCGCCGACGAGCGACTCGATGCCGATATTCGAGGCGAGCCTGGCGAAGAACATGCCGGCCGGCGCGAGCACGCGCCACATTTCATCGAGCATGCGGTCGAACTGGGCGACGTCTGACGCGAAGTGCAGCACGGCGCTGCAGACGACCGCGTCCATGCTTCCCGTCACCCCATGGCAGGCGATCGATCTCGCCCGCGCAGAAGTTCTCGACGGGCAATGCGGGTGCAATCGTCGCGGCGAGCGCACGCGCGCGCTCGATCGCCGCCGGATCCCGATCGATCCCGAAGCAGCGGTAACCCCGCCGGAGCAAGTACACGAGATTGCGGCCTTCGCCGCAGCCGGCGTCGAGCACGCGCCGCCGCCGATCGAAACGGCCGCGGAGCAGCTGATCGAACAGGTAGATGTCGATCTCGCCGAACGTCGCGTGCAGATCGGCGCCTGGCGACGAGCGGCCCTGCTCCATCAGCGCAGACCCGACGGCAGTCGAGGCGACGCGAGCAGGCGAACGAATTCTTCCCAGCGCTTCTCAGGCTGCGCCGCGACGCCTCCCCTCGACTCGACGAACTGCTTGACGAGATCTTTTCCGAGGTTGTAGTTGATCACGTAGCTGCGGTACGTGTCGAAAAACCGGGTCCGCTGTTCGGCGCGAACGGGCGACATCATCGCGTACTGCGACAACCACGCCGTGGCCTGCTTGCGATCGCCCTTTCCGTTCAGGTACAGGCGCGCGGCCTCGTTTCCCGCGTAGGACACGCGATCGACCAGCGCCTGCACGCGGGCGTACGACGCGGCGCCGGATGGATCCAGCCCAGCCAGCGGATACAGGACGTCGCGCTCGAACGCCACGCGCTCGTCGCCGGGAAAGGCCACCTCGATGCCGTAGTTCGCCGTCCCTTCCGCGATCAGCGACTGGGGCGAGAACAGCGGGTAGATGGTGAACTCGGTCCATCCGCGATCGCGCACGAGGTGTTTTTCGAGCAGCGCGTTGTAGACGTGGTGTCCGGGGTAGCCTTCGTGGCATGCCAGATCGATCGCGCGATCGATGTAAATCGGCAAATCGGTGTTCACCTGGATGAGGCTGCGATAGTTCCCCTGATACCAGTTGTAGCCGCTCCACGGTTTGTTCGTGACGTACTCCACCGTAAAGCTCTCGTTCGGCGGCAGCTCGACGTGCCGAAGCGTGCGCGACCGGCACTCCGCAATCGCGCGATCGAAGACGCGCGAGAGCCGATCCGACGGGATGATGAACTTCTGCCGGAACGCGTCGTAGCGATCCACCAGGGGCGCATCGCCCGGCAGCAGCCGATCGAGCTCCTTCAACATCTCCGCAAAGTACGATTCGGGATGCACGGGCGCTTCGGCGTCGTACAGCGCTCGTGACTCTTGATCGAATGTCAGCTTCGCGCCCTGCAGCATGTGGACGCGCGTGCGGAGCGCCGCGAGCTGCCGGCTCAGGTATTCACGACGCAACATCGCGAGCTCGTCGCGGCGATCGGCGTCCGACGGCGCCGGAATCTCGGCGATGAGACGCTCGGCGGCAGCGTCGATGTCGCCGAGCGGGCGTTTCAGCCGCTCCGCCTCGGTCTTCCATTCCGGCGGACCATAGAAAGCATCGACATAGTCGGCATCGTGCTGACCGACGGCGAGCACGAGCTTCACGTAACGTTCGGCGATGGTGTTCATCGGAGACGGCTTGGCAGGCTGGGCAGTCGGGGCGACCGCGGCAAGAAGGACAAGAGTCGTGAGCCTCGCGGCAGTGAACCCTTTCACCCAGGCATTGTAGCGTCAGACGAACTGCGACAAGTCGAACCGCCCCCGCTTGCTCAGGAGCGGCTTCCAGACATCGCCGATCGCCTCCACGCGCTCGGGAACGTTTCTCAAGGTGAAGTCCTCGATGCGCACGCCCTTCTCGACTTCCTTCCAGGTGACGGGCGTCGAGACCGTGGCGTCTGGACGCGGGCGCACCGAATAAATCGACGCCAGGGTGCTGCCCCAGCGGTTCTGGTTGTAGTCCACGAGCACGCGTCCACGGGGACGCTTCGCCACGCGGTACTCGGCCGTGATGAGCGCCGGATGCCGCCTCGCGAGTTCCTGCGCCAGCACGTGGGCGAAGGTGCGCACGTCGCCCTGCTCCGGCCCGCGCACGATGGGCACGTAGACGTGCAACCCCTTCGATCCGGTCGTCTTCACGACCGACGTCATCTTCAGCGCGTCGAGCGCTTCCCGTACGACGAGCGCGGTTTCGAGCACGCGTTCGAACGGCGCGCCGGGACCGGGATCCAGATCGAAATGCACGTAGTCGGGCCGGTTGATGTCGTCGCACGTCGCGTACCACTGATTGAGATCGATGCACCCGAGGTTGATCACCCACAGCAGGGCCGCGCGATCCTGGATCATCGGAAAGTCGATGACGCCCTTCGACCCGTGATCGATGGAGCAGATCTCAATCCAGTCGGGGCGCGGCGACGGCGCACGCTTCATGAAGAAGAACTCGCCGGACGCGCCGTGGGGGTAACGCTTCATCACCATGGCGCGATTGCGGATATGCGGCAGCAACACGGCCGCGACGTCCGCGTAGTACTGGATCAAATCGCCTTTGGTGAGCCCGAGCTGCGGCCAGAAGATCTTGCGGAGGTTCGTGAGGCGGACCTCTTTCCCGTCAACGGGTAGAACGACGTTGTCCTGGTCGCGAGGGAGGATTAGTGATCCCGACATTGCAGGAAGTAGGGATTGCAGGATTGCAGGAAGGGAAGGATAGCAGGGAAGTCTCATGGCCTTCTGCCTTTCCTTTCTGCAATTTCGCCTTTCTGCAATCCTGCAATGCGTGCAACGCGTCCGAGCGGAGCGAGCCTGGGAGGCCGCGATCCGTGAAGCGACGCTCCGAGCACCGGCACGTACTCGAGCTCGACTCCGTCGCTGGCGTGGCGCAGCAGCAGGCCGCCCCGGCTCATGTCGCCGCGGCCGACGAAGGCGATCGGAAACTGCAGGCGCGTGCCGAAGATGTCGATCAGGATGTCGACGTACTTCGGCGAGGCGATGCTGCCGAGCAGCACGACGTCGCACTCGGGCCCGATCTCGGCGAGGAGCGTGCGCGCGCTGGTCTCGAGCGGGCGGCGGTACGAGGGATTGTCGGCGTCGATGTCGCCTCGTCCGAATGCCTGCACCGCCGCGCGCGTGACCAGCGTGTCCGGACTGCGCAGGCCGGCGTTGGCCGTGATGATGTGGATTCCTGAAGCCACGATCGGATTGTCCGGCTCCGCCGGCTTCGCGAAACGCCGCGCGTAGGTGAGCTTGCCGCGAAAGTACAGACCGCTCATGAAACTGAACACGTCGCCGAGCGGCGCGCCATCGGGCGATCGCAGCGCGACGGCGAGCGGGAACGTCGCGTTCGGCGACAGCGCCTGCTTGGCGCGGCTCCCGCCGCAGTTGGCGGGAGACAGGAGAAAGACGCGGCCGGTCACGAGATCAGGACCTGCGTAGAGCGCGCTGATTCTGAAATGCGCTCTAGAACCCCCATCGCAGCAGAACCGCTCCGACCGTGAAACCCGCGCCGACCGACGCCAGCAGCACCAGTTGCCCCTTCTTCAAACGGCCCGAAAGTGATGGCGTCGTTCAATGCGAGCGGGATGGTCGCCGCGGTGGTGTTGCCGAAGCGCTCGATGTTGATGATCACCTTGGCGGGATCGACGCCAAGTTTCTCGCTGGCCGCCTGGATGATGCGGCGGTTGGCCTGGTGCGAGACGAACAGATCGATGTCCGACGCGCCGAGACCGTTTCGATCCAGCAGGCGCCGCGCGATCTCTTCGGTTTTCCGAACCGCGAACTTGAACACGGTCTGACCGTCCTGCTTCACGTAGTGCAGACGCTGGTCGACGGTCTCGTGCGATGCCGGGTGGAGGCTGCCGCCGGCCGGCATGCAGAGTGCCGCGCCGCCGCCGCCGTCGATCTCGTGCTCGAAATCGAGAATCTGCGGCCCGCCGGGCTGAGCGGCCGAGACCACGACCGCGCCGGCGCCATCGCCGAAGATCACGCAGGTCGCCCGATCCTTGTAGTCGATGATGCTCGACATGACGTCCGCGCCGACGACGAGGACGTGGTCGTGCGCGCCGCTCGACACGAACTGGCACGCGGTCGTCAGCGAATAAGTGAACGCCGAGCAGGCCGCGCTCAGATCGAACCCCCACGCGTTGTGCGCGCCGATCTTGTGCTGGATCAGGCACGCCGTGCTCGGAAACATCATGTCCGGCGTCACCGTTCCGACGATCACGACGCCGATATCCTCCGGCGTCAGCCCCGCGGCGGCGATCGCCTTGATCGCAGCCTCTTTCCCCAGGTCGGACGTCGCGACGCCGGGATCGACGATATGCCGCTCCCGGATGCCGGTCCGCTGCAGGATCCAGTCGTCGGTCGTTTCGACCATCTTCTCGAGGTCGGCATTGGTCAACAGGCGCGGCGGCACGTAGGTGGCCAGCGACGCAATCGTCGCCGGCCTTCCGCCGATTCGTGGGGCCTTGCGGCCATGTGCTGAGCCTGTCGAAGTATCGGTCACCACAATCGTGAGTCCCTTCGTTGTTCAACGGGCACGGGCAGCCCGAAATAGCCGTAGGCGAGCGCCGTGGCCATACGGCCGCGCGGCGTGCGATCCAGGAACCCGGCCTGGATCAGAAACGGCTCGTAGATGTCTTCGATCGCGTCTTTCTCCTCGCTGATGGCCGCGGCGATCGTGTTGAGGCCGACCGGCCCCCCTCCAAACTTGTCGATGATCGTCCGGAGCAGCTTGCGGTCCACTTCGTCGAATCCGTGTTCGTCCACCTGGAGGAGCTCGAGCGCCGCATGCGCCACGTCGAGCGTGATCGTGCCCGCCGCTCGAACCTGCGCGTAGTCGCGTACGCGCCGGAGCAGCCGGTTGACGACGCGCGGCGTACCGCGGGCGCGACGGGCAATCTCCACGCCGGCGGGATCGTCGATCGGCACCGTCAGGATCCTGGCCGATCGCCGTACGATCTCTTCGAGATCCCTGGGCGCGTAGAACTCGAGCCGGTGGCTGATGCCGAATCGCGAACGCAGCGGCGAGGTCAGCAGACCGGTCCGGGTGGTCGCCCCGATGAGCGTGAAGCGTTCGATCGGAATCTTCACCGTCCGTGCGCTCGGCCCCTGGCCGATGACGATGTCGACTTCGTAGTCTTCGAGCGCCGGGTAGAGGATTTCCTCCACTGCGGGCGACATCCGATGGATCTCGTCGATGAACAGGACTTCGTTCTTCTTGAGGTTGGTGACGATGCCCACCAGGTCGCCGGGCTTCTCGATCGCGGGCCCCGATGTCGCGCGCACGGGAACGCCCATTTCGTTCCCGATCACGTACGCCAGCGTCGTCTTGCCGAGACCGGGTGGCCCGTGCAGCAGCACGTGATCCAGCGGCTCGCCGCGATGCTTCGCGGCGGCGATGGCCACCTGGAGGTTCTCGCGGATGCGATCCTGGCCGATGTATTCGTCGAGGACGCGCGGGCGCAGTCCCGCCTCGTACTGCGCGTCTTCGTCGACGCGAGACGCGGTCACCAGGCGGTCGTCCGTCACTTGGCCACTTCCCGTAACGCCTGTTTCAACACGCGCTCGAAGCTGGCGTCGGATGTCGATCCGATGATCTTGATCGCGGCTTCCGCGGCTTTTTCGGCGAGTGGCCGATGATAACCCAGGTTCACGAGCGCCGAGACCACATCGTCGCGCAGCGGCGGAGGCTCGATCGCCGCCGCGCCGGCCGCGGCCGTCCCGGTAGACGCGCGCGGCAGCCGATCCTTCAGCTCGAGGACGATGCGCTCCGACGTTTTCTTGCCCACGCCGGGAATCGCGGTCAGTCGCGCGAGGTCGCCGCGCTCGATCGCGCGAATGAATTCCTCCGGCTCGATCCCGGACAGCACCGCGAGCGCCACCTTCGGGCCGATCCCGCTGACGCCGATGAGCCGCTCGAACAGATCCTGCTCCAGCTGCGTGGCGAAGCCATAGAGCAGGAGGGCGTCCTCGCGCACGTGCGTGTGAATGCGCAACGCGGTCGCCGTACCCGGCTCGCCGAGCCCGTAGAACGTCGAGAGCGGCACGAAGACTTCGTAGCCGACGCCGTTCACGTCGATGACGATGCGATTGGGATGCTTGTCGAGGATGGAACCGCGAAGGTGCGCGATCATCGGCGAGGCGGAAGACCGGAAATCATCAACGTTGCGGTCGGTACTGACGCCAGGAGGTCGCTTTGCTTCGAGCAGGCTGAATCGGACCGACCGTGCGCGACGGCGGCTGCGCGTGCACGTGGCAGATGGCGACCGCGAGCGCATCGGCCGCGTCGTGAGGCGAGGGCACCTCCGCCAGCCCGAGCAGCAGCTTGATCATCTGCTGCACCTGCGGCTTGTCCGCGCGCCCGTAGCCGACGACCGCGCGCTTGATCTCGGCCGGCGTGTACTCGAATACGGGGACGCCTGCCTCCACGGCCGCCAGCATCGCCACGCCACGCGCGTGCCCGAGCTTGAGAGCGCTGCGGGCGTTGACCGAGTAGAACACGTTCTCGATCGCCACGCAGGCGGGCCGGCATTCGGCCAGGATGATGGTCAGCTGACTGTGGATGCGGTGAAGCTTCTCGGGAAACGCTGTGAGCGCCGGGGAGCGGATCGCGCCGCACGCCACAATCCGGTGGCGCGACCCATCGGTCTCCACGCAGCCGTAGCCGGTGCGCTCGGACCCTGGGTCGATCCCGAAGACCCTCACGCGAGCGAGGCCTCGATCTCCTGCTCGGAAATGTCGAAGTTCGACCAGACGTGCTGCACGTCGTCCTGATCGTCGAGCGCTTCCATGAGCTTCAGCATCTGCTGCGCGACTTTGCCTTCGAGCTTGACGTAATTCTGCGGGATCATCGAGACCTGCGCGCTCGCCGGCTCGATGCCGAGTCCCTTCACCGCGTCACGCACCGCCTGGAACGACTCAGGCGTGCTGAGCACTTCCCAGTTGTCGTCGTCGTCCTGCATGTCGTCGGCGCCGGCCTCGAGCACGGCGGCCATCAGCTTCTCTTCGTCGGCCTTCGTCTTCTCGACAACGATGTAGCCCTTCTTGTTGAACATCCAGGCCACGGCGTTGGTGGACGCCAGGTTGCCGCCGCCCTTCTCGAGCATGTGCCGCAATTCACCGACCGTGCGGTTCTTGTTGTCTGTGAGCACGTCGATGATCACCGCGGCGCCGCCGGGCCCGTAGGCCTCGTACTGCGCCTCTTCGTACGCCACGCCGGGCTCCTCGCCGGTGCCCTTGCGGATGGCGCGCTTGATGTTGTCGGCCGGCATGTTGGCCGCCTTCGCGTCGGCGATCACCGAGCGCAGGCGCGGGTTCATGTCGGGATCGCCGCCGCCGTTGCGGGCCGCGATGGTCAGTTCCTTGATGAGGCGCGTGAAAATCTTGCCGCGCTTGGCGTCGAGCGCGCCCTTCTTATGCTTGATCGAGGCCCATTTGGAATGGCCGGACATGTCAAAACTCCACGGAAAAACGCGAAAATGAGACGAAACCGAAGCGAAATTTTACCTCTTTTTCGCCATGATGATCCAGACATCGGCGCGGTCGTCCCAGGGGCGCCCCCTGTAGTCTCCCAGCACCGCGTCGACGCGAAATCCGGCGCTTTCGAGCTGACGGGTCATCTGACGGACGGATAGCGTGCGGAACGTCAGATCGAACCGGTGCTCCTGCACGCGCGTGCCGCGCTGCTCGATGTAGGTCTGTTCGAACGTCGTGAGATGGTGCACGGGATCCTGCCGCACCGACTCGACCAGCGTCAGCTGCGCGCCGCCCGCGCGGCCGCGCAGCTGCACGCGGTTGCGGTACTCGCGCCACTTGGGCACGTCGGGCACGAGATCGATCCCGAACGTGCCGCCCGGCGCAAGCACGCGCGCGACCGACGCGAGCGTCGCGGTGAGATCGCGCGGCCGGATCAGCGACTGCAGGATGCCGTATGGCGCGAGCACCATCCGGAACGCGTCGTCATCGAAGGGGAGCGCACGAATGTCGCCGCGGACGAACCTCGGGGAATTGGCGACGCCGGAGCCGGGGAGACCTGACGACTCGCGTGCGCGCACGCTCGAGCATCGGCGCCGATCGATCGATGCCGACCAGTTCCACACCGGCGCGCGCGAGCGGCAGCGACACGCGGCCGGTGCCGCATCCCAGCTCCAGCGCCGGCCCAGTCGCCCCGGCGGCGACGCGGCGCCAGAACGGCACGTCGCGCCGGCCCAGTGTCTGCGCATTTTCCCAGTCGTAGAACGGCGCGTACGCGTCCCATCCCTGCCAGCCCTCGCGTTTCACTCACGCGTATTATAGGTGCCATGGACGACCTCGGACGCTGGCGCGACGAGTTTCCGATTCTGTCGCGCTCGGTCTACATGATCAGCAACTCGCTGGGGGCCATGCCGCGCCGGACGGCTCGGGACCTCGCCGAGTACGCCGACACCTGGGCGACCCGCGGCGTGCGCGGCTGGGAAGAACGCTGGTGGGAGATGCCGATGGAAGTCGGCAACAAGATCGCGCGGGTGATCGGCGCGCCGGCAGGCACGGTCAGCATGCACGAGAACGTGACGACGGCGCAGATGGTCGCGCTGTCGTGCGTGCGTCCGGCGGCCGGCCGGAGACGGATCGTCTGCTCCGGCGATGGATTTTCCGTCGATGGTGTATCTCTACCGCGCTCAGCAGGCGGCTGGCTTCGAGCTGCGGATCGTTCCAGCCGAGGACGACCTCACCGTCCGCACCGACCGCATGCTGGAGGCGATCGACGAGTCGACGGCGGTCGTCGCTTTCTCGCACGTGCTGTTCCGCACGTCGTACATCATGGATGCGGACGCGATCGTCCGGCGCGCGCGTGAGGTCGGGGCGACGACAATCCTCGACACGTATCAATCGGCCGGCATCATTCCAGTCGACGTCGGCTCGATTGGCGTCGACTTCGCCGTCGGCGGATGCCTCAAATGGCTCTGCGGCGGACCTGGCAACGCGTTCCTCTATACGAGGCCGGATCTCCTGGCACGCGCGAAGCCGTCGTTCACGGGCTGGGTGTCACGAGCGGCGGCCGTTCGACTTCGACATCGAGGAGACGGACGCCGGCCTCCGGACCGACGCCATGCACATGATGAACGGGACGCCGTCGATTCCGGCGTACTACGCGGCGCTTGCGGGTCTCGACATCATCCACGCCGTCGGCGTGAACCGCATCCGGGACGCCTCACGCGCCATGACCGCTCGCCTGCTGACGCTCGTCGACCGATACGGCTTCACGTCCGCGGCGTCGCGCGATCCGGATCGGCTGGCCGGCACGGTCGCCGTGAACGTGCCCGACGCGCTGCTCGTCTCGCGCACGCTGAAGGCGCGCAACTTCATCGTCGATTATCGGCCGCCGGTCGGCGTCCGGATCTCGCCGCACTTCTACAACACGATGGACGAGATCGACCAGGTGATGGCCGAGGTCGCGTCGATCGTATCGAAGAAGGATTACGCCGGCGGCGAGCAGTCCAGCCTGGTCACCTGATCGGCGAACGCTTCGAAGCGTTTTCAATCTGGTGTAGTGCAGGCCTTCAGGCCTGCTGACACGGCGGACCTGAAGGTCCGCACTACATCACATTGGGAAACGCGCTGGTCAGTGCGTGGTCAGCTGCCGCTCGATGTAGGTGAGCTTGTCGGGATTTCTGACCACGCGGATCGCGGTAATCGCGCCGTCCTCCACCGTGGTCACGTAGACGCCATCCAGCTTGCCTGCGATGCGCAGCACGAGCGCGAGCTCGCCGTTGACCTCCACGATGTCGATCGTGACCGACTCGAGCGGCACACCCGTCGCCGGCGCTGTGCGGCGGATGCCCACGAGCAGGTTGACGACCTGTTCCCTTCCGAAGAGAGGACGCCGCGCCGCCAGCGCCTTACCTCCGCCGTCGCTCCAGAAGCCGACGTCGGCCGCGAGCACGCTCGTCAGTTCCTCCTCGCTGCCCTCGCTGAACGCGCGCACGAAACGCTCCACCAGCGGCCGCTTTTCGTCGAGCGTCGCGCGGAACCTCGGTTTCCGTTCGGCGATCCGCAGCTTGGCCCGATGGAACAGCTGGCGGCAGTTCGCGACGGTCGTCTCGAGCATCGCCGCGATTTCGTCGTACTCGTAGTCGAACACCTCGCGCAGGAGAAAGACGGCGCGCTCCTCCGGCGACAGCGTCTCGAGCAGCACCATGAACGCCAGGGTGACCGACTCCGCCTGCGCCAGCGACCGCTCGGGCTCACGCCGATCGTCGGTGACGACCGGCTCCGGCAGCCACGGTCCGATGTACTCCTCGCGCGTGGCGCGCGCCGACTTCAGACGATCCAGGCACAGGCGCGTCACGATGGTCGTCAGGTAGGACTTCGCGGAACGAAGGTCCGCTGGGCGCGCGGACGAGAAGCGCAGCCACGCATCCTGCACCACGTCTTCGGCGTCGGTGGCGCTGCCGAGCATCCGGTACGCGACGCCGAACAGCGCAGCGCGATTCGCCTGGAAGAGATCGACCTCGGTCATGGGCTCACGCTGCGTGCGCGCGGAGACGCGCGAGGCCGTCGTGGATGTTGCGGATACGACGGACGCCATCCCATCTCGGCGAACGCCTTCTGATTGGACAGGACGAGACGCATGGCAATCATCTTGCGCCATGTACGGCGCGACAAGCCGCGGCAGCCACGATGGTACCGCGATCGGCTTCGGCGCGCCCGCCGCATCGGCCACGGCGCGGACAATCTCGCTGAAGCTCACCGGGTCGTCGTCCACGATGTCGTAGGTGGAGCCGGCCGGCGCGCGATCCAGCGCCGCAACCGTCGCGCTCGCCGCGTCGTCCACGTGAATGCACGGCAGGAGGCTGCGGTCGCCTCGAATCGCCGGCAGCATGCGCCGCTTCGCCATCGCCATCATCTCGAGAGTGGATGCGGCTTCGGGACCGTAGAACAGGCCGTAGCGCAGAACCACGCCTTCGATGGCGCCACTCAGGCTCGCCTCGAGGATCTGCGATTCCATCGAACGGACCGCGGCCACGGCGGCTTCCACGTCGGCTGGCGGGTTGTTCAGACCGCTCATCGGCGCAAAGGATCCGCCGACGATGCGCCTGGCGCCCGCGGCGACGGCGGCGGCGATCAGGTTGCGCGTGCCGTCGATGCGCAACCGGTTGGTCGCCTCGAGATCGCGCGCGCTCTTCGGTCCGCCTTTAGGCAGCGCCGTCAGCTGATGAACGACGTGAGTCGGATGTGCTGCGACGACGACGCGCTTCAAGGCGTCGGCGTCGAGCGCATCAACGATGGCCGGGTTGGCGCCGAGCGATTTCAACATCGCCGCGTTGGCGGTGGACCGCGTCGAGGCCGTCACCTGATGTCCGGCGGAGATGAGTGCGCGGGTCAGCGGGACGCCGATCGCCCCCGACCCTCCCGCAATGAATACATGCATGATTTCCTCCCAGTTGTCCCACCTCAGAGCGTCTCGTCGCTCAGAGGTCCCGCTGCCCAGACGCCGACGACCGCGCCGACGGCCTCGCACACCACGAGCAGCACAGCCGTGACGCCGAAGAGCAGACGCCAGTCGGCGGCGACATGCGACACGTGATCCGATCCGGCAATGACGAAGTGATTGATGAGCCCGAACACGAGCGAGCCGGCCATGGAAACGGCCACGAGCCACCCGCCGAGCCGCGGCTGCCAGCGCCAGACCACCAGGCCCACGAGCGGCGCCGCCAGAATGACGCCGACCACGAACAGCGTGCCGAGGGTCGACAGCGGCACCACCGCGCCGGCATGAGCACGCCCATGCACGACGTTGATCGCGAAGTGAATCAGCACGACAGCAGCCAGTAACCGTCCTCTCGTCATGAAAGGTAAAGACGAGGGAGACCGTCCTGCCGTGACAACTAATCGGAGACGGCGATTTCTCCAGGAACGATGGGCCGGGTCCGGGGCAACCGGCCCAGCCGCGCCAGGTTCCCCACGAAGGCAAGAACGGCCAGGAAAACGACCAGCTTGAGGATGTCCCCTGCGGTCGTCCGGGGGATGACTTTCCACATCAGCCAGAGCGTCGGCTGAGCCCAACAGACGGCCCAGACCGATCCGTAAAAATATCGCCGCTCGTGCCCTTCGCCTTTCGTCGACGCCTTCACGCGCGGCAGCTGCCCGAACGCCCCGAGGACCCAGATGGTGCCGGCGATCGGGAAATAGGCGTACCGGTAGATCTGCTTGAGATACCAATGGCCCGTCGCGATCGCCACGACGAGACCGACGATATTCAACAGCGCGAAGGTGACGACTTCACTCCAGGCAAAGGTGTAGCAGACGCGCCGGTAGAGCGGGTTGGGCCGATCCTCGGTGAAGCGGATGATGTACGGCTTCGGTTCGACGCCCGGCAGCGCCCCGCGCAGGCCGGCGATGGCGGTGCCGACCAGCACCGCGGCCAGCCACAGCGCCATGCGCGCATCGAAGCCCCGTTCGAACAGATCGAAGGTGAGCGGACCCGGCGCGATAAAAAACACGAAAATCCAGATCGGCCAATGATTGAACCGGTAATAGAGCTTGTTGTATTCGCGGATCTTGCGATGCGTGTCGTATTCGACAGGGAGAGCGTTCACGGTTCCTTTTTGCGCGTTTTGCGGCGCCTCGACGCCGCTGTTCTGGTTCGGGACGCTGGAGGGCGGCTGGCTTTCAACCCCCGAGTATAACTTGGGCCGGGAATCTGCGGAGCACTGCCCCACATGCCACGGCGAAATGCCTGGGCCTCGGCCTCCGCCCGCTGCAGTTCCGGCAGCCGCGCCAGCGGCACGCGCGCCGACACGCGCGCAAGGCCGTCGCGCACGAGCGCGGCGTTGACGAAGACCCCGTCTTCGGTGAGCACGTAGGCCAGATGACGACTGTAGACATCGAACGTCGCGCCTTCCTGTTCCAGACGCACCCACCGATGCAGCACCAGCTGCGTGAGCCGGTCGCGAGCTTCGCGTCCGAACGGCGCGGAGGTGTCGTAACCGCGGCCAATCTCCGGCGCGTCGATGCCCAGCAGCCGCACACGGCCGACCGTGGCGACGTCGATGGTGTCGCCGTCGATGACGGAGCGAACGAGCACCGAATCGGACCGCGTAGCGCGAGAGGTGAACGAGGACGTTTGAACGGCTGCAACAGCGGCCACCAGCACAGTGATCAGAATCTGCATTCGCGACTCCATTTGGCGCGGGTTTGCGCGGATCGCGAATGCGTGAGTGCAAAGGCCAAACCAGGGCAGGAAGAGCGGGTGAGACCTGGTCTCAGAGCGTTCGGTGGTTCGTCGAGGTAACGTCAGAGTCTGCGTATCGCGAAGCTTCGTCAGCCGACGAACTTGTAGCCGAGACCGTGGACGGTGAGGATGTACTCCGGCGCCTTGGGATTGGACTCGATCTTCTGCCGCAGGCCGGCGACGTGAACGTCAACCGTGCGCGTCAGCGGCATTTCGTCGTAGCCCCACACGTCCGCGAGCAGTTCGTCGCGCGACAGCGTCGCGCCTCGATGCGCGATGAAATGGCGCAGCAGCTTGAACTCGCGCGCGGACAGGTCCACCGGGACACCGGCGCGTGCGACCTCCATCTTCCGGAAATCGACGGACACCTCGCCGAACCGGTACAGGTCGCCGCCGGGCTGCGGTCTCGCCGGCAGCGCGCCGCAGCAGCGACTCCAGGCGCGCCATCAGCTCGATCGTTTCGAACGGCTTCGTGAGGTAGTCGTCGGCGCCCAGCTTCAGGCCGACCACCTTGTCCACGACCTGTCCCCTCGCCGTCAACATCAGAATCGGCGTCGTCACGCCGCGGTGACGCACTTCGCGGCACACGTCGAAGCCGTTCATCCGGGGCAGCATCACGTCCAGGACGATGAGATCGAAGCCTCCGGCCGTCGCCCTGGCGAGGCCCGCCTCGCCGTCGCCCGCGGTTTCGACGGAGTAGCCTTCGCTGCCCAGCCGATCGCTGAGCGTCAGCCGCAGCCCGGCTTCATCTTCGACGAGCAGGACGCGCGGCGCCAGGGTCACGATGAGGCGCCTGCCTGGTGACCGCGAAGCCGCACGACACGCTCGCCGTCCTTCTGCGAATCCGGCGGCGCCGCGCCCGGCAGCACGATCGTCACCGTCGTGCCTTCGCCGGCGCGGCTGTCGACCTGGACGTCTCCGCCGTGCATCCGCACCACGTGCATCACGACGCTCAGGCCGATGCCGCTCCCACGCACCTGCGAGTCGAGCGCGCGGCGGCCACGATAGAACGGCTGGAAGATGTGAGGGAGATCGGCAGCGTCGATGCCGATACCGCGATCCGCCACCCGAATCCGCACGATCGCGTCGTCGAGCGACTCCATCGTCACCTCCACGGACCCTCCGCCTGGACTGTACTTGACCGCGTTGCCGATGACGTTCTGCAGGGCCGAGCGGAGGGCCTCCCCGTCGCCGAGGAGCGCGGGCAGCGAGCCGGCTGAGTGCACGTTGATCGCCACGCCGCGATCGCGTGCGTCCGCCGCGACGCCGGTCACCGCATCGGCGATCACGCGCGCGAGATCGACTTCGACCCGCGCACGCGTCTGCGTGCCGGATCCGATGCCGGCAAACAACAGCACGCGTTCGACCATGTCGCCGAGGCGCCGGCCCTCCGTCTCGATCAGCGCTCCGTACGTCTTGACCTGCGCGCTCTCGGCAACCACGCCGTCGGCGAGGTTCTCGCCTGCCGAGCAGATGACCGCGAGCGGCGTGCGCAGCTCGTGCGATACCGACGCGACGAACTCCATCTGCTGCTGCGCCAGCCGGCGCTGACGCTGCGACGCCGCCATCACCAGCCCCGAGGCCGCTCCCAGCAGGCCGAGGATCGCGAGCGTGATCGCCATGTTGCGCCGGCGCGAACTGGCGACGATCGCCTCCAGCGAGCCGCTCCGGTAACGCGCGCGAAGCTGCCAGGCGCCCTGGTTGGCGCCGCCCGCCATCAGCACGTGCGAGGCGTCGCCGGCACCGCCCGACCGGCGCACGATGGTGATGGCCACGCGATCCCTCACCGTGGGCAACGCTCCGTCCGCGTGGTCCTTGACGAGGCCGGTCATGCGCGTCATCTCATCGAGGCGCAAATCGAACAGGCCGGCGGACACATCGGCGCTCCGCTCGTCGATGATCTGCGGCGCCGACGAGTAGACGACGACCGACGGCTGGTCGCGCGGCACGATGGACACGAGGTACTCGGACGCCGCCGCATCGCCGAAGTATTTCGCGACCAGCGGCTCGAGCAGTTGCTGCCGCAGCCGATCGGCATCGAGCCAGACGATCAGCGAGCGCGCCGGCGCTCCCGGGTTCGCCACCACGGTGAAGTGGCCCGCGCCATCGTCGATCTTCCTGACGAACGGGATGGGAACGATCAGCGCGGGCGCGGACGCATCCACGGCATCGGCCATGAATATCGGGAGACCGCCCGGGCGTGCCAGCGGTCCCGGCCTCGATGCGCGCTCGCGCCAGGCTGCGAGTGCCGGCGGCCATTCGGCCGCCTGCAGGGTCTGAGTCGCGGGATCGAATCGCCGCAGGACATTGGCCTGTGGCCCCTGCCCTTCGAGCAGGAAGACGTCGCGAATCAGGCCTGGAACCGCCGCGATCGACCGGGCCTGCTCGACTCCGGCGCCGACCGCTCGCGCGGCGTCCTTCTCGAGTACGTCCGGATCGAAATCGAAGGCGAGATAGATGCGCGTCAGCTCGCGGTCGAATTCCTGCGTGAAGTCGGCGGCGCGCGTCTGGAGGCTGGCGCGCATGCGGGCGCGCTCCGCTTCACCGACTTCGCCGAGCCACCGGTACTGCAACACCGCGAGCGCGACCAGCAGCCCGGCGAGAAGCGCGCCGGCGATCAGCTGCCACGACGGACCTTGCCGGTCGTGGAAATCAACCCTCACGGGAATCACTGTACGCGAAATGCGACAGCGGATTCTCACGCTTTACATTTCTTACAAAACGATTGCCCAGAGATAACAACTTGCCGAACGGCTGCTCGTCATACTGCTCAACGAGGTGATGACGTGCAACGAATGATTGTCTATCTGATGTCGATCGCGATGGCGGCCGGCGGCTACGCCGCCCGTGCGGCTGGCGATGCCAAAGGCGAGCAGCTCATGGCACAGGCGCGTGCCGCGCTGGGAGGCGAGAAGAGTCTGAACAAGGTTCAAGGGCTCACGGCCAGCGGAACCTATCAGCGGACGCTGCAGGATCGTCAACTGAACGGCGAAGTGACCGTCGATCTGCAGCTCCCCGACAAGCTCCTGCGAACCGAGTCGATGAGCCCGATGGGGGACGTCACGATCGTCACCGAGCAGGGCGTGAACGGCGACAAGCTGCTTCGCAACCAGCGGACGCTGAACGCGCCGCCCGGCATGGTGGTCCGGACGGGACCGCCGCCGACCGGCGACGCGGAAGTGCAGGCGATCCGCAACGCGCACGCCGACCTTGCCCGTACGGCCCTTGCATTTCTGCTGACGTCTCCCGCGTCGTTGCCGCTCGAGTTCACTTCCGGCGGCGAGGCCGAGTCCGACGAAGGCAAGGCGGATGTGGTCGACGCCAAAGGGCCGGGCAACTTTGCCGCGCGGATCTTCCTCGATCAGAAGAGCCATCGTCCTCTGATGCTGGTGTATCGCGGAATCGCGCCACGCGTGATGATCCAGACGCAGCAAGGTCCGCCTCCGGCCGGAGGCCGGGGCGACGGGCCGCACGACGGGTCGGCGCTCCCTGCACCGCAAGTCGTCGACATCACGCTCTATCTCGACGACTACAAGACGGTCGACGGCCTGATGCTCCCGCATCGCCTGGCGCGCTCGATCGACGGCAAGCCGACCGAAGAAACCACGTTCAAGACGATCAAGATCAATCCGGCCTTCAAGCCCGACACGTTCGCGGCCAGATAGGCGGCCATCGAGTGCCATCCATCACGCGGAGCTCTATGAAGACGTTCGTATGCGTGTTGTTGACGATGTTGCTGTCGACGGCTTCGATGGCGCAGCCGCGCACCGACACGACGCTGCGCGTCACGGTCGTCGATCCCAGCGGCGCGGTCATCGTGGGAGCGCGGGTCACCCTTCGCCACACCCGGGATCTCCGACGGCGAGCGAGACAGACGGACCGACACTCGACACCACCGCTCGCGGCGACGCCGTCTTCACGACGCTCGAGCCTGGCACCTTCACGATTCACGTGGAGTCGCCGGGCTTCGAGCCGGCCGACGTCGCCGGCGTGCGCGTTCGTTCGGGCGACAACCGTCGTGAGGTGAAGCTCAAGATCGCGAAGCTCGCGGAAACCGTGCAGGTGGGACGCGACCCGCGCGAGCGCGCCAGCGATCCGCGCGGCAACGCGTTCGCCACCGTCCTCGATCAGGCGCAGATCGACGAGCTGCCCGACGATCCCGACGAGATGGAACAGATGCTGCGCGACATGGCCGGACCCGGTTCGGTGCTGCGCGTCAACGGTTTCCGCGGAGGCCGGCTGCCGCCGAAGGGACAGATCCAGCAGATTCGTTTCCGCCGGAACATGTTTGCGGCCGACACCCACGAGCCCGGGTTCGTCTCAATCGACATCACGACCAAGCCGGGCATCGACAACTGGCGCGGATCGACCGGCCTCGGTTTTCGCAGCGACGCGCTCAGCGCGCGCAACGCGTTCGCGCCGGTCAAGGGCGACGAGCAATACGAGCGCTATTCGTTCAGCGTGAGCGGACCGCTCTGGAAGCAGCACACATCGCTCTCGCTGTCGGCGGACGGCACGGACGCGTTCGACTCCAAGACGATCGTGGCGGCACTCCCTTCCGGATACTTCTCCGACTCGGTGCGCAAGCCGAACGACTCGATCAACTTCACCGCACGCCTCGAGCACATGCTCACGAAGTCGCAGATGTTTCGCGCCGAGTTTCAGCGCAGCCACTCGAAGGCGGAAAACCTCGGCGTCGGCGACTACGACCTCGTCGATCGAGGCTATCGACAGACGCGGACCGAGAACGTGCTGCGCGCATCGAACGCGGGCGCGATCGGCAAGACGATGTACAACGAGCTGCGGGTGCAGTGGCTGAACGAGGGATCCACGTTCACGCCGACCAGCGTCGCGCCGGCGGTCCTCGTGCTGAACGCGTTCAATGCCGGAGGAGCGCAGCTCGTCGGCTCCAGCGGATCGGACGTCGCGTCGATCACCGACGACCTCGATATCGCCACGGGGCGCCACGCGATTCGCGCGGGTGTGCAGCTCGACGCCGGCCGCTATCGCACCGAGCGAACTGCGAAACTCCGGCGGCACGTTCACGTTCGCCAGCCTCGACGCCTACGACGCCGGCATGCCGACCACGTACTCGCGAAATGCCGGCGATCCACGCGTGGCGATTTCACAGGCGCAGCTGGGTCTCTACGTGCAGGACGACATCCGCGCGCGGAAGGATTTGACCGTCAGCGCCGGCCTGCGGCAGGAGTATCAGTCGCTCGTCGGCGGCTTCAACCTCGCGCCGCGAGGCGGCATCACCTGGTCGCCGTTCAAGAGCGGCAAGACGACGATTCGCACGGGCGGCGGCGTGTTCTTCGACTGGTTCGACGCGCAGACGTACGAACAAGCGGTTCAGCTCGACGGCACGCATCAGCAGATCGAAACGGTCATGCAGCCTGGCTATCCCAACGTGCGGTTCGGTGACCAGACGGTCGTGCTCCCCGCCGGCCGCGTGCAGTTTGCGCCGAACCTCGCCCAGCCGCGCCTCACCGAAGCGATCGCCGCCATCGAGCAGGCGCTGCCCGGCGACGTGCGGGTCAACACGATGTACATCGCTCGGCGCGGCACGAATCAGCTGCGCGGCGTGAACATCAACGCGCCGCTCGCCAACGGGCTCCGGCCCGATCCGGCATCCGGCACGATCACCGAGATCCAGTCGGTTGCGGCGACCGCAGTTCGATGCCATCAGCGTGAACCTCAACTACTCACGGCCGCAGCAGCGGCTCTTCATAGCCGCGAACTACACGTTCGGCCGATCGCTGAACGACACCGACAGCCCGTTCGGCCTTCCCGCCGACAACTACAACCTCGCCGCGGAGCGCGGACCGGCGCTCGGCTTCTCGCGGCACCGGTTCATGAGCCTGGCGAACGTTCCGCTGAAACGGCGTTTCCGTCTCGGGACCTCGCTGCGGGTGCAATCGCCCACGCCGTACAACATCACCACCGGCCGCGACGACAACGGCGACACCGTGAGCAACGATCGTCCGGCCGGTGTCACGCGCAACACCGGGCTTGGAGCCACGCAGATCGATCTCGGCCTTCGACTGAGCTGGAGCCTGGCTTTCGGCGGAGCCGCGCCTCCCCCTGCGGGGCCGCAGGTCCGCGTGGTTCGCGGCGACAGCGCCGATCCGCTCAGTGGGATGGGCGGCATGGACGGCGCCGGCAAGCGCTACGCGCTCGAACTCTACGTGCAGGCGTACAACGCGTTGAATCACTTCAACGCGTTGAACTTCAGCGGCGTCGTCGGATCACCGTTTTTCGGCCAGCCGACGGCAGCGGGTGCGCCGCGACGGATAGAAGTCGGAGGGCGGATAGGGTTTTAGGAGACACGGACTGGGTGCCGGGTGCCAGGGTGCCACGGTGCTGGGTGCTAGGGGCCGAGGATAGTGTTCCTCGCCGGCTTCCGCCTCTGGTATCGTCCAGCCATGGTGAAAGCACACAGGCGGACGTTAAAGACGGCGAAGGCACCAACGCCTCGCCGCTCGAAGATTCGGAAGACCTGCTACGTGTGTGTGCCGTACGGGAGGAAGGCGCCAAAGAATCTGTCAGTAACGCCGATCGTGGACTTCGACGCGATTTACGTCGAGACCATCAAGCCGGCAGTCGAGCGAGCCGGCTACGTCTGCTATCGAGGCGATGAACCGGAGCTCGGCGGCATCATTCAGCGCAGCATGATTCGACTCGTCGCCGACAGCGACGTCGTCATCGCCGATATCACCTCCTGGAGCGGGAACGTCCTCTATCAGATCGGCCTTCGCCACGCGCTGCGCCGGCGCACCACCATCATCATCGGCGCGGTCTGGGAGCCCATTCCGTACGATCTGTCGCACTTTGCTCGCGTCCCGTACCGCCTGACCGGAGAAAAGCCGGCGCCGGACGAGCAGCGCGATCTCGACGCCACACTCACGAAAACGCTCGAGCGGCGGGCCTCGTCGACCGCCACGGACAGCCTGGTGCACGACGGTCACGTCCTGGCGAGCGGCGCCAGCTTCGCCGAGCTCATGGCCTTGCCGCCGCAGCACCTTCGTTACGAGACCAAGCTCGGTCAATTCAGGAGCGAGGCCAGCTTCGAGAAATCGGTGTTCATCATGACCAAGTTTCCGGAGGGGAAGACGAAAAAGGCCAACGACCTGCGCCGCGTCATCGACACCGTTGCGCGCTCGATCAAGTCGGCTGGCTTTGTCCCGCGCATCGCATCCGAGCGCATGTATTTCGATGATGTGTGGTCGAATGTCGAGCTCTATCTGCTTGGCTGCCGCTACGGCGTGGCCATCGTCGAAGCGCAATACAAGCCGGAACTGAATCCAAATGTGGCGATGGAATGGGGCTGGATGCGCGGCCTTGGCAAAGACGTGCTGTTCCTCGTCGAGAAGCAGGCCCACAAGTACGTGAGAGCCGATTGGTCGGGTCTCATTCGCCAGGAGTTCTCCTGGAGCGACCCGCGCAAGACGATCCCGCATCATGTGACGGCTTGGCTGGAGTCGCGCGCCTAGCACCTATCGGGAGCATTGCTCGCTGCGCAGCCCCCGTACGTCGAGCTTCAAACCTGGCCGGGCATGTCACACCATCGGTTATTTCAGCGCGGCGACGAACGCCTCCATCTCCCGCAGGACATCGGCTTCGTTCGAGACGAACACATAGTGATTGGCGCGCGGAATGCGCACGACGTGCGCGGTGGGCAAGGCGCTCTCGAACGCCTTCGCCAGCGCCTCGCCTTTCACGTCGTTGGCCTCGGTTTGAGCCCGCATCGCCGGGGTGGCCACCGGTCCCGGATCGTGCGGCAGCGCGTAGATCGCAAGGATCGGCACGGGGATTCTGGTGTACTTCTGGGTCCCCTTCATGATGCCCTCGATGATCGGCGGCAGGGACGTGGTCGGCGGCGGCGGAAACGGATCAATGCCGGGCGCGTAGAACGCGTACGAGTAGCCCGCGTCCAGATAAATCAGCCCGGCGACTCTCTCCGGGTACCGCGATCCAATCGAGCTCAGCTCCTCGCCGCCGAGCGAGTGCCCTGTCAGCACCGGCTTGCTGATCTTCAGCGCATCGATGACCGCCAGCACGTCATCGCCCAGGCGGTCGGCGCCATAACCGGACGCGGGCGCGCTCGAATCGCCGAAGCCGCGGCGCGTGACGCCGACGACGTGATAGCGCGCCGTCAATTTCGTTGCGAGGACGTCGAAAATGTGCGCGGTGTTGCCGAGGCCCGGCACCAGCACCAGCGTCCGGCCTGTGGAGGGGCCGCCCCAATCGAGCACCTCGAGCTTGACGTCGTGATCCACCGTCACGAAGCTCGCCGAGTGCGGTGAGGGATCCTTCCAGGCGGTCTCCGGTGTCGCGCGGGCGAGCGTCAACGGCAACGCCAGGCCCTGGCTCCACGTGCCGGCGATCGAGTTGCCGTCAGCGGCGATCGTGCCGTCGAAGGAACCGCGGATCGCCTTCACGGCCATCTTGAAGCTGGTGCCCTCCACCGTGACCGAGTCAGCCGCCATGCGCGCGCCGCGATCGGGGCTCTGGTCGATGCTCACCAGCGCGGCCTTCCACGCCCCGCCCTCGCCCTTGTCGATATGCACGATCAGCCGGAGCTGCTGCGGCGCGGTCCCGAGCGTACCCTGCCAATCGCCGGTCAGGTCCTGCGCGAACAACACACGGCTGCACAAGACCAGCACCGTGCCCATCCAGAGTGATGTGGTCTTCATCATCTCGTCACCCTCGCCGGCCCTATCCTATTCCCGTCACGCCCGGTCACCAAGAGGCGCGTCATCCGACTTTTGAGCGCAGTCCGAGTTCATAGAGTGCGATGGCGGCGGCTGTTGCAACGTTGAGGGAATCGACGTCTGCAGCGATCGGAATTCGTACTCTGAAGTCGGCGGCGGACTCGGCGGCCGGCGTCAGGCCTGCGCCTTCTGTGCCGAGCATCAGCGCTACGCGGGCAGCACGCGGGCGGGCGGCGAACGATTCCATCGATTCCGACGGCTCGCGTGGCGTCAAGGCGACGATCGTGAACCCGGCTGAGCTGAGACGTGTCAGGACGCGCGGCCAGTCGTCCTGCTCGACGCGCGCGAACGGCACGCTCAGCGTTGCGCCCATCGACGTTCTGATGGCCTTTCTGTACAGCGGATCGCAGCAGGTCGGGCTGAGCAGCACACCACCGGCGCCGAACGCCGCGGCATTGCGAAAGATGCCGCCGACGTTGTCGGCGTTCGACACGCCCTCGAGAACAACCAGCAGCGCGGCCGTTTCGGCCAGCACGTCGACTGGCACTGGCGGCGGCCGATGCACGAGCGCCAGACACCCGCGGTGCACGTCGTAGCCGGCAATCGCCGACAACGCCTTCGGCTCGGCCACGAGGATCGGCACGCTCGCGTCAAGCCGTTCGAGGGCCGGCTCGAGGCCGTTCAACGCTGCATCGTTCACGAGCAGCGAGTGCACCCGGTACCGGCCGTCCCCGGCCACGCGCCGGACGATGTGGCGCCCCTCGGCCACGAAGAGTCCACTCGACCGCAAGAGCTCGCCGTCGCGGACTCCGCGATACGCGGCGACACGGGGATCTTCCGGACTGTGGATGCGCTCGACTCCCATCACGCTTCATTTCTTTCGCAGTCGTTCCACCGATCGCGGATCGAGCCGGGGCGCGACCCTCGCCGGCGCATCCGCAATGGCTCGGGCCGTTGCCGCGAGTGCCGCCGCGCCGGCGGCGAGCTGGCGCGCATCGACTCGCTCGATCGTGTCGGACGCCTTGTGATGGATGTCCTCGTACTTCGTATCGTCCGCGTTCAGGTCGAGGATCGGAATCCCTGCCAGGACAAATGGTGCGCCGTCGGACTGAAACGCATAGCGGAGACTCTGATCGAACGTTCCGGCGCCGAGCTCCTCGAGGACGTTGCCGGTCAGCGCGCGAACGGCTCGCACCATGTCGTCGCGGCCGGGCGAGGTCCATCCGATCAACTTGCCGGTGCCGGCATCCGAGTTCAGGTAGGCGACGATTCGATCGAGCTCGCCCGCGTGCGTGCGGACGAATGCCGTGGAACCGAGTTGACCCTGCTCCTCCCCGCCCCACAGCACGAACCGGATCGACCGGCGCGGCGGTTCCTCGAGCGCGGCGATCGCTCGCGCGGCCTCGAGCACCATCGCCACTCCGGTGGCGTTGTCCTGCGCGCCGGTTCCAAAGTCCCATGAATCGAGGTGCGCGCCGACGACGACCCACTCGTCCGGACGGTCGCGTCCGGGAATGTCGGCGATCGACGTTGTTCACGGTGACTGCGCCGGGCGTCACACGATTCACGAGCTCCAGCGAGAGCCGCACCGGCCCCCGCCTGAGGCGATCGCGAATCGTCTGCGCATCATCTCGACCGATTTGTGCCGCCGGCAGCCCGCCGATGACCGTGCCGAACCCGAAACCGCGCGCGGTGAGCTGATTGTCGACGTCGCCGTCCGGCACCAGGACGGCAAGCGCCCCGGCATTGCGCAGCGCCGCGCCGAGCGAGCGCGCAGCGGCGTCGGGGTTTCCTGGCGGATCGCCATCCGGCAACAGCGCGATTCGCCCCGGCAGCGACCGCTTCACCGAAGCGTCCAGCGAAAACGATTCCAGCGCGATGATTTCCGCGTTCAGTCCGCCGTCTGGCGTCGATGGCGTCCAGCCGAGCGACTCGACGTGAAGCGCACGACTCTCCGGCTCGACGATTCGCGCGCGCGCCGACACACGCTCCCAGCCACGGTCGATCGTGAAGGGCTCCAGGGCCGTTCGCGCGATCCCCATGGCGCGGAACCGATCGACACACCACTCGGCGGCTCGCTGATAGGCGGCTGAACCGGTCAGCCGCGGACCCATGGCCGCCAGCCCGCTGGCGTAGTCGAACGACTTGCCGCTGCGGACGCTGGATCGCGCAAGCTCACGACCGATCTCGGCGTTCCCCGAATTGCGGCCCTGCACCCCGCTGATGAAGGGCACCGCGGCCACAATCAGCCACGCGGCCAGGCCGTCGCGACGACGCATACGGCCACCTTGCCGCACGGGACAGAGGCAAGTCAACCCGTGGGAAGCCGCTCTCGTCTAAGCACACACATGCGCCATCTCTTCCCCGATCTTCGTTACGCGTTTCGCGGGCTCGCACGCTCGCCCCTCTTCACGAGCGTTGCGCTCCTGTCCATTGCCCTGGGCATCGGCGCGAACACGGCGATCTTCACGCTCGTGGACGAGGTGCTCCTTCGCCAGTTGCCCGTGAAGGACCCGGGCCAGCTCGTCCTGTTCAACGGCGCGCGCAACCACTACGGCAACAACTCGGGCGGCAACATGTTGTCGTTCCCGATGTACGAGGACTTTCGCGACGATTTCGTCGAGCGCGGCACTGCCCCGGCGCTCCCGCGCGTGAGCCTCAAGGTCGCGAATGGCGCGCCGGCCCCCAAGATTTTCTCCGGCATGTTCGCGCGCCGGGCGGTTGCGATGAACGTCGGCGTCGATGGCCAGACCGAGCGCGTGCCCGGCGAGCTCGTCTCCGGCACCTACTTCCAGGTACTCGGCGTGCGCGCCGCGCTCGGCCGGCTCATCACGTCCGACGACGACAAGCGGGGCGACGGCCCGGTCGCCGTGCTCAGCTACGACTACTGGCGGACGCGTTTCGGCGCAGACCCGAAAGTCGTCGGGCAGATCGTGACCGTCAACAACAACAAGCTGACGATCATCGGCGTGTCCCAGGCCGGCTTCGATGGCGTGGACATCGGCTACGTGCCGAGCATCCGGGTCCCGGTCCTGATGAAGGCGCAGATGACGCCGAACTGGGACGACGTGGACAATCGGCGCAGCCGCTGGGTCAACGTCTTCGGCCGGCTGAAGCCGGGCGTGACTCGCGAGCAAGCGAAGGCCGCGCTGCAGCCGTACTTTCACGGCATCCTCGAGCAGGAAGTGCTGGACGCCGCGTTCAGCGGCACCACGAGCTACACACGCGAGGAGTTCCTCAAGGGACAGGTGGATCTCTTCGAGGCCGCGCAAGGCCGATCGCCTATCCGCCAGCAGCTGTCGCAGCCGCTCTGGCTGCTGCTGGCGATCGTCGGCGGCGTGCTGCTGATCGCCTGCGCCAATGTCGCGAGCCTGCTCATCGCGCGCGCCACGTCCCGGCAGAAAGAGATTGCGGTCCGTCTCGCCCTCGGCGCCAGCCGCGGCCGCATCGTCGGTCAGTTGCTCGTCGAGAGCGTGCTGCTCGCGGGTGTCGGCGGTGTGCTCGGGCTGGTCATCGCGTCGTGGACGACGAAGTTCCTGCTTGGATTCCTGCCGGTGTCGGATACGCCGCACGTGATCTCCGGATCGATCGACAGCCGGGTGCTCGTGTTCAATTTCGTGCTGTCGCTGGCAACGGGCCTGCTGTTCGGCCTGGTGCCCGCCCTGCGATCGACAAAGCCCAATCTTGCGCCGACGCTGAAGGACACGGTAGGCGCGGTCGTCGGCGGAAGCGGCGGCGTGCGGCTGCGGAAAGGGCTCGTGATCGCGCAGGTCACCGTCTCGGTCCTGCTGCTGATCAGCGCGGGGCTCTTCATCCGCAGCCTGCGAAACCTGCGGACGCTCGATCTGGGCCTGAAGACGGAGAACCTGATTGCATTCAACCTGTCGCCGACGCTGAACGGTTACACGCCGCTGCGCTCGAAGCAGTTCGAGAAGCAGGTGCGCGATCGCGTCAGTGCGGCGCCGGGCGTCGGCGGCGTGGCGTTCGCGCAGATGGGACTGCTCGAAGGCAACGAATGGGACAGCTCGATGTCGGTGGAAGGCTACGAGGCGAAGCCGGGCGAGAGCATGAACCCCTACTGCAACGCCGTCAGCCCCGGATATTTCAAGACGTTGAGCATCCCGCTCGTCGCCGGACGCGACTTCGACGATCGCGACGCCCGGTTCGAGCCGGCCGATCCGAAGGCGCAGCTGCCGTCCTACAAGGTGGCGATCGTCAACGAGAGCTACGCGAAGCACTACTTCGGCGATCGCAGCCCGCTCGGCCGGCACATCGGATTCGGGATCAACCCGGGCACGAAGACGCCAATCGAAATCATCGGCGTGGTGAAGGACTCGAAGTACACCGGCGTCCGGGACGAAATCCCGCGCCAGGTGTTCTTCGCGTTCATGGAGAACGACAGCGCCGGCGGCACGGTGATGTACGTCCGCACCACGAACCAGCCGGACGCGGCGTTCGGCGCGATCCGCCAGGTAGTCCGCGAGCTGGACGCCAACATTCCCATCTACAACCTGCGCACGATGGATCACCAGATGGATCAGTCGCTCCTCAACGATCGGCTGATTGCGACGCTGTCCACGGCGTTCGGCGTGCTCGCCACCCTGCTCGCGGTCATCGGCCTCTACGGGGTGATGGCGTATACCGTCGCCCGGCGCACGCGCGAGATCGGCGTACGCATGGCGCTCGGCGCCGTCCCCGGCGACGTGATCTGGCTCGTGATGCGCGACGTGCTCGTGCTCGTCGGGTCAGGTCTCCTGCTCGGCCTCATCGCGTCTTGGGCGCTCAGCCGCTTCGTGAGCAGTCAACTCTACGGCGTGAGCGGCAGCGATCCACTGACGATGGCCGGTGCGTGCTTCGTGCTCGCGCTGGTCGCCGCCATCGCGGGCTACATCCCTGCCCGGCGCGCGACGCGGGTCAATCCGGTTCTGGCTCTCAGATACGAATAAGAATCGCATCGCCGTGGTACAACAACCGCGGTGTCCGATTCACTCCGCCACCCGTGGGTTCTGGTCTCGATTCTGGCTGCGGGCCTCGCTGCGTGGATGGGGCTCGGCACGCTTCACGATTTCCAGCACGCCGACTCGCTGCTGACCGTCCTCGATCAGCACGCAGAGATGGACGCCGTTCTTCTGGGGACAGGATCGCTTCGGCATGCTCGTCCCGCTCCTGGCGATGCCGATTCGCCACCCGTTGGGCAACATGCTCGTGCAGGGATGGATCATGACCGTCGCGGCACTGGCCGCGCCGTTCGTGATGGCGCGATTTCTGGTGGGGCGCGACGGCGCGTGGATGGCGATCGGTGCGTGCACGAACACACTGTTCCTGCTGTCGGCGACGCCGGCGGTGCAGTTCGACTGGCTGGTGACCCAACCGTACGCGCTCTCGATCTCGCTGGGCTTTGCCGCGCTCCTCGTGGCAGACGGCGACTATCGTCGAGGCCGGAGCGTCGCCGCCCTCGTCCTTCTGCTGTTCGCCTGCTGGGTCAACATCGGCATCGTCGTGCCGCTCGTCATAGCGGCGGTGCTCAGAGGGAATCAGACCGGTGCGCCTGCTCGCACTTCAGGCTGTCGCGGCGTCGCTTGCGTCGCTGGCCGCCACCTACGTGGCATCGGCACACACCGTGACGGCGCTGGCTCCGCCGGGCAAGTGGCCGAACGGATGGTGGCAACTGCTGGAAGGCACATCGGGTGTGTTCGTACACCCGCACACCGCGATCGGCGTCGCGGTCGCAACGGCCGCGGCACTCGCCTGGCTATGGTGGACCGGCGCGTTGCTTCCCTGGAAAACGGCAGTTGCGCTGCTCGCGATGGCCGTCGGCACATGGCTCGTCGCTGGGGACTTCGCTGTGGGTCGGCATGAACCTGTACTCGTTCCGCTACATGTACCCGACGCTGATGATTGTCGGCGCAGGCGTTTCGACCGTACTTGCCGCGCTGCTGGCGAGGTGGACGAAGGCTTTGGCGATCGCTTCGCTGTGTGTGCTGGCAGTGGCGTCGATGGTGAGCTATGGCCTTCCTTCGCTCAGCCGCATCGAACGCGGCCTCGACGATCGCTTCGGGCGCCAGAGCGCCGCCATTGTTCGCGCCGGCGCCACGGTCATCGCCGGCGACTACTGGCGCGTCTGGCCGGCGGTCTTTCACGCGAACCTCACGCTGGCTCGCACGCACACCCGGGCGCGCGTGTTCGGGCTCGCCTATCGCTCTGAAGAGACCGACATGCTCTGGAAGAACTCGGGGCACGACGCGCTCGTCGCAGGCTGGCCCGACGATCGATCGATCGGGATGGTCGCCGCGGAACACGGCATCACCATCACGCCGCTGACGCACCTGCCGGAGATCGAGCTGTACACGGGTCGATGGTAGAGCAGTGGAAAGGGCGCGGGGCTCGTCACCATCAGCGCACTTTAGGGTTCGGGACTACTCGTTGCGCCTTTTCGATTTCGGACGGAGACGATGCGCGTCGATGAGCCGATCCAGCTTGCGATCGACGCGGGCGAAGCCGACGTCCATCTTCGCTCGAGCTTGGAGTAGCCGGCGTCCATCTTCGCGTCGAGCTTAGCGTAGCCGGCCTCCATCTTCGCTTCGAGCTTGGCGTTGCCGGCCTCCATCTTCGCCTCGAGCCTGGCGTTGCCGGCCTCCATCTTCGCCTCGAGGCGCGCGTGGCTGAATTCCGTGTACTCCCGCTGCTCGACGAATCCTGCGGCCATCGCCGTTGACAGTTCGTCCACCGTCGTCGTCAGGTGCCCGACCGTTGTCGTCAACCCATCGACCCTGGTCGTCAACTGTCCGACAGTTGTCGTCAGCCCATCAACCCTGATCGTCAACTCTCCGACCGTCGTCGACAGACCGTCGACTTTCGTGGACAGTTGCCCAACCGTCGTCGACAGCCCGTCTAGCTTGACCTCGACGACCTGCACACGTTCCGTCAGGTGATCAATCCGGTCCGCCATCACTCCGCCTTTCCGCGAGTCTACCATCGTCGCGAACGCAAGAGCATCGAGCGTGCCGTACGATCGGCCTGCATTTGGCCAATGATCTTCGGAGCGGCTTCCCCGAACGGTGCAGAAACTGCAATTGCTTCGGGTGGAGCACTGGTGGAGATTCTGCCGAGTGGTTCTTCGAGCTACGGATTGCGCGAGCTGAAACCACTCGGTGGGTGATCTAGCGCTCGAAGATGCCGAGTTCGTGAATCGACCAGAACCAGCGGCGCGTGTGCCCGGTCTGCCTGATCGTCAGCGTGCGGGTCCGATTCGCCGGCAGGTTGACGACGAGCGAGGGCTGAGGCTGGCCTTGCGCGAGCGTGCGACCGTACGGGACGAGCATCGGCGATCGATAGAGCGCCGTGCGCGTGCCGTCCTCGCCTGTGCTCTCAATCAGCAGCTCGCGCGGATAGTCGCCGAAGCTGCGCGAGGCCGTTTGCAACTCGATTGCCGATACGTCGCGCGTGCGATCGAAGTCGATCGAGATCCACTCGTCGCCGTTCTGAGGCCGTCCCGTGAGCCACCGCGTGTCGCCATCGTCGTCGAAGGCGAGCGGCAGCCGATCGGCGGCGTCGGACGCGTTGGCGTGGAAATCAGCAGCATGCAGCCGGCGCCCCGTCGCAGGCGCGGGCGGCGCCGGCGGTTCGACACCGGCGAGTCGAAAAGCGACGACGGCATCCGAACGGAACTCCTCCGATGCCAGCGCAGGATGGGCACGAATGGCGGCGAGCGTGTCGGCGCCGGCATGCGGATCTTCGTAGTCGGCCGGGTGCACGAGCACGTAGCGCACGCCGACCGATCCGAGGAGCACCAGCGCGTCCTCGATGCGATCGAGATCGTTCAGCGGCGAGGCGGCGCCGCCGAGAAACTCCTGCAGCGACGATCCGTATCCGCTGTAGCCGTTCACGATGGGGTGGCCGTGCGATAGCGTCGCATACTGATACGTCAGCGTCGGCGCAATGGCCCACTCGAGGATGGGCAGTTCGATCGCGGCGCCTTGCGGCTGCTGTGCGAGCCAGCGATACGCCGCGCGATCGCCGGGCCGGTTTCGCGCGTCGAACGGCGCCATGCGCAAAGGCGCGGCCCATCCCTCGGCCACGATCGCGGCGCCCAGCAGCACTGCACGCGACACGGCGCGCATTCGGCTGGAGCCGCGCCAGCATCCTTCCAATTCCAAGAGCCGCGAGCACACTGAGTGCGAGCAGCACGACGACTCCCAGACGTGCGGGCACACGCATGCCATCCATGCCCGGCACGATCCGCGCGAGCCACAGATACGGTCCCGAGGGAAGCAGACGATGTGACCAGGCCGCCGGCTCGGGGCCGAGCGACAACAGAAGTGCGACCGCGGCGAGCGCGCCGTACAGCGTCGCGATCGGGCGGCGCGAGCGGCCGGGCCAGAGCGCGGCGGCCGAGGCGATCGCGGTCACGAAACCTGGAAAGAGCTGACGCTCGGGAAACTCGTCGCCGTGCAGAACGGTTCCCCAGAGGCGCGTGTTGTCAGGGGCCGACACGTAGGACCGGAGGTTCGCGCTGAACATCGACCAGTCGTCGTACGGCCTTCGGAATCCGTACTGACGACGGACCGACACGTACGCCCACGCCACGGCGCCGACACAGACAAGAATGAGCGCCGACGCCGCTGCGAGACGGCCGAGCGCGCGGAAGCGAACCGCGGCGGGCGCCGAACGTGACGCGAGCTCGTAGACAACGACGAACGCGGAAGCGAGAGCGAGGTAGTACAGAAAATAGCTGTTCGAGAATGCCTGAACGGTGAATGCGGAGGCGAAGATCGCGAGCGCGACTGTCGAGCCGCGTGAGTGCGCCGTCTGCGAAGCGTGCTGGGTCGTCAGGAACCGGTGCAGACCCCAGAGCGCAATCGGCATCCACCCCCACGCCAGCACCTGGAGATGCGAGACGTGGAGCGCCCTCATCGGCGAAAACGCGAAGATCAGCCCGGCCAGGAACGCGGCATCGCGCCGCCCCGTGAGCTCGCGCGCGAGCAGGTACATGCCGGAGCCGGCGACGACGTAGGTCGAGAGAAAGGCCAGGTCGTATCCGAGGATCGGATTGCCGGTCAGCCAGATGATGGGCGCGATGGGGATCGCAATACCCAGCATGTGCTCCGAGAATGCGACCGTGTGCCGGCTGGGAAAGAGAATCGGCGCATCCCAGAACCCGCGGAGACCGTGGCGCAGCCTATCGGCGTCCCAGCCGAGCAGCCAGGAGCTGAACAGCGGATCGCCGAGGTCCCCCGGCAGCGCGCGGCCGAGGTGAAGAACCAGCGGATAGGTCGCCAGCAGCGCCAGACAGGCAAACGCCAGAAGAACGAGCGCGGCTTCCCAGGCTTTATCCTTCACATCCGGTGGCTTATGGTCGCACGGGAACGATTCCGGTCGAATCGACGTATCCCACTGGCGGACACGTGGTGCATCCCGAACAGCTGGTTCAGTGGGTCCGCTCAGCATGCCGGAGCATGGCCCGCGAGATGGGCATCGCCGATTCCCCGTGGCGCCGGGTTCCGATGGATGTGCCCGCCACCGCCTTCGGACCTGGCTCCCGCTGGCAGTTCTCGCGCTACTTCGAAGGCACCAGCTGCGTTCCCGCCCGCTCGATCGACGACATCGTGGCGTGGCTCCGCGCCTGTGAGTACGTGTCGGACGTCGAGCAGTTCCATGAACCCGACCTCTGGCAGCAGCCGTGCGACTTCGAGCGGCGGCAGCGCGGCGACTGCGAGGACTTCGCGCTGTGGGCGTGGAGAAAGCTGATCGAAATCGGCATCGAAGCCGAGTTCTACGTCGGGCGCATCCTCTGCGGCGGCGCCTCGCCAACGGCGCGTCAGCATGCGTGGGTCGTCTATCGGCACGGGCGCGACGCCTTTCTGTTCGAGCCGGCCGAGCGCGATCAGACAGCGCATGATTCAACCGTGGTCGGCCGTGAAGGACGACTACGAGCCGCACTTCGCGGTGGACTGGCGATTCGTCACGTCCGCGTTCGTCGGATGCATTCAGGAACCGCGCTGATTTGCTACTTTCGGTGCAGTGTCTGCCAATTGGATGTAATGCGGACCTCCATGTCCGCCGTGGCGGGCAGGCCTGAAGGCCTGCACGACACCGGCTATCGCGATCAGTACTGACGGAAGGTCAGGTTGAAGCGTCCAGCCATCTTGAGCTCCGGCGGAGCCGTGCCCGGCACGATTCGCGACACACCGTGGTAGCGAAGGCGCGCAGGCCCGCCGAAAACGAATGCGTCGCCTGACTCGAGCAGGCGCGATTCCACCGCGTCCCTCCGTCGCAACCCGCCGAACAGAAAGCGCGCGGTATCGCCGAGCGAGATCGACACCACCGGCAGCCCGGCGGCAATCGACGGCGCGCTCTCGTCCTTGTCCTGGTGCAGCCCCATCCGGCCGTCGCCCTCGTAGTAGTTGAGGATGCAGAGGTCGGGCGCGAACGGCATCCCGACCGATCGCGCGACACCGCTGGCAAGATCGGCGAGGTTGGCTGGCAGCGGCGGCGCCGGCAGATCGTCGAAATCGCTGCGGCGCGTTTCGTACTGATACGTCTTGCCGTTCCAGTGGCGGCCGAGACACAGCATGCGCACGTGCATCTTGCCGCCGCCGCGGACGACCGGCACGTATGCCGGCACTTCGCCGTCGACGAGCGCGCGGCACTGCTCGACGAGCGCAAGCTGATCGGCGACGCCCAGATGGCTGCGGAAGCCAGAAGGCGCCTGGCGCGATCTCCACGGCCGTACGTTACCATTGCCGGTCGTGGAGCGACCATCCGGGCTGATTGCCGCCCTGCTTCTCCTGCTGGCGCGGCCCGTCCTCGCGCATCCCGCACCTTTCAGCTACATCGACCTGCGCCTCCAGCCGGCCGCGATCGAAGGAACCGTCGTCGCGCATATCTTCGATCTCGGACACGACCTGAACATCGATCCCGCGGAACGGCTCCTCGATCCGGCGGTCGCGGCGCAGCAGTCCGCGGCGATCGCGCGGCTGTTGACCGCACGGCTGTCCATCTCGGCGAACGGCGCCGGCCTGACGCCGGTGTGGTCCGCTGCCGAGGTGATTCCGGATCGTCAGTCATTGAGGCTCGCGGTTCGGTACGCGCTGTCCGGTCCGCCCGGCACGATGACCATCACGACGCTGATGTTCCCGTACGATCCGCAGCACCAGACCTTCCTCAACGTCTACGATGGCAGCGCGCTGACGCAACAGATTCTGGATGCGGGACGCACGAAGTTCGAGTACTTCCCCGGCACGCGTCAGGGCTCGTTCGCGGTCGTGCAGCGTTTTCTGCCGGCCGGGATTCGTCACATCGTCGCCGGCCCGGATCACCTGCTGTTCCTCGTCGGCCTTCTGCTCCTGGGCGGCACCGTGCGCCAGCTCGCGTTCATCGTGACGATGTTCACGGCCGCCAACAGCCTGACGCTGTCGCTCGCCGCGCTGAACATCGTCAGCCCGCCCGCGCGGATCATCGATCCGGCAATCGCCTTGAGCATCGTGTACGTCGGCGCCGACAACCTGCTGATCCGCGACGGCCGGGATGTCCGCGCGTGGATCGCGTTCGCATTCGGCTTCATCCACGGTTTTGGCTACGCGAGCGTCCTGCGCGATCTCGGATCTGCCGCGACGGGCGCTCGAATGGTCGCTGTTCTCCTTCAACGTCGGCCTGGAAGCCGGTCAGCTGCTGGTCGTCGCCGTCGTGGCCACGGCCTTCGCCGCGCTGCGCTCGCGCAGCGAAGCAGCGGGACGGCAGCTCGCATTCGCGGGATCGATCGTCGTGATGGCGACCGGGGCGGTCTGGTTCATTCAACGGGTCTTTTTCCCAGGAGGTATCTGATGAAGCGAGTCACTGCACTCGGTGCGCTGGTCGTCGTGGGCACCCTGTCCCTCGGCGTCAAGGCGTACCAACCGCCGGCAGCCGATGGGCCCAAGGTGGTCGAAGTCGAAAAGGTGAAGGACAACCTCTACGTGCTGCGCGGCGGGGGCGGCAACACCGCCGTCTTCATCACGACCAGCGGCGTCACGGTCGTGGACGCGAAGAACCCGGGCTGGGGCAAACCGATCCTGGACAAGATCAAGGAGCTCACGCCGAAACCTGTCGCGTTCCTGATCAACACCCACACCCATGGCGATCACGTGAGCGGCAACGTGGACTTCCCGGCGACTGTCGATGTCGTCGTGCAGGAGAACACCAAGGTCAACATGGAGAAGATGCCGATCTTCAAGGAACACAACGACGCCGGCATGGCCAAGCGGACGTTCAAGGAAAAGATGACGATCGGCAACGGCGCTGACCAGGTGGACCTGTACTACTTCGGCCGCGGCCACACGAACGGCGACGCCTGGGTCGTCTTCCCCGCGCTGCGCATCGTGCACTCGGGCGACATCTTCGCCGGCAAGTCGGTGCCGCTCATCGACGAGGCCAACGGCGGCAGCATGATGGAAATCTCCGGCACGCTGATGAAGGCGTACAACGGGATCAAGAACGTGGACACGATCATCAACGGCCACACGCCGGCACAGACCACGTGGGCCGACCTGAAGGAGTACGCCGACTTCAACAAGGAGCTGGTGGACTGGATGCAGGCGGAGCTGAAGGCGGGCAAGACACCGGAACAGGCGGCCGCCGAGTGGAAGCTGCCGGAGAAATACAAGGGATACGCGCCAACCGTCGGCGCCTTGTTCGGCGGCCTGGCCGGACGCATCGCGACACTCCAAAAGGAAATGAAGAAGTAGAAGACGCGAAGAAGTACTTCACAACACGATTCAGAAGGAACCGCGGAGCGCGCTCCGCGGTTCCTTCTTAGTCGGTGTGGGTGCCAGGTTGCCCGGCCTGGACGACGAGCGACCCGCCGATCCGCGCGGGAAGATCGGGCACGCTCACCTTGTCGACAATCTTGAAGTCGGCGCGCATCGTTGCCGGCGTCGCCGTGCACGCGATGTAGCCGCGGCGGTTGCTGTGGTACTTGATGTGCGGGTTGTCGGCGCGCGTCGCCTCCCACGTTGTTCCCACGTCGGCGCCGTCGCCGCCGGTCGTGATGGATGAATTGGTGAACTCGGTGCCGACCGTGGCCGAGCGCGGATCGGTAAAGTCCATCTTCAGATCGGCGCCGTAGTGCTGATGCACGTCGCCTGACAGCACGATCGGGTTCGGCGCGTGGGTTTCCAACAGGCGCTTGTAGAGACGCTGGCGCGCCGCGACATACCCATCCCACTTGTCCATGGAGAACTGGCCATCGGGATTGGCCTTCGAACGGTCGTACGCGAACGAGTACACCTGCTGTCCGATCACGGTCCAGCGCGCCTTGACGGTCGCAAGATTGTCGAACAGCCACTTCTCCTGTTCGGGTCCCATCATCGTCTGCGTCGGAGCGAGGCGTTCGGCGCAATTGGTTCGCGATCCGTCGCCGCACGGCTGATCGGAGCGCCACTGCCGCGTGTCCAGGACGCTGAGATCGATCAGGCTTCCGAACTTCAGCCGGCGGTAGAGGCGCATGTGGCTGCCCGAGGGCAGCGCGCTCGCGCGCAGGGGCATCGACTCGTAGTACGCCTGGTAGGCCGCGGCACGGCGCAGCACGAATAGCTCCGGCGGCGTGTTGTTTTCGTCGATGTCGCCGGCGTAGTTGTTGTCGACCTCGTGGTCGTCCCAGGTGACGACCCACGGCGCGGATGCGTGCGCCGCCATCAGGTCGCGGTCCGATTTGTACAGCGCGTACCGATTGCGGTAGTCGCCCAGCGTGTAGGTTTCCTCGCCGTTGTGCTGCCGGAGCCGCCGCTCGTTCCGCCCGCCGTCGGCGCGTCCCTCGTAGATGTAGTCGCCGGTGTGGAAGACGAAGTCGAACTGCTCTTCGGCGATCCGCCGGAACGCGGTGAAGTAGCCATCCTCGTAGTGCTGGCAGCCGCAGACCGCGAAACGCAGGCGGTCGACCGGCGCGCCGGCTGGCGGGGCGGTTTTCGTGCGGCCGATCTGGCTCACTTCGTCGCCGGCGCGGAAGCGGTACCAGTACTCGCGCGAAGGCTCGAGCCCGGCCACCTCGACGTGGACGCTGTGCCCCAGCTCCGGTCTCGCCGGCGTGGTCCCGCGCTGCACGACATTCTGAAAGCGCGCGTCGCGCGCAATCTCCCAGTCGACATCGACGATGTTGGTCGGCATGCCGCCGCCTTCGAGCGGCTTCGGCGCCAGGCGCGTCCAGAGGACGATGCCGTCGGGGAGAGGGTCGCCGGAGGCGACACCGAGCGCGAACGGGTAGGCATCGAAGATCGGCTTGGCGAGCACGCGGCGCGTCAGCAGCGGCGGCGCGACCGCCGCGGCCCCGAGGATCCAGCCGAGTCTCATCAGCTCACGACGCGACATCCGGGCCAGCGTGCGGTCGTAGATGGTCATGGCGCCGGCATTATACGCATCTGGTCGTGACAGCCGGGTAAAAAGCGTCGGTCAACCTTTTTGTTGTGCGCGCCGTCAAACAGGTCTACATAGTAGACGTATGGCGCCAGTCACCACACTCGGGGAATTCGAGCAGCTGCTCCTGCTCGCCGTGCTCCGTCTCGACGCAGAGGCCTATGGAGCGTCCATCGCCCGCGAGCTGGAAGCGACGGCGGGACGCGCGGTTTCGCGCGGCGCGCTCTACACGTCGCTCGATCGGCTCGAGGACAAGGGCCTGTTGCGGTGGGCCGCCGCAAAAGGCACGCCGGCGCGGAACGGCCTGCCGAGAAGGCTGTACACCGTCACGCCCGGAGGCATCGCCGCGCTGCGCGGATCGCGCGAGACCTTGCGGCGCATGTGGCGCGGCGTCGAGCATCTGCTCAAGGACTCGACGTCGTGACAGATCCAGCATTCGCCGGATTCGAACTGGGGAACGCTTCGCTGCCGGCGGGCAACTCGACTGCTGCGTCGAGCGCTACCCCGCGGGATACGGGGAGACGCGATGCTGGGCGACCTCCTCGAAGAGTGGCGCCTGCGCAGCGGGACAGGTCTCGCCACGCTGTGGTTCTGGCGGCAGGCGCTGTCGGTCGCCATTCGATATGCCGGGCGCGGCGATCGCGAACTCGAGCACACAACGGCTCACCATCGGAGCATCCGTATGGCACTCGACAATCTTCGGCAGGACTTGCGTTTCGCGATCAGATCCTACGCAAAGGCGCCGTCGTTCACGCTGGCGATTCTCGCGACGCTGGCGCTGGGCATCGGCGCGTCGACGGCGATCTTTTCGATGGTGAACGGCATCCTGCTGCGGCCGCTCCCGCTGCCTGACGCCGACCGGCTCGTCTACGCGAACGAGCTCGGCAGGGAAGGCGGCCAGATTTCCGTGTCGTGGCCGAACTTCCTGGACTGGCAATCGCGGGCGCATTCGCTACAGGGTCTCGCGCTTTCACGCGATGAGCCGCTCACGCTCACTGGACTCGACCGGCCGGAGCGCGTGCGCGCGCGAAGGACGACCGCCAACTTTCTTCAAGTCGTCGGCGTTCAGCCACGGCTCGGGCGCTCGTTCGATGCCGCAGACGATCGCGCCGGCGCCGAGCCGACGGTGGTGGTGAGCCACGAATTCTGGCAGACGCGAATGGGCGGCGACCAGCACGTGCTGGGAACGCCGCTGCTTCTCGACGGCCGAGCGCACGTCGTGATCGGCGTGATGCCGCCAGGATTCCGGTACCTGCGGGCCTACGACCTGTTCGTCCCCATGGGACCGATTGCGGGCGACCGGTTCCTGAACGACCGCGGCAATCATCAGGGCTATAACGCGGTCGGCCGGCTCGTGCCCGGCGTCAGCGTGGAAGCGGCGGCGAAGGAGCTGGCCGCAATCGGCCTCGATCTTCAGCGCGAACATCCCGACACCAACAGCGGCATCAGCCGTACGCGTCGAGCCTCTCGCCGCCCGGCTCGTGGCACAGGTGCGGCTCACGCTGCTCGTGCTGCTCGGAGCCGTCGGCTGTCTGCTGCTCGTGGCCTGCGTCAACGTCGCCAACCTGCTCATCGCGCGCGGCGCCGCGCGGCAGCACGAGCTCGCCGTGCGAGCGGCGCTCGGCGGCGGACGTGTTCGCCTGACGCTGCAGATGCTGGCCGAGAGCACGCTGGTGTCGGCCGCGGGCGGCATCCTCGGCGTGGCCGTCGCGTCGTGGCTCCTGCGACTGCTGATCGCGGTCGCGCCCGAGGGAACCCCGCGCCTCGACGAAGTGCGAATCGACACGATGGCGTGTCTCTTCGCGCTGTCGGCGGCCGGCGTCTGCGGCATCGTCTTCGGCGCGTTTCCCGCCTTTCAGGCTTCGGGCATCCAGGGTCAGGCCGCGCTCACGCGGAGCCGCGCGGCAGGCGCCTCGGCCAGCTCGCATCGCCTGCGGCGCGGACTCATGGTCGTCGAGGTCGCGCTGGCGCTCGTGCTGCTGGCAGGCGCGGGCCTGATGATGCGGACGCTCGGCCAGATCACGCGAGTGGAGACCGGTTTTCAACCCGCCCACCTGCTGACCATGCGTTTTTCGCTGACGGGCGAACGGTGGACCGAGGCCCGGCGCCTGCAGTTCTTCACGGACGTGCTCGCAGGCGTCCGCGGCACGCCTGGAGTGACCAACGCCGCGCTGGCCTTCTCGCTGCCGATCGAAGGATCGAACTGGAACTCGATCTTCATCGCACGAGACAAGCCGATACCTCCCAGGCCCGAGTTGCCGAGCGCCGCATTCGCGCCCATCAGCGACGGCTATTTCGAAACGATGGGCACTCGCCTCGTCGCGGGACGGCTGTTCGACGCCAGGGACACGCCGACATCGCCCGCCGTGACCGTCGTCAACGAGACGCTCGCGAAGCGCCTGTGGCCGGGTGAAAGCCCGATCGGCAAGTCGATCAAACAGGGATGGCCGGAAGGCCCTGGCACATGGCGCCAGGTGATCGGCGTCGTCGCGGACGTGAAGTTCGAGGGTGTGACCGTGGAGACGCCGATGCAGGTCTACCTGCCGCTCACGCAGGAGTTGGCTCGCGCGCTCGCGATCGTCGTGCGCACGCCCGCCGAGCCGGCCCTGATGACTTCATCGGTACAAGCGGTGGTGCATCAGCTCGACAAGGATCTGCCGCTCTATGCGGTCCGCACCATGGATCAGATGCTCGACACGTCGATGGCTCGCGAGCGGATGTCGATGTCGATCTTCGTCGTGTTCGCCGCCGTGGCATTGACGCTGGCGTCGGTCGGCCTGTACGGCGTCGTGGCCCATGGCGTGACGGAGCGAACGCACGAGATCGGCGTACGCATGGCGCTCGGCGCCGAACCGCACCACGTGCGCCGTCTCGTGGTCAGGCAGGGGCTGTCGATGGCGCTCGCCGGCATGGTCCTCGGGCTCGCCGGTGCGATGGCGCTGTCGCGATCGGTCCAGGGGCTGCTCTTCGGTGTGACCGCGACCGATCCGATCACGTTCGCAGCGGTCGCGGCGATGCTGCTCGGCGTCGCGCTCGTCGCCTGCTACATCCCGGCGTGGCGCGCCACGCGCCTGAATCCAACGACGGCGCTGCGATCAGAGTAGGACGGGATCATGGCGGGATGGGCTATGGCAAAGGCCGGATGGGTTCGGTCCCGCCCTTCCATCAGCCCTCCTGCCCTTCATGCCATGGGTGCGCCATCAGCCATGTTCGACTGCCTTGGTTCGCGAAGCGCTCACCAGCTTCGCCAGCATGACGTTCGCCATCCCCGACGCGCCGTCGCCGCTGACGGCAATGTCGGGCACGACCTTGACGTGGTGCTCCCCGAGAATCGTGGCGATCTGCATGGCGGTGTAGCCGGCCTCGCCGACCGCTTCCCTGCCGAGCGTGTAGGCCGCGGCCTTCGCCGAGCCGACCGCCCTCAACGCTGTCGCTTCCGCGTCGCCGGCCAGCTTCACCGACGCCGCCTGACCCTGCGCGCGCAATTCGAGCGCGTTGCCTTCACCGCGCGCCTGCTCGGCCACCGCCAGCGCGTTCTGCTGCGCCACCTTCACCATCTGCTCCGAGCGCACGACCTCGATCTGCATGTTCGCGACGGCCGTTTCGCGCTCGAGCGCCTGGCGCTTGATCTGGGCCTCGCGCTGCACCTCATAGGTCCGCTCGAGCTCCTCGGCGATCTTGCGATCGGTCTGCGTCTTCATCAGCTCCGCCGGCGGCGCGATGTCGCCGACCAGCGTGTCGATGCATTCGACGTCGTAGGCTTCGATCGCCTTCCGGATGTCCTCGAACGCATGACGCTGGCGATCCGACCGCGCCGAGAGAAATTCGAGCACGGTCACCTGTTGCGCCGAGTTGCGGAAGTAGTTGCCGACCGTCGGCTGCAGCACGTGATCGACCAGGTTCTGCATCGATCCGACGCGCGAGATCACGCGCGGCGCGTTGCGCATGCCGATGTGGATAATCTGCGACACGTCGAGGCTGAACGAGAAGCCGTCCCTCGAACGGACGACGATCGACGACAGCCGCGCATCGTAGTGGTGCGCCTCGGTCTGCTGCGCCCAGTTCAGCACGATGTTGGTGGTCGGCACGAGCTCGACCTTCATCACCCTGGTGTTGAGCGGATGTTTGCCGGGCAGCAGCGGCTCCATCCACACACCCTTCCGGCCGCGCTCCACGAGATCGCCGTGGGTGAACGCGTCGCCGGACACGATCGACGTGCTCGCGCCCGACGTAGCTGACGACCACGCCGACGTAGCCGATCGGGACCTCGACCAGCGGCACCTGCTCGACCTGCACGAGCCACGGGTTCAGGTTCCACGAACCGGACAGCAGCACTTCTTCCTGCAGACCGCGGCAGCCGCCCGCGTCGATGAACGCCTGTCCGCGCTGAAAGCTCTCGTGGCCGGGCACGATCGGGCCGGCGAGATCGCCGGCGGTGATGGGACGGCCGTCGAGCGCGGTCACGATACCGACGCGCTCAGGCTGCACCTGATAGACGCGCAGATCGTTGGGCGACATGCCGGCCTTCGACGCGTTGGCCGTGGTCACGACCTCGAAGAGTGCCGGGTTGATGCGGTACGTGCCGGCGGTCAGCATCGCGAGCTGACGGCCGCGTTCGCCTCCGCGCGAGAGAAACGCTTCGGCGTCCTGGAAGTCGTCGCACGGCACCGATTTGCCGAGCACATGCTCGTTCGGCATCGCGGCGCCGTCGGCGGCCACGATCAGCGCGATTTCACCGGGGCGCACGATGATAGTCGGCACTTTGATCACGCGGTACCGCCAGCGCCAGAGTCCGAAGTGCCAGCCGGGCGACAACAACCGCGCCTGATACCCCGCCTCGCCGTTGAGCGCGATGATGCGCCCCGACGCGAGCGCGGGACCGAAGCGTTTCACGACCAGGCCCGACTGGTTCGCGGCAATCATCCAGGTGCCGCAGAAAATCGTGACGGCGATGGCCAGCACGAGCGTCGAAACCGCCAGAGCGGTCCACCCATATTCGAGCAGCAGATTCAGCATCGGTTCGTCCTCTTGGCGAACATGCTTGCGTTCGCGATGGAGGATCGGTGCATCGGCCGGACCGGCCGTTTTCGCGCTGTTTTTCGGCCGGTGTTGCGCGAGTTCGGCAAACGATTACTGTTGAGACCGTGTTGTAATACGGATATGCGCTGCATCGCCTGGACCGGAACGCCGCCCCCTCGCGCGCCTCGCCGAACGTCTGCGATCGCTGGACATCCGCATCGAGCGCGACGAACCCGACGATCTGCCGCTGGTCGTGTCGACGGCGACCGCCGCGAAGCTGCCGGCGCCGCGCGCCGAACGCGGGCGCTGGCTGTGGATCTCGGGACAGGCCGTGCCTCCCGGGCGCGCGATGGACGCCGTGGTGCGCGGCGCCTACGACGTCGTGACGCTCGGCGCGCCGGATGCGATCGACACGATCGTCGCGCGGCTCGAGGAGCTCCTCACGCCGGACCCGCCGCTGCCGGCCGCCGATCACCTCGTCCAGGAGAGCGCCGCGTCGCGCGCGGTGGTCCGTCAGGTGGCGCGCGCCGCGCAGACGGCGATGGCGGTGCTGCTGACCGGCGAAACCGGCACCGGCAAGGAAGTGACCGCGCGGCTGATTCACGCATGGTCCGCACGGCAAGGACCGCCGGTTCGTGCCGATCAACTGCGCGGCCATTCCCGACGAGCTGATGGAGGCCGAGCTCTTCGGCTACGCGCGCGGCGCGTTCTCGGGCGCCGTGCAGGCCTACGACGGTCAGCTGATGGCGGCAGCCGGAGGGACGGTCTTCCTCGACGAGATCGACGATACACCGCTCGAAACTCAGGTGAAGCTGCTGCGCGTCCTCGAGGATCGCGTCGTCAGCCGGCTTGGCGAGAACGACTGGCACGAAGTGGACTTCCGCATCGTCGCCGCGACCAACCGCGACCTCGAGCCGCTCGTGGCGGCGGGGCGTTTCGGCGCCGACCTCTACGAGCGGCTCGCCATCGTCCGGATCCATCTCGCGCCGCTTCGCGAGCGCATCGACGATCTGCCGGCGCTGATTCGCCACTTCCTCGATCGCTTCGCGAAGGAAAACCGGCGCCAGCCGATCGATGCGATCCGGCCGGAGGCGCTGCGCGCGCTGAGCGCCTATCCCTGGCCGGGGAACATTCGCGAACTGCGCAATGCGATCTTCGAAACGCTCGTCTACAAGCGCGCGGGCCGCGAGATCCTGCTCTCGGACTTGCCGGCGCGCATCCTGAGGGCGCCGGCCCGGCGCGAGACGCTGGTGGACGGGAGCAGCGTCCGCCAGCGGCTGCGATCGGGCTCGCTGAACCTGCGCGAGGAAATCCGGGCGCTCGAGCGGACGGCGCTGGCCGCGGCGCTCGAGGAGAGCGGCGGCAACGCGACCGCGGCCGCGCGCCTGCTGGGTGCCGTGGGGCGCGGCGCGTCGCGCGATCCAGGAGGAACGGTGCGCGCGATGAAGCGGCGGTTGGGTTATCGGGGGTAATACGCCCGCCATGGCTAATGGCTGATGGCTATGGCAGATGGACGCGCCGATGGACCATCGACCATCATGCCATCAGCCATTAGCCATCAGCCATTTCAGGGAACGGGCACCACGAGCGGCCTGGACGCGGTCTTCGGATCGACGCCCGGCCGCTTCATCGTCTGGCGCCCGCGCGCCGACATCGTCGTCACCTCGATGTCCACTCTGGCGCGCCGCCGGTGCCGACGTGCACCGGCATGACGTTCTGCGAGCAATAGCCACCGCCGGTATCGACCAGGCCCGACGAGATCAGCCGGCGCGTGCCCGCCGCGTAGACGCGGACCTCCGCGCCCGGCTTCGTGTGACGGCCTTTCGCGTCGACGACATCGATCGCCAGCGACTGCCGCGCCTGCGCCGGCGGCAGCAGGTTCCGGAACAGGTAGTGCCCGCCCGCCTGGATCGTTGTTCGCGAGCGCGAGATCGAGTGCGCCATCGCCGTCGAAATCGACCCACTGCACGCCGTGGCTGGCGTCGTGCTCGTTGACGAGCGCAGGCAGCACCTCCTCGAACCGCGGATGCGCGGACGACCCGCCGTTGTGGAACAGGTGATCGGGATAGTGCGTGACGTTGACGAGGAACCCGGCGACGTAAAGATCGGGCCGGCCGTCGTTGTCGTAGTCGCCCCACGACGGCGTCGTCGCGTGCTGCTCGAACAGCAGACCGGCCGACTGCGTGACGTCGACGAACCGGCGGCCGCCGTCGTTGCGATACAGCGCGCTCGGCCCGTAGTTCGCGACGAACACATCGAACAGGCCGTCGCCGTCGAAGTCCGCCACGGCCGCACCGACGCCGCCGAACTCCGCCGAGCGCCGCGGCGCCTCCACACCCCACTCGCGCGCGACGTCGACGAAATGGCCGCCGTCGTTCCGGAACAGCCCGTTGGTGTCGCCGTTCTGGTTCGCCACGAACAGATCCGAGATCTCCGTCGCCGTCGATGTCGAACCACACGGCGCCGACGGTCTTGCGCGGATCGCCGATGCCCGACTGTTCGGTGACGTCCGTGAAGCGGCCGCCGTCGTTGCGAAAGAGCCGGTTCGGCTTGTCGCGGAACGCGATGAACAAATCGAGATCGCCGTCGTTGTCGTAGTCGATCCACGACACCTGGCGCGTCACGCCCGTGAGGTTCACGCCGAGCGCGGCCGCGACGTCGGTGAAGTGACGGCCGTTGCCATCGTTGCGATAGAGCTTGTTCGGAGTGCCGTCGATGAAGCCGACGTAGAGATCGAGGTTGCCGTCGCCGTCGAAGTCACCCCACGCGGCGGCGCGCGTTTCCACGTTGTCAGCGAGGCCGACCGCGGCGGCGACGTCCTCGAACCGGCCGTGATCCTGGCGATAGAGGCGATTGGGGCGCCCGCGGAATCCGACGAACTCGTCGAGATCGCCGTCGTTGTCGAAGTCGGCCCAGGCGTTCGGCTGGCCGCCGGTCGCGCCAAACAGCTCGGGCTGGACCAACTCGAAGGTCGGGCCGCTCGCGGTGGCGCCAGACAGGCAGACGGCCACGAGAGCCGCGATGGCGAGCGGCGTGACGACCGTCATGGCTAATGGCTGATGGCTAATGGCTATGGTCGATGGACGCGCCATTTGGCCATCAACGATATGCCATCAGCCATTAGCCATCAGCCATTATTCGGCGCGAAGCGCCTCAGTCGGAGCCACGCGAGTGGCACGGCGTGCCGGAAAGTAGCACGCCAGCATCGCGGCCGTCGACAGGACGACGGCGGCGACCGTGAGCACGACCGGGATCGAACGGGCTGACCCGGTAGAGCAGCCCGCTGAGCAGCTTGCCGATACCGGCCGCGAGCAGCAGGCCGATGCCCACGCCGATGGCGGTCGTGCGCACGCCCTCGCGCATCACCAGCCGTTCGACGTCGCCGCCGGTCGCGCCGAGCGCCATGCGGATGCCAATCTCGCGCGTCCGCCGCGACACGTCGTACGCCTTCAGGCCGTACACGCCGATCGTCGCCAGCAGCAGCGCGAGCACGCCGAACGCGCTGAACATCGTCGCCGCGACGCGAACGCCCCACACCTGCAGGCTGCTGTCGCGGTGCAGCTCCATCGTCTTGCGCCGAGAGCACTCGGCAGCTGCGGATCGACCGCCTGCAGCTCGCGGCGGATCGACGCCAGCATCGGCGCGTCGGCAACGCCCGGCGCCGAGCCGCACGTGCAGCGTTCATGATCGTGTTGAAGCGGCCGCCGTACGGCACGTACATGTGCGGCTCCGGCACGTCCTCGAACAGGTCGTGCCGCATCTCGGGTGCGACGCCGACGACGGTGTAGGACTGCGCGCGGATCGGTGTCGCTCGAGCGGCATCCTGAATCTGCCGCCCGATCGGATCCTCGTCGCCGAACAACGCGCGACGCCAGCCGTCGATCGACGATCGCAATCCGCGGACCCGGGCCCGGCTCGTCTTCGCGCGCCGTGAACTCGCGGCCGCGCAGCATCGGCAGTCTTCAGCGTGTCGAAATAGTTCGACGCCGACGACGACGAAGATCGCGTGAACGCCTTTGTCGGTATCCCTGAGGCGGACGGTCTTCCCTTCCGTCATCGAGCCGAACGGCACCGTGGAGGCGAAGCTCACGCGCTCGACGCCCGGCATCGCTCGCACACGGGCCAGCACTGCGCGATACGTCGAGCGCACGTGCGCGCTCGTCGTAGCCGGCGAGGCTCGGATCGAGCCCGACGACGAGCTCGCCCTCGACTGGGAAGCCCGAGATCGGCTCGCGCCGCGCGCGTTGCCGCGCGCACGAACAGACCGCCGGCCGTCACCAGCGCGAGCGACACCGCGAGCTGCACGACGAGCAGCCATGGGCCGGTGCCGATCCGGCGGACGCCGGTCGCCGGCTCGCCCTTCAGATCGCCGGCGAGCGCAGGCCGCGACAGCGACCACGCCGGACCCGCGCGCGAAGCAGAGCGTGCTGAACGCCGCGAAGCCGGCGCCCGCGACCAGCAGCCGCGCCGATGGCTCGACGACGACGTCGATGCCGAGCGGCAGCGCGCCGCCGAGCCATGCCGCGAGCGCCCGCGTCGTCCACGACGCCGATGACGAGGCCGACCACGGCGCCGCCGATCGACAGCATGAAACCCTTCGACGAGCAGCTGCCGGACGACGCGCGCGCGCCCGCTGCCGAGCGCCTGGCGGATCGCGATCTCGCGGCGCCGCGCCGAGCCGCGCGCGAGCAGCAGGTTCGCGAGGTTCAGGCATGCGACCAGCAGCACGAGCACCGCCATCAGCATCAGCAGCGCCGACAGCGTCGCCGGCCCCGAATCGGTTTCCGGGCCGCGAGCTGACGCCGAGGCGCGACATCAGCCCGACCGACAGCGTCTGGTCGCGATCGGTGGCTGGATAATCGCCGCTCCAGCCTGCCGCGCGACGCCGTTGAGCGCGCTCTCCGCCGCCGTCGCCGAGACGCCCGGCTTCAGCGCGCCGGCGATGTTCAATGCGTAGTTGCCGCGATCGGTGAGGCCGGTCGCGCGCTGCTTGAACATCTCGTTGACGATGGTCGTCGTAGCTGCCGAGCGGGAACCACCACTGCGGCGACACGAGCGTCATCGTGCCGCCGAACCCGCGCGGCGTGACGCCGATCACCGTGAACGTCGCGCCCGTTCGCGCGGATCGTGCTGCCGACGAAGCCGGGCGACAGGTTGTGGCGCCGCCACACCGAGTACGACGCGATCGCCACCGCCGCGCCCGAGCCCGGACGCTCCTCGTCCGCGGTGAACGCGCGGCCGGCGGCGAGCCCCACGCCGAGCGTCTTGAAGTAGTTCGACGACACGATCGACGCGAACGTCTGCGTCGTCGTGTCGCCCTCGCGAATGCCGACGGTCGAGAACGTGTGCGCCAGTCAGCTCGTCGAACGACGCCGCTGCGCTCGCGAAGATCGACGTAGGCCGGATAGGAGAAATCGCGGTAGGCGTCGGGCTTCACCCGGTCGCGGCTGAAGACGGCGACGACGCGATCGATGCGTCCCTGCCGCGGCTGCAGCACCAGCGCGTTGACGACGGAGAAGACCGCCGTGTTGACACCGATGCCGAGCGCGAGCACGCCGCACCGCCACGGCGGTGAACGCCGGCGTACGGCGCAGCAGGCGAAGGCTGTGGCGGAGATCCTGAAGCAGCGTATTGCTCCTCGGAGGTGCTACGAGGGCCGGCCTGATTGGTTCACTGAGCTTGAACGGCACCGACGCGACCACCTTGTCCCACATGATCGTCAGCTTGCCGCCCGCATCGCTCATGTCGGTGAAATCCCACGTGAGCTGTTCGACCGAGAAAGGCAGGGTTCCCAGCGTCATCGGCGCGCGCACCACGTCCTTGTCCGGCGTGTAGCCGTACGCGCCCCAGATCTCGGCGGTGTTCTTGGGGTCGTAGCGGGTCTGCGCCTTCCAGTTCGACACGATCAGCGTCCAGTTGTTCGGCTTCAGATCGATGAACATCGTGTAGGTGCCGGGCGCGACCGTCTTGCCGTTGATCACGAGCGGCACCTCGGTCTTGAGCTGCGTCGAGTTGTTGGCGCCGGCGCGCCAGACCGGCGCATCCGGATTCGCGATCTTGCCGTAGCTTGGCGCCGGTGCCGCCGAACACGTCGCGGCCGCGCTTGATCGGCCGGCCGTAGGTGATCTCGATCCACTTGCCGCCCTGGTAGGTCGGCTCGGCCGCCTTCGGATCGTATTTTCCGCCGACCTCGGTGGCCGCCGTGCCCGCCGGGCTGGCCGGACGGCCGCCCTGGGCGACGACGAACGCGGTCATGGCCAGCGCCGCCGCTGCTGTGGCGATCAGTCTTCGTTTCATACCCTGAGTCCTCCAGTAAGATCTGCCGCGTGCCCACCCGCCCTGACGATGTGACGATCGGAGCGGCCGACGAAGCGCGGACCGCCGCCACCAGCGGCGGCGCCGGCAGGCCACAAACACCGACCGCCTTCGCGCCAGGCGCGATTATCGCCGGCCGCTACCGCCTTGTCGCCCTGCTCGGACGCGGCGGCATGGGAGAAGTGTATCGCGCCGACGACCTGACGCTCGACCAGCCGGTCGCGTTGAAATTCCTGCCGGCCGGGGTAGCCGGCGACGACAGCCGGCTCGCGCAGTTTCACAACGAGCTGCGTGTGGCGCGCCAGGTGTCCCACAAGAACGTCGTCCGCCTGTACGACCTCGGCGACGCCGATGGCCGCCGCTTCCTGACGATGGAGTACGTGGACGGCGAGGATCTCGGCTCGCTGCTCCGCCGCATCGGACGCATTCCGCAGGACAAGGCTCTCGAGCTTGCGCGTCAGCTGTGCGCGGGCGTCTCCGCGGCCCACGAGCGCGGCGTCCTTCACCGCGATCTCAAGCCGGCGAACGTGATGATCGACGGCGACGGCAACGTTCGCATCACCGACTTCGGCATCGCCACGGCCGGCGCCGACGAGGGTGACACGACGTCGGGCACGCCGCAGTACATGGCGCCGGAGCAGCTCGCGGGCAAGGCCGGCATCGATCAGGACCGACATCTACGCGCTCGGCCTCGTCCTGTTCGAGATCTTCACCGGGCGCCGCGCCTACGACGCGAAGTCGCTCGGCGATTTGAAGCAGCTTCACGACACCGGCACGATCACCACGCCCTCATCCATCGTTCGGGATATCGAGCCGGCGGTCGAGCGGGTGATCCTGCGCTGCCTCGCGCGCGATCCCGACCAGCGGCCCTCGTCCGCGCTGACGGTCGCCGCTTCGCTGCCAGGCGGCGATCCGCTGGCGGCGGCACTCGCCGCCGGCGAGACGCCGTCACCCGCAATGCTCGTCGCGGCAGGCGAGAGCGAAGCGCTCGGCGTCGGCCGCGGCCTTGCTGCCGTCGCGCTCGTCGTGATCGGTCTCGCTGATCCTCATCGCCGTCTCGACCGAGGACGACGGTCGCCGGGCGCTCGCCGCTCGACAAGCCGCCGGCGGTGCTCATCGACCGCGCGCAGCAGATCCTGGCGTCGGTCGGCTACACCGAGCCGATCGCCGACTCGGCCTACGGTTTCTCGACGCACCAGGCGTTCCTGCGCTGGATTGCGACGCACGAGCTCGAGTCCGTCGCGCTGGGACGCTGTTGCGTGCGGGTCAGCCGTCGGCGTCTTCTGATGTGGTATCGCACCAGCCCCCGTCTGCTGGCGACGACGCGGGCATCGGCGCTGGTTTCGCCGAGCGATCCGCCGATGGCGGTGTCCGGGATGACCTCGATCCTGCTCGACTCGACCGGGCGGATGGTCGAATTTCAGGCAGTTCCGCCGCAGGTCAGTGCCGGCGATGATGGAACGCCGCCAGCGCCAGCGTGGAAGGCGCTGTTCGATGCCGCAGGCCTCGACATGTCGACGTTCACGCCGGCGACGCCGCAGTGGTCGCCGCGCGATTTCGCCGACACCCGCGCGGCGTGGGAGGGTCCGCTCACCGGTCATCCCGACTACAAGGTGCGAGTCGAGGCGGCTGCGTATCGCGGCCGGCCCACGTCGATGCTGCTGCTCGGCCCCTGGTCGCGCCCGACCCGCATGGCGCCGCTGCACGCGATCGACCGCCCGCAGCGCGCTGAGCGCGGTCGTATCGCTCCTGATCATCTCGCTGACGATCGCCGCGCTGCTGCTGGCGCGCTACAACGTGCGGTCGGGGCGAGCGGATCGCCGCGCCGCCGCGCGCCTCGCGCTGTTCGTCACGGTCGGCTACGCCGTCATGTTCCTCATCACCGCGCATCATCTCGCCGACGTCGAAGCCGAGACGAATCTGTTCACGAGGAGCTTCGGCAGGGTCCTGATCTTTGCCGGGGCTGCTCTGGGTGATGTACCTCGCGCTCGAGCCGTACGTGCGGCGCTTCTGGCCCGATGGCATCCTGGGATGGACGCGCCTGTTGTCTGGCTACGTCCGCGATCCCCGCGTGGCGCAAGGATCTGCTCACCGGCTGTGTCATCGGCATGGTCCTCGGCCTGATCGAAAAGGCCGTCGATCTGCTGCCGCCGCTGATCGGCTATCCGGCGCGGCAGCCCACATCCCAGGGCATCGCCGCGCTCGCAGGCGCGGCGCCGACCCTGGATCTACATGTTCGACGCCGTCATCAACGGCATTGCCGTGTCGGTGTTCCTCGTGCTCGGGTACGTCCTGCTGCGGCTGATGCTGCGGCGGACGAGTCTGGCCATCATCGCAGCGGTGATTCTGCTGTCGATCGTTCAACTGCCGCAGGTCCTGAACGACGACATGGCCTGGTGGATTTCCGCGCTGTACCAGATGACCATCGTCGTCGCAGCAACGACCATCGTGATCCGGTACGGGCTGCTGGTGACCGCCGTTGCGCTGACGCTCGTCAACACCGTCGCGAATCTTCCGCTGACCTACTCCCTTTCGCACTGGACGGCGACGACGTCGAACCTGACGATCGCGCTCGCGCTGGGCCTGGCGCTATTCGGCTTCTACGCCTCGCGCGCGGGACAGCCTCTCTTTGGAGGGATCGGTCACATGGCTGATGGCAGATGGCTCATGGCAGATGGCTAAGAGCGAGATGACAAATAACCTCCGATACCTGATCCTCGTGGATGAACCAGGGCGACACCGATCTAAGAAGGGCTATCCTCAAGGACGGATACGATGAGTCTGCCACCACCGGGATCGCTGGGCGCGCCGTTCGTCGGGGAAGCCTTGATGTTCCTGAAGGATCCGTTCACCTTCACGCTTTCACGCACCAAGCAGCACGGGGATATCTGGAAGACCCGGCTCCTCTCCGATACGGTCGTGTTCTTTGCGGGTCCGCAGGCGTTCTCCTTCTTCATGGATCCGGATCACTTCACGCGGCAGAACGGCTCGCCGAAGTTCCTCCAGGACCTGTTGCATCCCGATGCCGTCCCGTTCCTCGATGGCAATCGCCACAGGATCCGCAAGCGGCTGCTGCTCACGGCGTTCACCGATCAGGCGCTGGAGAGCTACCTGCCGGGCGTGTTCACCGTGATCCAGCGCTTCGTCGACAAGTGGGTCCGTGAGGGTGAGAAGCCTGTTGCCGGCGATCTGTCCCAGCTCGGCTTCGACGTTGCGGACGTGCTGTTCGCGGCGAGCGATCCTGCGACGAGCAACGTCGAGAGCGCGAATGACTTCACGCTCATGAACAAGGGGACGTTCGCACCGCCGGTCGACCTCCCGTTCACCGCGTACGGCAAGGCGATCCGAGCGCGCGATCGCCTGCGGGTCTATCTCAAGAACCAGATTGCGAGGGAGGGTAAAGGCTCGGCGCTCGGAGTGCTCAAGGACGCGCGTGGACCCGATGGCGAACGGCTCTCGACGACCGAGCTCGAGATCGAGCTGCTCCACTTCTTCTTCGCGGCCCACGGTGGTCTGACCGCAGTCTTCGCGTGGATCCTCACCGTGCTCGGTGAGCACCCTGAACTCGCCGCGAAGATCCGCGCAGAGGCCGACGCCAGGCTCGTTGCGGGGAAGGTGCCGGATCTCGGTCAGGTGCGATCGCTCGATCTCGCGCGCGCGGCCTCGCGCGAGGTGCTGCGCAGCTATCCGATCGCGCCCGTGACGTTCTTCGGTGTCGCGAAGAAGGATCTCGAGTTTGGTGGCTATTCGATCCGCGCCGGATGGAAAGGCGCGGGTGCGATCTGGGCGACGCTGCAAGACGGCACGGCGTTCACCGATCCCGCCACCTACAAGGCGAATCGCCTTGGCGACGACACGGTCCCGGCGCTCCCGAAAGGCGCGTTCGTGCCGCTCGGCGGTGGTCCGCCCGACGGTCATCGCTGTGCCGGAGAGGCGCTGATCCAATTGTTGATGCCGGCATTGTTCGGCTGGTTCACGCGCAACTACGAGCTCTCGTACCCTCGACAGGACGCCACGCCAGGCGGCGGTGGCCTCGGGCCGCTGCCGAAGAGTGGCGTGCGCGTGCAGATCACCAGGCGCGCGAACTAGCGGCGGGTCTCATCGCTCGGCTTGACCGACCATGGGTCGCGATAGTGTCGAACCTTCGCCTCATACGCTCAAGCGAACGGAGACCCCTGGGACGCCCATCGACCATAGCCATCAGCCCTCAGCCTATCAGCCCTGCCGGCGTTTAGTACGCGCCGTCGGCGGCGCCGTCCACGGATCCTCCGGCCACGGATGTTTCGGATAGCGTCCCCGCAGTTCCTTTCGCACCTCCGGATAGGTGCGATCCCAGAAGCTTCGCAGGTCGCGCGTGACCTGCACCGGACGGCCGTTGGGCGCGAGCAGCGCGAGCACGACCGGTTCGCGCTGCCGGCCCACGCGCGGCGTCTCGGCAAGGCCGAAGAGCTCCTGCAGCTTGACCGACGCGGAGACGCTCCCGTCCTCCTGGTACTCGAGCGCCGTGTGACGTCCGCTGGGGACGACGAGCGATATCGGTGCGTCGCGCTCGAGACTGCGCAACGTGTCGGGCGTCAGCGCCCGTTCGACGCGCACCTCGTCGAGCGATCGCGCGCCGTAGGCTGAGGCGCGGACCATGCCTTCGATGTCGGCCGCCTGCCCGGCGAACCGCAGCCGGCGCAGCAGCTGGATGTCGTCGGCGCCGGGACCACGTTCCAGCCACGCTTCAGCAATCAAGCGGGCGGCGATTTCGGGATCGGCCGCTGCCGGGCGCTCCGAGAGCACGAGGGCGTCGTAGCGATCGACGAGCGCCGCGCGCACCCTGCCGCTCGACTTGTCGTACCGGTGAACCAGTTCCGAGGCGGTTGGGGTGAGCCACTCGCGGGCGACACGGCTGGCCAGGCGGACCGTGGCGAATTGTGGATTGCGGATTGCGGATTGCGGATTGGATTGTGGATTTCCACTGACGTCGAGAGCGACGAGAAACTCCGCATCGCGGACGCCGCTCTCCGGAGCCATCGTCGCTCCCGTGCCGGACGCCAGCAGGACGTTCGGTGATCCAGGCTGGCGGCGCTGCGCCACACGATCGGGGTAGCCAGCAAACACAGCGCGACAAAACGTCTCTTCGTTATCGTGCGAATCGGTATTCGAACCCGCGCGTGAATCCGCAATCGCGCTCGCTCGTGAATCCGCAATCGAATCCGCAATCCGCAATCCGAAATCCGCAATGACGCCGGCCGTGCGCTGCACGTGCACCGGCACGGCACTCCAACCGTCGATTGCGGAAAGCAGATCGGACGCCGTCGAGGCCGCGCGCGGCGGCAGGAAGTGGCGCTCGGACAACAGCGCGCACGCCCGGGCAATCTGGCGTGAGCCGCCGCCTTCGACGAGCATGCGGGCCAGCCGCGGATGAAGCGGCAGGCGGCGGACGCGCTCGCCCATCTCTGTCAATTGCGCTGTATTGTGGATTGCGGACTGCGGATTGCGGATTGTGACGAGGCCGAGGCGAGCCAGGAGCGTCAATGCGGCGTCGATCGCCTCCTCGCGCGGACGTTCGAACCACTCCAGCGTGCGTGGATCGCCGCCCCACGCGATCACGTCGAGCGCGGCGCTCGACAGATCGATGCGGTGGATCTCCGGCTCGCGATGCGGCCGCAGGCGATCGCGCGCATCCCACAGGCGCCGGACCACGCCGGGAGCGAGACGCCCGGCGCGCCCGGCCCGCTGATCCGCGGCGTCCATCGTGATGCGTTCGGTTTCAAGGCTGTCGAATCCGCGCTCGGCGTCGTACCGCGCGACCTTCTGGAGACCGCCGTCGACCACGGCCGTCACGCCAGGCACCGTCAGCGACGTTTCTGCGATGTTCGTCGCGACGATGATCCGGCGGCCGATTGAAGGCCGAAGCGCGAGATCCTGCTCGCCGGCGTCGAGCGACCCGTGAAGCGGCACGACCTCGACGCCGCCGCCTGCCCTGGACTGCAGATCGCCGGCGGCGCGCCGGATCTCGGGCGCGCCTGGCAGGAAACAGAGCACCTGACCGCTGGTCACGCCCGAGCAGATCTATCGCGGCATCGGCGACCGATTGGCCGGGGTGATAGGAAACGTCCAGCGGGAACGTGCGGCCAGGCACATCGATGATGGGGCAATCGTCGAGAAACGAGGAGACGGGCTGCGAGTCGAGCGTCGCCGACATGACGACCAGCCGGAGATCGTCGCGCGCGCGCCACGCCTGACGCGAGAGTGCGATCGCGAGATCGGCGTGCACGCTGCGCTCGTGAAATTCGTCGAGGACGATGGTGGTGAACTCGGAGAGCAGCGGATCGGATTGCAGACGCGCGGTCAGCACGCCTTCGGTAACGACGAGCAGACGCGTGTCGGGTCCAAACTTCCGGTCGAAGCGAACCTGCCAGCCGACCGTGCCGCCGAGCGTCCACCCCTGCTCGTCGGCGATGCGGGCCGCGATCGCTCGAGCGGCCACGCGGCGCGGCTGAAGCAGGATGACCGGACCATCCGCGATCAGCGCCGGAGGCACTCGCGTGGTCTTGCCGGCGCCTGGGGCGGCCGTGACGACCGCCGCACGCGATCGCCGGACGCGATCGACGATCTCGGCGATCAGCGGGTCGATCGGGAGCGGGATCAGCCTTCTTCTCGTTTTGACGTAGTGCGGACCTTCAGGTCCGCCGCGCGGGCAGGCCTGAAGGCCTGCACTACACCACAATGAAAAACGCCATAACGCTCATGGTGAGCTTGTCGAACCATGCAATCTCGCGCAGTTAGCCAGGCGGTCACGCACTGACGCCAACGCCGATCGGGCAGCTGACGCCGGTGCCTCCGAGGCCACAGTAGCCGTCGGGATTCTTCGCGAGGTACTGCTGGTGGTAGTCCTCGGCGTAGTAGAACTCCGGCGCCGGCACGATCTCGGTGGTGATGGCGCCGTAGCCGGCCGTGCTGAGTTGCTTCTGAAACGCATCGCGCGAAGCCTCGGCGGCGCGTTTCTGCGCCTCGTCGGCGTAGTAGATGCCGGAGCGATACTGCGTGCCGGCATCGTTGCCCTGCCGCATCCCCTGGGTCGGATCGTGGTTCTCCCAGAACACCTTCAGCATGGCCTCGTAGCTGGTCGTCTTCGGATCGAAGACGACGAGGACGACTTCATTGTGACCGGTCATCCCCGTGCACACTTCGCGGTACGTCGGGTTCGGCGTGAGCCCGCCCGCGTAGCCGACGGCCGTGCTGTAGACGCCGGGCTGCTGCCAGAACTTCTTCTCCGCGCCCCAGAAGCAGCCCATGCCGAAGACCGCGCGCGCGAGACCGTCGGGAAAGGGCTCGGCGATGCGGTGGCCGTTGACGAAATGCGCATCGGGCACAGGCATGCGTTCGGCGCGTCCCGGCAGCGCGTCGGCCTTCGACGGTACGGTGAGTGGCTTCTTCGAAAAGATGGACATGGCTATTTCTTCTCTTTGTACTCGAACAGCGCGAACATCGCGCCCTGCGGATCGTTGATGATCGTGAACCGGCCCGTGTTCGGAATGTCCTGCGGCCCGACCATCACCTTCCCGCCCAGCCCTTTCGCTTTCTCGGTGCTGGCGTCGCAGTTGGCCACCTGGAAGTACGGCATCCAGTAGGACGGGATGTGCGCCGGCATGTGCTCGGGCTTCTTCATCATGCCGATGCTGGGAGTGCCGTCGACGCTGAACTCGGTGTACTCCATCGGTGTGCCGGCGCCGCCGTGCTTCGGCGTCCAGCCGAACAGCCCGGTGTAAAACGCCTCGGCCGCTTTCGGATCGGACGTCGTGAGCTCGGTCCAGCAGAGGGCACCCGGCTCGTTCAGAATCTGCGCGCCGATGCTGCGATTCGGCGTCCACAGCTGAAACACGGCGCCGGTGGGATCCTGAATCACCGCCATGCGCCCGGCGTCCATGACGTCGAAGGGCGGCGACCAGCACTTTCGCGCCGAGCGACTCGGCTTTCTTCGCGCTGTCGTCCACGTTGGCGACGGTCACGTACGAGTTCCAGTGCGACGGTATGCCCATGCTGCGTTCGTCGGGACGCATGCTGTAGCCGGCGCCCACCGGCTTGCCGCGCATTTGAAACATCGAATACACGTCGTCAGGTCCGATGGGCTGCTCGTTCACATCCCATCCGAAGAGCGCCTTGTAGAAGGCGACGCCTCCCTTCTGATCCGTGGTGGACAGCTCGGGCCAGGAAAACGTTCCGGGTTTGTGCGAGGTGAAGTCAGCCACTGCGAACCTCCATCTGCGATTGCGGCGAGAACGCCAAAAAGTCAGTATAGCGCCATGCATCTTAGACGCACGTGCGCCTGGCTGGTTGCTGCAGGAAGTCTCCGTCACAATCGCGTTACCCGCAGCTCAGGCGAAGACGGCCGATCGCCGTGGACGATCTGATGAAGCTGCGATCCGTTGTGGACGTGCAGATCGCGCCCGACGGCCAGCGCGTCGCCTACGTCGTCTCCACGCCGAATCTTTCGAAGAACGAACACGAGTGCGCGCTCTTCGTCGTCCCCGCCTCGGGCGGCACGCCGGTCAGGCTGGGAGAGACCGTTCGCATCTTCAATACGCCGTCGCCACGGCCGCAGCTTCGCTGGTCGCCGGACGGGTCGACGCTGTCGGTCCTCGGCTTCGAGGAGGGGCGGCCTGAGGTCATCGGCATTCCGCTGTCGGGATCGGCCGCCGCGGCGTTGACGCGGGCGCCCGAGGGTGTGTTCGCCTACGAGTGGTCGCCCGACGGCAGGAGCCTCGCGTTCCTGACGCGCGATCCGATGCCCCGCGATGAGGAGCGGCAGCGCCAGGACAAATCCTTCATCGTTCGCGCGGATGCGCCGGATCGCGCCGCACGGCTCGCGCTCGTGAGAATCGGCCAGCCTTCCGCGATGCGCCTGATGACGCCGCCAACCGACTACGTGGACGCGCTGTCGTGGTCACCCGATGGCCGCGAGATCGCCTACTCGGCGGCGCCGCGCACAGGCTTCACCGCCGCCTACGACGCGCGCGTCTACGCGGTGGCGCTCGAGGGCGGTGCGCGCCGGACGATCGTCGATCGCGCGGGGATGAACACCGGTCCGCGTTTTTCGCCAGACGGCCGATCCATCGCGTTCATCTCGACCAACGGCCGCAACGACATCATGGCGTCTCGCAGTCTCACCATCGTTCCGGCCGCCGGCGGGACGCCGCGGGTCTTCGCGATGGACGATGCGTGGGTGAACGAGTACGTGTGGGAGCGCGACAGCCGGTCGCTTCTGCTCGAGGCGAACGACGGCACGTTCAGCCGGGCCGATCACATGTTCGAGCAGCCGGTCGTGCGCCTTTCCGTCGCCGACGGAAAGGCCACGCGCCTCGGGTCCGCTCCCACCGTCGCCTTCTCCATCAGCCGCAGTGATGACGGCGCGCGCCTGGCGTTCAAGTCTGTGGGTGCGCGCACGATGGGCGAAGTGGTGGTGATGGATGCGTCGAGCGGCCGCGTCACCACGCTCGTGGACGCGAATCCGGAGTTGAAGGATTTCGCGCTCGGCAACCTCGAGCCGGTGAAGTGGCGCTCCTTCGACGGCATGGAAATCTGGGGACTCCTGTTGACGCCGTCCGACGCTCCGCGAGGACGGCCGATGCCGACGCTCGTCTACATTCACGGCGGCCCTGGCGGCGGATTCACGTTCGGTCTCTTCCCGCAGTTCATGCACATCGTCCCGCAGGTGGATCCGTACCCGACGGCGGCCATGGCCGGCGCCGGATACGCGATTCTGTTTCCGATGCCGCGCGGCGGCGCGGGGTACGGCGAGGCGGGCCAGCGTGCCATCGTCAACGGCTGGGGCGAAGCCGACTACAAGGACATCATGGCAGGCGTCGATCACTTGATCGCGCAAGGGATCGCGGATCCGAATCGCCTCGGCGTGATGGGAGCGTCCTACGGCGGCTTCATGACGAACTGGATCGTGACGCAGACGGGCCGCTTCAAGGCGGCGTCCGCCGGCGCGAGCCTGAGCGACCTGAGCGACACGTACTATCTGTCGGAGGGCGGCGCCTTCCTGGCCGACTACTTCAAGCGCCCGTGGGAGAACCGCGAAGGGTACACGGCACACTCACCTCTGACGTTCGCCGAGAAGGTGACGACGCCGCTCCTGATCCAGCATGGAGAGGTGGATCCGCGCGTGCCGATCGCCGGCGCGTGGAAGTTCTATCGCACGTTGAAGGCGATGGGAAAAACCGTGGAGCTCGAGATCTATCCGCGAGGCGGTCACGTGCTGCGCGAGCCGATGCAGCAGCGCGAGCAGATGCGGCGCAATCTGGAATGGTTCACGAAATGGATCGGGCTATGACATCGGACCGAGAGAGTAGCTGGTGCTCCGCCCGCCCTCCGGATTTCGCACCAGAACGCCGCGGTCGACGAGTTGCTGAATGTCCCTCAGCGATGTATCGCTCGAGCTCTTCGTCAGCGCCGCCCACTTCGATGTCGTGAGCTTCCCCTCGAAACCCTCGAGCAGCATCTTGATCACCAGCCGCTGACGCTCGTTCAGCGACACATCACGCAGCTTCTCCCAGTAGCGCGCCCTGGCGATCGCTCCGGAGAGCGCGGTGCCGCGTACCTTCGATCGCCCGGGTGAGGCAACCGAGGAACCACTCCATCCACGGAGTGATGTCCAGGCGTCCCTCGCTGGGTCTGCTCGAGGATGCGGTAGTACTCGCCGCGTTCCTCGCGGATCTGTGCCGACATGCTGTAGAACCGCTGAGAACTCCCCTCCGACCTGGCGAGCGTCATGTCCGCAATGGCACGCGCGATTCGGCCGTTCCCATCGTCGAACGGATGGATCGTCACGAACCAGAGGTGCGCCTGCGCCGCTTTCAGCACCGGTTCCGTGGTGGAATCGCTCCTTGAACCAGTCCAGGAAGCGACGCATCTCTTCCTCCAGTCGCCCCGCAGCAGGCGCTTCGAAGTGCACGCGCTCGCGGCCCACTGGACCGGACACCACTTGCATCGGCGCCGCACTATCGTCCCGCCATGTGGCGATTCTGATCGGATGCATCCCGCTCCGCCCGGTCGGGAACAGCGACGCGTGCCACCCGAACAGCCGTTCCTGCGTTAGCGGCTGTTCGTAGCGCTGCGTGGCGTCGAGCATCATCTCCACGACGCCTTCGACGTGACGATCCGCTGGCTTCAAACCGCCGATGTCCATTCCGAGCCGCCGCGCGACTGAGGACCGTACCTGGTCGGCGTCCAACGTGTCGCCTTCGATATCGCTGCTCTTCAACACATCGTCGGTGAGCGTGCGAAGAACGGCTTCTTCCCTGACTCTGAAACCGAGCGCCTCCATCTGGCCGACGAGCCGGCCCTGAAGGTGTCTGGCTCGTAGCCAGCGGTGCGGCGAGAGGCTCGAGGTCCCAGCGCAATCTGGGCCAGTCCATCAGCTCATGTATATATGGTGTATTCACCGCAGTTCTCGCGGTGATTATAACCCTGGCTGGACGCAATCGCCATCTAATTACCGCACATAATGCGTCGAATACAGGAGCATTCGCCGCATCTACGCCGGCGATGATAGAGCATGGTGTTCACCAAACGTCTTCGCGAGGGAGTGCAACGCGGGCGCATCAGGTGCAGCGTCCGCATGTGGACACGGCCTCACGTCAAGGTTGGCGGTCGTTACCGCATGGACCCGGGATCCATCGTCGTGGACTCGATCGTGCCGATGGACCTCGCGGACATCACCGACGATCTGGCCCGCGAATCTGGATTCGACAGCGTGGAGGATCTGCTCGAGACGGCCAGGCACGGCCCCGGCGACAACATCTACCTGATTCGGTTCCACTATCTGCCTGAGGGCGCTTGGGACTCGCCGATCTGGAAGAAGCGTCAGTGACAGCCCGAAAACTGGACCAGTTGCAAACAACTGGCCCAGCACACCTTACTTCGCCAAGACAAACGCCAGCAGATCCGATGCATCGTACTGGCTCTGCCGGCCCCAACCATTGTTGGCTCTCGCCGCCACATACAGTGACTCTGCAAACGCCGCCATTCCGCCCTTCGCGCACGGTCCCAGCAGCCCGGCCACCGTTCCCGTAAACGTTCCGGGGTTCGTCGCCGCACTCACTTGCCCGCTCGTCGCTCCGCTAATCACGGGCGCCGGCGGATTGTTGTGTCCGCGAATCAGGCCATACGAATAATCCGCAAAGTTATTCGCCTGCGTCGCGGTAAACGGCAGCGTCACGGTGTTCGTCGGATTCACATATCGCAGAATGCCACAAGCATCCGCCACGTTCGCGCCAACTGTCGGCGCGCCCAGCAATGCCTTGCACGGGTTGTTATCCACCCGGAATATCACCACCGCCGACGTCGCCACCACAATCGGTACCGGAATGAATGGAATCGGATTCGGTCTCACAAATTCCACCTGGATCTTGTGCAGTCCATTGCTCAGTGTCGTCGAATCCACCAAGCTTCCTAACGCCGGATTCATGAACTGAAAAGGCGTCGTCCGTACCGGGTAGAAACCAGGCTGTGCGTTCACCACCGTTGGCGAAATTATCACCGGCACAAACATGGTGCCGTTCCATTCCTCGTCGCTCCAGGTATCCAACCGCACCACACCGTCCACCGTAATTCGGTAGTAGCTGGCGCCCGCGGCTGTGGCCGCCGGATAGTTGATCATAATCGGCAGCGTTCCCCCGAACGGCGTGTCTTTCACCTGGTAGAAATAACCGGGCGGCGTAGTCGTGTCCGCCAGGCCTTGGTTCGGTCCCACGGTTTGAATCACTTTGTCGAACGGAATGAAACCAAAGCCCATGAACAGTGGGCCAAGGGCCACAAACGGTACAAAGTTCACAATCGAAAGCGTCGTCTCGCCGTGCACCAGCATGCGCGACGAACTGATCAGCGCCACCGCCCCCGGCCGCGACGAAAATCCGCTCGCCACCACACTGGTCAGATTCGTAATCAAATCCACCCGTGTTACGCGATTGGCAGGGTCGCGCTCGGCGACAAACAACGAGGTCGCCCCCGCGTCTTCAAACGTCAGAAAGAACGGCGCAACAAATCCGCTGGCGATCACCGTTGCCGATCCATCGCTCAACCGAATCTTCCGAATCCGTCCGGACGGTGACGTCTGCTCAGACACATACGCGTACTGCCTGTCGTCTGTGACCACCAGGCCCACGGCGTTATTCAGTGTCACTGCGATCGCGGTCTTCACTCCGCTCGTGAGATTGATTTGGTATAAGTGGCCGCTCGCTGCGAATTCCACCACATAGGCGGTGTTATGCGCTTCATCAAGTGCCATCTGCTGCGGCGCGGTCATTCCGCTCGCCACCACCGTGGCCGCAGAACGGTTCGGTGAGGCCAGACTCACCTTTACAAGATTGCCCGCTCGCTCGGTGATGTAGGCGTGTAACCCGTCGGCGCTAAGTTCCACGTCCTCCGGATTGGCGTAGCCGGTTCCGAGAACTGTGTGAGCCGGCGACAGCGGATTCGTCTTCGAAAAATTTCCGCCGAATTCAACGTAGAAAAGTTCGCTGGTGGCAGAGCGAAATGCACATCCGCCTGCGCCTGCAAGTCCGGTGAGAATGTCTGTAATAGTTGGCATACTGCCTGCCTTAGTTGTAAAAGACTTCTTCAATCAACGCCGCACAACTCAATCCTCTACTCACATCGCAACGCCAAGGAGCCCACTCCTTCACAAGATCACTTCCGTCGCACTTAGATTTACCTGACCAATTGAACGCTCCTTCCCAAATACTTCGCCGCCCTCAGGACATGGTGGGCTTCTCGTTATTGTTGAGGTGCAGCGTGGCTTGTCTTCCGTCCGTTTCCGTGTCCGCTCGCCTTCACTTGGTGTTGAACGATTACCGATCGTTACGAACAGCGAGGCTGGGGCGCCCAAGCCCCTAAGCTGACGTGAGGCGATGCCCGATCGTTGTTACTCCTCCGCATGCGGTGCCCGCCCCGACGATTGAGCGTGGGCTCGCAAAGCTCCAGGCGTTCGTGACGCGCTGAGATCGCGATGACAGGCAGAATCAGGATGTGGTCAGGGAGCGTTCCAATGCTCGGTGGCAAGGAGGAAGTTCAAAGAAAAACGGCGTGACCGAGCCATATGTGAGTGTCTTGCTATGTTGCCGACACTATACGCTTCAAGAGAAATTGCCCGAGTAAATTGTTCGACAAGTTTTGCGCGGGCCTCGCGGGTCGTTCCCTGGGCAGAATCAGCCTTCCTCCGGCCGAGCTAGTCCTGGTCTCCGTGAGGCTAGTGGATTCGTGCGGCGAGAGAGGACCAGGGGCGCAAAGCCAACGCGGCACGGCGGAACCCGGTGCAGTTGGGAGCGCAAAACGATGGCAGTCGACTATCTGAAGCTTGACGGCCTCAAAGACGACATCGCCCGAGCCTACGCCGGCACGGCGAAGCTAGCGAGCGCCTCCGCCTCGCTGTCGTAGCAGTCGAAGACCGCTGCCAGTTTAGTGATCACGAGGAGGTCTCGGAGGCGACTGGTCATGTGCAGCAACTTGAGCGCGCCGCCCTGTTTGGTCACGGTTGCGTACGACTGGACGAGCTCGCCAAGGCCGCCACTGTCCATGTACGGCACCGCCGCCAGGTCCATGATGAACTGTCGTTGCCCCTGCTGCAGGAGGCTACGCACCTTGTCGCGGAGCCCTTCCGCGCTCGCGCCGAGGATCAGTTGACCGTCCAATTCCAGCACCATGATCGCGCCGACCAAGCGTTCCGATACGGTCATGAAAACCCCCAAGCAGAGCCCGGACCATCCTGTCATTGCGATTCGGACGCGACGACCGACGGCCGAGACGATTACACGTCGCGCGAACGATAGCCGCTTTCCGAGGATCGGGCTGTCCTGTATTGCACACCATCACCGGCGCGGAGCCGAGAGCAGCGCTCGGACTTCGCTCAGCCAATTCTGCACGACGATGATGTGGTCGGAGCGCACGCTGTCGTCCTCTTTGATGGCGAGGATACGGCCGTCGGGGCCGACATCGTACAGCCGGATCCCGCTGTCCTGCGCGAGCAATGGCTCGTTGAACACGGGACGCGGCACGTCCGAGCGCAGCTCAGGATGCGTCGTGACCGTGCTGACCATGAACGTCGTACGGTCGATGAAATACAACCGATCGGAGTTCTTCGTCCACCTGGCCTTCGTGCCGCCGTCTACCGATACCCTGATCTTTCCGGCCGACACCGGATAGGCTTGCACGTAGATCTCAAAGCGGCCCGACTCGTTGGATTCGTACGCGAGCCAGTGGCCGTCCGGCGAGAGCGAGGCCATGCGTACGGCATTCTGCCCCCCGTCCACGATCACCGACCATTTCGCGGGCGAGCTGGCGAGCGACAGGAGGCAGATGCTTCTCCGCCCACTCTCCGTTTCGTGGCGGGTGAAGATCAATCCGCGACCATCCGCCGTCCACTGTTCCGGCAGATTTGCGGCCCCGTCGGGGAGAAGCGATTCCCCGATGCCTCCTTCCAATACCGAAAATCGCACAAGGCCGCGTGCGTTGTGTGAATCGGCAACAGCGAACGACTTTCCATCAGGGTTCCATGGCATTTCCGCCGATCTTCCCTGGCTGGTTGCCACTGGCGTGAGCGTGCCTCCCGATGTGTCTCCGACGTCCCAAGCCGTACCGTCGTGATCGGTGGCCGCGACCGCCACACGCCGTCCGTCGAGGCTGATGTTCACCGCCCGAAATTGGCGCCGGCCGAAGTTCGCGTCCGTTTGCGTTCCGTCCGGCGCGATCCACACGAGAGAGCGGCGATTGAGATCAGGCGAGGGCACGTAGGCGAGGGTGCCGGAGCTCGACAGCGACACCGTGCTCCCGCCGCCGCCGCGCATCACGCCCGCAACCAGCTCACGGTCCCCCGATGCGATCACGTGGCGCGTCGAATCGTATGGCGCGCTCATCAGAGAGTGTTCACGCACGAACAACAGCTCTCGCGTGTCCGTAAATCCCACCGCGCTGCCGCCTGTCCGAACGGTTTGCCGCACGCTGGTTCCCAGATCCAGGAGCGAGATCTTTTCGTCGTCGAGGTCCGCGATGTTTGTGTTTACGCTGAATAGGAGCGTCCGGCCGTCGATGGAGAACACTGGCCACTCGTGCGAGTGCTCGCCGTGCGCCTTATCGAGTTGCGTCACGGCAACGGAAGGACCGCCGCCAGCCGATACCTTCCAAATCGCGCCGACCTCACTCCCGAAGTAGATCGCATCCTCGGTCGGATGCCATGCCAACCCATGAGAATGCACGGCCTCCGCCAGCACCGTTGGGGATCCACCGGAGAGGCTCACCTTGCGAATCTTGTTGCCCGCATGAAAGACGAGCCAGCGGCCATCCGGCGAGAACGCCAGGTCACGAGCGCCTTTGGTACCGGCCACCTGATGCGACTCCAATTCGTCGAGTCGCCGCACGTAGATGTGCTGATCGGCAGCGCCCTGCGCGATGAACGCCACCTGCCGGCCGTCCGCCGAGACCGCGATCTCCCGATGTCCGCTGACGATCTGCGTGCCCGTCGGAGCCTGGAGGACAAGTCGTGTAACGGTCGGCGGCGGCGCCGCCGCACGCGATGCGCTCGTCCCGAACATATAAGCGCCGACAGCGGCGAGCAGACCAACACCGAGACCGAGGGAGGAGAACACCAGAGCGCTCCGGCGGGGCGCGTGCGGAGGCGATTCGGTCGCCGTCGACCCGGTCAGGCTGAGCGCGTCCTCGATCTCCAGACGCGCGTCGGAGGCCGACGCCAGGCGCTGCTTACGATCCTTCGTGAGGCAACGCCGCAAGAGTCGGCGAACACCGGCCGGAGTGGTGGCCGGCAACGCCTCCCATGCTGGCTCCTTACTGATCACCGCCGACAGCGTGTCGGTGACCGACTCGCCAGGAAACGCGCGGCGGCCCGTGATCATCTCGTAGAGCACGCAGCCGAACGCCCAGAGGTCCGTGCGCACGTCCACGCTCTTTGCCACGCGCCTGCTCCGGCGACATGTAGGCGGCGGTGCCGAGGATCACGCCGGCTGCGGTCATCGCCGCCGGGCTTGTGATCGTCGGCGAGTTGGCCATCGCGCGGCCGCGGGCGACGACGACTCCAGATCCATCGCCTTCGCGAGGCCGAAGTCCAGCACCTTCACCGTACCGTCCGGTCGCACCTTGATGTTGGCGGGCTTGAGATCGCGATGGACGATCCCTTGCTCGTGCGCGGCTTCGAGCGCCTCCGCGATCTGCCGCGCGATGGGCAGCGCCTCATCGAGCGAGATCGGTCCTCGCGCAATTCGCTGTGACAGATCGTCGCCCTTGACCAGTTCCATCACGAGGACCTTGACGCCGTCGACGCCCTCCAGCCCGTAGATCGCGGCGATATGTGGATGATTCAGGCGAGGCGAGGACTTTCGCTTCCCGCTGGAAGCGTGCGATGCGTTCCGGATCGGCGGCGAGCGGCGCCGGCAGGATCTTGATCGCCACGTCGCGATCGAGATTGCTGTCACGGGCGCGGTAGACCTCCCCCATCCCGCCCGCCCCGATGGTGGCAAGAATCTCGAACGGCCCGAAGCGAGTGCCGATGGACAGAGGCATGAACCCATACTGACACCACCACGACAAATGGGAGAACAGTGTAGTGCGGTCGACCACTTGCGGAGCGGCTATGTCTGATTGGTCAGGATCAGCGGAACGTCAGCAGCGCGGCCGCCAGCCCCTGCTCGCCGCAGATCGAATAGAACAAGTACGTCTTCCCTGCTTCTTCGAACACACCAGGATCGCGCAGCTGCTGCGCCTTGCCCTCGATCTCGCCGGCCGCCGACGGCACATTCGGAAGGTCCGGACATTCATAGGCCGCCTGCGGCCTGAGCAGTTCGACCGGCGGCGACGCCTTCCAGCTGTTCCAGTCGCCGGTGAGGTCGATCGTCGACAGCAGCACGCGCTCCGGCGCATCACCGATGCCGGTGAAGAAGACGTACAGCGTCCGGCCGCGAAGCAGCGTCGCGACGTGCCGCACGCGATCCGCGTACGGCCCGCCCGCGAACGGGTTCGGACCTGTCTCGAACGCCGCCAGCGGATCCTTCGAACGCAGCAACTGGCCGAGCCGCGCCATGCCGTACAGATAGCCGTCGAGCGGAAAGACGCGGAGGTAGCTGACCTTCGTGATCGCCGGCTGCAGCGCGAAGTGCAGACCGTCGCTCGATTCGCTCGACTGCGTGAACTGGCCGTAGCCGTGCTGCCGCGCCCAGGCGCGCGCCTCGGCCGCGCCAAGCGGCCAGCGCTGTCCGTCGGTCCACCATCCGTGCGTCCACATCACCAGCCGCTTCCGCGCGTCATCGACGTAGATCTCCGGCGAGGCGACGTGCGTGTAGAACTGATCGACGGGACCGTCCGGTGGATCGGGCTGAGGACGATAGAACGCCGTCTTGCTCACCGGCATCACGCCCGGCTCGTAAATCTTCCACGGGCCCGCGATCGCGTCGGCATAGGCGAGCCGGATGAACTGCCCTTTGTGATGGCCGAAATATGCGTAGTAGCGGCCCAGCGGATGCGGAATCCACGCCGGCACGCGGATAACCGACGGGCCGTTGACGTTGTCGCCGAGCGACGGCGACGAGTCGACGGTGATGAGCGGATTCTGCGCGAGACGAACGGCCGTCACGCTCGGACGCTGACCTGACGCATCGTGAAACGGCAGCAGCAACAGGACACACAGGAGCGCCGCGCGGGCTGACACCACGACGCTACCGCCGCGTGGCGTGGGAGACGATCATGATCCACCGTCCGTCGCGCTTCACGTACACGCGCGTGAAACGCAGCGCCCCGCCGGACGGTTTGCCCTTGTACTCCACCTTCGAGTCGCTGAGCCCGGCGGCCACGGCGGTATCGCCGTAGATCCTCACCGTGAAGTCGTCCTGCTTCACGTCGGCGAAGAACTTGCGCGCGCCGGACTTCAGATCGGCCAGGTACTCGGCCTTCGTGTTGATGGTGCCGTCGCCATGCGTGACGGTCCAGCCGGCGTCGAGGAGACGATCGAGCGCGGCGACGTCGGCGCGCACGCGCGACTCGTTCCACAGCTTCTCCATCGCGCGGACTTCCTCCTCCGGACTTGCGGTGAGCACGAGCGCCGGACACAAGGCGAGGAGAACGAACGACGACGACGCTCGAGAAGCGGCGCATGCGCACGACGTCAGAATCCATACAGCCTCGCTGGGTTATCGACAAGGATCGTCCGGCGCTGCGCGGGATCGGGCGCCCACACCGCCAGCTGATTCAACACGCGGCCATCGTCGATCGGCAACAACGGCGCGATGTCGGTCGCCTTCCTGCCGGCCACGATCGACGAATCGGGATGCGGCCAGTCGCTGCCCCACAGGATGCGCTGCGGATTGGCGGCGATGAGCGCCTTCGCGAGCGGCGCGACGTCGGCATAGTCGGGCGCCGCGTTCGAGCTGCGGTAGGCGCCGGAGATCTTCACATACGCCTTGCCCGACCGCACCAGGCCCAGCAGCGCGTCGAAGCCCGGCTGCGCGGTGCCAAGCGCCGCCTGCGCTCCTCCGAAATGATCGAACACGATCGGCACCGGCGACTCGGCGATCCGATCCCGAATCGCCTCGATGACCGCCATCGCGGTGTACATCTGAATGTGCCAGTTGCGGCCCGCGAGCTGCTCGACTGGACCTCAGTAGCCGATCGCGGGCCCGGCCGGCATCGGTCTGGCCGGCGGTGGCGAGGTTGATCCGGATGCCGCGAACGCCTGCAGCGTCCATGCGCGTCGAGTGCCGACGAAGGCGCACGTTCGTCGATGACGGCGACGGCTCTGGCTCGCGGGCCGAGCTGACGCACGGCGTCGAGGGTGCAGGCGTTGTCGGTCCCGTACACGCTCGGCTGCACGACGACCACGCGCTCCATGTGCAGCGCCCGGTGCAGCGAGCGCATCTCCGCGATCGACGCCGGCTCCGGCGTGTAGACGCGTGCCGCCGTCCACGGGAACTGCCGTGCGTCACCGAAGATGTGCGTGTGGCAGTCGCATGCTCCCGAAGGCACGTCGAACTGCACCGGCGTCTTCGGCTGCGGCAGCCGCCGCGCGGATCGCCGTCGTGCGCCGGCCGAGCACGCGCGGCTGCGGCAGCGCCAACGAGCAGATCTCGTCGGGACAGCATGCCGGATCACATCGTCCGGCTACGGTCCGGCTAAAGCCGGACACTACCGAAACTACCATTCACTTGAAAATGCTCTTCGGCAGTCGCACGTGAACGCCGTGATTCGGCTTGTCCACGAGCTGGGTGACTGCGACGTTCCCGGCCACGCTCACCAGCTGATACGCCTGATGCTTGCTCATCTTCCACTTCACGGCGATGAAATCGACCATCTCCTGGATCGCCATCGTCGTCGCCTTGGTGAGATCGGGATCGAACGCCATGCTGATGTAGTCGGTCGCGGTTTCGGCGCGCGGGAAGTTCAGCGGCATGCCTTTGCGCACGGTCAGCTGAAGCCGCCCTCGAAGCGACGTCTCGATCGCCGTCTGGTCCACCTCGCCGTCACCCTGCGCGGCATGGCCGTCGCCGATCTCGAACAGCGCGCCGGGCGCGAACACCGGAATGTAGAGCGTGCTGCCGGCGACCAGCTCCTTGTTGTCCATGTTGCCGGCGTGCCGTCCAGGCGGATTGCTGCTGACGCGGCCGAGCTCCGGCGCGGGCGCGACGCCCATGCTGCCGTAGAACGGTTTCAGCGGAATCACGATCCCCGGCGCGAACTCCGAGGTCATGTTCTTTCGATCGAGCGCGAGGATCTTCGACGGCGTGCCGCGCTCGCAGTTCTCCGGCACGAAGCCGCTGCAGCCGTTGTAGCCGTAGTCGATCGGGAGATCGATCGACAGGATCTTGACCTCGAGCGCGTCACCAGGCTGCGCCCCTTCGACGTAGACCGGCCCGGTGAGGATGTGCCCGCCGGGACCGCGTCGATCGCCGGTGACCTCCGTCGTGATCGCCTTCAGCGACGCCTGGATCTTGTCGTCCGGGACACCGGCGCGCGCAAGGCCGGTCGGGTTGTTCGTGAGCAGCGTGTCGACGTCGATGATGTCGCCGGACGCGATGCGCAGCGCCGGCTTCGCCTCGGACCAGTAGTAGCCGACCGCGACGGTGTCCGGCGTCGCTTCGAGACGATGCGTCTTCGGCGACTGGCAGTCTGGCCGGAAAGCGCCGCAGCCGCGGCAGCGACGGCAACACCCGAGATGATGAACGACAAGGATCTCTGCATGGTCAGTTCATGATCGACTGATACACGAGGCTCCGCGACAGCCCGTGGATGCCGCGCGTCGTGCCGAGGTTCACGTGCTGCACCATCCCGACGAACGCCAGGTCGTCCACCGGATCGATCCAGAACCAGGTGCCGGCGATGCCGAACCAGCTGTACGTGCCGTTCGGCACGGAATCGCCCGCGGCGGCGGCGTCCATCACGATCTGGAAGTCCATGCCCCAGCCGGTCCCCTGCGGCATCGTTTTCAGCGGGTCCGGATTGACGTGGTTCGTGCGCATCATTTCGACCGTCCGCGGCGCGATGATGCGGACGCCGTTCAGCTGACCGCCGCCGAGCATCATCTCGCAGAATCGCGCGTAGTCCATCGCGGTCGAGAACAGCCCTCCGCCACCGGAGGGGCCGAGCGGTACCACGGCCGGATCCGGCCGGTTCTCGTCCACCACGAGCCCGTTCGGCCCGCCGTTGTGGACGAGCGCCAGGCGGGACAGCTTTTCCGGCGGCACGTAGAACGCCGTGTCCTTCATGCCGAGCGGCTCGAACACGCGCGTGCGCAGGAAGTCGGCGAACGGCATGCCCGAGAATTTCTCGACGAGGTAGCCCTGCACGTCGACGCCAATGCTGTACGACCAGCGCGTTCCCGGCTGCGCGAGCAGCGGCAGCTTGGCGAGGCCGTCGATCATGTTCTTCAGCGGCGCGGCGCTGTTGAGCACGTTGCCGTCGATGATCATCTTGTCGACCGGGTTGGCCGCGCTGAGGACGTAGCCAAGCCCCGCCGTATGCGTCATCAGCTCCCTCATCGTCATCGAGCGCTTCGCGTCCTCGAGCTTTGGCGTGCCGTCCTCGTTCTTGCCGGTGTAGACCTTCATCCGCGCAAACTCGGGAATGTAGCGCGCGACCGGATCGTCGATCCGCCACTTGCCTTCCTCGTAGAGCATCATCATCGCCAGGCCGGTGAGCGGCTTGGTCATCGAGTAGATGCGGAAGATCGAATCCTTCTGAACCGGGTCCGCCTTGCGCACGTCCTTCTGGCCGACGGCGTTGAAGGCAACCACCTTGCCGTGGCGCTCGAGCAGCGTCACGAGACCGGCCACCTGCTTGTCGTCGACAAGCTTCTTCATGGCCGCCTCGATGCGGTGCACACGCTCGGTGGACACGCCGACCGACTCCGGCGTCGCGACGCCGAGATCGCGCACCCGCCCGCCGCCGGCCACGGCGGCCGCGGAGTGGGCCGACTGCGCGAACGGGGAAAGCGCCAGCGGCGCCACGAAGAGGGCGACGAGGGCAAGAACCATCAGACGTGTCTGTCGTGTCATGGTTTCTCCGTCACGAGCCATTGCCATCGTTCGGCCACCCGCGCGGTTGGCAGCCACGCGGTGGGATAGCTCGGCGCGGGCGCCTCGCCGATCGGTTGAAACGTCTTGGCCTTGATGTCTCCCAGGAACCCCGATTTCTCCGACAGCGGCTTCAACGCCGATCCTTCTCCGAGCCGAAGCGCGAGCGCCTCCTCGAAGAGCACCAGCGCCACGTCGCGCGATCGTCCGACGACGTGTGCGGCGCTCGGCTCTTCGGCAAGGGCCCACAGCGCGCCTGCCCGTCGGTTCACGGCGAACAGCCCCGTGATCGTGTTCGTCCGGAACTCGAGATCCTTCCCGCCGGTGAACAGGATGCCCGGCACGCTTCGCGCGGCTTTCGGCGCCAGCGCGGTGTAGTAGATGTTGCCCTTGTTCACGACGAACGCGACGACACGCTCAGGTTTCCACGCGACGAACTCGTAGTTGAACTCGCCGCCGGCCGACATACCCCACAGCAGGAACGGCGCCGTCGCGAGTTCGGGATGCTTCGATCGGGTGGCGAACGCCGCCATCGCGTCCAGCATCGCCTGTCCGCTGCCCTGCGACACGTTGACGTACTCTTCGATGAAGCCTTGATCGTGCGGCTTGTCGGTCAGCCGAACACCGACCAGCGCCAGCTTGTGGCGCACCGCGAATGCCTGCCAGACGGGATCGTCCACCTGACCGCGTCCGTCGCCGTTCGACCCCGGAACCAGCAGCGCGATCGCCTGGACCGTGCCGACGCCATCGGGCAGCCACAGCTTGAAATCGGCCTTGTCGTAGTTGCGTCCCGGCGCAACGGTTTCCTCGAAGGATGCGCCGGCCGTCTGCGCGCCCGCGGCAGGGCCGATGAGCACGGCCGCGATCACACCGCTCAGAACAGTTCTGCTTTTCATCAGGGCGGATTCTAGCAGGCATGCGGTAAACGGCGGTCATCGCGTGGACGTATCCCTGCGGGGACCAATGCCGGTCGACCCATTGGAGAAGACTATGAAATCGAAACACGGCCTCATCGTCATGTGTCTCGTGGCGCTCTCGGCGTTCGTCATCGCCCAGTCTTCCGTTGACGGCACCTGGGCCGCCGAGGTGCAGGGCGGCCGCGGCACCCAGAATCTGACGATTACGCTCAAAGCGGATGGCGGCAAGCTGACGGGCAGCGTCGGTGGCGGGCGCGGCGGCCCGGTCAACATCGACGAGGGGACCATCTCCGGCTCCGACCTCAAGTTCAAGACCAAGCAGCAGGGGCGCGGCGGGGAAATCGTGCTGAACTGGACCGGGACGCTCAAAGGCGACGAGATCGCGTTTACGCGCGGAATGGATGGCGGGCAGGGTCAGATCGCAGCAGTTCACCGCGAAACGACAGAAGTAAGCGTCTGAGACGGCTAACCGCGCCGACTGCTGTCTGCGGATCAGCGCCGGACGTACAGCTGCAGCCGCGGGAACGTAAAGCTTCCCGCGGCATCGTCCACGACGTTGACCTGGCACGTGTAGAGACCCGGCCGCAGCGACGATGCGGGCACGTCGAACTGGAAGACGGCGGTCTTCTTGTCCGATCCGGCGAGCTCGGTCGTTTCCACGACCGGCGTTTCGAAGGCGCGCACTTTTCCGCGGAAGAAGGCGATGCTCGTCATCACCTTCACCGGCTGCGCCGGATCGTAGACCTCGTAATAAAAATACAAGTGCTGTCCCGCGGAAACGACGTGTGTGACGTTCGGGACGAGCTCGCGACCGTCGCGCATCAACGGGTTGCGATCGTTCTTCCGGGCGCCGGCCTGGAGCTGCGTGCCGAGGACCACCGAGCTCACCTTCAGCGCGTCCTTCTTCAAGTCCGGCACGACAATGTCCGTCTCGTAAGAACCGAATGCGCCGTCCTGGTTCTCGCGCACGACGATCTTGACGTGATACTTGCCGGGCGGCATCTCGAAGCCGGTCTCGTACTGCACCGTCTTCCGCTTGAGATCGTCGGCCGCCTCGGTTGCCAGCCGCACGGTGTCTCGAATCCGCCCCACGGGGCGCCGCTGCTCGTCGCGCACGACACCCAGGACATCCACCGTCGCCTTGTCCTTCGCGGTCGTCTTCGTGATCGGAATCTGATAGCCCGGAACGACGACCGAGAGCGGGATGAAGTAGCGGTTGTCGGCAAGGCGGAAATACGACGTCGAGACGAACGCGCTGAGGTCGGTCGACGACAGGTCCGACAGCAGCTGATCCTGCAGCTGCTGCTCGCGATCGTCCTTCGTCGAGTGAGCGAAATCGCGCGGCGCGTAGTAGCCAGAGCGGTACTCGAGCTTCAGGTCGGTGCGTTTGAGCCGCACCTTGATGCGGCGGAACCGGCCATCGCGCGCCGGGTTGCTGCTGCTGTACCCGAGCACGTAGTACGCAGACGTGTCGTTGACGACGCGGTCGAAGACGGCGCCGAAGGTGTTCGAGTCGAAAAACGCCCGGCCTCCGGTGTCCTCCGCCATCGTGGTCAGCGTGTCCTGGGTCGCAGCCAGACTGCTGAACTGATTCCGCGTCGACGCGCCGGAGAACGTCGAGGTGCCGCGCCGGCTGCCCTGCGTCGCATCGCCGCCGGGCACCATCGCCTGCAGGCCGCGCATGTCGGCCGCGTAGATCGAGACGTTCGCGCGGTTGGCGCGATCGACCGTGCGGCGCAGCTGCACCTGGTTGTCGGTTCCCTGCTGGCTCATGCCGCTGCTGAAGTAGATGACCGACTTCTTCTGCTCGATGCCGGCGAGCTCGTCGGCCAGCGTCTGCAGCGCGTCGAGCCGCCGATCGGTATTGAAGATGTTGAACTCGGTGTCGTCGGCGGTGAACGCGTTGCCGTTGTCCGGCGTGTCTTCGGCGTCGCCATTCCCGCCATCCTCGAAGCCGGCTGCGTTGACGCCGCCGAACGCATCGATCGCTTCGCCCAGCTGCTCGCGGTCCGCGGTGAAGTCCTGGACGATTTGCAGCGACGTTGAGAACGACGCGATCGCGATGAGGTCGGCGGGCGACAGTTTCTTGTCCACGTAGTCGTGCGCCGAGTCCACCGCGCGCTTCACCTCTTCCGGCTGCATCGAGCTCAGGTCGAAGAACAGCACGATGAGACGCCGGCCGTGCATGTCGACCTTGGCGGCCGGCGTGGCGTCGGCGGGACGCGGCTCGGTTGCCGCCTTGGCGTCCGTCTTTCGGCACGGCCTGGCGACGACAGGATTGCTCCCGCTTGCGAGGCCGAAGCCGACGCATCTGCAGCCGGCGAAGGCCCGTCGAGCTCTTCGAAGTCGAAGCTGGTGACGGTCTGCGGCTTGTCGTCCTCGGAGATGCTGAAGTCATCACGCGTCAGTCCGCGCACGACCGCGCCGTTCTTGTCGCGCACGACGACGTTGACGAGGACGAGCTCGGTGCCGGAGCGGAAGACCGTCGCCGGCTGCTGCGGCGTCTGCGCGGCTGGCGCCACCGAAAAAGCGGCCACGAGAAGAAGGAACCGCAGAGAACGCAAAGACCGCAGAGAACAACAACTCATTCTCTGCGTGCTCAGCGGTCTCCGCGGTTTCTTCTGTGTCGTGGTCATCAGAACCTGAATCTGAACAGCAGCTGCACGTGCCGCATCGGCCTGACCGATGTGACCTGGCCGAATGTCGGCGAGTTGACGTACGTGTCGATGGTCGCGAACTGAACGGTGTTGAATATGTTGCTGGCGAGAATCTGAATCGACAAGCCGCGGGTCTGGCTGAACGTGATGTTCTTGGTCAGCCCCATGTTCACCACCGAGGTCCCGGGACCGATGATCGTGTTCCGGCCGGCATCGCCGAACGTCCCCGGCGCCGGAATCGAGAAGGCCGCGGTGTTGAAGAAGAGCGTCGACGTGGGATCGCTGATGCTAATCGGCTCGCCGTTGTAGTTGGCCCGCAGCGTGCCGTTGACGCCTTTGCTGACGTCGGAGATGCTGCCCAGCACGCGCGCGGTCACCGGCGTGCCGGATGCCAGCGTCGCATTGCCGTTGAGCGTCCAGTTGCCGAGCGCGGCCGCCGCGGCTCCCGTGTTGAACCATCGCTTGTTGGAGCCGAATGGCAGCTCGAACGTGAAGTCGCCATTGAAGCGATGACGCTGATCGAAGACCGACAACCCGCGTTCCGCGGCAAGGTCCTGATCGTTCTGCGCGACCGTTCCCCCACCGCCCGCCACCGACGAGGCATCGTCTATCGAGCGCGACAACGTGTAGGTTCCGCCAACGGCGAAGCCGTTCGTCAGCCGGCGGCGCAGCCGCAGCGTGAGCGCGTTCATGATGGAATCGGCGCCGGCCGATTCCCAGATGAACGGCGGCACGCCCGGAATCAGCAGACCCGTCGGCGTGCGGTTCGGCGCGCGCAGGATGTCGAGATTCGATCCCTTCGTCCCGGTGTAGCCGACTCCGAGCTGCACGGTGCGCGTCAGATCGCGCTGCACGTCGACGTTCCAGATTTGCACGTAGCCCAGCCGGTAGTCCGGATCGATCCCGTAGGTGGGCAGCGTGCTCCCGGGCTGGACGTGCAGCAACGCCGTTTCAATCGGGACCAGCGTGTTCGGCGACTGGATCAGCGTGTTGATCGTCGCGCAGGGGCACTGCGCCGCGAGCTGCTGCGCGATGTACTGATAGACGCTCGAGTTGTAGTTGATCCCGTAGCCGGTCCTGATGACGGTGCCCGTTTTGGGCCGCCAGGCGACGCCGACGCGCGGCGCCACGCCGCCGCGGAAAGGACGGACGATCGTGTCCGGCAGTTGACCCGAGAACGGACTGACCGCGCCGGCGCTCACCGGAACCGCGGCGGTGAAGTCGGGCGCCGCGTCGAGCGTCTCGAGACGATTGTTGGCCTCCGACAGCGGCGAGAAGTATTCGTAGCGCAGCCCGCGTTCACGGTCACCTTGTCGCTGGCGCGCCAGTCGTCCTGGACGAACAGATCCCAGGACGTGGACCGGAAACTCACGGGGTCGGGGTTGAACTGCACGCTCGCCTGCTGCGGAATGCCGAGCAGGAAGTCGGCAACATCGTTGTGGCTGTAGAGGCCCGTGAAGACGAAGCTGCCGCGGGCGTTCGGATCGGTCCGGCTGTCGGCCCGGATGCTCCTGAAGTCGCCGCCGAAGCGCACTGTCTGCTTGCCGTAGATCTTCGTGATGGTGTCGCCGGTCGCGATGGTGCGATCGGTGCGCACTGCCGGATTGGTGTCGCGGACGCTGGCGATGTTGCTGAACGACAGGTTCGGCGCGCCCCAATCGAACGGATCGGAGGACACGCCGAGCACGCCCGCATTGGCCGCGACGTTCACGCTGTTGGCGTACAGGTTCGTCGTCTGAGCGCGCTGCTGGTTGAAGTCGAACCGCAGACTGTGCGTCATCCCGAGCTTCGTGAACGAGTAGTTCACGGGAATGTCCCACGCGCTGATGGTCGACGTTCCGCCCAGCGACGGCAGAGGGTTCAAGCTGCTGTTGTCGGAATGGCGATAGTGAATGCTGACGTTCAGGTTCGACACGCCCGCACGGCCCGCGCCCGGACCGCCGCGCCCGCCGCCCCCGCCGCCCCGACCTCCGCCACCACGCCCCCCGCGCTGCGGAACCGCGCCGAACGTCTGCACGAACCGGACGTTGATGTCGTCCAGCTCACTGGTCGTCGTCGCCACCGTGTGGTAGTTCAGCGTGCCGTCCTGGTTGGGAGCCGGAAACAGGTTCAGCAGCTTCTGTGACGTCGGGTTGATTCGCGACGCGGGAATCTGGTTGTTCGCGAACGGCTGGCCCGTCAGCGGATCGACGATGGCTGCCGCAATGGCGGACAAATCGCCGCCGCGTTCGGCCAGCGTCGGGACGGTCGAATACGCGTCGTACGGGTTTCGCGAATGGTTGCCGGTGTAGTTGACGAAGAAGAACGTTCGCGGGCTGTTGACGACGTGCGGAACGACGAGCGGACCGCCGAGCGTCGCACCGAGCCGCTGCTGGAAGTAGTCCGGCTTGATCGTCGGTTGACCGTTGAGCGCAAACGGCGCGGTGTCGAGCACCGACGAGTCCATGCTCTGATACACGCTTCCGCGGATCTGATTCCCGCGCCCGCCCCGGCCGCCGAACGGTCCACCGAAGCCGCCGCGTCCACCAGCGAACCCTCCCGGTCCCCCGGGTCCACCGCGGCCGCGCCGGCCCGGTCTGGCCCGCTGCGCCGACGAGCGCGCTGTCGCCGCCGCCAAGGCCGTTGCCGAAGCGATCGGCGAAATCGCCTGGACCGTTGGGCCCGAAGAATCCCGCGTTCGCCTGCGACGAGCCGATGGAGGTCACCGATTCCGTAGACGTGTCCGGGGAGAATCCGGCCGGCAGAAGCAACTGACTGGCGGAGTCGTTCGCATTCCCGCCGTTGTCGTCGGTGCGCGCGAGGCCGGCCTGATCGGCGAGAAGCTCGAGGCTCTGGAATTGCTGCGCGGGTGCCTGACCGCGTCCCCCCGCCGCAGCGCCCTGACCGCGTCCGCCGCCTTGACCGCGGCTGCCCTGCCGTCCGGTTGGCGCCGCTGCCTGCACTCCGCCGGCATTCTGAGTGGAGCCAAGCGGAGCGGTTCCGCCGCTCGCTTGCGCTGACGACGCTTCGGGCGACTTCGGCGCGCGCGAGGCGAGCGTCATCGTGAGATCGAGACGCGCCTGGCAGCTTGCCTGCTCGACCGGCAGCTTCACGCGACACCGTGGCGAAGGCGACGAACTCGGCCTTCAGCGTGTAGCGACCTGGTCCGGGAATCTTCAGCCCGTATGCGCCGTCAACGCCGGACGCGCTGACGTCTACCGCGCGGCCGTCCCCGTCGATCACCGAGACGACGACTCCAGGCAGCGGTGTTCGCCCCGACGTAATCGTGCCGGCGATGGAGCAGGTCGTCGCGGAGGACTGCGCGCTCGGTGTGATCGGATTGAGCGCGGCGACGAGCAGGCACACAGATGGGATGAGAAATCTCACCGTACCTACGAGCGTAGCCGACGATGGCCGGGACTGAATTAGACAAAACGATGACAGCTACTTCGGCACGAATTTCATCGCCACGCCGTTCATGCAGTAGCGCTCGCCGGTCGGTTTTGGTCCGTCGGGAAACACATGGCCGAGATGACCGCCGCACTGCGAGCAGTGCGCTTCGACGCGCGTCATGCCGAAGCTGCGGTCGGTGGTCGTGCCGATGGCGCCCTCGATTGGACGATAGAAGCTGGGCCATCCGGTGCCGCTCTCGTATTTCGTGTCCGACGTGAAGAGCGGCTGCCCGCAGGCGCCGCACATAAAGATTCCCTCACGCTTTTCGACGTTCAGCGGGCTTGTTCCCGCCCGCTCGGTTCCGTGCTCGCGCAAGACGTGAAACTGCTCAGGCGTCAGCGTGTTCTTCCACTCTTCGTCTGTCTTTTCCACCATGCCGGTAATGTAGCATCACCACCCCATCGCCGCGCCGGTTCGCGAGCCACTACTGAGCCGGCGGATTCGCTGCGCGCAGCGTCAGCGCGGGCGAGTACGGTCCGAGCCGTTCGCGGGTCCACCACACGCCCTGCCGTCGCGCGGCGGCATCGGAGAAGTGATAGCGATACAGGACGCCGCGGACCGATCGCGGTGGACGTCCCTGAAATGGATCCCGGCCGAGCAGCCGCAGCACGTCAGGCGATCCTTCGAGCAAGCGCACACAGAACGCCTGGAACCACGGTTCGTCGCCGAATCGGCTGAGCGCGGCAAACCACATCTGCCAGTCGAGCCGAGGCTGGTGCGGCGCCACCCACGGCGGCGCGCGCCGAAGATCGCCGGCCTTGTACCGGAATTCGTATTCCTGCCACCGGGTGCCATCGTCCGATCCTTCGATGACGATCTCGTCGCGGGTCGTCGTCATCACCGCAAACAGGCCGTAACCGTTCACGCTCCGCAGCGGCGCGACGAGCCGCGCGAGCGGCAGCACGATCGGCAGCCCAGGCATCTCGACGCCGAGGCCGGCAGTGAAATGCAGGGCCGACACCGGAACGGTGACGAGGGCGACGGCGATCAGCAGCGCATTCTGCACACGTCGAACGCGACGCTCCTTCATCAAGGGTCCTGGCGCTGAAACCAGCGCACCGCTCGCGTCAGCACGACATCGTCCAGCAGGAACAGGCAAAGCGCCACGGACAGCAGGTTGAAAAACGCGTAGTTGCCTGTCAGTGCGATCAGCAGCTGCAAGCCGGCAAGCCAGGCAAATGCGAATGACCGAAGCCGTCGCGGGCCGAGCATGACGATCGGCGCGATCAGTTCTATGCCAAGGACACCGGCCGTCGACGCGCGATTGAACCAGGCAGGAAGGTGGTGCGCCCACCAGGCGAGCGGCGTTGGAATCGGCTGCGTTTCGTAGTGGAACGACAACGCGGTGAGATCGCGCCATGTCGGATCGCCGCTGGCGAGCTTGACGCCGCCCGATCCGGCCATCAGCCGAAAGAGCAGCCACAGCATCAGCCAGACGCCGAGTCGCGGCGGATCGCACGTGCCGCGCAGCCGATCGCGCCAGCGAGATCGGCGCGATGAAGATGGCGAGGAATCCTGCCTCGAGCAGCAACGCGTCCCACTGGAACGACAGGAATGGTCCTGTGATGGTCGAGAGCCACAGGTACAGGGCCCAGAGCAGCTGGAAGCAGCGCAACCGGCGCGACACCCAGGAACAGGAGCGACGCCAGAACAGATCCGGTCAGGCACGCGCCACGAAGCCATCCGTCGGCGACACCTGCCGGCACGATGCCGGCGTGGCCGACCAGACCGAGAATCTGCGTTGCGAGCGACCAGAACGCGGCCAGGTACGAGAGGGCCAACAGGCGGAAAAACCACCAGCGGGCGAGCGCGTATGTCGGCGGCCGGGGATCGCGTCCCCACACCATCGTCGTCACGCGCGACGCGACGTTGCGGTGCTCCGCAACCGCTCGATAGACCATCTCGGACACGGAGCGCGCGACCGGGACAGCCTCGTAGAAATGGATCGGCAGCCGCGAGCCTATCGACGCGAGGAGACGAAACACCGCTTCCGCGGCCTCGGAGACGCGGCCGTCCGGTTCGACGAACTGGACGGCGCGGGCGCAGCGGTCCTGTGGAATCTCCGGAAACCGTTGCGCGATATCAGCGCTCTGATACGGCGTGAACTCGACGAGGCTGCCTGAGCGGTATTGCCACCTGGCTGCCCAGAAGCGGCAGAATCCGCAGTTGCCGTCGAAGATGAGCACCGGCACCGATGGCGGCATCTTTACGCGTTGCTCGTAACCCACGCCGATGTTGTAGCCGAGGTGCTATTCTGAGCGCCAGACCTCGAGGGACGCTATGAATGTCCTGCTCCTGTCGATGCCCGATTCGTTCGAGCACATGCCGCCGGTGGCGATTCGTATGCCCAACGGCGCGCTTGCCTCACTCGCAGGCAACATCGATGCTCATCATCGCGTCGCCATCGCCGATCTGATCCTCGTGCAGACCACCATGTGGCCGACGATTCGACGGCTGGTCCGCGAGATCCAGCCCGACGTGGTCGGCCTCTCGGTGATGACCTTCCAGCGGCGCACGGCGCTCGAGGTGGCGCGGTTCCTCCGCGGGCTGTGTCCCGGCGTGAACATCGTGGTCGGCGGATACGATCCGAGCCTCGCTCCCCACGCGTACGAAGCCTGCGAAGCCATCGATTTCATCGTGCGCGGCGAGGGCGAGCTGACGCTGCGCGAGTTGCTGCGCGCCCTCGAAGCGAAAACCGATCCCTCCACCATCCGTGGGTTGTCTTACCGGACGAGCGACGGGTTCACACGCAACGCGGAACGACCCGTCATTCCTCTTGCGTCGACGGAGCTCAGGCTGCCGAACCGCGGCGCCCGCGTGCTGGGCGGATACACGCTGCTCGGGCGTCCTGTCGACGTCGTCGAAACGTCGCGCGGGTGCACGTACGACTGCAGTTTCTGCTCGATCATCGAAATGCGCGGCAGGAACTTTCACCCGTACGCGCTGGATCGCGTGCTGGCCGACATCGCCGACGCCAGGTCGCACGGCGCGCGAGCGATTTTCCTGGTGGACGACAACATCACGCTGAACGTCGCGCGATTCGAGGCGTTGTGCCAGGCGATCGTTGACGCGGGATTCAACGACATCGATTACACCGTGCAGGCGATGACGTCGCCCATCGCCAAAGAGGGCGCGCGTCTGGCGCCGATGATGAGGCGCGCCGGTTTTCGTTATGTGTTCCTGGGCATCGAGAACATCGTGGACGGCGATCTCGAGTTCCTGCGGGCGCGTGGCAAGAACTCCCAGCGCGAGGGAGGCCGGACGATCGGCAATGCCAGCATCGCGGCGATTCGCCACCTGCACGCCAACGGGATGTACGTGGTCGGCGGCTTGATCGTCGGCAACCCGGACGATACGCGGAGCTCGATCGACGCCAACCTCACGTTTGCCCGTGAATACGTGGATTGGCCCTACATCCAGCACCCAACGCCCTATCCCGGCACCCCGATGACCCGCGATTTCGAGGCGCGCGACCTCATCGTCGATCACGATGTGTCTCATTACGACGGCACGACCGCGGTCGTACGGAGCGAACATCTGTCGGCGGAGGACATCGAGTTCATGCGCTGGCGGGCCGATCGCTGGATGAAGGTCGGGCACATCCCGGCGGCGTTCGCGCACAGCCCGCTGTTCGTCCTGAAGAACAGCCGCAAGATGCTCTCGCACACCTTTGCCGGGAGCAGCCTCAAGTCCATGCTCGGCCTCGAGGACGAACGGGCGGTCTTCGCACGCTACCGGGAACGGCGCCGCTCCGAGCGCGCGGTCTATCGGGCAGAAGCCGCTGAACCCGGGACGGCGGATCCTCGTCTCATTGACGGATCCGTGCGCGCCGGCAATCCACGTGCGGTCGAACGAGCCGGGTTCCACTGAACCTTCGGCGCGAGTTTCTCTCTCTCCGTGACATAACTGCCTGAGGGCGGACCCGCGGATTGCCTTGCGTCGGGAGACGTTATGAGCTTTCTGCAGGATCTGCGCTTCGCGATTCGGCTCCTGGTCAAGGACCGCGGGTTCACCGCTGTTGCCGTCCTGGCGCTGGCGCTGGGGATAGGCGTGAACGCCACGGTGTTCACGTTCGTCAACGCGGTCCTGATTCGCGGTCTGCCGTTCAACGACCCGGATCGCATCGTCGTCGTGGTCTCGCGCGATGCCCGGAACCGCGACCGCGGTGCTGTCCTTCTGCGGACTTCGAAGACTGGCGGCGGGCGACGCGCACCTTCACCGGCCTGTCGGCGTTCAGCGGTCAGACCATGAACGTCAGCGACGAAGGACGGACGCCCGAACGCTTCGTCGGCCCGTACATCTCGGCCAACGCCTTCAAGCTGATCGGCCAGCAGCCGCTCATCGGCCGCGATTTCCTGCCGGACGACGATCGACCCGGCGCCGGCGCGGTGGTGATTCTCGGCAACGGCATCTGGAAGAATCGCTACGGCAGCGATTCGTCCGTCGCTCGGCCGCACGATCAAGGTCAACGAGGTTCCGAGCGACCGTGATCGGCGTGATGCCCGAGGGTTTCAAGTTCCCGAACAACGCGGATCTCTGGATGCCGCTCGGCCAGCTGCCGCGGCTCACCGAACAGAAGCGCGACGCACGCACCATCGACGTGTTCGGCCGTCTCGGCGACCGCGTCACGAATGCGCAGGCGCAGTCGGAGATGGAAACCATCACCCGGAAGCTCGCCGCCGACTACCCCGACACCAACAAAGACATGACGGCTCGCGTGATGACGTTCAACGAGCGCGTGAACGGCGGGCCGATCAAGCTGATCTTCCTGGCGCTGATGGGCGCCGTCGGCTTCGTCCTGCTGATTGCCTGTGCCAACGTCGCGAACCTGCTGCTCGCGCGGTCGGCCGGCCGGCCTGAAGTTCCCTCTGAACTCAGATCTCTGGCAGCCGCTCGCGCTGATGCCACGGTTGGCTGAGCTGAAGCGCGACGCGCGCAATCTCGAGGGGTTCGCCCGGCTCGCGAAGGGCGTCACGGTGGCGCAGGCGCGTGCCGAGCTTTCCACCATCGCCAGCCGCCTTGCACACGACTACCCCGACACCAACACCTCGATCAAGCCGACGGTGATGACGTTCAACGAGCGCTACAACGGCGGGCAGATCCAGCTCGTCTTCCTCGCGTTGATGGGTGCGGTGGGCTTCGTCCTGCTGATTGCCTGCGCCAACGTGGCGAACCTGATGCTCGCACGCTCGGTGGCCCGGGCGCGCGAGATGTCGGTGCGGATGTCGCTCGGCGCGACGCGCTGGCGCATCGTGCGGCAGCTGCTCGTCGAGAGCGTGCTGCTGTCGATGCTCGCCGGGCTGGGCGGGCTGGCGTTAGCCGCTGCCGGGTCAAGTCTCTTCGATCTCGCGACGGCAGATGTCGGAAAACCGTACTGGATCCCGTTCACGATGGACGCGCGCGTCCTCGCATTCTTCGCCGCAGTCTGTCTCGGCACCGGCGTCGTGTTCGGCCTCGCACCGGCGTTGCACGTATCGAAGGCCGATCTGAACGAGGTGCTTGAAGGATGGCGGCCGCGGAAGCAGCGGCGGCGTGCGCACCCGACGCTGGACCAGCGTGCTCATCGTCGTCGAGCTCGCGCTGACGCTGGTGCTGCTCGCCGGCGCCGGGCTTCATGATGCGGAGCTTCGTGAACACTCTACCGGCTGGATCGTGGGCGATGGAGACCGGGCACCTCCTCACCATGCGCCTCTCGCTGCCGAACCAGAAGTATCCGACGCCGGAGCTGCGACAGGCGTTCTTCGAGCGGCTCGACGAGCGCATGGCCGGGCTCGGCGGCGTCCAATGCGCGACCGTCGCGACCGACATTCCGCTCGGCGGAGGCTTAACCCGGCAGCTGCTCGCCGTGGACGGCCGCGAGCCAGCCGGCCGAGCAGCCTCCCATCGTCACCCAGGTCACGATCGGCCCGCGATACTTCGAAACGCTCGGCGTGCAGGTTCTGCGCGGCCGGGCGTTCGACAGCGTCGACGGCACGGCGGGCCACGATGACGCCATCGTCAACCAGCGATTCGTGGCGATGCATTTCGGCGGCGAGGATCCGATTGGCCGGCGCATCAAGCTGACGCCCGACGGCGCGGCGCCGCCCGGCCCGCGCCGCCCGCATGGGTCACGATCGTCGGTGATCGCGCCCAGCAGTGCGCCAGCGAATCGCCACGGCGACGATCCCGACCCGGTGGCGTACCTGCCTCTCCGCGTCGCAGTCACCGGCGTTTGACGGCGTTGCTGATCCGCGCGCAGCGCGATGCCGCCAGCCTCACGTCGCTCTTGCGCGAAGAAGTGCGCGCGATCGATCAGGACCTGCCGCTGTTCGAGCATCCTGACGGTGGACCAGCAGTTGGCGCAGCAGCGGTGGGCGTTCCGCATTTTCGGAAGCTGTTCGGCATCTTTGCGGTCATCGCGCTGGCGCTGTCGTCCGTGGGCCTCTACGCGGTAACGGCCTATTCGGTTGCGCAGCGGACTCAGGAAATCGGTGTGCGGATGGCGCTTGGCGCGCAGACTGGCCAGGTGCAGTGGCTGATTCTGCGGCGCTCGCTCGTGCATCTGGCGATCGGCCTGGCTATCGGGATTGCCGGAGCGTTGGGCGTCGGCCAGCTGCTCGAGAGCGTGCTGTTCCAGTCGGGCGCGCGGGATCTGTGACGCTCACGTCGATCGTCGCCCTGCTCGTCAGCGTCTCGACCGCGGCTGCTTCTGGCCGGCGCGGCGGGCAACCCGGCTCGATCCGGTCAACGCGCTGCGTAATGAGTAAGACGTATCAATGGCTGATGGCTGATAGCTAAGGGCTCATGGTCGATGGATCACCGCATGGCGTGACCATCAGCCCTGAACCATATGCCATCAGCCATGAGCCATCAGCCATGAGGGACACGCACGCCCTCAACGCCTGGATTCGACCGCGGGGTTGACGTAACCAGCCGGCAGGATGTGGTCGCCGTCGACGCGCACGACAAGGTAGTTCATGTCGGAATCGACCTTGCTGAACCAGTGCGCGACGCCAGGCGGCACAATGATGACGTCGCCCGGACCGACGTGACGGCTCTGCCCGCCTTGCGTCGACACGCCGGTGGTGCTCGGGCCAACGAGAATCGTGTGGATGACGTTGTCGGTCGGCACCGGGCGCGCGTTGGTAATCGTCCCACCGGTCACAAACGTTCCGGACCCTTCGATGATGTGATAGACCTCGGTCACCTGCGCGTGATCGATGGCGCCCTGTTGCGCCGGCTTCGCCGACCGGTGAAGCACGCCGACGGCGACGTTGTATTTCCCCATGTCGACGACGCGAATCTGCTGATCCAGGATGCCGTCAGGAGGCGCCTTGGCGATGACCGCGCGGATGTCGGCGTTGGTCACGTCGGTCGCCGAACGCGGCGGCTTCGACGATTGCGACGACATGACGGCTTCAGCTGCCAGAAGAACCACGGCCAGGATCGCAGAAGCGCGTTTTCTCATGAATTCTCCTCGTCGTCGCCTACTATACGCTGATGGTTCGGCTTCTTTCGGCGCTCTCGCTGGCCGCGGCGTTCACGCTGCAATCCTCACCTGCCGGCGACTCCTGGGCCCGCGTGGCCGCTCTCTACCATCGCCGCGTTGAACAGACCGGCATCGTCGGCAGCAGCCTGGTGTTCGTCAGGAACGGTCAGATCGCGCACAAGGCGTTCGAGGGATATCAGGATCTCGCGACGAAGCGCGTCGTGGACGAGGAGACGATCTATCACTGGGCCTCGATCACGAAGACGTTCACGGGCATTGCCATCATGCAGCTGCGGGATCGAGGGCTCATCTCGCTGGACGATCCGGCGGTCAAGTACGTGCCCGAGCTGCGCGAGGTGCACAACCCGTACGGCGACATCTCGCAGGTGACGATCCGCCATCTGATGACGCACAGCGCGGGATTCCGGGCGGGAACCTGGCCGTGGGGAGGCGACGAGCCGTGGCACCCGTTCGAGCCGACCCGATGGGCGCAGGTCGTCGCGATGATGCCGTATACGCAGCTGCAGTTCCGTCCCGGCACGAAGTACAGCTACTCCAACCCTGGCGTCATCTTCCTCGGCCGCATCATCGAGCTGTTTTCCGGCGACGACTACGAGGTGTACATCAACAAGAACATCTTCATGCCGCTCGGCATGACGCGCAGCTTCTTCGACCGCGCGCCGTATCACCTCGTGGCGCACCGGTCGCACAGCTACGCGTCGACCGACGAAGGCACCAGGGAGCAGCGGTTCGACTTCGACACCGGCATCACCGTGTCCAATGGCGGGCTGAACGCGCCGCTGGGCGACATGGCGAAGTATCTGGCGTTCCTGATCGGCGGGAACGAGACGATCCTGAAGCCATCGTCGCTGGACGAGATGTTCACGCCTCAAATCCGCGCGGCCGACGGCGAAGGCGGCAGCGGCGACGATGTGCAGGCGGGCCTGTCGTGTTTCATCGAGCGGCATGGCGGAGTCGAACTGGTGGGGCACAGCGGCGATCAGAACGGGTTCATCTCGCATCTCTACTTCCACCGGCCGTCGAAATCGGGCTACATCGTGTCGTTCAACACGGACGTGACGTCGAAGCGAGATCCGCAGCACACGACCCGTGCCGTCGACAACGATCTGCGCGACGCGATTGCGAAGGAGTTCTGGTCTGGAGGACATGAACGATGACGCTCGATCGGCTTCGTGAGATCTGCGCGGGGCTGCCCGGAGTCACCGAAGACGTGAAGTGGGGACAGGACCTCTGCTTCTGCGTGGGCGGCAAGATGTTCGCCGCCGTGAACCTCGAGCCGCCGCACCAGCTGGGATTCAAGTGCACGCCCGAGGATTTCGCCGAGCTGACCGAGCGCGAAGGGATCGTCCCGGCGCCGTATCTCGCGCGCGCGATGTGGGTTCAGGAGGGCGAGCTTGGCGTCGCGCTGGAGCGGCAGGAGCTGACCTCGCTGCTGCGATCGGCGTACGACCTGGTGGTGGCGAAGCTGCCGAAGTCGAAGCGTCCAGGCTCCGTGACTGCGGCGAAGAAGCCCGCGGCCAGGAAGCGCAGCGGCACGCCAAAGAAGCGCACCGTGAAGGTGCGCAAAGCATCAAGCCGCCGGTAGCACCCTCCTGATGTAGTGCGGACCTTTAGGTCCGCCGTGGGTTCAGTCCAGGGACATCGGTAACACTCTAGTCCAGCGACATGGGTAACACTTTTCGCCAAGCCGGGGCAGCTCCAATGCCGGAGGTGCCGCCATGCCGTGGCGCGAGATGTGGCCCATGGATCAACGAATGCAGTTCGTGACGGAGTACCAGAGCGGGCTGTTCGCGATGACCGAACTCGCCGAGCAATATGCGATTACGCGAAAGACGGGCTACAAATGGCTCGCGCGGTACGACGCCGAGGGCGTCGTCGGATTGCTCGAGCGCTCGCGTCGCCCGCACACCAGTCCGCAGGCGGTCGACGCCGACCTGGTCGACGCGTTGGTCGCCCAGCGACACCGCCATCCGCGCTGGGGCGCGAAGAAACTGTTGGCCGTGCTGGCGCGTCAACAGCCCCGCGCCGCGTGGCCGAGCCGAGCGACGTGTGTACACTGCTCAAACAGCGGGGCTTAGTGCGGCCGCGTCGGTGGCGGAATCGCCCGCCGCCCGGGATGCCACCACAGACGCCGATCACGGCCGTGAATGAGGTCTGGACGACCGACTTCAAAGGGCAGTTCCGCACCGGCGACGGCGTGTACTGCTATCCGCTGACGCTGCGCGACAGCTTCAGTCGCTTCGTGCTGCGCTGCGATGCCTTGCTCGGGCCTACCTATGACGCGACGCGCCGTCGGTTTGAGCAGGCGTTTGCGGAATACGGGTTGCCTCAGCGCCTGCGCAGCGATAACGGGGCCCCGTTTGCGGGCGCGGGTCTGGCGCGGTTGTCGCGGCTGAACGTGTGGTGGATGCGGTTGGGGATCGTGCCGGAACGGATTGCCGTGGGGCATCCGGAGCAGAATGGATCCCACGAGCAATTTCACCGCGTCCTGAAGGCGGACACGACGCGGCCACCGGCCGCGACCGGCCGCGCCCAGCAACGGCGGTTTGACACCTTTTGTGCCGAGTACAACCACGAGCGGCCGCACGAAGCCCTCGCGGACCAAACGCCGGCGATGGTCTATCAGCCCTCCCCGCGCGTCCTGCCGCGCCGGTGCCGCCGCTGGACTATCCGGGGCATTTCGAGATCCGGCGCGTCTATGGCAACGGGTGTGTGTGGTGGGGCGACCGCGTCGTGTTCGTGAGCAACGCGCTCATCGGCGAAGACGTCGGCTTCGAAGAAGTCGGCGAGGGGCTGTGGACCGTGTACTTTGCGAGCGTGGCGCTCGCGCGCTTCGACGAGCGTCACCGCCACCTCCACCCTCTGGCGGCGGTCAGAGCGGGGCGCTCCGCCAGCTCCGCTGGCTCCGCGCCTGACCTGACAAGGCAGACAAGACGATGATGAGTACACTCAATCAACTGTTACCGATGTCGCTGGACTGATTTGTTACCGATGTCTCCGGCCGTCCAGTCGGCAGGCCTGAAGGCCTGCACTACAACAGAGCGAAAACGCTAGGGCCATACCGGCGCGGGGCGGCCCTTCCAGTACCACGCAATCAGATCGATCAGCGGCGGCGTTCCTCCGAGCTCACGGAGGCGCGTCGCGTTCTGTCCGCGATGGTAGTGGCTGTGCATCGCGCACTGCGTGAGCGCCTCGGTCACCGTGATCGTCAGCGGAGGATCGGTGAACCACGGCATCGAGATCGGAGCGTCGAGGCGCGCATCGGTGACGCTCTGGAGAAATCGTTCGAGCCCCTCGTGCGAACCGCGCGCGTAGGCCTTCAGCTCGGCGAGCGATCCGAAATCCTCGGCGCTGGTGACGACCAGGCCGGTCGCGCGATCCCCGACGGCCCACGCGAAGGCACGCTGGACCAGGTGAATGTGATGGAACCGGCGGCGAATCGCGGCGTCATCCGCGGCCGGCGCATGCGCTTCGATCGCGCGCCAGTGTTCCGCATCGGCCCACGCCTGATGTGCGCAGAAATCGCGAAGGAGTGAATTCATGGCAGTGAACTATCTGCAATGTTTGCGGGCCTCGCGTGAAAAAGTCCAGCAAAAGAAGACGGTCCACTGATTGCTCCGTCGGGTGGCCATGGATGGAGCTGAATTCGATCGTCTCGTCTCACGTGCCCGCGATCCGCTGTTGATTTCCGGCGTCTACAACTACTGCGACGGCCGGTGTCGGCGCTGCCCGTTCACTCAGCGATGCCTCGCCTACCTCGACTCGCAGGAGACGAAAACCGCGCGCGGCGACGGAGGGCCCGGTCGGCGAGGTGCTGAACGACTCGTTGGGTCGCATGCTGGAACTGCTCAAAGAGGCCGCGCGGCGCGAAGGCGTCGATCTCGACCGTTCGGACGAGGACGATTCCGGCGCGGCGGCCGACTCGTATTTCGAGCGCCATCGAAACGATCCGCTGGCGGTCTCCGCGCGTGAATACGGAACGCTCGCATGGCGAATCGCCCGGGCCATCGCGCCGATTGCGGCCGCGCGCGGCGATGAAACCGTGGTCGAGGCCGCGGAGACGATCGAGTGGTTTTCGTCGATGGTCAGCTCGAAGGTGTGGCGCGCAATCTGTGGACAGGCCGACGGATGGGAAGCTATCGACGAGGTCCAGACCGACTTCAACGGCTCGGCGAAGATCGCGTTGCTCGGCATCGGCGAGTCGCTGCGCGCGTGGAGCGTCCTCATGGAGGCGGGTCGCGCGACAGCCAATGGAGTCCCCGCCCGCGCGGTCAGCATGCTCGAAGAACTCGAGGCGGCCATCCGCGGACGCTTTCCGCGGGTCATGGAGTTTGTCCGGCCCGGCTTCGACGATCCGCGCACGCCCTGAGCCTTCGGCGCTTGCGCTTCGGGATGGTGCCGCTCAGCGTGTCGGGGTTGCGCCGTTACGGTGTCGTTCCGCCAGGGCTGTCGGCGGCACGAGGGTCATGGTTCGTCGCAACACCGACAATACGGATCACCGGCGCACCGGATTTCGGTATGCTCCCCGCATGAAGGCACTCGCCCGGCGGATCTTCGTCTCCCAGGCGGTGGCCCTGCTGCTCCTCGCTGGAGGCCAGGGGCTTCTGGCCGACACGTACCCGCGGCAGCCCGGTGTCGACGCCCGTCACTACGCCGTTCGCCTGAAGCTGCTGACGAGCGACTCGAACGAGATTCAGGCCGAGGCAGCGGTCACGATTCGCGTCGTCACGCCGGGGACGCCGGAGGCGGTCCTCGACCTGACGTCGGCGTCGGCGGATGGCAAGGGGATGACGGTGACGGCTGTCACCGTGAATGGCCGCGCGGTGCGGGTCGATCACCGCGACAACCGGCTGCATCTGCCGCTGCCGGCTGGAGCGATCGCGGGGCAGGACGTGGTCTTCACGATCGCGTACCACGGCGTGCCGGCGGACGGCCTGCGTCTTCTCAAGACCATCCACGGCGATCGCGCGGCGTTCAGCGAGAACTGGTACAACCGCGCGCGGCAGTGGCTGCCGACGATCGATCATCCCGCCGACAAGGCGACGGGCGAGCTGATTGTCACGACGAGATCCGACTACCAGGTGGTGTCGAACGGCGTGCTCGTCGAGCAGGTGGATCTGCCGGGCGGCCTGCGGCGCACGCACTGGAAGCAGGACGCGCCGATTTCGACGTGGCTCTACTCGCTCGGCGTCGCTCACTTCATCGTACGGCAGGGGGACGTCGTGCGCGGCGTACCGATCTCCTACTGGGCGTTTCCCGAGGACGCGGACAAGGGACTGGCGGCCCTCGAGAAGGACGCGCGTGGAGCGTTCGAGTTCTTCTCGGATCGCGTGGGGCCGTACCCGTACGGGAAGCTGGCGCACGTCCAGGCCGCGGGCATGGGCGGCGGCACCGAGCACGCGAGCAACATCTTCTACGGCGAGAAGGGCGTGGCCGCGGGGAACGCACCGGTGGTGCACGAGACCGCGCATCAGTGGTTCGGCGACTCGGTCACCGAGAACGATTGGAACGACGTGTGGCTCAGCGAGGGGTTCGCGACCTACTTCACGCTGCTCTACACGGAGCACGCGAGCGGCCGCGACGCGTTCGCCGACGGTCTCCGCCGCAGCCGCAACGCGGTGCTGCGCCTCGAGCAGACGCTGCCGAACACGCCGGTCGTGCACGTGAACCTCGACGAGGCGAAGACGGAGCCGAACAATCGCCTGGTGTACGAGAAGGGCGCGTGGACGCTGCACATGCTGCGCGACCTGATCGGGACCGAGCCGTTCTGGCGCGGCATCAGGCTCTACTACCAGCGGTATGCGAACGCGGTGGCGTCCACCGCGGATCTGCGCGGCGCGATGGAAGAAGTGTCGGGACAGGATCTGCGGTGGTTCTTCGCGCAGTGGCTGACGCGCAGCGGCGTGCCGCAGGTGTCCGGGAGCTGGCGGTACGACGCCGCGCTCAAGCAGGTCGTCGTGACGGTGCGGCAGACGCAGGCGGCAGAGCCGTACCGGTTCGCCGCTGGGCGTGGGCGTGTCGCGGCGGCGGGTTCACCGCCGGCGGTCACGAAGGTGCAGGTCACGGGGCGCGAGGCGACGGTCACGATTCCGGCGGCGGCGGAGCCGGCGGCGGTGGTCCTGGATCCCGGCGTGTGGCTGCTGGCGGACCTGGGACCGTTCGAGCGGAAATGAAAAAAGCCCGAACGTCTTTCGACGATCGGGCTTCAAACGTACAAAAAGAAAGCCCGCGAACCAAAGCTCGCGGGCTTTCCTACG
>CAWCDQ010000036.1:0-201890 GCA_963794305.1 uncultured Acidobacteriota bacterium | reverse complement strand
GAAGATCGCCGGGCTCGAAGGTCTGTGGCAGTCGCATTTGGCCCTCGCGACCGACGCCGCTCACAACACGCGGGACGAGATGATCGCGAACCCCGAAGCGTCCGCCGACTGCAAGGGCCATTGGATTCGGGTGGATGGCGAGCCAGGCGGTTCACCGTGACCAACGGACGCAACAACTTCAGCACGACATAGCTTCCGATTGGAGTGATGACGACGCTTTCGCAGGTTCGACCGGACTGGCGTTGGCGATTGCTGCGGCTCTTGGCGGCGGCGTGTTTGCGGACCAGCCCGACACCACCAGGAATCCGCTGGCGAACGACGCCGCGGCCGCAACGGCCGGCCGGCGCTCTACGATCAGTACCTGCCAGTCGTGTCACGGACCCGCCGGCCAGGGCGATCGCGGCCCGGCGCTGAATACCACGCGATTCGCCCGCGGCGGCGCGGACGGCGATCTGTTTCACACCATTCGCGCCGGCGTGCCGGGCACGCAGATGCCGCCCTTTGCAGGGCTCGCCGACACGCAGATCTGGCAGATCGTTTCATACATCAGAAGCCTGGCCGCGTCGCCGGCGGCGCGGCCGGCGCCGAAGATACCTGTCGCCGTGACGACGCGTGATGGCCGGGAACTGCGCGGCACGCGCCTCAACGAAGACACGTTCACCGTGCAATTCGTGGACGCCGCCGGCGCGGTGCACCTGTTCGACAAATCATCACGCGAATCGTTGCGTCGAAGGCCTCGAAAACCGCCGGCGTCACCGCGACCGGGGCGTGACACCGACGCCTGGCGAAGGCGGCGGCGGAGCCGCAGAACTGGCTGATGTACTGGGGCGACTACCAGGCGACGCACTTCTCGCGGCCTGACGCAGATCGACGCCGGCAACGTGCGCACGCTTCAGAGCCGCGTGGACCTTTCCGATGCCCGGCGAGTCGGTGCTCGAGGCGACGCCGCTCGTCGTCGACGGCGTGATGTACACCACGCAGCCCGGCGTGGTGGTCGCGCTCGACGCGCGCACCGGGCGTCAGATCTGGCGGTTCACGCGCCAGCAGAAGGTCAAGAATCCGTACGAGATCAATCCGTTCAACCGCGGCGTCGCGATTGCTCGGCAACCGGCTGTTCGTCGGCACGCTCGACGCCGCGCTCGTCGCGCTCGATGCGCGCACGGGACGGCCGCTGTGGGAAACGCAGGTCGCCGACACGATGCTCGGCTACAGCCTGACGAGCGCGCCGCTGGTGGTGAAGGACAAGGTGCTCGTCGGCATCACCGGCGGCGAGTTCGGCGCGCGCGGATTCCTCGACGCCTACGACGCGGCGACCGGCAAGCGGCTCTGGCGCTGGTATGCCGTGCCCGGCGCCCGGCGAGTTCGGCAACGACACCTGGAAAGGCGACAGCTGGAAGCTCGGCGGCAGCCCGATGTGGCTGACCGGCTCCTACGATCCCGAGCTGAATCTCGTCTACTGGACGGTCGGCAATCCCGGGCCGCAGATCGATCGATCGGCGCGCGGCGAGCTCGACAACCTGTTCAGCGATTCGGTCGTCGCCATCGATCCCGACACCGGTCAGCGCAAGTGGCACTACCAGTTCACGCCGAACGACGGCCACGACTGGGATTCGTGCCAGGCGGTGGTCCTCGTCGATCGCGTGTGGCACGGCCAGCGGCGCAAGCTGCTGCTGCACGCCGATCGCAACGGCATGTTCTACGTGCTCGATCGGACCAACGGCACGTTCCTGTCGGCGACGCCGTTCGTCTATCAGAACTGGAACGCGGGTTCGACGCGAACCGGCCGGCCGATCGTCGTGCCGGGATCGAACTCCAGCGCCGGAAGGCAGCTTCTTCGTGTATCCGACGCTGGTCGGCGGCACCAACTTCCAGGCGCCGTCCTACAGCCCGATCGACCGGCTGGATCTATCTCGAGTATCCGGAAAGCGGCCAGGCGTACGTGAGCCCGCCGCGCCGTTCGAGGCGGGCCGCCAGTACATCGGCCGCGCCGCGCCGCCGGCTGCCGCCGCGTCCGAAGCCCGGCGAGCCGGCCGCGTCGGCCGGCATCAAGGCGCTCGATCCGGAAACGGGCAAGACGATGTGGGACTTCAAGATTTTCCAGGGCTCGCTGACCAACGGCGTGCTCGCGACCGCCGGCAACGTCGTGTTCGGCGCGATTCGCGACGGCAACATCGTCGCGCTCGACGCGAAGACCGGCGCGCACCTGTGGCACTTTCAGACCGGCGGCAACCTCGCCGCGTCGCCGATCAGCTACGCGCGTCGACGGCCGCCAGTTCGTCGCCATCGCCGCCGGCAACACGGTTTACGCGTTCGCGCTTCCCGAATGATGGCTCACGCTCCCAGCGCTGCGCCGGTTGGTACGACAAGGCGCCGCGTCGCTTTCTTCTCCTTCTCTGCTGGGCTGCGGCGTCTCCCGCCGCTGCTGCTGAGTACGCAGCACAGCGGAACGGCGATACCGTCCGGCTCGAAGACCACGCCACTCAGACAGTCGTGTCGATTGTTCCCTCCGTTGGCAATATCGCCTTCGAGCTGGGCGTGAAGGGCCAGAACGTGCTGCATTGGCCTTATGCATCGCTGGACGATTTCAAAGCCAAGCCGGGCATGAGCGGAATTCCGTTTCTCGGCCCGTGGGCCAACAGGCTCGACGAGCCGGCGTTCTACGCCAACGGCAGGCGATACGCGTTCGACATGGAATTGGGAAACGTTCGCGGGCCCATCCCCATCCACGGCTTTCTGACGACGAACAACCAGTGGCAGGTGATCGAGGTGAGTGCGGATGCCGACTCCGCGTGGGTGACGAGCCGGCTGGCGTTCTTCCGCGAGCCGGCGTGGATCAAGCAATGGCCGTTCGCCCACGCGATCGAGATCACCCATCGTCTGCACGGCGGCGTCCTCGAGGTTCGAACGACGATCACCAACATGAGCGGCCAGCCGATGCCGGTGGCGATCGGTTTCCATCCGTACTTCCGGCTGACCGATTCACCGCGCGATGAGTGGACGTTGTCGGTCGGCGCGCGGACGCACTGGCGGCTCGCGCCAACCAAGATTCCCACCGGCGAGACAGAGCCGATCGAGCGGCTCTTCGCCACTCCGCTGGCGGTTCCCCTGCGCGACCTCACGCTCGATGATGTGTTCGGCGATCTCATCCGCGACGCGCAGGGACGAGCCACCGTCTCTCTCGTCGGCAAGGCGCAGCGGCTCGACGTCGTCTTCGGGCCCAACTATCGTGCGGCTGTCATCTGGGCGCCGACTCCCGGGACGTTCGTCTGCATCGAACCGATGGCCGGCATCACCGATGCGCTCAACCTTGCGCAGAAGGGACTGTACAGCGACCTCCAGAGCATTCCAGCTGGAGGGAGTTGGCAGGAGAGTTTCTGGATTCGTCCGCAAGGGTTCTAGCCGTTCTGTTGACACCATCCTGACGCGGCGGTATAAGCGAGCGCCGACATCAATCCATGCACATTCACGCCGCGATCTTGTGGGAGCAGGGGCAGCCTCTGTCCGTTGAATCAGCCGAGCTCGACGCGCCGGGCCCGGGCGAAGTGCTCGTCGAGCTGAAGGCGGCCGGCGTGTGCCATAGCGATCTGCACCCCGTGCGCGGGGACTGGCCCGCCAAGACGCCGCTCGTCCTCGGCCACGAGGGCGCCGGCATCGTCCGCGAGATCGGGGCGTCGGTCACTACTGTCAAGCCCGGCGACCACGTCGTGCTGTGCTGGGCGCCGGCGTGCGGTGTCTGCCCGCCGTGTCTCGAAGGGCGCGCCGCGCTGTGCGACCGCGTCGAGAAGGTGACGTTTCGCAATCGACTGCCGTCGGGCGAGGCTCGCCTTCACGCGCGAGGACGGGACGTGGCGCCGTTTCTCGGCACGGCATGCTTCTCGGACCTGGTCGTCGTACCGGAGGGCGGCGCGATTCCCGTGGCGTCGGAGATCCCGTTCGATGCACTGGCCACGATCGGGTGTGCGGTGATTACCGGCGTCGGCGCGGTCACCAATGCCGGCCAGGTGCCGAAGGGCGCGCGCGTTGCGGTCATCGGCGCCGGCGGCGTCGGCCTCAACGTCGTGCAAGGCGCGGCGATTGCGGGCTGCGAGCGCATCGTCGCCATCGATCTGCGGCCCAGGCCCCTGGAGCTCGCGCGGCAATTCGGCGCCACGGATGCGGTCGGCGGCACGACCGACGCCGCGACGGACGTGGCGGCGGATGTGCGGGCGTTGACGGGCGGGCGAGGCGCGGACTTCGTGTTCGACACGGTTGGCAGCCCGTCGACGTTGACGCTGGCGTTCGCCTGCACTCGCAAAGGCGGCGCGCGTCGTGCTCACGGGGCTGTCGCGCATGGACGCGCAGGGGACCATCCCGATGTTCCCGTTCGTGATGCAGGAGAAGCGGCTGCTGGGATCGGTGTACGGATCGGGACAGCCGGCGCGCGACATCCCGAAGCTCGTCTCCCTGTATCAGGAGGGGAGGTTGAAGCTCGCGGAACTGGTGTCGCGGACCTACGCACTGGACGAGGTCAACGACGCGCTGACGGCGCTGGCCGCGAGCGACGGCGCGCGCGGCGTCATACGGTGGTAGTCGTCAGTCGCCGTAACGTGAGGCTGAAACGATTGCTGCTCGTCGCGGCCGCGCTGGTGTTGACCTCGATCGCGCCCCTGGCGCAAGCTCCGGCGTCGCGCGCGGCCGAAGCGCGCGCGCCCATCGACGCGTTCTTCAAGGCGTTCAACGCGCGCGACAACGACGCGTTGAAGAAGACGCTCCACTACCCTCACGTGCGCATCAACGAGGCCGGCGGGGTCAACATCTGGAAGGACGCGTCGGAGGCGGCCACGAACTTCGACGGCCTGACACGCAGCGAGGGCTGGGCGCGCAGCACGCTGGACTCGGTGGAGATGCGGCAGAACGATGCGATCAAAGTGCACTTCGACGTCGTCTTCAGCCGCTACAAAGCCGACGGGACGAAATACGCGACGTATCAGTCGTTGTGGATCGTCACGTTGAAGGACGGACAGTGGGGCGTGCAGGCGCGCTCCAGCTTCGCGCCATGAGCCTGTTCGGGAGACCGCGATGATCGATCACTCGTTGACGACTACGACCTTCACGCTCGACGGCTACGAGGTGGCAAAAACGCTCGGCGTCGTCCGCGGCATTACCGTCCGTTCGCGGTCGGTGTTCGGCACCATCGGCGCGTCTCTCCAGACGCTGGTCGGCGGCAACATCACCCTGCTGACCAACCTGTGCGAGAAAACGCGCAACGAAGCGTTCACGTTGATGCTCGAGCACGCCTCGGCGCTCGGCGCGAACGCGGTCGTCGGCGTCCGCTACGATGCGACCGAGGTGATGCAGGGCGTCACCGAAGTGTTGTGCTACGGCACCGCGGTGACCGTCACCCGGACGGCCTGAGTTCAGATCCTACGCCGCCGACGCTGACCGCGCTATCGCACCTTCTGGAAGATCGCGATTGTGGGGTTGATGTTGCGCAGCGTGCTGAACACGACCTTCTCCTGGCGCGCGCCAACCAGATCCGGATGGCCGGCCGGCAGCCATGGCCACGGCGACGGGCGCCGGAACATCGCGACGCGCCGATAGCCCAGCCGCTCCTGCTCGAGCCCGGCGATCATCTGACCCCACGCGGTTTCCTCGGGAACAGCGCTGGCGTAGTCGGCGTTGAGCACCATGTACTCGGGATGCTCCTGTCGAAGTTCGTCGATCGTAGTGATGTCCTCCAGGTGGAGATCGTCCAGGCGCGGCAGGTACTCACGCAGTCCGCTGACGCCGACCAGGTCGTTGCGGCTCACCCGCGCGCGCATCCATCGCTCCGCCGCGTAGCGTGAATCGCCGATCATCAACACGTCGACTGTCCCGGCATAGAGCAGCGTGTACAGCGAACGCGGCGCCCACTGCAGCGGTTGTCCAGCGCCGCGCCGGCGCAGGCAGCGACAGCAGCCGATCGAGCGCGTAACCGCCGAAAACAGCCAGCACGAAGCACATCGGGATGACGAAGCGATCGTAGTTGTAGAGGATCACGTTGATGAACGCGAGGTAGTACGACGCGGTCGGCGCGATGAGCCAGATCGCCATCCGCCTCGCATTCGAGGCCGCCAGCGCCATTCCCATTCCGGTCACGCCGACGAGAAACAGCGGCCAGCCCATCGAGATCTCGATCAGCCGCGCCGTCTCCCGCAGCAGCTCCAGGTGTCCCGCCAGCGTCGGCTCGAACACACGATACGCTCGCGCTGCCAGGCCCGATGATGAACCTCACGTGTTCGATGAACCCGCCGGCGTTGAACAGCAGGTTCTGGCAGAGCGCGAACAGCGCGGCCGACGTGACGGCGCCTGCGATCAGGCGGCGATCGATCGCGGCGCGCCACAGCGCGCCAGGGACGCGGGCGGCGCGGTTCGTGTACCAGATCTGCTCGACGATGACGAGGGGCAGCAGCAGGTAGAGGCCGTACGCCTGATCCTTCGTGCACACCGACAGCGTGGCCGCCGCCGCAAACAGCACGTAGTCGCGCAGCCGGCCGGTCTCGAGCAGCTGCAGATAGAACACCATCGACGCCGCCCACCAGAACAGATACGGCACGTCGACGTTCGCCGTCTTCGCATAGTAGAGAAACGGGGCGACGACGGCGACGATGGCCGCCGCGATCAGGCCCGCGCGCCGTCCGAACGCACGCGTGCCGCACAGGCATGCGGCGACGACGATGCCGGCCGCCATGGCGAGGCTGACGCAGCGTGATATCAGCACGAGCGTGGTGTAGCCGAGGATGCCGTCGAAGGTCACGCGGTCCATCCAGGAGAGGAGGAGGAGCGGGCTCCATGCAGCCGACAGCACGTAGAAATGCACCGGCGGGTAAGCGTCGAACCAGCCGTGCGAGAAGTGCTGCGAAAGCGCGCCGAGCACGTAGGCTGGTTTGAGCTCGATGGCGACCCATGTGCTGGGCAGGCCCCACCAGATGCCGGCGGCGTTCAAGGCGAAGGATGCCGTGAGGATCCACTTCAGCGTGCGCCACTCGCACACGCGCTCCAACGACCGTCCGAACTGCGTCAACCCCGCCCGCGCGAGACTCGCCGCGGCGAGCACGAGCAGCCCGACCCACACCCATTCGCTGAGCGCCAGCACACGGTCGAGCGCCGCGCGAGCGATCAACCGCGGGAGGCTCCTGATTCGGCGAGGGCGCAGCGCCCAGGACGGCACCGGCGCGAGCGTCTCGTCGCCGCGCGCCCAGAGCAGGTTGAAGCGGACCTGCCCGCCTCGATGCGTGTAGGTGACGACCAGGGAGTGGGCGCCCGCCGCGAGGCGCATGGGGCCGGTGACGGTCTGTCCGTCGACCACGATGGCGCTGGTCCCGTCGGTGTCGGCTTCGAAGCGATACACGCCGTCACGCAGCGGGCAGACGGCCCCTGTCCACGTTGTGCTGAACGCGTCACGGCGGCGAGCCGTTCCACGCGTCGAGGATGTGATGGGTCGAAGGCTCAGGGTCGTTGGAACTGGCGGTGCTGACGACGGTCGAATCTATAGCTGCGTGCTCGGCTCGAAGGCCGAGCGGCACCGGATCCAGGCGGGTGGCGACGCCAAGCAGCAGTGTCAGCAGCGACGAAACGACGAGCGCGAGACGGAGCCGGGACCGATTCACGCCCGGCTGACGCCTTCGCGGGCCGGCGTAACCGCGCGCGCCGTCACGGCTGCTTACACGTGAAGTTCGCGGCCTCGTCCTGGCTGCCGGTACCGTTCCACTTCGCGACCTGCGGATAGACGCAGAGCGGCCGCGTACGCTTCGTCTCGCCGCTCACGATCTGGGCGGCGACTATCTTCTCCGGCGGCGTCGCTTTCTCGACCCACGGTTCCAGCGCCGCGAGCGCGTCGAACCGGGTGGGAGCGTTGCCGCCCGCGCAGTGGCCCATGCCGGGCACCATGAAGAGCCGCGCGAAGTCGGTCGTGGCCTGCGCGCCGCCCATCTTCTTCTGCATGCCCTCGTAGTAGTGCACGAGATCGGCGGCGGGAATCAACGGGTCGGCCCAGCCCGTGTACAGCAGCAGCTTGCCGCCGCGTTTCTTGAAGGCGCTCAAGTCGGGATCGGCATCGTCGAGCACCGGCGACAACTCGCTGATGACCATCGACGCGTCCTTGTCCCAGTCGTAGCCGGGACCCTTCCAGTTCGTCCAGATGGCCAGCCCCGGCGCGGGCCGCGGCCGTCCGGAGTCCGGGGCGTTGGCCAGCGTGCGGTCGAGGCCGAGCGGATTGATTTCGCTGCCGACGTACATGCCTGGAAAAATCAGCTCGCCGGTCCGCGGATTCTTCGGCCCCTGATAAATCTTCTTCATCGCCGTCACCTGCGGCGCGGTGAGGCAGTTGGCGGCGTCGGCGCCGGTGCATTGCAGGCTTGCCGGATCGAACGTGCACTTGCGCGGATCGTCGATGATGCCGTCGGTCAACCCGTCCAGCGCGTCGCACGCATTCAGGACGGCCTTGTTGATCATCGGCAGCTTGCTCGGCGGGATGTAGCTCGCGGGATCGTCGTGCGTCGCCTCGTAGGCCCAGTACCCGTTCATGTGGAGGCGGACGCGGTTGTTCGCCGGATCGCCGGCGACGATGCCGTTGTAGTCCGTCGGGATAGCGGCGCGCCTCGGTAATCGCCTGATGGCCGCCGGTGGAGCATCCCATGAAGTAGGACTGCTGCGGATCGCGGGTGTAGTAGCTCTTCGCGATCGTCTTCGCGACCACCGTCATCAGGTGCGTGGACCGGTAGCCCCAGTCGACGATCATCTCGCGGTGCCCGACGCCGAAACTGAAGTCCAGACCGGTCGTCGACGTGCCCATGTCGGTGTTGGCTGTCGCATAGCCTTTCGCGAGGCCGCCCGCGAGCGCCGGATAACTGATCACGCCGCCCGCGCCGCCGTTACCGGTGCCGAGGAACTTGCCATTCCAGGCGCCGGATGGCGGCAGCCAGACTTCGATCCTGATGTGCGATTCGGGGGTCGGCGTCAGCGTCGCCTCGACGCGGCAGAAGGCCGGCGTCGGCATGGCGGGCGCGTCGGCGCGCGCGCCGGGCGCTCGAAACGATCCGGCGTCGACGGCCGAGGCTTTGATCATCGTGGCGTCGGGCAGCTTGAGGGCGCTGAGCGCGTCGCATGCCGTCGAGGGCGGATTCTGCTCCGGCGGCTGGGCCTCGAAGGCACACGGCGTCACACGACGATGGCGAACGCCATCAGGTAGCGCAGGCCTTCAGGCCTGCGTCGGCGCGGGCAGCCCTGAAGGGCTGCGCTTCTGTCGTTTCATCGCTGACCTCCAGTCCCTGTCGTGGCCTTTGTGACCGCCGGCGCGGCAGGCGGCGCGACGCATGAGAAGTTGGCCGCCTCGTCCGAACTGCCCGTGCCTTTCCACCGTGCAACCTGCGGGTACGCGCACAGCGGTCTGGTCCGGTCGACTTTCCCGGCCGTGCTGTGAGTGGCGATCATTTTTTCAGGCGCGATCCCCTTTTCGACCCATTGCTCGAGCGCCGTCAGGTGATCGAACTCGTTCGGGCCGGGACCGCCGCCGCAGTGACCCATGCCGGGCGCGAGGAAGAAGCGGTAGAAGTCGCGCGTCTTCTCGATGCCGCCCATCGTCTTCACCACCGCGTCGTAGTAGGCGACCGTATCCTGCGGCGGGACCACCGGGTCGGACCAACCGGTGTACATCAGCAGCTTGCCGCCATGTTTCTTGAACGGCGTCAGATCCTTGTCGACCGCCGCCATGAACGGCATCTTCTGCTCCGCGTACGCCAGATCCTTGTCCCAGTCGATCGATCGGTAGTCCCAGTTGGGATCGTGGAACAGGAAGTACTTGAAGAAGCCGACCCGCATCGGCTCCTGCGGGTCCATGATGTAGGCGCGCCAGCTCTGTCCGGGCGCCTCGCCGAAGCCTTCGCTCCCGCGCGGCCAGCCGGTAAAAATCTGCTCGCCGGTTTTCGGGTTCTTGACGCCGTCGTACGTCTTCTTTGCCGACTCCACCTGCGCCGCGGTCAGGCAGGTCGGTTCGTCCGCGCCTTTGCACAGCAGCTTGGCCGGATCGAAATGGCATCGGCGCGGATCGTCGATGAGGCCGTCCTTGAGGCCGTCGATGGCGTCGCATGCCTCGACCGCGGCCTTCGTCAGCAGCGGCAGTTTGTTCTGCGGAATGATCGGCCGGCCGTCTTTGTCGTGAGTGGCGATCCACGAATGGAGAAACGCGAACGTCTGACGGATGCGGTTGTTGGCCGGATCGCCGGCGATGATGCCGTCGTAGTCGTCAGGGTAGCGCTGCGCCTCGGTGAGTGCCTGATGGCCGCCGGACGAGCAGCCGACGAAGTACGCGTGCTCGGCGAATCGTCCCTGGGCGATACGAACGATCAGCTTCGACGTTTCGGTCATCACGTGGACCGAGCGGTAGGCCCAGTCGACGATTTTCTCGGGGTGCCCCTGCCCGAACTTCATGTCGTCGCCGGTGTGTCCCGTGTCGGTGCTCGCGACGGCGTAACCGCGGCGCAGGCCGATTGCCATCGCGGAGTAGCCAATCGCGCCCGAGTACCCGCCGTTGCCGACACCTTCGAACTTGCCGTTCCATGCCTCCGCCGGCGGAATCCAGACCTCGAACCTGATGTCGGAGTCGCTGGTCGGCCGCGCCGTCGCCTCGACCCGGCAGAAGGCCGGCAGCGTGAGTGACGCTGGTCCTCGAACCTGGCCGTCCGCACCCGTCACGACGGACGGTGGCGTGAAGGCGCCCGCCAGAACAGGAGTGGCCGATTTGATGGTGACGTTGGGCAGCGTGAGTGCGGCGAGGTTGGCGCACGCGGTGCCCGCGGACGCGGCTGGCATGACGACCTGTGCCAGCGTGGGTGTGACGGCAACGGCGAGCGCGAAGGCTAGGCGACGAGACATATCGATGCCTCCTGGGCAGCCGTATTATACGAGCCCTGACGCGCGCCAACACGACATGAACATCATTTTTCCGGCGCGCTTTGTCGCGCAGCATTCGGGCCTCGAACCGTCGGCCAGCCCGCCGACCTTGATCGGCAATGACGCATGTGGTTAACTTGAGTTAACCACGAAGGCAATTCATCATGAATGTCTCGATCAACGCCAAGCGACTCCGGGCCACCCTTCCCGACGTGGTTGAGCGCGTCCGAAAAGGCACGCGGTTCACCGTCATCTATCGGAGCCGTCCGGCCTTTCAGATCGTGCCGGTGGACGAATCGCGGTGTGGCGCGCGCGCCGCTCGCGGACGATCCGCTCTATCGCGCGCAGGCCGTCGGTTCGTCACGCGACGGCCGCACGGCCGCGGACCACGACGCGATCCTCTACGGACGATGAACGGTCTGCTTGTCGATACGGCGGGGTGGATGGCGTGTGCCGACCGCGCCGATCCGGCTCATCTCCCGTGTTGCGCGGCACGCGATGCGGCGCTCGATGCCGGTCAGACCCTGATCACCACCGATTTCATCGTCGACGAAACGTTGACGCTGATTCGATTCCGGCTCGGCCTCGATGCGGCAGACGCCTGGTGGCTGCAGATCGATCGAAGCCCCCGCCTCCGTTGGGAGCGCGTGGAAAGCGAACGCTTCGAGCGCGCCCGTCACGCGTTCTTCCAGTACCGCGACAAGGATCTGTCATTCACCGATTGCACCAGCGTCGTGATCATGCGTGAACTGAGACTGACGCAGGTCATCACGACCGACAATCACTTCCAACAGATGGGATTTCAGGTGCTGCCTGCGCAGCGCCGTCCCAGGCCCCGCAAGCCGCGCCGCACCTGAGCGGCTCCATTGCAGCAGGTCCGCCGGACCGCGCGCCTTCATCAACCGGCCGTGAGCACGACTTTGCCCGTTACTTTTCGTGCAGCCATCATCTTTAGCGCGTCGGCCGCGCGTTCGAGCGGCAAAGTCGCCGAAATATGCGGTTTGAGCCGGCCATCGGCATACCACTGGCCCAGGCGCGCCATCGCCTCGGCGAAATGCTTCGGTTCGCGGCGGGTGAAGTCGCCCCAGAAGACGCCGACGATCGAGCACCCTTTGAGCAGCGTCAGATTCAACGGAATCTTCGGGATCTCTCCGGCCGCGAAGCCCACCACGAGCAGGCGGCCGCGCCAGGCGATCGAACGGAGCGCCAGCTCGGTGTAACTGCCGCCCACCGGGTCGTAGACGACGTCGGCGCCGGCGCCTCCGGTGAGTGTCTTGATCCGCTCGCGCAGATCGTCGGTGGCGTAGTTGATCGTCTCGTCGGCGCCATGCTCGCGACAGACGGCGAGTTTGTCGTCCGTGGACGCGCAGGCGATCACCCGCGCTCCCAGGATCTTGCCGATCTCGATGGCGGCGAGGCCGACGCCGCCCGCGGCGCCCAGCACCAGCAGCGTTTCGCCTGCCTTAAGCGCGCCGCGATCCACGAGCGCGTGCTCCGACGTCGCGTACGTCAACCCGAACGCCGCCGCAGTTGGAAAATCCATCCCGTCGGGAATGGGCAGCATGCGGCGGGCCTCGGTCTTCACGGCTTCGGCGAACGCGCCGTAGCCGGTGATGGCCATCACGCGATCGCCAGGCTTTGAAGGTCGTCACCCCGTCACCGACCGCGCTGACGACACCGGCCAGTTCGCTGCCAGGAGAGAAGGGCAGTGGCGGCTTGACCTGATACTTGTTCTCGATGATGAGGACGTCGGGAAAGTTGACGCTCGCCGCCTTCACGGCAATCACCGCCTCGCCCGGACCGGGGATCGGCGTCGCCACTTCCTCGTACACGAGCGTCTCGGGCGGACCGTAGGACTTACAGAGGATGGCCTTCATAAAATTTGGTCATTGGGTAATTTGGTCATTGGGTAATTGGATTTCTATGACGCCGGCTCGCCGGCGGTGACCGGGATGCACTGTCCCGAGATGTTGCGCGCCGCGTCGCTGCACAGGAACGCCGCGAGCGAGGCGATGTCCTCGGCCGTCGACATCCGCTGCAGCGGAGAACGCTCGACGAACGACTTGCGCATGCGCTCCACGTCGATGCCGCGCACCTCGGCCTGCCCCTGGATCACGCGATCGATGCGTTCACCGGCGACCGCGCCTGGAGCGATCGCGTTGACGGTGATGTTGTGACGGCCGAGCTCGAGCGCAAGGCCGTAGGTCATGCCGATCTGTCCCGCCTTGGCGGAGCAGTAACCCACGCGATACATCAGTCCCCGTCGTCCTGCCATCGACGCGATGTTGACGATCGCTCCGCGCCCGGCCGCGATCATCGCGGGGACAGCGAATCGCGAACACATGTACGCGCTCGTCAGGCACGAGTTGACGGTGTAGAACCAGTCCTCGGTGGTGTAGTCCTGGATCGGTTTGGTGGGGCCGCCGTCGCCGGCATTGTTCACCAGCGTGTCGACAGCGCCGAACGCGTTGACGCCCGCGGCCACGATGGCTTTCGCGCCATCCTCGGTGCTCGCGTCGGCGACCACGCTCACCGCCTCGCCGCCGGCGGTGCGAATCAGCGCGACAGTTTCCTGCACGAGCGCATCCGAGCGGGCCGCGCAGATCACTCGCGCGCCTTCGCGCGCGAACGTCTGGCTCATCACCCGGCCGATGCCCTTGCTGGCGCCGGTCACTATGGCCACGCGGCCGTTCAGTAGATTCATCGAGTTCCTTCCGTCGGGTTCCCTGATCTCCCACGTGTCAATTGATAACCCCGATGCTCCGCAATCGAGCAATCTCTTCGTCTCCAAGTCCCAACCGCTCTCGCAGCACCTGTTCCGTGTGCTGACCGAGCAGCGGCGCCGGCGATCGGATCGATCCGGGCGTGTCCGACAACTGTACCGGCGGCGCCGTCATCTTCACTGCGCCGGCGACCGGGTGCGTGGTGTCGACGATGGCCTTTCGCGCGGCGACCTGCGGATGATCGAGCACCGCGTCCAGCGTATTGACGGCGCCCATCGGGACGCCGGCGGGCAGCAGGATCGCCTCCCACTCCTCATAGGTCTTCGTGAGAAACACTTCCTGAAGCGCGGCGATGAGCGCCGGGCGGTTCGCACTGCGCGCCGCGTTGGTCACGTAGCGCGGATCGTCGGTGAGCGCCTCGAGTCCGAGCAGCGGGCAGAACGTGCGCCACAGCTTGTCGCTGCCGACGCCGATCGCGATGTCGCGCGTCTTCGTGCTGAAGGTCTGGTACGGGAGCAGCGCCCCGTACGCCGTGCCGAGCGGTTCCGGCACGATGCCGTCGGCGACGTACGCGCCAATCATTCCAGAGAGGATGCCGAGCTGCCCTTCGAGCATCGACACATCGATGAACTGTCCGCGTCCCGTCGCCTGCCGCGCGTGGACGGCGGTGAGGATGCCGAACGCCGCGTACATCCCCGCCGTGATGTCGGCGATCGACACGCCGGCGCGCACGCCGCGGCCGCCCTGCTCACCCGTCACGCTGATCATGCCGCTCTCCGCCTGCACGACGAGATCGAAGGCGGCACGCTTGCTGTACGGGCCGCCCTGTCCAAACCCCGAGATCGAACAATAGATGATGCGCGGCTGTCGCGCATGCACCTGCTCGTAGCCGATGCCGAGCCTGTCGACCGTGCCGACGCGAAGGTTTTCGAGGACGACGTCGGCGCGCTCGAGCAGCCGGAAGAAAATGGCCCGTCCGTCGGGCTGCTTCAAATCGAGGGCGACGCTCTTCTTGTTCCGGTTCAGATTGACGAAGTATGCCGACTCGTCCCCGTAGAACGGCGGTCCCCACGCTCGCGCGATTTCTCCGTCGAGCGGTTCAATCTTGATGATCTCGGCGCCGTAGTCGCCGAGCATCGTCGACGCGAACGGGCCCGCCAGCGCGTGCGAGAGATCCAGGACGACGAGGTCGCCGAGTGCCGACGTCATCGTCATCGAATCGGGAAGGCGGCAGGCGAGCGGGGATCCTCGCGGCGGCAGTCGATCGATACGGCGAGCCCGGGAGCGTTCATGCGCGGAGTGTATGCCGAAAACCGCGAACGCTGTTAGAGTGACGGGATGCCAGATGCCGTCATCGTCTCCACCGCGCGCACGCCGCTTTGCAAGAGCTGGAAGGGCGCGTTCAACATCACGCACGGCGCGACCATGGGCGGCCATGCGCTGCAGCACGCGATGGCGCGCGCCCGGCTCGATCCGGGTGAGGTCGAAGACGTCATCATGGGATGCGCCAATCCCGAAGGGGCGACCGGCCGCAACATCGCACGACAGATCGCCATCCGCGGCGGCTGTCCGGTCACCACCTCCGGGCTGACCGTCAATCGCTTCTGTTCGTCGGGCCTGCAGGCGATTGCCATCGCCGCGCAGCGCGTGATGACCGGCGAGGGCGACATCTTCGCCGCCGGCGGCGTCGAGTCGATCTCGTGCGTGCAGAACGAGATGAACAAGCACATGCTGAACGAGGACTGGATCCTCGCCAACAAGCCGGAGCTGTACTGGCCGATGCTTCAGACCGCCGAATACGTGTCGAAGACCTATGGCATCTCCCGGGAACAGCAGGACCAGTACGGTGTGCGCAGCCAGCAACGCGCGGCGGCCGCGCGCGACGCGGGGAAGTTCGACGACGAGATCGCGCCGATGACGACCACGATGAAGGTGGTAGACAAGGCGACGGGCGCGGAATCGATCAAGACGGTGACGGTCTCGCAGGATGAAGGCATCCGCGCGGACACGACCTACGAGGGCGTGGCGAAAATCAAGCCGGCCGTCGAGGGCGGCGTGATTTCGGCCGGCAACGCCAGTCAGTTTTCCGACGGCTCCGGCGTCTGTGTGGTGATGAACGACAAAACCGCGTCGAGCAAAGGCCTGACGCCGCTGGGCGTGTTCCGCGGGTTCGCCGTCGCCGGATGCGAACCGCGCGAGATGGGCATCGGCCCCGTGTTCGCGGTGCCGAAGCTGCTCGCGAAGGCCGGCCTGAAGGTGGACGACATCGATCTCTGGGAGCTCAACGAAGCGTTCGCGGTGCAGGTGATCTACTGCCGCGATCGTCTCGGCATTCCCGACGATCGCCTCAACGTGAACGGCGGCGCGATTGCCGTCGGCCATCCGTACGGCATGTCCGGCCAGCGTCTCGTCGGCCACGCGCTCATCGAAGGCAAACGCCGCGGCGCCAAACGCGTGGTCGTCACGATGTGCATCGGCGGCGGCATGGGCGCGGCTGGGCTGTTCGAGGTCGATCTAGTCGAGAGTCGTTAGTCGATAGTACGGAGTCGCTAGTCGTTAGTCGTGTCCTTAGTCATGAGTCGTCGGTGGTCGACCCCGACTACAGACCATCGACTACTGACTGACTCGACTCGACTATCGACTATTGACTATCGTCACTCGATACTGACTTCATCGACCAACGACTATCGACTAAGTCTTCCTTACTTCATGACCGTCAGCGTGACATCCACGCGCACGGTCTCCCCCGTGAGTTTGTCCGTGGCGCTCATGAACTGGCCCGTCTCGCCGTTCTTCAGCACCATCGAGTTGCTCGCGCGGAAGGACCGGAACGACGGGTTGCCTTTGGCGCTGCCTGGCCGCGTCGTCGGGGTAGACGGAAGAGTCGTCGATCGAAACCACGAGCGAAAAACGGCCGCCCTCCACCTCCGCTGCGGAGCAGTCGATGTTCGTGCCGACATCCTGATACTGGAACGGAAGGCCAGCGGGCGCGTCTTTCGCGGCGTTCGTGCCCGGCATCATCGAGATCGGGATTCTCGTGCCCATCCGGAGTGTCGCGTGTCCGCCGGCGTTTATCGTCAAGGTGTATGGCATGCTGCTGAGTTTTTTCTCGCCCTGGTATCGCTCAGGCGCGCTTCGAATTCGCGCTCGAGCTCTCGATCCACGGTCACGAGGCCGCCAGCCAGCCGGGCTGTGTGGTCATGCATCGCTTCGTTCACGAGGCAAGACGCCGCCGCCCTCCTTCCGGTTCAGTGCAGACACTGAAGGCTCCCAAAGGCTGCCGCCTGGGTCGGATTAGAATGCGCCATGACTTTGACACGCCGCGACGCCATCGGTCTTCTGGGAATCGGCGCTGGAGTCGGCCTCGCGTCGCGCCTCGGCCTGGTCGCGCAGGGCGGCCCCGTCATCCGCACGCTGCTCGCGGACGTGGCGCCCGGCACGATCGACGGCCCGATCCTGTTTCACGAGCACCTGTCCATACGGTATCCGCTCACGAAGGCGCTCGCCGACGCGCAGGGGCGGCCGGTCCCGGTCAGCTACAGCGACGACGTCGACCTGATGATCGCCGAAACGAAGGCCGCCGGCGCGGACGGCGTTCGCTGCATTGTCGATGGCGGACATCCCGACATGGATCGCGACCTCGATGCGCTCAAGCGCATCGCCGCCGCGTCGGGCGTGCACATCGTGGCGAGCGGCGGCTTCTACATGCAGCGGAACTATCCGGCGGACATCGCGGCGAAGAGCGCCGACCAGATTGCCGACGACCTGGCGCGCGACGCGAAGGCGCAGCGGTTCGGCGCCTTCGGAGAGATCGGCCAGCAGGGCGGCGTGCTGACCGACGATGAGAAGAAGGTGTTCATGGCGGTGGCCAAGGCGCAGGTGCGCACGGGGCTGCCGATCTTCACGCACAACGCCTATAGCGGCGTGCGCGTCGCGAACCCGCCCATTCCGATGGACGCGGCGCTGAAGCAGCTCGACGTCCTCGAGGCCGCCGGCGCCGACGTCAAGCACGTGGCGATCGGCCATGTGTGCTGCCTCGACGATCCGAAGGCGGAGATCGCGCGGCAGCTGGCGAAGCGCGGCGTGTTCGTCGGCTTCGATCGCGTCGGCATCAACGCGATCATTCCCGACGAGAAGCGCGTGGCGATGATCCTGGCGTTCCTCGAGGCCGGCCTCGTCGATCATCTGCTGCTGTCGTCGGATTTCGCCAACGGGCGCGGCTTGAAGAAGAACGGCGGCCCGGGCATCGGGCTCACGGTGACCGCGTTCGCGCCGATGCTGGCCAAGGCCGGCGTCAGCGACGCGACGCTGCGGCACATCCTCGTCGACAACCCGCGGCGGTTCCTGGCGGTCGTCCCGATCTAAGGGCCGTAGGGGCCGGCCCATGTGCCGGCCCTTGGGCGGAGCACGCTGGCGTCCAGCACCTAGCAACGTCGCCTGGCTCCTCGCGCCTAGCCCCTGCAGCCCCTAGTCCCTCTTCCTGACCTGCAGCGCGACCGCGAGGTTGCGCTGCGCCTCCTCGAAATCCGGCTGCAGCGCGAGCGCCTGCCGGAACTGCGCGATCGCCTCCTCCATGCGTCCCTGCGAGCCGAGCGCGATGCCGAGGTTGTTCAGCGTACGGGCCGACTTCGGGTCGATCTTCAACGCCGCGCGGAACTCGGCGATCGCGTCGTCGAGCCGATCCATCTCCAGCAGCATGCTGCCGAGATCGTAGTGTGACGACGCGTCGGCGGGATTGAGCTGCGACGCGCGATGGAAGTGCTCGATCGCCTCGCCGTACTGGTGCGCGGAGCCGAGCGCGTTGGCCAGGTTGAGGTGCGATTGCGCGGAATCGGGCTCCAGCGCCAGCGCGGCGCGAAATTCGGCGATCGCCTCGTCGCGCCTGCCCTGATCCATGAGGGCGATCCCGAGATTGTTGTGGACGTCGACCGACGCCGGGATCGTCTGCAGCGCGATCTGAAAATGCTCGATGGCCTCGGCCGGCTTGCCGGCGTCGAGCAGCGCGTTCGCGAGATTGTATTCCGCCTCGGGATACTGCGGACGCACGCGAAGGGCCTGATGGTAGGTCGAGATGGCATCGGCGACCTGTCCCTTCGCGCGCAGCGCGGACGCGAGGTTGTTGTACGCGGGCGGGAAATCCGGCGCGAACGCGATCGCGCGGTGGTAGTGATCGATGGCCTCGTCCAGCCGTCCGTCGGCCTGCAGCGCGCTGCCGAGATTCGTTTCGGTCACCGCGCGCATCAGCGCCGTCGACAGCATCGGCCAGTTGCAGGCCACGGCCGCGGCCGTCACTGCGGCGAGCGCCCAGACGCCGCCTGGCAGGCGCCGCCGACGCGATCAGCGCGGGGATCGCGACCACTCCGCCAGCCGCGAACAGCATCAGCAGGGGAACGAGCGGATACCGGTATCGTGCGAACACGTAGAACACCACCACGCTGGCCGCGTACGCCAGCGTCATCGCGTAGAGAATCCAGAGCCGCGATCGCATCGGCCACGTGACGAAGACGCCGAGGAGTGCCAGCGGTACCAGGATGCCGAAGTGTCCGACGAACCCTCCGAGGCGAAGCGGCAGCGACCATTCCGCATGCGCCTCCTGGCTCTCCGTGTCGACCATCTCGGTGACGTTCCAGAGCAGGACCACCTTCCGGCCCATCAGCGCCAGCCACGCGCCGGGCTTCGATACGACGAAGTCCAGAGCCTTGTCCGTCCAGTAGCTCGAGACCTGGCCCGGCGTGAGCCGGGTGCCGAGCGCGCGCTCGGCGATCTCCGTGGCGTCCTGCCGTTCGTACTCGGGCGATCCGCGACCGAAGCGCAACGACTGGTATGTGCCGTCGGCGGCGGCGTTGTTGCCGATGTAGAAGTTGGGACCGAACTGCGACGTCGTGACGAAGAAGCCGCCTCCGACGTAGCTGTTGCGCGCCGCCACAGGCAGCAGCACGATCGCAAGGCCCGCCAGGAACAGCCCCGCCGAGCGCGCAGCGAGCCCCCAGCCCCTAGCCCCCAGCCCCTTCGTGATGATCCACGCCGAGAATGACCAGGATGAAGACGAGCGCGTTCTCGCGCGTCAGCGCCAGCCCGCCCATCGTCAAGCCCAGAGCGACGTACAGAAGAAACCGCGGAGACCGCAAAGACCGCAGAGAAAAGCGCAGAGAAGAATTTTCTCAGCGCTCTCAGCGTTCTCCGCGGTTCCTTCTGATCGTGATATCAGAAAGAGCGCCAGGCAGACGAAGAAGACGTCGAGGACCGACTTCTGGAGCAGGCCGTCGAAGAAGATCGCGGGCGCGTAGAGCGCCAGCATCAGACCGGCCGCGATGCCGGCCGGCCGCGACATGAGGCGCGCGCCGGCGAGCGCGAGCAGCGCGCAGGACGCCGATCCGATCAGCGCTTGAACGACGCGGACGACGAGCAGGTGGTGACCCGCGACGGCGTAGATGAACCCGAGGAGATACGGATAGAGGGGCGCCTGATAGAAGACTTCGTGCCCCAGCCAGTCGCCGGCCGCGATCTGCCTGGCCCACTCGTCGTAGCCCCGGGAGTCGCCCAGCAGCGTCGCGTAGAAAGGCGAACGGCGGATTTGCCACACGTGGACGAATCGCACGAGCAGCGCGACCGCGAAGATGGCGAGCGCGAACCACGGACGCCCGTCGCGGTGATCGGTTGTTTCGTCGGGCTCAGTTCGGTGCGCTCGAGGTTCGACGCGATGCGGTTTCTTCCTGGCGTCGTCGTGCTTTGGACCGCGCCACATCGGGCTTTTTTCGGGACAACGTTGGTATGCTAGCCCAGCATGTTCGGAAGATGGAACCGCGGAGGGACGCATGCTTCGACAGGCTCAGCATGAGCGCTAATCCCGAGCGTCTCGAGCGATGCGATCTTTGCGTGCTCTGCGGTTTCTTCTTATCGTGTCGTGTGCTGGCCGGCGCTCGCGCAGGCGCAGCCGCCGCCTCACCTTCACCAAAGACATCGCGCCAATCATCTGGAGCCGCTGCGCATCGTGCCATCGTCCGGGCGAGATCGGACCCTTCAGCCTGATCACGTACGACGATGTGCGGCGGCACGCGACGCAGATCGCGGACGCGACGGCGCGGCGCCTCATGCCGCCGTGGAAACCGGTCCCCGGGAAGGGCGATTTTCTCGGCGCACGCCGCCTGACCGACGTCGAGCTTCAATCGATCCAGCAGTGGATCGCGAACGGTGCGCCCGAAGGCGACCGCTCCGCGCTGGCGCCGATCCCCAGCTGGGGCGACGGCTGGCAGCTGGGCACTCCCGATCTCATCGTCCGCATGCCGGAGGAATTCAACGTGCCGGCCGACGGCGCCGACGTGTTCCGCACGTTCGTGATTCCGATTCCGGTCGCCGCGGCGCGATACGTCCGGGCGATCGAGTTTCATCCCGGCAACCCGCGCGTCGTGCATCACGCCAATCTCGGCGTCGATCGCACGCGATCGTCGCGTCAGCTCGATCTGCGCGACCCTGAGCCCGGATACGCCGGAAGCATGGAGCGCGATGCGCGCTATCCCGAGGGGCAGCTGCTCGGGTGGACGCCGGGGCAGGCCCCGCATGCCGTGCCGGCTGGAACGCAGTGGCGGCTCGAGCCGGGGAGCGACCTCGTCGTCCAGCTGCATCTGCAGCCGACGGGAAAGCGCGAGCGCGTCGGCGTCACCGTTGGATTCTTCTTTACGGCCGACGCGCCGACGCGGACGCCCGTCGGCTTGCGCCTGGGCAGCGAGACGATCGACATCCCGGCGGGCGAGCGCGAGTACGTTGTCGCCGATCGGTATCGTCTGCCGGTGGACGTCGACGTGCTGGCCGTCCAGCCTCACGCGCACAACCTGGCGCGGCGGATGGAAGCCAGGGCGGAGCTTCCCGATGGAACCACACGCTGGCTCATCGCGATTGACGATTGGGATTTCCGCTGGCAGGACGTGTATCGCTACGCGGAGCCGTTCGTGTTGCCGAAGGGCACCACGCTCTCGATCCGGTACACCTACGACAACTCGGCCGGCAATCCCGCGGAACCCTCACCATCCGCCGGGCCGCGTCGTGTGGGGGCAGAACACGTCGGACGAAATGGGCGATTTCTGGATTCAGCTGATCCCGCGCGCCGCCGCCGACGAAGCGATTCTGACGGCCGACTTCCGCCGCAAGGCCGGTGCTGAAGATCTCGCCGCGTACACGAAGATGCTGCGGGCCGATCCGGAAAACCCGCTGCGTCACGACGCGGTCGCCGGCCTGTACCTCGACGCCGGGATGTTCGACGAGGCGATTGCCGAGTACAGCGCAGTCGCTGCGGCTGAATCCCGCCTCGGCGCCGACACAGTACAACCTCGGATTCGCGTTGTCGGCGCGCGGGCGGCGCGACGAGGCGATCGCCGCGTTTCAGGAAGCGCTGCGCCTCGATCCGGACTACGCGCAGGCCCACAACAACCTCGGCGCGCTGCTTCAGGTCAGCGGGCAGCCCGACGCGGCGCTCGAGCACTACCGGCGCGCGGCTACGCTCCGGCCGGACAACGTGGAGTCGCACACCAATCTCGGGCAGCTGCTCGCCAACCGCGGTCAGACCGCGGAGGCGGTGCGTCAATTTTCCGATAGCACTCTCCCTCCGGGATGACAATGTTCAAGCGCTCGCCGGACTCGCGTGGATCCGCGCGACGACTTCCGATCCGTCGCTGCGAAATGCGTCCGAGGCAGTACGGCTCGCTGAGCGCGCCGACAAGGCGACAAGTCACCAGGATGTAACCGCGATTGACGCGCTCGGCGCGGCGTACGCGGCCGCCGGCCGCTACGAAGACGCACTCCGTGCGGCAAGGGACGGTCTCGCGCTCGCGTCCGCTGCGGGGAAGTCAGCGGTCGCTGCGCAATTCCGCCAACGCGTCGAGTTGTATCAAAAGGGACAAGCTCTGCGAATGCCTTGACGATCCAATTTCCGGAATTGGAATCACGAAAGGCATCCACAAATGCATTTTCTATCTGGATTCCTACAAGAATGCGCCATATTCTCCAAAGCCGAGCTAAAATCTCTGTCGGACCTGTCGACTGAGGAGGATTCTGCATGACGAGAAGTCGTTTGGCATTGATGTTCGCCGTGGCGTTGGGATGCCTTGCGCTCCCCGCGACCGCGCGCGCACAGAGCGCGTTTGCGGGTGTGGTGAAGGATGCGACGGGCGCGGTTCTGCCTGGCGTGACCGTTGAGGCCGCCAGCCCGGCTCTGATCGAAAAAGTCCGTTCGGTGACAACCGACGCCAACGGGCTGTATCGCATCGAGAACCTTCGCCCCGGCACGTATACGCTCACGTTCAACCTTCCGGGCTTCTCCGCGGTCAAGCGCGATGGCGTCGAACTGCCGTCGAACTTCACCTCGACGATCAACGCCGAGCTGAAAGTCGGCGCGATGGAGGAGACGGTGACCGTGTCCGGCCAGTCGCCGGTCGTCGACGTGCAGAGCAACTCGAAGGCGCAGGTCCTGTCGCGCGAAGTGCTCGACGCGGTGCCGACCGCCCACACGATTCAGGGCGTCGGGCAGCTGGTCGTCGGCGTCACGCTGACGGCGCCGGACGTGGGCGGCTCGCAGGCGATGCAGCAGACCTACTTCACGGTGCACGGCCTCGGCGCGGCGCAGACGTCGCTGATGATGGACGGCATGATCATCAACGGGCTGCAGGGTGACGGCGCGATTCAGACCTACACCAACGACGCCGGCAACCAGGAAATGGTCTACCAGACCGGCGGCGGCACGGTGGACTCGCCGACCGGCGGCGTGAAGATCAACATGATCCCGAACGAAGGCGGCAACCGCTTCAGCGGCTCGCTGTTCCAGGGCTACGAGACCAGCAAGATGCAGAGCGACAACCTCTCGCCGTTCCTCGCGGCCAACGGCGTGAAGATCGTCGACAAGATCGGCACCTACAACGACACCAACTTCACCTTCGGCGGACCGATCAAGAAGGACTCGCTGTGGTTCTTCGGGTCCGGCCGCTTCTTCATCGTGAACAAGCCGATCGCCAACACCTACGTGTCCGACGGCACCAAGGCCGGCATCCTCGCCTGCGCGAACGCGCTGGCCGGCCGCGGCGGCACGCTCTGCCCGCAGGGCGTCGATCCGCAGCATCAGTACAGCGGCCTGGCCCGCCTCACCTGGCAGATCAGCCCGCGCAACAAGCTGTCGGGCTACTACGACCGCATCCACAAGGTCCGCGGCGCGGCGATGAGCGCCGGGCGACGATCAGACGACTTCGTCGGTGGTGTGGAACTCGCCGCTCTACACGACGAACATGATCAAGTACACGTCGACGGTCAGCAGCAAGCTGCTGGTCGAAGGCGGCTTCTCGAGCAACATCGAGCGCTACAACAACCTGTACCAGCCGGGCATCGAGAAGGACTACGGCAGCGCCGGCGTGGTTCGCCAACGCGCGCCACTCGGTCGACAGCGCGGCGCGTCGACCAACACCGCGTCCGCGGCGCAGTACGGCAGCTACCCGGATCGCTACAACATGCAGGCGTCGGCGTCGTACGTCACCGGCACGAATGCGATCAAGGTCGGCTTCCAGGACTCGTGGGGTCCGTACAACCAGAACTCGCGGGCGAACGCCGACCTGTACCAGAACTACACGACGAACGCGACGACCGGCCTGCCGGTGCCGTCGACCGTCACGCTGCTCGCGTCACCGTCGGTCTGGCAGGACAAGCTGAACGCCAACCTGGGCATCTACGGCCAGGACGTGCATGACGTTCAAGCGCGCGACGATCACGCTCGGCGGCCGCTACGAGTACATCAGCGAGCAGGTCACCGGCCAGGCCGCGCAGAGTCGGCCGCTTCGTGAACATCCCGGCGTTCGGCGACATCCAGATGCCGACGTGGAAGAGCTTCTCGCCGCGCACGTCGATCGTGTACGACCTGATGGGCGACGGCAAGACCGCGGTCCGGTTCGGCTACAACCGCTTCGGCGTGGCGGCGACGACCACGCTGGCGTCGCTGTATGACCCGGCGTCGGGCGCCGTCATCAACGCCGCGGGAAACAACACCGCGCCGTGGACCGACAAGAACGGCGACGACATCGCGCAGGGCTCGAACCGCTGCAACTTCGCCGGATCCGACGTGCGAGATCAACTTCGCCAACATCCCGGCCAACTTCGGCGTCCTCTCGCTGGCGAGCCCGGATCCCAGACCTGACGCGTCCGTACGTGGACCAGTTCAACGTCGGCGTGACGCGCGAGATCGCGCGCGGCGTCTCGGTGTCGGGCGAGTGGTTCCACAACGACGCGAGGAACTCGTTGGAGCGCAACAACGTGCTGCGTCCGGGCACCTACGCGAACGGCACGGTCACCAACCCGAGCTACAAGCCGGTGACGGTCTTCAGCCCGATCGACGGCAAGGCCGATCACGATGTACGACACGGTCAGCGCCGCGGTGCAGCAGGCGGTGCAGAACGTCGACACCAACGATTCGAACGTCAAGCAGTCGTACAACGCGTTCGAGTTCAACTTCCAGGCGCGGCTCCCGCACGGCGCGCGGCTGTTCGGCGGCACGGCGACCGACCGCACGATCGCGAACACCTGCAGCGGCGCGGCGACGCAACCCGAACTTCCTGCTCACGATCGGCGGCGTGAACTACTGCGACCAGACCAACAGCGGCATCCCGTGGCGCACCCAGTTCAAGCTGGCCGGCACGTTCCCGCTGCCCTGGTGGGGCATCACGACCGCGGCGTCGTTCCAGGCGCTGCCCGGCTACATCCTGGGCACGTCGGCGCTCACCGCCGGCGGCGCGGGCGCGCCGAACTTCACCACCTATAGCGGCGTCGGCGTCGACCTGGACCGTCACGCCGACGACGAACTACATCGGTCTGCCCGGGCAACTCCGCGTCGCAGGGCTGCGTCGTCGGTGCGCAACGTCATCCCGGGCGGCGTCTGAACTCCGGTACGTTCACGGTGCCGCTCGATGCGCCAGGCACGCTGCTGACGCCGCGCGTCAACCAGCTCGACCTGTCGTTCAGCAAGCGGATCACCGTGGGCGGCATCAAGTTCGATCCGAAGATCGACATCTTCAACGCGCTGAACTCGGACGACTACTTCACCGTGCGCGGCACGACGTATCTCGCCGACGACCAATCCGGCGCTGACGACCGCCGTACTCGCGGCTCGGCCGGCACCTACCTGCAGCCGGGCAGCATTCTGCAGGGCCGGATCATCCGCCTCGGGGCGGTGGTTACCTGGTAGGGACTAGGGGCTAGGGACTAGGGCTAAGGGCTTAGGGTCGAGGGGTTGGGGTCGCTAGAGCCCTCAGTCCCTAAGCCCTAAGCCCTTTTTTGTGTACCATCGATCCGTGCTCGCTCCTGCCGCTGCTCGCCGTTCTCGTGCAGGCCCTTTCCGGAGCGTCGATCGACGCGCTGCAGGCGCCGGCAGGCACCCGAGCCATCGTGTTTGTGTTCACGAGCACGGATTGCCCGGTTTCGAACCGTTATGCGCCGGAGCTTCGCCGCATCGCCGAAGCATTCGGATCGAAGGGCGTCGTATTCAGGCTTGTGTACCCGACGCCTTCCGAGAGCGCCGACGCCATCCGGGAGCACATGGCGGCGTACTGCGTACAGCGGCGTCTTCGACGCGGTTCGCGATCCCGACAGTCGCTGGTGAAGTACGCCGGCGCGACGATTACGCCCGAAGCGGCGGTCGTCGTCGGTGGCCGCGTCGTGTACCGCGGGCGGATTGACGACCGTTTCGTCGATCTGGGGCGGGAGCGGCCTGCGCCGACCGCAGCGCGACCTGTTCGACGCGCTGACCGCGATCGTCAACGGCAAGCCCGCGCCGCACGCGACGACGCAGGCGGTCGGCTGTTTCATCTCGGATCTCGTGAGATGACAGCGATCGACCGGCAGACGCTGCAAGGTCTGCACTACGACCGTGGCGCCCTCCGCTCCAGTCGTAGTGCAGGCCGTTCAGGCGCTGCGTCGTCCTGCTGCTGATCGCTCGGGCCCGCGCGCTGGCGCAACCGGTCACCTACAGCAAGGACGTCGCACCGCTGCTCGCCGATCGGTGCGGCATGTGTCATCACCCCGGCGGGTCGGCGCCTTTCACCTGCTCACGTACGCGGACGCCAAACGGCGCGCCGGGCAGATCGCGACCGTGACCGCCAATCGCTTCATGCCGCCGTGGAAAGCGGACCCGGCCGATGGTCCCTTCGTCGGCCAGCATCCGCTGAGCGACGCCGAAATCGCGCTGCTGCGGCGGTGGGCTGACGCGGGCGCGCCGCGAAGGCGATCGCAGTCGGCAGTCGCCAGTCGCAGTCGCAGTCGCAGTGGACCGAAGGGTGGCAGCTCGGGAAGCCCGATCTCGTCGTCACGCTGAAGCAGCCGTACACGCTTCAGGCCGAAGGGACCGATGCGTTTCGCATCTTTGTCCTCCCGATCCCGGTGGAGACCGCGCGGTTCGTTCGCGGTCTCGAGTTCCGCCCCGGCAACCCGAAGGTCGTGCACCACGCGAACATTCGCATCGACACGACGCCGGCGTCGCGGCGCCTCGACGAAGCGGATCCCGGTCCCGGCTACGACGGGCTGATCGCTCGAACGGCGACGTATCCGGACGGACACTTTCTTGGATGGACGCCTGGACAGGTCGCGCCGCTGCTGCCGCCCGACCTCGCGTGGCGCCTCGAGACAGAACACGGATCTGGTCGTCGAGCTCCACATGCAGCCAAGCGGCAAGGCGGAACAGGTTGCGCCGTCGATTGGCCTCTATTTCGGCGACGCGGCGCCGACGCGAACGCCGGCGATGCTGCGGCTGGGGCGGCAGGACATCGACATCCCGGCAGGCGACGCGAAATACGTCATCTCCGATTCCTACACCCTGCCCGTCGACGTCGAGGTGGAAGCGGTGCAGCCGCATGCGCACTATCGCGCTCGTGACGTGCGCGGCGTGGCGACGCTTCCCGACGGTTCGACGAAGCGGCTCATCGACATCGCCGACTGGGACTTCCGATGGCAGCACGTCTATCGCTTCGTCACGCCGCTCAGGCTGCCGAAGGGAACGACCGTGTCGATGCGCTACACCTACGACAACTCGGCCGACAACGCGCGCAACCCGCAGCGGCCGCCGATTCGCGCCCGCTGGGGACAGCGATCGGCCGAAGAGATGGGCGACCTCTGGCTGCAGGTCCTGCCGCGCGACGGCGACGATCTCGATCGTCTCAGCCGCGACTTCCGGCCGAAGGTTGCCGCCGAGGACGTGAAAGGGTACGAGGCGGAGATCGAAAAGCACCCCGACGACGCCGGGCTGCACGACGATGTGGCGCTGCTGTATCATGGAGTTGGGGAAGAACGGCAAGGCCATCGAACACTTCAAGACGTCGCTCGCGCTGAAGCCGCAGTCGGCGCCCGCGCACTACAACCTCGCGACCGCGCTGACGGTTGCCCGGCAGCTCGACGAGGCGACGGCTGAGTACCGGGAGGCGCTGAAGATCGATCCCGCCTACGCGAACGCGCACAACAACCTCGGGAACGTCCTGCTCTCGCAAAAGCGGTTCGACGAGGCGATTCGCGAGTTCGAGGAAGTGGTGCGGCTCCAACCGGATTCCGCGGCCGCGCGCAAGAATCTCGCGGCCGCCTACGCGGCAGCAGGGCGCACGCCGCCGCGCTGACGAACCTACAACGGATACGCCAGCGTCAGTCCCAGCATCGTCACGAGCACCAGGACGACCGGCGTGAGCGCGAGGAAGACCACGATCGTATATCCCATCACGTCTCGGCGCCGAGCTTGAACAGGCCGAGGATCGGCAGCATCCAGAACGGCTGCAGCAGGTTGGCGAGCGCCTCTCCGAGATCGTAGGACGCCACGATCCAGCCCAGGTGCACCTTCAGCGTGTGTGCGGCCGCCATCACGTACGGCGCCTCGATGACCCACTTCGATCCGCCCGACGGCACGAACACGCCGAGCACCGCTGAATACAAGGCGACGAGCGCCGGAAACGTGGCGGGCGTCGAGATGCGGACGAACAGGCTCGCCACCTGCTCGTTCAAATGCGTCGCCGTGATGATGCCGGCGATGCCGGCATAAAACGGGAACTGCAGGATCACACCCCACACGGCCGGCGTTGCGTCCTGCACCGCACGCATGAGGCGCGCGGGAGTTCCGTGCAGCAGAAATCCAAGCAGCAGGAACGCCAGATTGAGAATGTTCAGGTTGAGCGCGTTCAGCGGCTCGTCAGCCTGCCAGAAGTACCGCGCGAGATAGGCGCCTCCCAAAGCGACGACGCACCACGAGAGGAGCGGGGAGTGCTCGAGCCAGGCTCCGGGATGCGACGTTCGAGGTTCGACGTTCTCCGTTCGACGTTCTGCGGGCGACAGGTCGATCCCCAGGTCGGCCGCGGTCCTGCCTCGGCCCGCCGGCGGAGTCGCCAGCCACATCACGCCGACGACGACCACGATCTCGACGGCGACGGCCGCGAAGCTTTGCCAGAGAAAGATCGTGTGGCGGAACGGAATCATGCCGCCGGGAACCATGCCGCCGTGCGAGACGATGTCGCGGATGGCCGGCTGCAGCGCACCGGATGTGGCCATCTGCAACGCGGCCGACCCGCTCAGGCCCTGCGCCCAGATGCTGCCGAGCCCGAGCATGCTGGCGGCGGCCAGCGCGCGATAGTCGACGCCTTCCACCCGGCGTGCGATCTCGATCGCGAGCACGGCGCTGAACACCAGGCTGAATCCCCAGTTGAACCAGCTGCTGGCGAGCGCGAAGAAGGCGACGAGCGCGACCGCGCCGCGCGGCGTTCGCGGCCATCCCGCGATCGGCGCGAATGAGGCGTCCCATCGGCGGCGACGAGGCGAGCACGTGGCCGGTGATGATCACGAGCGCCATCTGCAGCGTGAACGGGATCAGATCCCAGAATCCGCGGCCCCAGGCATCGACCGTCTCGAGAAGCGTGGCGGGCGTCGCCGCCAGCGCCGCGCCGATCACGAGAATCGTTGCGACGAGCGCGAAGATGAACGCGTCTGGAATCCATCGCTCGGTCCAGTTGGTCAGCGCGAGCGCGGCGCGCGCGACCGGTCCCGGTTGTTCTGTCATCCTGAGTGGCGGTTACCTTAACATAGGCCCTCCAATGACGCTGCTCAGCGAAAGCCCCACGGTCCTCCCAATCCATCGCAAGATTCTCGCGTTCTCGTTCATCGGCTGGATTTTCGATTTCTACGATCTGCTCCTCCTCAGCTTTCTCATCTCGCCATCGATCACGTCCATCGTCAAGGATCTCGCGCTGACGCCGAACGAGGTGGCGATCCTGCTCGGCACGCCGCTCGCTTTCACCGCGGTCGGCGGCTTCATCGGCGGCGCGATGGCGGATCGGTTCGGACGCAAGCCGCTGCTCATGCTCACCATCCTGGTCTACAGCGTCGGCACGCTGGCCTCGGGACTGGCATTCGGCTTCTGGTCGCTGCTGATTGCGCGGGCCGTCACCGGCATCGGCGTCGGCGGCGAGTGGGCCGTCGCGCACGCGCTGGTCGGCGAGACGGTGCCGCCGCAGGTGCGCGGCCGCTACGGCTCGTACCTGCAGAGTGGTTCGGCGTTCGCGCGCTTTTTCGCGTCGATGATGGGCAATATTCTCGCGCCGTCCATTGGCTGGCGGCTCGCGTTCATGGTGTCGGCGCTGCCGGCGCTGCTGGTCGTCTTCATCCGGCGCGAGATGCCCGAGTCGGACGTGTGGCTGCTGAGCGTGAAGGCCGGCGTGAACAAGCGGCTCGGATACGTCGCGGCGCTCGGCCAGATGCTCGGCCCGGCGCTGCGCAAGACCACCGCGCTCGCCTTGTCGGTGACGACGTTCAACATGGCGGCCTACTGGTTCAAGACCATCTGGCTGCCGACCTACCTGCTCGAGACCCGCGGGCTGGGTCGAGGCGAAGTCGCGTGGCTGCTGCTGATGGATCAGATCGGATCGGTCGCCGGCTACATCGCGTTCGGGTTTGCCAGCGATCGCTTCGGCCGTCGTCCGAGCTTTACGGCCTTTTCGGTGATCAAGGCGCTCGGCCTTGCCATGATCACGCTCGGCTGGAATGCAGCCGGCGGCTACACCGTGACGACCTTCGGCTTCATGCTGCTGGTCGGGTTCGGCGAAGGCAACTGGGGATGCATCGGACCGTTGCTCAACGAGGTGTTCCCGACGTCGGTTCGCGCGGCGGCGCTCGGGATCATCTACAACACCGCCAGGGGCGTGCAGTTTCTCGCACCGATGATCATCGGGATGGTCGCCGCGCGCTTCACGTTCGGCGCGGGGATCGCGCTCGCGGTGCCGTTCGCGCTGCTGGCCGGCGCGATGGTCTGGACGCTGCCGGAGACCAAAGGCGTAAGGCTGATGTCCGAACTGCAGAAGGTGGCCACGTAGGGGACGGCCTTCAGGCCGTCCCGCGTGCAAAGTAGTGCGGACCTTCAGGTCCGCCGTGTCGGGCAGGCCTGAAGGCCTGCACTACATCGGAGTGAAGGACGCTCAGCTTAACGAGAATAGACGCGCTCGAGAGGAACGAATGAAGAGCTCCAATTCTTCCCGATCGTCGTGGCTGCCTGCGCGCTGCTCTCCGCCTCGCCGGCCGGCGCACAGACGGCCACGGTGCCGTCCGACGCGGAGATCCGGAAGATCCTCGTCGATCGGATCGACGCTCAGAAACAAAGCGTCGGGATTGTCGTCGGCGTCATCGAGCCGTCGGGACGAAGGGTGGTGTCGTACGGCCGCCTCGCGAACAACGATCCGCGACCGCTGAACGGCGACACGCTCTTCGAGATTGGATCGATCACCAAGGTGTTCACCTCGCTCCTGCTCGCCGAGGCGGTCCAGCGAGGCGAAGTAGCGCTGACCGACCCGGTCGGGAAATTCCTGCCAGCCAGCGTCAAGATGCCCGAGCGCGGCGGCCGCTCGATCACGCTGGAAGATCTGGCGACGCACACCTCGGGCCTCCCCGATGCCGACGAACTTCTCGCCAAAGGATCCGGCGAATCCGTACGCCGACTATTCCGTCGAGCAGACCTCTACGCGTTTCTGTCGGGCGTCCAGCTGACGCGAGACATCGGGAGCGCAGTACCAGGTACTCGAACCTCGGCGGCGGTCTGCTCGGCCACGCGCTGACGCTCAGCGCGCGAGCGACCGACTACGAAGCGCTGGTGCGCGCGCGCGTGATAGCACCGCTTGGGCTGACGAGCACGGCGATCACGCTGACGCCGGAGATGAAGGCGCGGCTGGCGGTCGGCCACGGCGCCACGATGCAGCCTGTTGCCAACTGGGATCTCGCCGCGCTCGCCGGCGCCGGCGCGCTCCGCTCGACGACCAACGACCTGCTGACGTTTCTTGCGGCGAATCTCGGCTACGTCAAGACGCCGCTGGCGCCGGCGATGGCGACGATGCTGACGGTGCAGGCGTCCGACCGGAGGGCCGAACCTGGCGGTGGCGCTCGGCTGGCACGTGCTGACGATGCACGGCAAGGACCTCATCTGGCACAACGGCGGCACCGGCGGATATCGCACGTTCATCGGCTTCGATCCCATCGCGCGCGTCGGCATCGTCGTACTGTCGAACGCCGGCACGGCCGCCGGCCCGGACGACATCGGCCGTCACCTGCTGGATGGGGAGTCTCCGCTGCTCGCGCCGCCAGCGCCGGCGAAAACACGAACCGAGGTCGCGGTCGATCCGCAAGTGTTCGATCGGTACGTCGGACGCTATCAGCTCGCGCCCACCGCGATCCTCTCCGTCACGCGCGAAGACAGCCATTTTTTCGCGCAGCTGACCGGCCAGCCGAGATTCGAGATCTTTGCGGAAGGGCCGAAGGACTTTTTCCTCAAGGTCGTGGATGCGCAGCTGACGTTCGAAGTCGATGGCAGCGGTCGCGCCGCGACGGCCGTCCTGCACCAGGCCGGAAGAGACATCCGCGCAGTCCGGATCGAGTGACCCTCTCCAAGGATTCAAACAGAAGAATAGGAGAGCAGAAGGTCCGGCTGCGCCGCGCCGCCGGACGTCACAGTGCTTCGCAGGTCATGATTCTCCCGTCAGACCAGACGACGAACCTCTTGTTCTCCTGGTCTCCTGTTCAAGCCTGTTGGCCATGACGCCCGACACGCCGATCGCGAGCGCCGCGATGAGCAACAGCGGCGCCCCGGCATTCGCCAACTCCGCGCCGCGCAGGATCTCGACGAAGAAGCCAACGACCATGCCCCCAGCCGCCGTCGACCAAACGGTCGCACCAATCGGGCCACCCGCCTTCAATCCATACCAGTGCGTAGACGCCGGCGCCGGCCAGGCCGAACGCCGCGACGCGGCCGGCCAACAGCGCCCGCTCGTGGTTGACGCCGCCTCCGATCGCGTGCAGCGCAGCGATCGTGAGTGCCGCGCTCACCGCGTACGTCGTCAGTCGGCGCGTGCGGCCTGCGATCGATCCCCGCGCTGGTGATGCCGCACCCGAGGGCAGCAGTGCGCCCGAAAACAGCGCGACCGCGAGAAAGAGCCACTCGGCGCGGCAGGTCGGGCCGCGGGGCGCCATTGTGTCGCGCAGCAGCCAGGCCGCGAGCACGACCGCGTAGGTCGAGTAGATCGCGACGCGGAGCGGCCGCAGTTCCGGCAGGCCGGCCAGGCAGAGTCCCGCCGCCAGCAGAGCGATGACGAGCACGTCCAGATCGATTGCGGCAAAGGCGCCTGCCGTGCGCGCGATCACGGCGAGACCGAGCACGATCCAGCACGCCGCCGCGGCGCGCTCGCGGCCGAATCCCACGAGCCTGCGCGCGAGGGCCGCGACGGGGAGGGCCGCATACGGCACGAGCAGCATGTACAGCGGCATCAGCAGGCGGTCACCGTACACGTGCGGCTGGAACAGGACGACAACGGCGAAATGCGATGCGGCCACGAGCAACGGGATCGCCGCCACGCATAGCGATCGCCCTTGCGTCATCCAGGGCAGGAGCGCGATGCCGACGAGCGTCAGCATCCACGTGGCGATATAGAAAACCGACGTGCCGGCCCCCGGCCGAATCGCGTCGAACCATCCCAGGGTGTATTGCGCTTTCCGCCACAGTCCACGCGCGAAGGTGCGTGGTTGCTGCCTGGCGTACTCCGCGACGGCCTGCACCATCGGGTCGAGGCCAAGGCGCTCGTACTGCGCCTTGTGCGACGGCGGCATGCGTCAGCTGCGGCGGCGAGTTGCCGACGAAGAGGACCACCGCGCCTTCCGACGCGATCGCCACGAACTGGCGCGCGACGATCCAGTTGCGGATCGTCGCCGTCGACGTGACCGCGATCATCGTGGTCACGAGCAGCGCCAGCCGGCCGAGACGCTGCCGCCGCCATCCCAGCGCGATGGCGAGCGCCGGGACGACGGCCGCCCATCCCAGCAGCAACGACGAGCGGGTCAGCGTGGCCAGGCCGCCGACGATGCCCGCCGCGATGGCACGGCCGCGCGTGGGAGATTCCGCGAAGCGTACGAGCGTGTACATCCACAGGCAGACCAGCGGCACGAACAGCGTTTCGCTGAGGAGGATGCCGGACCACGGCGCGAACTTTTCGTAGACGACCACGATCGCGGTGACCATCGCGGCAAGACCCGTGCGCTCGTCGAACAACCGGGCCGTGGTACGCCAGAGCGCGACGATGGTGGCCGTGACGAACAGGCGCTGTACGAAGTAGCACGCCGAACAGACCGTCGCCGAAGAGCCAGTGACAGGCGGCGAGGAAATACGGATAGAACGCCTGCTGAAAAAACGCGCTGCCGTGCCCGAGGGCCGCGCCGTGCGTCATCCACGGCCCGTGGATCGCGATGTCGCGCGCATGCCACTCGTACGTGAGCCAGTCGTTCCCTCCCGACAACGCGTACGAACGTCCGAGCGCCGGCACGGCGGCGACGAGGGCGTCGCCGATGCCGAGCACCCAGGTCAGCGTCAGCGCGTCTCGCGGATCGAAGCGCTGTCGCAGCCGGCCGTACGCGCCGCTGAGGCCGCCGACGAATTGCAGGAGCAGCCACCCGATGAAGCAGGCGTCGAGCGCCTGGCTCGCGACGCGCAGCGTCCGGTCCGCCGCGAGCGCCAACGTGCCCGCCCTCCGACGCACGATGACCTCATCGTCGAATGGCTGCTCCTGGCCATCGACGATCCGTCCGGCCCCGAACTGGCGCGCGCCGCCTTGCGGAACGGACCATGCGATCGTGACGCGGTGCAGGCCGGGCGGGAGGGTCACGGCGCCGGTCCACCGTTCGCCTGGTTCGAGCCGCGCGGAGAACGTATCGCCGACGCTGATCTGGGCGGCTCCCGCCGGCGACGACACGTACAGCGTCTGCGGCCCCTGCGACGCCACGCGCCAGAAACCCTGCCACGTCACCGAAAAAGGCAGCGTGTTCCTGTCGGGTTCGTTCTCGCGATAGAAGTTGAAGCGTTCCTGGTCGTTGAAGAACGCCAGCGGCACGTCGGGCTGATCGTCGATGCCGAAGCGGAGCCGATGATCGGTCCTCGAGAAGGCCTCGTCTGCCGGCTCGGTGCTCTGCCTCGATCGGTCCCGCGAAGTTGGCGTTGGCGTAGTAGCGTGCGGCAAAGCCGTGCGGAACGAGGACGGAGAGTCCGAGGACCACCTTCAGGACGAGCGCGATTGCCGCGCCCGACCAGGGGAGCGCCGGGCGCCGTACGAACGCCGCCCAGCAGACGATGGCGAGCGCGGTGGTGGCGAGGAGTCCGAGCGGGCGGCCGGGAAAAAGCCCCATCCTTCGACGGGTACGCGATGTAGGCCACCCACACGCACAGCGGCACCGCGCGCATCCAGGCTCGCGGCTCCGCCGGTGTCGTCGACATGTCCCTCAGCGACCGCAGCGTCTGCGACGTGCTACTTCAGCTCGAAGATGGTTGCTTTGGTCGCCGCGCCGATTGGTTCGTCGGTGTGGACCGTGCCCGCTGCGATGAATGCGGCGTGACCCGCGCGCCCTTCGGTCCACACGACGAAGGTGTCGAGCGGGTGCTGTGCTCGACGCCTGCGCGGGCTTCGCGTAGTCCCACACGGTGACGCGCTCGTTGTCGAGCAGCGGCATCGTGGTCACGGCGGCACCCCGGGCGCCTTTCATCTTGTGCGACGGGCCGTCGCCCTTCAACTCGATCATCACGGCGCGCGAGGATCGTCGCTGATGCCTTCCTCCATGTGCGTCATGCCCTTGAGCTGCCACTGAATCTGCCGGCCTCGGTGCTGACGTTCCGCGTCGCGCCGTCGGGCTGCGTGATCGCCGGTCGCCCGGCCAGTAGTACAGGCCGGTCATGTCGTAGAGGTGACGGTGAATGCCCGGAGGCGTGCCGGTCCTGGGCCACGACACGTCCCACACCTGCGCACGCGCATTGTCGATCAGCGCCTTGGTGCCGGGCCGCGGATAGGGCGGCGGGTAGTCTGGCCGCCGAGCGCGAACAACGAAATGAGGACCACTATCAGCCGCATGGCGCGGATTATAATCGCGCCCACACCATGAAGTTCAAGGTTCCTGGTTCAGAGTTCAGGGTTCTTGTGCTCGCCGGTGCGGCGTGCGTGTCCTTGACGCTCAACGCGCAATCCGGCACGGTGAACTGGCCGCTTCACAATCTCGATCTGGCCGGGAGCCGGTTTTCCCGCCTGGATCAGATCAACACCACCAACGTCGCGGCGCTGACGCCGCGCTGGCTCTTTCAGACCGGCGTGATCGACGGTGTCAGCAACCAGACGACGCCGGTGATCGTCGACGGCACGATGTATGTGACCGATCCGCGCGGCAGCGTGTACGCGCTCGACGCCGCCGACGGGCGGCTGCGCTGGACGTTCGATGTCACCGAGTTGATTGGCGGCGGCGCGAAGGCCGGTTACATCTTCCGCAACCGCGGCGTCTGCTACGCCGACGGGATCGTCTACACCGGCGCCGGGTCGTTTCTGTTCGCGCTGGACGCGAAGACAGGAAAACCGATCAAGACCTTCGGCAAGGACGGCCAGGCCAGCGTGATCCTCGACGTGATCAAGGAACGCTATCCCGACGTCACCGCGGCGATCGCGCTCGGGTACTGGTTTACGACAGCGCCGCAGATTCACGACGGCGTCATCTACATCGGCAGCTCACGCAGCGAAAGCCATATCCCCGGCGGTCACGTGCTCGCGGTCGACGCGAAGAGCGGCAAGGTGCTCTGGCACTTCAACACGATTCCGCAGGACGGACGGGATCAGGGCTGGGACATTGCCGGCCCGACCTGGGTCGGCGGTGAGCGCAACGGCGGTGGAATCTGGGAGACGCCGTCGATCGATCCCGAGCTGGGCCTCATCTACGTGGCCGTCGGCAATCCATTCGGGGAGAGCTCGAAGCGTCTCGGCGCGAACCTGTTCACCGATTCGATTCTGGCGCTCTCGCTCCGTACGGGAACGCTGAAGTGGCACTACCAGCAGGTGCATCACGACGTCTGGGACTACGACTCCGGCAATCAGCCGATCCTGTTCGACATGCAGGTGGGCGGGCGGCGCGTGAAGGCGCTCGCCGAGGCGAGCAAGAACGGCTATCTCTACATCCTGAACCGGGAGACGGGACAGCCGGTGCATTCGATCAAGGAAATGCCGGTGCCCACCGAGACGACGAGACCGGGCGAGCAGCCGTGGCCGACGCAGCCGATTCCGTACACGGCATCCGGTCAGCCGATGAAGCCCGTGTCGCCGGTGTTTCCGATCGACGTGCCGGCAGAGCGGCTGGCGACGAGCAAGCTGGTGCCGATCTTCACGCCCCCTGGTCCGAACCAGATTTACTCGCCCGGCACCGAGGGCGGCGCCAACTACGGCCCGCTTTCCTACAGTCCGCTGACCGGGCTGCTCTACGTCAATGCCGTCGACAGCCCGCTCGGCGCGCGGCGTCCCGCGCGCGGCTACTTCTCGGCGTTCGATCCGGCGACCGGGGAACTCGCGTGGCAGCAGACATTCGACGGCTGGGGACAGGCGGGATCGGTCGTCACCGCCGGCGGGCTCGTCTTTGCCGGCACCGGCAGCAACACGGCCGGCTACCTGTTCGCGTACGACGCGAAGAGCGGGGAACTCCTGTGGAAGTTCAACACCGGCGGCGGCGTCTTCTCTTCGCCGAGTGTCTACATGGTGAACGGCGAGGAGTTCGTCACCGTCGGCTCGGGCGGCGGCGAGCGCGGCAGGCGGGGCGGCGATCTGATTCTCTCGTTCGCGCTGCCGAAACAACCATCACGGTAGGGTTATCGAAACACACATCACGATCGTGTCCGGCTTAGCCGGACCGGGGATAGGACCTCATGCCACCGACAATCGCGAACGGCAAGATCTGCTACATCGAAATGCCGGCTGTCGACATCGCACGTTCGGCCGACTTCTACTCCAGAGTGTTTGGCTGGAGCATCCGCACGCGCGGCGACGGAAGCACCGCATTCGACGACGGCGTTGGCGAGGTGAGCGGGACGTGGGTCCGCGGACGTCCGCCGCAGTCGCCGGGGCTGGTGGTCTACATCATGGTGGACGACGCGGCGGCGACGCTTGCTGCTGTCGTCGCCAACGGCGGTCAGGTCGTTCAGGCGATTGGCGCCGATGCGCCGGAGATCACGGCGCGGTTCAAGGATCCCGGCGGCAACATCATCGGCCTCTACCAGCAACCGGCGTGACGTTGATCGCGAATTGTCGAGTCTGATCTCCGCACCGGCCCGCACACATCGTGTGCGGTATCGTCAATTTCCTGCCTCGCAGTGCCTTTGAGCGCCACCGACGACGTTCCGTCGCCGTCGAGTCGTCGCGCGCGCTTCACGCACATCCCACGACGGTTCTCGATGCGACGGGCGTGACGTGCAACGGCGACCGAGACAAATTTCTTACAAACATTTCATCGTTTCCTGTTGATCAGCCCCGCCTCTTCGGTTCGAATACCGCCTCCCCCGGCGTTCATCGGCCATACGGAAGGAGCGGTGCGACATGACGCGTCCACACACGATCGTGCTGGTGTTGGCGGCGGCGACCGCGGCGTATCTCACGGCGTTCACGATGACGGTTCAAGGGCAGAGCGGCGCCACCGAGGCGCCGGCGGGGTTCGACAACAAGACCAATGGGTTCGAGTCGCAGGCGGCGTTCGATGCCGATCGCGACGTCTTCGAGGAGCGCGACGAGATCGCCAAGGGGCTCGGGCCGGTGTACAACGCGCAGAGCTGCACCGAGTGCCATCAGAATCCGGTGACCGGCGCGGGCAGCCAGATCAGCGAGCTGCGCGCCGGGCATCTCGATTCGGCCGGCAACTTCGTCGACGCTCCCGGGGGATCGCTCATCAACGATCGCGCCATCAACGCGTCGATCCAGGAGCGGGTGCCCGGCGCCGAGAACATCCGCACGCTGCGGATGTCGACCAACGTGCTCGGCGACGGCTTCGTCGAGGCGATCAACTCCAACACCCTGATCGCGATCGCCAACGCGCAGCCGGGACAGAGCAACGGCCAGATCCGCGGCCAGTTCATCCAGGTGCCGGTGCTCGAAGCGCCGGGAAGCGTGCGGGGCGGCCGCTTCGGCTGGAAGAACCAGAACGCGAGCCTGCTGTCGTTTGCGGCCGACGCGTATCTGAACGAGATCGGGATCACCAGCCGGCTGCTGCTGACCGAGAACACGTCGATGGGCAACTCCGTCGCGGCGTTCGACACGGTGTCCGACGCGACACTGTGCGCTGACGGCTCGGGACGCATTTGCGGCGAAGACGCGGACCAGGACATCGAGGCGTTCGCGCGCTTCATGCGATCGACCAAGGCGCCGCCGCGCGATACGGTGCTCGCCGCAACCGCCAACGCGCGCGCCGGGGCCACCCTGTTCAACGCCATCGGCTGCAACATCTGTCACGTGACGTCGATCACGACCTCGAGCCCGGGGACCGTGATCAACGGCGGCGCCCTGACCGTGGCAGCTGCGCTCGGCAACAAGATCATCCATCCGTACAGCGACTTCCTGCTGCACGACATCGGCACCGGCGACGGCATCGTGCAGAACGGTGGTCAGGCGACGCGCAACAAGCTCCGGACCCAGCCGCTCTGGGGCGTGCGCACTCACGATCGCCACATGCACGACGGCGCCACCGTCACCTTCGACGAGGCGATTCGACGGCATGCAGGCGAGGCGGCGTTTGTGACCAGCAACTACAACTCGCTGTCGACGACGCAACAGAACCAGATCATCACCTTCCTCAATCGCTGTAGCTCTCGCCGAGACGGCGCGGTGCACGTGCGCCGCGCCGTCTCCTGCCTGCCGGCGCTGACGCGCACCTGTCCGATTGACGGGCCACAGAGGCACAGAGACAGAGTCCGAACGCGTCGCTGCCGCGACTCGTGGGACTCCGCGTGCGCTGCCGTGGTCTCGGCGACTCCGGTGGCTCCGTGTTTTGTCTCGGTGGCTCGTCTTTCGTGGCGCGTTGACCTGTCCCGGCGCAGGGTATACATTCCGTCGGCGATGCGATTCCGGTTCTCGACCTGGGCGGCTGTTGCGTTCGCCCTCACGATCGCGGCGAGCACAACGGCTCAACAGCCCGAGAAGCCGCCGCTGCCGAAGGGCCAGATGCCCGAGCTCGGCCGCCCCACCAAGGTCGGTGACGAGCTCCCGCTGTTCGACTTCGACGGCTATTTCACCGGCAGGTGGTCGTTCGAATGGGATATGCCGGAAGGCGTGCTGGGTGAGTCGGGGACCGTCCACGGCACGACGGTTTACAAGGTGATCGAGCCGGGCAAGGTGTATCAGGCCGACACCGACGCGACCGGACCAGGGGGCGCGTTCTCGATCCGCGAACAGATCACCTACCAGAAAGACGCGAAGACCCTTTCGCGGCAGATCGCCGACAGCCGCGGCTACTCGTACTCGCAGAGCGGCACGATTGGCGGCGACCTCGGAGGCATCTACAACATCCTGCTCGACGGCACGCCGTTCACGCGCGACGGCCACACCGTCCGCATCAAGCAGACGCTGCGCACGATGTCGCCGTTCAACTACAAGGTCGCGACGTCCGTGTCCGTGGACGGCGGTCCCTACAGGAACTACGGCAATCCCTGGTGGCGGAAAGACACGACCGCGGCGAAATGAGCACGCCCAACCGCTGGCTCCCGGTCGTCGGCGGCGTGATGATGAACATGGCGCTCGGCATGTTCTACGGCATGAGCGTGTTCATGCTGCCGCTCGAGAAAGAATTCGGGTGGACGCGCGCGCAAACGTCGTGGGTCACGACGATTGGGCTCGCGCTCATCGCCGTCTGGTACGTCATCGCCGGCTACATCCAGGATCATCGCGGGCCGCGGCCGGTGGCCGTCATCGGCGGCCTGCTCTTCAGCGTCGGGTTTTTCGCCGCGAGCTACACGCGCTCGCTGCCGATGTTCTATCTGACCGCCGGCGTCATCGCGGGGACCGGCAGCGGCTTCGGCTACGTCGTGCCGACGTCGGTTGGATCGAAGTGGTTTCCCGACAAGCGCGGCCTCGTCATCGGCCTGATGGTCGGCGGCTACGGCGCCGGGTCCGGCGTCTTCGGCCCGCTCGCGTTGTCGCTCATCGACGCCGTCGGCTGGCGCAGCACCTTTCAGATCCTCTCGATCATCTTCCTGGCGATGACGATGACCGGCGCGTACCTGCTGCGGAACCCGCCGGCGGGCTACGCGCCACCCGGATGGGATCCGTCGGCGGCGCGCGGCGCCGCACGCGCCGGCGCCGACGTGCACGCGTCGGTGATGGTGCGCATGCCGACGTTCTGGGCGCTCTGGATCGCCTACGGTCTCGGCACCACGGCAGGGACGATGGTGATCAGCCAGCTCGTGCCGTTTGCGCGCAGCTCCGGGCACGGCTCCGCGGTCGCCGGCTTCGCGCTGACGGTCGGCGCGTTTGGCAGCGCGTCGGGCCGTGTGCTGTCGGGATGGATGTCGGATTACGCCGGCCGGCTCAACACGCTGCGTGTCATGCTGCTGCTCTCCGCCTGCGCGATGCCGCTGCTGTTCCTCTTCCGGGAGAGCGTCGTGCTGTTCTACGCGCTGCTGTTCACCGTCTACTACTGCTACGGCACGCAGCTGTCGGTGTACGCGTCCACGAGCGCCGATTTCTTCGGCACGAAGAATGTCGGCTTCAACTACGGTCTGCTGCTGTGTGCGTGGGGCGTGGCGGCGATCCTGGGGCCGTTTCTCGGCGGGCGCGTCTACGTGGCCACCGGCGAGTATCGATACGCCTTCTTCGTCGCCGCGGCGATGTCGATCGCCGCGCTGGCGACGCTCGCGCTGGCGCGCAACCCGCACGCGTCCGCGGCGCCGACGGCCGCGCGAGTCTAGAGGGCAGGGATCAGGGGCTAGGGGCTGGGGACTAGGGGCTGGGGACCAGGAGACATACATGCGACGTGTAATCACGACACTGATGTTCGCCGGCGCGCTGATCGTTGCCGGACGCGGGCTCGAGGCGCAGGGCGACGGCGGCTACAAGCTGGTGCCGAACTGGCCGAAGCTGCCGGCGGGATGTACTTCGGCTTGAAGGACGCGCCGCCTCCGCCGGCGGAGCGTGACGCCCAGGCAGCGGCGCGCCGCGCCAGCGGCCGTGGGGGCGCGGGCGGCGGCGGGAACGCAAACGGCGCGGGCCCGACCAATCAGCCAGGCATTTCCGGCCTCGCGATCGATCAGCACGATCACATCTACGTGTTCAACCGCGGCGTGAAGCCGGTGATGGTGTTCGACACCGACGGCAACCTGATTCTCTCCGGCGCCGATCAGGTGATCAACGGCAAGACGATCAACCCATCGTGGCAGCACTCGGGCGGAGTCGACTGGGAAGGCAACGTCTACGTCATCGAGCGCGACGCCCATCGCATCGTGAAGCTGAGTCCGAAACTCGATAAGTTCCTGCTGCAGCTCGGCACGACCAACGAGAAGGGGAACGACGCGACGCATCTCGACCTGCCGTCGGGCATCGCGATCCTGCACAACGGCAACATGATCGTGACCGACGGCTACGGCAACAACCGCGTCATCCTCTTCGACAAGACAGGAAAGTTCATCAAGCAGGTCGGCAAGGGCGCGGGCGGTCCGGCCGACAAGGGCACCGGGCCGGGCGAATGGAATCTACCCCACAAGCTGGCCGTCGACGCGAACGAGAATCTGTACATCATCGATCGCGAAGGCCACCGCGTCGAAGTGTTCGACAAGAACCTGAACTACATCCGCGAGATCCGCAACGACTGGAACCCGTGGGACATCAACATCTCGCGCAAAGGCACCGACGGCATCGGCTGGATCGCGGATCACAAGGACGAGCGTGTGCTGCGATTCGATCTGAAGAGCGGCAAGATCACCGCGGTATGGGGCAAGCAGGGATGGGGTCCCAGTGAATTCGACTGGGTCCACGGCATCGTCGTCGATTCGAAGGGCGCGGTGTACGCCGCCGATACCTACGGCCAGCGGATTCAGAAGTTCGTGCGATCGGGCGCGGTGGGTTCCACCCAGCCCTAACCACGAAACGCACGAAAGACGAACGGCACGAAAGACACGAAAAAGAAGATCTCGTTTCGTGATTTTCGTGCCTTCGTGATTTTCGTGGTGAGCTTGACGGCCAGAGGTGCGAGCAACAGCGCACCGATGGCGAGTCCAACCATCCTCTGAGTCAGCAGCGGCGCGCTGGAACTGACCGGACAGATCGATCGTCCGGCTCCACGCGTCCCCTCCGACTTCCTCGACAATCAGGCGGCCGTCGGCGCGGCGAATCGTCAGGGGATAGGGATCGATCACCAGCCCGTAGAACCATCGGAGCGTCCGCGCGTCGGTGGGGACGCGGCCCCTCAGGCGGTTGACCGCAGGCGGTCCCGCGATGAACTCGACCGATTCCGGCCGGATCTCGCGGCCGTCCACCCACAGCACGACACGGTCGGCGAAGGGCCCTGGAATCGATTCGAGCCGCAGCTTCAGCCAGCTCGGATCGTTGGCGACGTCGGCCACAAACGATCCGTCGCGCGCGAACGTGATCGAGACCTGTGTCTTCTCGAGGTCGTGAGCAGCTGCGGGAATCGCAATCGCGATCAGGATTCCGACCAGCCAGGCCGCCCGCACGACTCGTCCTTCCGCCTTCGCTGAAGCTACGGCGGACCGCCGTAGCGCGAAGCGCGGAGGCTGGTCGACAGGCTCAGGACGAGCGCTCATGGTGAGCTGCGTTGATCGCCGTGGCACGGCGTTATCATACGGCCCATGACGACCCTGATTCTGCTGTTCGGCCTGCTTCAGGCCGCACCGCCGTCCCAGAAAGTGGAGATCGTCAGTGTGACCGGCTGCCTGAAGGAAGCGACGCCGGGCAACTGGACCCTGACCGGCGCCACCGATCCCGCACCGAGCAGCGCAAACGCGCCATCGGCAAAGGAGATCCCGGCGACCGCACCCAGCCGGCAAGAACGCCTTCAAGCTGATCGGTGTCTCGGAGTTCAACCTTCCGTCGCACCGCGACCAGACCGTCGTGATCAAGGGGTTGTTCATCAAGGCAACGCCCATGAGCCGGGTCAATATGACGTCTGTCACGACGGTGTCTCCTTCATGTGCCCCGGCGCCCAAATGAGCTAAACTACGCGCGCAAGGTGTAGTGCTTGCGCTGCCCAGGGAGGCTGCATGAGACGCGTTGCCTGTCTGCTGCTCGGGTCGCTCGCGGTCGCCGCCAGCGCGTACGCAGCCCCCGCGAACGTTCCGACCTTCTCCAAAGACGTCGCCCCCATCGTGTTCAGCAACTGCGCCACGCTGCCACCGTGCCGGTGAAGTCGCGCCGATGACCCTCACCTCGTACGAGGAGGTGCGGCCGTGGGCGAAGGTGATCAAGAACAAGGTCGTCGCGCGCGAGATGCCGCCGTGGGGCGCCGACCCGGCGCACTCGCTCAAGATGCGCAACGATCGCAGCCTCACGCAGGCGCAGATCGACACGATCGTCGCCTGGGTGGACGGCGGCGCGCCAAAGGGCAGCGACGCCGACCTGCCGCCGATGCCGAAGTTCGCCGAGGGCTGGACGTTCGGGCGCGAGCCGGACGCGATCCTCGAGATGCCCGTGGACTTCACGATCCCCGCGGAAGGGGAGCTCGGCGTGCAGATGTTCTACTCGAAGGTGCCGTGGAGCGAGGATCGGTTCGCCGAGACGCTCGAGATTCGTCCCGGCAACCGCGCGGTCGTGCACCACGCCGGCGTGTTCGTCGTCGACATTCCCGAGGGCGCGAAGATCGTCAACGGCCGCATCGTGATGCCGGACGGGAAGGCGTCGACCGATCGCGGCGCCGGCGCCGCCGGACGTGCGGACGACACCGCGCTGCCGGGCGCGAACAAGCTGCTGTCGTGGGTGCCGGGCCGCGGCGTCGATTCGCACCGCGCCGACATCGGCAAGCGGATTCCCGCCGGCAAGTACATCAACTGGCAGATTCACTACAACCCGATCGGCAAGGAAACGACCGATCGCACGCGCCTCGGCATCTGGTTCAACAAGGCGCAGGTGACGCACGAACTGCTGATTCGCCAGGCGGGCGACGCGCTCGCCACGACCAAGGGCGGCCTCTCGCTGTATCGCGCCGAGGGCAAGGAAGTCGAGTACACCGCCGACGAAGGCAGCACGCGGCGCCGGAGCAAGACACCGAACATCCCGCCGTACGCGGAGGACTGGTCGCTGACCGGCATCACGCCCGTGACCGAGGACATCACGCTGTACGCGATGTCGCCGCACATGCACCTGCGCGGCAAGAGCCTGCGCTGGGTGGTGGTGTTCCCCGACGGCCGCGAGCAGACGATCCTCGACGTGCCGAAGTTCGACTTCAACTGGCAGATCGAATACGAGCTCGAGGAGCCCTTCAAGATTCCGGCCGGCAGCAAGATCCTCGGCATCGGCAAGTACGACAACTCGCCGAAGAACAAGTGGAATCCGGCGCCCAACCTCGAGGTGTACTGGTCGGAGCAGAGCTGGGACGAGATGTACCAGCCGTTCACCTTGTATTCCGTCGACAGCCAGGTGCTGAGCGACATGACCGTGACCAAGACCGGACAGCAGAAGCAGTAGCACAACGACCGATCGACAAGGAGACGCTATGCCGACGACCACCGGCACCATCAAACGGCTCGTCCACGACAAAGGCTTCGGCTTCATCGCGGCGGGCGACGGCAACGAATACTTCTTCCACCAGTCCAGCTGCCAGACGCCGTTCAGCGAGCTGCGCGAAGGGCAGTCAGTGACGTTCGACACAGGTCAAGGTCCGAAGGGCCCCCGCGGCGAGAACGTCCGGCTGGCGTAGGACCGCCATTTCACGTTTCGCGGCATCGGCCGCCTTCATCACGCTCCTCCTGGCTGGCCTCCTCGCGAGGCCGGCCTCGACGCAATCAGCCGGTGCCTCTCCGTCCCCGACTGGTGCCGCGTTGTTTTCCGCCAGCTGCGCCGGCTGTCACAGCGGAGACGATGCGCGTGCGCCTTCCCCGGAAGTGCTGCACGGACGATCGCCGCAAGCCATCCTCGATGCGTTGACCGCCGGTTCGATGAAGTACCAGGGACTCGCGCTCAGCGGCGAAGAGCGGCGCGCGATCGCCGAATACCTCACCGGGCGCAAGCTTCGCGCGCCGTTGTCCACCAATACGATCGGGAACTGCGCGCGTCGGCCGGCGCCGGGCGATCCTGGCGCGAGTCCGTCGTGGAACGGCTGGGGCCCGACGATCGACAACACGCACTTCCAGCCCGCCGAGCAGGCGCGTCTCACCGCCGAACAGGTTCCACGGTTGCATCTCAAGTGGGCGTTTGGGTTTCCCGATGCGACGTCGGCGTGGTCGCAGCCCACGATCGCCGGCGGGCGCCTCTATGTCGGCAGTCAGAATGGAACCGTGTATGCGCTCGATGCCGCGAGCGGATGCGTGGTGTGGACGTTCGCGGCGCAGGGCGGCGTTCGCTCGTCGATCTCGATCGGCCGTCGCGCCCGCACCGGCCCGGCTCGCCGGAGCGCGTCCAGCGCGCGAGGCCTACGCCGCGTACTTCTCAGATCAGAAAGGGTTCGTCTACGCGGTCGACGCGGCGACCGGCCGGCAGCTGTGGAGCAGGAAGGTCGACGAGCATCCGCTGGTGCGGCTGACCGGTTCGCCGGCGCTCTACCAGGATCGCTTGTACGTGCCGACCTCGTCGTATGAAGAAGGCGGCAAGCCCCCCGGCTACTCCTGCTGCACGTTTCGCGGCAGCATCGTCGCGCTCGACGCGCGAGACGGCGGCGTCATCTGGAAGAGCTACACCATCGCGGAAGAGCCGCGACTGCTGCGCGCCTACGCGGACGGTACGGAGCTGCGCGGACCCTCGGGCGGCGCGATCTGGTCGGCGCCGACGATCGACGTCAAGCGCGGCGCGCTCTACGTCGGCGTCGGCAACACCTACAGCGGCCGCGCGCAGCCGACGACCGACGCGGTGCTCGCGTTCGATCTCAAGACCGGCGCGATGCGCTGGGCGCGTCAGATGGCGCCGTCGACGCCGGACGTCTTCGGCTGCACGCCCGGCGACGTGAACTGCGGCGAGCGCGCGGGCCCCGACTTCGATTTCGGCGCATCGCCGCTGCTCGCCAGACTTCCCGGCGGACACGAGCTCGTCATCGCCGGGCAGAAATCGGGCGTCGTCTACGCGCTGGATCCGGACAAGAAGGGCGAACAGGTCTGGCACTACCGCGCGGGCGGCGGCAGCGGGCTCGGTGGGATCGAGTGGGGCATTGCCGCGGATTCCGAGCGCGTCTACGTTCCCGTGGCGGAGATCTACAGCCCCACGCCCGGCGGCCTGCACTCGGTCGAGCTCGCAACCGGCGCGCGAGCCTGGTACGCGCCGCCGGAAGTCCCGGCCTGCGGAAAGCCGAGCCGGGCGTGCAGCAGCGCGCAGTTTTCCGCGGTCACGGCGATCCCGGGGGTCGTGTTCTCTCCGTCGAACGACGGCGAGGTTCGAGGCTATTCCACGAAGGACGGCCACGTCGTGTGGAGGTTCGACACGAACCGCGAGTTCCCTACAATCAACGGGTTGCGGGCGAAAGGCGGGTCGATGAACGGCCCGGCGCCGGTCGTGGCCGGCGGGATGCTGTACGTCAGCTCGGGCTACGGCATGTTCGGCCTGCGGCCCGGCAACGTCCTTCTGGCTTTCGGTGTCGACTGACTTTTCGACTCGGATCGGGTATGCTTGGTTCGCTCTAGATCTAGGCCAGCCAGCTTTTCACAAAGCGCTACCGGCCTTCAACGCGGGCCGGACACCTCGGAAACACCCCGTCCTGCGCAGATCAATTCAAGAGCACACGTCTCAAGGAGAGATTCGCAATGGCACCTACGAACGGCACGATCAAGCGGCTCGTCAGCGACAAGGGTTTCGGTTTCATCCTGGCGAGCGACGGCAACGAGTACCTCTTCCACAACTCGGCCTGCGCCGACACCCGGTTCGACGACCTTCGGGAAGGTCAGGCCGTGACGTTCGAAAAGGGCCAGGGTCCCAAGGGACCACGCGCTGAGAACGTGCGCGTCGCCTAGTTCTTTCCGCTGCGTCTCCTGTCCTTGGGGCGGGAGACGCGGCGGCCGATCAAGGCTTCTTTCTCCGCCCGGCTCCGCCGCTTCAGCGCACGTTCCCTCCTCAGCGCATCCCCGATCGACGCGAACGATTCGGCATAGAGCAGCCTCACAGGTCTGCGTCCCGATGTGTACCGCGCGCCGCGTCCGGCATTGTGCATCTTCACGCGCGCCTTCGGGTCGCGCGCGTACCCGGTGTACAGGGTCCCGTCAGCGCACCGGACGATGTAGACGAAGTGCACGCGGAGGATTGTAGCTGCACAGGTGGCAGGAGCCCAGCAACTCCAACGTACAGAATCGTTTGACCGTGTAGGTCGAGCGCCGTACAATTGTTGTGCGCACGGGGGCGACTAGTTTCGACGGAGGTTGATGGTCGAAGGATGCGTTGCCGAGCTCCACTGACTCGTAAATCCGGTGGAAAACCACAACTGCGAACACGCAGCTCGCTCTCGCAGCTTAATAACCTGTGAGCGTTCGCCCCGGTCAACCTACGGGCCGGGGGCCGAACGTCATTCAGTAGGCTGGTCGCCGTCGGCTGTCTCGGACGGCGGCGACGAGATTTTTCGGGGCTAGTCCCTGGCGGTTTCCGTCGCTCCTTCACGCCAGGGGCGAAATAACAGGAGCGGCTACGCAACGTAGTACGCCTTCGGTCTTACATCTTCGGACGGGGGTGCGAATCCCCCCGCCTCCAGACTTCGCTCGCGCTTCGCGCGAGCTTCGTCTTGGCAAGCGAGCCTGCGTCATGAAGCCCGAAAGGGCGAAGGCGGACCTGTTCTGAAGAGCCCCCTTTCGACCGATAAGTCTGTTGGCGCCCCATCCTCGCAAATGACCTTTGAAGAACAGCTCACACGAGCTTTCGAAACGCTGACCGAACGGCTTCGCGGCGAGATCCATCAGCACGTGCAGCGCACCTCCGCCGAACTGGTTGCGGCGGCGCCGTACGATCGCGACCCGAAGGTGATCGAGGCCGCGCGTCAGGAGCTCGAAGTCGCTGTCGCCGCCGTGCGACAGGAGACGCACGACGCGGCATGGCACGAGGCGCACGAACAGGGCTTCGCCGCCGGCAGGGACGCCGGTCGCCGCGAGGCGCAGGTCGAATCGGCCCCGGTCACCGTGTCGCCGCCCGGCGACGACTTCCAGCGGCTCGCCAACGCCATGCGCGCGATCGATGCGGCCGGGTCGCTCGCGGAGATGCTCGACACGCTCGTTTCCCTGGGGAATCAGCAGGCATCACACGCGACCGTCTGGCTCCTGCGGTCTGGTCAGTTGCGCCGGTGGGATCCATCCGGCGCGGAAGATGGACGAACGCCCGCGGTCCAACCGCTGGACGCCGGCGGACCGATCGCCGACGCCGCGGCGAGCAACGCCACCGCCCGCGACGAACACGTGATGGCCGTGCCGATTGCGCTCGCGGGTCAGGTCGTCGCGATCTTCTCCGCGAACCGGGAGTCTCCAAACGGATCCGTTCATCCGCCCGCCGACGGCCTCGAACTGCTGGTGCGCTACACGGCGAAGAGTCTGGAAGCGCTCACCGCGTTCAAGACGGCGCGTGCGCTCACCGAGCATGCCGAACCGGTCGCTCCGCTCGTTCCCGCGGTCGTCGCGGACGACGCCAGCGACGAGGAAGACACGTCCGCGCGCCGATACGCGCGCCTGCTGGTGTCCGAGATCAAGCTGTATCACGAGACGGCGGTCGTTGAGGGTCGCCGCGATCGCGATCTGGGGTCGCGGCTTGGAGGCGAGATCGCTCGCGCACGCGTGATGTACGAGCAGCGCGTCCCCGCTCACGTGCGGGCGACGACCGATTATTTCAAGGACGAGTTGGTGCGTACCCTGGCAGATGGCGATGCCAGCCTTTTGGAAGTCAGAAGTCAGAAGTCAGAAGTGAGAAGTGAAATCTAAAGAGACGTTTTTCTGGTTCGCTGTTGTCGTCGCGGTCCTCGTGCCCCGTGTGGCGCCCCGCGCGCAGCAACAGGCGTCCGCCACCAGCGTCGTCCTGAAACCGACGAACCATCCGCGCCTGCCGACCGACCTGTCGCAGCTGTGGCTGGTGCCCACCCGGACCACCATCCGTCCGCCGGCGCTGAACGACTTCGCGATGGCCGTGAAGCTCGAGGTCGATTCGAATTTCGCCAGGGCGCTGCCGATGTTCATGCAGCCTGCGCTGCGGCAGGGACCGCTCGGCCACTATTCGGAGTACTACCAGGGCCTGGCGGAGCTGAGGCTGGGACGCCCGGCCGACGCACGCGCGACGTTCCAGGCGCTCGCCGCCAAGAACCCTGTGGGCTACCTCGCCGAGGCCGCCGCGCTTCGCGAGGCCGAGTGCGACGAGGCGCTCAACGATCAGAACGCGGCCATGCAGGTCTACGAGACGCTGTCGAAGGCAAAGACGACGGCGCCCGACGAAGTGCTGATGCACCTTGGCCGCGCCGCAAAGGCCGCGGGGCATCCGGAGAAGGCCGCGGAGGCGTACTCGCGGCTGGTGTACGAGTTTCCGTTCAGCGATCTCGCGCCGCTGGCCGGCGGCGAGCTCGAGAACCTTCCGGTCGCGCCGATCGCGCCAGGCTCGAACCGTTTCAAGCTGGAACTCGGGCGCGCTGAGCGGCTGTTCGGCGCCAAGCGCTACGCGCAGGCGCGCCCGGTGTTCGATGCGCTTCGTCAGTCTGCGCGCGACGACGATCGCGAAGTCGTGCAGCTGCGGATCGCCGAGTGCGACTATTTCCTGAAGAAGGCGCGCAGCGCGCGTGAGGCGTTGAAGCCGTTTCTCGATCAGGGGGCGAGGCAGGGCGAAGCGTTGTTCTTCTACGCAGTCGCAACGCGCGAGGTCGGCGGCCGCGACGAATACCTCCGCGTCGTACGGCGGATTGTCGAGGAGTTTCCGAATCAGAGCTGGGCCGAGGAAGCGCTGAACAATCTCGCCATCGACTACATCATGCAGAGCGACGACGAGGGCGCCGAGAAGACGTTCCGCGAGATGTACGAGAAGTTTCCGACCGGCCACTATGCCGAGCGCGCCGCGTGGAAGATCGGGTGGTGGGCGTACAGGAACGCCGACTACGCCGAGACCGTGCGGGTGTTCGAAAGCGCAGCCGCGGCATTCCCGCGCTCGGACTATCGTCCGCCATGGCTCTACTGGTCGGCGCGCGCGCATGAATCACTGCGGGAGCCGGCGCTGGCCGAGGCGCGGTACATTCTCCTCACCACCGATTACCTGAACAGCTACTACGGCCGCCTGGCGAGTAAGCGTCTGGACATGGCGCGACCGCAAAGCCGGCCGGTCTCCAACGCCGATTCCGATCCCAAGTCGCCGCCATCGGACCCGTCCACTCAGTCCGCGGACGCGAAGGCTCAGCTGTCGGATTTGCCGGCGCTGCCGCCCAACGAGACGATCGTGCGGACGCTGCTCAGCCTGGAGCTCTACGATCAGGCGATCGACGAGCTGCACTACGCGCAGAAAGCGTGGGGTGACTCGGCACAGATTCAGGCGACGATCGGGTGGATCTACTATCGGCGCGGTGAGCTGCGCGCCGGCATCAACGTGATGAAGCGGGCATATCCGCAGTACCTGACGGCGGGCGGAGAGAAGATGCCGGCTGAACTCCTCAAGGTCCTGTTTCCGATCAACTACTGGTCGTTGATCCGCCGCTATTCCAGCGAACATCAGCTGGATCCCTTCGTCGTTGCCGCCCTCATTGCGCAAGAGTCGACGTTTGAGGCGGCCGTCAAATCGTCGGCCAACGCGTACGGTCTGATGCAGCTGCTGCCGTCAACCGGACGCCAGTACGCCAAGATGCTGAACCTGCCGCGGTTCTCCATCAGCATGCTGACGACGGCGGAGCCGAACATCAAGCTGGGAACGGCGTACTTCGCCGACCTGGTCAGTCGGTTCGGTGGCGCGCACCTTGCGCTGGCCACCTACAATGCCGGGCCAGGCCGCGTCGCGAAGTGGCTCGCCGCCAAGCCAGGGCTCGAACGCGAGGAATTCATCGACGACATACCGTTCCCGGAAACACAGAACTACGTGAAGCGTATTCTCGGCACTGCCGATGATTATCGGCGTCTGTACGCGGATGCATCGGCGGCTGACGCCGACGCGGTTCCCGCCGTGGCCGATGCCCCCGCGCCGCCGTCAGCCGAGAAGGCGTCTGCCGCCGCGACGAAGAAGACGCCGGTACCGGCTCCGGCGAAGAAGAAGGCGTCCGCGCGCAAGACCAAAAAAGCCGCTTAACATCACACCAGGGCCGCATGTCGAAGCTCACAGGATCGAAGAAAGCGACGCAGTTCACCGAATCGGTCATTCGCGAGATGACGCGGCTCAATCAGATGTACGGCGGCGTCAACCTCTCGCAGGGGTTCCCGGACTTTCCGGCGCCGGCGGCCATCAAGGAAGCGGCGTGCGCCGCGATCAACGCGGACGTCAACCAGTACGCCGTCACCTGGGGCGCGCGGCCGCTGCGCGAGGCGATCGCGCGCGAGTTCACGAAGCGCTACGGCCTGGAGGTTGTCGCCGACGAGCAAGTCACGGTCTGCTGCGGCACGACCGAGGCCATGATGTCGACGATGATGGCCATCATCGATCCGGGCGACGAGGTGGTGATCTTCGAGCCGTTCTACGAGAACTACGGCCCCGACGCGATCCTGTCGGGCGCGACGCCGCGCTACGTCACGCTGCACGCGCCGGACCCTTCGGCACCCTCCGATTCGCTCAGGGCAGGCTGGTCCTTCGATCCCGACGAGCTCGCGGCCGCGTTCAACGAGAAGACGAAGGCGATCATCATCAACACCCCCAACAACCCGACCGGCAAGGTGTTCTCGCGCGACGAGCTCGAGATGATCTCCGTGCTGTGCCGGAAATGGGATGCGATCGCGATTTCCGACGAGATCTACGAGCACATCATCTACGACGGGCACCGCCACATTCCGATCGCGACGCTCGAAGGCATGGCGGACCGCACGATCACGCTCAACGGCCTCTCGAAGACGTTCAGCGTCACGGGCTGGCGCGTCGGCTGGACGATCTCGCCTCCGTCGCTGACGGGCGCCATCCGCAAGGTGCACGACTTCCTCACGGTCGGCGCGCCGGCGCCGCTGCAGGAAGCGGGCGCCGTGGCGCTCGGCTTCGCGGAGGAGTACTACACGTCGCTGGCGGCCCACTACCAGGCGCGTCGTGACGTGCTCGTCGACATCCTCGAGCGGCATCACTTCACGACGTACAAGCCGTTTGGCGCGTACTACATCATGACCGACATCAGCGCGTTCGGTTTCGCCGACGATGTGGAGTTCGCGCGGTACCTGGTGAAGGATGTGGGAGTGGCGGCGGTGCCCGGCAGCAGTTTCTACAAGACCGCCGCGGGCCGCACCAAGCTACGGTTCTGTTTCTGCAAGAAAGACGAGACGCTCGGCAGAGGCTGACCGCAGGCTGCAGCTGCTCGTGCCGGCGGGTGTCACGCTTCACTAAAGTTAGAAGTGAGAAGTTACAAGTGAGAAATGGAAATCTGAACTTTCCCTTCTCACTTCTGCCTTCTCACTTCTAACTTTCTGTCCTCAGTACCTGACCACCGCCCCGAAATAGATTCCCTTCAGCGTCAGGGTTCCCGAATCGGTCTTGATCAGGTAGCCGACGTCGCGCGAGCGGTAGCCGCCCTTCACCCCGACGTTGTTCGTGAAGTTGACGGTGCCGTACAGATCGAAGTCGACGTAGTGCGCGTTGTAGCGGTCGTCGATGCTGTCGGGGATCTTGAACGCGGTGAGCTCGCCGGTCACCGCGATGTTGGGGACGAAGTAGTAGCGCGCGATGCCGCCGAGGGCGGGAATCGGGCCTTGCGCGTGCGCGAACTCGCTGGCAATCGGGCTGTTCAGCGTCACGTTCACGTCGGTGTATTTCGCTTCGAGGTCGAAGCCGACGAAGCCCCAGTTCTTCACGACGAAGTCGAATTCGTAGGCGAACTCGTACGTCTTCCAGTTGAAGTCCGAATTCACCGGCAGGCCGAGGCGATAGCGGATGCCGTTGAACACGATGTCGGTCTTGAGCGTCGCCGTCTGGGTGTACTCGACCGGAAGGTACTCGAAGCGAAACTTGTGCCTGCGCGCCGGCCGCAGCTGCACCTGCAGGGCCCGGAAGCGCTGATCGACCAGGCCGAGATCGCGCTTGAGGTCGATCTGGGAGCCTGGAATGCCCAGCTGCTCGCTCTCGACGGAAATGTCAGCGGTCGGAAACCAGAAGTCGGCGCCGGCTTCGATATGGTATTTCTCGCCGGTCGCCGGATCGTCGAGGGTTCGCGGCTGGTATTGCGCCGAAGCGGGCGCGGCAACCAGAACCAGAGCTGCGGCGAGCGCAGCCCAACTGTACACACGAAGAAGCGGATGTGTTCATATCACTGCGCATATCGGCGTTTCGCTGAGCAAGCTGTAGACCGTCGTCTTCCGATGGTGACACTTCGTGACAAGTGCCTGTTTTTTCAGGACTTTTCGCCGGTTCTTTCCCGATAGTTCGTTGACACTTCTGTGACGAAGGGCGTAGAATTCGCCCGATTGACCTGTCACGATACAGTTCGCCTTCCCCCAACAGGTTGTTCATTCGTGTTCACGTCTCGGTCGGTAGTCTGTAACTGAAGGAGGGATCCCCATGTCGGTGTCGCGCCGCGGTTTCCTTCAGGGCTTGGGAGTGGGTCGGACATCGCACGCGTCTGCCTTCATCGCCGCTCGCGGTCATGAAGAGCTGGTCGCCGAAGCGATGCAGCAGGGCCGCCAGGGCGGCGGCATGCGGCGTCCGGCGCTCCCTCCTGGAGTGGAAGCCATTCGCATCAGCAGCAATGAAAATCCGCTCGGTCCCGGCAAGGCCGCGATCGACGCGATCCTCGGCAAGTTCCCCGAGGCCAACCGTTATCCGTTCAACAGCACGCCGCTCGACGCCGATCTGGAAATCCTCCTCGCCAAGCTGAACACCGCGAAGCGCGAGAACGTCGTGCTCGGCGTCGGCTCGCAGGAGCTGCTGAAGAACGCGGCGCGCGTCTTCATGTCGCCGACCAAGCACCTGGTCATCCCGTCGCCGACGTACGGCGACCCGGCCGGCTTCGCGCAGAACGTGCTGAAGTACACGGTCAAGTCGGCGCCGGTGTCGGAGAAGACGCTCAAGACCGACCTTGCCGCGCTGCATGCCGCACGTCAAGGGCGCCGGTCTCGTCTACATCTGCAACCCGAACAACCCGACCGCGACGATCAACAGCGCGCAGGAGATCAAGGATTTCGTCGCCGAGGTGAAGAAGACCTCGCCGACCACCGCGATCCTGATCGACGAAGCGTACTGCGACTACGTCAGCGATCCGGGCTTCCAGACGGCGATTCCGGTCGCGCTGGCGACGCCAGGCGTCCTCGTCGCACGGACCTTCTCCAAGGCCTACGGCATGGCCGGCGTCCGCATCGGCTACGCGATTGGCGACGCTCGCCACCGTGAAGAAGATGGCCGCCTACAAGATGCCGTACAACGTGAACACGTTCGGCGTGGCCGCCGCGGTCGCCTCGCTCAAGGATCCGCAGCACATCAAGGAGGAGAGCGCGCGTAACAAGGCCGTGCGCGACTTCACCGTCAAGGCGCTGGCCGACCTCGGCTACACCTCGACCGACTCGCAGACCAACTTCATCTTCACCGACATCGGCAAGACGATGACCGCCGCCGCCTTCCGCGAGGGCTGCGCCGCCAAGGGCATCATGGTCGGCCGGGACTTCCCGCCGCTCGAAAAAACGTGGGCGCGCATCTCGCTCGGCACGATGGAAGAGATGCAGAAAGCCACGGAAGTATTCCGCAGCGTGCTCAAGCCATCGACGACGACCTCGTCGGGGAAGGGGCAGTAGGAGACAACCATGGCCATTACACGACGCACATTCGTTCAGACCGCCGCCATCGGCGCCGGCGCGGCGCTCACCAACTCTGTCTGGGGCCGCGGCCGTGAAAACAGCGTGTGGTCAGCCTTCGACGCCGATCTCCAGGCCGTCGAAAAGGGCATGATCTGCATCGGCAGCAACGAGAACCCGGTCGGGCCCGGCAAGAAGGTGCTCGACGGCCTCCGCGCCCTCCTCGAAGGCGGCGCGAAACCGGGCCGCTACTCGAACCAGGTGGGCGAGCTCACCGAGTCGATCGCCGCGCACTTCAAGGTCAAGACCGACAACGTGCTCGTCAGCGAGGGCTCGACCGAGATCCTTCGCGCGGCGACGCAGGTGTTCACCTCGAAGACCAAGCCGCTCGTCGGCACCATTCCGACCTACGAGGAATGCGCCGGCTACGCGGAACTGATCGGCAACCCGGTGCGCGGCGTGAAGCTGAGCTCCGAGTTCAAGATCGACCTCGACCCGATGATGCAGGCGGCCAAGGGCGCCGGTCTGGTGTTCTACTGCAACCCGAACAACCCGACAGCGACCTACGTCGGCGCGAAAGCGACGCGCGACTTCCTCGCGAAGATGACCGCCGCGTCGCCCGACACGACCATCCTGGTCGACGAGGCCTACTTCGACTACGTCACCGACCCGGATCACGAAACGCACGTGCCGGTCGCCATCGAACAGAAGAACGTCATCGTCGCGCGGACCTTCTCGAAAGCCTACGGGATGGCCGGCCTCCGTCAGGGCTACGCCATCGCGCACCCCGAGACCATCAAGAAGATGCGTCAATGGGTCGGCTCGAGCGGCACCGGCTCGCTCAACGTGTTCGGCATGGCCGCCGCCACCGCCTCGATTCAGCAGGACGCCGACGGCGCGTTCAGCAAGAACGAGCGGATGCGCAACAAGGCCGTGCGCGACATGGTCTCGAAGTGGTTCAACGATCGCGGCATGAAGCCGACCGATGCCCAGGCGAACTTCATGTTCGTCAACATCGGCACGCCGGCGCGGGCGTTCCGTGACGACTGCCGCAAGAAGGGCGTCATCGTCGCGCGCGACTTCCCGCCGTTCGAGAAGACCCACGCGCGCATCTCGCTCGGCACGATGGAGGAGATGACCAAGGCGGTTCAGGTCTTCGGAGAAGTGCTGGCGAAGAAATCGACGGCCGCGGCGTAGGATGAGAAGTCTGAAGTCCGACATCTGAAACTTGCAATGCAGACGCCGGTCCAGCGATGGGCCGGCGTTTCGTTTATCAGGAGACAACCGATGGTGAAGGCACTCAAGTCCGCGGCAGCCCTCGTGGCCGTGGTCGGCGCCGGTGTGGTCTGGACGACCACCCGCACGTCCGGCCAGGCGACCGGGATGCCCAGTACGAAAAACGGCGACTGGACGCACTACACCGCCGACGTGCACGGCACGAAGTACTCGCCGCTCGATCAGATCAACGCGACCAACTTCAACAAGATGGAAGTCGCGTGGCGCTTCAAGACCGACAACCTCGGCACGCGTCCCGAGTTCAAGCTCGAAGGCACGCCGCTCGCCATCAAAGGCGTGCTGTATGTCACCGCCGGGACGCGCCGCTCGGTCGTCGCGCTCGACGGCCGGACCGGCGAGCTGATCTGGTCGCACAGCTACCGCGAGGGCAACCGCGCCGCGATTGCGCCGCGCCAGCTGTCCGGACGCGGCGTGTCGTACTGGACCGACGGCAAGGGCGACGAGCGCATCCTCTACGTGACCACGGGCTACCGCCTGATCGCGCTCAACGCGAAGAACGGCGCGATGATCCCGAGCTTCGGCGAGGGCGGCGTCGTCGACCTGAAGAAGGGCGCGGTGTTCGGCAAGGGCCAGCAGATCGAGATGGAGACCGGTGAAATCGGCCTGCACTCGACGCCGACCGTCGTCAAGGACGTGGTCATCGTCGGCTCGTCGTTCAAAGAGGGCATGACGGTCAAGACCCACAACAACACCAAGGGCCTGGTCCGCGCCTTCGACGTGAAGAGCGGCAAGATGCTCTGGACGTTCAACACGATCCCGAAGCCGGGCGAGTTCGGCAACGACACGTGGGAGAACGAGTCGTGGGCGACCAACGGCAACACCGGCGTGTGGACGCAGATCACCGTCGACGAGGAGGCGGGTCTGGTCTATCTGCCGGTTGAATCGCCGACCTCCGACTTCTACGGCGGCCACCGTCCGGGCAACAACCTCTACGGCGAGTCGCTGGTCTGCGTCGACCTGAAGACCGGCCAGCGCAAGTGGCACTTCCAGATCGTCCACCATCCGATCTGGGACTACGACTTGTCGTCGGCGCCGATCCTCCTCGACATCAACGTCGGCGGCAAGCCGATCAAGGCCGTCGCGCTCCCGAGCAAGGAAGCGTTCCTCTACGTGTTCGATCGCATCACCGGCCAGCCGGTGTGGCCGATCGAGGAGAAGCCGGTTCCGCAGTCCGACGTGCCGGGCGAGAAGACGTCGCCCACGCAGCCGTTCCCGACCAAACCGCCGGCCTACGCGCGGCAGTCGGTGGGCGTCGACGATCTGATTGACTTCACGCCGGAGCTCAACGCCGAAGCGCGCAAGATCGTCTCGCGCTACAAGCTGGGACCGATGTTCCTGCCGGGCGTCGTGAGCAAGGTGGAAGGCCCGGTCGCGGCGCTGACGATCGCGACGACCGCGGGCGGCACCAACTGGCCGGGCGCAGCGGCGGATCCGGAAAACCACATCGTCTACGCGCAGGCGAGCAACCACTCGGTGGCGCCGATCGGCCTCATCGAACCGCCCGCCGGCTTCTCGGACATCCGGTACGTCGCCGGCACCGCCGGTCAGCCGTTCGTCGAGCGCGAAGGCCCGGGCTTCGGCAGCGCGGCCGACGCGGTCCAGCGCGGTCGCGGCGGCGCGGGTGCGGCACCGGAAGGTGGACGCGGCGCGCGCGGTGCGGCGCCGTCGGCCCCGACCGTCGGCGCGGCCCCGGCTCCGGCCGCTGGAGCGCCCCCGGCGCCTCCGCAGGGCGGCGGTGGCGGCGGCCTCGTCGTGCAGGGACTTCCGCTCCTCAAGCCGCCGTACGGCTTGCTGAACGCGATCGACCTCGACAAGGGCGAGCTCAAGTGGCAGGTGCCGCACGGCGATACGCCGGACGCGGTGCGCAACAGTCCCGTGCTGGCGGGCAAGACGATTCCGAAGACCGGGCAGCCCGGCAGCGTCGGTCTCGTCGTGACCAAGAGCCTCGTCGTTCTCGGCGATCCGTCGATCACGACCACGCCGGATCATCCGCGCGGCGCGATGTTCCGTGCGTACGACAAGACCAACGGCAAGGAAGTTGGCGCGGTCTGGATGCCGGCGCCGCAGAGCGGTTCGCCGATGACCTACATGGCCAACGGACGCCAGTACTTCATCGTCGCCGTCAGCGGCGGCAACTACTCGGGCGAGTACATCGCCTTCGCGTTGCCGCAGTCCGAAGTGAAGCCGACGACGGCAGGCGGTCAGCGGTAGGCGCATTAGACCTACGGCCGTTAAGCCGGACACTACCGGAACGTTTCGATGATTTCTTCTGAGGGGCCCGGGAAACCGGGCCCTTTTTTTTCGGCGAAGAAGCGCCGCGGCTCCGGCCAGCCACGACGATTCCCGTCGCGACGCTGACGGCAATCGGCGTCAGACGCGACGATGCCCGTTCGGCGGTGCTCGGTGTCGTCGCGAGCGCCGCGCGAGCTTCGCGGAGCGCGGGCAGGTCGGTGTCCGCGCCGTCGAAATTCGCCAGCAGCTCGGTGTAGCGCCGGCGTGACGCTTCCGTTTGTCCAGCCGCCGCGGCCGCGCGCGCGAGGCCAAGCACCGTGCGCGATCGGTTGGCGTAACGCTGGAGCGACTGACTCGAAGCTCGCGATCGCCTCGACCGGGCGTCCGACCTCGACGAGCACCTCGCCGAGCAGTTCCGGTGCGGGTTGAATCGGCGCCGGCAAGCCGAGCGGCGCCGGAAGCTGTGCCTCGGCTTCGGCGGCGCCGCGAAGGAGAGCGATCGACTCGTCGCGGCGCCCGGCGCCCAGCGCGATGAGCGCGGCGAGCTCGCGCTCCATGATCGCGATCGCCGGGCGCAGGTCGCCCTCCCGCGGATCCTGCGCCCGCTGGCCCAGCGCATTCCGCGCCCGCTCCGCGAACCCGGCATTGCCGCTGCGTGCCGCGCTGACGCCGATGGCGAACAGCTCGTTCGCGTTGCCGAAGTTGTTCTCCGACGCCAGGAGCGTCCAGTTCGCCGTCTCGATCACGTAGCGCGCGCGCATCGTGGACAGATCGCTGAGGAGCCTCAGATCGCCGCTCGCCTTGACGATCGGAGCGATCTGATCGAGCGTGGCCCAGGCGTCGCGGTACCGACCGAGCTGCAGCAGTTCGTACTGCAGCCACGCCAGCGCGTGATAGTTGCGCATCGCGGGTCCGAGATGCTTGCGGGCAATCCAGGCATCGGACGCGTCGAAGGCGGACCGGTCCGACGCGGCCGCGTCGTGCCATTGACCCAGCTGCAGGAAGATGTGCGCCGGCATGTGCCGCGTGTGACTCGAGTCGGGCGCGAGGCGCGCGAGCGTGCGGGCGGCGTCCAGCGCCGCGTGCGCGTGCTCGCGGATCGTCGTCGTTGTGCAGCAGGTAGTGCAGCGCGCCCGGATGTTCCGGATGCGTGCGCAACACGCCGTTCAGGATGGCCGCCACGCGGGTCTGGGTCTCGCTGCCGGCGAGCGCCTCACTGTGGCCTTCGTGCGCGTCGGCCGTCCCGATCAGGCTGCGCGACATCGTCCCGAGCAGAGCCAGGGCGTAGAAGGAGGCCACGTCCGGATCGTCCGGATACCGGCCGTACAGCCGGCCCATGTCGTCCGCGTACTGCCGCCTGCGGCGTCGTCGCGTCGCCCTGGCCGAAGAGCGACTCGATTGCGGTCAAATACCCCTGCTCTTTCGGGTCGCTCGTACGGGCGAGACGGGCGGCTGCCGTCGGCCCGAGGCGGGCGAGCGCCTCGCGTCCCGCCTGGACGTTCTCGTTTCGCCAGAGCGTCTGGTGATAGGTCATGGCCTCGCCCCAGTAAGCCATGACGAGGCCGGCGTCGAGCCGGCGCGCCTCGCCGAACGCGTCGTTGGCGTCTTCGTACTCGAACGAGTGCAGCGCCGTCACGCCGCGTTGGAAGGCTGGCCCGCGCCTCGTCCGCTCCGTGGACGAGCGCGCCGCACGCGATCAGGAGTCCGACAGTTATGAAGGAAAGCGTGAAAATTGCGTTGCACTGGTGTTACAGCGCTCCTACAATGACCCCATTTTCCGAGTAGTCACCTTTATCTTCGCGTAATCGCCTTCATTCGGGCTCCACTGGCTTCATCCGCGCACGCAGCCGTTCGCTCCCGAACCGTGAGTCTACCCGGAGGTGACTATGAGGACATGTTTCAAGTCGATTGCCCTGTGCTGGCTGCTGATCGCCGTCGGCGCGGCATCGGCCGGCGCCCAGCAGTTTACCGGCGGCGTTCGCGGAGCGGTTCGAGACGCCAACGGCGTCATCCCCGGCGTCGCGGTCACGCTCACCAACGAGGCGACGAACATCTCGCGCGAGGTGACGACCAACGACGTCGGGCAGTTCAACTTTCCGGCGGTGCCGCCCGGCACCTACACGCTGAAGTCGCAGATCTCCGGCTACAAGACATTACGAATCCAAGGGCGTGATTGTCGGCACGCAGCAGTTCGTCACGATGGACGTCGCGCTCGAAGTCGGCGCGATTTCCGAAAACGTCACGGTCACCGGCCAGTCGCCGCTCATCGACACGTCCACGGCATCGACCGGAGGCGTGCTGGACCGGCGAGGCGCTCGAATCGCTGCCCGCGCCCGGCCGCAACGCGTTCCTCATCGGCATCACCGTTCCGACCGTCATGCCGGTCGGCGACCCGCAGTTCAACCGGCAGCAGGATCAGACCAACGCCTCGACGCGTCTCGCTCGGCGGCGGCGGCATGCGCGCCAACAACTACCTGCTCGACGGCGTGCCGATCACCGAGCTGCGCGGCCGCGCCGTGCTGAACCCGACCATCGAAGCGGTCGAAGAAGTGAAGGTCCAGGTGCACACCTACGATGCCGAAATGGGGCGCACCGGCGGCGGCGTGTTCAACGTGACCGCGCAAGTCAGGGACCAACAACTATCACGGCAGCGGCTTCTATCAGACGCGGCCGGTCTGGGGGCAGTCGCGAGAACTTCTTCAATGCGCGTCGCCGGCGTGACCAAAGAGGAATCGGGCCTGGCCGACGCCTACTACCGGCTGTTACGGCGGCGGCGTCGGCGGGCCGATCGTGAAGAACCGGACGTTCTTCTGGGCCGCCACTCGAAGGCTACCGATCCGGCACGACGCGCGGGCAGCAGGAGATCTGGCCGACGGCCAACCAGCGCAACGGCGACTTCTCGCGCACGACGTCGGGCGGCGCGCCGGCGATGCTCTACAACCCGTAGTGCCGCGGCGGCGTCGCGAACGCCAGGTGCCCGGCAACCGGCACCGGATCGATCGCGACCGGCGGCCTGTTCACCGGCGCGATCATCCCGCTCGACCCATCCGGCCGTCGAGCCAGACCGGCCTGAACATTCTCAAGACGTGGCCGACCGAGACGATCAACGGTCCGATGGCGCAGAACGAGGACGGCAACACGAACGCCATCGGCACCGCGTTCGTCGTCGACGCGGCCGACGATGTTCACGTTCAAGGGCGAGCACAAGTTCACCGACAAGTCGTCGCTGAGCGGCCTGTACATCTACAACAAGACCGACGAGCCGGGCAGCACGATCATGAAGCCCGACAAGCTGTTCATGGCCGATCAGGATCAGTGGTTCGGCCCGCTGCGCCGGCGGCCGCACGTGCTCGTGTTGAACAGCACGAACGTCATCAACGACACGACGGTGCTCTCGCTGCGCTACGGCTTCACCACCTGGCAGGACTCGTGCGACGCAGCAGCCGTTCTCGCCGGGCCTCCAGTCGCTCGGGTTCAGCCCGACCTACGTCAACGCGCTCGGCCCCGGAGGAAAGGAGACGTTCCCGTCGCTGCAGTTCGACAACACCGAGGACGTCGGCGGCTGGGGCCCGGTCCCGGTTCGCTGGAAGGGCCCCTACGCGATCAACGGCGCGCTGACCAAGCTGATGGGCAGCCACAGCTTCAAGTTCGGCGGCGACGCGCGCCGGCTCGGCGTGGCGCTGGCCGACTGAAACGGCACTCGGCGGCAGCTTCACGTTCGACAATCTGTTCACCAGCCGGAACGGCGTCGGCGGCAACGAAGTCGCGAGCCTGCTGCTCGGCCTGCCCTCGAGCTGGATCCGCGCCGCACGATCCGGCCGAGTTCGAGTGGTTCACGAAGCTACTGGGGCGCCTATTTCCAGGACGACTGGCGCGTGAGCTCGCAGTCTCACGCTCAACTACGGCCTGCGCCTCGAGCACGAGGACGGCCTGCGCGGAGATCAACAACCGGCAGACGGTCGCCTTCGATCAGAACGTCGTGAATCCGATCGACGCGCTGGTGCCGAAAGCCGGCACGCTGCTCGCGGGCAAGACGCTCAAGGGCGGCCTGATCTACGCGGGCGTCAACGGCGCGCCGGAGCAGCAGGGCAACCCGAAGACGATCAAGCCCGGCGCCGCGCGTCGGCGCGACCTTCGCGATCGACCCCAAGACGGTGCTTCGCGGCGGGTACGGGCTGTTCTGGGCGCCGTGGAACTACAGCACGACCGCACGGCCAGGTCGGGTTCTCGCGGACGACGCAGTTCAGCCAGTCGACGCGCTGAGAGCGAAGTGCCGCTCGGCACGCTGGACAACCCGTTCCCGGCCGGCCTGCTGGCGCCGATCGGCAGCTCGCTGGGGCTGCTCGACCGAACGTCGGCGGTCAGGTCGACTTCATCGATCAGAACAAGGGCAACCCGAAGGTCCATCAGTATTCAGTCGACATCGAGCGCGAGCTGCCCGGCGCGATGGCGATCACGCATCGGCTACATCGGCGCGACCGGGCGCGACATCGGCTACTGCGGCACGAACGAAGGCACGCCTGCTACGTCAACATCAACCAGATCGATCCGGCCCTCGCCCGACAGCTGTTCCCGCTCGGCACGCGGCTGGGATCCGGCGAAGCTGCGCGAATCGGTTCCCAATCCGTTCTTCGGCATTGCGGCGGCGGGTGAGTTCGGCACGCGGGCGACGATTCGCGCGGGCCAGCTCCTGCGGCCGTTCCCTGAGTTCGGCGACATCCTGATGCACGAATCGACGGCCGGTTCCAAACGGCAGTATCACGCCGTGTCGTTCAAGCTCGACAAGCGGCTCAGCGGGCGTCAGAACTGGTGGGGCGGCCGTTCAGCTACACGTGGAGCCACACGAAGGACAATCAGTTCGGCGAGAGCAATACCTACGCGTGGACGCACGCGACGTCCGCAGAACAACTACGACCTCGCACGCCGAGTACGGCACCAGCATCTACGACTCGCCGCACCGGATCATCCTGGCGCCGATCGTGCGAATCCCCGGCGCCGACGGACCACGGCAGCCTGGCCTACGCGCTGCTCGGCGGCTGGAACGCTTCGGCGATCGTCGAGCTGGTGAGCGGCTCGCCGCTGAATGCGGTGCTCAGCAGCGGCACGTCGGACGCCGACCTGGGTCTGTTTGGCGGCCGGCAGCGGCCGAACCTGATCGGCGATCCCGAACACGACGGGCAGCGACGACGAGCGCGTGTCGACGGCAGGCAACCCCGACGCCCGGTACTTCAACGCGGCAGCGCTTCGCGAACCCCGGCATCGGCCAGTACGGGAACGCGCCGCGAACGATCGACGACGCGCCCTGAACCAGTTCCGCAAGAACGTCGACCTCGTGCTCGCCAAGGACACGCGGTTCGGTCACGGGCAGAGCGGGGAGATCCGGTTCGAGATCCTCAACCTCACGAACACGGCGAAGTTCGGCAACGAGTCGACCAACAACGCCATCAACACGTCGAGCTTCGGCCGCATCGCGACGCAGGCCGGGTTCATGCGGATCTGGCAGCTGACGCTTCCGCTACCGGTTCTAGCGGGCCTCGCGGCCCAGCGAGCCCGATCGGCAACGAGCGGCCTTCGTGGCCGCTCGTTGTTGTGCAATCACCGATATAGCGTTTTGTGTCTGTATCCGGAGAGGTTCATGAAGATCAAGATCGCAGCGGCGGCACTCATCCCTTTCGCGACGGTTCTCGTGCTCCATTCGACCGTGCACGCGCAACCGCCGACCAAGTCGATCTGGGACGGCGTTTTCACCGACGCGCAGGCCGCTCGCGGCAAGGCCCTGTACTCGGAAAACTGCGCCTCGTGCCACGGCGGCGAGCTGACCGGCGGCGAGATGGCCCCTCCGCTGGCCGGCGGTGAGTTCATGGCGGGGTGGGACGGCCTGACCATCGGCGACCTGTTCGAGCGGGTCCGCATCTCGATGCCGCAGAACGCGCCCGGCTCGCTGAGCGGCCAGCAGAACGCCGACATCCTGGCGTTCATGTTCAGCGCGAACAAATTCCCCGCCGGGGCCGACCGAATTGCCGAAGGAAGCGGGCATCCTCAAGCAGATCAAGTTCGAAGTGAAGAAACCCTGATCGCCTCATTTCTCGCGATACAGAAAAATGGAGCGCCGCTGTCGGCGCTCCATTTCTTTGTGCGGTTGTCAGCGGCTCCCCACAAACATCACGGGGTTGCGACAATGTTGTTGCAACCCCAGACAGTACCCTCCTAGAATCGCCGCATTCCCGTGACTTCAGTCGCACGGGTTGTCCTAACAACATCGGAGGGAACCTATGAGATTCCGGGCTACGCTCATGCTTGGAGCGTTGCTAGTCGTCGCGGCGGCAGGTTCGGTGTTCGGGCAGGGCTTCCAGGGTGGGTTGCGCGGGTCCGTGAAGGATTCCGGCGGCGTCATCCCCGGCGTTGAAGTCACTCTCACCAACGAACAGACCAACATCAAACGCTCGACGGTGACCAACGAACGCGGCGAGTTCGTGTTCGCGAACGTCGATCCCGGCAACTACGGCGTGAAGGCGACGCTGCAGGGCTACAAGACGGTCGATCGCGGCGGCATCCGCATCGGCACGCAGCAGTTCCTCACCCTCGACCTCACGATGGAGGTCGGCGCGATCACGGAGAACGTGACGGTGACCGGCCAGGCGCCGCTCATCGACACGTCGAACGCGTCGCACCGGCACCGTCGCTCGACTCGGCGGCGCTGCAGACGCTGCCGTCGCCCGGCCGCAACGCGTTCATGATCGGCGCGACGGTGCCGACGGTCGTCCCGTCCGGCGACGCGCAGTTCAACCGCCAGCAGGATCAGACCAACTCGTCGCTGATGTCGCTCGGCGGCGGCACGCGCCGCGGCAACAACTACACGCTGGACGGCGTGCCGATCACCGACATGCGCAACCGCATGTCCGCGGTGCCGACGATCGAAGGCGCTCGACGACGTCAAGGTGCAGGTGCACACCTACGACGCGGAGATGGGCCGCACCGGCGGCGGCGTGTTCAACACGACGCTGAAGTCGGGCACCAACAGCTTCCACGGCACCGGCGTTCTTCCAGACCCGTCCGATCTGGGGCCAGACCAACAACTACTTCAGCCAGATCGCCAGCGACGTGGCGGCGGCGCACGGCGACACGATGACGGCGGCGAAGAACGCCAAGCCGAACAGCCCGTACTACCTGCGGCGGCGGCGGCTTCGGCGGCCCGATCGTCAAGGACCGGACGTTCTTCTGGTTCTCCGACCGAGCAGTATCACGACGTGCAGACGCGCAACGCCGCCGCGCATTGCCGACCGCGGCCGAGCGCAACGGCGATTTCTCGGCGCTGACCAACACCGCCGGCGCAGCAGGTCATCATCTACGACCCGCTGACCCAGCTGCCGTTCCCCGGCAACATCATCCCGGCGAACCGCATCAACCCGGTCGCGGCGGCGATGCTCAAGTACCTGCCGCTGCCGGACACCAACGTCGACAACGGCACGACCAACTACAACCGCACGTCGCTGATCAACGACAACTTCGAGACCGAGATTGCGCGTCAAGATCGAGCACAAGTTCACCGACAAGGTGTCGTTGACCGGTTTCTATCTCTACAACCGGACCAACGAGCCGTGCCAGAACTATTTCGGCAGCCGCGGACCAGAACGATCCGAACCGCTTTGCCGATCCCGGCGACTACATCCTGAAGCGGCGGCCGCAGATGCTGGCGTTGAACAACACCTGGGTGCTGAACGACAGCTCGGTGATGGCGCTGCGCTTCGGCCTGACGCGCTTCCCGGACAACAACACGCTGAGCATTCCGTTCGATCCGTCGACGCTCGGCTTCTCGCCGACCTTCACTAACAGCTGATCACCGGTGCCGAAGTTCCCGCAGGTCGACGTCCAGCGGCTACGACTCGGCTGGTGCAGCGCGGACGCTGGGCGCGATCAACCCGACCGCAAATCAACTGGAAGTCGACCAGCGCCAACGCCGCCTACTCGAGGTTCTTCGGCACGCACACCTTCAAGGTCGGCGGCGACTTCCGCAAGATCGGCGATGGACAGCTATCTGCCGGGCAACGGCGCGGGCTTCTTCTACTTCGACAAGGAGTTCACCTCGGCGAACAACTCGAACAGCAACGCGACGTCGGGCAACTCGGCTTCGCGTCGTTCCTGCTCGGCTACCCGTCGGCGAACTCGAGCCAACACGAGCCAGTTCACGATCGTCGACGCCGCTGAACGTCTACACGTACTACTACGGCGGCTACGCGCAGGACGACTGGCGCGTGAACTCGAAGTTCACGCTGAACTACGGCCTCCGCCTCGAGCACGAGAACGGCCTGGCCGAGCAGAACAACAACTTCACCGTCGGCTTCGATCCGACGGCGACCAGCGCGCTGTCCGGGCGTCGACGATCCCGGCCGACCCGGTCGCCGGCACGCGCGTCGCACGCTCGTCGACCGGCGGCCTGATGTATGCCGGCGTCAACGGCAACCCGACCACGCAGGGTAACCCGCCCGAAGCTGAAGTGCTCGCCGCGCGTCGGCGTGGTCTACTCGATCGACACCAAGACCGTGCTGCGCGGCGGCTACGGGCTCTACTGGGCGCCGTTCAACTATCCGGCGCCGAGCACCGTCGACCAGCAACTACGGCCAGGTCGGCTACACGCAGAACACGCTCGTCGCCGCAGACGGCGGGCACGCCGACCGTCACGCTGACAACCCGTTCCCGAACGGCGTCGTGCAGCCGTCGGGCAACAGCAAGGGCGCGCTGTCCGGCGCTCGGCACGAACATCAGCTTCGTCGATCAGAACCGCACCGCGCCGCGCGTGCAGCAGTGGTCGGCCGACCTGCAGCGCGAGCTCGGCAGCGGCATGGCGCTGACCTTCACCTACATCGGCGCGCGCGGCGACCATCTGCCGCTCGGCGGCATCGAACGACAGTGCCGGTCAACATCAACCAGCTCGATCCGAAGTACCTCGCGCTCGGCGCCGCGGCGCTCAACGCCGCAGCTGCCGAACCCGTTCTTCGGCAACCCGAACGTGCCGGCTTCGCTGTCAACGCCGGCGACGCTCACGCGCGCTCGCAGCTGCTGCGGCCGTACCCGCAGTTCGCGCAACGTCAACGCGCGGCAGGTGACCGAAGGCGTGAACAGCTACAACGCCGGCGTCGTCGAGTGGACAAGCGGCTGACCACGGCTGGGGCGGGCGCATCAGCTACACCTACAGCGTGCTGAAGGACAACCAGATTGGCGAGACGAACTTCTACTCGAACGTCGCGGCGACGACGCCGCTGAACAACTACAACTACATCCCGCAGCAGCCGGCGTGCGCGGCGGGCCAGCAGTTCAGCACCGCCTGCTACGACCCCGAGCTGAGTACGGCTACGGCATCCTCGACGTGCCGCACCGCTTCATCATCGCGCCGATGGTCGAGCTGCCGTTCGGCAAGGGCAAGAAGTACGCGAGCAACAGCGGCGTCGCGCGACGCCGTCCTCGGCGGCTGGATGCGTCGCGTTCATCACACCTGGCAGCGGGCTTCCCGATCGACGTCGCAGCAGAGCAATCCGAACACGCATGCTCGGGGCAACGTCGGCGCGCGGCCGAACATCACGCCGGGCGTCGACCTGGCGACGCCGGGTCGCTACGAGGATCGCCTCGCGTCGGCGGATCATCCGACGGCGACCTGGATCAACCCGGCGGCGTTCTCGCTCGCGCCGTTCGGCACGTTCGGCAACGCGCCGCGGACGATCACCGATGTCCGGACGCCGACGCAGTTCAACACCGACCGCAGCTTCAGAAGAACTTCCGTCTGGGCGGGTCGAAGCAGGCGCAGATCAAGCTCGAGGTGCTGAACCTGTTCAACCGGCCGACGGTGCGCGCGCCTCTCGGGCGGCAACACCTACGCGCCGGGTAACAGCTTCGGCACAGACAACGCCAGTCCGGGTTCATGCGGATCATGCAGTTCATGTTCCGGTTCAGCTTCTAGGACACTGAGCTAGAACAGAGGACGCAGAGGTAGATCAGCCACGGAGACACGGAGACACAGAGTAAGATTTTTCTCTGTGCCTCTGAGTCTCCGTGGCTTTTTCGTTTCTGCGGCCTTTGTTGCCTTTGTGTCCTTGTCGCCGCGGGCACAATCGCAGCCCGCGTCACTCCTGGGGCGCATCTCTTTCCCCACCTCCGGCTCGCCGCCGCGCAACCCGCGTTCGTCCGCGGCGTCCTGCTCCTCCACAGCTTCGAGTACGACGATGCGATCGCGGCCTTCCGGCAGGCGCAGAAGGCCGATCCCGGGCTTCGCGATGGCCTACTGGGGCGAAGCGCTGCTCGTACAACCAGCCGCTCTGGCTCAACGAGAATCTCGACAAGGCGCGCGGTGTACTCGATCGGCTGAGGGCGGTTCAACGTCCGGGCCAGACGCAGGGTCAGTCCCGTGGTCCTGCGCCGCTCACCGCGCCCACCGCGCGCGAGCAGGGCTACCTCGAGGCGGTCGAGCGGCTGTTCGGCGACGGCGACAAGGCGTCGCGCGACCGCGCGTACGCCGATCGCATGGGCCAGCTCCACGCGCAGTTTCCCGAAGACGACGAGGCGTCAGCGTTCTACGCGCTCGCGCTGCTCTCGACGATCCCGCCCGGCGAGCGCAACCTGCCGGTGTCGATGAAGGCCGGCGAGATCGCGCTCGCGGTGCTGAAACGGAACCCGGAGCACCCCGGCGCGAATCACTACGCGCTCCACGCCTTCGACGATGGCGAGCATGCGGCGCGGGCGCTGCAGGCGGCGCGCACCTACGCGCGGATCGCGCCGGCGTCGAGCCACGCGCGTCACATGCCGTCGCACGTCTTCCTCCCGCTCGGCATGTGGGACGAGGCGGTCGCGTCGGACGAATCGGCGTTCGCGGCGTCGGTGGACATCGCGAAGCGCAAGGGCCTGCCGCCGTCGCAGTACGACTTCCACGCGCTGTCGTGGCTGCACTACGAGTACCTGCAGCAGGGACGGTTCGCCAAGGCGCGCGAGGTCATGAAGACGGTCGAAGACGCGATGCGGGCGAGGGGCAGGAAGGGCAGGAGGGGCAGGACGGGCGGGAGCGGGCCACGCCGGAGTGTCCGGCTTTAGCCGGACCGGGATCACCAGCACGAGAGTGAGATCGGCAAGGGCTACGGCGAGACGTCGCTGAAGAGCGAGCTGGCGTCGATGAAGGCGCGGCTCGTGGTCGAAAGCGGCGACTGGGCGCCGATGAAGGGGCAGGGAAGCTTCGACAACATCGACGAGCTCCTCGCGCTCGGCATGGCGAGCATTCCGCTGCGCGATCCGGGCCGCGCCGACGCGGCGCTCGAGCAGCTGACGAACGCGGCGAAGACGATTCCGGATCAGGACGCGCGCGAGGTGGCGGCGATCATGGCGGCGGAGCTCGAGGGTCTGATCAAGCTCGGGCGAAGCGACAGGACGGGCGCGCTGGCTGCACTGGCGCGAGCGGCGCAGCTCGAATCGAAGCGGCCGCGGCCGGTCGCGCGCCCGTATCCGATCAAACCGGCCGGCGAGCTGTACGGCGAGATCCTGCTCGGCACCGGCGACGCGAAGGCGGCCGCGGTGCAGTTCAAAGCGGCGCTGGCGCGGACGCCCGGCCGCGCCGCTTCGCTGCTCGGCCTCGCGCGCGCCGCCACCGTCACCGGCCCGCCCGCGGACGCCGCCAAAGCCGCGAAGGCGTTCCTCGCGGCGTGGCACCTCGCCGACAAGGACCGACCGGAGCTCGCCGAAATGCGCGCGCTCGTCACGATAGCCACGTCACACGAAGGCACGGGACGATCAAGAAGAGACCGCGGAGAAGCGCAAAGACCTCCGAGAATGTCTTGCTTCTGCAGTCTCGTGCGCTCTCGTGCGGTGTCCTATCTTAGACCTCGTCGATCGACGATTTCTCGCACGTAGAAGAAGAGATCGAGCCGGCGCGTGCGGATCGTCGGGTCGTCCACTCGCAGCACGATCTGGTAGCGGCCGGGCGCTGCCGGGCGCCACACGTGCGACCACAGGCTCCACGTGAGCGTCGACTGGCCGGCATCGGGCAGTCGTCGACACGCACCCACGGCTCGCTCGCCCTGAACCGGATCGACAGCGCGTTGGTCGGCTTCGACCCGCCCCAGATGATGCCGGCGATGCGGTATTCGATGCGGCCGCCGGCGAGCCACTTCTCGACCCGCACCGGCATCGCGGCGGTGTCGATCACCGCGGGGATGAAGTCGCGCGCGAGCGCCGGCTCGCCGGCTCGCATCTGTTCCGTCGGCTGATGCGTCCGCGCCGCGAACTCCCTGCATCTGCGTCGTCGCCGGCGCCTCGTCTGCCGACGAGATCGATGCGATCGACCCACTTGATGCAGCTGCAGCCGTACCAGCCCGGCACGATGAGCCGGACGGGAAAGCCGTGATCGCGCGTCAGCGGCGCGCCGTTCATGCGAACGGCGAGCATCGCGTGCTGCCAGCTCGTCGCGCGTGAAGATCCAGCTGGCGCCCGGCACCGACGTCCGCCACGTCCTCGTATCGTCGTCCACGCCCGAGACGAGGACCCGCGACGCGCCGGCCGCCGGACGAACGCGATCGAGAACCGCCGGAAGCGGAACGCCCTCCCAGTCGGCGGTGCTCATCAGCCCGTAGTTGGTCTGGTCGGCGTTGCCCGAGCACTCGATCAGGTACGCGCTGGGACGGCCCGACGTGGGCGTCGAGATCGCGGAGGCGAAGGCTCGGCTGGGAGCCGCCACGTGTCCGCCGATGCGCAGCGTCCACGCGTCGGTGCGGCGGAAGGTTGGAGGGCGCGGCGGTGCGGACGAAGAAGCGGTCGGCCGGGGTGAGCATTGCGGATTGCGGATTGCGGATTGCGGATTCGATTGCGGATTGCTGTGCCGAGCGTCGAGAGATCGGTGAAGAGCCGCGCATCGAGGCCGTCGCCGAGGAGGCGGCCGAACGGAGGAGCGGGCGCGCCGCCGGGGTTTCCCAGCGGCACGACGCGGACGAAGCGCTCGCTGGAAGTCTGCCTGGCGAACGCAGGCAGCAGGAGAGCAGCGGAGAGAAAATCGCGGCGCGCTGAGCGGCGCGTCATGGCTGATGGCTGATGGCTGATGGTCATGGAACGATGGCTGTCCATCAACCATAGCCATCAGCCCTGAGCCATCAGCCATCGATAGGTTACTTCGTCGTCTTCGTCGGCCAGACCGTGCCCTGGTCTTCGCCCTTCGTGACGCTCTGCATGCCCTTGTAGAGGAAGCGCTGCAGGCGGCGGCCGTCGTAGGTCTCGGTCGTGTAGATGTTGCCCTTCGAGTCGGTGGCGATGCTGTGCACGGCGTAGAACTGGCCGGGCATCTTGCCGCCGTCGCCGAAGCTCGTGAGGATCTCGAGCGACTGGCGATCGAGGATCCAGACCTTCTCGTCCTTGCCGTCGGCCAGGTAGATGAACTTCTGCTGCGGATCGTTCGAGAACGCGATGTCCCAGGTCGATCCGTCGCCGAGCGTGCGCTTGCTGACCCACGCTTCCTTGACGAACTTGCCCTCGGGCGTGAACACCTGGATGCGATCGTTCACGCGGTCGCAGACGTAGACCATGCGGTCGACCGACATCTCCGCGCAGTGCACCGGCGTGCGGAACTGCTGCGCGAGCGGCGCGTCGGGATTGTAGCGCCCGAGGTTCGTGTCGTCCGGCTTGTTGCCGTAGGCGCCCCAGTAGCGCTTGAACTTGCCGGTGTCGGCGTCGATCACGACGACGCGCTTGTTGCCGTAGCCGTCGGAGATGTAGGCCTCGTTCTCCTTCTTGTCGATGGAGATCTTGGCGACCATGCCGAAGTGCTCGGTGCTGTTGCTGTCGATCGGCACGCCCTTCTTGCCGACCTGCATCAGGAACTTGCCGTCCTGCGTGAACTTCAGCACCATGCCGTCGCCGCCGCCGTTGCCGCCGATCCACACGTTGCCCTTGTGGTCGATGGTGATGCCGTGGTTCGAGCCGGCCACTGATAGCCGTCGCCGTCCTGGCCGCCCCAGTGGCGGAGCAGCGTGCCGTCCTGGTCGAACTCGAGGATCGGCGGCGCCTTCTGGCAGCACGCGCCGGTCTTCGCGTCCTCGGCCGCTTCGATCGCGTTGACGCGTGTCGGGACGATGGACGATCCAGACGTGATCGTTGGCGTCGACGCCGACGCCGATCGACATGCCCTGATACCAGTGGTTGGGCAGCGGCTTCGGGAACGTCGGGTCCACTTCGAAGCGCGGGACCTGATCTTGTCGCCCTTGGCCTGCGCGTCGGCCTTCTTCTCGAGGATGCCCTGGCCGAGGCCGAGCGCGACGAGCAGCGCGGCGAGCGTCGAACCGATGAACAGATTTCGTTTCATATGTTCCTCTCATAACATGAACGCACGAAGTTCACGAAACGCACGAAGAAGAGATCTCGTGTTTTCGTGTGTCTGCGTTCGTTCCGTCGTCACTTCTTCACGAACTTCTGGACGCGCTTGCCGTCGTAGGTCTCGCCCGTGTAGACGTTGCCCTTCGAGTCGACCGCGACGCTGCCGACGCCGTAGAACCGGCCGGGGTAGCGGCCGCCGTCGCCGAAGCTGCCGATCGGCTCGAGCGACGCGCGGTCGAGCATCCAGATCTTCTTGTCGTGGCCGTCGGCGACGAACAGCACCCGCTGATCCGGCGAGAACGCGATGTCCCACACCGAACCGTCGCCGGTCGTCGTCTTCGAGACGAACGCTTCCTTCACGAACTTGCCGTCCTTCTGGAACACCTGGATGCGGTCGTTCTGGCGATCGCAGACGTAGACCATGCCGTCCTTCGCGATCTTCACGCAGCTCACGTGTGGAACTGCTGCGACGGCGCGGCGCTCGGATCGTAGGCGCCGGGATCGGTGTCGGTCGGCTTCTCGCCGTAGGCGCCCCAGCTGCGCTTGAACGCGCCGGTGGTGGCGTCGAAGACCACGATGCGGTGGTTGCCGAAGCCGTCGGCGACGTAGACCTCGTTGGCCGCCGAGTCCACCGCCACGCCGCCGGGCCGGTTGAGGCCGGTCGTGCTGTCGCTGCCTTCGGTCTTGCCGGCCTTGCCGATCTGCAGCAGGAACTTGCCGGTCTTGTCGAACTTCAGCACCTGCGCGTCGGCGGGCAGCCGAGCCGCTGCCGGCGCCGCGCCGCGTCCGGCCGGCGGCCGCGCCAGCGGCCGGAGCCGCTCCGCCGCGCGCCGCTGGCGCGGCGCCCGCCGCGGGCGCCGGACCGCGACCGCGTCCCGCGGGCGAGCGACGACGGCCGGCAGGCCGCCGGCGACCCAGACGTTGCCCTTGTCGTCGACGGCGATGCCCGACGGATCGTGCGGCCAGTCGTAGCCGCTGCCGGTCTTCGGCTCCCAGTTCGAGAGCAGCGTGCCGGCCGCGTCGAACTCGAGGATCTGCGGCGCCGCGAAGCAGCACGAGCTCGCCCACGGCTCGAGCGCCGGGCCCTTCTCGTTGGTCTGCAGCGAGTCGACGCCGCGGTGCACGACCCAGATGTGATCCTGGGCGTCGACGGTCACGCCGGTGACCGACCCGAGAATCCATGCTTTCTTCTGCGGGAACGGTTTCGGCCAGAGCGGATCGACCATCATCGTCGGCGCCGTGGCTTTCGCCTGCGCGGCCAGTGTCGACGAACGTGGACGGACCAGGCCCGCCGCGGCCAGGAGCGCGAGCAGGCTCCCACCAATGCAAACAGCACGCTTCATGCGACTTCCCCTCTGATGCGATGCGAATGTCGAGGCCGACAAGATTGTCGGACGGCGGGAGTATACAGCGCGAGGGCTAGGGCTTGAGGGCTGAGGGCTAGAAGATGGCTGAGGCGAACGCAAGGCGTTAGGATCGGCTCGATCCTAGCCCTGAGCCCTCAGCCCTTAGCCCTGACAGGCCGAGCGTCTAGTGAGTCGTCTTCGTCGGCCAGACGGTGCCCTGGTTCGGCTTGGTCACCGGCGCGAGACCCTTGTAGACAAACTTCTGCAAGCGCTGGCCGCGGTAGGTCTCGGTCGTGTAGACGTTGCCCTTCGAGTCGGTGGCGATGCTGTGCACGGCGTAGAACTGGCCGGGCTGGCGGCCGCCGTCGCCGAAGCTGGTGAGCTCGGTCAGCGACTGCGCGATCGAACACGTGGATCTTCTCGTTGGCGCCGTCGGCCAGGTAGAAGTACTTCTGCGCCGCGTCCTTCGAGAAGGCGATGTCCCACACCGAGCCGTCGCCGAGCGTCGTTCTTGCGCGACCTGCGTTTCCTTCACGAACTTGCCGTCCTTCGTGAAGACCTGGATGCGATCGTTCGGGCGATCGCAGACGTAGACGATGCCGTCGTTGGACGGCTCGGCGCAGTGCACCGGGTTGCGGAACTGCTGCGCGAGCGGCGCGTCGGGGTTGTAGTTGCCGAGCGGCGTGTCGTCCGGCTTGTTGCCGTAGGCGCCCCAGTAGCGCTTGATCTTGCCGGTGTCCATGTCGATGACGGCGACGCGGTGGTTGCCGTAGCCGTCGGCGACGTAGGCTTCGTTCGCCTTCTCGTCGAGCGAGACCTTCGCGACCTTGTTGAACGCCCACATGTCGTTGCTGCCGGCGCTGGCGTAGGCGAAGCCGAACTGCTTGACGAACTTGCCGTCCTGCGTGAACTTCAGGATGTGGCCGTCGTTGCCGCCGTTGCCGCCGATGAACAGGTTGCCCTTGGAGTCGGGCGTGATGCCGTGGTTCGACTCCGGCCACTCGTAGCCCTGGCCCGGGCCGCCCCACGCGCGCACGAAGTTGCCTTCGGCGTCGAACTCGACGACCGGCGGCGCCGGCACGCAGCACTCGGACTGCGGCGGGTTCGCGGCGGCGTAGATCTCCTTCGGCTCGAGCGAGCCGGCGCCGCGGTGGATGATGTAGACGTGATCCTTGGTGTCGACGCCGACGCCGATCACGTTGCCGTAGCACCCAGTGGTTCGGCAGCGGCTTCGGCCACATCGGGTCGACTTCGAACCGCGGCGCCTGCACGGCGCCCTTGGCCTGGGCCGCCGCCGCTGCGCTGCAGCACGCTCTGCGTGAGGCCGAGCGCAACGAGCAGCGCCAGCAAGCCGGTTCCTATCGCGACGTTACGCTTCATAGAGGTCCTCCATCAGAGACGCGAAAGTATACTACTCAGGGGTGTCAAAAAAACGTGTCCATGGCTCATGGCTCAGGGCTCATGGCATGCGATGGCCGGCGCATCGGCCATGCCATCAGCCGTCAGCCATCAGCCATGATCGCGGCCCTCGTGGCGGCGCTCTGCGGCCGTGCGCCCGGCCGGCGCACGATATCCCGAACGACGTCACGGTCCAGGCGCTTCGTCAAGCCGGAAGGGCAGCGCCTGCAGCTTCTCGTCCGCGTCCCGCTCCAGGCGATGCGCGACATGGACTACCCGAAGCCGCGCGACACGACGAACGCGGACCTGCTCGACCTGGCGCGCGCCGAGGCGACCCTGCGCGACGCCGCGACGCTCTGGATCTCGGACTACCTCGACCTCTACGAGAACGGCGACGTGCTTCCCGCGCCGCGGGTCGTGTCGGTGCGCGCCGCGCTGCAGTCCGACAAGTCGTTCGCTTCGTACGACGAGGCGATCGCCCACCTGACCGCGCCCCGGACTGCCGGTCGAGACCGAGTTCTTCTGGAGCCAGGGGCTGCTCGACGTGCTCTTCGAGTACCCGATTCAGCTCGGACCAGTCGCGCTTCTCGATCCAGCCGCGGCTGGCGCGCCTCGGCATCCGGACGCTGACCGTGCTGCGCTTCCTGCCGCCCGGCGGCGGCGTGCGCGCCTTCGAGTTCCTCGGCGACCCGGGGCTCGTGCAGCTCGATCCGCGCTGGCACCAGGCGGCGCTGCAGTTCGTCAGGCTCGGGTTCGCTCACATCCTCGACGGCACCGATCACCTGCTGTTCCTCGTCGTGCCTCGTGATTCCGTTCCGCCGCTTCCGCTCGCTGGTCGCCGTTGTCACCGCGTTCACCGTGGCGCACTCGATCACGCTGATCGCGTCGGCGTACAACCTCGCGCCCGACGCGCTGTGGTTTCCGCCGCTCGTCGAGACGCTGATCGCCACGTCGATCGTCTACATGGCGCTGGAGAACATCGTCTTCACGGCTCAGAAGAAACCGCAGAGAACGCAAAGACCGCAGAGCAATTCATTTCCGCGGACTCAGCGGTCTCCGCGGTTCCTTCCGGTACGTCGCTTGAAGCGCCGCTGGCTTGCGACGTTCGGCTTCGGCCTCGTCGCACGGCTTCGGCTTTTCGTTCGCGCTGCGGCCAGACGCTGCAGTTCGCCGGCTCGCATCCTGCTGACGTCGCTGCTGTCGTTCAACGTCGGCGTCGAGCTGGGGCAGCTGCTGGTGCTCGTGCTGCTGATCCCGGCGCTCGACCTGCTGTTCCGCTATCGTGATTGGCGAGCGGATGGGAACGATCGTCCTGTCGGCGCTCGTCGGCGCACACGGCGTGGCACTGGATGGACGATCGCTGGGAGCTGCTCGGAAGTTCACGTTCGAGTGGCCGGCGATCGACGCGGCGTTTCTCGCGGGGGCGATGCGCTGGATGATGCTGCTGGTCGTGGCGGCGGCGTTGTACTGGCTGTGCTTCGGCGTGCTCGGACCGAATCTGAAATCTGAAGAACTCTGAATTGCATTTTGCAATCAGCAATCTGCAATTCCTACGGCATCTCGATCTTCGAGACGACGATCGCGTTGCCTTTCAGTTCGCCGGTCATCTTGACCGCGTGCCCCGCGTGGGTCGCGAGATCCTTGTTGTCCTGGTTCGCGATCTGGATCACCTTGCCGTCGACGACCAGCACGTATTTCGATCCGCCGCGGACGCAGGCCTGCGTGCAGTCGCGGTCGGCCATCACGCCCTGACCCTCGGCGGCTTCTTCGTGTTTCGCGCCGCAGGCGCTGTCGCTGATCTTGCCGGCCCACGTTTGTTCAGCGGCGAAGGCGCCCGTTGCAGAAGCGAGCAGCGCGGCGGAGAGGAGCACGGCGATTTTCATGCTCCGATGATAGCAAACGGCGGAGGGCGAGGAAACGGGCACGTACAGAAGAAACGCAGGAGCAGGCCGCGGAGAAGGCAGGCGAAGGCAGGACCCTCGATTCTGAGCTCGTCTCTGCGATCTCTGCGGTCTCCGCGGTTTCGTCTTATCGTCGCCTCAGAACTGGAACCGAAGCGTGAACTGCACCATCCGCATGTTGTTGGCCTGCGTCGTGATCTGGCCGAACGCGGAGTTGCCGAACGACTGTCGAGCTCGCCGAGCGCCGCCCACTGCACGATGTTGAACATGTTCAGCACCTCGAGTCGGATCGACGCCGACGTGCCGCCGCCGGTGTGGACGTTCTTGCCGACGCCCAGGTCGACGTTGTTGCGCCACGGCGACATCACGCCCGGCAGAATGCGCGGCGCGTTGCCGAACGTGTTGGTCGGCGCGGTCGTGAACGCCGCCTTGTTCAGATAGAGATTGTCGGCCGTGTTCGCGCGTGATGCGATCGGTGATGTCGCCGGACACCAGGAAGTCCTGCCCGGGGACGATGTTCGGCCGGATGCCGTTGCCGTAGAGGAACGACTGTGTCGGCTGATTCTGGCTGACGCCGATCGGGAAGCCGGCCTGGAGCGTCACGACCGGCGTGATCGACCAGCCGCCGAGCAGCACGTTGGCGATGCCGCTGCTGGCCATCTTGTGGCCTTCACCGAGCGGCACCAGGAGCGTCGGCGCCATCACGATCTTGTGCGGCGAATCGAGCAGGCTGCGGCCGTACTCCTGGTCCGGGTTGTAGTACGGCGATCCCGGAATCACGGTGTAGTTGTTCTGCAGGCCGGGCGCGCTCGAGTAGTAGTTGCTCTCGCCGAACTGGTTGTCGTTCAGACGGCTGAGCGTGTAGCTGAAGCTGCCGCCCCAGAGTCCGGTCACACGTTTGCGCACCTGAAAGATCCCCGCGTTGTATTGCGAGTGCGCGCCGGTGGACTGCTGCATGTACACGTTGGCGAACTCCGGGAACGGACGCAGCAGCTGGCCGATCGAGAGATTGGCCTGCGTGGCATAAGGTCCTGCGGCCGCGACGCCGAAGAAGGGGTTCGGCGCAGACTTGGTCGTGTCGGCGACGAGCGTCTGATACTTCGGATCGAGCTGATTGATGTTGATGAGCGCGTTGCCTGAACCGCCCCAGCTCAAGTTGCTGCCGGTCAGGCCGGTGTACCCGAGGGAGACGGTGACGCCGCCGGGCAGCTCGCGCTGCAGGTCGAACGAGTACCTGCTGCACGCGCGGCGCGCCCTTGTTCGGATCGACGAAGTAGACGTCGCCGCCGACGCCGGTCAGCAGCCCATTGGCGCTGCCGCTCGGCTGCACGAGTCCGTTCGGGAACGGGTTGCTCATCGAGACCGTCGGCACACTGCTCGTCGCCTGCGGCACGAGCGTCGTCGCCGAGTAGCCGATCTGACCCCAGCCGGTCGTCCCCGCCGCGGGGTAGTTCCACGGCGAGAAGTAGAGGCCCCACCCGCCGCGCAGCACGGTCTTTTCGTTGAAGCTGAAGACCATGCCGACGCGCGGCGCCGGCTTGATCGCCGGTTGATTGCCCTGCACGGTCGGGCGCCGTTGACGCCCGGCGAAGACGAGTCCGCCCAGGATCTGTCGCTGCGCGCCGGTCACCGGGTCGATCAACTTGACCTGGCTGTTCAGCGGGTTGATCGCCGTCTGATCGAAGTTGATCGTCTGCTGGTTGTTCTTCTCCATCATGCCGGTCTCGTGCTCGAGCCGGATGCCGTAGTTGAGGGTCAGACGATCGTTCACGCGCCAGTCGTCCTGCGCGTAGCCGCTGTAGTAGCGGACGAAACCATCGAGCTGCGCGTTGAGCGGGACGCCGGTGCTCGACGCCTGCGGATACCCGAGCAGCAGGTCCGCGAGCGCGTTGCCGCTGAAGCCGCCGCTGAACGTGAACGAGCCGGTCGAGGCGCCGTAGTTGAGCGACTGCGCGCCGATGATGCGGTAGTCGCCGCCCATCTTCACGTTGTGCGACCCGGTCAGCTTGCTCAACGTGCCGTTGGCGCCGTACTGGTAGTAGCCGTTCGCCTGCCGGTTGGTCCATCCCGATCCCTTGTAGCCGGTGATGGCCATCGTCGGGAAGCGCTGCGTGTCGGACATCTGGCTGGTGAGCGAGGACGGCCAGCCCAGCGTCGAGACGTTGAAGCTCAGAGGATTGCCGTTGCGGTCGTTCAGGTTGTAGTTGTCGTCGAACTTGTTGTACCCGCCGCGCAGCGTCAGCACCGTCGACGAGTTCAGGATGTACGTGTTGTTGACCACGAACGTCTTGATGACGCGATCGAGCTGATAGCTGGCGCCGACGAAGTCGTTCACCGGGTTGTAGTTCGTGCTCGCTTCGTGCGTCTCCTGCCGCAGGAAGAAGCCGCTCAACGCCACCGCGTTGTTGAAATGATGGTCGACCTTCGTCGTGAACTGGTTCGCCTTGTTCGGCAGCAGATCGGTCATGCCGAAGTTCGTGTTGCCGTTGTCCACCTGCGTGTCGGCCGGCGGCAGGTAGCTGGCCAGCTTGAGGCCGACGGAATTCAGCCGGCTCGCGGGGATCTGGTTGTTGGGAAACGGCACGCCGGTGAGCGGATCCTTGATGACCACCTGTGCGCCGTTGCGCGTGACGCCCTGGAAATTGCCGGTCAACTCCGCCGCGGTCGGCACGAGGACCGTCGTCTGCTGCGGCTGATTGTCGACGTATTTTTCACCCGCGAACCAGAAGAACGTCTTGTTCTTCACGATCGGTCCGCCGATCGCCGCCGCCGCCGTTGCGCCAGTACTCGGGCACGTTCTGCTGGCCCTGCAGCTTCGGGATCAGCAGTTGGGACACCAGCGACTCGGGCCGGAACACGGTGTAGCCCGACCCGTGAAAGTCGTTGGCGCCCGACTTCGCCGCCATGTTCATCACGCCGCCGCCGGTGCGTCCCATCTCCGCGTCGTAGGTGTGCACCTGCACCTTCACGTCCTGCACCGCTTCGATCGTCGGGTTCGTCGACGCGCGATTCTGGAGATCGGTGACCGGGAATCCGTCGACCAGATAGTTGTTCGCGCGGACGGCGCCGCCGCCCATCGACATCGCCGAGTTGCCGACCTGATCCTGCATGCGGTTCCAGTGCGCGTTGCCGCTGGTCTGCACGGTCGGCGTGAGATTCGCCATGAGGAAGACGCTGCGGCCGGCGCTCGGGATCGATTCGAGCGCCCTCGTATCGAGCACGTCGCCGGTCGAGGCGTTGGTCGTTTCGATGAGGGGCGACTCGCCGGTGACGGTGATCGTTTCCTCGAGCGCGCCGATTTCCAGCGTGATGTCCAGGCCGACGAACTGCTGCACGCTGACGGGGACGGCCTTCCGCTCGAAGGTCTTGTATCCCTGCACCGTCGCTTTCACGGTGTAGGTTCCCGGCTCGATGGCCGGGAACGAGTACTCACCGACGCCGTTGGTGACCGTGTCGCGCGACACGCCGTTGGCGTCGTTGACCATCGTCACCGTGACGCCTGGAATCACGCCCTGCGGTCCTTGACGACGCCGCGCAGGCCGCCTTGCGAAGATTGCGCGTGGAGAGATGTGGGAAACGCCGAGAGGACAACCGCCGCGAGCAGGAGACAGAGCGCTGAAGAGAGCGTCCGCATCTTCACCCTCCCATGGACTGCCTGAGAAGTGGCCGGCTACGGGGAAGGTTGTAACACTTTCCTCAGGGAATCGCGATGGAATTGTCGGGGAAACGTGAAGGCAGGAGGGGCGGGAAGGGCAGGAGGGGCAGGACGAGGGCGGGCGAGAGCACGCGTCCCGCCCGTCCTGCCCCTCCCGCCTATCCGCCTGCTAAAACGCGAACCGCAGCGTGAACTGAATCATCCGCATGTTGTTCGCCTGGTTGTTGATCTGGCCGAACGCCGAGTTGCCGAACTGCGAGCTCGCCGGCGCCGCCCACTGGACGATGTTGAACATGTTCAGCACTTCGAGACGGACGGTCGCCGACGTCCCGCCGCCGGTCCGCACGTTCTTGCTGACCGACAGATCGATGTTGTTGCGCCACGGCGAGTAGACGCCGGGGAGCGTCCGCGGCGCGTTGCCGAATGTGTTGGCCGCGGACGTCGAGAACGCGTTCTTGTTGAAGTACAGGTTGTCGGCGGTGTTCGCCGTGATGCGGTCGGTGATGTCGCCGGCGACCAGGATGTCCTGGCCGGGCACGATGTTCGGACGCGGCGTGCCGCCGAACAGGAACGTGTTGCCCGTCGAGACCAGCTGGGTCACGCCAATCGGGAAGCCGCTCTGCAGCGTCACCACCGGCGTGATCGACCAGCCGCCGAGAATCGCGGCGCCCACTCCGCTCGAGAAGGCCTTGTGGCCTTCACCGAACGGCAGCATCACCGTCGGCGCGAGCACGACCTTGTGCGGCGAGTCGAGCAGGCTGCGGCCGTACTCGAGGTCGGGGTTGTAGTAGGCGGAGCCCGGAATCACCTCGTAGTTGTTCTGGATGCCCGGGTTGCTCGAGTAGTAGTTGCGTCTCGCCCCACTGGTTGTCGTTCAGCCGGCTGTAGGTGTAGCTGAACGTGCCGCCCCAGATGCCGCTGACGCGCTTGCGCAGCTGGACGATGCCGGCGTTGTACTGCGAGTGCGCGCCGGTCGACATTTCCATGTAGACGTTGCCGAACTGCGGGAACGGCCGCAGCAGCTGGCCGCGCGCGATCGTCGCCTGGCTGTGCTGAACTGGCCCGCGCCGGCGACGCCGAAGAACGGGTTCGGCACGTTGGCGAGCGTGTAGTCGGCCGGCAGGCTCTGATACTTCGGATCGAGCTGGTTGATGTTGATGTAGCCGGCGGTCGCACCGGCGTTGGAGCCGGCCCAGCTCAGGTTGCTGCCGGTCAGGCCGGTGTAGCCGAGGCTGATGCTCATGCCGCCGGGCAGCTCGCGCTGGAAGTCGGCCGAGTACTGCTGCACGCGCGGCGCGCCGCGGTTCGGATCGACGAAGAAGATGTCGCCGCCGGTGCCGGTCAGCAGGCCGAGCGTGTTGCCGCTCGGCTGCACGACGCCGGCCGGGAACGGATTGCTCAGCGACACCGTCGGCACGCCCGAGGAGACCTGCGGCACGTTGGTCTGCGACGAGTAGCCGGTCTGGCCCCAGCCGGTGGTGCCGGCCGCCGGGAAGTTCCACGGCGAGTAGTAGAGGCCCCAGCCGCCGCGGATGCACCGTCTTGTCGTCGAGGCTGTACACGCGCGCCGACGCGAGGCGCCGCCTTGATCGCCGGCTGATTGCCCTGCGCGCGTCGGCGCGCCGTTCTGAGCCGGCGAAGATCAGGCCGCCGAGGATCTGCCGGCGCGCGCCGGTGACCGGATCGATCACGGTGGCGTTGGCTGTTGAGCGGGTTGACCGCGGTCTGGTCGAAGTTGACCGCGAACTGGTTGTTCGCTCCTGCAGGCCCGACTCGTGCTCGAGGCGGACGCCGTAGTTGATCGTCAGCTTGTTGGTCACGCGCCAGTCGTCCTGCGCGTAGCCGGACGCGTAGCGGACGAAGCCGTCGAGCTGCGTGTTCAGCGGGATGTTGCTCGTGTTCTGCGGATAGCCGAGCAGCATGTCGGCGAGCGCGTTGCCGCTGAAGCCGCCGGTGAAGTTGAAGGTGCCGGTCGACGCGCCGTAGTTCAGCGATTGGCGCGCCGATGGTCCGGTAGTCGCCGCCGACCTTCAGGTTGTGCGATCCCTGCAGCTTGCTCAGCGTGCCGTTGGCGCCGTACTGGTAGTAGCCGTTCGCCTGGCGGCTGGTCCAGCCCGAGCTCTTGTAGCCGGTCGTCGCCGTCGTCGGGAACCGGTTGGTGTCGGACATCACGTTGGTCAGCGCCGGATTGTTGAACAGCGCGACCGCGTCGAACGCCTGCGGCAGGTTGTAGTTGTCGTTGAACTTGTTGTAGCCGCCGCGCAGCGTCAGCACCGTCGACGAGTTCAGCACGTAGGTGTTGTTCAGCACGAACGTGTTGATCGACGCGATCGAGCTGGTAGCTGGCGCCGACGTACTTGTTCACCGGGTTGTAGTTCGAGTTCGCTTCGTGCGTCACCTGGCGCAGGCACGAAGCCGCTGATCGACGCCGCGTCGTTGAAGTGATGATCGATCTTGGTCGTGAACTGGTACGCCTGGTTCGGCAGCAGGTCGGTCATGCTGAAGTTCGAGCCGCCGTTGTCCACCTGCGTGTCGGGCGTCGGGAACGACTTGGCGATCGCGAGGCCGACCGGGTTGAGGCGGTTGGCCGGAATCTGGTTGTTGGGGAACGGCAGGCCGGTCAGCGGATCCTTGATGATGACCTGCGAGCCGCTGCGCGTGCACGCCGTTGAAGTTGCCGGCGAGCTCGGCCGCCGTCGGCACCAGGAAGCTCGCCTGCTGCGGCTGGTTGTCGACGTACTTCTCGCCGGCGACCCAGAAGAACGTCTTGTTCTTGAAGATCGGGCCGCCGCCGCCGCCGCCGCCGTTGCGCCAGTACTCCGGCACGTTGGGCTGGTCCGAGCAGCTTCGGAATCAGCAGCTGGCTGACCGTACTTCTCGGGACGGAACACGGTGTAGCCGGACCCGTGGAAACTCGTTGGCGCCCGACTTGGCGGTCATGTTCATGACGCCGCCGCCGGTGCGTCCCATTTCGGCGTCGTAGGTGTGGACCTGCACCTTCATGTCCTGGATCGCTTCGATCGTCGGGTTGGTCGAGGCGCGGTTCTGCAGGTCGGTGACCGGGAAGCCGTCGACGAGGAACTGGTTCGCCCGCACCGGACCGCCGCCCATCGAGACGGCGGAGTTGCCGACCTGATCCTGCATGCGGTTCCAGTGCGCGTTGCCGCTGGTCTGCACGGTCGGCTGCAGGTTCGCCATCAGGAACACGCTGCGGCCCGGCGTCGGAATCGACTCGAGCGACTTGGTGTCGAGCACGTCGCCGGTCGAGGCGTTGGTCGTGTCGATCAGCGGCGACTCGCCGGTGACGGTGATCGTTTCCTCGAGGCCGCCGACTTCGAGCTGGATGTCGAGGGCGAGGAACTCCTGCGTGCCGATGCGGACGCCTTTGCGCTCGAAGGTCTTGAAGCCCTGCACGGACGCGCGAACGGTATAAAGGGCCGGTTCAATTGCGGGGAACGAGTATTCGCCGACGCCGTTGGTGACTGTTTCGCGCGAGACGCCGTTCTGGTCGTTGACGAGAGTCACGGTCGCGCCTGGAATGACGCCCTGCGGGTCCTTCACGACCCCTCGAAGGCCGCCCTGGAACGATTGGGCGCCAAGCCCGACCGCCAGCGACCCCGACACCGACAGCCAGCAGCCCAGCGGCCGCCCCACTCCGAAGCTTGCGCATTCAAAACCTCCCCTGAACGCAGGGACAAAAAGGTAATAGGCGCAAGAGTTTGCAACACTTTCGGCGGAGACAAAGTAAAGACATGTCATACCTTGATCACATCGGTAGACGATCCAAGAACTCGAAAACCCGTTCTGCTACCATCCATCCTACAACCATGTCGCCTAAGGATTCGATAAGGACCACCGAACTGCCGCGCTGGCCGGCCCTCGTCGGCGGCGGCCTTGCTCAACGTCGCCCTCGGCACCTACTACGCGTGGAGCGTGTTCGTGCCGGCGCTCGAAAATGAATTCCACTGGACCCGCACGCAGACCTCGCTCGTCGCGACGATCGACATGGTGATGCTCGCCTCGTCGTTTCTGTTGGCGGGCGTGCTTCAGAGCCGCATCGGCCCGCGCGCGGTGGCGACGATCGGCGGACTGCTGTACAGCGCCGGCCTGTTCCTCGCGAGCTACACGCAGTCGCTGACGATGCTGTATCTGACGTGGGGCGTGATGGTCGGCATCGGCCTGGGCTTCGGCTACCTGGCGCCGATCACCGTCGGCTCGAAGTGGTTTCCGAACCATCGCGGCCTCGTGAACGGCCTCGCCATCGGCATCTTCGCCGCCGGCTCCGGCATCTTCGGACCCGATTGCCAGGATGCTCGTCGACAGCGTCGGCTGGCGAACGACGTGGCAGATCTACGCCGGGATGTTCTTCGTCTTCACCATGGTCGGCGCGTACCTGATGAAGGATCCGCCGCCAGGGTACATGGCGCCGGCGAGCGGTTCGACGGCGCGTCAACCGGCCGAAGGCGCACCACGTCGAGGTACCCGACGTCGCAAGTGCTGCGAACGCCGATGTTCTACGCGCTGTGGCTCGCCTACGCGCTCGGCACGACGGCCGGCACGATGGTGATCAGCCAGCTGGTGCCGTTCGCGCGCGCGTCCGGGTTCAACGCGGCCAGAACGCCGCGTTCGCGATCACCATCGGCGCGGTCGGCAGCGCGTCCGGCCGATTCCTGTCGGGCTGGATGTCCGATCACTTCGGCCGGCTGTTCACGCTGCGCGGCATCATCCTGCTGTCGATGGTGGCGACGCCGTCGCTGTATCTCTGGCGCGAAGAAGTCGCTGCTGTTCTACGTGCTGCTGTTCATCGTCTACTACTGCTACGGCACGCAGCTCTCGGTGTACACCGCGCTGGCCGGCGATTTCTACGGGACGAAGTATCTCGCGACCAACTACGGCGTGCTGCTGCTGGCGTGGGGATTTGCCGGCGTGCTCGGGCCCGTGATCGGCTCGCGCGTCTTCGTCAGCACCGGCACGTATCAGTACGCCTTCTTCGGATCCGCCGTGCTCGCCTGCGCCGCGCTCGGGCTGCTGAGCATCGTCCGCCCGCCCTCGCCAGTCGGCAGTGCGCAGTCTCAGTCGACCGTCTGACCGCGACTGAGCCTGACGTTGAGAACGTCTGACGATCTGACGTCTGAACTGTCTGAACGTTCTATACTGCATTGGTGTCACCCTTCCGGCGGCTGAGCCGGTACGTCTTCCGCTATCGCGGAAAGTTCGCGCTCGGCCTTCTCTGCGTCGTCGTGACCCGTTCGGTGGCGCTCGCCGGCCCGGCCATCCTCGGCCGCGCGATCGATGATCTGACGCGCGGGATCACCCGCGGCCAGCTCGCCGGTTACGGCGTCGCTGCTGCTCGCCATCGGTCTCGTCGGCGGGACGTTTCAGTTCCTGTCGCGCCGGATCCTGATCGGCGCCTCCCGCGACATCGAGTACGACATGCGGAACGACTTCTTCGCCCACCTGGAAACACTGCCTCTCGGATATTTCCAGGCGCACCGCACGGGCGATCTGATGTCGCGAGCGACCAACGATCTCAACGCGGTGCGCATGATGATCGGCCCGTCGATCATGTATTCGGCGAACACGCTGCTGACGTTCGCCGTCGCCCTTTCGATGATGGTCTCCATCGATCCGCGCCTGGCGCTCTGGTCGCTGATCCCGCTGCCGTTCGTCTCGGTCTCGGTGAAACTGTTCGGCACCGCCATTCACAAGCGCTTCGAGAAGATCCAGGCGCAGCTGTCGGAGGTCAGCGCCGTCGCGCAGGAAGCGCTGTCCGGCGTGCGCGTGGTCCGTGCCTACCGGCAGGAGGACGCCGAGCTCGAGCGCTTCCGCGTGTCGATCGACGAGTACCTCCGCCGCAATCGAGGGCTCATCATGCTGCAGGGGTTTTTCTTCCCGAGCATGGGCTTCTTCCTCGGCCTGGGCGCGCTGGTCGTCGTCTGGCTCGGCAGCCGCGAGGTGATTGCCGGCCGGATCACGGTGGGACAGTTCGTCGCGTTCAACTCCTACCTTGACGATGCTGAGCTGGCCGATGATCGCGTTCGGCTGGGTCACCAATATGCTGCAGCGCGGCATGGCGTCGTGGAAGAGGATGCTCGAGGTTCTCGAGACGGAACCGGCGATCGCAGACAGCGGTCCGCCTGAAGGCGGACACTACCGGAACGCGACGTCGACGCGGAACCGGACATCGGTAGTGTCCGGCTTTAGCCGGACCATCCGCGGCGCACATCGAGTTTCGCGATCTCGTCTTCTCCTACGGCGACACGCCCGTGCTCGAATCACGTCTCGGCGACGATCGAAGCCGGCCAGACGGTCGCGCTCGTCGGCGTCACCGGCTCGGGGAAGTCGACGCTCATTTCGCTGCTGGCGCGCCTGCACGATCCGCCGCCGGGAACGGTGTTCATCGACGGCATCGACGTGCGCGAGATGCCGTTGGCCACGCTTCGGAGCGCGATCGGCTTCGTTCCGCAGGAGCCGTTCCTGTTTTCCGACACGCTCGGCGGACAACGTCGCGTTCGGGCTGGACGCGACGGGAGGGGCAGGAGGGGCAGGAGGGGCGGGATGAGGCAGCGATAGGCAGGATAGGCAGGAGCGAGGCGCTCGCGGCGCGAAGGCCGCCGCCGCGCGGAAGGCGCGGATCCTCGCCGCCGCCGCAGTCGCGCGTCTCGACAAAGACGTCGCCGACTTCCCGAAGGGCTACGAGACGACGGTAGGCGAGCGCGGCATCACGCTCTCGGGCGGACAGAAACAGCGCACGGCTCTCGCGCGCGCCGATCGTCATCGACCCGCGCATCCTGATCCTCGACGATGCCCTGTCGGCGGTGGACACCTATACCGAAGAGGAGATCCTCTCGCGGCTGCGCGACGTCATGCGGGAGCGGACGTCGATCATCGTGTCGCACCGGATTTCGACCGTCAGGGATGCCGACATGATTTTGCTGCTCGAGGAAGGCCGCATCGCCGAACGTGGCACGCACGACGAGCTCATCGGGCGCGGAGGCCTCTACGCGGAGCTGCACAAGAAGCAGCTCCTCGAAGAAGAGCTGGCGGCATCGTAGAGATGGAGTGCAGAACTCGCCGCGTCCGTAGACTCTGAAGGCTACCGATGCGCCGCGGACAGGTACCGCTGCGGCGCGGCCGAGTCGCCGAATTCGATGACGTCGGTGGCGCGCAGGATGCGGATGGTCGCCGACTCGAGGCGGACGGCGACCACGACCGCGTCGCCGACGATCGTGAGCCGGCGCGCGCCGGCGGCTCCTCGACGGAAGAGCGTCAAGTGCTGCCCGGCTGGACGCTGTGTTGCGGCCGCGGTCGATGACCATCAGCCGCCCCGGCGCGCCGACCATCTGCCCGCTGTCGCCGAAGAGAATGCGCGCGGCGTCGTCGTAGGCCGGCGTGCCGGCCGGCTCCGCGGCGCGCATCGGTTCCGGCGAGAACGGCGCCAGCCAGTCGCCCGGCATCAGCTCGTCGCACGCGTAGATCACGACGCCGACCGCCGTGTGCTCGGTCGCGGAGACGATTTGGAGGAGGCCGGCGGTATGCTCGCCGACGGCGCCTCGCGGATCGCCGGGCACGCGGAAGGTGCGCCGCGCCACGACATTCTGACCGACCGTCAGATGGTCTGGCCGTGCCGCCGTCGATCACGAGCTCATCGTCCCGCACGTACAGTTCCGTTCCCGCCAGACGACGGCGCGACCGGATCGTTCCGAGGGATTCGGCGGCCGCGTCCGGCTTGGCCGGTCCGCAGATGGAATCGCGATCGTGCGCGGGCACGGGTACGACAACGGGCGGAGGCGGGTTCGGAAGAGGCGGCCGATATGGCGGCACGACGGCGGCGACTGCCGGGCGTCTTGCCCTGCACCGTCACGCTCTCGGACCGCGCGGCCAGCATCAGCCGTTGCGGTGCGACCGCCGTATCGACGGCCTGAACCGACAGTCACCTCGCCGGCAGCGCTCGAGAATCCTTCCAGCTGAAACGTGAGGCGGACGGCTCCTTCAGGCAGCGAGTCGATCGCGTATCGCCCGACCTGGTCCGTCACCGCCGTCGCGAGAATCCGCCCATCGTCGGAGACCGCGGCCACGCTCACGCCGGGCAGCACGCCGCCGGACTCGTCCACGACCGAGCCGTGCAACCGTCCCGCAGGCTCAGCCGAAATGACCGCCGCGCAGAGGCGCGGCCGAGCGCGAGTGCGATGGCGGCGAGCGTCAGTACCCGAACGTTCGCATGGAGTGTTGGGAGAGGTCCCTCATGTCTCTATCGGTTCCTGTCCCGCGCGCGCTCCAGTGGCTCTCGGGCTACTCGTCCCGCAGCGCCACGAGCGGATCCACGCGCGTCGCGCGCAGCGCCGGGACTGCGCAGGCGGCGAGGGCGATTGCCCCGAGTACCGCCGTCGCGACGGCGTATGCCGCCGGGTCGACCGGAGTGACGCCGAAGAGCAGCGACTCCAGCAGCGTCGTCACCGCCACCGCGCCAGCCAGACCGATCGCGGCGCCGGCCGCCACCGGGCGCATGCCCTGGCCGACGACCAGCCGGAACAGCGCGCCCGGCCGGGCGCCAAGGGCGAGGCGGATGCCGAGCTCGCGCCCGCGCTGCGACACGAAATAGGCCAGCACACCATAGATGCCGAGCGCCGCCAGGAACAACGCGATCCCGGCGAACGCCGTCAGGAGCGTCGTTCGGAAGCGCGCGTCGGCCATCGAGCCGTCCACGACATCCTCGAGGGTCGCGATCTGCGTCAGCGCGAGATCCTTGTCGACGGCCGCGACCTGCGATCTGGCGCGGCGCCACGGCCGCCTCCGGAGCGGCCGTCGTGCGGACGACGAACGTGAGCGGGTTCTGCATCCGCTGCCCGAGGTTCGAGTACTCGGTCGGCTCGGCCGGCCGATCCAGGCCGTCCTGCTTCTCGTCGGCAACGACGCCGACGATGGTGACCCATGGAGCGTTGTCCTGCGGCCGTCCGAACGTGATCCGCTTGCCGACGACGGCCGCGTTCGGACAGATCGTGGAAGTATCGGCGCGCCAGCGACTCGTTGACGATGGTGACCGGCGGCTTCTCTCGCGTGTCGCCCTCATCGAACAGCCGGCCGGCGAGCAGGCGGATGCCCATCGCGCCGAAGTAACCAGGCGTCGTCGACATGTGGCGCGTGTCGCGCTCGTAGTCGGTGCTGACGCGTCCTTCGATCGTCGTGTCGCCCGACCAGGTGAAGCCGCGCAATGCCAGCGTGCTGGTGGCGCCGACCGCCTGCACCTGCGGCTGCTCGCGCAGGCGCCGCTCGATTTCGACGAAGGCTCGATACCGGGCCGCGTTGTCCGCGTAGCGCGCGGACGGCAGTGTCATCGTGAAGCTGATGGCATGCTCCTTCGTGAAACCGGGATCGACATCCTGCAGGCGGCCGAGGCTGCGAAGGAGCAGCACCGCGCCCACGGCGAGCACGATCGAGAGCGCGACCTCCGCGGCCACGAGGAGATCGCGGAGCCTTCCTGATTCTCGCGACGCGGAGTCGCTGCGATCCGTCACCTGCTCGCTGCGAGATGTGCGGAGCGCCGGCACGATGCCGAAGATGATCGGCGCGACCAGCGACAACCCGAGCGAGAACAGCAGCACCGCGCGATCGGTCTGCACCACGGCGAACAGCGGAATCGCGGAAGACGGCGTAGCGCGTGAGCGCGATTCTGGCCAGCGCCGCGAGGCCGAACCCCAGCGCCCCGCCGACCACCGAGAGCACGATCGACTCGGTGAACAGCTGCCGGAGGATGCGCGCGCGGCCGGCGCCGAGCGCCCGGCGGATGGCCAGCTCGCGCGTGCGGCTCACGCCGCGGCTCAATTGCAGGTTCGCGATGTTCGCGCAGACGATCAGGAACAGCAGGCCGACCGCGCCGCTGAGCATCAGCAGCGCGGCGCGCGGGCCGCTCGAGTAGCTCTCGTGCAGCGGCTCGAGCCGTACGCCCATCTGCGTGTTGGTGTCCGGATACTGCTTCTCCAGATCGCGCGCGATCGCCGTCATGTCGTCGCGCGCCTGCTCGAACGACACGCCCGGGCGGCGCCGCGCGACCACCCCGAGCCAATGCGGGCGCCGTGCCGTCTTCAACAGTTCAGGGGCGTAGCCGAACGGGATCCACAGCTGCACGTCGCGGCCCGGAAAGAAGAATGTCCGCGGCATCACGCCGACGACGTCGTAGGCGCGGCCGCTCAGCGTGATGGTCCTGCCGACGATCGCCGGATCGCCGCCGAACGCCGACTGCCAGAGTCCGTAGCTCAGCACGGCAACACGCGATCGGCCTTCCCATTGTTCCTCTTCGGCGAACGTGCGGCCGAGGAGCGGCGCCGCGCCGAGGACGTCGAACAGGTTACCGCTCACGCCGAGCGATTTCAGCGCCTGCGGCTCGCCGAATCCCGTGAGGAACACATCGCCCGCGCCGCTGCCGTTCGTGGTGAACTGCTCGTAGGCGCCGATGCCGGCAAAGCTCTTGTTCCGCGCGCGCCAATCGGCGTAGTTGGCGGGGGCGGCGATGTTGCGCGTCCAGCGCCTGAGCGGGTTGGTCTCGAAGATGCGCACCAGTTCGTCCGGCGCCTTGTACGGCAAGGGTCGCAGCAGCACGGCCCCCGCCACGCTGAACACCGCGGTGCCGGCCCCGATGCCGATCGCGAGCGTGGCGATTGCGACGAGCGAGTAAGCGGGGCTCTTGCGCAGCGCGCGTACGCCGTAGCGGAGGTCCTGCAGCGTCGTTTCGACAAACGGCACGCTGCGGCGCTCGTGTTGCTCTTCTTTGATCTGCACGGGCCCTCCGAATCGAAGAATCGCCTCCCGCCGCGCGTCGCCGGCCGACAGGCCGCGGCGGATGTGCTCGTCGGTCAGCAGATCGAGGTGTGACGCCAGTTCGAGGTCGAACTCGGCATCCTGCCGGCGCCCGGTGAAGAGGCCGTGGATGCGCGACGCGAGGACCGCGAGCCAGGTCGGCATGGCCGTCAGCGTTGTGCCAGCCGGAGCATCCGCACCATGACGGCGGAAATCCGTTCCCAGTTCTGCGCCTGCGTGGCCAGCTGCTTTCGGCCGGTCCGGGTAATCGCGTAGAACTTGGCCTTGCGGTTGTTGTCCGACGTGCCCCAGCTCGCGCGAAATCCAGCGGCGCTGCTGAAGGCGCAGCAGCGAGGCGTAGATCGTTCCCTGGTTGAGCTGGAGGACGTCCTCGCTGATCTGCTCGATGCGGCGGGCGATGCCGTACCCGTGCAAGGGTCCCATCGCGTCGAGGGTCTGCAGGACCATCAAGTCGAGCGTGCCCTGCAGAATGTCGGACCGGTTCTCTCCCATCTGTGCTCCTGTTGGACGGCCACACGAGTATAAAGGTTGTATTGGGTAATCTGGTAATCTGGGAATCGGGTAATTGATTTGGCGATTGGCCAATCGATTACCCGATTTCCCGATTCCCCGATTACGCGATGGTCTTATTGCCCTGTGTCCACTGACGACGAGGTTCTCGGCAAGGCCTACGACGCGCGGCTCATGCGGCGGCTGCTCCAGTACCTCCGGCCGTACTGGCGGCAGGTCGCCCTCGCCTTCGTGACCCTCATCGTCAGCGCGGTAGCGTCCCTGATCCAGCCGTACCTGATCAAAGTCGCGATCGACCGCTACATCACTCAGCGGCAGCTGGCCGGACTCGACGGCCTGGCCGCGCTCTACCTGACGATCCTCGTCGCCTCGTTCGGCGCCGAATACTTCCAGACCTGGACGCTCCAGCTGACGGGCCAGCGGATCATGTACGACCTCCGGATGGCCATCTACCGGCACCTGCAGCGGCTCGATCTGCGGTACTACGACCGCAACCCGGTCGGCCGGCTGATGACGCGGGTGACGTCGGACGTCGACGTGCTGAACGATCTGTTCACGTCGGGCGTGGTGACGATCTTCGGCGACGTGTTCACGCTGGTCGGCATCATGGGCGTGATGCTGTGGATGAACTGGCGGCTGGCGCTGGTCGCGTTCTCGGTGCTGCCGCTCATCTTCTTCGTCACGCAGTGGTTCCGGCGCAATGTCCGTGAGTCCTACCGGACCGTGCGCGGCCTGATCGCGCGAATCAACGCGTTCCTGCAGGAGAACATCACCGGCATGACGACGGTTCAGCTGTTCCGGCGGGAGCGGATGAACTTCGCGCGGTTCGACACGATCGATCGGGAGCACCGCGACGCGAACATCGATTCGATCTTCTACTACGCCGTGTTCTATCCGGCGATCGAAGTGGTCAGCACGCTGGCGACGTCGCTCATCATCTGGTACGGCGGCGGGAGCGTGATCCAGAAGACGCTGACGCTGGGCGCGCTCGTGGCCTTCGTCCAGTACTCGCAGCGCTTCTTCCGTCCGATCAGCGACATGTCGGAGAAGTTCAACGTCATGCAGTCGGCGATGGCCTCGTCCGAGCGCATCTTCAAGCTGCTCGACGAGCCGGTGGCGATTCAGTCGCCGGCCAGCCCGCGCAAGCGGCCGGCTCCCGCGCTGGGCCACATCCGGTTCGAGGGCGTCTGGTTCGCGTACAACGCAGAGCGAGAAGCGCTCCGCGACACCGGGCACGGAGGACACGAGGACCACGCCAGACGTGTCCTCTGTGGTGGAGAGCTCCGCGCCGAACTGGATCCTCAAGGACATCAGCTTCGAAGTCCGTCCCGGCGAGCGCGTCGGCATCGTGGGCGCCACCGGATCGGGAAAAACGACGCTCATCAACCTGCTGCTGCGCTTCTACGACGTGGGGCGCGGCCGCATCACCATCGACGGCATCGATATCCGCAGCTGGATCTCGCCGACGTGCGCGGGCTCTTCAGCCTGGTGCTCCAGGACGTGCACCTCTTCTCGGGCACCGTGGCCGACAACATCCGGCTCGGCAACCAGGGGATCAGCGATGAGCGCGTGCGCAGCGCGGCGCGCGCCGTCCACGCAGAGCCGTTCATCGCGCGGATGCCTGCGGGTTACGCCAGCGCCATCGCCGAGCGCGGCGCGACGTTGTCCGTCGGCCAGAAGCAGCTGCTGTCGTTCGCCCGGGCTCTGGCGTTCGACCCGCGCGTCCTCGTCCTCGACGAGGCCACCTCGAGCGTCGACACCGATACCGAGCTCATCATTCGCGACGCGCTGCGGGTCCTGATGGCCGACCGCACGACGATTGCGATCGCGCACCGGCTCTCGACCATCCAGGACATGGACAAGATCCTCGTGCTGCACAAAGGGCAGCTCCGCGAGTCGGGCACCCATCAGGAGCTGCTCGCGCAGCGCGGTATCTACTACAAGCTGTTCGAACTGCAGTATCGGGAGGACGGAAACTTGGGAAAGGTAGAAGTCAGAAGTGAGAAGTTAGAAGTGGAAGGATGAAGTCACTTCTAACGTCTTCCTTCTCACTTCAAACTTCCCGCAGGGGACTGCGGTAGCGGCCGGGCAGGCAGCACCTCGGGGTTCGGTGAGCGCTTGAAGAAACGGTCGAGGAAGCTCGGCGTCGTGGCGCGCGGGTTCCAGCCGAGACGCAGCACGGTCAGCTGAATCGGCTTGCGGCCGAACGCCAGCGCCTCGTTGCAGTTCCACATGTAGACGTCCACCTCGCGCCCCTGGACGGACGGACCGGTGTCCATCACCGTGTAGATCCCGTTGTATTTCTGGGGCAGCGAATTGACCTCGATCACCGATCCGACCGGCAGAAGCTCCGGATCAGCTGCGGCCACACCGCTCTGGACCGGCACGCCCGACGCCGTGACGATGCCCTTGCAGTAGGCGGTGGCGCTGAAGGCGAGGCGCGCTCCCGGGAGCGGCATCGCGGACGCCTCGTACAGCGTGGCGAAGCGGGCGGCGTATTTGGAGTCGAGCGCGGTCACTTCGTATAGAGAGACGAAGCCGATCGCCGCTATCGCCGTCACGATCGTCCTCCGCCAGAAGCGGCCGGAAATGATCATCGGTGATGATGGATGATGTCATGAAGGCGCCGGCGACTTGTCACGAATGCGAGGGCGAGGGGGTATGCAAGCGCGGCCATGACGATCGCACCAATCAACGATCCGACGGTGTAGGGCCAGAGCAGCGGCTTCAGAATTGTGATCAGCTGATGCCAGAATTCGCCGTGGAACACCGACATTTCGAAGAGTCCCGCGAGCTGAGCCTTGAACCCGGCGGGCGGCTTGTGTCCCGTAATCGACGCTCCGAGCATTGTCACAATTGCATAGTACGGCCCGATGATCCACGGCAGGTTCGCGTACACCCCCAGCAGTGCCGCCACGCGATTCAGGTCGAACAGAAACGCGAAGACGATGGCGAGCACCGTGTGGAGTCCGAGGAAGGGCGAGAAGCCGAAGAACACGCCCATGGCGAACGCCGCAGCCGTGCGCTCGGGCGTATCGGCCACGTGGAGCAACGTGTCCAGCCAGCGTCGGACCAGTGCCTTCGTCAGGTGAATCATCGGAAGTGGGTGAACCCCCGGGGCAGGTCGTCGAGATCGATCGCCGTCCCGGCCTCACCCCGCAGGGTGACTCCGCGTTCGGCCGTGCAGCGGCCGATGCGCGTCAGCTGCACGCCGCCGCGCCTGCGTTGCCGCGCTGAGGCGCCGCTGCGTTCGAGGCCTGACCGCGAACAGCAGCTCGTAGTCGTCGCCTCCCGTCAGAGCCTGCGTGACGGCGTCCATGTCCGCGCGCCGCGAAGAACGCGCGCGCTGCCGGTTCGATCGGCAGCGCGGCGGCGTCGATGATCATGCCGACGCCGCTGGCCTCGGCGATCTGCCGGAGGCCGTCGGCGAGCCCGTCGCTGAGATCCATGCACGCCGATGCGGCCCGGTTCCGCGCGAGGTGGACGCCAAGAAGAACGCGCGGGTCAGGCCGCAGGTAGGCCGTCGTCAGTCGAGCCGTCGTCGGTCGCGGTCGACGACTCAGACTCCGCCTGAGACTCGACGTACTGAGATCGTCGCCGACGCAGCATCTGCAGCCCGGCGGCCGCCGCTCCGATGGTGCCGCTGACATAAACATCGTCGCCCGGCCGCGCACCCGAGCGCGTGAGCGCCTGACGCCGCTTCACCGTGCCCATGACGGTGACGTCCAGCATGAGCGGGCCTGGGGATCGGGTGATGTTGCCGCCGGCGACGTGCAACGAGGATCGCTTCGCGAGCGCGGTGAAGCCGGCGACGATCCCGTCGAACTCCGCGAGTCCGCAGCGTGGCTGGCAGCGCCATCGACAACAACGCGAGCCGCGGCGCTGCGCCCATGGCGGCGAGATCGCTGAGGTTGACGGCCAGCGCTCGATGGCCGATCGCGTCGGGCGGCACGAAGGCGCGATCGAAATGAATGCCCTCGACCAGCGCATCGACCGTCAGCACCTCGACGCGATTGCGTTCGGGCTCCGCCACCGCCGCGTCGTCGCCGATACCGACGAGCAGCCATTCCGGCGCGGGCGGGAGGCATTGCCGGATGCGCGCAATCAGCTCTCGCTCCGAACAGTCGGCGACCGTCGCGGCGAGATCCGGCACGGCTGCGTTACTTCGCGTAGTCGACGGCACGGGTTTCGCGAATGACCGTCACTTTGATCTGGCCCGGGTATTCGAGCTCGTTCTCGATGCGGCGCGCGATGTCCTTCGAGAGCCACACGGCCTCCTCGTCGGAGATCTTCTCGCTCTCGACCATGATCCGAATCTCGCGGCCGGCCTGCAGCGCGAAGGACTTCGACACGCCCTTGAAGGAGTCGGCGATCCCTTCGAGCTTCTCGAGCCGCTTGACGTAGGACTCCAGGATGTCGCGTCGCGCGCCCGGGCGGGCCGCGGAGATGGCGTCGGCCGCCTGGACGATCATCGCCTCGAGCGACGGCCAGTCGATGTCCATGTGGTGAGCGGCCATCGCCATCACCACCGCCTCGCTCTCGCCGTGCTTGCGGAGGAAGTCGATCCCGATTTGCAGGTGGGTGCCTTCCATCTCGCGATCGATCGCCTTGCCGATGTCGTGCACGAAGGCGGCGCGGACGGCGACGTGCGCGTCGAGGCCGACTTCGCGCGCCATGATGCCGGCGAGCCGCGCGACTTCCGCCGAGTGAGCGAGGACGTTCTGGCCGTAGCTGGTCCGGTACTTGAGACGCCCCATCAGCCGGTGGATCTCCGGATGCAGATCGTGGAGGCCGAGCTCGAACGCGACAGAAGCGCCCTCCTTGCGCATGGCCTCGTCGGTCTCCTCCTTGACCTTCGCGACCACTTCCTCGATGCGCGCGGGATGAATGCGGCCGTCGGCGATCAGCCGCTCGATGGCCTGCTTGGCGATTTGCCGGCGGTAGGGATCGAAGCCCGACAGGATGATGGCCCCTGGCGTATCGTCGACAATCAGATCGACGCCGGTGGCGAGCTCGAGCGCCCTGATGTTGCGACCCTCACGGCCGATGATGCGTCCCTTGAGATCGTCGCTCGGCAGGTCGACCACCGAGACCGTCGTCTCGATCGCGTGCTCGGCGCCGCAGCGCTGGATGGCCTCGGTGATGTACTGCTTGGCGCGGTCGACCGCCGTTTCCCGGGCCTCGGCGTCGAGCCGCTTCAGCAGGTTGGCCGAATCGTGACGCGCCTCGCCCTCGATCTGCTTGATGAGCAGTTCCTTGGCCTCGTCCGCGGTGAGTCCGGCGACGCGCTCGAGCTCGTGCTTGTGCTGGGCGACGAGCTCATCGCACCTGGCGGCCGCCACGGCCGAACGCTGTTCCCGTTCGCTGAGCGCCTTCTCGCGGCCGGCGAGCTCCTTCTCGAGGCGGTCGATGGCCGCCTGACGCTCGGCGGCCAACGACTCGCGGCGTGAGAGCGTCTGTTCCAGCGCCGCGGCCTGCTGCCGGTCGGCGCGGGCCTGGCGCTCCGCCTCCATCAGGATGTCGTGGGCCTTCTCCTTGGCCTCGAGGAGCGCCTCTTTCTTGGTCGTCTCCGCGTCGCGCTCGGCGTCCCGCGCTCGGCGCTGCGCCTGCTCCTCGGCTCGGCCGACGGTGTCGGCGGCGATGCGTTTGCGGTTGGCGACCCAGAGGGCGAACATCGCGCCAGTGACGATGGCGGCGACCAAGGCGGGAATGATGATCTTCGCGAAATCAGACAGCACGCGTGACGTCCTTTCCCGTTGCCGGGGTCAGACCCCCAGATGAGTCCGATTAACGAGAAGAACTGGTGGGGTGCGCGAGCGAAAAAGCCCCGCCTTGCCGTGTGGGGAGGTCGATGAACCTGCTAAAGCAGGTGGAACCGCTATAACAAGCCGCGCTTCAGGCTTCCTCGTTGCAGAGGCATGCACACCGCACGGCGTCGCGACTCACTTGGGTAAACATTGGCTCAACGAGCCATCCGCCATCACGAACAACGCAGGGACCCAGAACTCTGGACCGATCCTATCGATAAAGGGTTCGGGGTTCAAGGTTCATGGTCAGGTTCAGGTTCGCAACCCCGAACCCCGAACCCTGAACGAACCCTGAACCGGCACCCTGAACCCTGAACCCGTTCACGATATGAGAACCCGATCGACGAGACGTTCGAGCTCGCCGGCGCGCTCCGCCAGTTCGCCGTTGCGGGCGGCCGTGCCATCCCTGCAGCGGAACAACTCGTCGGCGACGTTGAGCGCGGCGAGCACCGCGAGCCGCAGCATATCGCTGCTTGGCGCCGAGTCGGCCGCGGCGCGCATCTTCTCGTCGACGTAACTCGCGAGCCGCGCCACGTACTCCCGATCCAGCGTGCTGCGGATCGGGTAGCGGTGACCGTGGATCTCGACCGAGATGACGGCGTCGTCCGACATGGTGGTTGTGCTTACAAACTGAGGGCTTCGAGCTGCTCGAGCATGTCGGTCACTCGCGTCCGGATGACATCGCGCTCTTCCTTCAGCGTCGTGATCTCGGTGGCGACCCCTTCGCTCAGCGCGAGCCGGGCGCGCAGGGCGTCCATTTCGTGTGCCTGGCGCTGGTTCTCTTCCGCAGCCCGAGCCGTCTCGAGCTTCAGCCGCTCGACCAGGCTGACGAGGAGCTTCACCTTTTCCTCCAGCCGATCGATCGGCTCGAGATCGGTGCTGCGAGTCGCTGTCTTGGCCATTCTCGAATCCTCAATCTGGTTATTTTGTCATCTGGTTATTGGTTCATTTGGAATGGTTGGTTCTTCCAATGACCCAATAACCCGATGAGGAAATGAACAAATTCTTATCTCTGCACCGCGGCGTGCTCGCGAACGAGTGCCGCGAGGATGGTCTCGACGCTGTGTTGAACTTCGGCGTCGGTCAATGTGCGCTCCGTGGCCTGGAACGTCAGCCGGACCGAGAGACTCACGGCGCCCGCCGGGACGCCCTTTCCCTGGTACCGATCGAAAAAACTCAGCGCGGTCAATGGCGCCCGCAGATCGCGCCCGGCCGTCAGAATGGTGCCACGAATGATTTCCGCAGGCAAGGTATCGGCGACGACGATGGAGAGATCGCGAACGACGAATGGAAAGCGGGGAAGCGGCCGTGTGGCGTCGCTCGCCTCGACGCGCGCGCGCTGGATGAGATCGAGATCGACCTCGGCGACGAACACCCGATCCTGACGCGGCAGGCCGCGCGCATCAGCGAGCGCCGGAGTGAGCTGGCCGACGCAGCCGAGCCGGGCTCCGCGCTCGGGGCCGTCGGCGACGAAGATCGCGGCAGCTTGTCCGGCGACCAGAAACGGCTCGCGGACCGCCTCGAGGCGCGTGGCGACGCCAAGCGCGTGGCAGAGATGCTCCATCGCGCCCTTGACGTCGAAGAAGTCGACGTCGCGTGCGCCGCCCGACCAGTGCTCCGGCGCGCCCGCTCCGGTCCAGCCGACGGCGACGGCTCGCGTTTCACCTGCCGGCGCGAAGCGGGTCCCGAGCTCGAAGAGCTGAACGTCGCGCCGGCCGTGACGCCGGTTGTGCGCAAGGGCGTCCACGACGCCTGGAATCAGAGAAGGCCGCAGCGTGTCGAACTTCGCGGAGAGCGGGTTGGCGATGCCGACGGTGGCATTAACCGCGGAGTGCGCTGAGATCGCAGAGACATCTTTGCTCTGCGAGTTTTGCGGTCTCTGCGGTTCCCGAGTAGTCTTCGACGGTCTTCGCCTCGATGAAGCCGAAGGTCACGGCTTCGGAGAAGCCCGCCGCCGTCAGCACGCGGCGCACGAGCCGATCGCGCGCGATCCGCGGATCGGGAGCGGGCGCGGGGCGCGTGACGACCGGGAACGTCGGCTCGAGCTTGTCGAACCCGTAGTGACGGCCAACCTCCTCGATGAGGTCGGCCTCTCGCAGCAGATCCACGCGAAACGTCGGAGCGACCGCGTCCCAGCCGTCGGCGGCCGGTGTCACCTCGAGTCCAAGACCGCGCAGGATCCTCACGACTTCGCCGTCGGGCACCGACGCGCCGAGGAGCACGCGCGAGCCGTTCGCGGCGCAGGTGCAGATGCTTCGGGTGGCGCGGGTTCGGGTAGCGGTCGACGATCGAACCGGTCGGCCGCCCCGCGTCGATCTGCTGCATCAGGGCTATCGCGCGCTGCAACGCGACGACCTGCCCGGCGATGTCGGCCCCGCGCTCGAATCGCGAGGACGCTTCGGTCTTGAGGCCAAGCCGCTTGCTCGTGCGCCGCACGGAGGCGGCCTTGAAGTACGCGCTCTCGAACACCACGGTCGCGGTCGCTGACGAGACCTCGGAGTCGGCGCCCCCCATGACGCCGCCGATGGCCTGCGCGCGATCGCGATCCGCGATGACCAGCATGTCCGGCTCGAGCGTGCGCTGAACGCCGTCGAGCGTGGTGATCCGTTCGCCCGGCCTTGCCCGTCGCACGCGGATTTCGGCGCCTGCGAGCCGAGGGAGATCGAACGCGTGCATCGGCTGGCCGAGCTCGATGTTCACGTAGTTGGTGATGTCGACGATGTTGCTGATCGGCCGGATGCCGGCGGCCTGCAGGCGTCGGGCGAGCCAGGCCGGAGATGGCGCGACGCGGACGTCGGCGACCGCCGCGGCATACCTGGGACAGAGCTCCTCGTCGTCGATCGATACCGAGACGCGATCGGATGCCCCGGTCGGAACCTGCGCGAGCCGCGCGTTCGGGCTCGCCGCCGGCGGTATGAGCGGCAGGTCGTAGGCGGTTGCGACCTCACGCGCAAGGCCGAGCACGCTGAGCGCATCGGGGCGATTGGCCGTGACCTCGAAGTCAATCACGGCGTCGCCCGCGTCGAGCGGCTCGATTGACGCGACCTCGAAGCCGCGAAGCGCGAGCGTGCTCGCGACGTCTTCGGCGGACGCCTTCACGTCGACGAACTCACGCAACCAGGACAGGACCAGTCTCATATCGTTCGTAGTTCGTGGTTCGATCGTTCGTCGTGCCGCGAAGACGATCTTTTTCGTGTGTTACGTGCCGAACCGAAGGTATCGGTTTCGAACGTTCAGCCGTCACAGTCATCAGTACGGGAACTGCTCGAGAAACCTGAGATCGTTCTCGTAGAACAACCGGATGTCCTCGACCTGGTAGCGAAGAATCGCGACCCGCTCGATCCCCATGCCCCATGCGAAGCCGGTGTACTTTTCCGCGTCGTATCCCACCGCCTCGAATACGGCGGGGTGGACCATGCCGCAGCCGAGGATTTCAATCCAGCCGCTTCTCTTGCACATCGAGCAGCCGGCGCCGTCGCACGACCAGCAGCTGATGTCCACTTCCGCGCTCGGTTCGGTGTACGGGAAGAAGCTCGGACGGAAGCGCAGCCGCGATTTCTCCCCGAACATTTCGCGCGCGAAGGCGAGCAGCGTGCCTTTGAGATCCGCCAGCGAAATGCCTTCCCCGACCACGAGCCCTTCCAGCTGCGAGAACATCGGCGTGTGCGTCAGGTCGAGATCGTCACGGCGGTACACACGGCCCGGCACGACGATGCGGATCGGCGGCTGGTGGGCCTGCATGTAGCGGATCTGCATCGACGAGGTGTGCGTCCGCAGCATCGTCCGAACGAGCGACTCCGGGTCGCCTGCGATCGGCGGCATCGCGTTCGCCAGGTACAGCGTGTCCTGCATGTCGCGGGCGGGATGCTCCGCCGGCATGTTCAAAGCGTCGAAGCAGTGCCACTCGTCCTCGACCTCGGGGCCTTCCACGATCGTGAACCCCATGCGCGTGAAGATCTCTTCCATGCGATCGCGCACGACGGTCAGAGGATGGCGATGGCCGAGGCGCGGCACTCGGCCGGGAAGCGTGACGTCGACGCCGCCAGCCGGTGCGGCGTCCTGCGCCGCTTCTTCATAGGCCTTCCATCGCGCTTCGATGGCCACCTTCAGCGCGTTGGCGCACTGGCCGATGTCTTTCTTCCGGTCGGGGGGCGCGCCGCCGATCATCTGCATCCAGGACGCGACGATGCTCTGCTTGCGTCCGAGGTAGCGGTCGCGAAGCGCCTTGGCGTCGCCGATGGACGACAGCTGCCGCCAGCTCGCGCTCGAAGGCAGCGACGAGGGTCTCGACGGATTCAGCGCTGGGTTGGAGGTCGGACATGACTCGGGACTAGTGGCCAGGGGCTTGGGGCTGGAAGAGGCAACCCCGGCTTGCTAGCCCCCAGTCCCCAGCCCCTGGTCCCTGTTGTTTATGCGCGCGCCGCGGCTCTCGCGTTAGCGGCCTTCGACGCGACCGCCTTCTCGGCATTCTTCGCCGACTTCACCGCGATCTTCGCTGCCGACTTGGCCTGCTTTGCCAGCGTCGCAAATGCCGCGGGGCTGGAGATCGCGAGCTCGGAGAGGCTCTTGCGATCGAGTGTGATGCCGGCGTTCTTCAAGCCGTTGATCATCTGCCCGTAGGTCAATCCGTGTTCGCGGGCGGCGGCGTTGATGCGGACGACCCACAGCCGGCGGAAATCGCGCTTCTTGCGGCGGCGGCCGACGAAGGCGTACTTGAGCGCCGTGTCGACCGACTCTTTCGCGGCACGATACAGCTTGCTCTTATTGGCGTAATAGCCCTTCGCCAGTCCAAGCAGCTTCTTGCGCTTGGCGCGCCGGACCGTTCCTCTTTTTACACGCGGCATCTTCTATCTCCACGGTCCGGCTCAACTCCGGACACTACGTACGCGGCGGCTAATCCCTAGCCTGATCCCTAGTCCCTAGCCTCATCTACTTATACGGCAGCATCCGTTCGAGCTTCGGCACGTCCACGGCTGCCACGGTCGTCGTTCCCCTGAGGCCGCGCTTACGCTTCCTGGTCTTGCTGGTCAGGATGTGCTGACTGAACGCCTTGCCACGGAGAAACTTGCCGTTCTTGGTCCGCTTGAAGCGCTTCGCCGCGCCGCGGTGGGTCTTCAGTTTGATCTTCTTCGCTTTTTTCGCCATCGTGTCCCTGTTGTTTAACCGCCGAGACCGCTGAGATCGCAGAGCAAACCATTTTTCTCTGCGTACTTCTCTGCGGTCTTTGCGATCTCCGCGGTTTCTTCTTCGTCGTCCTACTTGGTCGTTGCGACGGCCACCGCCGCCTTCGCTTTTCCGCCGCCGCTCTGCGGACGCCGCGTGAGGATGGTGTGCATCTGGTTGCCTTCCATCCGCGGCATCGTTTCCGCGAGCGCGACTTCGGACAGCTCCCCGATCAGCCGTTCCAGGATCCGCCGGCCGATTTCAGGGTGCGCCATCTCGCGTCCCCTGAAGAAGATGGTCGCCTTCACCTTGTCCCCGTCCTCGAGGAAGCGCTCGATGTGCTTCTTCTTGAACTGGTAGTCGTGTTCGTCGACCTTCGGCCGGAACTTGATCTCCTTGACCTCGATCACCTTCTGGTGCTTCCGGGCTTCGCGCGCGCGCTTCTGCTCCTGGTACTGATACTTCCCGAAATCCATGATGCGGCAGACCGGCGGCACCGCCGTCGGCGAGATCTCGACCAGGTCGAGTCCCTTCTGCTTGGCAATGGCGAGGGCCTGCGGCGGCGGCATGATGCCGAGCTGCGCGCCCGTGTCGTCGATGACGCGGATTTCGCGGACGCGAATGCGTTCGTTGACCCGCGTGCGGTCATCTCGGCGGGGGCTTCTGTCGAAAGCGATAAATCCTCCTATAAACCTTTGCGCGTGATCTCTTCACGCGCCGACGCGATGAACGCGTCGACCGGGCTGGCTCCCTGGTCGCCGCCGGCGCGCGTCCGCACCGATACCGTGCCTTCCGCGCTCTCGCGATCGCCGATGACCAGCATGTAGGGCACTTTCTGCAGCTGGGCCTCCCGGATCTTATATCCGATCTTTTCCTGCCGCTCGTCGAGATCGGTCCTCAGCCCCGCGGCCCTGAGCTGATCGCGAACCGCGGCGGCATAGGCCAGGTGACGGTCGGCAATCGGCAGCACGATCGCCTGAATCGGCGCCAGCCAGAGCGGAAATGCCCCGCCGTAGTGCTCGATCAGGAGGGCGATAAAGCGCTCGAAGCTGCCGAGGATCGCCCGGTGGATGACCACCGGCCTGTGCTCGGCGTTGTCCGCCCCGATATATTTGAGGTCGAAGTTCTCCGGCTGCATGTAATCGAGCTGGATCGTGGCGCACTGCCACTTCCGCCCGATCGCGTCGGTGATGTCGAAATCGATCTTCGGACCGTAAAAAGCGCCGTCCTTGGGGTTCAGGTCGTAGGCCATGCCGCTGCGCTCGAGCGCCGCCTTCAGCTGCGCCTCGGCGTGGTCCCAGGTGGCGGCCTCGCCCATGTGCTCGTCGGGCATCGTCGACAGCTTGGCGGTGAACGACAGGCCGAAATCGCCGTACACACGCTGGACCAGGCGGATCAGCCGCTCCACCTCGTCGCCGATCTGCTCGGGCGTGACGAAGCAATGCGCGTCGTCCTGCGAGAACTGGCGGACGCGCGTCAGTCCCGAGAGCACACCCGAGGCCTCGTTGCGGTGCAGCGGGGTCTGCTCGTGATAGCGCACCGGGAGATCGCGGTAGCTATGCGTCTGGCTCGCGAACGTCAGGAAATGCCCCGGGCAGTTCATCGGCTTCATGCTCATCGTCTCGCCTTCGGACTCGATGAGGAACATGTTGGGCTGATAGAAGGCCCAGTGGCCGGACCGCTCCCACAGCGCCTTGTTGTAGACGAGCGGCGTCTTGACCTCGACGTAGCCGGCGGGGAACAGCACCTCGCGCATGTAGTTCGCGAGCGTGTTGTAGAGCGTCGTGCCCTTGCCGAGCCAGAACGCCGCGCCCGGCGCCCATGGATGGAACATGAAGAGCCCGAGCTCGCGTCCCAGCTTGCGATGGTCGCGCTTCTTCGCTTCTTCGAGCTGGACGAGATGCGCCTTCAGCTCCTTCTCGGACGCGAAGGCGGTGCCGTAGACGCGCTGCATCGGCTGGTTGTGCGCGTCGCCCTTCCAGTACGCGTTCGAGGTCGAGGACAGCTTGAACGCCTTCAGCTTGCCGGTGGTCGGCACGTGGGGGCCGACGCAGAAGTCGACGAAGGTGTCCTTGTCCTTGATGGTGTAGACCGAAACGTCCTTCTGACCTTCGGTCTTCTCGTCGATGAGCTGCATCTTCAGCGGCTCACCGCGCTTCTGGAAGAAGGCCTTCGCATCCTCGCGCGGCCACAACTGCCGCTCGTAGACGAGATCCTGCGACGCCAGGTCCTTCATCTTCGCTTCGATCGCCTCGAGATCCTCGGGGACGAACGGGCGCGGGACGACGAAATCGTAGAAGAAGCCCTCGTCGGTCGCCGGGCCGATGCCGCACTGCACGCCGGGAAACAAGTTGGTGACCGCGGCCGCCAGCAGATGCGCGGTGCTGTGGCGAAGGAGGGGCAACGCTTCGGGACTCTTGTCGGTCACGATGCGGACCGCGGCGTCGCGGTCGAGCGGATAGGTCAGGTCGACCACCTTGCCGTCCACCACGCCGGCCAGCGCCGCTTTGGCGAGATTCGGAGAGATCTCTTCCGCGATGCCGCGAACGGGCGTGCCCGCCGGCACACTGCGCACCGAGCCATCCGGGAGAGTGATTGTGACCTGACTCATTCGGGGATTGCGAAGAGCGTGGTAGGCACGGGTGGACTCGAACCACCGACCTCCTGCGTGTCAAGCAGGCGCTCTAACCTCTGAGCTACGCGCCTACATCCAGCAAAAACCTGACGTTAGACGAACGATCAGTATAGCAGAATCTGGTGATGGATAGTCTGGTAATCGGGTGATTGATTGAGGAATCAGGCCAATCGTCTAATCGATTATCCGATTACCCAATCACTCGATTACCCGATTCAGCGGCCTTTTTCTCGCTCAGCCGCTGGATCGCCTTCTCCAGAATGGGGTCGGTCGTCGGGGCCGGCGCTCCAAACTCGACGTCGGGATCGTCAACCGGGACCGTGGGCTCCAGCCCTTTTTCGTGCAGTGGGTCGCCCTTGGGGGTCAAGTACCGCATCGTGGACAGCCAGAGGCCGGCGCCATCGGGCAGCTTCACCAGCTTCTGCGACGCGGCGCGTCCGATCGTGTGCTCGCCGATGAGATCCGCGCGCTGATTGCCGGCCAGCGCCGAGGCGAAGACTTCCGACGCGCCTGACGTGCCGGTATCAATCAGGACCACCGCCGGCAGTGTCACGGAGCCGTCTCCATCCGCCGACGCGATCGTCTCGCGCGCGCCGCCCTTGGCCTCGCGGATCGCCAGCGTGCCCTTGCCGACAAACAGCCGCGCGATGGCGAGACCTTCGTCGATCGTGCCGTTCGACGTGCGGCGCACGTCGACGACGAGCTTCGATGCCCCCGCCTTGGTCAGCTCGGCGATCTGCGACTTCACCTGCGAAGCCGTGTTCGGACCGATAACCGCGACGCGGACGTACCCGATTCCTGTTCCCGTCATGCGGCCGTTGACGACCGATGCCGGTTCCGTTTCACGCGTCAGCTCGACGACGTGCGGGTCGTTGGCGTTGCCGCGGATGATGGTCACCGACACTTTCGAACCCGGCGGCGCCGCGCAGCGCGCGCATGCCCTCCCAGACCGAGAGGTCGCGCGTCGGCATGTCGTTGATCGCGCGGATGTAGTCGCCCGTGCGCAGGCCGGCCTTTGCCGCCGGCGAGTTGTCGCGCGCGGCGATCACGCGGAGATGGTACTGACGGGTGAGCTCGAGGCCGACGCCGGCCGGCGGCAGCGGCGCGCCGCTCTCGACCTGTTTCACTTGCGCCGGCGTGAGATACGCGCTGTCGGGATCCAGCGAGTCGGCGAGCCCGTGCATCGCGCCGCGCATCACCTTGTCGATGTCGGCGTCCTCCACGTAGTTGCTCGAGATGAGGCTCACCACGTCGTCGAAGATCTTGAGGTGCTGATACGTATCCTCGCGCGCCATCACTCTGCCGAGGAAACCGCCGACGATCGCGAACGCGATCACGGGCGCGGAGATGGTCATCACCACGGCGCGGGTGCGAGAGCTCATATCACCTCAACGTTCAGCTACGAGTCCGAAGGGACGCCCCTAACGTTTCTTGAGCCATTGTAAGGGATCGACCGGGTGGGCGTCGACGCGCAGTTCGAAGTAGATGCCGTCCGAGCCGGACGGGATCGGCCCGGCGGTGCCCACGGCCTGGCCGCGTTCGATTCGCGCCCCCTTCTGGACGCCGATGTCGAGCAGGTCGCCATACAGGCTGAACGTCTGGGCGCCGTGATCCACGATGACCAGATTCCCATATCCGGCAAACGGTCCCGCAAACGCGACCGTTCCGTCGTGGATTGCGACGACGCCGCCGGCGCCGTCGGGGGCGGAAATCTCGATGCCGTTGGCCTCAGATCCGCGGCCGAACCGGCGTGCGACGGTGCCGTCCATCGGCCAGTCGAGCGCGCCCCGGAATGGCCGGAGCGGCAATTGCGCCTCGGCGGCCGGCACGCCGGCCGCGAGGTCGCGCAGCGTCCCTTGCAGTTTTTGTTGGGCAGCCTGGAGCTCGCTCGAGAGCTGGGCATTCAGGTCACGGCGGCTGTCGATGTCGCGGACGAGGTCGGCCTTGGCCTGGGCGGCGCGGGCGGAGGCGGCCTGTGCTTTCTCCGCGGAGGCGCGGAGCGCGGCGAGTTCCGCGCGTCGCGCCTGGAGCGCCCGGCGCTCGCCTTCGAGCTCGGCAACGGTCTTGGCGTGAGTCTCGACGCGATCGCGATCGAGCTTGGCCAACGCCGCCACCGTCCGCGTGGCCTGTCCCAGACCGCGAAGGTCGGGCGTCGACAGCAGCAGCCGCAGATATCGCGCCTGGCCGAGCTTGTAGATTTCGACGAGACGCTGGTGGAGCTCGGGGAGCTGGCCCTGGGCCGAGGCCTGGAGCGTGTCCATCCGGACGCTCGTCTTGTCGAGCTCGACCTTCACACGCGACGGCATCCGCGTCCACGCGCTTGAGCTCTTCCGCCTTTATCTGCCGCTCCACCTCGAGCTTGCGCAGGTCGCCGAGCAGCGTCCGCTCGTCGGATGCCAGTCGATCCGCCTCGCGCTGGAGCGCCTGCAGCCGCTCGGCGGCGCGCCGCGCCATCGCCTCGGTCCGTGCGCGCTCGGGCAGCGTCTGCGCGATACCGGAAAAAACCGCAGAGATCGCAAAGATCGCAGAGACAAACGCAGAGAAAACGATTCTTTGCGTTCTCCGCGCGCCCAGTCCCCAGCCCCTAGACCCCAGTCCCTTAGAAAATGGGCTTCCCATCTATATCTGAGGGTATCGGCACGCCGAAGTACTTCAACACGGTCGGGGCGATATCCGTGATGTCGGCGCGATCGGTCGAAAGCGGCCGGCTGGAGATCAGGGTCCCGGAGGTCTGCTTGTAGTCGAACGAACCGTGGTCGCCCGACCATTTCTTCATGTTCGGGTAGACGATCCCCGGAGGGGAACCGCCGAGCGACGTTTGCCACGAGACGCGATAGCCGTCCGCGAAGCCGACCTGCAGCTCCGACGCGTTCGCCAGGTACGGACCCTTGTAGATGTCGTCGCGCTTGTAAACGGCGTCGACCATCCGTGCCTTCGTCTTTGGATCGGTCATCTCGAGAAGCCGGCCCACGATGGCGTTCTGGACGCTGTCGGAATCGGCCGGAGCGACGCTGCCGTGGCCCTCGCGGCCCTGGAGGTTGACGTAGATCTGGCCCAGGCCCATCGAGTACGCCCGCGTGTGCGTCCAGTCCACGTTTTCCCAGAACGTTCCGCCGCCGAACAGGTCCTGCAGCTTCTTCTCGCCAGGCTGCTGCCCCTGGATCGCCATGAACCCTTCCTGGACCAGCCAGGTGTTCAGGTTCACCGACTGACGGAACGAGTGGAAGCCATGATCCGAGACGATGAGAATCGGCGTCGACGGCGTCGACTCGTGCCATGACTTCGCCGACGAAGTCATCGCATTTCCGGTAGACGCGCTCGATGGAATCGCCGAACCTGGCGGCCAGCGCCTTGTCGTACATCGGGTGCGTCGGATCGATGAGGCGCCACATCATGTGCTGCACGCGGTCGGTCGACTCGATGACGCCGACCAGCAGATCCCATTGCTTCGAATCGATCCGCTGGAGGATGACCTGCGCCCGGTCGTCGAACGCGCGGTACAGGTCGTCCATGAAGACCTTCTCGTCGATGCGATCTTCGTTGAGCGGCCAGGTGGCTTCCGCCCAGCCCAGTGTGCGGTACGGTCCGAGGCGCTCGAAGATGTCGGCCGAGAAAGACGAGGGCGATGACATCGCCGCCGGCGGATTGTCGGGCCGCCAGTTCACCGGCGAGATGTACAGCTGCAGCTCGGACCCGGCGTTGATCAGATAGAGCTGCGCCATTCCATGGACGCGGATGAGGAGGTTGATGTTGAAGTCGAGATTGATCCACTTGCTCCACTGGTGCTCGGCGAGCAGAATCGAGTTGTCGCCGATGCTCACCGTCGCCGATTTGTCGGCCTTGTTCCAGTGAATCGCGATCGGCAGCCGCACGTCCTCGCGCGCTTCGAGCTCGGCGATCTTCATCTTGTCGGCGTCGCTCGGCGCGGACAGCGGCGAGTTCGCGCGCAGTTCGCGGAGCTGCTGCTTCACGATCGGGTTCGGCGGACCGACCAGCTCGGTCTGCGCGTTGTCGCCGTCGAAGACGAGCCGCTTGAGGATGCCGCCGAATTCGGTGTTCCCCTCCTCGTAGCGGCTCAGGTCCGTTCCGAAGTAATAGAACGTCCCCATCGTCCGGCGGATGTCGGGGAGCGGGAGGCCGGAAAGCAGCTCGCCGTTCGGCACGTCTTCCGGCGGGAACGTCACCGGCACTGTCAGCATGCTGGAGCGGACGCCGGCCTTGCCCGCGGTGACCCAGAACGACGTGCCGCCGCGAATCGACTGCACGATCGGTTTCGAGACCGGAATGTAGTTGAGGATGAAGCGCGGCGGTTCGAAATGGACCATGCCGAGGTCGGGCAGGTACGATCTCGTGTCGCGGATAAGAAAGTCGTAGATGTTGTGCTTGCCGGCGTTCACGCCGGTGGCGAATGAAGCCCAGGCCGTCGGCGACTCCGGCGAATGCGTCGTTCCGAGGTCGCGCACGCCGCTGCCGCGCGTCGCCAGCTTTTTCATGTTCGGCAGCTTGCCTTCGCCCATCCATTTCTGGACGAGGCGCGGGTCCATGCCGTCGAAGCCGAGGATGACGAGCTTCTGCTGAAATTTCTGAGGGGGCCTGCGCGTTCCGCAGGCGACGGCGGTCAGGCACAGCACAAGCGAGACGATCAGGATGCGTTTCACAACGTGTTTGGAAGGAAGAAACTATACCATTTGGGAATTGGTGAGTTGGTGAGTTGGGGAATTGGTGAGTTGGTGAGCAGCGGCGAGTTGGTAAATCTGTGAAGGGACGCATTCTCGCAGTGGACGTCGGCACGCGGCGCGTGGGGCTTGCCATCAGCGACGCCTCGCGTACGCTCGCACGGCCGCTGGAAGCGATCGCCGTGACGAGCGACGCCGATGCGGTCGAGCGTGTCGCCCGTCGCATCGAGCAGCTCGACGGCGAGGACGATGGCATCGCCGCGGTCGTGGTGGGAATGCCGACGAGCCTCGACGGTACGCCGACGCCGCAGACCGCTCATGTGAATGCCTTCATCGCGAGGTTGAAGGCACGGACGCCGCTGCCGATCGTGACGGAAGACGAGCGGCTGACGAGCCGCGAGGCAGAGAGCCGCCTTGCGCGACGCGAAAAGGACTGGCGAAAGCGGAAGGCGCAGCTCGACGCGGCTTCCGCCGCCGTGTTCCTTCAGGACTATCTTGATCGGACGTAGAATCGACCGAACCGATGACGTTCGTCGTTCGCCGTTGATCGTTCGGCAAAGCCCCTATGAAGAAGCTGCTCTGGTTTCTGTTGCTGGTCGTGATCGCCGCGGGCGCCGCGGCGGCTGTGCTGTACATGCGAGTCAACCGGCCTTATCGCGGCTTCGAGGGGAGCGAACAGTTCGTCGAGATCCCGCAGGGCACAGGGTCGACGCCGATCGGCGAGCGTCTCGTCTCCGCGGGCGTGATTCGGGACGCCATCACCTTCCGGCTCGCGTTGTGGCTCAGCAATCAGGGACGGCATCTGAAGGCCGGTGAATATCGCTTCGACCGCGCCATGACGCCGTTCGAGGTCATCGACAAGATGGCGCGCGGCGACGTGTTCGTGGTCAGCATGACGTTTCCCGAAGGATTGACGGTCGCCGAGATGTCGAAGATCTTCGAATCGCACGGGCTGGGAACGGCGGCGGCGTTCGTCCAGGCCGCGCACGATCCATCGCCGATCAACGGCCTGGATCCGGCCGCGAAGGATCTCGAGGGCTATTTGTTTCCGGAGACGTACGCGGTTCCCCGGCGCACCGACGCCGCAAAGCTCGTGCGGACGATGGTCGCGCGCTTCGAGAAAATACTGACCCCGGAGCTTCGACAGGCGGCCGCTGCGCGCAACCTGAGCGTTCGCCAGGTGATCACGCTCGCATCCATCGTCGAAAAAGAAACGGCAAAGGCGGACGAGCGCCCGCTCGTGGCCGCCGTCTATACGACGCGGCTTCGGATCGGCATGCCGCTGCAATGCGATCCCACCGTCATCTACGGTCTCGTGAAGGCTCACCGCTACGACGGGAACATCCACAAGGACGATTTGTCGTTCGACTCGCCGTACAACACGTATCGGTATCCCGGGCTGCCGCCGGGACCGATCGCGTCGCCCGGCCGCGCGTCGATTGAAGCCGCCATTCACCCGGCCGCCGCCGACTACCTGTACTTCGTCAGCCGCAACGACGGGTCGCACGAGTTTGCCCGCACGCTCGAGGAGCACAACCGGAATGTTCAGAAGTACCAGGTTCAGTATTTCCGCGATCGTCGTCAGCATCATTAGCGCGATCGCGCTCGTGGCCGCGAACGGCGCGCGGCCACAGCCGGCGGCCGACGGCCGAAGTGTGGCGATCACGTTCGACGATCTGCCCATTGCCGGCGTTCTGCCCAGAGACATCGCCTCGAGCGGCGAACTGACGCGCAAGCTGCTGGCCGGCATCGCCGCGCACCATGTGCCCACGATCGGCTTCGTCAACGAGGACAAGCTCAATGCGGCCGACGGCGCCGTCGATCCGCAGCGCGTGGAGCTGTTGCGGCGCTGGCTCGACGCGGGGATCGAGCTCGGCAATCACTCGTACTCGCACGCCGATCTGCACACCACACCGCTCGACGTCTTCGAAGCGGACGTGCTGAAAGGCGAGCGCGTCACACGGCCGCTCATGGAGCAACGCGGGCTCACGCCGCGGTTCTTCCGGCACCCGTTTCTCCATACCGGGCGCGACCTGGAGAAGAGGAAGGAGTTCGAGAGCTTCCTCGCCGCGCATGGTTATCGAGTGGCACCGGTGACCATCGACAACGACGAGTACATCTTTGCCGGCGCATACGACCGATCGCTCGCCCACGGCGACGCCGCCGCTGCGCGCGAGATCGCCGACGCCTACGTGCCGTACATGAAGCGGAAAGTCGAGTTCTTCGAACGAAACTCCCAGGAGCTCTTCGGGCGCCACATCGCGCAGATACTGCTGATTCACGCCAACATGCTGAACGCGGATCGCTTCGGCGAGCTCGCCACGATGTTCGAGCAGGGCGGCTACCGGTTCATCACGCTCGATCGCGCGCTCGAGGACGAAGCCTACCGATCGCCGGACACGTTTGTCGGGACCGGCGGCATCACCTGGATTCATCGCTGGGCGCTGACGAGAGGCATGCCCAGGACGTTCTACGCGGGAGAGCCCGAGGTTCCCCCGTTCGTGGCCGCCAGGGCAAAGCCCTGACGACCGTCATCGATCACGCTGGATGGATCCACGGGCCTCGACCTCGATCCGAGGCGGCGGTGCTCACGATGAAGCAAGGATCACGCTGCGATCGTATCCACGGGCTTCAACACGCCGAGCACGCAGTTCGACAGCGGACACACGAGTTCCGGCGACCGTCGCGACGACGGTCGGCCAGCATGCCGGCCGACGTGCGACGCGTTCGGACTCTGTGTCTCGGTGTCTCGTGGTTTGTTCGGACGGGTGCGCGGGGCGTCTACCGTGTTCTCGACCCGATGTAGTGCAGGCCTTCAGGCCTGCCTTAGCGCTCGTTCCATTTCAGCTTCTGCCGCAGGACCTCGAAGTAGCTGCGCGACGACGGACGGAGCAGGCGCACCCGGCGATCCGCGCAGCGGATGTGCACTTCGTCGCCCGCCTCCAGCTGATACCCGGCCTGGCCGTCGAACGTGATGTACAACTCGTCGCGCTCGGCCATCGTCGGCTGCACCCGTACCATCGACGAGGCGGGAATCACGATGGGACGGTTGGTGAGCATGTGAGGCGCGATCGGCGTCAACACGATGGCGTCGACCACCGGCTGCACGATCGGTCCGCCGGCCGCCAGGTTGTATGCCGTCGATCCAGTGGGGGTGGCGACGATCAGTCCGTCGGCCTTCACGCGCGTGACGAACTCGTCGCCGACGAAGACGGAGAGGTCGGTCATCCGCGCGCGGGCGGCCTTGGTGATCACGACGTCGTTCAGCGCGATATGGTGCGGCAGCGCCTTGCCGGCGCGCATCGTCGTCGCCCGGAGCATCATCCGGGCTTCCACGCGCGCCGAGCCGTCGAGCGCCGACTCGAGCGATGGATAAAGTTCCGGGAGAGTCGCTTCCGTGAGGAACCCGAGGCTGCCGAAATTGACACCGAGAATCGGCACGTCGACGTCGGCCGCGCCGGCGCAGTCCGCGACCGAGAGGAGCGTGCCGTCACCGCCGAGGACGACAAGGAGCCCGACGTCGGTGACCAGCGCTGATTTGTCGGCGACTTTGCGGCCCTCTGAAGCCGGCATGAGCGCCGCGGTCGCCGTTTCGAACACGGCCTCGTGCCCTCGCTGGGCCAGCCACGATTCGATGGCGGTGAGATGCGGCGTCGCTTCGCGAAGATGCGACTTGGCGACGATGCCGACGCGTGTCATGGCGTCATCGTACATCGATCCATTGCCTTGATGAGGTCCGTCAGCGCCGCGTTCACCGGGCAGGGGATACCGACCTGGCGGCCAAGCGACGCGACGGCCCCGTTCATGTGATCGATCTCGGTCGGCCTGCCGCGCATCAGGTCCTGCCGCATCGAGGCGATCGTGCGCGACGCGCCGAAGACCTCGGTGATGGTCGACAGGAAATCGATGTCGAAGGCGACGCCTTGTGAGCGGGCGACGGCGAGACACTCGTCGATCACGAGGCGCTTGAGCGGATCCAGCCGGCTGTCGGCTATCCCGCCGACTTCCGTGCCGGCGATGGACGTGATGGGATTGATCACGCAGTTGAAAATCAGCTTTCGCCAGATCTCCGTCTTGATGTCGGCCGAAATCCGGCCGTCCAGCCCGGCGGCGGTCAGGATCGCGGCGATGGCCGCGCTGCGCGGACCGTCTTCCAGCAGCGTGTAGCCCGACGCCGTGAAATTGATCACGCCCGGCTGTTGGAAGATGGCGCCGAATTGCGTGATCGCGCGCAGCACGGCGCAGCGATCCCGGACGGCGTTCCTCGCGATGCCCTCGCTGTTCAGGCCGTTCTGCACGCACACGATGACCGTGTCGTCGCGGACGAGGTCGGCGATCGGCGCCAGCGCCGCCTCGCTCGCATTGACCTTCGTCGTCAGCAGCACGACCGTGTTCGGCGCTATCGCGTCGAGCCGCGTGACGGCGTCCAGCCTGGACGTGAGCGTCTCACGCCCGACCAGCCGCAGGCCGTCCGCCCGAATCGCCTCGACGTGGTCGGGCCGCGCGACAACGGTGACGTGATGGTGGCTGGACAGCTTCACCGCGTACACGCTGCCGATGGCTCCGGCGCCGATGACGACGATTGGTTCAGCCTGCGGCACGGAGGTGAAGGAAGAATTCCTGGTTGCCGGTCGCGCCGGTGATCGGCGATGGCGTCATCGCGAGGCGCGCAAAACCGCACGCGCGCGCCGCTTCGGTGACGCGTTCGATGACCGCGTCGTGGACCGCCGGGTCGGACACGATGCCGTGCTTGCCGACCTCGTCGCGGCCGGCCTCGAACTGCGGTTTGACGAGCGCCACGATGTCGGCCGCCGCATCGAGAAACGGCGGCAGGGCCGGAAGAATGTGCCGAAGAGAGATGAACGCGACGTCGATGACGACGAGGCTCACCGAGTGCGGCACATCGTTCGCGGTCAGCATGCGGGCGTTGACGCCTTCGTGGACGAGGACGCGCGGATCGTTACGAAGCCGCCAGTCGAGCTGTCCGCGGCCGACGTCGACGGCGATGACGCTCGTCGCCCCGCGGCGCAGGAGGACGTCGGTGAAACCGCCGGTCGATGCGCCGACGTCGAGCGCGCGGCGTCCTGCCGGATCGACGCCGAATGCGTCGAGCGCGCCCGCCAGCTTCACGCCGCCGCGGCCGACGTACGGGTGATCCGGCGACGCGAGCTCGACACGCGCATCGCTTCTGACCGCCGCGCCGGCCTTGGAAACGACCTGGCCGTCGATGGTCACCTGGCCGGCCAGAATCAGCGCGCGCGCGCGTTCGCGTGAAGGCGCGAGTCCGAGATCGACGAGCGCGACGTCAAGACGGGTCTTTGTCAGCGACACGTGATTCAACACAAAGGACACGAAGGGAAAACGTAGAAGCGGTGCATCGAATCAACTCTTGCGCGTGACGACCCAGTCGGCGATTCCTGCCAGCAGACTGTTTCGGAGGCCTGCGCTGTCCAGCGCCTCGTGCGCGCGCCGCAGGCACTCGTTCGCGAGCGCGCGCGATTGTTCCAGCCCGAAGAGCGCGGGATATGTCGGCTTCTCGGATGCTGCGTCCTTGCCCGCGGTCTTGCCGAGCGACGCCGGATCCCCTTCCACGTCGAGCACGTCGTCGATGATTTGGAAAGCGAGGCCCACTTCGCGCGCGTACCGCTCGATTGCCGCGACGCGCTCGGCATCGGCCCCGCCCATGATCGCGCCGCTCATCGCCGACGCACGAATGAGGGCGCCGGTTTTCAGCGCATGCATATGCCGAAGGCCATCGGCATCGAGCGTGATGGCGTGACCAGGCGCCTGTCCGGCCGCCTGCAGATCGATCGCCTGGCCTCCGACCATGCCGCCCGCACCCGCGGCTTCGCCGACGAGCCGGATCACGCGAAGCTGCCGCTCCATGATCGCGGGATCGTCGGTCGCCGGTTCACGCGCGAGGAGCGTGAAGGCTTCCGCATGGAGACCGTCGCCCGCGAGAATCGCGATGCCGTCACCGTAGACCACGTGCAGCGTCGGACGTCCCCGCCGCAGCGTGTCGTCGTCCATCGCGGGCAAATCGTCATGAATGAGCGAGTAGGTATGGATCAGCTCGATGGCGCAGGCGGCGGGCAACGCGGCGTCGAACGCGGCGCTGATGTCGGTTGCCGCGTTCGTCCCTTCGGGGCGGCGGTCGTCGGCCGCGACGGCTGCCGCCAGCGTCAGGATCGGCCGAAGGCGTTTGCCGCCGGCGAACACGCTGTAGCGCATCGCGTCCGCCACGATCGCGGGACACGCCGGCGGAACCGGCAGGTAGCGTTCGAGCGAAGCGTCGACGCGTGCGCGCGCGCGCGTCAGAAAGTCCGCGAGTGGTTCGGCGCTCACGGCGTCAACCGCGCTCGGGATCCTCGGCGGCAAATGACGCCGGAGCCGTCTTCAGCTCTCCTCGCTCGTTCAGAATCTCGATGCGCCGCTCGGCCTGTTCGAGCTGCGTGTGGCAGAACCTCGAGAGCTGCACGCCGCGCTCGTAGAGCGCCAGCGACTGCTCGAGCGGGAGGTCTCCTTCTTCGAGCTTCTTCACGATTGTCTCGAGCTCCGCGATGGCGGTTTCGAAATCTTTGATGGAGGTGTCGGCCATGTATCAGCTTTGAATGAACGGGTGCGAGGTTATCTCGGCGTCCTCGATGTTGGATCGGCGGCTCGAACCTCGCAATGCAGCTCGCCCTGGGACAGGGTGACATGAATCGAGTCGCCCGGCGCGACCGCTGCCGCATCTCGCAGGGCGCGTGTTTTGTCGGCGTTCCACGCGACGGCGTACCCGCGGCCGAGCACCGCGAGCGGGCTGAGCGTGTCGAGCCGCCCGGCAACGTTGCCGAACTGCGCGGCAGCGCGATGCTGGCGCAGGCGAACGGCGCTGTCGAGCCTGCCGCGCGATGCAACGAGCCGCGTGCGGATGCTCGCGAGGCGCCGGCCCGCGTCGAATGTGGCCAGCTGGCGCTCGAGCATCTGACGCCGCCGCTCTCGAACCGCGAGGTTGGCGCGGACGATTCGAGCGAGCGCGTGCGACAGCTCCGCTGCGTGGCGTCCCCGCATCGCCAGGCGTCCGCGGAAGCCGGCGAACGCCGGCCGGCTGTCGACGATGTGGACGCGGCGGCTCAAGCCCTGCACGCGGGCGCGCACGGCGCCGCGCAGCCGGCCTTCGAGCCGATCGATGCGCCCCCAGAACTCGTCCTTCGCCGATACGACGAGCTCGGCCGCGGCCGACGGCGTCGGCGCGCGAAGATCCGCGACGAAGTCGGCGATGGTGACGTCGGTTTCATGGCCGACCGCCGCGATAACCGGCACGGGGACTCGCGCAATCGCGCGCGCGACGACCTCTTCGTTGAAGGCCCACAGATCCTCGATCGAGCCGCCGCCGCGGCCGACGATGACCACGTCCACGCCCGGGACCCGGGCGATCTGTCGCAGCGCCCGGGCGATCTCCGGCGCGGCGTCCTCGCCCTGCACGCGGGCCGGGCAGATCACCAGGTGGGCATTCGCGTATCGCCGCCGCAGCACCTTGATGATGTCGCGAATCGCCGCGCCGTCGAGCGACGTGACGATGCCGATCTTGCGCGGGAGCGCCGGGAGCGGCCGCTTCCGCGCGGCGTCGAACAGCCCTTCCGCCTGCAGCTTCTTTTTCAGCTGCTCGAAGGCGAGCTGCAGCGCGCCGAGGCCGTGCGGCTCGAGATGCTCGCAGACGAGCTGATATTCGCCCTTCGGCTCGTAGACGGACACGCGGCCGCGCGCGACGACGCGCAGTCCGTCGGCCGGCTTGAATTTCAAATACCGCAGCGCGGCGCGGAAAATCACCGCGCGAATCTGCGAGGCGCCGTCCTTGAGCGTGAAATACAGGTGGCCGGTGTTCCACACGCGGCAGTTCGAGAGCTCGCCTTCGACCCACACCTCGAAGAACTCGGCCTCGAGCAGATCGCGCACGCGGACGGTCAGTTCGGTGACCGAAAGAACGCGGCGGGGAGGTGCGGCCACCGGAGCTTCGACGTTCGTCGTTCGTGGTTCGCCGTTCGGCGTTCGGGACTCGGCGTTCGTGGTTCGCCGTTCGTTCGTCCGGCGTTGATTGCGCGGGCGCGGGCCGGGCTTCTACAGGCCGCGACTGAGGTTCCGCTTCCGGCTCCTCCTCAAACGGAAGATCGAACAGATCGGTCATCGGCAAGATCCGCGAGCTGCTGGATGTCGTCCGCGCTCAAGCTCAGTCGTTCGATGTCGGTGGCGCGGCCGGTTTGCTCGTCCGCTTCGATGACTACGGCGTTCAGCCGCGGGTTCTCCGTGGCGGTTTCGAACCGCGCGGGCAACGCCGTCAGAAACCGCCCCAGCGCCGCCTGAATCTCGACGCCGATGATGGAGTCGTGCGGGCCCGTCATCCCCACGTCGGTCAGGTACGCGGTGCCCTTGGGCAGGATGCGTTCGTCCGCGGTCTGGACGTGCGTATGCGTCCCGACCACCGCCGTCACCTTGCCGTCCAGATGCCATCCCATGGCGATCTTCTCAGACGTGGCCTCGGCGTGGAAGTCGACAAACACGACGCGCGTTCGTTCCTTGAGCGCCTCGATTTCGCGAAGGACGACCGCAAACGGGTCGTCGATGTTCAGCATGAACACGCGTCCCATGACGTTGACGATTCCCACGGAGCGGCCGTCGCGGGTCCGCGCCAGGTAGCTGCCGTTGCCGGGCGCGCCGGCAGGGTAGTTCGCCGGGCGGAGCAGCCGCGGCTCCGCCCCGATGTAGTCCAGCGCTTCCTTCTTGTCCCAGATGTGATTGCCAGAGGTCATCACGTCGACGCCCCACTCGAGCAGCTGATCGCCGATCTCGCGAGTGATGCCGAACCCGGCGGCGGAATTCTCGGCGTTCGCGATGACCAGATCGATTCGGTGGAAGTCGACGATCCCCGCGAGCCCGCGCCTGACCAGGTCGCGCCCGGGCTTGCCGACGATGTCTCCGATGAATAAAAGACGAATCATGGCTGATGGCTGATGGCTGATGGCATGGCGAATGGCTCATGGGTTGATGGAGCATCGTCGCACACACCATCACCTTACGCCATCCGCCATGAACCCTTAGCCATCAGCCATTAGCCATTGACAGTAATGGGAATGGCCCGTTGACGGCGCTCCGCGATCTTCGGGACAGAGACCCGCAACTCGCCGTGTGCCAGCGTCGCGCGCGCCTTCGACGTGTCGCAGGCGCGACCCAGTCGGACGACGCGCGCGAACCGTCCGTAGTCTCTCTCGACCAGATGAAAACTCGACTCGCGCCGCGCCCGGCGCGCCGGCTTCTCGCCGGCAATCAACACGCTGTCGCCCTTGGCAATCACGCGCACAGTCGCGGCGTCGACGCCCGGCAGATCCACCGTCAATTCCAGCCAATCGTCGGTTTCGTAGACGTCGACCGCCGGGGAGCATTCACCGTGGAGGGAAGTCTCGGATCCGAACGTTCTGCCGAGCTCCTGGAACACCTGGCGCACGTCCTCAGCGAACTCCCCGATTTCCGAGGGGAGAACGGTGCCGTGAATGCGGGTACGCATGAGGAAATGATCGCATAGCCGGGCCCTTCAACGACAGCTCCTCCCGTAACACCAAGAATCTCAAGGCAATAGCAGCTGGCAATATATGAGTTATATAGACTCATATAAAATGCTTGACATACACTCATGTAGTCCCTATACTCCTTTCATCTTAGGAAACGAGGACCTAACAACATGCCCGGTAAAGTGATTGGAATCGACCTCGGCACGACGAACTCCGTCGTGGCCGTGATGGAAGGCGGCCAGCCCACCGTCATCGTGAATCAGGAGGGCGCGCGCACGACCCCATCTGTGGTGGCGTTCACCAAGGATGCCGAGCGTCTCGTCGGTCAGGTCGCCAAGCGGCAGGCGGTCACCAACCCCGAAAACACGGTGTTCTCCATCAAGCGCTTCATGGGACGGAAGTTCGACGAGGTGACCAGCGAAGCCTCCCGCGTGCCCTACAAGGTCGTCCGCGCCAGCAACGGCGATGCGTGGGTGAACGCGCGCGACAAGAAGTACTCGCCGCCCGAAGTCTCCGCGATGATTCTGCAGAAGCTGAAGCAGGCCGCCGAAGACTACCTGGGCGAAAAGGTGACCGACGCGGTCATCACGGTGCCTGCCTATTTCAACGACGCCCAGCGGCAGGCCACCAAGGACGCCGGCAAGATTGCCGGCCTCAACGTCTCGCGCATCATCAACGAGCCGACCGCCGCGGCGCTCGCCTACGGTCTCGACAAGAAAAAGGACGAGACGATTGCGGTGTACGACTTTGGCGGCGGCACCTTCGACATCTCGGTCCTGGAGGTGGGTGAGGGCGTGGTCGAAGTCAAGGCGACCAACGGCGACACGCATCTCGGCGGCGACGACCTCGACGACCGCATCATCGAGTGGCTCGTCAGCGAGTTCAAGAAGAGCGAAGGCATCGATCTGTCGAAGGATCGCATGGCGCTCCAGCGTCTGAAAGAAGGCGCGGAGAAGGCGAAGATCGAACTCTCGACCGCGATCGAAACCGAGGTCAACCTGCCGTTCGTCACCGCCGACGCGACCGGTCCGAAGCACATGCAGGTGAAGCTGACGAGGGCCAAGCTCGAGCAACTCGTCGACGACCTGCTGCAGCGGACGATGGCGCCGGTGAAGCAGGCGCTGGCCGACGCGGGAGTGGACCCGTCGAAGATCGACGAGATCGTGCTCGTGGGCGGCTCGACCCGCATGCCGAAAGTGCAGCAGCTCGTACGCGACTTCTTCGGCAAGGAACCGCACAAAGGCGTGAACCCCGATGAAGTGGTTGCGATCGGCGCGGCGGCCCAGGGCGGCGTGCTCTCCGGCGAGGTGAAGGATCTCCTGCTCCTCGACGTGACGCCGCTGTCGCTCGGAATCGAGACGCTCGGCGGCGTGTTGACGACGCTGATTCCGCGCAACACGACGATCCCGACGCGCAAGAGCGAGGTCTTCTCGACGGCGACCGACAACCAGACCAACGTCGAAGTCCACGTCCTGCAGGGCGAGCGCCAGCTGGCGCGCGATAACCGGACGCTGGGACGCTTCCAGCTCGTCGGTCTCCCGCCGGCGCCGCGTGGCGTGCCGCAGGTCGAGGTCGCCTTCGACATCGACGCCAACGGCATCGTCAACGTGACCGCGAAGGACATGGCGAGCGGCAAGGAGCAGAAGATCACGATCAACGGATCGAGCGGCCTGTCGAAGGACGAAGTCGACCGGATGGTCACCGAAGCTCAAAGCCACGCGTCCGAGGATCAGGCGCGTCGCGACGTGATCGACGCCCGGAACCAGGCCGACTCGCTGGCCTACCAGGTGGAGAAGACGGTCAACGAGAACCGCCAGAAGATCGCCGTCGGCGACTTGTCGAAGATTGAGGCGGCGATTGCGAACCTGCGCACCCTTACGCAGGGTGACGACGTGACCGCGATCAGGAAGGCGACCGAGGAGCTCCAACACGCGTCGCACGCGATTGCGGAGCAGCTCTACAAGCAGGCGCCGTCTCAGCCGGCCTCGGGGCCGTCGGCGGCGGGATCGAACGTCAAGGACGCTGAAGTGGTCGACGCGGAGTACGCGGAGACTAAATAACAACCGGGCGAGATGGGCGGGATGGGCTGGACAGGCAGGATTGATTGATCGAATCCTGCCCTTCCCGCCTTTCCCGCCTGTCCTGCCCCGAAACGTAAGGAGTAAATCATGGCTATCGTTCGTTGGGATCCGTTTCGCGACTTCGGTTTCACCGCGCCCAGCACCACCTGGATGCCGCCCGTGGACATCTTCCAGACCAGCGATCACGAGCTCGTGCTGAAGGCCGAGCTGCCCGACATGACGCGCGAGGCTATCGACATCAACATCGAGAACTTCGTGCTGACGATCAAGGGCGAGAAGAAGCTGGCCGGCGACGTGAAAGAGGAGCAGTTCCATCACGTCGAGCGGCGTTACGGTTCTTTCACGCGTTCGTTCTCGCTGCCGACCACGGTCGATCCAAGCCGAGTGACCGCCGAGTACAAGAACGGCGTGCTCACGGTCCGGCTCCCTCTGCGTGAGGAAGCCAAGCCGCGGTCGATCAAGGTGGACGTGGCCGCCTAACCCTCGGGCAGGAAGGGCTGGAGGGGCTGGATAGGCTGGACTGGCAGAACTTGTCGGGCGGTTCTTCCTATCTTGCCCATCCTGCCCATCCCGCCTCTCCCGCCCATCCTGCCTATCCAGCCCTTTCAGCCCTTTGTCTCCGCGTGCTAACCTTTATGCTCGATGGACGAACCGACGCCCCTTCAACAACACCCTGATACGCCCAAGATTCCGTCCGAGCCGCTCGCGCCTATCCAGAGCCGCTTTCTTTTCGTGGACGTGGCGGCGCTGCGCGCCAAGCAGCTGCGGCGCGGCGCGCGGCCACGTCTGGGCGAAGAAATACAAGCGCCACACAAGGCCGAGCGTGTCGCCATGGAAGAAGTGAAGCGCGGCCTGGTCTACTACGACGTCCCGCCGGCGAAGGCAGAGGGCGAGGCCGAAGCATGAACTCCGACGCCGTACAAATCGTCATCGGGACACTTCAAGGCGTGCTGTCGAGCACAGGATTCGTCCTGGCGCTCTTCATCGGATTCTGCGTCATCGTCGGGTTCACGAAGACGAAGAAGACAGCCGGAGGCACCGCGACCGTGGTCAAGAGCCTCGACGAGCGGATCAGCCGCAAGCCGTTCGTCTATTTCGCGCCGAGCGCCCCGCGTGGGCCGGCCGACCAGCTCCACTCGCCGGAACTCAAGGAAGCCGCGGCTCGTAAATGATCCTGACGGGCCTCGGCTGAGTCGGGGCCCCGGAGGATCAGCATGTTCTTCCTGCTTACGCTCCCGTTCCGGATTGCCTTCGGGCTCTTTTTCGGTCTGCTGTTCCTGCCCTTTGCCCTGCTCATCGTGCCGTTCATGGTGCTGCGCCTGCTCATCAAGTCAGTGGTGTTGGTGATGGTGCTGCCTTTCGTGCTGCTGGCCGTCGGCGGCGCATTCCTCGCGGCGTTCGTGGCGGTGCTGTTTGCGGTGATGATCCCGCTGCTGCCGTTCGCGTTCCTGGCGTTGTTCGTGTGGGCCATCGTCCGGCTGACATCCCGGCCATCACTGAGCTATTAGCGCCTTCACGCGAAAGCTCTCCGGCTGCCAGCGCATGCCGAGGTTGATGATGCGCTGGATCACCGTTTCATAGCTGATGCCCATCCTCTGGGCCGACGCGGCGAAATCCTCACCTTTTGCGATCTGCGGGTTCGGATTGGCCTCGATGATCCAGGCATTGCCCGCCTCGTCGAGCCGCAGATCGATCCTGGCGTAGCCGCTCAGCTCGAGCGCCCGGTAGGCGCGCTTGCACAGGTGATGAATCTCGTCGGATTTGGCGTCCGGCAGATCCCTGGCGAGCCCGCTGTCGATTCCGTATTTCTTCTGGTACTTGACGCTCCACTTCACGCGATCGGTCGCGATACGCCTGGCGCCCTCGGGCATGTTCGTGAAGAACAGCTCCCAGATGGGCAGCGCCTGGAGCGTCTGGTTGCCGAGGATGCCGACGTAGATCTCGCGTCCTTCGATGTACTGCTCGACGATGGCGGCGGTGCCGATGCTCTCGTGGATGAAGGCGACGCGTTCCTTGAGCTTCTCGTCGCTGTCGACCACCGAGGCCTGCGAGATGCCGATCGACGCTTCCTGCGTGAGCGACTTCACCATCAGGGGAAAAGGCAGGCGTTTGGGCCGCCGGATCGGACGGCCGATGCGGACAACCTCGAATTCAGGCACCGCGATGCGGTGATACGCGAGGAGCTTCTTCGAGAGCGACTTGTCCCGGGCCAGCAGCAGGCCCCGCGGGTTGCAGCCGGTGTAGGGCAGCTTCAGGAGCTCGAGGTGCGACACCACGTTCTGGTCGAAAATCGTGATGTCATCGAAGCCTTCCAGCAGGTTGAACGCGATGTGCGGCTTCCATTCGGTCGCGAGGCGCCGGATTTCGCCCAGGTCGTCGTGAACGCCGAGCGCCTTCACCTCGTGGCCGAGGCCGGTCAGCGTCGAGATGACGTCGTATTCCGTGCGCCATGGCGCCGACACGATGTCGGTGCCTTCCTCGATCTTGTCGGGCGGGATCAGGTGGCGGTGAACGAGGGCCAGGACCCGGAGTTTTGCGCTCATAGGGCGACCCTGTGCCTGCCGCTGTGCAGGTAATTCATCGTCTGGACGGTGAGAAACACCATGAAGTCGATCCTGGTCGCCTCTTCGGCGTCGGTCAGACGGAGATTGAGTTGGCGACAGCGCTCGACGATTTTCTCGAGCAGCTGGTCGATGGTGTACTGGTAGCTGTCGGTGAAGCTCGCGATCGTACTGCGCGCTTCCCGCTGGATGCGTCGGACGAAACGTGCCGCCGACAGGTTCTTCGCGTACTGCGGCGCGTCGGAGAAGAGATTGCGGAGGTCGCTCTCGTAGAAGTCCGGGTGATCCAGGCCGTAGTGCTCGCGCTTCACGCGATAGTGCTCGCCGAGCGTCTTCTTCAACCGCGACAGCGGATCCACCTGCCGCTTCGACTTCACGCGCGGCCGGACCGAGGCCAGTCCGCGCATCAGCCGGTCCATGTATTCGAGCTTCCGCTGCGCCGGCCAGCCCGCGTAGCGCGTCGCCCACATCGATTGAGGATCCATCCAGACGGCGAACGTTTCGGCAAAGTCTTCGTCCGGATGGCTCTGCGCGTACCAGTGATCCAGATGCTGCACGAAGCTCTTGCTGTAAGGCTTCGGCGTGTAGTACTCGGGGTACTCGGTTTTCGGATCTCCAAAGAGCCTTCGGCGTGTGGGACGGCGCTGAAGCTGGTAGGCGTTATCGATCGCGTGGCCCGCTTCGTGTCGCAGGATGCGAAGGCACGATTCCGGATCGCCGCCTTCGACCTCGAGCATCTGGGCGCGCTCCAGCTTTGCGAGCCGCGGATGCGCCAGATAGAAAGGGATGGCGATGCCCGGAACGCCGTCCGGCGTGAACCACTCGTCGGAGAGCCAGTAGTACGGCCGGAACGTCAGGCTGCGGGCGGCGAGTTCGGCGTCGACCTGGGCGATGCGCGGCTCCAGCTCCGTGCCCGCGATCGTCAGCGAGAGGTCGCACATGCGGACCTCGAGCAGCTTCTCGTCGCTGAGCGTGGTCCAGTCCGCCGGTTTCAGCGGCTCGAGATCGGGAGTGACGGCTGTGTCGGCCATTCGGTATCGCGTTCGTACGCATCGGCAATGCGCAGCAGCGTCGCTTCGTCGAAACGTCGTCCCATCAACTGGAGCCCGATCGGCAGCCCGCCTTCGCTCGCTGATGAGGGTGCGCCGAGCTTCGTCGCGCCGGGGCCGCCGTCGCCCGACGGCCCCGCGGCACCCGGGTGAAGCCGCACGGCACGCTGATCGCCGGCAGGCCCGACAGGTTCGCGCTCACCGTGAACACGTCCATCAGGTACATCTGCACCGGATCGGCGACGCGCTCGCCGATGCGAACCGCCGGCGTCGGGCTCGTCGGCATCGCGACGACGTCGACGCTCGCGAATGCCCGATCGTAGTCGCGCAGGATGAGCGTTCGCGCCTGCTGCGCCTTGAGGTAATACGCGTCGTAGTATCCGGCGCTCAGCACGTACGTCCCGAGCATGATGCGCCGTTTGACCTCCGCGCCGAATCCCTGCGCGCGGGTCCGCGCGTACATGCTCCGCAGACTCCGGTCCTTTGCGCCTGGTCCGTCGTCGGCCCGAAAGCCGTATCGAACGCCGTCGTACCGGGCGAGGTTGGAGCTGGCCTCCGCGGTCGAGACCAGGTAGTAGACCGGGGTGGCATATCGCGCGTGCGGAAGCTCGACGTCGAGCAGCGTCGCCCCACGCGCCTTCAGCACGTCGAGTGCGGCATCGGTCGCGTGCGCGACCTCGGCGTCAATCCCCTCGAGCAGGGCGCGCGGAACGCCGATGCGGAGGCCGCGCACGTCGCCTGTCAGCGCAGCCGTGTAGTCGGGCACTGGCTCGGCGGCGCTCGTGGCATCGGCGGGATCGGCTCCCGCGAGTACGCCGAGCGTCAGCGCGACATCATGAACCGTGCGCGCCATCGGACCGATCTGATCGAGCGACGAGGCGTGCGCGATGAGCCCGTAGCGCGACACCCGGCCGTAGGTCGGCTTGAGGCCGACGATTCCGCACAGGGCCGCCGGCTGCCGGATGGAGCCGCCGGTGTCCGAGCCGAGCGCCGCCGGGGTCAGTCCTGCGGCCACCGCGGCCGCCGATCCTCCGCTCGTGCCCCCCGGAATGCGGTCGAGCGCCCAGGGATTGCGGACCGGCCCGAACGCAGAGTTCTCGTTCGACGAGCCCATGGCGAACTCGTCGCAGTTGGTCTTGCCGACGATGACGGCGCCGGCGCCCTCGAGGCGCGAGACGACCGTCGCATCGTACGGCGGCACGTAGTGCTCCAGCATCCGGGAAGACGCGGTGGTCCGGATGCCACGCGTGCACAAGTTGTCTTTCACGGCGATGGGCACGCCGGCAAGCGGCGCGTCACGCCAGCGATCGGGATCGCGGTCGATCTCCATCGCGCGCGCCATCGCGCGATCGGCGACGACGGTGTTGAACGCGTTCAGCGCCGGGTTGACCGCCTCGATGCGTGCCAGCGCGTCCCGACAGACGTCGGCCGCCGATCGCGTACGCGAGCGGACCGCATCGCGCACGTCGCGAATCGTCCCGCTCATCGCGCGCTCCGCGGTTCATTGGCCGCACGTCGCACCTGTCGTGTCGTCCTGCCTGTGGCGCACGCCGTATGTCGCACGCTTGAACCCGATCGCCCCTGAATCATCCGAGGACCCGCGGCACTCGGAAGAATCCCGCGTCCATCGCGGCGTCGGGCGCGGCGGCGAGCGCCTCATCGCGATCGATTGACGGGCGCACCTCGTCCGGGCGATCGGCCGAAGGCCGCGCGGCGACCGAGGAGGTGGGAGGGACGCCGGTCGTGTCGATCTGCTGAACGGCTTCGGCGTATTCGAGGATCTCGCCGAGCTGCCGCGCGAAGAGATCGATCTCCGATGCGTCGAGCTCGAGGTGCGCCAGCGCGGCAATGGCCGCTATCTGGTCTCGAGTGAATCCCGCGGGCATGCCAAATGCTAACATCGAAACCAGCGATGGCAGGGGATAGGCCATCAGCGATCAGCCATGTCAGCCAACGTCCGGAGGAGCGCCGTCGCCGGAACGTGGTACCCGGATTCCGCACCGGTGCTTGCGGCTGCGGTCGATCGGCATCTGGCCGCCGCCGGGCGAAGCGACCGATGTCCCGGGCGAGCTGGTCGGGCTGATTGCGCCGCACGCCGGGCTGATGTACTCGGGTCCCGTTGCGGCGCACGCCTATCGGCTGCTGCGCGGCCGCGCGTTCGAGGTGGCCGTGCTCGTCGGGCCGTCACACTACGCCGGGTTCGACGGCGTCTCGTTGTTTGCATCCGGCGGATTCCAGACGCCGCTCGGCGTCGCGAGAATCGACGGCGAATGCGCCGAAGCGATCGCGGCAGCGTCATCCGTCGTTCACGAACTTCCTGACGTGCATGCGCGTGAGCACTCTCTGGAAATGCAGCTGCCGTTTCTGGCCCGGCTGGCGCCTGGCCTTCCGATCGTTCCGCTGCTCATGGGCTACCAGACAGCCGCCACGGCGGCCGCGCTCGGTGACGCGCTCGCCGCTGGACTGCGAGGCCGCCGGGCGCTGCTGATCGCCAGCAGCGATCTGTCGCACTACCATGATGCCCGCACGGCCGCTGCGCTCGATGGCGTCGTCATCGACTGCGTGAGACGCTTCGATCCGGACGCCCTTCAGGCCGCGCTCGACGCGAAACCCGAACACGCCTGCGGCGGCGGGCCGATGGTCGCCGTCATGCGCGCCGCTCGCGCCGCCGGCGCCCGCGATGCGCGGATCCTCGACTACGCCGATTCAGGCGACGTGTCGGGCGACAAGTCGACGGTGGTCGGCTATCTCGCCGCGGCGCTGGGCCGCTTCGACGAACCCGCCACCACGGCGGACACAGGGGACATGGGGCGGAGAGGTGTGTCGTGACCACCGATCACGATCGCCAACTCCTGCTGGGAATCGCGCGTGAAGCCATCGTTGCGTTTGTCAGAGGCACACCGGCTCACGTGCCAGGCGCCGCCGAGATCCTCGCGCAGCCCGGGGGAGCGTTCGTCACCCTCCACAAAGGCGGCGAACTCCGCGGCTGCATCGGTCACATCGAGCCGACCGAGCCGCTCGGGGAAGTAGTGCCGCGCTGCGCGGTTGCGGCCTGCAGTACCGATCCCCGCTTTCCACCCCTTGGGCCGGAGGAGCTCGACGCGATCGACATCGAGATTTCGCTGCTCGGTCCGTTGGAACCCATCGCCGGCCCTCAGGACATCGTCGTCGGACGCGACGGTCTCGTCGTCGAGCGCGGGTGGCAGCGTGGCCTTCTCCTGCCGCAGGTCGCAAGCGAGTGGCACTGGAATGCCGATGCGTTTCTCGCTCATACGTGCAAGAAGGCGGGCCTGCCTTCCGACGCGTGGGAGAAGGGCGCGAAGCTGTGGCGATTCGAGGCGGAAGTGTTCGGAGAGAGGTAGGGCAGGATGGGCGGGAGGCAGGAGGGGCAGGAGAGGCAGGAGGGCAGGAAGGCAGGAAAGGCTGGAAAGGCAGGAACAGAACGAACCTAGATGCGTCTTCCCGCCTTCCTGCCTATCCTGCCGCTCCCTGCGCCTCCCGTCGTTCCTGCCATGAGTTCGCGTAGCGTATTCAGGTTCCGCTCGTCGAGCGGATCGATCGCGATCGGGCCGGTCGCCTTTCCTTCCGCCTTCGGCGTCTCCAGCAGCATCGGCAGTTCCCGAAAGCGGCGGTCGTTCACGATCCGGCGAAACGGCTCGAGACCGAGGCATCCCTGGCCGATGTGCTCGTGTCGATCGACGCGGCTGCCGAGCGGTTTCTTCGAGTCGTTCAGGTGAAAGGCACGCAGCCGGTCGAATCCGACGAGCCGGCCGAACTGTGTGAAGGTCGATGCATATCCTTCAGGCGAGCAAAGGTCGTAGCCCGATGCGATCAGATGACAGGTGTCGAGGCAGACGCCCACCCGGCGATGGTCGTTCATCTTCGCGATGATCGACGCGAGCTGTTCGAACGTCGAGCCCAGCGTGGTTCCCTGTCCGGCCGTGTGCTCGAGAAGGATCATCGTCTTCGCCCGGCGCCGGGCGAGCAGCAGCTCGAGCAGCCCTTCGGCGACGAGCGACAGTCCCTCCGCTTCGTTCCCAATCGTGTAGGCGCCGGGATGGAGGACGACGCCGAGCAGGCCGAGCGCTTCGGCGCGATCGAGTTCGTCACCCATGGCCTCGATCGACTGCCGGCGCAGCGCCGGGTTCGTGGTGGCGAGGTTGATCAGATAGCTGGCGTGCGACACCACCGGCTGGATGCCGGCCGCTTTCACCTTCGCGCGGAACTCGCGAATCTCCTCGCGCGGAAGGTCGCGCCCTCGCCACTGGTTGGCGTTCTTCGCGAAGATCTGCAGCGCGTCGCACCGGTGCACGACCGCCCGCTCCACCGCCCGCGGCAGTCCGCCCGCCACCGACATGTGCGCGCCCAGGCGAGGCACACCTTGACCGAACTAGCGGCTGACGCCGAGCGACTCGCTCAGTACCTGGCCGTCGGCGCCGAGTCGAACTGTCGCGGTGAATGGATTGGTGCGCGGTCCGGGCTGGTCGAGCGCAAACGCGCCGCCGGCAAATCGCATGTCAGTCCACCGAACCGTCGTCGCGCCGTTGGAGTCGACTGCCGATCGTGCGGCCGGCAGTCGTGAGAATCCGAGGTAGACCTGTCCGAGGTTCGTCGCAGCCGCCTTCTCGACCATCGGCGTCCACACGTTCGGGTAACGCAGCGTCAGCCGCCAGGGCGCCTCGGATCCGCTCTCGGGCTCGCGATAGCGCCGATCCAGGAGATCGATATCGTGAATCTCGTAGGCGTTGGACATCTGCGCGATGATTCGCCAGCTGAACGGCGACGTGAACGACGGCATCGCGACGATTTCCACGAGACACCGTTTCCCCGAGGGCGGGTTCGTTGGTGCCGTACGGCGCGGCCACGAATCGACGATCGCCGTGGACTCGTCAGGCGGATCGCATGGAGCCGGCAGCGTCGGTCCGAAGAGCCGAGGCGCGACCTCGAGCGCCTGACGATGCGCGGCAGCGCGCACGCCGTAGTTGGTCGCCATCACCAGCAGCACGAACGCGGCCTTCGCGCGACGCTGCTGTGGTGTGGACCGGCCCAGCAGGCCGATCACCAGCGCCATCAACAGGTAGATGTCGATGATCGGCATCCAGTCCATTGCGAACCAGTGCCAGTCGAACGGACTCAGCAGCCGCGTTCCGTACGACGTGGGCAAGTCCATCAACACGTGGAGAAGCACGCCGACGATCGACACCGCAATCAGCATCCCGAGCGGCGCGTCCCGATCGTCAGCGGCGCCTGACCCGGCGCTCGCGTTCGGTTTGCGCCAGCGCTCGTCGTAGAACCGCCGGCCGATCCAGACGAGAATCGCCGTCACCACGCCGAGGCCGACGATGCCCAGCGGACCGTGCGTCATGCCGCGATGCCACTCCAGATACTTCACGGCGCCGCCCGCCGTGGTGACGATGTCGATGTCCGGCGCGTTCGAGGCAAGAAGGAGTGCGGCGGTGGTGCCGCGGCCTGCGCGCCCGAGTGGCGTGCGCGCGAGCGTGGCGCCAAAGAGCGAATGAGTCAGGTTGTCCAAGTGCCGTAATATACCAGCATGCGAAAAAAGTCCGTCGTGGCCGCCGCGCTGCTCGTCACTGCGCTCGCGCCAACCCCCGCATTCGCATGGGGCGCGGTCGCGCATCGATACATCATGCGCCGGGCGATCGAGCTGCTGCCGCCCGAGATCAAGCCCTTCTTCGAACACAATCGCGACGAGCTCGTGCTCCGCGCCAACGATCCCGATCTCTGGCGCGTCGTTGGATTCGAGGACGAGCCGCCCAATCATCAGATCGACTTCGGCGTCGACGACTACGGTCCGTATCCGTTCGTGGCGCTGCCCCGGGAGTACGACGCCGCCGTCCAGAAATTCGGCGTCGCGGTGGTTCGCCGGCACGGGCTCCTGCCGTGGCGAACGATGGAGGAATTCGGCAACCTGACCCGGATCTTCCAGGGATTCAGCGCGCAACCAGCTGTACGTCGAAGGCAATACCGTGATCTTCGCGTCCACGCTCGGGCACTACATCCAGGACGCGTATCAGCCGCTGCACGTGCACAACAACTACGACGGCCAGCTCTCCGGGCAGAACGGCCTTCACAGCCGATTCGAGTCGGAGCTCTTCGAGCGTTTCGAATCGCGGCTGACCATCAATCCGCCGCCTCTGAGCCCGGTCGCCAACGCCCGCGAGTTCATCTTCGGGGTCGCGCTCAGCAGTTTCCAGCTGGTGCCGAAGATCCTGGCTGCCGATCGCGACGCCATCGGCGCCAGGGACACGTACGACGACGCATACTTCGAGGCGTTCTTCACGAACATCCGTCCGGTTCTCGAGCAGCAGATGGCGGGCGCGATCACCGGGACGGCGAGCGCGATTGCCGGCGCGTGGACGCAGGCCGGCAAGCCTGTGTTGAAGAGCTCGATCCCCCGCGCTGTTCAGAAGGTCAAGAAGCCTTAGCGATTGGACAACGAAGCCGTTTATCTGGTGCCGATCGGATCCGGACGGTTCGATCTCTATACCGAGCAGGAAGAGACGGATCCGCTCGCTCCTCGCGAGGCCGCCGGTTTCTGGAGCCGCACGATTGAGCGCCTTCACGAAGGATGGCGGCAGATGGCGCGCGCGGCGACTTCCCGGCAGGGTGACCGCGCCGGACGCCTGACCCGTTTGCGCGACTGGCTGGTCTGCCGGATTGCCGAGGCGATCGCCGAGCAGCGGACGCTCTGGTCGCTGCGCACGCTCGCATCGGCCACGTTCATCTATCCCTCCGACCTGTCCGAGACGTCAGCGGCCGCCATCAGGGGGCGGGTGCTCATTCGCGCGCGCCGTCACCACGGCCGGTGGCTGCTGATCAATGTCGTCGGCGTTGCCCTCACCGCCGTTCTCGTGCTGCTGCCCGGCCCGAATCTCATCGGCTACTACTTCCTGTTTCGTGTCGTGGCCCACTACCTCTCGTGGCGCGGCGCGCGTCACGCGCTCGAAAGCATTTCGTGGCGTCCGATCGCGGAGCCCGCGCTGAGCGAGCTCGGTGCGCTCGCACGCGTTGCGCGGGACGCACGCGCCGAGCGCGTCGCGGCGATCGCGTCCCAACTCCGGCTCACGCGCCTCGAGGCATTCTTCGATCGCGTGGCGGTCCCGGCGCCTGAGCATCACCCTGGTGTTATATACTCGACGCTAACGCCTTGAAACTACGGGACATCGCGGATCGATTGCAGTGCAGCCTCGAAGGCGACGGCGACGTGGACATCGTCCGCGTCGCGGCTGTGCACAAGGCGGGACCCGGTGACCTGACCTTCATCGCCAGCGCGCGATACCTGCCCAGGCTGGCGACCACGCGCGCGTCGGCGGTGATTCTGGCGCGTGCGACGGCCGCCGACTCGCGCGTGAACTGCGCCGTGCTGCGCACCGACGATCCGTATTCCGCGTTCGCGAACGCGGTGACGCTGTTTGCGCCGCACGATCGGCCGGCGCCGGGCGTCGACCCGATGAGCGCCGTCGCACGCGACGCGTCAATCGGCGTCGACGCGTCGATCGGTGCGTTCGTCACGGTCGGCGCGGGCGCGGCGATCGGCGCGCGAACGATCGTGCATCCGAACGTCGTGATCGGCGCGGGCGCCCGGATCGGCGACGACTGCGTCATCCACTCACAGGTCTCGATTCGCGATCGCATCGTCATCGGGAATCGCGTCACCCTTCACGACGGCGCGGTGATTGGCAGCGACGGGTACGGGTTCGCGCGGCAGAAGGACGGCACACACCTCAAGATCCCGCAACACGGCGACGTGGTGATCGAAGACGACGTCGAGATCGGCGCCAACGCGACGGTCGATCGCCCGGCGATCGGCGAGACGCGCATCGGCGCCGGCACGAAGATCGACAACCTCGTGCACGTGGCTCACGGCGTGACGATCGGCCGCCGCGTGCTCCTCGCGGCGCAGGTCGGCATCGCCGGCAGCACGTCCATCGGCGACGACGTGATGATGGCCGGGCAGAGTGGCGTGACGGGGCACATCACGGTCGGAGACAAGGTCGTCGTCGGCGCGAAGAGCGCGGTTCTGCAATCGGTGGAGTCCGGCGCGTTCGTGACCGGTTCACCCGCGTTTGCGCACGGCGACTGGCGGAAAGCGTCCGTGGTGTTCCGCCACCTGCCGTCGATGAAGAAGCGTCTCGAGGAGCTCGAGCAGCGCCTCGTCGAGCTCGAGGAAAAGCTCGCGGGTCAGACCGGAACGGCGATCGCTAGGACGAGGATGGCGTGACTTGGGGGTTAACCACGACTGAGAGAATCGGACCATATGGTCAGGTCCAGTCGTGTGCTGGCCGCGGCGTTGCTGGCCGGCGGCGTGTTCTCCGCCGCCACCTATCCGGCGCTCGCCGCCTCCCGCCCCCCGAAGCTTCAGTACGAAATCACCACGCTGCCCAACGGACTGACGGTGGTTCTCTCAGAGGATCACTCGACCCCGATCGTTCACGTCCAGCTCGACTACCACGTTGGATCGAAGAACGAGCGGCCGGGTCGCACCGGATTCGCGCACCTGTTCGAGCACCTGATGTTCAAGGGCTCGAAGAACGTCCAGCCCGAAGCCCACACGTCGATGCTGGCGTCGGTCGGCGGCCAGAGCAACGCCTACACGACCGACGACGAGACGGTGTTCTGGGAGACGGTGCCCGCGCAGTACCTGCCGCTGGCGCTGTGGCTCGAAGCGGATCGCATGGCCACGCTGCGCATCGACAAGGACACGTTCGCCAACGAGCGCGACGTCGTCAAGGAAGAGCGGCGCATGCGCGTGGACAACCAGCCGTACGGCAGGCTGAACGAGATCATCTACGACCAGGCGTTCACCGTGCATCCCGTACAAGCACGCGACGATTGGCAGCATGGAAGATCTCGAGGCGGCCTCGGTCGAGGACGTGCGCGACTTCTACAAGACGTTTTACGTGCCGGCAAACGCCACGCTGGTGATCGTCGGCGACTTCGAAACGGCGCAGGCGCTCACGCTCGTCAACAACTATCTCGGACGCGTGCCGAAGTCGGACCGGGCCGTGCCGCGCGACATTCCGCAGGAGCCGCCGCAGACGAAAGAGAAGCGCGTGACGCTGCAGGAGCCGTGGCCGCTGCCGGCGGTCGTCGTGGCGTACCACGTGACCAAGGACGGCAACCCCGACTCATACCCGCTGCACATCGCGGCCAAGGTGCTGTCCGATGGCCAGACGTCGCGGATCTACAAGAAGCTGGTCTACGAAAAGCAGATGGCGGTGGCCGCGTTCGGCAACGCGAACCTCATCGAGGATCCGAATCTCTTCTACGCCGTCGCCATCGTGCAGCCGGGGCATTCGACGCAGGAAGTCACCGACACGCTCATCGCCGAGCTCGATCGGTTGAAGACGGAGCCGATCACCGCGCACGAGCTGCAGCGCGCGAAGAATCAATTTGCGCGCGACTACATCCTGGGCCGCGAGTCCGACCAGCAGAAGGCGGGACAGCTCTCTCACGCGGTCGTCATTCACAACGACGTCAAGACGGCGGACGCGGAGTTCGACATCTTCCAGAACATGACGGCGGCGGAAGTCCAGCGCGTGGCGAAGACCTACTTCAGGCCCGAGAACCGCCTGGTGCTCACCCTGATGCCGTCGGGCAAGGCGGCGCAATGAGCGACACTGAGCTCCTTGAGCGCACAGAGTAGACGAACCACAGAGACACAGAGACACAGAGAAAAACAAAAAAAATCTCTGTGGCTCCGTGCCTCCGTGGCTTGCTATTCCCTGTGCTCTCCCTCGTGCTCTGTGGTCGGTCTGGCTGAGGCGCAGTCCACGACCTGGCCGACCGAGCGCCCGCCGCAGCCGCTTCCGGCCCGCGACATCAAGTTCCCGCCGTACCAGATCCAGACGCTGCCCAACGGACTTCAGGTCGTCGTGGTGATGCACCACGAGCAGCCGGCTGTCACGATGCGGCTGCTGATTCGCGCGGGCACCGCGTCGGATCCTCGCGAGAAGCTCGGTCTTGCGCATCTGGCGGCGTCGCTGCTCGATCAGGGAACCAAGACGATGACGGCGGATCAGATGAACGACGCCGTCGACTTCATCGGCGGCGCGATGGGCGCCGGCGCCGGCACCGATCTGACGTTCGTCAACATGGTCGTGATGAAGGACAGCTTCGACACGGGTCTGAAGATGCTGTCCGACATGGCTCGTCAGCCGGCGTTCGATCCCGCCGAGATCGAACGTCAGCGGCAGCAGATGCTCTCGGGGCTCAAGGTCAGCGCCGAGGATCCCGGGTACATCGCCAACTCCGTGTTCGATCGCCTCGTCTACGGCTTCCATCCGTACGGGATGCCGGACAACGGCACGCCGGAGACGCTCGGGGCGCTCACCCGCGACGACCTGATCGCGTTCCACACCCGGTTCTTCATGCCGAACAACGCGATCCTCGCGATTGTCGGCGACGTGACCGCGCCAGAAGCGTTCGCGGCGGCCAGGAAGGTGTTCGGCGACTGGCAGAAGCGCGACCTGCCGGCGCAGACGTTCGTCGGCCCGCCCGATCCGACTCGACGCGTGATCGTCGTCAACAAGCCGGACGCGGTGCAGACCGAAGTGCGCGTCGGCCACATCGGCATCCCCCGCACGCATCCGGACTACATGGCCGTGAACCTTGCCATCCGGATCCTCGGCGGCGAAGGGAGCAACCGGCTCCACCAGGTCCTGCGGACCGAGCGCGGCCTCACCTACGGCGCGCAGGCCAACATGGACACGCTGAAGGAGAGCGGCGACTTCGAGGCCGAGACCAACACGCGATCCGAGGCGACCGGCGAGGTGCTGAGGCTCATCGTCGACGAGTTCTGGCGGCTGCAGCGCGAGCGCGTCGGCGATCGTGAGCTCGACGGCGCCAAGGCGTACCTGACCGGCAGCTTTCCTTTGACGATCGAAACGCCCGAGGCGATCGCCATGCAGGTGGTCAACGCGCTGTTCTACGGCCTGCCGCTCGAGGAACTGCAGAACTTCCGCGAGCGCGTGAACAGGGTCACGCCCGACGACATCCAGCGAGTGGCGAAGGCGCTGCTCAGACCCGATCGCCTGTCGGTGGTCCTCGTCGGAAACTCCGCGGCCTTTGCCTCGCAGCTGAGCGGCGTCGGCTTTGGCACGTTCGAGACCGTCGAGCTCGCCGATCTCGATCTGACCGCTGCCAGCTTCAAGCGGACGACGGTCAAGGCGGACGCAGGTGGGGCGGGATGGGCGGGCAGGTCCGGCGGGTTTCGGCAGGGGCCGACGCGGCGTGTCGGCTCGGATGGACACGTGGGTCCATCCGCACGAGCCGCGTATCAGCAGGCGCTTCTCGTAGGGGCCGACCCGCGTGTCGGCCCGGATGGACACGTGGGTCCATCCCTACGACCCGCGTATCAGCAGGCGCCGCTGGCGAGCCGGCCGTCGGACAGCGCGACGCCGGACGAGATCGCGAAGGCCGCGGTGATGGTCGACAAGGTCGTCGCGGCAAAGGGCGGCCTGGACAAGCTTCGTGGCCTGAAATCGATCGTGGCAAAACAGACGCAGGCGAGCCGGCGCCCGGACGGCGAGTCCACGGTCGAGACGACCAACTACATCGAATATCCCAATCACCTGCGCGTCGAGACGGAAGGGCAGGTGCAGGCCTTCGACGGCACGCGCGTCTGGATGAAGGACAAGCGGGGCCTTCACGACGCTCCCGAGATGTTCGCGCGCGAGATGTCCGCGGGTCTTCGCCGTGACATGGTCGCGCTGCTGCTGGCGGCCAAGGACGGCAGCTGTCGCGGCCCGCCTGCTCCCCGACGTCAAGGATGCGGAGGGACGGATCAGTCATGCGCTCGAGCTCTCGGCCACCGACCTCAACCCCATCGTGCTGTATGTCGATCCGGAGTCGAGCCTGATACTCAAGCGGCTGTACACGGCCGACGCGCCGGGACGGCCGGTCGTCGAGGAAGAGTTCTACGACTATTCAGCCGTCGACGGCATCCAATTCGCCTTTCGCGCCACGCAAAAAGTCGGGTCGATGTCGGTCGAGCGCCGCGTGACGCACGTCAAGCTCAACTCGAACATCGATCCCTCGCTGTTCAAACGCCCCGGTTCTTGAGCGCCCGTCTCCTGCTGTCCTGCGGCGAGGCCTCCGGCGATCTGTATGCCGGAGCACTCATCCGCGAACTGCTGTCACTCGATCCGTCACTGCAGATTTCCGGTCTTGGCGGGCCACGGTTCGCGGCGGCCGGCGGACGCCTCATCGACGACTACCGCGAGCTCTCCGTGACCGGATTGACCGAGTGGATTCCCAAACTTCCCAGGCTCCTCACCGCGCGACGCCGCCTCGTGGCGTCGGCGCAGGCCGAACGCCCCGACGCCCTCGTCCTGATCGATTTCTCCGGATTCAACTTCCGGCTCGCGCCGGCGATCAGGCGGCTCGGGGTGCCGGTGATCTACTACATCAGTCCCCAGATCTGGGCGTCGCGGCCGGGAAGGCTCGCCACGATGCGCGCCATCGCGGATCGCGTGCTCGTCATTTTTCCGTTCGAGGCGCCGATCTACGAGAAGGGCGGGGTGCCCGTGGAGTTCGTGGGGCATCCGCTGATCGATTTGGCGAAGCCGTCGGCGGCACGCGAACCGTTTCTCAGAGGCATGCGTCTTTCGCCGTCCGCGCCGACCGTGGCGATTCTGCCAGGCAGCCGACCCAACGAGGTCTCGCGTATCCTGCCCGACCTCGCCGCTGCCGCAAGGCTGATCCAACGCGACATCCCAGCCGCCCAGTTCGTCGTCGCGCGCGCACCGCACCTCGACGACCGCCTCTTCGATCCAGTCCGCGTGGATGATTCCGGCGGACCATTCGCCATCGTCGAAGGCGACACGGACACCGTGCTCGCATCCGCCGATGTCGCGCTGACCGCCTCGGGCACCGCGACGGTGCAGGCTGCGCTTCACGATACGCCGATGGTCATCGTGTATCGGATGGCGCCGCTCTCGTATCAGCTCGCGCGACGCGTCGTGACGCTCGGCACCATCGGCATGGTGAACCTGATTGCCGGCGAGACCATCGCGCCGGAATTCGTCCAGGACGCATTCACGCCGGACGCCGTTGCCCGCGAGGCCGTCTCCATGCTCACCGACCGCGATCGCGCCGCACGAATTCGCGCGGGTCTCGCGAGCGTACGCGCACGGCTCGGCGGCCCAGGGGCGAGCCGGCGCGCTGCCGCCGCGATTCTTCGCGTCGCCCACAATCGTGCCGGGCACATGACACCAACATACAGATACAACACAAAGGGGACAGAGGTAAGAGGCATGCGTACATTCGTGTTGAGCTGCATGGTGCTCGCGCTGGCCATCCCGGCGAGGGCGACGGTTCTCATCCCGGCCGATCTCGGTGAGCTGTCGCGCGACGCGATGGCCATCGCGCGTGGCCGCGTCGCTGCGCTGGACGCGCAGTGGACCGAAGACCGCGGCACGATCGAGACCATCGTGACGCTGGAGGTGGAGAGCTACCTGAAGGGCTCGCTCGGATCGACGCTGCGTTTCCGGGTTCCCGGCGGTGAGCTTGGACGGTTCCGGAGCATCGTTGTCGGCGCGCCGGAATTCGCGGTCAATCAGCGCGTCGTCGTGTTCCTCGGCGCGCGCGGTCCGAGCGTGCCGCACGTGCTCGGGCTGAGCCAGGGTGTGTTCCACGTGACGCGCGCGGCCGACAATTCCGGCTGGCTCGTCACCTCGCCCGTGCTGATGCCGGCGACAACGGGGAACGTCCGCGCTCGTGCGCGGCGACCCTGCCCGCCGGGCGCTCGCGCTCGGCGACTTCGAGCAGACCGTTCGCGCGCTGGCGGGAGCGGCGAAATGAGGCGGGCGATCACGATAGGCGTCGCCGTCTCGTTGATGTTCGGCCACTCCGCGCCTGCGCTGGCGTACCTGAAGTTCGGCGTGCCGATTCGCGGACAGCAGGTGACCGTGAAATGGGCGCAGACACCCGTTCGCTACTTTGTATCCGACAGCGGGGTACCCGGTGTATCCGCCGTCGATTTCCAGAACGCCGTGGGCCGTGCCTTTGCGACGTGGCAGGCCGTGCCGACGGCGTCGATCACCTACCAGCTCGCGGGCGTGACCTCCGCGCAACCGGGGAGTGACGACGGATCGTCGGTGCTCGGGTTCAGGAGCCGGCCGGATCTCGATCGCGTCCTCGCGTCGACCAGCTTTCTGGTCGACTCGTCAACGGGCGCACTGATCGAATCCGACATCTTCTTCAACTCGGCGTTTCCGTGGTCCACCGCCGCGGCGGGCGAGACCGGGCGCTACGATCTCGAGAGCATCGCCCTTCACGAGATCGGGCATTTCAGCGGGCTCGGGCACTCGGCGCTTGGAGAAACCGAACTCGTCAGCACGGGCGGCCGGCGCGTGCTCTCCGCGGAGGCCGTGATGTTTCCGATCGCGTTTGCCGCCGGCAGCATCGCCGCCCGGACGCTGAAAGCCGACGACATCGCCGGCATTTCCGATCTCTATCCGGACGGCGACTTCACCACACGACGGGAGCCTGTCGGGTCGCGTGACCAGGGACGGCCAGCCGCTCTTCGGTGCGCACGTCGTCGCCTTCGACCCTGCGACCGGCACCATGGTCGGAAGCTTCACGCTGAACGCCCAGGGACAGTTTTCGATTGGCGGGCTCTCGCCGGGCCCGCACGTGGTCCGCGTCGAGCCGCTCGACGATGCGGATGTCGACAGCTTTTTCGACACGTCGCAGACCGTGGATCTCGATTTCCGCGTGACCTTCTTCAATCGCGCCGTCGCGGTGCCGAAGGGCGGCGACAGCGGCGAAATCGCGCTGCAGGTCGTGCGCAAGTGATCCGGGCCGCGCTTACCACGCTCGGCGTCCTCTGCGCGCTCGTCGGCTGCTCGTCGACGGCCTTCGCGCAATCCGAACCACCGGCGTCGCGTCTCGAGCTTGGCGTCGGCGTGCGGTGGATTGGCACGGAGCAGCTGGGGGCGAAGCCGGCGACGGAAACAACCGGTTCCGGCGGCACATCGCAGCTGTTCAGCACGACGAGCGAGCTGGCGGGAGCAGCCGGCATCGAGGGCCGCGTCGGCGTTCGCCTTTCCCGCTCCGTGACGGTGGAGGCCGAAGGCGCGTACGTGAAGCCGGAACTTCGCATCGCCGTCAGCGCGGACGCCGAAAGCGCCGCTCCGGTCACGGCGACGGAAACGATTCAGCAGTTCACGATTGGCGGAGACCTCGTCTGGTACCTGCCCGTTCACCGCTGGTCCCCACGCCTGGCGCCGTTCGCGATCGGCGGCGCCGGATACATGCGGCAGCTCCACGATCCGGGCACCCTCGTCGACACGGGCAGCTTCTATCACGTCGGGGGAGGCGTGAGCACGCTCCTCACTTCCGGCGGACGCTGGCACACGAAAGGCGCAGGCTTGCGCGCCGACGTGCAGGCGTTCATCCGCTCGAACGGCGTGGCGTTCGATGACGGCGCGAAGACGTCGCTCGCGGCCGGCGCTTCGTTCTTCGTGCGCTTCTAGGTGGCCTGTAATCGCCATCGCCTTGGCGCATTTTCCGATTGGGTGTAGTGCAGGCCTTCAGGCCTGCCCGACACGGCGGACCTGAAGGTCCGCACTACTTACGACGCGCTTTGATCGGCCACGAAACGTGCTACCGTCGCAATTCCGATGCCCGGTGCGGCGATTGAATTTCGCGGCGTGTCGTTCACCCGGCCCGGCCGGCCTCGCGTGCTCGACGATTTCAGCCTGACGGTCGATTCCGGCGACGTGCTCGCGCTCGTCGGACGCAGCGGCGCCGGGAAGAGCACGCTGTTGAAGCTGGTCAACCGTCTTCTGCTGCCAGACGCCGGCGCGGTGCTCGTGCTGGGGAAGGACACGCGGGAGTGGGAGCCGATCGCGCTGCGCCGCAGCGTCGGCTACGTGCTCCAGGACGTCGGCCTCTTTCCACACATGTCGGTCGAGGACAACGTGGCGGTGGTGCCGCGCCTGGAACGGTGGAGCGCCGATCGCACCGCGGCGCGCGTCAACGAACTGCTCGAGCTGGTCGGGTTGCCGGCGACCGAGTTCGCCAATCGCTGGCCCGACGAGCTCTCCGGCGGCCAGCGTCAACGCGTGGGCGTGGCCCGCGCGCTTGCCGTGGATCCGCCCGTGCTGCTGATGGATGAGCCGTTCGGCGCGCTCGATCCCCTCACGCGATCCGACCTTCATCGGGAATTCCGTCGAATCCAGTCGCGCCTGCGCAAGACCGTGATCATCGTCACGCACGACATGGGCGAAGCGTTCGCGCTGGCCGATCGCGTGGGCGTTCTCGAGGATGGCCGGCTGATCGCCAACGAACGCGCGGCGGCCGTGGCCGCGTCGACCGATCCGACGGATCCGCCGCCTGCTCGACGCACTGCCGGCTATCCCGCGTGAATCCGATGTCGTGCCGATCCTGAATCCTGTCGACGCCGGCGGACACGACGTTCCAAAGCGGCCATTGACGCCAGGGGTGAGATGAGATCGCTGGTCGCCTTCTGGATTGCGCACCGCGCTGAACTGGCGAGCCTCCTCGGGCAGCATGTGCTGCTCGTCGCGGGTTCCACGCTCGCCGCGGTCGCTCTCGGCGTGCCGCTCGGTATTTTCTCGGCGCGCCGCCCTCGCCTGGCCTCGCCGCTGATGGCTGTGGCCGGCATCGTCCAGACGATTCCAAGCCTGGCGATGTTCGGGTTCCTGCTGCCCGTGCCGCTCGTCGGCGGCGTGGGCGCCCGCGCGGCGCTGGTCGTCCTCATCCTGTACGGACTGCTGCCGATCGTCCGCACCACGATCGCCGGGCTGCGCGGCATCGAACCGTCGATCCGCGAGGCCGGCGTCGCGATGGGCATGACGCCTCGAGAGCTGTTGCGCCAGGTCGAACTGCCGCTGGCGCTTCCGTCCATTGTCGCGGGCGTGCGGGTGGCGGCGGTCGTCGGCGTCGGATCGGCCACGATCGCCGCGGCCATCGGCGCGGGCGGACTCGGCGAGTACATCTATCGCGGTCTCTCGATGGTCGACACGACGGTGATTCTCGCCGGCGCGGTGCCGGCCGCGGGACTGGCGCTCGCCGTCGACGCTGTCCTTCTGTGGATCGGAGAAGCAGCTGTCGTGCGCGCCGCCGTTCGAAATCCCGCCGCGTGGCCGTCACCATCGCGGCGATCGCCGCCGCGTCGATCACGCTGTCGAGCGTCGTGGCCGCGCGGCGCGGGAGCGGCGCGATCGTGATCGGCTCGAAGAATTTCACCGAACAGCTGGTGCTTGGTGAACTGCTCGCGCAAGCCATCGAGCGCGACGCGGGGCTGTCGGTCGATCGCCGTCTGAATCTCGGCGGCACCCTGATCTGCGATCGGGCGCTCATCACGGGCGATATCGACGCGTACGTCGAGTACACCGGGACGGCGCTGACCGCCGTGTTCCATCAGCCGGTCAATACCGATTCGTCGGCGGTGTTCGACAGCGTGCGCGCGCTGTATGCGAAGAGCGGACGCACCCTGCTGCCGCCGCTCGGATTCAACAACACGTTCGCGATTCTCGTTCGCGGCCGCGATGCGCGCGCGAGCGGGCTTCGGACGATCGACGACGCGGCGCGGGAGTCGTCGCGCTGGCGCGCCGGCTTCGGCTATGAATTCGTCGAACGGCCGGACGGCTATCCGGGACTCGCGAAAGCCTATGGGCTGCGATTTCCAGCGCCGCCGCGCGTCATGGACCTGACGCTGAGCTATCGCGCCCTGGCTGCCGGGCAGGTGGATCTGATCGCGGGCGACGCGACGGCCGGTCTCATCAAAGGACTCGACCTCTTCCAGCTCGAGGACACCCGCCACTACTTCCCTCCGTACGACGCGGCCGTTGTCGCTCGAGCCGGCACGCTGCTGCGATATCCGCAGGTTCGCGACGCGCTGGAACGGTTGTCGGGCCGCCTGTCGGCGGCGGACATGCGCGCCATGAATTACGCGGCCGATGTCGAGCATCGCGACGTTCCCGTCATCGTTCGCGAGTTCCTCGCCCGCACGCGCTGAGCGGCGTCGGCAAACCGCGGAGCCCGCCGGATTCTCGCAAACGAGGACGCCGATCGCGGCAAGGGTCGCAGCGCGGGTCACTACCTGGTTGGCGTGAAGAAGATCGGCTGATCTAGACCCTCGGTTGCCTGCCCGATCGGCGCCAGGCCGCGAGAAGGAGGAGACCGCAAATCGGAATGGTGAGTAGCAGGAGTTCCAGCACTCCTGACCCACCGTCTGGCGAGATCCCCAGCAATTGTTCGATGAAGCTCAAGCACCCGCCTTTCTGGAGGGATTGTCCAGTGGGCGCAACTCCGCGTCAATCTTTCGAACGCGATTCGATGCGTGCCTTCCGCCCTTTCAGGAGCATTTGCGAACCTTGTGTCAGATCGGCAACCAAGTTGTACGGACATCCGTCTAACGGCGCACGAGGAATCATGAACAAGAGCATCATCCTGGGGCTGGCGCTCGTGGCACTCGTGGTCGTACCGTCCATCGGGCTGGCGGGGCAATCGGACTGGTCCGAACGGTGGCACGCGCGGGAGGAGTTCCGGCGGGAGTTGCGCGAGCGGACGCGCGATCGGAATCGGGACCGCGCGGAAGTCCGGCGCGACATGCAGCGATTGCGCGAGGACATCAGGTCCCGGGCGAGGGAGCGCGGATATGTCGAACGCGACCACTATCGCCACGAATATCGCGACGCCTACCGCGATGCGATGCGCGACATGCGGCGGTCGCTGCGCGAGGCCTTCCGCGACTGGAGATAGGGCTTCAGCGATTCTCCAGTTCCTTGCCGGTCGCCCGCACGGCCGCGAGCATTCGATCCACGTCTTCCCGACGGCTCCGGAAGTTCACGATGCACGCGCGGAGCACGAAGCGGCCGCGAAGGTCGGTGCTTGTCAGGAACGCTTCGCCGCCCAGTTGCAGCCGCTCGAGCAGCGCACGGTTGAGCGCGGCGATGCCGTCTTCGGAGCGATCTCGCGGAGGCAGAAGTTCCGCCGCGGCCTGTGCCGCCATCGGCACGGTCTCCCTCCGACGTGCCCACGTACCGAAAGCAGACGACGCTCAGACTTGGCGGCGCCATCAAGGCGAGATCCGGCGATTGCCGCACGCAATCGGCCAGGTAGTGTGCGAGCGCGATGTTCTCATCAATCGCCGCCTTATACCCGCTCAATCCGAACTGCAGCATCGTCATCCAGACTTTGAGCGCGCGGAACCCGCGTGTCTGCTGGAAACCGTACTCGCTGAACCAGGGCAGCCCGTAGACTTCGCCCGCGCTGCCTGACTGCCGGATGTAAGGGGGCACGAGACTGAACGTCGAGCGCATCGCTTCGGCGTCGCGCACGACCACCAGGCCCGCTTCCACGGGGACGAACAGCCACTTGTGCGGGTCGAGCGCGACGCTGTCGGCCAGGGCTATCGAGCGAAGCGCGCCGGCGTATTCAGTGGAGAGAATCGCCGGCCCGCCGTAGGCGGCGTCCACGTGCATCCACACATCGTGACGGCGGCAGACGGCCGCGATCGCGGAGAGATCGTCGATGGCGCCCGTGTTCGTCGATCCGCCGGTGGCCACGACCGCGATGGGGCGTGCGTGGCGTTCGAGGTCGCCTTCGATCGCCGCTTCGAGCGCTTCGACGTTCATCCGGTAGTCCGCGTCGGTCCCGATCGTCCGGACGGACGCGCTGCCGAATCCGAGCAGTTCGATGGCCTTGCGCGCGCAGCTATGCGCCTCGGTCGACATGTAGAACGCTGCCGGCGCGGCATTCCGGAGGCCGTCCACGCGGACGTCCACGCCGCACTTCACGTGCCGCGCGACGGCGAGGGCCGTCATCGTCGCCATCGATCCGCCGCTGACGAGGAGTCCCATCGATGCCGACGGAAATCCGAGCATGTCCCGGAACCACGCGGTGACCTGATGCTCGATGTAGATCGCCGAATGGTTGCCGCCGGCGCAACTCGGGTTCATCGCCGCGGCGAGGGCATCCGCGAAGATCCCCATGACAGCCGGGGGCGAGTTCACCCAGCCCCAGAAGCGCGGATGGCCGTTGCCGAACGGATACGGTTCCACCGTTTCCTGAAAGAGACGGAGGATGTCGTCCGGTGAGGCGGGATCCTGCGGCGCGGGGGTTGAAAGCAGCGACCGCGCTCGATCCGGCGGAAACGGCCTGAAGACCGGTTCGTCGGGCAGTGTGGCGAGATGTTCCGCGATGAGATCCACCGCGCGGTAGCCGATCCGCCGTATCTCGTCAGCGGTCCATGTCTGCGACATACAGATGAAAACCGCAGTTCCCTTATCTTCAGTCGGTAGTGTCCGCCTTCAGGCGGACCGCGCGAGTCCGGCTAAAGCCGGACACTACCGACAGGGGGCTAGGCTGTCTTCGCGAACACCTGCGGCATCGCAGGCACGGACATTTCTCCCTGCATCACCTCGCCGTGCTGGCTGAGATCGAGGCCGATCTCTTCCTGTTCTTCGGAGACGCGCAGCGGAATGATGAAGTCGGTGAACCGGTAGAGAATCCACGAACCGCCGAACGAGAAGGCCGCCACGAACAGCAGCGCGCCGCAGTGCACCAGGAACGTGGTGGCGTGGCCGGACATCAAGCCGACGTCCTTGGCGAAGATGCCGGTCATCAGCATGCCGACCATCCCGCCGACACCGTGGCACGGAAAGACGTCGAGCGTGTCGTCGAGCGTCGAGGCGTTCTTCCAGTGCACCATCAGGTTCGAGACGACGCTGGCCACCGTGCCGATGAAGATCGCCTCGCCGACGCCGACGTAACCGGCCGCCGGCGTGATCGCGACGAGCCCGACCACCGCGCCGACGCACGCGCCGAGCGCGGACGGCTTATGACCGCGCATGCGGTCGAAAAAAATCCAGGCGAGCGCCGCGGACGCGGACGCGGTGTTGGTCGTGGCGAACGCCATCGCCGCCTGCCCCGACGCGCTGAGCGCCGAACCGGCATTGAAACCGAACCATCCGAACCAGAGCATGCCGGTCCCGAGGATCACGAAGGGGATGTTGGCCGGCGTTGTCGCCTCGCCGTTCTTGTGGGTCGTGCGCCGGCCGAGCACCATGGCGCCAGCCAGCGCCGCAAAACCGGCGGACATGTGCACGACGGTTCCGCCCGCGAAGTCGAGGACGCCCAGCTTGTGCAGGAATCCGTCGGGGTGCCACGTCCAGTGTGCCAGCGGCGAGTAGACGAAGATGCTGAACAGGCACATGAACAGGAGATAGCTCGAGAAGCGGACGCGCTCGGCAAACGATCCGGTGATCAGCGCGGGCGTGATGATGGCGAACTTCAGCTGGAAGAGCGCGAAGACGATCAGGGGAATCGTCGGCGCGAGATCGGGGTGCGTGAGCGCGCCCACGCGCGTGAACATGAAGAAGGTGCGTGGATCGCCGATCAGGCCGTGCACGCTGGTCCCGAAGGCGAGGCTGAAGCCGACGACGATCCACAGCAGGCTGATCACGCCCATCGCGACGAAGCTCTGCAGCATCGTCGAGACGACGTTCTTCATGCGGACCATTCCGCCGTAGAAGAAGGAGAGCCCCGGCGTCATCAGCAGCACGAGGCCTGTCGCGGTCAGCATCCAGGCGGTATCGCCCGCGTTGACGGGACCGCCGGTGACCGCCTGCGGCGCCGGCCGGAATAGAGCCCCTGCGACGCTGACCAGCGCGACCAGCACGAAAGGAATCGCCGAGTACTCCCGAATCCTGTCCGTTTTGCTCCTGACGTCTGCCAAGGTCATCGTCGCGGCCTCCCAGTGCGCCCCATATTACCAGTACCGTGCGAATCGAGCACAAAATTACGTTCACGAATCCAGATAATTGAGCCTTTCTTGCTCAAAGCGTCTCGTGAGACGTGCGTATTCTGCACAATGCCAGCGTCATGCAGGCAGCGGTAGGGGAGTATCTGGCGCGCGTGATCGGACGGCTGATTCGGCTGAAGGGTCTGGGCGGATCGCGGATGCTAGTCGGAGAGCACTGCCCAACGCGCGTCACGGAACAGCGTCTTCCAACCCGCCTGCGAAAGGCGCACGCTGACGAGAGAATCAGCAGGCACGTAGGCACAGCGGATGTCGTAGCGCTGAAACAGCTGCTCGAAGTCGCCGCTGCTCTCCACGCGGACCTGTTCCTTGACCAGATCGACCGGATAGGGATCCTGTCGCCCATCCAGAAATACCGGGTGCTCCGGGGCGAACCAGATTAGATCCCCGCCTTCGTCATAGCGGTTGTACAAGTTCCCGCGGCACGTACGCAGTGCGGCCAACGACGCCTGAGGAAGGGGCGCCCAGTGCAAGTGGTCGATTGGTGTGGCATAGGCGTAAGCCACCGCACCAAATACAAGGATTCCTGCCACCGCCGTGATGGCACCATTGAGTCGCGGTCGATCAGCGCGTGCCGGAACAGGATCCTCTCCTGGCGATCTCGATGTGCCCGGTGTGCTCAACGCGGCGATCGCCGGCACCGCGAGCAGAAGGAAAGGCGGGACATTGCGTGCCGCGGTGAAGGCGAGCGGTAACAGCCCCAGAGCGCATGCGCAGATGGTGAGGTACCCACGCCGACAGGCTTCGACGTCTCGAGACAACCTGCGTAGCCGCGCGAACGTGAGGCCCACCAGAACGACAGCCATGAGCCAGAACGGAATCAACGACAGGGTCGCTAGACGTGGAGGATCCCATTCCTGGATGCCGAGTTGTCGAATGCGTGCGAGAGAACGCGGTATCTCGGCCCAGAACGCCAAACCAAGCGGCGTCGCCAACGTCGTCAGCAGACAGCCCAGGACTGCGAAGGCGAGGCCGGGGACGCGACGGCGACTCTCCGCGGCTGCGGCGACGAGTGCAGCGGCCAGCACGAGCACGCCCATGACCACGGCCCCATGAAGGTTCGCCCACAGAAGAAACACAATCGGAAGCCAGACGTATCGGCGGCCGCAGAGCAGCCACATCGTCAGCGCAAGGAGCAAGAGAGACAGCACCTGAGGGCGTGGCGCCCAGATCGTGCTGGCTGAGCCGACCGCGAGAGAGGTGAGAAGAAACCTGGCGCGTGTGGAACCCGGCGTCAGCCTCCAGACGAGCAGCCATGCGGCCGTCACGGCCGTCGCCGACACGATTGTCAGCAGGGGCATGCCGCCGGCCGCATAGGTGCCGTAGAACAGGACCTGCGACAACCACTCATGATTCGGCCAGAACGCGCCGTACACCGTATGGGAGAACGTGTCGCGAAGGAGGATGTGTCTTGTCAGCCACATTTCTCGACCAGCGCGGAGTTGCCACCACGTGTCGTTTTGCGCGGGCATCAGAAACGCCGAGAGGGCGATGGCGAGAAACAAAAGCGTCGCCATCAGCCTGTCGAAGGTGAAGAACACGTTCGCTGATGGCTGCAAGGCCGGCCGTGATGGGGGCTCGGACGGTCGCAAGGATGGTCTAGGCATTTGCAGATGACACGCCCGCGTTCAGGCTGTTCTTGATGGTCCAGTCTGGGTTAACTGTCGGACTTCAAGCATTCACGCGGAGAACGACACATCTGTCTTTCAGTCACGAGAATCGTAACGACGTCACGCTGGAACACGAACGTGGGAGCCCGCCTTGCAGGGGTTGCGCCAGTGACCGGCACCAGTTGACGGGACCAACTCGTGCACCGCGTCATTGGAACTTGCGATGAATCCTGGCCAGGCCTCTCAGGCGATTCTGATCTTCATCCTGGTCTCCATCTGGACCGGGCTGATCTTGTGCGGACACGCAAGAATGTCCCGCTCCGTGAGCAGCGCATCGCGCTCGCGCTTTGCGTCGCCGTGACCGCCGCGCTGTTGGCATGGGGCGTCGTCTGGAACCGGCCGCAACCGCAACCGTCCGATCTCGCGCCCATCTGGGCGAGCGCCCGCGCGCGTCTGCACCAGCAGGATCCATATGACGCCGTGGGACCAGGCCGGACGTTCGACACCGCCTTCCCGCAGATCTATCCGATGACGGCGATTGTGACAGTCATGCCGCTGGCGCTGATGCCCTGCGCTGGGCGATCCGATCTTTGTGGCCTCGGGTTCGGTCTGTTCACGTGGGCCGTCACGACCAGGCGGATCATGACCCCGGCGCTCGCTGACGCTTCCGTTGGGGAGGTTGTGCGGTCAAATGGCCTTTCAGATTCAACACCTTAGGTCAGACATCCTGTTGCGCGATTTCGGCCGCAGGCCAACCCGTGTGGTACGATGGAATTTTCTCCGAAGGGTCAAAGTCGATGTCGACCGTGAACAGCTTCGGCACCCGCACCCCCCTCGCAGTGGGCGGCCGCACGTACCAGATGTTCAGCCTTCCGGCGCTTGAGCGCGCCGGCTTCCCGGAAATCGCCAGGCTGCCGTTTTCCCTGAAAATCCTGCTCGAAAATCTGCTTCGCCACGAGGACGGCCGCTTCGTCAAGGCCGCCGACGTGGAAGCGCTGGCGCGCTGGGACGTCAAGGGCGCCGCGCAGAAAGAGATCTCGTTCGCGCCGGCGCGCGTGCTGCTGCAGGATTTCACGGGCGTGCCGGCGGTCGTCGATCTCGCGGCCATGCGCGATGGCATCGCGCGGCTCGGCGGCGATCCCAACAAGGTCAACCCGCTGCAGCCGGTCGAGCTCGTGATCGATCACTCGGTGCAGGTCGACTATTTTGGCCAGGCGAACGCGTTTCAGCTGAACGCCGAGCTCGAGTTCGCGCGCAACAAAGAGCGGTATGCGTTCCTGCGCTGGGGCCAGGACGCCTTCGACAACTTCCGCGTCGTCCCACCCGACACCGGCATCGTCCACCAGGTGAACCTCGAGTATCTCGCGCGCGTGATCATGACGGCCGAATCGGCCGACGGCACGCTCGCGTTCCCCGACACGCTGGTCGGCACCGATTCACACACGACGATGGTGAACGGTCTGGGCGTGATGGGATGGGGCGTCGGCGGCATCGAAGCCGAGGCGGCGATGCTCGGTCAGCCGATCTCGATGCTGATTCCGCAGGTCGCTCGGCTTCCGTCTGGTCGGGCACGATGCTCGAGGGCGCGACGGCGACCGACCTCGTGCTGACCATCACCGAGAAACTGCGCAAGCATGGTGTCGTCGGCAAGTTCGTGGAGTTCTTCGGCCCGGGCCTCGAGCACCTCACGATTGCGGATCGCGCCACGCTGGGAAACATGTGTCCGGAGTACGGCGCGACGATTGCGATTTTCCCGATCGACGAGATGACGCTCGACTACTTGAAGCTCACCGGCCGTGAGCCCGAGCAGGTCGCGCTCGTCGAAGCGTACGCCAGGGCGCAGGGCATGTTCCGCCGCGCCGGCGATCCGGATCCGGTCTACACCGAGTCGCGTCGAGCTGGACCTCGCGACGGTCGAGCCATGCCTGGCGGGGCCGAAGCGCCCGCAGGATCGCGTCTCGCTGAAGCAGGCGAAGAGCGGTTTCCAGGCGGGACTGAGCTCGATGATGGCGTCCTCGTCGAAGAAGGGGGCGGAAGCGGGCGGCTCGTCGCACGTGTCGGCCACCACCGGAGGCGCGTCCGCCGCCGTGGCAGAGCCGGAAGTCGCCACCGATCTCGAGCACGGAGCGGTCGTCATCGCGGCCATCACGAGCTGCACGAACACGTCGAACCCGAGCGTCATGATCGGCGCCGGCCTCGTGGCGAAGAAGGCCTTCGAGCGCGGGCTGACACGAAAGCCGTGGGTCAAAACGAGCCTCGCGCCGGGATCGAAAGTCGTCACCGAGTACCTGCGCAAGTCCGGCCTCGACATATACCTCGACGCGCTCGGCTTCAATCTCGTCGGCTACGGCTGCACGACGTGCATCGGCAACAGCGGCCCGCTGCCAGAGGACGTGTCCGCGGCCGTCGAGTCGCGCAACCTCGTGGTCGCCTCGGTGCTCAGCGGCAACCGCAATTTCGAGGGGCGGATCCAGCAGCAGGTCCGCGCGAACTATCTCGCCTCGCCTCCGCTCGTGGTGGCCTACGCGCTCGCCGGAAAGATGACCATCGATCTGACGACCGAGCCGATCGGCACCGACAAGAGAGGCGTGCCGGTGTATCTGCGCGAACTGTGGCCGACCGAACGTGAGATTCAGGAGACGATGCTGACATCGGTGACGTCCGCGATGTTTCGCGAGCAGTACGCCGACGTGTTCGGCGGCGACGATCGGTGGAAGAACCTCCAGGTGCCGGGAGGCGACCGTTTCGCCTGGGAGCCCGACTCCACCTACATCCGCAACCCGCCGTTCTTCGAGCACATCACGATGGAGACGGCGCCGGTTCGCGACATCACGAACGCGCGCGTCCTCGCGCTGCTCGGCGACAGCATCACCACGGATCACATCTCGCCGGCCGGCTCGATCAAGAAAGACAGCCCCGCCGGCAAATACCTGATCTCGCACGGCGTCCAGCCGTCGGACTTCAACTCGTACGGCGCGCGGCGCGGCAACCACGAAGTGATGATGCGCGGCACGTTCGCGAACGTCCGCCTCCGCAATCAGATGGCGCCCGGCACAGAGGGCGGGTGGACGACGCACCAGCCGGACGGCGAGGTGATGACGATCTACGACGCGGCGATGCAGTACAAGAACGAGGGGACCGCGCTTGTCGTCATCGCCGGCAAGGAATACGGATCCGGATCCTCACGCGACTGGGCGGCAAAAGGGACGCTGCTGCTGGGCGTGAAGGCGGTGATCGCCGAGAGCTTCGAGCGCATCCACCGCAGCAACCTCGTCAACATGGGCGTGCTGCCGTTGCAGTTCCAGACCGCCGCGAATGCCGCGTCGCTTGGTCTGACCGGCAAGGAGCGCTACGAGCTGACCGGCATTGCGCAGGGTCTGAAGCCTGGCGGCCTCATCACGGTGCGCGCCATCGGCGACGGCGACAAGGTCATCGAGTTCCAGGCGGTCGCACGCATCGACACGCCCGAGGAGCTCGTCGCGTTCCGCCACGGCGGGATCCTGCCTTATGTGCTGCGCCAGCTTGTCGGGAAGAAGTGACGCGTCAATGGCTAATGGCTGATGGCTAATGGCTATGGTCGATGGACTGACCATTTTCCATAGCCATCAGCCATAAGCCATCAGCCATGACGAGCGTTTCGATAGCCATCAGCCATGACCGAGCGCGCTCACCGCGTCCGCTATCAAAGCAGCAGCGCGCGCTGAGCTGGGCTTCGACCTCTGCGGCGTGGCGCCGGCGGCCGCTCATCCCGAGCTCGGATTCCTGCGCGAGTGGCTGGACCGCGGCTATGGCGCGACGATGACCTACCTGCATCGTTCGGCCCGGCGCCGCGCCGACGTCCGCCACGTCGTGCCGTCCGCGCAGACCGTCATCGTCACCGGCACTTTGTACAACACCGATCGGCCGTACTCGACCGAGATCGCCGATCGCGGCCGCGCGCAGATCGCCCGTTACGCGTGGGGCGACGACTACCACGACGTGATCGGCGCGCGGATGGACTCGCTGCTGGCCTGGATGCGCGAGCGATCGCCGTCGCCCTTCGAGGCTCGCGCCTACGTCGACACTGGGCCGGTGCAGGAGCGCGTTTACGCCCAGCATGCCGGTATCGGCTGGATCGGCAAGAACACCTGCGTGATCAACCCGGAAATCGGCTCCTGGGTGTTTCTGGCGGCCATCATCTGCAGTCTGCCGCTCGAAGTGGATGCGCCTTCACTCGATCAGTGCGGAAGCTGCACGCTGTGCATCGAGGCGTGCCCGACGCAGGCCATCGTCGCGCCGGGTGTCCTCGACTCGAGACGCTGCATCTCGTACTTGACGATCGAGCTGCGCGGTGAAATCCCGGAGACGCTTCGCGCCGGCGTCGGATCGCACGTCTACGGCTGCGACGTCTGCCAGGAGGTGTGTCCGTGGAACAGCAGCGCCCCCCGGTCTGACGACCCCGCCTGGCAACCGCGCCCGGCGTGGGATCGCGTGGACCTGCTGACCCTTGCGAAGCGCTCCGACGATGAGTTGGCCGAGGCGTTGCGCGGGAGCGCGATGAAGCGGACGAAGGCACATGGTTGCGTCGCAACGTGTCGGTGGCGTTGGAGAACGCCGCTGGACGTCCGGGTCGCGACATCACGGCGCCGGACGAGGTCGCAAGGCGGCCTTGACGAAACCCTGACCGGCGGCTTGCGGACGGCCGCTCGCGCGCTATTATCTGAGTGATGGGTTCTCCGTCGTCGCTGGCGCCCGCGTTTCTCCTCTCCATGCCGCAGCTCATGGATCCCAACTTCAGTCGAACCGTCGTCCTGCTGTGCAAACACAGCGAAGAGGGCGCCTTCGGTCTCGTGGTCAACCGCCCCCTCGTGACGACCGGACGCGTGACCGTGAACATCGATCCGCCGGTATCGACCGATCGGGAGCTCCAGGTGTGGGTCGGCGGTCCGGTCGAACCGCATCGAAGCTGGGTGCTGGTGGGGGAGGAGCCTGACGAAGCCGAGGAATTGCGCGGCATGAAGATCGCCGACGGCCTGTACCTCTCGACGTCGCCCGATCTGTTACGCCGGCTGCTCGAACCCAGCCCGCCGCCGTTGACCCGCCTCCTCGTCGGCTATTCGGGCTGGGGTCCCGGCCAGCTCGAGGCGGAGCTCGAAGCGTCGTCGTGGCTGATGAGCGATATCGATCGCGATCTCATCTTCAGCACGCCCGCCGATCGCCTCTGGGAAGCCGCCATCCGGCGTCTCGGCGCCGATCCCGCCGCGCTCCAGATGTCGCGCGGCGTTCATTAGAGCGTCTGCTTCGATGTAGTGCGGACCGCGTCTGCAGGCTCGCAAAGACCGCACTGCAAGAGGACACGGCTGCAGGCCGAAGGCCTGCACTACACGGATTCGAAACGCTCGTACAGCCTCCGTGCGTGCGCTGGTTCAGGTCGTATACAGCGTGATCAGCAGCAGCGCGAATCGGTAGCCCAGGACAATGCTCACCACGGCCAGTCGTGAGCGCCGCGACCTGCAACGCCCGGGCGACGCCGCCCGCGCCGTACACCTTCGTGACGGCGACCCACAGGTAGGCCGCGCACGCGATCACCAGCGCAATCGAGATCGCGTGATCCATTCGACTCCGAGGCCAACCCTGGACCGCCGAACCATTTGTCGACGGCGGGAATCACGTTCGCCACGCAGAACAGCAGCAGCAGAAACGCATACAGGTGGAGGGAGAAGACCGCGTGGGTAATGAGCGGCCGCCCGCTTCGGTGGAACAGAATCGCTGGCGCGATCACGAACGACAGCGCCATGACGATGATGAGCGACCGGGCGTTCACCGCCACGGCGCGATTGAAGACGGGCGCATAGACCGCGAGCGTCGAGTGCATCGCTCTCCAGCCGGCGCGCGACCAGCTCGCCGGCCAGAGGACTCCAGGGTTGCGTGTGAAGATGGGCCTCGATCGGTGTGGTGAAGACCCGCCCGCCCGTCAGCGATTCAATCGCAAAGAACAGCACGTTCGCGATGAGGAAGAGCGGCACCGGTCCGAGGTAGGCCTTCCGCTGTCCCTGCAGGTAGGCCACCGTGAGCGAACCCGGACGACTGACCAGATACCGGAGGCTTCGAAGGTTGCGGCCGTCAATCTGGGTGAAGGCCTTGACCAGCTGCTCGAGCAGCCCGCGCAGCGTGAGATCGCGCGCGCGCAGCGACCGTTCGCCGCAGATCGGACAATAGGGCGTGGAGACCGCGAGACGACAGGTCGGGCACGTCCACGGCTCGGTCTCGGTCAGGCTGCACCTCTGCTGCCCGACATTGTGTCACCGCCGGTCCCCGGGCGCGCGTTGAGGCCGTGCTAACATCCGCCAGGTTGTCCCTGCCGTCCGCACACCAGTGAGATCTCCCGTTCGTGCGGCCCGCGGCCGGGCGTCCGGGCACGACAATGACCCCTCTTTCTCGACTTGTTCGCGCGGGTCTGGTGACGGGCGTCACCGACGGGCTCTTTTCGAGCGTGCTGAGCGCGTTCTTCTACGGTTCGACGGTTACACGTCTCTTTCAGGGGGTCGCGTCAGTGCTGCTCGGCGCCGCGGCCCTCGACGGCGGCGCACGGACCGCGGCCATCGGCTTGCTGATGCATTTCGGCGTGGCGTTCGGCTGGTCGGCCGTTTTCCTGGTCCTGTATCAGTCCTCGTCGTGGATTCGCGACCTGGCCGGGTCGTCCGCCGGGGTGCTCGCGATCGCCGCGGTCTACGGCCCGCTCATCTGGATCGTGATGTCGATGGTGATCGTGCCGATGTTCACGCATCGGCCACCGGCAATCAACGTCCGCTGGTGGGTGCAGTTCGTCGGCCACACCCCGTTCGTCGGTCTGCCGATCGTCACGCTCGTTGGTCGAGCCTGAGCAGCTGTCGCCGCTGCCGGCATCACGTTGACAAGGGAAAGCAACAGACTGCCACTGCAGGTGAATCCCGCGTCCGAACACCATCTCGCCGAGCGCGACTGAAACGATCGTCACGAGAGCTGCGGCGATTGCGCCGCGCCACCGACGCTGCCACAGCAGCCATGCCACGAAGATGAACACGAACGGCTTCTGCGATGCCAGCAAGCCAAGCCACACTCCCGACATCGTCCACTCGGACCGCCTGGCCGCCCGCCAGGCCAGCGTAGCCGGCAGCATCAACAGCCCGACGTATTGACCGGTCTCGAACGCCCCTGACGTCAGCGTCGAGATCGCGATCCCGATCGCGAGCGTTGCCGCGGCTGGCGGCGAGAGTGAGATCCGCCACTCGCGCAGGCAGATCCGCAGGCTGCAGGCCCAGGCAATCGCATTGCACGCGACCCAGCACACGAACGCGGTGCGTGGACTGAGGAAGGTGAATGGCCAGACGATCAGGTGGAAGCTCGGCGTGGCCACGTTGACCATTTCCCGGATGGCGTCGCCGTACGGTTCCGGCGTGGCGACGGTGGGCGTATAGAGTCCTCCGCTACCGCGCCAGGACAGCACGGCATAGTACAGACGACCGAAGTCCGCGAGATGGCCGTGGACGACGAAGTAGCTCGGTAGGCCTTGTAGGCCCGGATCGGAACCAGGGCCACCGCCATGGCCCAGACGATCATTCTGATCGGCGTTTTGGCGAACGGATGTTTCGACGAGCGCACTCGCCATTCGCGCGCAAAAACAAAGACCGCGCCCGCGGCCACGACCCAGTGTGGCTTGAAGACCAGGAATCCGAAGGCGAGGCCCGCCGCAAATGTCCTGTCGCGCCGCAGTGCAGCGGCCGCGATTGCAACCGCCAGCGATGGTAGCGGGACGGGTCTAGGTTCTAGCGTCCTCTTCCGTAATCTCCTCCAGCTTCGCGAGCAGTGTCGAGAAGCCGCAGCGCTCCGGATCGAAGAATCCCCACTCGTCCTGCACCGGATTGGCTTTCCGCGCCGTCCGGGCGTGGCTTCTTCACCAAGCGATGCGTCGTCGCTCTCGCGCCGTCGGACGGGCGGATGGCGATCGGTTCGGCCGCCGCCGCGGGGTCGGTCCGCCGCCGTTCGAGATCCTGACGAAGCGAGGCCACGAGCTCGATCCAGTCGGGCTGCTCGCTGCGCGCCGCCGGCGTTTCGGCCGGCACGCCTTCGAGCGGCGGCCACATGCGGCCGGGTGTCAGGTACATCGGCACCCAGGGCGTGATGTCGGCACGCGGCGATTCGGTGCGCTCGACCGACACCGTCTGCTCGGCGATCGGCTCGACGCTGACAGGGTCGAGGCGCGCAGGGTTGACCCGCACCAGTGTGGGCCGCTGCCGTTCCGCCGGCGCAGGTGGTGCCGGGGCGCTGGCCGCCGCGGCGATCTGATCGAGCGCGGCCTCGACCTCCTCTTTGATGCTCGGAGGTTCCAGGAGTCCCGGCATGAGATCGAAGGCGTCGAACACCGCCGTGTCGGCTTCGGCCGTGATCGTGTACACGCCGACCGGCTCGCCATCGAACGATTCGGCGCTCCCGGTCGGGGAGATTTCGTCGAGGTCGTTCGACAAATCCAGCACCGGTTCTTCCACCGCCTCCATCGACGGTTCCTCGATCGGCTCGTCGGTCGATGCGGGAACGGCCTCGGCTTCGACGGTCCACGAGTCGTACGCGGGCTGAAAGCGTACCTCCTCGGTGTACGCGACCGGCGCCGGCGTGTAGGGCTGCGGCTCGGGCTCCATCGCAACCACCGGCGCGGGAGCCGCGATCCGTTGACTGTTCAGCAGCTCGTCTTCCTCGAGCTGCGCGCGCTCGGCGGCCGCTTCCTTGAGATACGCCGAAATCTGTTCGCCGAACACCGCGGGATCGCAGCCGTCAGGTTCCGGCGATGCCGGCGCGCTTCTTGCGCCACTTCGCCAGCATCCCGCCGACCGGCGCGTGCTTGACGCCGCTGGCGAGCACCGGAATCGTCAGCGTGCGGACGTGGGCCGCCGCCGCGATGACGCGCAGCGCCGCCGCCAGCGCCGCATCGTCCTGGGGCGAGAGCAGCGCGGGCACGAGCACGAGGTCGGGCACGCGGTTGCCGATCGCGTCCAGCGCGCCCTCGGTGGTGTCCGCGATCACGAGCTCCGCGCCCACCTGATGTCGCACGATGGCGGTGAGATGGGCGGCCTGCCGCCGGTCCGGTTCGATCGCGAGAACAATGGCCATCTACGTTCGCAGCATGAAGAACGTGAGTACCGCCGCCGCCAGCGCGAAGATCAGCAGCGGCGCATGTCCGATGCTCTGGCTGCGCGCCGCGGACGCGACGACACGCCGCGATATCGGTCAGCTGCTGTCCGGCGCTTTCAACTTCCATCGACGGGTGCGCGACGACGCGCCGCGACACCAGGTCGCGGACGCGGTCGTCGAAGGCGATCAGCATCAGCAGGAGGAGCATGACCGTCCCCGCCGACATCAGCACTTCGCGAAGAGCCCGTGGCATACCTCCGTTATCGCAAATCCCGTTCCGTCTCTGGCGGCCCGTGGTAATCGCAGCGTTTTTCGCCGAATTCTCTGCTCTTTCAGGCCTCCATCCAGGTGTTCCGCGCTCGCGTCCCGTTTCGTGACGACGGTCTTCGCACGAAATTCAACCGAGTCGTTACGAATGTGCTGAATCGGATCGACCGCGGCCAGGCGCGTCGCTCGGCGCGAATCGGCGCGGCGCGATCGCCGCTAACCGCATCACCGTTGGGTGGTTTGCGCGCGATTGGCGATCGCGCGCGCGCGACGTCGTGGCACACCCGTTGCGTTTTCATCGTGCGTCACGCGGTCGCCGAGTCATCGTGACCGCATTTCGCACACCCGGCTGTGCGCGTCAGTTGACGCGCTGGAGGAATCGCACATGGAATTCATCGCTCGTCTCAAGACAGTTCGCGCGCGCCGACGAAGGACAGGACTTGCTCGAGTACGCGCTGCTCGTCGCGCTGATCGCGCTCGTCTCGCGTCGCCGTCATCGGCCTCGCCGGCACGCAACGTCAAGACGATCTTCACGATCGATCGGCACGCAGCTCGTCGCTCCGGCGGCGTAGGCGCTCAGCGCGATCGACGTGTAGTCGGCAGGTGAGGGCGCGCGCATCGCGCGTCCCTCGTTCTCGAAAGGCGACGCTCATGGCGCAGCTAGTGACGGCAATCAGGCGACTGCTTGCTCGGGACGAACGGCCAGGACCTGATCGAATACGGATGCTCGCGGCGCTGATCGCGATCGTCGCGATGGTCGGCGTCACGCGCGCTCGGCGACACGATTTACAACGTGTTCTGGACGCAAATTGGCGCAGCCATCTGATTTTCTCGCGATCGCCACGATCGTCGCCGGCACCGGCATCGGCGCCGCGATCGATCTGTGGACGCGTCGCGTGCCGAACCCGCTGACGATGGGGCTGGCGGCGACCGGCGTCGCTCTATGCCGCGTTCGGCATCGGCGGCCTCTCGATCGGCGCATCGCTGGCCGGCCTCGCGCTCGGCCTCGCGCTGATGCTGCCGGGACATCTGATCGGCGCGACCGGCGCCGGCGACGTCAAGCTGTTCGCGGCGGCCGGCGCGTTCATCGGTCCCGCGCACATCCTGACCGCCTTTCATCTACACCGCGCTCGCCGGCGGCGGCGATCGCGATCGTGGTCTCGCTCGTGCGGCGCCGGCTCGCGGCAGACGGTCGGCGAGCACGGCGCGGCTGATCGCGACGGCGGGCGCGAACGCGCCGGCGATCGAAAGCCCGCTCGAGAACAACCGGTTCGCGTACGCGCCGGCCATCGCCGTCGGCACGATGCTGGCCGCGCTGGGATTCTGACACTCGCATCAACGAGGGACCTGACTTATGGCTCGCATGCGTGTGTTCATGGTGTTCGTGCTGGCAATGACGGCAGGAGGCGCGCTCGCCTTCGGCACGTACAACTACATGCAGCGCCTGCCGGCCAAGAACAGTTCGATCCCGACCCGCCCGGTCGTCGTCGCGGCCGTCGGACCTCGACATCGGCGCCGAGCTGCGGCGCGAGGACATCCGCATCATCGACTGGCCGGCCAACGCCGTGCCCGCCAACTCGATCAGCGACCCCAAGGACGTCATCGGCCGCGGCCTGGTGCTGCCGGTGATCGAGAACGAGCCGTTCCTGCCGATGAAGCTCGCGGCCGAAGGAAGCCGGCGCCGGCCTGCCGCCGGTGATTCCGCCCGGCCTGCGCGCGGTCTCGGTCCGCGTCAACGAAGTGATCGGCGTCGCCGGCTACGTGCTGCCCGGCACCCGCGTCGACGTCGTCGCCACGGTGAGCCCGAGCGGCAACGGCGCCGACATGACGTCGAAGGTGATTCTCACCAACGTGCAGGTGCTCGCGGCCGGCACCAAGATCGATCGCGAGACCGACAAGAACAAGCCGATGCCGGTGAGCGTCGTGACGCTGCTGGTCAACCCGGAAGAGGCCGAGCGGCTGACGCTGGCCAGCACCGAAGGCAAGATTCAGCTCGCGCTCCGCAACCCGCTCGACAAGACCATTCCGGCGACGCCCGGCGTGCGCCCGTCGGCGCTGTTCGGCTTCGGCGCGCGCGACCCGAACCGCCGTGGCCCGCAACCACGTCGTCGGCTGTCCGGTCCTTCGTCCGTGAAAGCCCGTCGCCGCAGCCGCACCGGAACTGCCGACGGTCGAGATCATCCGCGGTGACAAGCGCGCGCACGAAGTCGTGCGCCAGGAGCAGTGAGCATGCGCAAATTCGTTCTGATTCTCCTGATCGCGGTGGCCGCGCCGCGCATGGTCGTTTGCCGACGACGACGCGTCGGCGGTGAAGCTGCTGGTCGGCCGCTCGACGATCGTCGACGTCGGCACCGCCATCGCGCGCGTGTCGCTGACCAGCGCCGACATCGCCGACGCCGTCGTCACCTCGTCGAACCAGCTGCTGGTCAACGGCAAGATGCCGGGCACCATCTCGATGTACGTCTGGGAGCGCAGCCGGCGGCCTGCGCCGCTACGAAATCGTGGTGCAGCGCGACCTGGCGCTGCCTCAACGATCAGATGCAAGCGCCTGTTCCCCGGCGAGTCGATCGAGGCGCAGAGCAGCGGCAAGGGCATCGTGCTGTCCGGCCTGCGTGTCGAACAAGGAGACCTTCGACAAGGCGGCCATCGTCGCCGGCGGCTACGTCGAGAAGGCCGACGAAGTCGTCAACATGCTGCAGATCCAGGAGAGCACCGCCAGCAACCAGGTGCTGCTGCGCGTCCGCTTCGCCGAAGTCAGCCGCAGCGCGGTGACCGACGCTGGGCGCGTCGCTGTTCACCGGCGCGACCGGCTACAAGGACGTCCTCGCGCGAACGACGACGACCACGCCGGCGCCGGTGTTCGACAACTCCGATCCGGGCAAGCCGAAGCTGGTGTTCAGCGACTTCCTGAACCTGTTCCTCTTCGACTCGAAGAATCAGCTCGGCGCTGTGATCAAGGCGCTCTCGACCAAGGGCAGTTCCAGAGCCTGGCCGAGCCGAACCTCGTCGCCGAGAGCGGCAAGGAAGCCAGCTTCCTCGCCGGCGGCGAGTTTCCCGTGCCGGTCGCGCAGGGCTCCGGCGCGAACCTGGCGATCTCGGTCGCGTACAAGGAGTTCGGCGTCCGGCTGAACTTCACGCCGGTGATTCACGGCGACCGCGTGCACCTGAAGGTTCGTCCCGAGGTCAGCACGCTCGACTTCGCCAACGGCGTCCTGCTGAACGGCTTCCGGATCCCGGCGCTGAGCACGCGCCGCACCGAAACCGAGGTCGATCTGCTGGACGGCCAGACGTTCGCCGATCGCCGGCCTGATCAACAACTCGATGAACTCGACGCTGCAGAAGATTCCCGGCATCGGCGACATCCCGATTCTCGGCCTGCTGTTCAAGAGCAAGGCGGCGAACAAGGATCAGACCGAGCTGGTCGTGATGATCACGCCGCAGATTCTCCCGCGGAAGTCGACCGGCGTGACCAGCAGGCTGCCGAGCACGCCCGAGCCGTTCCTCGCGCCGCTGCCGGCCAAGAAGCTGGTCGATCCGCTGCCGCCGGCCTTTACACCGGCGCGTGCCGGCACCACGAATCCGAAGGCCGAGGCGTCACCGGCGGCTCCGGCTGCCGTCGCTCCGGCGCCGGTCGCGCCGGCGCCGGCCGCATCCGTCTCGCCGGCCAACTCGCCGGCGGCCGCCGCGGCCATCCTGAACCCGCCGCCGCCGCCGGTCGTCGTGGTGGGACCGAAGACCGCTCCGCGCCCAGCGGCGCCGCGGCCGCGCCGCTCAACGCCAGACGAACAGCACGTGCTCGACAGCACGCAGAAGCCGGACGCCGCGGCCAAGCCGCTGAGCGCGAAGGAGCAGAAGAAGCTGGACGAGGCGCAACCGCAAGAAGGAGAAGGCCGAGCAGGAGGCAGAAGGCCAAGGCCGCGCGCGAGCAGGCCAAGCGTGACGCCGAGGCCGCGAAGGTCGCGGCCGAGCAGGCGAAGCGCCAGGCCAGGATCGATGCGGAGGCGGCGAAGGCGGCCGCCGAACGTGCGAAGCGCCAGGCCGAAGCCGAGCGCAATCATCAGAAGGCGCTCGACGAGGCCGCGGCCAGGGCCAAAGAGGCCGAAGCGCGGTACCAGGCCGAGCTCGCGCGGAAGCAGAAGTAGCCATGGCACAACTGGTCGGCCTCATCGTCTCCGAAGACGACGCCTTCAAGAAGCACTTCGGGCGCCTGCTGCGCGCGGGCGCGATTCCGGTCAGCGTGCATCGACGAGCGCGCCGTCGCGCGACACGACGCCGCCGGACCTCGTCATCGTCGACACGCGCGGCGACGCCTCGTCGTCGATGTCGAGCATCGAGCGGCTGCGCGCCGGCGCGGCCGGCGCCGGCATCTTCGCCGTCGCGGCGGCCGCCGATCCCGATCTGATCCTGCAGTCGATGCGCGCCGGCGCCAACGAGTTCTTCACCTGGCCGCCCGACGAGGAAACGTTCCACGGCGCGGTGCGCCGCACGGCGGCGCGCCGCGAAACGGCGCAGGGCGCGCGGGCCGTCGGCGACGACGCTCGTGTTCTTCGGCGCCAAGGGCGGCGCCGGCACGACGACGGTGTCGGTGAACTGCGGCGTCGAGCTGGCGCGGCTCAGCAAGAGATCGACGGTGATCGTCGATCTGAAGCCGGGGCTCGGCGAGGTCGCGCTGTTCCTCGGCATGCGGCCCGCGCTACAGCCTGCTCGACGCGATCGACAACCTGCACCGCCTCGATCGCGAGTTCCTGCGCGAGCTGGTGGTGAAGCACAAGTCGGGCCTCGAGATCCTGGCCGGATCCGATCAGTTCGATCGGCCCGGCGCCGCCGACGGCGGCGCCATCGAGGAGCTGTTCCGGCTGCTGGCGCGGCAGTACCGAGTACATCCTCGTCGACTGCGGCAGCCAGATCAATTCGTGCACGGTCGCGGCGCTCTACACCGCCGACACGATCTTCCTGGTCGCCAACCCCGACGTGCCGTCGATTCGCAACTCGCAGCGGCTGCTCGACCGCGTCCGCCAGCTCGGCGCGTGCGGCGAGCGCGTGCGCGTGCTGCTCAACCGCGCCGCAGGAGCCGTATCCGATTCCGCCGAAGCAGATCGAAGGCGCGCTCGGCCACCCGATTCACCACACGTTCCCGAGCGACTACAAGACGGTGTCGACCGCGCTCAACTCGGGCGTGCCGCTCGCGCTGACCGGCAACTCCGACATCGCGACGCAGTTCGATCACTTCACGCGGCAGATTCTCGAGCCCGGCGCCGTGTCGCCGGCGCCGCAGCCCGCGCCGCCGCAAGCTGCCGGGCCTCGAGCGCCTGACGGCCGGCATTGCCTCGGTCTGGTAACCATCTATGAACAGTGTCGCGCCCGCGCCGTCGCTCTCGTCGCCCAGCTTGCGTCCGCAGCCGCCGCGTCAGCAGTACCTCGAGCTGAAGGCGGGCGTCCACAAGAAGCTGCTCAACCGCCTGAACCTCGAGGCGCTGGCGCAGTCCGATCGCGCGCGCGCCGAGAGCGAGATCCGCACGCTGCTCGGCGAGCTGCTCGCCGAGGAGGGCACGCCGCTCAGCCTCGGCGAGCGCGAAACGCTGTTCGTCGAGCTGCTCGACGACGTGTTCGGGCTCGGACCGCTCGAGCCGCTGCTGCGCGACCCGTCGATCAGCGACATCCTGGTCAACACCTACAAGAACGTGTTCGTCGAGCGCGGCGGCCATGCTCGAGAAGGTCGGCGGCGAACTTCCAGGACGATCGCCACCTGATGCGCGTCATCGACCGCATCGTCAGCGCGGTCGGCCGGCGCGTCGACGACAGCTCGCCGATGGTCGACGCGCGCCTGCCGGACGGCTCGCGCGTCAACGCGATCATCCCGCCGCTGGCGGTGGACGGCCCGCTGCTCTCGATCCGCCGGTTTCCGGCCGAGCGGCTGAAGGCCGACGACCTGGTCACGCTGCGCGCGCTGACCAAGCCGATGCTCGAGTTCCTGTCGCACTGCGTGAAGGCGCGGCTCAACGCGCTGATCAGCGGCGGCACCGGCGCCGGCAAGACGACGCTGCTCAACGTGCTGTCCAGCTTCATCTCCGAGCGCGAGCGCATCGTCACCATCGAGGACGCCGCCGAGCTCCAGCTGCACCAGGAGCACGTCGTGCGGCTCGAGACGCGGCCGCCGAACGTCGAAGGCAAGGGCGCGATCCGCCAGCGGCAGCTGATGGTCAACGCCCTCCGCATGCGCCCCGATCGCATCGTCGTCGGCGAGGTGCGCGGCGAGGAAGCGCTCGACATGCTGCAGGCGATGAACACCGGCCACGACGGATCGCTGACCACCGTCCACGCCAACACGCCGCGCGACGCGCTGACCCGTATCGAAACGATGATCGCGATGGGCGCGACCAACCTGCCGGAGCGCGCGATGCGCCAGCAGATCTCGTCGGCGATTCAGCTGGTCGTGCAGCAGACGCGCCTCAGCGACGGCTCGCGCAAGATCACCAGCATCTCCGAGATCACCGGCATGGAAGGCGACGTGATCACGATGCAGGAGATCTTCCTGTTCGAGAAGATGGGCATCACGCAGGACGGCAAGGTGATCGGCCGGTTCCGCGCGACCGGCGTCCGGCCGAAGTGCTGCGAGCGGCTGAAGGCGTCGGGCATCCACCTGCCGGCCGACATGTTCGAAGGCGTGACGGAGGTGCGGTGATGCTGCTGCCGCTCCTCGTCTTCGTCGTCGTCGCGGGCTCGATCTCGGCGGCTACTTCGCGGTCACGATGCTGCCGGGCGTGCTCGCGGCGCGCCGGCTCGACCGCCGGCTTCAGCGACGTGTCGGCCGACTCCGGTCGTCGCCGATCCGAAGGCGCCGGCGACGAGACGGTCCTGCAGCACGCGCTCGAGGGCCCGCTGCCGGGCATGGATCGCCTGGTCTCCGGGCACCGGCGCCGGCAAGCGCATGGCGCGCCTGATCGAGCAGTCCGGCGTGCGGACGACGCCGAGCGCGATCGGGCTGATCATGCATCGTCTGCGCGGCGATCTGCCGGCGTGATCACGTTCATGTTCGTTCCGCAGCGGTTCGCGCCGCTGGCGGCCGCGGTGCTTCGGCGGCGTGCCTGCCGTTCGCTCTGGCTGCTGCACCGGCGGTCGGCGCGGCTGAAGCGGTTCGAGGAGCAGTTTCCGGAGGCGCTCGACCTGCTGTCGCGCGCGATCCGCGCCGGCCACGCGTTCCAGACCGCGCTCGGCATGGTCGGCCGACGAGCTGCCGGAGCCGGTCGGTCCCGAGTTCAAGAAGACCTTCGAGCAGCAGAACTTCGGCCTGCCGCTGCGCGACGCGCTGAACGAGATGGCGGAGCGCATCGGCGATGCTCGACGTCCGCTTCTTCGTCACCGCGGTGCTGATCCAGCGCGACACCGGCGGCAACCTGTCGGAGATTCTCGAGAACCTGGCGCACGTCGTGCGCGAGCGGTTCAAGATCCGGCGCCAGGTGCGCGTGCACACGGCGCACGGCCGCTTCACCGGCTACGTCCTGCTGGCGCTGCCGGCGGCGCTGGCGATCGCGCTGTCGTTCATCAACCCCGAGCACATGCAGGCGCTGTTTCGCGAGCGCATGGGCCAGATGATGCTGATGGGCGCGATCGTCATGCAGACCATCGGGTTCATCTGGATTCGCCAGGTCATCAAGATCGAGGTGTAGGCCGTGACGTTGCTGCTTCCGCTGCTCGCGTTTCTGTTCGGGTCGCTGCTGATTGCGGCGGCCGCGATGGCGTTCGCGCCGGGCGCCGCCGCCGACGATCGAGCGCCGCCTCGGCGAGGTGACCGGCACGCGCGTCAAGGCGTCCGACGACGAGCCCGGCTACGACCGGGTGATGATCGACACGCTGAAGAGATTCGGCGCGATGGCGCCGCAGTCGCGATCGGAGATGGGCAAGCTGCAGCAGCGGCTGGTCACGGCCGGCTACCGCAGCCACGAAGCGGTCGCGGTCTTCTTCGGCATCCGCCTCGGCTGCGCGCTCGCTGGTGTTCGCGCTGCTGGCGACGCCGATCGTCATGAAGCCGAACCTGGCGATGGCGCTGCGTCGGCTGCGCGCTCGGCTACCTGCTGCCGAGCATGGCGCTCGGCCGCATGGCCAAGCGGCGCCAGCACCGGATCCGGCTCGGGCTGCCCGACGCGCTCGACCTGCTCGTGGTCAGCGTCGAAGCGGGGCTCGGCCTCGACCAGGCGATTCAGCGCGTCGGCGACGAGCTCGACTTCGCGCATCCCGACCTCGTCCGAGGAGCTGCGGCTGATCAACCTCGAGCTGCGCGCCGGCAAGGGCGCGCGTCGACGCGCTGCGCAACCTCGCCGAGCGCACCGGCGTCGACGACGTCATCGTCGCTCGTGGCGATGCTGGTGCAGACCGACAAGTTCGGCACGAGCGTGGCGCAGTCGCTGCGCGTGCACTCCGACACGGTCCGCACCAAGCGGCGCCAGCGCGCCGAAGAGGCCGCGGCCAAGACCGGCGTCAAGATGGTCTTCCCGCTGGTGTTCTGCATCTTCCCGGCGATCTGGGTCGTGACGATCGGTCCGGCCGCGATCAAGTTCATCGAAGTCCTCGTGCCGATGGCGCAACAAATGAGCTCAGTAGCCTCCGCCCTCGCTCCGACGACCGCAATCCCGAACACGGCGCCGCCGCCGCCGGTGCCGAGGACGCTCGCAGGACACCGGCCTGAGCACGGATCAGGTCGAGCAGCTGCTGATCAAGACGCTCTACGGCGGCGAGGCGACCGGCCTCGCGCTCGCCGACCGCCTGCGGCTGCCGTTCACGATGCTCGAGCCGCTCATCGAGCGCGTGCGCGCCGAGCAGCTCGTCGAAGTGCGCGGCGCCGCCGGATCGGGCTCGGCGAGCTACCGCTACGCGCTGACCGACGCCGGCCGCGATCGCGCGCGCCAGTACCTCGACGTCAGCCAGTACGTCGGCCCGGCGCCGGTGCCGCTGGCCGCCTACGTCGCGCAGATGCGCGCGCTCGCGGCGGCGCGCGGCTACATCGATCGCGAGCGGCTGCGGCAGGGCTTCTCGCACCTGATCATCAGCGACCAGGTGCTCGAGCAGCTCGGCCCGGCGGTCAACGCCGGCAAGGCGGTGTTCCTCTACGGCCCTCCCGGAAACGGCAAGACCGTGATCGCCGAAGGCCTGGGCCGCGCGCTCGGCGGCGACATGTACATGCCGCACGCGATCGACGTCGACGGCCACATCATCACGATGTTCGATCCGATCAACCACGAGTCGCTCGAGGACGGACGCCGAGCCGTCGAGCGTCATCTCGATCGCGCCGCGCGATCGGCGCTGGGTGCGCATCCGGCGGCCGGTGGTCATGGTCGGCGGCGAGCTCACGCTCGACATGCTCGACCTGACGTTCAACCCGATGACGAAGTTCTACGAGGCGCCGATTCAGCTGAAGGCCAACGGCGGCGTGTTCCTGGTCGACGACTTCGGCCGCCAGCGCATCCGTCCGCAGGAGCTGCTGAACCGCTGGATCGTGCCGCTCGAGAGCCGCATCGACTACCTCACGCTGCACACCGGCAAGAAGTTCCAGGTGCCGTTCGACGTGCTGATCGTGTTCGCGACCAACCTCGATCCCGCGTCGCTCGCCGACGAAGCGTTCCTGCGCCGCATCCCGTACAAGATTCCGATCGTCGATCCGACCATCGACGAGTTCACGCGGATCTTCGAGCTGAACTGCCGGCGGCGGAACCTGCGGTTCCATCAGGTGATGGTGGCCTACCTGCAGCGCCGCCACTACGGCCCGTCGGGCGGCCGCTGCGCTCGTGCCACCCGCGCGACCTGCTCGACCAGGTCACCGCGCTGTGCCGCTATCGCGGCATCGAGCCGGCGATCACGCGCGAGCTGCTCGACGCGGCGTGCGCGTCGTACTTCGTCGACGGGCTGAGGCACGACGCGCCGGTCCGCCCCGCCGGCAGACGGCGCCGCAAGCGGCTGGAGGTCCATTGATGGGCGCGGACACGCTCGTGGGGCCGTGCATGCGGAGTCGCTCTGCTGACGCTGGCACGGACCAGCCGCGGAGGCTGTTCAGTCCGGCTGTGAGCGACCTCGTCGCGCGGGCGAGCGATCGGCGCGCTGTTCACGCTGCTGTCGATCAACCTGTTCGCCGACTACATCCGCACCGGCCACGTCACCGGCCTGCTGCTGCTCGTCGGCGAGTCGCTCGTCGTCGTGCTGACGATCGTGCGCCGCCGCGCGATCATCGTCGATCGATCCGCGGCCGCGGCGATCATGACGACCGTGTCGCTGGCGGGGCCGGCGCTGCTGCGCGCGACCGACGGTCACGCCTCGCTGATGCCGCGATCAAGTGACCGCGCTGGTGTCCGCGCATCGGCCTGGCTGCTGGTGGTGATCGGGAAGATGACGCTCGGCCGCAGCTTCGGCGTCGTGCCGGCCAACCGCGGCGTCGTCGTGCGCGGGCCCGTACACGTTCGTGCGGCATCCCGATCTACACCGGCTATCTCATCACGCACGTCGTCGTTCCTGGTCGCGCATCCGGCGCCGTGGAATCTGTCCGTGATCCTGGTCGCCGACGCCGCGCTGATCGTGCGCGCGCTGATGGAGGAGCGGGTCCTCAGCGCCGACGCCGCCTACCAGCAGTACTGCCAGCGCGTCGGCTGGCACCTGGTGCCGGGGGTGTTCTGATGCATGTCGCGCTGATCAACGAACGCACGCGACAGCCGGTGGCCACGGCGGTGGAGATCGCGGCGACCCGAACGACGCGGCGCCGCGGCCTGCTCGGACGCGATTCGCCTGGCTGAAACCTCCGCCATGCTGCTTGCGCCGTGCGTCGTCCGTCCACACCATCGGCATGCGCTTTCCGATCGACGTCGTCTTCGTCGATCGTCAGGGCTTCGCGCGTGAAGATCGTCCGCAACCTGCAGCCGTGGCGGATCGCGCTCGCCGCCGGCAGCCAGCGCCGTGATCGAGATGGCCGCGGGCAGCCTGCGATGGGGCAAGGTCCTGCCGGGCGACCGCCTGTATCCTCGCGCCGGTCTCGGCCACGGAACGCGGCGAACGCGAAGAGGCGGGCTTCACGTCGCACCGCATGCGTTCGTTGAAGAATGCGCCTCCGGTGAACGGCTTCGTCCGCCGGCTTGCGCGACACGGCCGGCACGTCGATCGTCGAGGCCGCGATCATCACGCCGCTGCTGCTGCTGCTGACGCTGTCGATCGTCGACTTCGGCGCGCTCTTCTATTGTCTATCTGGCGCTGGAGAACGGCGTCAGCCAGGCGACGCGCTTCGGCGTGACCGGCAACGTGCTGGACGATCCGTCCAATCCCGGCACGAACCTGTCCCGCGACGACTCGATCAAGCTGGCGATGCGGCAGGCCACGCCGACGCTGACGCTGCCCGACAGCCGCCTTCACGTTCAGTTCAATGCCGCCCGGCGGCGACGGCCTGGGGCCCTGGCAGCGGCGGCCCCAACGCCCTCGCGAAGGTTTCGGTCTCCTACACCTGGACGTTCTTCAATCCGATGCTGTGGCCGTTTTTCTCCGGGAGGACAGATCACCCTCAACGTCGAGTCTGCGATGAAGAACGAAGGAGCGCCGCCATCATGAGGAATCTGATACGACGTGATCTTCGCCGGAAGCTGGAGTGCACGAGCGGCCAGGCCGTGCTCGAGTTCGCCCTGGTCGTCCCGCTGGTCCTCGTGCTGGTGCTCGGCGTCATCGAGGTGTCGCTATGCGCTGCTCGATCAGCACGTCGTCACCAAGCTGACGCCGCGAGGGCTCGAACCTGATCTCGCGCGACACCAGCCTCGCCGATGCGGCGACCGCCATGCGCATGCATGAGCAGCCGCCCGGTGAACTTCACCGACGGGTCGTCGAAGGTGATCTTCTCGGTGGTCAAGAACGTCGCGACGGTCGGCGCGAGCAACTACAACAGGCCGGTGCTCTACCAGCGCTACGAGTACGGCAGCATGTCGGGTTCGAGCACGCTGAACAACAGCGGAGGCACGTTCGGGTCGGGTCCCGACTACGAGGCCGTCAACTCCGACAACGACACGAGCCTGCAGATCACCAACCTGCCGGCGACCATGTCCGTCGGCGGGATGCTGTATGTCACCGAAATCTACACGAGGCACCCTCTCATTACTCCTTTCGACCGGTTCGGCATCTCGGTGCCGCAGACGCTGTATTCGATTGCCTATTTCTAAGCGTCCACGAGGCTGTGAGCCGTCTTTCTCAGAAAGGTCAGCGGAAATGATTAGACACAGATCCAATGCTTCACGCCGAGGGCGGGTTCGTCCTCGTCTACATGGCGGCGGTCCTGGCGCTGTTGATGGTCACGACCGGCCTGGCCGTCGACTCCGGCAGGGCCTACGTGGTGAAGGCCCAGTTGAGCAAGGCCGTGGACGGCGCGGCGCTCGCAGCGGCGCGCAGCCTCAACAGCGGCAATCCGCGGGCGGAGGCGGCGCAGATCTTCAAGGCCAATTTCCCGGCCGGATATCTCGGGACGTCGTCGTCGACCGACCCGACGGCCGATCCCAACTTCTTCGCGTCGACGGTCAATGCCGCCACCGGCGTCAACATCGTCACCGTGAACGCCACGGCCGTGTTGCCGACCACGTTCATGAGCGTCGCCAACATCAACTCGGTCACCGTGTCCAGCACCGGCGAGGCGACGCGGAGGATGGTCGATCTGTCGCTCGTGCTGGACGTGTCCAGTTCGATCGGTCGCGCAATGGTCCGCGGTCCGCGATGCCGCGAGAACGTTCGTGAACTCGTTCGACGCGGCCCACGATCGGCTCGCCCTGCTCACGTTCAGCGACGGCGCGAAGGTGATCGACCCGATGCCCGCGACGCCGCGGGTTCGACAAGACCGGGATGATCAGCGACGTGCCCGGCACGCTGCCCGGCGGCAGCACGGCGATGGTCGAGGGCCTCTATCGCGCGTGGGACGAACTGCGGTCGGTTCCCACCGGCTCGCAGTCGGGGCTGCGCGTCATCGTGCTGTTCACCGACGGCGCGTCCAACAGCGTGCCCGGCGACTACGGGTACTGGCCCCGGCGTCGGGCTCCGGACGTACGACTTCCCGCAGAATCCCGGCGACACGCACGGCCAGACCTGGAACAGCCCGCACATCACGGGGCTGTACGACACGCAAACCGGCGCCAACAGCATGGGCATCGATACCATCGTTCCGTGGGACTCCACCAACACGCCGTTCAACGCCAACAACGCGTGGCCGAAGTACATGCCGGTCGCGAGCGCGCACACGCATCATCGCAGCGCCGGCATTCCGACGTCATTTCCGCTGCAGACGGCGTCGCTCAACGTGGACGGCGTGCCGCAGTCGAGCACGCGCGGCCTGAGGGACTTCGACACCGTCGCCGGCAAAGTATCCGGCCGAGGTCCACAACATCAACAACGCCGCGCGCAACCTCGTGGAGATCATCGCCAACGCGGCGCGAAACGACACCGGCGACTACAAGATCCGCATCTACACGATCGGCATGGGGCAGCTCGTGCCGCTGCTGCTGGGCACGAGGCCGGAGTCGTCGGAGAGCATCCTGAAGCGGATGGCCAACGACAGCACGCTCACCGGACTTCAACAGCAACCAGCTCGAAGGCAAGTACTACTACGCGCAGACAGCCGCAGACGTGGGCCCTGCGTTCCAGGCCCTGCAGAACCAGATTCTTCGGTTGACCAAGTAACTCGACACACCAATAGGAGTTGATGATGTTGTTTCTGGCTCTCATCGTCGTGACGATTGCGGTAGGCGGCGGGTTCGTGGTGGTGCGACGGAAGCGCAAGGCGGACACAGCTGCGGCCCGCTAGAGCCGATTCGACCTGCTCGTAGCGTGGGGGCTTCAGCCTTGTCAGTCCGGCTGCAGCCTTCGCGCTACGCGACGATTGACGCTCGAGTGTGTTGAGCCAGGACGGCTCAACTGGAACCAGGGTCAGCTTGTGGGTGTGGCACCACGCTTGCTCCTGACAGGAGCAATGCTTCGCCCGGCCGTCATTCCGACGGCCGGCAACACACCTACCCCACGGACGGGAGGCGATCGATGCCTCCCGGCTCGCCATGTACGGCACACACGTCCACGCGTGAGAATCCGGCTACACACGTGAGGCGCGCTAGCAGCAGCGGCAAGCCGCGAGCGCAGACCGCCGACGACTGGCAACGGCTGGAGCACTGTCCTTGGTCATGGTTCGTTGTCCATGGCCGTCCTGTCGTCCATGGTCCGTGGTCCGTCAACGGACTCAGGACAACGGACTCGGGACGGTCGATGGACGAGCACTTCGGACGAAGGACAGCTGCTTGGGAAACGGAACTGCGCTAGGTGCCCTTGATCGTGATCTGGACCGTCTTGCGGAACTTCACCGGCATGCCGTTCAGCGTGGCCGGCTTGTAGCGCCAGGCCTTCGCGGCGGCGAGCACCATCGCGTCGTAGGTCTGCGAGACGGTTGACGTCATCACCGCCGACTCGACGACGCCGAGCTCGTCGATCACGACCTCGAGCTTCCCGTTGCGCGGAATCACCACCTGGCCGGGGAACGGCGGCAGCGTCTGGTTGATGGCCGACCGGCGCCACGATGCCCGTTTCGCCGCCCGTGTAGATGCGAGGCGGCGCCGGCGCTGGCGGCGGCGGCGGCGGCGCGGCGGCGACGACCGGGGCAGGCGGCGCGGGCGGCGGCGCGGCCGCCTTCGCCGCCAGCTCCTGGAAACCGCCCGCCAGCGTGCGCAGATCCGACAGCGGCGGCTGCTTGGCTTCGGCCGCGACGTCCTGGTCGGCCAGCGCGTTCAGCACCTGCGTGAAGCCGTCGGCGGCGGCGCCGAAGTCCTTCCGATCGTAGGCGGCCTTCGCCTGCGCGTACTTCTGCTGGATGATCGACGGCAGCATGCGGCGCCGGACCGCGGTGAACGCGGAGCGGATGCGCGGCGACGCGTCGCCGTCGCCCGGCGTGGAACGACGGCTCGGCGGCGACGACCGCCTCGATCGCCTGTTCCGCGTCGGCGGCGCGCCCGAGCGCCAGCAGGCAGAACGCGCGGTACTGCTCGATCGCGCGCGACTGGCTGGCGGGGTGCTCCGACGACCGCAGGCGGTTCAGCACGGTCAGCGCATCGTCGTAGGCGGCCGAGGCATAGAGATCGCGGGCCGCGGTGAGGTCGGCGTCCTGGGCGCCGGCGTGCGCGGCCGCGAGAACGTTTCCCGCGACGATGGCTGCGACGAGATAGGCTTTCATTTTTTCCTCAAGTCGACGCTGAGGCGCGCCGGCGAATTGAGCGTGACGGTGGCGGCGTGGCGCTGCTCGCCGAGATCGGGATGGCGGAAGACGATCTCGTGCGAGCCGATGGTGAGCGAGAGATTGCCGATCGGCGTGTCGCCGACCTTCTCGCCGTCGACCCACACCTCGGCCCAGGGCACCGCGTTGAGCGCGATGGTGCCCTTCGGGAAGTCGATCTTGATCGGCGTCACCTTGCCGGGCGAGACCTGGATGGTGCGCGAGGTGCGGTAGCCGAGCGTCTCGTTGACGATCTCGATGTCGTGGCGTCCGGCCGAGACCATCAGGCGATCGCTCTGGCTCGTGCCGATCAGCCGCTTGTTCTCGAACACCTGCACGTCGGCCGGCGCGGTGACAGCGATCCAGCCCGAGACCGGCGCGCCTTCGGTCGCCGCGCCGAGCGGCACCATCAGCGACGCGGTGATGCCGGCTTCGATGGCGACGATCTGCTTCACCGATCCGCGGTCGCTTTCGAGCGCCACCGCATGCTCGCCCGGCGTCAGGTCGGGAACGGTGACCGGCGAGATGCCGCGCGGCACGCCGTCGACGCTGACCGCGCGCGCCCGACGGCTCGGTGCGCACCTGCAGCTGACCGGCGGTCGCCGCGCTCTTCGGCAGCTCGATGTACTGCGACACCTGCGCGCCGGCGGTCATCGTGATCGGCATCAGGCGCGGCGGGCCGTCGCCGCGCACTTCGAGCGCATGGGCGCCGGCCTTGAGCGAGACCGTCAGCGGAGTGACGCCGCGTTCGACGCCGTCGACGAACAGCTTCGCGCCCGGCGGGTTGGTCGTCATGACCAGCGTGCCGTCGTTGGCCGACGGGTTGGGCGCCAGGACGCGCCGCGCGGCGGGGACGCCGGCGCCGGCGACCGCGACCACCGCGATGCCCGCGGCGATCAGCCCCCAGCGTTTTCGCGAGTCCGGCGCCTTCGACCGGATTCTCCGCAGGCGTGACAATCGAGCGGCGCGGCGAAGAGTGGCGTCTCGTGCCTCGAGGTCGTCGACGACGGCTGTTCGAACGCCGGCGCGGCCGGGAATCGGCGCGGTCGGACACGGACGCCGGTGTCTGGATCGGCGCGGCGGCGTGGGCGGCCGTGGCCGCGGCAAGAGGCGACGGCGCCGGAGCGGCCGCCGGCGATGGCGCGGGAACGGCCGCCGGTGCCGGCGGTCGCTCGCGGCGCCACGGGCACACGGGCCGACGAAGGCGGCTTCACCGAGGTGACCGACGACGCCGGCATGGCGATTGGCGTGAGCTCGAGCGCCGGGTCGGAATCGTGAGCGCTCATCGGCCTGACCGCCGGCCGGCTCGCGGCCGGGCTCAGGACCGGCTGGCTCGGTTTCACGTCGGAGACAGAGGCGTGCAAAGGCTCGGCGGGAACGTGGAGCGGCCACGTCGGTTCGGGCGCGGCGGGCGCCACCGGCGGTTCGGTCGCCGCGCGATACCGTTCGAGAAACGCCTCGAGCGTGGCCGGCGCGGCGAGATAGTCGCTCTCGCCGAGCACGCGCTCGAGCTCCTCCTGCGCGTCGATCGCCGACTCGAACGAGTTGCGTGCGTCGAGCTGCAGCGCGCACATCAGCCAGGCGCGCAGGCCGGCAGGCAGCGGCTCGAGGCCGCCGCGCGCCGACACCGCCCATGCCGACGACACGAGATCGCCCAGCCGCGCGGGCCCTTCTTCCTCGTGCAGCTGCCGTCCGAGAATCAGCGACAGCGCGACGGCGCCGAGCTGCGTGACGTCGGCGCGATGATCGAACCGCGGCAGACCCGCCGATCGCGGCACGGCGATGCGCAGCTCCCGCCAGTAGCGCTCCTGCGAGAATCGCAGCTGCTCGAGCGCCGATCCCAGCACGTGCTCGACGACGATCAGGCGCGCGCTGGGGGTGACGATGAGGCGCTCGGGGCCGATCGCGCCGTGCGCGATGTCGGGCATGTTCTCGTGCAGCATCGCGATCGCCGGCACGAGCTGCCGCAGCAGGCACAGCGCCGCGTCGATGTCGAGCGTGACGTCGTCCACCTCGGCGAAGCGCAGAATCTCCGACAGGCGCGTGCCGGCGGTGACGTCGGACACCAGCGCGAGGGTCGATCCCGGATCTTTCAGCCGTTCGACGCTGCGCACGCGGCCGTAGCAGCCGTGGCTGAAGGCCGCGAGATGGCTCAGTCGTTCGCGCAGCGCGAACTCGAAGGACGGCACTCCGGTGAGTTCGCCGCGCAGGCAGAGCATTTCGACCGTTTCGTTGCGCGTGCGATCGACGGCGAGCCGGCGGGTGCCGAGACCGTCTTCGAACGTGACCGGTGCGGGCGTGGACACGGATGAGAGTGCTGGATCCATGTCGCCGCCAGATGCGGAAGCTGTGCCGTCGACGTACCACGATTGTCAGGCCGTTTTCTGATGATCACGAAAATGCGATTACAGATCACGCACCCAGACCCGAATTTGGTCTTACAGAAATGTGAGCGAAGTCTGAAGACTGAATCGTGACGCTGCTCACGATTGCACAGGCATGTGCGCGGTCGCCGCGCATTGCCCGGTGCGCCGGCAGTTTCACGACACCGATCGTGCGGCCGATGGAGTCCAAGGAGCCGGCGGCGACGTTCAATCCTGTCAGGAGAGGTACGTGCCTGACACCTCGGCTGGCGAGTCAACCCGGGCACCGCGCTGCGGTGCGGGCTCAGTGCGCCGGTTGTAGACTACGGTCAATGAAAGCACAGACGCTGAAAACGATGCTTGCGGCAACCGGGCTGCTCGCATGCGCGGCGGCGGTCTTCGTTCGCGCCCAGGAGGCCCGCATGCCCGATACGCAGACCTTGCAGCAGATGGCCGCGCGGTTCGCGCCGACCGACATGACCGCCGATGTCTCGTCGCTGTCGGACGCCGATCGGCGCGTGATCGCAAAACTCGTCCAGGCGTCCAAGATCGTGGATGGCTTGTTCCTGCGGCAGGTGTGGGCGGGCAACGATGCGATGCTGGCGGATCTGGCCCGCGATCAATCGCCCGAGGGACGGGCGCGGCTGCACTATTTCCTGATCAACAAGGGGCCCTGGTCGCGGATCGACCACAACGCCGCGTTCGTGCCGGGGGCGCCGGCCAAGCCGACCGGCGCCAACTACTATCCGGCCGGCGCCGCCAAGGCGGATCTCGAGCGCTGGATCCAGTCGCTGCCCGAGGCAGAGAAGGCGCGGGCGACCGGCTTCTTCACCGTCGTCCGGCGCGCCGGCAGCACGTTCACGCTCGTGCCGTACAACATCGAGTACCAGGGCGAGCTCGCGCAAGTCGCGGCATATCTGCGCGAGGCCGCGCAGCTGACCAGCCAGCCGACGCTGAAGGCCTTTCTCACCAAGCGGGCGGACGCCTTCCTGTCGAACGACTACTACGAGAGCGATGTCGCCTGGATGGAGCTGGAAGGCGCCATCGAGCCGACCATCGGGCCGTACGAGGTCTACGAAGACGAGCTGTTCAACTACAAGGCCGGGTTCGAGGCGTATGTCACGGTGCAGGATCCGGTCGAGACCGCGAAGCTCCAGAAGCTCGCCGCCGAGCTCCAGGACATCGAGGATCACCTGCCCATCGATCCGAAACAGCGCAATCCGAAACTCGGCGCGCTCGCCCCGATCACGGTCGTCAACGAGATCTACGCCTCGGGCGACGGCAACCGGGGCGTGCAGACGGCGGCGTTCAACCTGCCGAACGACGAGCGCGTCGTGCGCGAGAAGGGCACGAAGCGCGTCATGCTGAAGAACGTGCAGGATGCGAAGTTCGCGAAGACGCTCCTGCCGATTTCCAGGATCGTGCTGCCGCCGGCCGATCAGAACGCGCTCTCCTTCGACGCCTTCTTCACCCACATCGTCGTGCACGAGCTGATGCACGGCCTCGGACCGCACAGCATCAGCGTCAACGGGCGGAAGACCACGGTCCGTCAGGAGCTGAAGGAGACCTACAGCGCGCTCGAGGAAGCCAAGGCGGATATCTCGGCCCTGTTCGCCATCCAGCACATGATCGACAAGGGCGTGATGCCGAAATCGCTCGAGGCGTCGCTCTACACGACGTACCTGGCGTCGGCGTTCCGGTCGATTCGTTTCGGCGTGAACGAGGCGCACGGCCGCGGCATCGCGATCCAGTTGAACTATCTGCTCGATCAACGCGGCTTCGTCATCAACGGTGACGGCACGTTCGCCGTCAACAAGGACCGCATCAAGGAAGGCGTCGCCGGCCTGACGCGCGACATCATGACGATCCAGGCCGACGGAAACTATGCCGGAGCCAGGGAGCTCGGCGAGAAGATGGGTGTGGTGCGGCCGCCGATCCAGAAGGCGCTCGACAAGCTGCAGGCCATTCCGGTGGACATCGAGCCGCGGTTCGTCACCGCCGACGAGCTCGTGAAGCAGTACCGGTAGCGCGACCCTCGTGACCCTGTCCGAATACTCGTCGCACGATGCGCTCGGCCTCGCCGAGCTCGTGGCACGGAAGAAGGTTTCGGCGCGAGAGCTGGCACAGATGGCCGCCTCCGCTATCGACGCCATCAATCCCGCCGTCAACGCGGTCGTCGAAACCTATGCGGATCGGATCGAGGACCTCGATGAGCGGCGCCTCGGCGCCGGTCCGTTCCGCGGCGTGCCGTTCCTGATCAAGGACTTCTTCGGACACGAGGCCGGCCGGGTGATCGAATTCGGCAGCCGGCTGTGCCGCGGCATGATCGCGACGCAGGACACGCATCTCTGCGAGATGTTCAAGGCGGCCGGCCTCAATATCATCGGCCGCTCGGCGGCGCCTGAGTACTCGATGGCCGGTACGACGGAGAGCGCGCTGCACGGCAACACCTCCACGCCGTGGAAGCGCGGCTTTTCGGCCGGCGGATCCTCGGGCGGCGCCATGGCGGCGGTCGTGGCCGGAATCGTGCCCATCGCGCATGGTTCGGATATCGCCGGGTCGATCCGGGTGCCGGCAAGTTTCTGCGGCGGCGTCGGCCTCAAGCCTTCGCGCGGGCGCGTGTCGCTCGGCCCGCTGCAGGACGAGAACGGGTACGGACTAGGACAGAACTTCGTGCAGACGAGGAGCGTTCGCGACGCGGCGGCGATGCTGGACTGCCTCGCCGTGCCGCAGGTCGGCGATCCCTTTGTCATTCCGAAGCCGGCCGAGTCGTACCTTTCGCTGGCCAGGCAGCGTTCCCGGCCGTTGCGAATCGCCTGGTCGACGACACCGCTGATGGGGGTGCCGGTCGATCCGGAAGTCGCGCAAGCGGTGGAGCAGACGGCGTCGTTGCTCGCCGAGATGGGCCATCACGTGGACGAAAGCGGTCCCACGTTCGACGGGCTTCAGGCGTTGCGCGACATGATGAACGTCTGGTTTTTCGGGTTCGACCTCCGGCTGGAGGGCTACGCGAAGCGGAGCGGCCACGCGATCGGTGCCGACACGCTGGAGGCGGTCACGTTCAAGATCTACGAACATGCCCGTCGCATGACGGCGTCTCAGTTTCTCGGCGCGCTCGGCGGCATCAACGTGGCGCGTCGGCAGCTTGCCCACATCTTCACGTCGTACGACGTCTGGCTGTCTCCAACGACCGCGCGAGTCGCCGAGCCGTGGGGGACCTACAACCTGGGACGAACCGACGTGACCGTGAAGGATCTCCCCGAACAGATCTTTCGCGGACCGTGTCAGTTCACGCTGCCTCACAACATCCTGGGAACCCCGGCGATCTCGCTGCCGCTGGCGTTGCACTCGAGCGGGCTGCCGATCGGCGTCCAGATCGGCGCGAGACCTGCCGAGGAACACGTGGTGCTCCAGCTGGCGTCGGCGTTGGAAGAGGCGCGGCCGTGGGCAGGCCGCGTGCCGCCGCTGCACGCGTCTAGCGCATCTTCTCCATCCCCGCGATCAACGCCTGGCGCGCCGCCTGTCCCGTAGGCGTCGGCGCACTCTCCATCGAGAGCGCGGCGTGCAGGCTTCGCATCACCTGCGCGGCGTTTTCGACGGTGGCGAAACGGCGCGGATTGATTTGCGGCCCATTCGCCCACAGCGTCCGATGCGCCGTCACCCAGTATTGGACCCAGTCGGCGAGCGCGGCAGGATCCGCATCCGTGCGCCGGACCGCCGACTGCAGCGCCAGGGCCATGCGATCGTTTTCACCCCAGGCGAAAACCTCGTCGGACGATTCGATTTTTGCGCGCATGGCGTCCAGCAGGCGCACATCGCTGCCTGGAGCGAGCTTCGGGTTGCGCGTCAGGAACTTCAACGCGTCCGACGTGTGCGCAACCGTGTGCATCCATCCGTGGACGGGATCGAATCCGCGCAGATCGCGCTCTCGCTGGAAGTAGATCAGCATGCGATCGAAGAACGCCCGCAGCTCCGGCGGATCGAGAAACGGTGCCGACAAGTCCGTTGCGGCGACCAGCGACAGGCACAACGCCGAGAACGATCGCTTGAACACGCGATCGTCGCCGACCTCTCCCAGGTGGTCGTCCAGGTTAGCGGTCCAGAGCTGGAGCACGCGGCGCAGCTCGGACGGCGACAGCCGGTGCTCGCGCACGATCCAGCGCTCGGCGGCGCCGTAGGCCACGTCGTCCCGCAGAACGGGATCATCCGATTCGAGGAGCGAATTCATTTCCACCAGCAGGTCCGACGCGGACCGCCCGGCCGGGACGACGAAACCGCCCCTGGCCAGGGCGATCCAGTCGGCCCGGCTCGGGGCCGGCTGTTGGCCTGCGGCCAGGCTGGCGACGAGAAGGATGGCTGGTAGTACCAGAATCGTCATCGGCAGGATTATCAGCGAACAGTTGAAACAGATGAGCTATAAATCTGTTACTCTCTCTTTAGAGTTCTTTTCAGAAAGGCGCCGCCCGAACGCCCTGTCCGCACGAACGCTCCCCCAGCGTTTCGCGAGGCCGTGCATTTCATCCGGGTGTTGTGGCACCACTGCTCCGGCTACTCCTAATCGAGGACTCGTCTGCCGACGAGACGCTCGTGATCCGCTCTGCTCACCGACGCCGGGTATCACCTCGCGCACGAGCGTGTGGACAATTCCGTGTCGTTGGCCAGTGCGCTGGAGCGCCAGCCCTGGGACGTCGTCATCGCCGACTACGGGATGCCGGGTTTTTCGGCCGGCGCGATTGCCGATGCGCTGCGTGAATGCGACGCCGACCTGCCGTTCATCTTCGTGTCGGACACGAGCGGCGAAGAGGCGGCGGTTGCCGCGATGCGCATCGGCGCGCGCGACTACATTCTCAAGACGAGGCTCGAGCAGCCTTGCCTCCGCGGTCGAACGCGAGCTGCACGAGTCCGGCGCTCGGCGCGAGCGGCGTCGTCTCGAGCGCCGCCTGGCGTATCTCGCCTATCACGACGCCCTGACCGATCTCCCGAACCGGCTGCTGCTCCAGGACCGGCTGGCGCAGGCGTTGCGGGTCGCCAGCCGATCTCACTCGTCGCTCGCGCTCCTGTTGCTGGATCTCAACGGGTTCAAGGAGATCAACGACTCGCTCGGACATCAGGCCGGCGATCGCGTGCTGCAGTGTGTCGCCTCGCGCATGCGCGGGCTGCTGCGCGGCGTCGACACCGTCGCCAGGCTGGGAGGCGACGAGTTCGCGGTCGTGCTGCCGGCGACCGACGTCGACGGCGCCTTGCTGGCGGCGCAAAGGGTGTTGAGCGAGATCGAGCAGCCGTGCGTGATCGACCATCGCGCGCTCAGCGTACGCGCCAGCCTCGGCATCGCCTGCTTTCCCGATCACGGGCTGGCGGCGGGCACCCTGCTCGAACGGGCGGACGTCGCGATGTACGTGGCCAAGAGCGATCGGGTGGGCATCGCCGTCTACGCGCCCGATCTCGATCGGCACGCGCACCGCCGTCTGACGTTGATCGCGGAGTTGCGCAACGGACTGATCGAAAACCAGTTCAGCGTCGAGTATCAGCCCATCGTCAACGTCTCCACGAACGTCGTCACCGCCGTCGAAGCACTGGTCCGCTGGAATCATCCGCACCGCGGACGGTTGATGCCCAACGACTTCGTCCACCTCGCCGAGCAGACCGGTCTCATCAACCCGCTTACGACGATCGTGCTCGAAACAGCCATCCGCGAATGGAATCAGACGCCGGCCGTGCCGCCGCTCGCGGTCGCGGTGAATCTGTCGCCGCGGACCTTGCTGGATCCCGGGCTGCCGCGACGGGTGGCTCAGATGCTGGCCGTCTTCAATGTTCCGGCCGAGTCAGTGGCTTTCGAGATCACCGAGAACATCCTGATGTCGGATCCGGCGCGGTCGATGGCGTCGCTCAATTGCCTCAACGAAATGGGCGTGCGGATCGTGCTCGACGATTTCGGCACCGGCTACTCGTCGCTGAGCTACCTGCGGCGGCTGCCGATCCACGAGCTCAAGATCGATCGCTCGTTCGTCGCCACGCTGGTCAGCGGAGCCGACGACGTGATCGTCCGGTCGGCCGTCGATCTCGCGCACAATCTCGGGCTCCGGGTCGTCGCCGAAGGGGTCGAGACCCTCGAGGTGTGGGAGCGGCTGGAAGAGCTGGGCTGCGACGGAGCTCAAGGCACGTTCATCTGCCCGCCGGGGCCGGCCGCCACGGTCCGCGCCTGGAAGACCAGCCACACCGGATCCCTCGCCAGCCCGAGAACGAGCTGAAGCACAGAAGTCATACCGAGACAATCCTTTACAAGGAGTGGCGGGCGAGCCGCCCGTCGTATACTTTCGAAGTTTCCCATCAAGGTCTCGATATCTCTATGCCATCACTGTTTCTGTGTCACAGGTGTACGACGACGGCGGCCGTCCTCCTTTTAAGTTCGCTGGCAGCCTCGGCCTGTTCCAAGTCCGAGAGCGCGCAGGCTCGCGGGCGCGACGATACGGCCAAGCCCGTGAAGATCGAGACCGTGGGCGAAGAGACCGTGATCCGTTCGCTCGAAGTCGTCGGCACTCTCGCCGCCGTCGACGACGTGACGGTCTCGTCGGAGGCCGATGGCATTGTCAGCAAGATTCATCACGACCTCGGGGATCGAGTGCGAGCCGGCGACGTGCTCGTCGAACTCGACCGCGAGAAGGCCGAGTACAACCTCGAGCAGCAGCGCGCGGCGCTGGCTCGCACGCTCGCGCAGTACGGAGCGCCGGACCCTCAGCACCTCCCGCCGTCCGAAAAGACGCCTGATGTCCAGAAGGCGGCCGCCGATCTCGCGCAGGCGAAGCAGTCGTACGACCGGGCCAACCAGCTGTTCAAGCGCACGCTCGTCCCGCAGCAGACGCTCGACGATGCCGCGACCGCTCTGCAGTCCAAGCAGGCGAGCTACGACTCCTCGCTGCAGAATGCCAAGAATCTTCAAGCGAGCATCGCGGCCGCCGATGCGGCGATGAAGCTTGCCGACCGTCAGTTGCGCGACACCTACATCCGGGCGCCCTTCGACGGCTACGTGCAGCGCCGTTTCGTGAACCTGGGCCAGCTCGTGAAAGGCTCGGGCACGCCGGTGCCGGTGATGAGCGTCGTCCGAATCGATCCCCTGCGGGTGACCGGCGAGATTCCCGAAAAGATGGTGCCGTGGATCGCCGTGGGACAGCCGGTGGAGATTCACGTCGACGCGTATCCCGACAAGGCCATTGCCGGGAAGATGTCGCGCATCAGCCCGGCGGTGAACAGCGCGACGCGAGCGTTTCCGTTCGAAGCGCTGGTGCCCAACGACGGGGCGCTGCTCAAGCCCGGCACCTTCGCGCGGCTCAGCGTGCGAACGAACAAGGCCGACAAGGTGCTGACGCTGCCATATTCGGCGCTCCAGTACCGGTACGGCGTCAATCGCGTGTTCGTGGTGGCCGGCGACCACCTCGTGGCCAAGGAACTGAGAGTGGGCGAGCGGCTGGGCGATCGTATTGAAATCGTCAGCGGTGTCGGCGCCGGCGAACCGGTGGCGATGACCGACGTGGACAAGCTGGTCGACGGCCTGAAGGTGAGCGCCGCCGGGAAAAAGGCGGAATAGCATGCTCTCAGAGCTCTGCGTCAGGCGTCCGGTCTTCGCCACGATGCTCGTGATGTCGCTCGTGGTCCTCGGAATCTTCTCGTTCCGCGATCTCGGCGTCGATCTGTTCCCGCGCGCCGATCCGGCGACGGTGAACGTGGCGCTGGCGCTGCCAGGCGCGAGCCCCGACGAAATCTCCTCGTCGGTGATCGAGCCGATGGAAGAGGCGATCAGCGGCGTCTCCGGTATCGACGAGCTGTCGGCTCGCATCAACGAGGGCGGCGGCACCATCACGGTGCGCTTCGTCCTCGAGCGGAACCTGAACGACGCCGCCAACGACGTGCGCGAGAAAGTCGCGGCGGCGATCAAGAGCGTGCCGCCCGAACTGCTGCCGCCCGTCATTACCAAGGTCGACCCCGACGCCGATCCGGTGATCTCGCTGATGGTCTCGTCCGACGCGATGAGCCTGCGGACCCTGACCGAGATCGCCGACAAGCAGGTGTCGCGCGCCATCCAGACGGTCAACGGCGTCGGCCAGATCACCATCGCCGGCACCCGCGCCCGCGAAATCCACATCGTTGTCGACGTGGAGAAGTTGAACTCCTACGGTCTCTCGATTTCGCAGGTGCGGGACGCCGTCGTCGCGGAGAACGTCGAGATTCCCGGCGGCGCGGTCGAGCAGGGCAAGGGGCAGCTGCTGCTGCGCACGCTCGGGCGAATCGACGCCAGCGCCGACTTCAACAACATCGTCGTCGCGACGATGAACGGCACGCCGATTCGCGTGTCCGACGTCGGCTACGCGGAGGATTCGTTCGAGCGCCCGACGTCGTCGGTGTGGTACGGCGACAAGCCGGCGGTGCAGCTCGACATCCGCCGCGCGATGGGCGAGAACACCGTCGCCGTCATCGAAGGCGTGCGGGCGCGGCTGCCGTCGATCATGCGGTCGCTGCCCAAGTCGGTCAAGGTGACGATGGTCCGCGACGACTCCAAGTTCATCTACGCCTCGATCTCGTCGCTCGAGGAGCACCTCATCTTCGGCAGCCTGTTTGCGGCGGTCGTCGTGATGTTCTTCATCCGCAACCTGCGCGCGGTGCTGATCTCGGCGCTCGCCATCCCGGCGTCGATCATCTCGACGTTCACGCTGATGGACCTGATGGGGTTCACGCTGAACAACATGACGCTGCTCGGCATCACGCTTGCCGTCGGCATCGTCATCGACGACGCCATCGTCGTGCTGGAGAACATCTTCCGCTACATCGAGGAGAAGAACTGTACGCCGTTCGACGCGGCGATCCAGGGCACGCGCGAGGTCGCGCTCGCGGTCATGGCGACGACGCTGTCGCTGGTCGTGATCTTCCTGCCGATCGCGTTCATGAACGGCTACGCCAAGCGCTTCATCAACCCGTTCGGCTGGACGATGGCGTTCTCGATCATGGTGTCGATGCTGGTCAGCTTCACGCTGACGCCGATGCTGAGCTCGCGCATCCTCAAGCTGTCGGACGCGGTTGCCGACCACAAGAGCAAGGAGGAAGGCTTCTTCCACTGGCTCGATACCTGGTACGAGCGGCAGGTCAACTGGGCGCTCGATCACTCGGGCGTGATCATCGCGATATCGGTCGCGGCGTTCCTGATGACGTTCCCCCTCAACAAGATGGTCGGCCGCGAGTTCGCGCCCGACGAGGATCTCGGCGAGTGGACCATCCACATGGACGCGCCGGAAGGGACCTCGCTCGAAGGCAGCCAGGAGATGGCGTTCAAGCTGCTGAAGGAGATCCAGGGCATTCCCGGCATCGCTGACATCGAGCCGCTGGTCAACCCGGGCGGCAGCGGAGTGACGGGCGGTGGCGGCGGCAGCAACGTCACCCACGTGCATTTCAACGTGCAGGCGGTGCCGGTCGAGGATCGCAAGCAGACCCAGGCGCAGCTGATTGCCGAGATGCGCCGGCGCCTGCTGAAGTATCCCGCCTACCGTCCGAGCATCACCGCGCGCAACGCGCTGGGCAGCGGTGAGGGCGCCGGCGGCTACGCCATCTCCCTGAACATTCTCGGTCCAGATCTTCCGCAGCTGTCCGAGTACCTCGTTGAAGACGCTGGCGGCGGCGCAGCAGACGCCGAGCCTCGCCGAGCCGAAGTTGAGCCTGAGCGTGTCGAACCCGGAGATCCATGTCGCGGTCGATCGGAAGCGGGCCGCGGATCTCGGCGTTCGCATGTCCACGATCGGGAATACGCTCCGCCTCGCCGTGTCGGGCGACGATCAGATTTCGTTCTACAAGGAAGGGCAGGAACAGTACCCGGTGAAGGTGCGGGTGCTGGAGAACCAGCGCCGCGACGCGAAGGAGATCGGCCGGCTGACGGTGCCGTCGCCGACCGGCCCGGTGCGCATCGACAACATCGCGCGCATCGAGGCGGGTCTCGGGCCGAGCGCGCTCCAGCGCTCCAACCGTCAGTTCACCGTGATGCTGAACGCCAGCGTCTCGCCGGGGCACGCGCTCGACGAGGCGTCGGCCGACATCCGGCGGATCATGGCCGGCCTGAATCTGCCGCCGACGATGTCGTTCCGCCTCCAGGGGCAGTCGAAGATTCTGGACGAGACCACGACGAACCTGGTGCTGGCGATCGGACTGGCGATGATCTTCGTCTACATGGTGCTCGCGGCGCAGTTCGAGAGCTTCCTGCAGCCGATCGTCATCATGCTCGTGCTGCCGATCTCGGTGCCGTTCGCGCTCTTCACGCTGTGGGTGACGCACCGCACGCTCAATCTGTGGAGCGCGCTCGGCATGCTCCTGCTGCTCGGCATCGTCAAGAAGAACTCGATTCTGCAGGTCGACTACGCCAACACCCTGCGCGCCGAAGGCATGCCGTTGCGCGAGGCGATCGTGCAGGCCTGCCGCACCAGGCTCCGCCCGATTCTGATGACCACCTGCGCGATCATCGCCGGCCTGATTCCGACGTCGCTGGGGCTCGGCATCGGCGGCACCGGCCGCGCCGCGATCGCCATCACCGTCATCGGCGGACAGTCGCTCTGCCTGTTCCTGACGCTGCTGCTGGTGCCGGTGGCGTACGTGAAGTTCGACGCGCTGGAGCAGACGTCGCTCAACAGGGCCTGGCGCAATGCGCTTGCGAAGTTCAAAACCCCTCGCCGGCTCACGCCGGCTTCGGAGGGTCGTCCGTAGAGCATCGGCCTGAAGATGGCTAATGGCTAATGGCTGATGGCATGGCATGGCCAATGGATTCGTCATGAGCCGCCCCGCCACGAAGAGGATTGGGCAGTTCGAATGGCCTGCGTAATCATCGCGCGGAGCTGGGAAGCCTCGTCGAGCTCCCATGCGACTTCGTCTTTCGTCGTTACTGAGGTGTCGATCGCGAGGCGTAGCCAGTAGATCGATTCGCGGCTCTCTTTGCGAGAGATGGCCAGCCTCGCGATGAAGTCTGGTTTGGTCTGTGCACCCTCGGCTTCTTCGGCGTTCGCGCCGATCGAGGTGCCGCTGTCGAACAGCTGGTCAGCAATCTTCCGAGCCGCCGGTCCACGCGCCCAAAGCTTCTCGCACAACCGCACGATGCGGCAGGCGAACCGAAACGCTCGTTCTGAAATGATTCGCGAGGCCATGACCCAGGTCTTCAAGAGCTGGTCCGCGTCTTTTCTCGGCATTTCTCGATGTCGCCGCAGAAACGTGGCAGAATCTGCGCGAGCGCTGAGCGATTTGCCATCGCAGAAAAATCCATCGTCCATGACCATCAGCCATAAGCCATCAGCCATGACAAGAATCACCCTGTGCGCGCTTCTGTTTTCTTCCGTCCTGTTGGCGCAGCCGGCATCGGATCGAGATGTGCTGGCGCGCATCCGCACAGAGGGGCTGGAACATTCGCAGGTCGTCCCCGTGTTCGACATGCTGACCGTCGACATCGGTCCGCGGTTGACGGCGTCGCCGGCGCACAAGCGCGCCGCCGAGTGGACCCGCGATCGGCTGGCGTCGTACGGCCTCACCAACGCGCATCTCGAGCCGTGGAAGTTCGGGCGCGGCTGGACGCTCGAGAAGCTCACGCTCGAGATGGTGGAGCCGCGATACCTGCCGCTGCTTGGCTACGCGGACGGCTGGTCCGCATCGACGTCCGCCGAAATCGTCGCCGCGCCCGTGTTTCTCGGCGACAAGACCTCGGCCGAGGATCTCAACGCGGCGGCGCCTCGAATCAAGGGCGCGATTGTCATGACCCAGCCGATCCTGACCAACTTCGTCCGCAAGGATCGTCCGCAGCCGAGCGACCCCGACTACGTGCCGATGTCGGCTGCGTATGCGACGTCGGCCGGCCGCGGCCGCGGTCCGGCACCGGTCGGTGAGACGCCGCAGCAGCGGAACCAGCGCGTGACCGAGGCGATGAAGGCGGCCGGCGCCGCCGTGATCCTCAGGCCGAGCGTCGGCGAGCACGGCACCGTGTTCGTGACCGGCCGCGACGGCGGACCGGGTGCGGTGCCCGGCGTGACGCTGAGCGCCGAGCACTACAACATGATCGCGCGCTATCTGCAGGAGAACATTCCGGTCAAGCTTCGCGTGAACGTCCAGACGAAGTTCTACGACACCGACGGCGGCAATGCCTATAACGTGATCGCGGAGCTGCCAGGCAGCGACCCCGCCCTGAAGGACGAGGTCGTGATGATCGGCGGTCACCTCGACTCGTGGCACACCGGCGTCGGCGCCACCGACAACGCCGATGGATCGACGACGGTCATGGAGGCAATGCGGATTCTCAAGGCGATTGGCGCGCGTCCGCGCCGGACGATCCGCGTCGCGCTGTGGGCCGGCGAGGAACAGGGCCTGCTGGGCTCCAAGGCCTGGGTCGCCGAGCACCTCGCGGGACCGGCCAACGCCGCCGCGCGCGACAAGTTCGACGTCTACTACAACATCGACAACGGCACGGGAAAGATCTACGGCTGGTTCCTGCAGAACCAGGAGGAGGTCCGGCCGATCTTCGACAGCTGGCTCGAGCCGCTGAAGAATCTCGGTGCGCGCCGCAACGTGGGCGAGCCGGTCGGCTCCACCGATCATCTGAGCTTCACCGATGCCGGCGTTCCCGGTTTCAACCCGATCCAGGACTACGGCAACTACGATATCCGCACGCACCACACGAACATGGATACCGCCGATCGCCTCGACGTGAACGACATCCGCCAGGCGGCGATCGTGATGGCCACGTTCGCCTATCAGTCGGCGATGACGGATCGCAAGCTGCCCAGGCCCGCTCAAAAGTAGGGGCGCGCCTTCAGGCCCGCACGAACGGTGTGCACCGATGCCCGTCGTCTCGATCACACGCCTGCGCGTCCGGTCCTGGCGGTATCTGCCGCCGTTCTTCATCACGACGCTGCGCGTCCTGCGACAGGCCGGACGAGCCGAAGGGAATCTCCGGATCGCGCTGCTGAAGGACAGCCGGAACACGTTCTGGACGAGCACGAGCTGGCAATCTCCCGAGTCGATGAAGGCGTTCATGCACGCGGCGCCGCATGGACCCGCGATGCGACGTCTCCTGGAGTGGTGCGACGAAGCGTCGCTCGTGCATTGGCCGCAGGACGATCCTGAACTGCCCGACTGGGCGGAGGCGCACCGCCGTCTGGAGAGCGAAGGACGACCCTCGAAGGTGCATCACCCGTCGGCCGCTCATACCGCGCACAGATTCCCGCTGCCGGCCGTCCGGAAAACCAACGATCTGCGCTTCAAGCGATAGGCAGATCTACTCGACATCCGTCCGCGGCTGCGCCGGGCCGAAAACCGAACGCCTTGCACAGCGAGGCTGACCCGTCGCGAACATCCGGATAGTTCAAAATCCGTCTCATCAGACGACCTTGATCTCAATCACGATCATAGTCATAATCATGACTATGATCGTGATCAATATTCACGAGGCCAAGGCCAAGCTTTCCGAGTATCTCGATAAGGTCGCGGCAGGCGAACATGTCGTGATCTGCAAGCGCAACCGTCCCGTGGCCGAGCTGCGCGCCGTCGAGGAGAAGCGCAGCGAGCCGCGTCCCCTCGGCCTGGGGAAAGGCACGTTTACGATCCCTCCGTCATTCTTCGAGCCGATGCCCGACGACTGGCTCGACGAGTTTTACAACGGCCCCGTCTTTCCCGATGAGAAAAAGCCGTCGCGCGTGGCTGAGCGGCGCGCGGTTTACGAGCCGGCGACGCGCCGTCGCAAGCGGTGAAGTTGCTGCTCGATACCTGCACGTTCCTGTGGATTGCGGAGGCGGCTGAACGGCTGCCGTCCCGCGTGACCGATGCCTATCGATCGCCGCGCAACGAGGTGTACTTGAGCGCGGCATCGAGCACGGAAATCGCCGTGAAATACTCGACGAAACGTCTGATGCTGACGGAGCCGCCGCCTGTCTGGCTGCCGCGCATGCGCGAGGCGCATGGCGTCGAGACGCTGGCGATCGACGAGGAGTCGGCGCTCCATGTATCGTTGTTGCCGTTGATTCACCGTGACCCGTTCGATCGCCTGCTGGTCGCGCAAGCGATTGTTCACGGGATGATCATCCTGACGCCCGATCCGATCGTCGCCAGCTACCCGGCGCGGACGATGTGGTGACGCCGCCTATGACGCTCATCGAACAGCTCGCCCGCGCACGCGTCTTCGATCTGGAGCAGCCGCGCTTCGCCGGCATGCCGGTCCACCCGGCACACAAGCCGGGCTACTTCTACGGCCTTCATCGCCGGCATCGCGACTCGTACCGGCCCGACCAGCACGGTCCGCGATCAGGGGCGTCAGGCGTCCTGACGATGATGGAGCACAGCGGCACGCATATCGACGCGCTGTGCCACCAGGCCTGCGATATGACGCTTTACGGCGGCGTGAAGGTCGACGAAGTGGAGCGGATGGATGGCTATCGCAAGTACGGCGCGGAAACGATGGAACCGCTGCTCGCCCGCGGCGTGCTTCTCGACATCGCGGCGCTGAAGGGCGTTGCGCAACTGCCGCAGAACTACGCGATCACGGCCGACGATTTCGTCGCGGCCGCGCGCGACTCGGCGGTCACGGTCACGCGCGGGGATGTTCTCCTCGTTCGCACGGGATTTGCGACCGCCTGGACCGACGAGGCGACCTATCTGAACGCCGCCGGCGTATCGAAGTCAGGAAACATCTGGGCCGCCGATCAAGGCGTAAGGGCGGTCGGCGCCGACAACATGGCGTGGGATTGCATGACCGAACGCGATCCGGACACGAACATGGCGCTCTTCGGCCACGCACATCTGCTCGTGACGCACGGGATCCACATCATCGAGAACCTGAATCTCGAGGAACTGTCCGCGGCCGGGATCCATGAATTCGGCTTCGTCGGCATCCCGCTCAAGTTTCGCGGCGCGACCGGATCGCCGATTCGTCCGCTCGCGCTGGTCGATCGCTAGTGGAGAGCGTTTTCGTTCTGAAGTAGTGCGGACCTTCAGGTCCGCCGTGTCGGGCAGGCCTGAAGGCCTGCACTACGACCGAGTCGAGAACGCACTGGCGCAGGCGGGCGTCAGTTCATGCTGCAGGCGCCGGGGCCGCGCGGGTCGCCGCAGGATCCGCACGCGCTTATCGGGCGATCCCAATTCCCTGACGACTTGGCCGGCGTGCTCGACTGCGCCGCGAAGACCGACATGAGCTTCTGAAGCTCGACGCCCTTGCACGCCGGGCACGAAGGCGACTGGCTCTCGCGGGTCAGGAACTCGAAGCGATGACCGCAGCCGCGGCATTCGTATTCGAAAAGAGGCATGGGGTATTCTAACGCCCTTGCCCCCCATCGTTGCTGCCGTGATGCCGGCGCCGCGCGTACCGGTCGAGTTGCGCGAGTTTCCGGAACCGGCGCTCGAGCCGGGCTCGCTCCTGCTCAGCACGCTGTATTCGGAGGTGTGCGGCACGGACGTGCACATCTGGCACGGACGCCTGGCGGGCGTGCCGTTCCCCATCATTCCCGGCCACGTGTCGGTCGGTATCGCCGCCAAGGTGCGCGGTGACGTGCGCGGCGTGGACGGCGCGGCCATCGTCGAAGGCGATCGCCTGGTGTTCTTCGACGTGCATCGCACGTGCGGCCGCTGCCGCGCCTGCGCGGTCACGCGCACGCCCACGCGCTGCGAGGCTCGGCGTGTGTACGGCATCACCGACTCGGCGAGCGAGGGATTGTTCGGCGGATGGGCCGAGGCCATCTACCTCGAGCCGGGCGTGTCCATGGCGAAGCTGCCGGACTCGGTGCCGGCCGAAACCTACATCAGCGGCGGGTGCGGGCTGATTACCGCTGTGCACGCCGTTGACCGCGCGTCGCTGATCCTTGGCGACAGCGTGCTCGTGCAGGGGACCGGCGCCGTCGGTCTCAGCGCCATCGCGCTCGCGCGACTGGCCGGCGCCACGCGCGTCATCGCGTTCGGCGCGCCAGCCGATCGCCTCGAGCTCGCGACCGCCATGGGCGCCGATCATGTCGTCGACGTTCAGCGCACGGAACAAGGCGAGCGCGCGCAGATTGTGCGGGACCTCACCGGCGGCCTGGGCGTCGACGTCGCCATCGAAGCGGCCGGATCGGCGCGCGCAGTCGAGGAGGCGCTGGATCTGATCCGCGACGGTGGACGCTACGTCATCGCCGGCCACTACACCGACGCCGGGCCCAGCGCGATCAACGTGCACCAGCAGATCAACCGCAAGCACCTCGAGATCCGCGGCTGCTGGGGGAGCGAGGTGTCGCATTTCGTCCGCGCGCTGCGCGTGCTCGAACGTCACCACGCGTCGATTCCCTGGCGCGCGATCGGCGCACGGACCTACACGCTCTCGGAACTCAATCAGGCGCTCGCCGACGCCGAAGCGATGCGTCTCCCGAAGGCTCTTGTCAAACCCAGCTGACGCCCCTCGGCGGTTCTATCAAGGGCGGTTCCCGACTGAGGTTCGCATCGCGCTTGCGGCGATCGGGTTCCGCTGCGTGTCGGCGTTTCTCGCGCTATGCGTGAACCTCGTGTTCCCGCTCGACCACCATCTGCCGAATCAATCGAGCGTCTGGGGGAACCCCAGCCCGTTCTGGGACGCGTTCGCGCGCCACGACTCGGGCTGGTACTTCGACATCGCGCGCAACGGATACGACGCCACGAATGCCGTGCTCGGCGGCCGCAGCAACATCGCGTTCGCGCCGGTGTACCCGATGCTGATGCGCTACGTCGGCCGGCTCTTCGGGCGCGCGCCCGGCGACGTCTACCTCGGCGGCATCGTGGTCTCCTGGGTGTGCTTCAGCCTGGCGATGGTCGTGCTGTATCGTCTCGCGTCGCTCGACCTCCCGCGACGGCGCGCGGAACGCGCCGTCGTGTTGACGGCCATCTTTCCCTTTTCATTTTTCTTCGGCGCCGTGTATACCGAGAGCACGTTCCTGCTGTTCACGCTGCTCGCGTTCTACGGGTTCAGAACCGAGCGGTGGGCTCTTGGCGGAGTGGCCGGCGCCATCGCCGGCGCGACGCGCGTGACCGGCGTACTGATGTGGCCGGCGCTGGCCTGGGTCGCCTGGCGGGCGGCGAAACCAACCGCGCGCGACCGGATCGAGGCGGCGGCAGGACTGGCCGTCGCGACGCTGGGGTTCGTCGGGTACTGCGCCTACGTCTACAGCCTGACCGGGCAACCGCTGCTCTGGGCGACGGCGCTGACGCGCTGGGGTGGCGGCTATCATCCGGGCGGTGCGCCGTGGAGCGCACCGGTCGAGCTCGTGCGGCAGCTGCTGACGCACCCCTACGCGTACCTGGCGTCCGTGCCGATGGCGGTCTACGACACGTTGTACGGTGTGACGGCGCTGCTGTTCGTCGCGGCGATTCCGTTCGTCTGGCGAAGATTCGGCGCGGCGTATGGCGTGTTCATGCTGGCGAACCTGTATGTGCCGCTGTCGTCCGGCGCGTTCGAAGGATTGGGACGGTATTGCTCGGTTCTGTTCCCGGCCTTCATCTGGCTCGCCTCGATTCGGCCGCGGTTCGTTTACACCGCTCTGCTCGTGCTTTTTGCCCTCTTTTACACGTTCGGCCTCGCGCTTTTCACGACCGTCCGCCCGATGTTCTAGAGAGCGGCTTCCACATGTGTGAGTGTCCGCCTTTAGGCGGACCGGCGGAAGTCCGGCTAAAGCCGGACACTACCAACTGTCGGGACCATCTTCTGCGGAGTGGGGTCTAACCGCACGATGCGCGCCGTCACCGCGAGACTGCATGTCCTTGTCGTGCTTGCCGCCCTGACAGCCTGTGCCCGCGGGCCGCTGACGCCTGCTGTCGTCGTCCCGCCCGGGCCGACACCAACCGAGCGGCTTGCCGCCGCCGATCGTCTCGTCCGTGCCGGGTGTCTCGATTGTCTGCTGAACGCCTATCGCGAATATCAGTCGCTCCGGTCCATCGCCTCCGCTGAAAATGCCGCGACGATGGGAGCGATTCGCACGGGAGCGTTGATTGCCCTGCGTCAGCGTGAGCTCGGAATGGTGGACGAGGGCTACCTCGCGGCGGCGAAGGAGCTGTCCTCGGGCAGCGCCAACCTGCCGGCGTGGATCGCCGGCACGCTCGATGTCGCCGATGTCCTTCCTCCCTCGATCGGCGGTGTCAGCCGTCCTCCCTCGAGCGACGCCGACCTCGAGAAGATAGGCATTCTCAGGAAGAACGGCGCGGCGTACACGGCGCTTCTGAAGAACTTCTCCGAAGTCGACGAGCTGTCGGCGTATGCATGGGCATCCTACGCGTGCGGATCGATTGAAATGCGGGATGTGAAGCCGTCCGAGATTTTCGCGGCGGTCTCGACGTTTCACGACACGCCGCTCCTCGCGTTCAAGGAGGCCACGTGCCGAGGTGTCAATGCGGACGGCCTTGCCGCGTTGACATCGGCCGATTCCCGCTTCATCGAGACCGCGTATCTGCTGGGGCTGCGCGAAGTCGGACAGCGCAAACTCGACGAAGCGGAAATCCAGTTCGATCGCGCCTATGCCTGGCGTCCGCGCTGGCCGTCGCTGACGCTCTCGATGGCCAACGTGGCGATGACCGCCGAGGAATTCGAGAAGGCGGAGCGGCTGTACCGCGAAACGCTGGCCGCCGATCCGCGCGCGGCCGACGCGCTGCTCGGCGACGTCAAGGCACTGACCTATCTTGGCCGAGCGACCGACGCCATCGAAGCGGTCGATCGCCTGCTCGGCGAGCGCTGGCATCTGGGCGATGCCCGGTACTGGCGCGCCCTGAATGAGAATCAGCTCGCGCGGCTCGACGCGGCGTGGGACGACATCGAGGCGGCGGCCAAACTCCTCATCAACGCCGAAGTGCCCAAGCTTGCCGGAATCATCGCCTACCGCCGGCAGCAGCTGGACGTGTCGCGGGCGAAGTTCGAGGAATCTCTTCAGCGCGATCGGAATGACTGCGAGACCGGCTTCTACCTCGGCATCGTGCTGAGCGATCAGCACGTGTGGATGCGAGCGGCCGACGTGCTGCGCGAAACGGTGTCGTGCAGCGAGGCGGCGGAGCAGAAAGCGATCCGCGGATATCGCGACGATTCGTGCGTCCACGGATCCGCCGGAGCGGCAGGCACGTCAGATTGCGCGTCGGGAGAAAAATATCGCCGATGGCCGCCGCATGATCGCCACGTCCTGGTACAACATGGCGGTCGCGTACTACAGCCTGTCGCGCAAGGACGAAGCGCGGCAGTTCGCGGAGAAAGTGGCTGCAGACGATCAGTTCGGCGAGCGGGCGAAGGAGATCCTGACCCGTCTGGGCAAGTGAGGCAGGGCGGCGACGGTTCAGCTCCTGTATACTGGGAGGATGTCTCTGTCGGTAGAAAAGCCTTCATCACGGTCCGGTAACATGGACGTCGCCAACCCGCTGCGCCGCAACGTCGCCATCATCGCGCACGTCGACCACGGCAAGACCACGCTCGTCGACGCGCTGCTGCACCAGAGCGGCGTGTTTCGCGCCAACGAGCGCGTGGCCGAGCGCGCGATGGACAGCAACGAGCTGGAGCGTGAGCGCGGCATCACCATTCTCGCGAAGAACACCGCCGTCCACTACCACGACATGCTGATCAACATCGTCGATACCCCTGGCCACGCCGACTTCGGCGGCGAGGTCGAGCGGACGCTGTCGATGGTGGACGGGGTGATGCTGCTGGTGGACGCGTCGGAGGGGCCGCTGCCGCAGACCCGCTTTGTTCTTCGAAAAGCGCTCGAGCGAAGGCTGACGCCGCTCGTGGTCATCAACAAGATCGACCGGCCCGACGCGCGCATTTCCGAAGTGCTGAACGAGGTCTACGACCTGTTCATCGATCTCGACGCCAACGAGGATCAGCTCGATTTTCCCGTGCTCTATACCAACGCGCGCATCGGCACGGCGAGCCTGGATCCGGAGGTGGCGGGCGAGGACCTGCGGCCGCTGTTCGACGCGGTCGTCAAGCACGTGCCGGCGCCTCGTGGCAACCCTGACGCGCCGCTGCAACTGCTGGTCGCCAACCTCGATGCGAGCGACTACGTCGGCCGCATCGCGATCGGTCGCATCTTCAACGGTCGGGTCAAGATCGGCGACGCCGTCGCCGTCGTCAAGCTCGATACCGCAGTGCAGCACACCAAGGTCACCAAGCTCTACGCGTTCGACGGCCTCAAGCGGGTCGACATCCAGGAAGCGGCGGCGGGCGACATCGTCTGTCTGGCCGGCATCGAGGACATCACGATCGGCGAGACGATCACGGACATGGAGCACCAGATCGCGATCCCGCCGATCGCGATTGACGAGCCGACCGTGCACATGATTTTCGGCGTCAACACCTCGCCGGTGGCCGGCCGCGAAGGGCAGTACGTCACGTCGCGCCAGCTGAAGGATCGGCTCGACAAGGAGCTGCTCGGCAACGTCTCGATCCGGATGGAGCCGACCGAGACGCCGGAGCAGATCAAGGTGATCGGCCGCGGCGAGCTGCAGCTGTCGATTCTGATCGAGATGATGCGGCGCGAGGGGTTCGAGCTGCAGGTCTCGCGGCCGGACATCGTCACGAAGCAGATGGACGGCCAGACCGTCGAGCCGGTCGAGGAGCTGATCATCGATGTGCCCGAGGATCACCAGGGCATCGTCATCGCGCAGGTCGGCGAGCGCAAGGGCGTGATGACCAAGATGGTGAACAACGGCAGCGGGCGCGTGCGGCTGGAGTTCAGGATTCCGGCGCGCGGGCTGATCGGGTTCCGCTCGCAGTTCATGACCGATACGAAGGGGACCGGGATCATGAACCACATCTTCTCGAGCTGGGAGCCGTGGCACGGCGCGATCGCGTCGCGGGCCAATGGCGCGCTGGTGGCGGACCGCGCCGGCGTCGCGACGTCGTATGCGATTTTCAACCTGCAGGAGCGGGGCGAAATCTTCATCGACCCCGGTGTGCACGTGTACGAAGGGATGCTGATCGGCGAGAACTCGCGAACGGCGGACATGGACGTCAACGTCTGCAAAGAGAAGAAGCAGACCAACATGCGCGCCTCATCGGCCGACGAAGCGATTCGCCTCATCCCGCCGCGGCGGTTGGGCCTCGAGCAGGCCATCGAGTTCATCAACGACGACGAGCTCGTCGAGGTGACGCCGACCATGATCCGCCTCCGCAAGCGCGTGCTCTCGGCGAACATGCGGCCGAAGAAAGAAAGCGCCGACAGGGGCTAGGGGCTGGGGATCAAGGGGCTGAAGGGTGCGCACGGACGGTTACGCGCCCATCGAAGACTATGCCGTCATCGGCGACGGGCGGACGGCGGCGCTCGTCGCGAAAGACGGCGCCATCGATTGGCTCTGCCTGCCGAACCTCGACTCCCCGAGTACGCTCTCCGCACTCCTCGACGCCGCCCGCGGCGGCAGCTTTTCGCTGAGCCCGGCCATTCCGTTTCAATCCACACGGCGCTACCTGCCGCGCACCAACGTTCTGGAGACGACGTTTTCGACCGACTCGGGGATCGGTGCGGCTGCTCGACGCCATGACGCTGCCCGGCGATCGCCTCGACCCGATGCGCGAGCTGGTGCGCTCGGTGGAAGGCGTGTCCGGCCGGGTGCCGATGCGCTGGCGCTGCACACCGCGCTTCGACTACGGCCGATCGCAGCACGCGCTGCGAGTGGCGCCACGGCGTTCCGCTCATGCTGAGCGGAAACGAGGCCATCGGCATCATGAGCTGGGGCGCCGGCTCTCCGGTGTTTCGGGACGCCGGCGCGGAGGCCGAGTTCGAAGTCGGCGCCGGTGAGCGCGGGCTCCTCGCGATGACGAGCGCGTTCGCCGAACCGCTCGTCTTTCCCGGACGAAAGGATGTCGAGGCTCGCCTCGAACAGACGATTCGCTTCTGGGAGAGCTGGTCGCATGCGCACGACTACTCCGGCCCGTGGGCTGACCTGGTGCTGCGCAGCGCGCTTGCACTGAAGCTGATGATCTTTGCCCCCTCCGGCGGCTCGGTCGCGGCGCCGACCACGTCGATACCGGAGAACATCGGCGGGCAGCGCAATTGGGACTACCGGTTCTGCTGGATCCGCGATGCCAACTTCATGATCGACGCGCTCATCCAGCTTGGCTGTTACGACGAGGCACATTCGCTGTTCTGGTGGTTCATGCAGGCGACCGCGCGCACGGTGCCTGAGCTCCACGTGCTCTACCGTCTCGATGGCGGCATCGGCACCGCCGAGCGCGAGATCGACCTGGCCGGCTATCGCGGGTCCCGGCCCGTGCGCGTCGGCAATGCCGCCGCGGGACAGACACAGCTGGACATCTACGGCGCCCTCTTCGAGACCGCGTGGCTCTATAGCGAGGGGCACGAAGCGCTCGATCAGGACACCGGCGCCGTGCTGGGGCGCATCGCCGACCACGTGTGCCGCATCTGGCGGGAGCCGGATTCGGGCATCTGGGAGGTGCGCAACGGGCCGTTTCACTTCACGCACTCGAAGGTGATGTGCTGGGTGGCGCTGGATCGCGCGGCGCAGGCTGGCCCAGCGAGGAGAGCTGCCAGCCGGGCGCGCAGCCACATGGCGTCGTGAAGCCGAGGCGATCCGGACGTTCGTCGAAACGGAGTGCTGGTCCTCGCATCTTCAGAGCTACACCCGCATCGCCGGCAGCGGCGACGTCGATGCCAGCCTGCTGATGCTGCCCATCGTCGGTTACGGCGATCCCGGCGGCGCTCGCATTCGAGGCACCATCGACGCGGTCAACCGGCTGCTTCGGCACGGGGACGTCGTCTATCGCTATCACGCCGACGATGGCGTGCCTGGCGGGGAAGGGTGCTTCCTGAACTGCTCGTTCTGGCTTGCCGGCGCGCTTGCGCGATGCGGACGCCTGGAAGAAGCCACGGCGCTGATGGACAGGCTGGCGGCCAGGGCGAACGACGTCGGCCTGTTTTCAGAGGAGATCGACCCGGAAAGCGGTGCGTTTCTCGGCAACTTTCCCCAGGCGCTCGTCCACCTGGCGCTGGTCGACGCCGCGATCGCGATCTCGTCGGGCGGCGCGTCATGATGTCCTCGGCGCTCGCGGGCGGTGTGATCGGCACGCTGGCCATGACGACCATCATCAAGACCGCGACCGAGCTCGGGATGACGCGGATGGACTTCGCCCTGATCCTCGGTACCGCGTTCACCGGCAATCGGCGCAAGGCTCGCGCGATTGGCTACGTCGTCTACTTTCTGCTCGGCGTCGCGTTCGCCGAGGCGTACGGGGCATTCTTCGCGATCGTCGGTCACGCGTCCTGGACGCTCGGCGCGCTGCTTGGCGCCTTGCACGCCATCTTCGTGGCCACGGTCCTCCTCAGCGTGCTGCTGCCGGTCGTCCATCCGCGTATGGCCACGCCGGACACTGCCGCGAACGAGATCACGCTGATCGAGCCGCCTGGGTTCCTGATGCTGAACTATGGCCGGAGCACGTTCCTCGTCACGCTGGTCGCGCATGTCGCGTACGGCGCGCTGGTCGGACTCATCGTCCGGCTCTGAAGTTCTGAGAACCCAGTATCATTGGTGAGTCGTGTTTAACCGTCGAACCTCCGGTTCCGTCGTCTGCCCGTCGTGCGGCTCGCTTGTCGGCGTGCGCGACGACAAATGCTACTCGTGCGGCCGCTCCAATCCCGGGCTTATGGGGATTCGGTCCGGCGCTGCGCAGCATCGGCGCTGATTTCGGCTTCGCCCCGCTCGTGATCGGCGCCTGCGTGACGCTGTACGTGGCCACGCTCCTGATGTCGGGCAACGCGATCGGGATGAACGGCATCATGTCGCTGCTCTCGCCGAGCACGCCCGTGCTGTTCATGTTCGGCGCGAGCGGAGCGATTCCCGTCTTCAGGTTCGGGCGATGGTGGACCGTGCTGAGCGCGGGCTGGCTGCATGCCTCGCTGCTGCACATCTTCCTGAACATGTACTGGGTCCGCCAGATGGGTCCGGCCATGACCGATATGCTCGGGCCGGCGCGAACGGTGATCATCTACACGGTCGGCGGCGTGGCTGGCTTCGCGCTCAGCTCATTCGCGGGTGCGTTCCTGCCGCCGATCCCGTTCCTGCACGGCGCGGGCTTTACCGTCGGTGCGTCGGCGCCGGTCTTCGGCCTCATCGGCGCGCTCTATCACTACGGCCGCACCACGAGCAGCATTGCCAAACAAATGGCGCAGTCGATCGTGATCCAGGCCGTCCTGTTCGGCGTGGTCATGGGGAACTCGGGGATCGACAACTTCGCGCACCTCGGCGGGTTCGCGGGAGGCTATTTCACGTCGGCGTTTCTCAACCCGATGACGCGCGAGCGCGGCGACCACATGCTCATCGCGATCGGCTGTCTGGTGGCCACGGCGATTTCGATCGCCGCGTCGTTCCTGACCGGGCTCTCGCTGTTCCGCTGAATGTAGTGCAGGCCTTCAGGCCTGCCCGACGCGGACCTGAAGGTCCGCACTACTTCTAACTTCTTCCTTCTAACTTCTTACTTTCTG
>CAWCDQ010000035.1:0-194793 GCA_963794305.1 uncultured Acidobacteriota bacterium | reverse complement strand
TCGAACAGCCTGACCGGCATTGACATCGGACCGGATTTCCGCACGGTGTTGGTTCGCTGCTCGGCGTGCGGCCGCGAGAACCTCATCACCTTTTTCGACCGCGCCATTCCGCATCGGCCGCCTGACCGACGCAGCTCCTCGGCTGCGCGGCCTTCACGATGACCACGAATAGCTGATGACGGATCTTCCGCTGCTTCAGCTCTGGCAATACGGCACCGTCACCTGCCGCATCACACCAGCCACGGAGGCCGCGCCCTACTGCGTTGTCGTTACTGACGGCCGCGAACCGCCCCACCAGCGCACCTTCGCCACGCATAACGAAGCGATCAGTTACGCGATTGAAGAATTGCGCCGAGCCACGCCGCCGAATTCTCCTCAGTAGCCCGATCCGTCACGGTGGAACAGGCACCGTCGTCCACCCGGCGGCCGCGAGCGCGTCCTGATTCGTCGCCAGGTCGGCGCGGGCCAGCGCCTCCGACACGAACCACTGCGCCCGATACAGTTCACCGTTGAGCGTGTAGACCGCTTCGCAGCCATGCGGGCCGGGCCGCAGCGATCCGCGCATCGAGTCGGTCTGCTCGCCGCGCACCCGCGCCAGCACGAATACGGTGACGGCCTCGAGCGGCCGCGCCATGGGCGGCAGTCGCCGGAACGGGTCGTAATGCTCGTCGCGCACCCCAGGAAGGGTAGGTCACGGGTAAGGTTTCTGCCGAAGACTTCGGCGCCTGGATCCGGCACTTTTTGCGTTTTCGTGAACTTTCACGAGCGGACTCCTTTACACTGAGCCGCTATGCAATCCCTTCGAACGGTCTCGTTTCTGCTGCTGTGTCTTGTCCCAACCGCCGGTGCCCAATCCAACGACGATCCAGCGAATCGACTCGTTGGCGTGCTGACAGCCGGTCCGCGTCGAAGGCCTGTCGCCTGCGAATCAGTTTGTCTCTACGACCATCCTCGAGGAATGATTATCTACGAGGCATCGGGCAGAATGTCCGTGCAGATAGCGAGTATCGGCGACCGAAAACCATTCGCTAAAGGTCCCGCTGCTGGAACGACTGATGAGAAAGCGGCGGCGTTCGACAGCTTCTCTGGCTATTACGGCACCTACACTGTTGACGCGCAGGCGGGCACCGTCACGCATCACATCGAAGACGGCAGCAACCCGTCTTCGCGCGGAAAAGACAATCTACGCTGGTTCGAATTGCAAGGGAAGAACCGAATCGTCTTGATCCCGACTGAAGACGGAAGGGGCGGTAGAATCGCACGGAAGGACGCAACCTACAAGCTGACGTGGGAGCGGCTCAAGTAGAGCGCCACGAATCGGATGAAGTATGCGCGGCGTGATTGCGGATGCATGCAGCGGTTGCGCAGCTTGTCGCGGTCCAGCCTCGCCCGCGGGTCTTCGCTGGTCGTCACATCCAAGAGATCCGTGAGCATCCCTGCTCGCGCCGCCAGCGTGAGCGCCCGCGTCTTCCCCCGCAGCTTCACTTCAACCACCTGTTCTGTGGTGCTGTCGCCGGAATCTTTTACCGTGCGCACCTTTGATTTACGGGTGGCCCGGTGCATCGCTTCGGTGCATGGGTCAAAGCCGTGGTGTAAGGCTTCGACGGAAGTTCCGAGGCCAACTCGGTCGGGCAATGACTTATCAGCCAGGGCATTTATGTTCGGCAGTTGGTCATGTGCAGTTAAGCCAGCGGTGACGGTCACCGCGTTCGGCGGGCTGCTTCCAACCGTGAGGCCCTCACTCAGCCTGGCCGCCAGGCACCGGCTCGCGGTCGTCATCGCAGTGCCACGAGCACTCTTGCGCCCACCGGCGTGAGCGCCGTTCTTGACCACGTCCCTGTCACCTCACCCGCGCGCCACGGCGCAACGATGATTGTGAGGTGTCCAGAATTGAACAGACACCAGCCTTGAGCAGAACGATGATTCGCCCGCTGCGGGCGGATTTGACACGTGGTGAGTCGGCGCTGCAGCCCAACAAGCCAGACGTGCGCTTCTCGCCGGGCGTCCGCTATTTCGACCGCTATCTCCGATCAGAGCTGGCTGTCGAACAGGGAAGGCGACAGCATGAAGATTCCATTCGCAGCATGGGCGGTGATCGCTGGTGTCGTTGTCGGGCTTGCCGCTCCCGGCCCGCATGGCGGGGCATGAACCGAAGAAGAACAAGGAGACCATCTCTACAGGCTTGGACTCCGGAACGCTTGGAGGGCCGGAAGCACGTTAACAAGGCGATCGGATTTGCTTCCCAGCGAGCAGCATCTGAACAACGTCGGACAAGTCGCGGCGGTTGGGGACACGACTATTCCTAATCTGTTCGAGGGCTGTCCAGATTGCTTTGTCTACAGGGCTTTTTCTTCGAGCGGGGGCGTGCCACGGAACCTTGGAGTGCTCCCGGAGAACGCAACGGTTGGGTCACACGTGCCGTGCTTCGATTGCGCGTGGTCGAGCTGGGCCTATTGGATTACCGAGAACGGGATGGTCATCGGACAATCCGAGAACAATGAAATCGATCCTTTGACGGGTGCGCCGGCTGTGTTTGCCGTCGCGTGGAAAGCGGGAAGATTGTCAATCTGGGCACGCTGGGCGGAAACGAGAGCACGGCGGCAGCGGCGAATCGTCGCGGCGACGTGTGGGCGTGGCCCTCAATTCGAGCGTCGAGCCTTTTCCAAGTCAGTGCGATATCCCGGCTTCCTGTTTTTAGGAAATGGAACACAGGCGCGCGCTGTCCTGTGGCGCGAAGGAAACATGCGAGACCTCGAAACGCTGGGGGGCCCGAGCAGCATTGCGCTCTTCGTGAACGAAGACGGGCTGGTCGCTGGCGCCAGTGACCTGGACTATGCCTCCTACGAGACCATCGAAGACCCAGACGGCGGCCCGACGATTCACCGATTCCTTTGGCACGAGGGCATGTTGCGTGACTTCATTGCGGACGCACCTGCCGGAATGTTCGAGTTGAACTACGGCACGGTTACGTGGCTGAATAATCGCGGTCAAGTAACCGGGATGATGAACTTGACCGGGGACAGAACCTGGCGCTCGTTCCTGTGGGACCGAGGAGTGGTCAGGGATCTTGGCACGCTCGGAGGAATTCTCACCACGTCCTCTTGGCTGAGTGAAGCTGGGGCCGTCGTGGGAAAATCTGACGTCACCGAGATCTGCTGGCCTGCCCCCCGAATAACCAAAAGCAGCTTCACCATCCTTTTCTCTGGAAGCATGGGGTGATGAAGCTCTGGGTTCTGGAAGGCGACACCGCCGGCGCCGCCTACAGCATCAACTCGCATGACCAGATCGTCGGCCGATCCGTTATGTGTACGAAGGTGAACCCTGACGACTGTGTCACGGAAATGCGTACCACGCCTTCTTGTGGGAAAACGGATCGCTTGTGAACTTGCAGACATTGGTCCTGCCGGGCGCGGGTCTGACGGTGGACGGCGCGGATCAGATCAACGATCTCGGGGAGATTGAAGGCACCGGCCTGCTGCCAAACGGCGACCGGCACGCGCTCCTGTTGATCCGCAGGATCGCGACGGGGGCGATGTCCAGGGCGGGGACGACAATGGGCGATCGCTATCAAGCAGGCTCTAAGCAACCGTCTGGCAACCGAGATCTGACCGCCGAGAAGACCATACAACCCGCTCGCGGTCTCAGAAGAATGGAAACAACATCCCGCGACCTTAGATTCCAAGTCGCGAGCCGAAGTGTCCCTATTCGCGGTCGGACCCGCAGAGCCCGAACGGCGACCTTCGCTGTGTGGGCTCTGCCTTACCGATACTCGTGCCAGACGTCTCCGTGGCAACGCCGTTTTGAAGTAAGGCTCGCCGCAAGCCGAATCGTCGGTCTGGTCGCCGCGAAGACGCGCCATCAGGAAGACGAGCGCTTCGAGCGGTTGTGCCGGGGACGGCCGTTGCCGGAACGGGTCGTAATGCTCGTCGCGCACGTCGGACAAGATAGGTCACGGGTAGAGTTTCTGCCGAAAACTTCGGCGCCATCACCTAGAGCCAGCGTCGAACCCGTCGCTGGTACGCGACGTAGTCCGCATCGAACACGTCGGTCAGCCTCGCCTGCTCTACGGGAATCACGACCCAGTTCACGTAGGCCAGCACGACTGGCAGCAGCACAGCTGGCCAGGCCTGGCGAAGCAGAAACGCCTCGCCGAGTGGGCGATCGTGAGGCCCACGTACATCGGATTCCGGCTGAAGCGATAGGGGCCCCACGTCACCAGCCGCGAAGAGGATGCGCCGGGCACCGTCGTTGTACGAGCCCGATGAAACGTGACCAGGCCCCAACCCGCAATGAGCGCCCCGATGGTGAACAACACCGCACCAACCGCGGAGGTCGCGCGCGCCGCTCACCGCATCACCGAGACGCACGGGCCAGGTGTGCTCCAGGCCCGCGCCGATCAAGTACATGAGAACGAATACCCACGGCACCGGGACTCGCATGATCAGCTGGAGCGGTCTCGCGACCTCGTCGCGCCGCACCTCTCTCACCACGGTTCGCTCCTCCCAAGACCGGCGACGGGCGGAGTCGGCATGAATCGACATGCCCAGCGCTCGTACACAGGAGCGAACGCCAGCACCCGTGCATCGTCTCCGGGCGGCTCCCCGATCGACGGATTGACTGACGGCAGGCTATCTGGCCCGATGCAGGTCCGCCCGGAGACCTCGGCAGCGGTTCATCGTCACGCTGCCTCGCCATCACGAACACGGTGACGGCCTTAAGCCGCGGCTGTTCCGGCGGCGGTTCCTTGAACGGCGAGTAGTGCTCGTCGCGCGCGTCAGACGGATAGAGCACAAGCCGCCTCTGGGAGCGCCGGATGTTCCCCGCTGCGCGATCGAACTGTCCGCCGGAGATCCCGGCGACATCCGGCCGGGCGCCGCCGGTTGTTGCGGCGCCGAGGAGACCTCTGGCGCGACGGCAACGTCGCAGCCTTGCGCCCACACGTGCCGGCACCGGCGCTGACCCTGCCTCGCGCCGTGTGGATCGCCCATCCGGCCTCCGTGGAGCTATCGCCTGCCGTCGTCGCGTCACCGGCAGATCGATCCAGCCCTCCAGTGTGACCGGCAGTTGCGTCTGACTTTCGCTTGATCATCACCGCCACGGACAGGATGAACCGTGCGCACCTCTCCGTTATTCGGTTATTAATCGGCTATTGTCGATTTTCCGTCCTCGATAGCGCAATGCAAGAACGGGCAGTCGACCTCGCCGCACACCGCGACCGTAGATACATCAGTGTAAGCGTTTGAATCGAGTTTTCAGCAGGGACGCCGAGAAACGACGAGGGCGGTGCGACCCCGAAGGATCGCGCCCGCCCCTAATGGAATCGTATGCCCTGTTCTAGCGGTCGAACTGTCTATTGATCGTCTCGACGATGCCGTTGATGTCGGAGTACGGGCTGTACCCGAGACTTGCGGGCGTCGCACGACACCGAGGATCATTCGCATCCGCGAGATCTGATCGACCGTCTTGCCGGCTGCCGAACCGGTCATGACGGCTCGAGGCCGCCGGATCCCGCCTGGAAGACGCCGTTCTTCGACATGTACACGTTGATGGTCAGAGCCGACCCCTGTCCCGCGAGTTACGGTGACGTGACTTGTCGGATTCGCAACGATACCGCCTCCGGTCAGCGCGGGAGGCGCTCCGCCCTGCGGCAAGAAGTACTGCACGGCCACCTGGGTGCTGAACGTGAACTCAGTTGCGACGAACCCGGGCAGCTGACCGCGCCAACGCCGATCGCGCCGATGGCGAATCCGCAGGCCGGGAAATGAGCTTCAGGATCGCGCCAGGGTTGCCGCCATCCGGTGCCGCGCCCCACCCACCCTGTGTCACCGTTTGGCGGGGCGGATCGGTCGCGCCCCCGCACGCGGGCGGCGGCGGCGGTGGCGGTGGCGGTGGTGGCGGTGGCGGTGCTGGCGCGAACGTGATGTGCTCCCATTGGACGGCCTGAGCCGCGCCACCCGTCAGAGAGGTGACGGCCAGAGTCGAGAGGTTGAGCGCATACAGATTGTCGTTCGTCGCGTCTTTGTGCTCGCGGGCAAGCAGCACCTGCCCGATGTAGGGCACGAACTGCGCGGCCGGCGCCCTCCAGATGGTGCCGCCGACTCCGGCAGGGGGAGCACTCAGATCGTTTTCGTTGTGATCAACGCCGTAGAAGTCCTGGTTCGGCTGCAGGAACCAGAGGTCCTCCACGGGTATGCCGATGGCTACCGTTGTTGACGTGTTGCAGGGGGCGCTGCAATTGGGGTCGATGAACTCGACCGAGCCGGTGAATTCATGACCGACCATTACCTTGCCGCCATAAGGGGCTGGGGCTGAAGTCGGGATGAAGGTCATCCCTTCGGTGTGGTCGACAAATGTGGCTACCAGCGTCACGCCGCCGGCACTATTGATCTTGAAGCGCTCGCCGGGCCATCTTGGTCGTGCGACTGAACAACCCACAGGTCGCCAGGCTGGTCGCCGATGCCCTGGTCGTCGAACCTGATCGCACCGCGAAACAGGTCAGGCCCCACGAAGGCAAACGGATCGGACGGTCCGTTGATTTTGGCACCAGTCGAATCGAACTGGAGGATGCAGCCCAGCGAACCCCCGGGCGAGGAGAAGACGTTGCCGACGCTGAAACCGTCGAGGCGGCCTGTGAGCCCGGGCGCACGGAGGCAAAATAGATTGTCGAGGGCCGTGGGGCCGAACGGCTGCGGATAGGTTCCCCAGGTCGCAGTTGCGCCCGAGGTCCGATTCACGGAGTCAAACACGTTCGGGGAGCCGGTCGGATAGTTCAGCGAAATGATCAACCGACCAACCTAATCCGCTACCGACGTCGACTGCCAGTCGATGCCGATTGCCTCATTCAACCCCGTGGTGAGTTGCGTCAGCGTGATGGCTCCCACCGCCTTCACGTTTGCCCGGAGTCCTATCAGGGCTCCCGCCATCGCCAACGCGACGGCCAATGCCTTGCCAAAGCGCCTCATGTCAACCTCCAAACCGCATTTTCGACATCACGATATCAATCCCCCGCGCGTTCGAAGGCGCCGTCAATGAGTCCAGCAACGCGGCCAACAATGACGCCCGCGGGAGCAGACGAACACCAGAGCGAGGCGCGATTCGGCTCCCTTTTCTGCCTTCTCTGTAACGCAACGGCGATGCCGCGAGTGCGTCGAAATTGGACTGCTTCGGTTTATGGCGGGCGCCGGAGAGGGCGATAGAACTCGCGGTGGCACGCGGTGCGCGTGCGGCCGGCCAAGAAGCGAACGGCTGTGCCACGCCGGCCACGGAGGGAACTACAGACGCACTTTGTTCAAACGGGCCCAAGTGCCCACGGCCGAACGATTATGTCGAGCAATGCTCGTGCCGGAAGCAAGAGCGGTACATTCAGGATCAGAATGCGTCCGTACTCGATATCCCACTGCTCCCTTCGACTGACGATTCGAAGCACGTCGGTACGAGCTGTGGCACGAGTATCGGTCAAGAACGTCGCGTCCAGAGGGTCTGATTGGCCTAAAGGCCCAGTCTTATCACCAGGAACAGATGGACTGACGGCGCAATTCGGATTCTGGTTTTCCCGGATTTCCTTCCGGAAGGCTCGGCGCTTCGAGACAGAAGTCTCCTCCAGGCAACCTTGGTCCGTGGTGCTGTCGCCGACTGTCTGTCGGGCGATGACCGCGAGGATGGGACGTGGCCATGTGTGTGCCATTCACTGATTCTTTCACTGTTATCAGGGTGTTGACTTCATCGGAAGACGAAGAGGTGCGACCGCATGAATCGTCGTGCCCTGGACGCGCTGCGACTGGATGGAAAGCTGTCCGCCAACGACCTTCAACCGCTCCTTCATGCTGGTCAAGCCGAGCCCACACCCCTCAGCGCTTCCTGGGGGTCAAAGCCGGCGCCCGAATCCTTGATTGTGAGATTGATGGTGTGGGTTTGACCGTCAGCGAGACGTGAGCATGACCCGACCCGCTATGTTTGACGACGTTCTGCAGGGCTTCTTGCAAGACGCGGTAGAGGCACAGTGAGATGTCCCGCGATAGCGCCGTCGGGATGTTCTCAACGTCAACGTCGATCGTCACGCTGTGTCGATTGGACAATTCTTCGCAGAAACCCGCCACGGCCCTTTCCAGCCCAAGATTTCCAGTTTCGCAGGGTGCAGGCGGTGCGACACCGCCTGAATGTCGGCCGCAAGATCCGCAATCTCCTGGCCGACTTCGCCGATCTCCTGTTTAAACTCGGTCGCTGAAGCTGGCGGGCCCTGCTTTAGGTAACCGAGACGCATGCTAACCATCGCCAGCCGTTGGTTGATGTCGTCGTGAAGTTCGCGGGCGATTCGGCGGCCTTCTCTTCTTCGTGCGCCTCTATGGGCCTCTGACTGGAAAGGATCCCTTCGGCCTGCTTGCGCTCGGTAATATCGACGCTCGTGCCGATGTACCCACCAAACGAGCGGTCCGCGTTGAACCGTGGCACACCCGCTGTCAACACCCAGCGATATTCGCCGTCGTGGCGCTGGAGCCGATGTTCGAGCTGAAAGGGCTCTCGCCGTTGAAAGGCCTTCTGGTACACCTGGCGGCATCGCTCCACTTCTTCTGGGTGAAGGATCGTTACCGGTACTTGTCCACTGCGGCATTGGATGGCCGCCCCGCGTAATCGAGCCACGTCTGGTTGAGATACGTGATCTCATTGTTCGTGCCCGACATCCAGATCATGACCGGAGCGGAATTTGCGATGAGGCGGAACCGTTCTTCGCTTTCGCGCAGAGCCTCTTCGGCGAGTGTGCGCTCGATCAGATCCGCAGCCTGCCGGGCGAGGACGTCGAAGAACCTGAAATCATCTTCAGCCGGCGTATGCGGCGTCCGCCAGTGCGTCGACAGCATGCCGAAAAGCCGGCCAGTTCGCGATCGCAACGGCGTTGACTGTACGCCTCGGACCCCTGCGCGCCGATATTCCAGCTGCTCCTGCGTGCCAGCCATGAATTCGCACGATTCGATATCAGTGACAACGACGCGCTGGTTGTCACTGAGCGCTTTGCCGCAGGTGCTTCCGATCTCGACCGCGACCCGTTCCCAGAACGGCACGCAGTCAGGGTGAAAATTCGCCCACGCGAGAAGGCGGAGCGACGTGTTGTCTGCTGCGAGCATCTGCAGGCAGGCCGCATCGGACCCCATCAACTCCATGGCTGCGCCAAGAATCTGATCGTACAAGGATTCTGGCGTCGACTCTGAAATCAGCCGTGTGCTAATCGACTGGAGCGTAGTGGCGCCAGCGACTTCGCGTGTGAGACGTTGCTCGCTTCGCCGCAGGGCGGCCGCAGTCTGCTTAGCCTTCGTGATGTCGCGAGCGATCTTGGAGCATCCGATAATCCTGCCTGCGAGCGTCTCGCAATGGCGAGATCGTCAGGGAGATATCAATACACTCGCCTGTTTTGGTCACGCGGACCGTTTCATAATGATCGATCCGCTCACCCGCTCGAAGGCGCGTAAGAATCTCGTGCTCCTCCTTGTGCAAGTGCGGAGGGATGATCATCGTGATTGGCTGTCCGATGGCCTCGTGCTGCGTGTATCCGAACATCCGCTCCGCAGCAGGATTCCACGCGGAAATGACACCGTCGAGAGTCTTGGCGATAATCGCGTCATCTGAGGACTCGACGATCGCCGCATACCGCAATCGGATTTCCTCGGCGCGCGAGAGGTCGGTGGCGTCCCCGGTGTCGGTACGCACGTCTGGTGCATCCTCTGTCATAACACCCCTCATTCCGCGGCTTGCGCTTCGATCGCCTCCTCGCGCGCCTTATACTATGCCCCTTCATTCCCTGGATGATCGGCGCCCTCAGGCGTATCGGGATACGCCTGAACACACTCAACGCGATGGCCTTCCTCTGCCGCCTCACGATTTCGCTCACCAGGAGCCGTCTGTGCCGTGCAGGGAGCCGTCGGGGGTTATACGTGGCGTTGCGGACGCGGGTGCGTTCCTGATCGGCGCCGATCGCGGATTCGTAAACTCTGAGCTTATCCGCTCCCTGGCGACGCGCAAACCGCCCGGAACAGGTCGCGAATCCTGAAGATCGGCTCCACGAGGAACGACTCGGGATCTCTGACTCATCGTCTCTCGATCCCGACCCCATCGCGTCCGCTTACGCCCGCGGCCGACGCGGCCACCTGCTCGAGCTCTGCATGTGCCATCCCGAACCGGATGGCCTTCACTGGCGTCACAACTAATATGGCGATCGTTCGATCCGCGCGAGCCTGGGCGCTGGCGCTGGCTATATCCGGGCTCTTCGCGCCGTTCTCCCAGGCCGCGCCTTCCCCAACCGACCGACGGCAAACCGTCGTTGCGAAACCCGTGGATCCGTCGGTCGTCCCGTCCGCCGCGGATACCGAGGCCGACAACCTCACTCCGCTGCCGCCTGGCGTGTATCGCGCCGGGAACGGCGTCTCGATGCCGCGCGTCGTGCGACAGGCTCCTGCGAATTACACCGCCGAGGCCATGCACGCGCAGATACATGGCGTCGTCCGCCTCGCGTGCACGGTCGGGATCGATGGAACCGTCAGCAACGTGCGTATCGTGCGTTCGCTCGACGCACTGCACGGCCTGGACGACGAAGCCGTACGTGCGCTGAAACTGTGGACGTTCGAGCCTGGGGAGAAGGACGGCGTGCCGGTGCCAGTCCAGATCACGATCGAGTCGATCTTTTCGATGAGCACCGCCTTCCCGCACACAAAGACGCACCGCTGATCCTCGATTCGGTAGTAGGCTCTTACCGCTCGTGCCGGCTTGAACGGCGAGCGGTTTGACCTGCAATCAGTCGGGGAGGTACGAGATGCACGCCCGCCGGATCGCGTGGCTCATACTGGCCGTGGCGTTCTACGAAGCAGCCGTAGCGCAGACGCCCGACAAGGTCGATTTCGCGCGCGACGTGCAGCCGATTTTCCGGCAGCATTGCATCGGCTGCCACGGCGAGGCCCTTCACCAGGCCGGCCTGCGCCTCGATCGGCGCAGCGACGCGATGCGCGGTGGAACGACCAGTCCGGGCGTCATCCATCCCGGCGACGGCCGCTCGAGCTTTCTGTACATCAAAATCAGCAGCTCGCAGTTCGGTCCACAGATGCCGCCGACCGGGCCGCTCCGGCCCGAGCAGATCGAGATCATCAGGCGATGGATCGATGACGGCGCCGAATGGCCCGATGCGCTCGCCGGCGACGCGCCAGCGCTCGCCACGCCTCCGTTGATGACGGCTGTGCTCGCGAGAGACCGTGCGACCGTCCGGCGGCTCCTCGATGGAGGAGCGGATCCGAACGCGCGCAACGGCGCGGGCGCCACCGCGCTTCTCTGGGCCGCCGACGACCTCGACATGACGCAGTTGCTCCTCGAGTACGGCGCCGATGTGAGCGCGCGCTCCGACGATGGGCGGACGGCCATTCTCGCGGCGACGGGCCGCGTCGGCGCAGCGCCCATCGTGCGGCTGCTCCTCGACTACGGCGCCAGCGCGTCCGACGGCAGCTCCGAGACCAACCCGCTGTTCGCGTCGGCCCGCATCGGCGACGCCGACATGATTCAGCTGCTCCTCGACAAGGGCGTCGACGTGAACAAGTCGGGTTATGGCGCGGTCGTATGGGCGTTGAAGATCGGCTGCCGGCGATGCGGGGAGCTCCTGGCGAGCCGGATGAGCCGCGAGAATCTGGATAAGGCGCTGCTCTTTGCCGCGCCGCCCAGTGGCGATGCACGCGACATGGGCTTCCTGATCGATCGTGGCGCCAGCGTAAGCGCGAAGGATCCGGACGGCCGCACGCCCTTGCTGATGGCGGCGGCGTCCGATGCCGTACCCCTCAGCGTCGTCACGGCTCTCATCGAACGCGGCGCCGACGTCAACGCCGCAGATACGAACGGACGGACCGCACTCACGCTCGCCGCCCAGCGTGGCAATCAGCCGGTCGTCGACCTGCTGGTGAAGGCTGGTGCGAAGCCGCAGCCGGCGGCGCTCGCTCCGGCGTTGGCCGCCGTTCCGGCCGCGTCGCCGCGCGCCGCCGTCGAGCGCGCGCTGCCGGGACTGCAGCGTTCCGACGTGACGTTTCTCAAGAAGGCCGGCTGCGTGTCGTGCCACAACAACACGCTCACGGCGATGGCCGTGGCGCGCGCGCGGACGCGAGGCGTTCCGGTCGACGAAGTGATCGCGCGCGGCCAGAAGGAGACGATCGGACGCTTTGTCGCACAGCTGGCGTGACCGGCTTGCTGCAGGGCATCGGGATTCCCGGCGAGCAGGACACGGTCAGCTACATCCTGCTTGGGACTGTCAGCGGAGGGGTATGCCGCGGACGAAGCGACGGACGCGATGGTTCGATTCCTCAGGCGAACGCAGGCGGCCGCCGGCCACTGGCCGATCGACGGGCACCGGCCGCCCATCGAATCGAGCGATATCGAAGTGACAGCGGCGTCGATGCGATCGCTGCAGCTGTACACGCCGCCGTTGGAGCGCGCCGCATACGACGCTGCCGTGGGGCGCGCCGGCGCGTGGCTGGCGAACGCAGACGCCCGCTCGACCGAGGACCGGGCGTTTCAGCTTCTCGGCCTGGGCTGGTCGAAGGCCGCGAGGGGCGTCATTCAGAAGGCGGCGCGCGCCCTCATCGCCCAGCAGTGGCCCGACGGCGGATGGTCGCAACTGACAGGGCTGACGAGCGACGCCTACGCAACCGGTCAGGCGCTGACGGCGCTCGTCGAGAGCGGCGCCATTGCCGTGAACGACACGGCGTATCGGCGTGGCGCCACGTATCTCTTGAACACGCAGCTCACCGACGGATCGTGGTTCGTACAGAGCCGCGCGATTCCGATCCAGCCGTTCTTCGAAAGCGGATTCCCGCACGGCCGCGACCAGTTCATCTCGGCGGCCGCAACAAACTGGGCAACGATGGCGCTGACGATGGCGATCGCGAAATAGGCGGCTGGAGGATTACATCAGCCGCGAAAGCACGAAACATCTTGTACAGGATTGATTTCCAACAGCGCGAGTGCGGCGGGGCGGGGGCGGGCTGAGGCCTTGCTCGAAACTGCACTGAAAGATGCGTTCGGCTCAGGCCTCCTGGACCTCGAGGTAGATCGTGTTCAGCCGGTAGTACAGATTCGCGTCGAAGCCCTTGGTGACAAACGCAAACACCTGGGCGGATGTCAACGACACGATTTGGGTGTCCGCGTTGCGGCTCTCATTCATCCAGGCCAGCAGCCGGTGCTGGTTGATGGTGTCCAGGGTGTTGACGTCGCTCAGGATCACCGTGCGCGCGCCGTCGAAAACCAGCGGGCCGCCGCTCGGAATCGTGACGACAGGCTCTCGCAACTCGGACCGGGCCGAGCGGGCGAACGCGGTCAGCGCGCTTCGCGGGCCGGTGACCAGCACGTGGGCGCGCGTGCGCAGCAGCGCGCGCCAGTCCTCGGGGGGGTCCACCCGAAACCCTGGCAGCAGCATTTGATCCCGCCGGATGATCGCAGAGTCGGTCAGCATTGGGTGCGCTCCGGAAACTAAAGTCAGACGCTACGACGACAAACGCGGCGAGTGTACGCGATCGCAACCGATCTGTACCCCCTGCCCGCAAGATAGTGTGAAAGGCCCGTCGCGTTTCGACATACCATTCGCGCACGTGCGCAACCTGATTGGTTCGATGCGTACGACACGTCTGCTGCTGGTGGAACCCGACCCTCTCACGCGCGCCGCGCTCAGCGCCGCCGGGGGCCGATCTGCGCGTGTCGACGCCTGCTCCTCGTTTCACTCCGCGCGAGCGCGGCTCAATGCGACAGCCTACGATCTGATCGTAACGGCCGCGCGACTGCGTGAATACAACGGGATTCACCTGGTCTACCTGGCGAGGAACGCGCACGAACCGACCAACGCCATCGTGTACGACGAACAGGTCGATCCGGGATTTGCCGCGGAAGTCCTGCGGGCGCGCGCGTTTTACGAGGTTGCACAGCGTCTCCCGGTCTCGCTGTCTGCGTATATCGACGCCACCCTGCCGGCGACGGATCGCCGTGCGCCGGCCGTCTCCGATCGCCGCCTGAGTCCTCGCGGAGGACGACGAAAGTGGGACCGGCACATCAGCAAGGCTTCGCTTGACGAGACGAGCGGATCGCGCGCGGCCGACGAGGGCTGACTCCTGTTCGGGGCGGCCGCTGCTGCGTGATTCGCGCTACTTGATTCGCAGGTTGGTGGGCGCGCTCGGCGGCGCGTATCCGAGTGAAATCACTTCGAAGTCCGACGCCGTGAGCGCGGAGAACGCCGGGTTGAGCACGTCGTTGTTCCAGCGCGTGTCGTACGTGCCGCTGACGTACATGTCGGAGCCGTTGTCGGCCACAATCAACCCGTAACGCTGCATCGCGCGAAAGATGCGCTGAACCTCCGGCGTGAACGTCGACAGGTTGCGCGACGCCTTCAGTCGCAGGCGGGCCCCCATCGGCAGCGCCCCCGACGTCGAGCCTGCGGTGTGCGAGGCCGGATACACGACGCCGTTCGTCGCGCGCACCGTGACCCGGAACGCGTGCGTGATTTCGGCGGTGCCGAACGCCTCGTCGTACCGGATCAGTCCCGGCAGAATGGCAAGCCCCGCCGCGTCGGCCGATGTCCAGCCATTCGGCCGCCGCGCGTTCGATCGAAGATCGAAGAAGGCGCCAGACCCGGCGTGCCATTGACTGCCGTCGTAGAAGACGTTGTACAGCTCGTACAGGTACTGGTTGTCCCGATCGACGATCAGCAGGTGACGGTCTTCGCTGTTCCTGAGGTCAACGTTCCCGGGATCGCCGCCTTCGATCCAGTGCGCCTGCGTGATGGCTTCGTCCGGGATGGGATAGAACGGGATGCTCGTCCCCGTGGTGTGATCGACTCCGTCGCTCTCGTCGTCGTATTGGAACTGCACCGCTCGTTTCGTCAAGGTGCCATCGACGACGACATAGGGGAACCCATAGTTCTGGATGCTGCCGGTGGAAACGTTCCCGCCGAAGTCGGGATGCATGCGTCGCGTCGACCCGATGAACGAGATGTATGCGGCCGAGGCCGGATCGACCGGCGCCGCGGACACATCCAGATTCCACCAGTTGCTCGGCGGAAACAGCGGCGGTAACGGCCCGCCGCTCGTGCTCGCGGCACGTATCCATGTGCCGGCTATGGCGATCGCCAGAAGGGTCAGTACGAGCGTGGAGCGTCGCGTGTAGGACACAGGTCGTGATGTCGCGCAAAGCTCGCGCCAGAACGTGCATGCGGCCAAATGGCATCCAGGGGTGCCGAATTGAACCGCGAATACGACGGTTTCGGCTCGGCCTTAACGGAATCGTCCGACCGGAACGGGGGATGGGAGTTCTTCGATGCGTCCGCCACAATGCACGCGGGAGTGAATGCTTCGCGAAGGTGTGCGGGTCTCGCTCACCGCATTCCAGCTCAGCCCGCGATCGCCGCCATCCAGCGCATTCCCTCTCGCGCCACGTCCTGCGGCACTTCGTGCCGGCCGTCGAACTCACGGAACGTCACGTCGTACCCCATCGATCGCAGCCTCGGGACGATGACCCGGCTGCACGATTCAATGGGAAGAATTTGATCGGCGGTGCCGTGCGACACGAAGAAACGTGGACGGCCGTGGACGGTCGCGCTGATCACGAATCCCGGCGAGAACGCGAGGACGCGCGGGAACACATCGCCGTTGGCGAGACCGAGAGACAGCGCATACGACGCGCCGTCGGAGAATCCGCCGACGGTGACGCGCGCGGGGTCGATCGACACGCGGGCGAAGACATGCTCGAGCGCCCGGTCGATGAACGTCACGTCGTCTCCAAAACCCTCGCGAATCGCGTCCCATGTCGTGCCGCGCGAGTCCGGCGCAAGGACGGCGACGCCCGCCTCGTCGGCGGCCGCGCTCACGCGTCGAAGCATCGCCGCGCCGCTTCCGCCCGCACCGTGGAGCAGCAGGAGCAACGGCAGCGGTCCACTCGATGGAGCCGACGGCAGTTGCAGCGTTGCGTCCCGTCCGGTGGCCAGGCCGAGCCCGCCGCTCTTGATCGACGTCGTCACGCCTGTGTGGGGCCGCGACGCGAGCCTGGCGTCACTGCCCGGACCGGATTTGGTCTCGGCGCCGCAGGCATCGCCGAACACGGAGGCGACGAGCGCGCAACCGGCCGTCAGACTGAAGTGACGTCGCGTGACACGGCGATCGATGAAGTTGGGCATCATTGGCGACCTCGGCAGCGAGCGCTCGACCGGGAAGCATGGCGCGTGATCACGAAAACGTTAGAGTGCACTGCGATCGCTGTTCCGCTACACCGTTTAACGTCGAGTACCAGTACCGATAACCTCAGCGGCTGACTACGAATCCTGATGCGGCGGCCCGGCGACACGGCCCGCGGCCCATGTACAATTCTCAACGGATGGCCATCGATCTCGATCGGATGCTGCGCGCGTACGCCGAACTGACCGTCAAAATCGGCCTGAACCTGCAGCCTCACCAGCGCCTGCTCATCATCGGGCCAGTTGCCAACGGCGGCTGTTCCCTGGAGGCGGCGCCTCTCGTTCGGCAGATCACGGCGGCGGCCTACGACGCCGGCGCACGGCTCGTGGAAACGCTCTGGGGCGACGAGGCGCTGCTGGGCGCACGGCTGGAGCATGCGCCGCGCGATTCCTTCGACGAGTTCTCCGCGTGGCTGCCCTCGGCGCTCGTGGCGCACGTCGAGGCCGGGCACGCCGTGCTCTCGATTTATGCCAACGACCCGGATCAGCTGAAAGGGCATCCGCCGGAATTCGTGGCCGCCGTGCAGCAGGCAACCGCACGCGGCGTCCGTCCGTTTCGCGAGCATATTTCCCGCAACCAGACCAACTGGGGCGTCGTCGCCGCGGCGGCGGCGTCCTGGGCGGCGCGCGTGTATCCTGACCTGCCCGCCGGCGAGCAGGCGGCTCGCGTTGTGGCAGGCGATCGAGAAACTGTGCCGGCTGGACCGGCCGGATCCGGTTGCAGCGTGGGAAACACACCTGGCGCAGCTGGCCGACGCGCACGAATCAGCTGAACGCCAAACAATACCAGGCGCTGAAATACAGTGGCCCCGGCACGTCGCTGACGATCGGTCTCCCGGCCGGGCATATCTGGGTCGGCGGACGTTCGACCAGCGCATCGGGGATCAGGTTCGCGCCGAATCTGCCGACCGAAGAAGTGTTCACGATGCCGCACAAGGATCGCGTCGATGGCACGGTCTGGTCGACCAAGCCGCTCAGTTACGGCGGAACGCTGATTGAAGGCTTCAGCCTGACGTTCGCTGAAGGCCGCGTCGTCGACGTGAAGGCGAAGAAGGGCGAGGACGTGCTGCGGCGGCTCGTGAAGATGGACGGCGGCGCGGCGCGGTTGGGCGAGCTGGCGCTCGTGCCGCATTCGTCACCGGTCGCCCAGACCGGCGTGCTCTTCTACAACACGCTGTTCGACGAGAATGCGGCGAGTCACGTCGCGCTCGGCGCCGCCTACAAGTTCACGCTGCGCGGCGGCGAGACGATGACCGACGAGGAGTTCGAGCGCGCCGGCGGGAACCGGAGCGCGACGCACGTGGATTTCATGATCGGGTCGCCGGAGCTCGACGTCGACGGAGTGCTGTCGGACGGCGCCGTCGAGCCGGTCATGCGTCAAGGGGAATGGGCGTAGGGTCTGGTCTCGGATCTCTGAGGTCGGACCTCAGAGGTTTGGTCTCAGAGGTTTCACCTCAGAGGTTAAGGTCGGAGTATACGGAGGCGTGATGCGTCGCAGTCTTCTCATTCTTGTATCCTTCGTCGTTGGCAGTTTGCTGCGTCGCCGGTCAGGCGCAGACGCGTCATCGGCTGAACCCGATGATCGATCTGCTCGAACAGAAGAAGCCGCAGTTCGGCGTCTACTGGCCCGGCAACCCGCAGGGACGCCGAGGCGGGCCGCCGCCGGCCGACGCGGTCATGAAGCCACCCTCCGAGTGGGCCAGGGAAGCGCTGGCGTACCGCAACGCCGACTTCCTGTTCAACGGCAGCATGGAAGGCGGCGTCGATCGCGCGATTGGCGGCGTGACCGACTTCGTCAAGGCCGCCGCCGACGCCGGTGCGCTCACCAAGACGCCCTTTCCACGGTTCGCGCACCCGCTGATGGTGAAGACGCCGAAGATCGCCCCCGACACGGCGGCCGCCGTCCAGAACATCAGCCGGGAACTGAACCTCGGCGTCAGCGGCATCATGTTCGTCGAGACGGAGAGCGCCGAAGAAGTGCGCGCCGGCATTGCGGCGATGCGATTCAAGTCCAGGGGAGGCACGCGCTCAGACGAAGTCGGCATGGCGCCGTCGATCTGGGGCATGTCCGAGCAGGAGTACAAGCAGAAGGCCGACCTCTGGCCGCTCAATCCCGACGGCGAGCTGGTGAACTGGACGATCGTCGAGAGCAAGGAAGGACTCGCGCACGTCCGCGAGATCGCGCAGGTCAAGGGGATCGGCGTGCTGTGGCCCGGCGCCGGAACGTTGCGCGGCGTGTTCTCCACGACCAACGCCGCCGGCGAGCGCGTCCTCGATCAGGCCGGTTGGGAGAACGCCATCCAGACGGTGCTGTCCGCGTGCAAGGAGTTCCATGTCCCGTGCGGCTTTCCCGCCACGCCGGCCGACATCGAACTGCGGATGAAGCAGGGGTTCAGCGTGTTCGTGATGAACTGGGGCGACGCCGGCTTCAAGGCCGTCGATCTCGGCCGCGCCGCGTCGGGACGCTGACGCCGGCCGCGCGATCGATCACTTCGTGCTGAACGAGAGGCCGAACTGCGAGCCGGTACGGTTTTCGTGCAGGTCGAACACCTGCTCGAGGTTCAAGTAGCAGTTCAAGCCCCACGCCCTCACGTATCCCATCCGGTAGTGCGCCGATGTGATGCTGAGCATGAACGTCAACTGATCCTTCATGATCGCCTGCTGCGACCTGCGGTCGAAGGCGGGATAGCGGCCCATGCCGATTTCGAACGACGGGATGCCGAAGTTCCAGCGGCCCCACTCGGCGACGGTGACGTAGTAGCCGACGCTTCCGTGCGCGATGCCGTTGTCGTACCCGGCGGCGACGCCGAAGTGCTGCTTCACGATGAAGAACGTGTGCGGGTTGACGTCGACGCGCGGCGGGCCGTTCAACCGCGCCAGCCGCTCCTCTTCGCGGAAGTCGATGAGATCGAAGCTCCACGGCCCGTGGTCGGGTACGACGGCCGGCGGCACGTCGATCGGATGCGCCGGAAGACGGTCCTGAGCCAGCGCGGGCGTCATCGACACCAGCAAGCAGACTGTCGTGAGCAGCCAGCGCATATGTCCCCCATTTCGGGACGGGTCCGCGGATTCAGTCGGGTCGGAAGGAAGGCCGACACTATACAAGATCGCGAGGTCGCATTCCTACAATCGCGCGAACGGCCGCGCTGGTAGGCTCTTCCGGCAGGAGGGATTCATGATGCTCGCGATGGTGCTCGCGCTGGCGCTCCACGATATCGCCTGGCTCGCCGGCCAATGGCAGATCAGCTCGCCGACCCGGTGTGTGGAGGAGCAGTGGACCGAGCCGTCGAGCAACATGCTCGTCGGCATGAGCCGGACGGTCGCCGGCGGCCGAACCACCAGCTTCGAGTTCATGCGGATCGAGGCACGCGCCGACGGCATCTACTACGTGGCGCAGCCAGGCGGACGTCCGCCCGTGGACTTCAAGCTCGAGTCGGAATCGCCGACCGAGCTGATCTTCGTCAACCCGGGACACGCCGATCGCCTGAAGAGAGTCATCTACCGGCGTGAAGGCGACGGCGGACTGGCGGCGAGGATCGAGGGCGAAAACGGCGGGAACGCGTTCGCGGAAGACTATGCGTACCGGCGAGTCTCGAACAGCGCGGCAAGCCGCTGCGGCGCGGTGAAGTAGCTGGAAAGCTCGCCCTCGGCCGCGCGGAGGCCGGTCGGAGTCTCGCCTGAAAACTCCGCGTAGTCGCGAATCAGGTGACTCTGATCGGCGTACCCGCACTCGACGGCGACGCGCACCCAGTCGGTCCGCTCGTCCGGTCCCGGCGTTCGCAGGCGCAGCGTGTTCTGGAACCGGAGGATCCGGGCCAGCATCTTCGGGCTCGTGCCGACGCGCTCCGCAAATCGGCGCTGCAGGTGTCGCGTCGTGACGCCGGCCCGCGCCGCGATCGTGCCGACGCTCACGCGTCCCGCGCTTCGCACGAGGCCGGCGACGGCGGCGGAGACGAGCCGATCGGGCTCCGCGCGTGCGAGTCGATCGCGCAGCGTGCCGCTCACAATCGCCACTCGCGTCTCATCGTCTGGCGCCGCGGCAAGTTGTTCCCAGAGCTCCGACGCCACGGAACCCCACAGATCGGCGAGCTCCACCGCACGATCGCTCATGGTTCCCATCGCATGCGGCAAGAACCAGTGCGCGCATCCGGGCCGGAACCGCACGCCCATCGTGTCGGCGCGGCCGGACGGCAGCACGGCCAGCGGCGCCGTCAGCACTCCGACGACGAAGCAGGCTGGCTGGGGTGTGAGGAGGCGGTCACGCGAGACAGCAAGGAATCGATCGCCGAAATGGCACACGAGCTCCACGCAGCCGTCGGGCAGGATGCGCTGCTCAGCCCGTGCCTCGCCGCTCTCCGCCGAGGCGGCGCTGAGAAACCAGACGCACTCGATCAACGCATCGAGCGGTGCCGCGACGTGCACTTCGCGGTAGCGCATGTCACCGTCCGCGCGCCTGATCGCCGCGAAGCGTGAGGCATGTGCTTGTGGCCTTCGCGATCAGCCGTCCACGCTCGTCGGTCACCGAGCATTCCGCCAGACCGACGGTCTTGCCCCGCTGCACGACGAGCCCATCGGCGACGAGCCGGGCGCTCCTCACCGGCCGCAGGAAATTGATCTTCAGCTCCAGCGTGGTGAACGTCTCGCCCTCCTCGAGCGTCGAGCCGTAGGCGAGTCCCATGGCGACGTCGGCAATGTCGCAGAGCACGCCACCGTGCAGCGTTCCCATCGGGTTGTGATGACGCTCGTCGGCGTCGAGCGAGAACGTGGCATGCCCGGGCTCCACTGCGACGAGTTGAAAGCCGATCAGTCTGCTGACAGGCGGCGGCGGCGCTTCGCCGCTGATCATTTTCTGCGCGTTTTCCAGGATCGTGGCCATGTGAAACTGGTACGCTAACACGTTCCAGGAGCAGCCATGTTCGACCTCGATGAGTTCCTGCACTATTTCCAGCGCGTGCGCGAGCGTACGCGCCGCGTGGCGGCGTGCATTCCGGCGGAGCAGGTGGACTGGACGTACAAAGAGGGGGCCTTCACGCTCGGCGATCTGGTGCGGCACATCGCCGTCACGGAGCGCTTCATCTGGGCGGAGACCGTGCACAACCGTCCGGCCGCCTACGTGACACACGGCCGCGAGCTTGCCGACGGCCGCGACGCGATCCTCGCGTTCTTCGACCGCCTGCACGAAGAATCGCTGGCGCAGTTCCGCGCGCTCACGCCGGCGATGCTGGAGGGCAAGTGCGTGACGCCCGCGGGAACGCCACTGACCACGTGGAAGTGGCTGAGGATGCTGCCGGAGCACGAGATCCATCACCGCGGTCAGCTCTACACAATGCTCGCGATGCTGAACGTGCCGACGCCGCCGCTGTACGGATTGACGTCAGACGATGTCAGGAAGAAAAGCTCGACGCACGAAGTCTAGCGATCGGAGCGCGCACCCGCCTATTAGCGGGACAAGACCCCAGGATCGGCTGAACGCTCTGCACACGGAACTCGAGCGGCGGTGCCGACGGCGCCCCTGACTGTCCGACCGCCGTCGATCCGGCAGGCATCGCGGCGGACGGACTGAACGTGCCGACCACCTGCACGCGCTGTCCAGCCCACGACGTCATGTCCGTCCCCGACAGCCGATAACCGCCAGGACCGGGGATGCTCGCCGGCGTTCCTCCGGGCGCGCTGGTGGTGGGTGTGACGGTGGCCGGCGCGGCTCCCGTTGTTCCGACCGCGGCAGTTCCTGCTGGAGGGACGGTCTGGGCCGGATTGGCAGGCGGCACGGTCTGCGCCGGGCTCGCGACCGGTGCTGCCGTAGACCGTGGAGGCGCTGCTGTCGATCTGGGCGGCGCTGCCGCAGAGGCTGGCGGCACCGCAGCCGCACTCGCCGGCGGCGGCACTGCCGCCGAACTCGCTGGCGGCACGCCGGCTGCCGGAGGTGCGATATCCAGGAACCACGACCGCGTCGGAGAGCGTGAAACCGGACGCGTCGGCGCTGCTGCCAACACAACCGGTCAACGTGACTGTCTTGTTCGCTGGATCCGCGCTGGACTGCGCGAACGCCGGCGCGACCATCATCGCCGCGATACCGCAGAGCACGAATGTTTTCATGGCGCCTCCTTGCTGATCTGCCGAGTGCAAGGGAAGCGCCGTCGCTGCGTCCTGCTCGAGGCTGTCGGCTCATCCGTGCCGCCGCCGTTCACACGATCGCGTGCACGATTATTCACAGGTGATTCGCACCTGCGACTTGCCATCGTCGATCTCGAAGCACACGTCGTCGAGCGACTTGAGGAACTGCTCGAACTCGGGGCCATTGAGCCGCGACAGGTCGCCATTGATGGCCGACAGATCGAGGTCGATGCCGCGCTCGCGCATGCGGCGGGCCGCTCGCTCGCCGGCGAACGATCCGATGATCGCGCCGAGCCTCATGCCGCCCTTCATCACGGACACCGGAACGCGAATGTTCACGTCCTTTGCCTGCCGTTGATCGTTGGCCGGTTTGTGGATGTTGATGCGGAACCAGCTCGGCTTCGTCGGCCGGCTCGTCGTCCGGGGCCGCCGTTTCCGCCTGTGCCTGAGGGCCGCCAAGCGCCTTGAGGAGGCGATCGGCTTCGTCGACCGTCACCTTTCCCTGCGCCAGCATGTCGAGAATGCGCCGCGTGTCGTCAGCTTGTCCCGTAGTCATTTCTCTTCCTCTCTTCGAAGTTGACGGACGACTTCATCGACGGTCAGCTCGCCGCGCTCCAGCTGCGAGAGCAGGATGCCCGGCGAGGGGCGATCGGGTTCAGGTTGCGGATCGACTTCTGGAAACGGGAGGAGCGCGCCGATCCGGTTCAAACGGTTCTTGATCGTGGGGTAGCTGACGCCGAAGAGCTTCTCCATCTGCTTGATGGAGCCATGGCACCGGACGAATGCCGCGACGAAGGTCTGATCCTCCGCGGGAAGTTGGGCGAGCGCGGGCAGCTCGAATCGGCCTTCGATGGTGACGTCCTGCCCGGTCAGGCGCACACGTTCGACCTCGAACGGGGCGCCTCCCGTAAGGCGGGTCAAGGAAAGCCAGTCGTGTGATGGGGCCACTAACGGATAGTTATGCGCTCAAATATTCAATAAGTCAATATCAAACTTAATATATTTAATATGCACTAGCGCAAACAGGTGAATAAAGTGTTGAAACCGCGCAGTTTCATGTGCGCGCACTTGATTCCTTTCATTCGTTCCGCATATAAATCGGCGTGCCGTGGCGCTGTCCAGCTTGCCGTCTCGCTATCCAGCATAGCGATGCTGAACCGCAGCCGCGTCGCGGCGTGATCTATCGCTGTCACGTGTGCCGATTGGAACTCATCCTGGACGAGAGCACCGGCAAGATGACGGTCGCGCCGCTCCCGACCACCAGAGACGATTCAGACGAAGGCTAGGGCCGGTGACGCGGGGTCAGTCTGCGACGGTCGGCCGCCATCGCGGGCAGGTTGCGCCTGGAGGGGATGTCGCGCGGGAGGTCGGGGAGACGCACCTCGTCCGGGTGCTTCCTGTCGGTGTATTTCGTTGGCGGAATGGCCTGGGACGGCTCGTCGTCTTCGACAGGTTCCGCCCATCGCTTCCGCGAGGAACAGCGCACCCAGGCTGTTGCCCAGGACGTATTCGCGGCCGGGACGAAACTGATCGAGCCTGATGCCATCTACTTCATAGCGTGGCGGCGTTTGTAGGACCCTGATACGCAGCAAGGGCTTTGTGAACTGCCTGCTGGCAGTTCACGCAGCTTTGGTGCCACCAACAATCAGGGCGAGCTCGAGCGCCCACGGCGAACCTCGGCCATGAGCGCTCGACGAACTCCTTAACGGCTTTCCTACATCGGCGGAAACTCTTCCCAGTATTCCCAACTCCAGGATCGTGAGCCGCCCCAGTCTGGCGGAGGCGCCAGCCAGTCCTGGCCGGAATCGCCGATGGGCGCCCCTGGAGGCGCATCGGGTGTGGCGTGCTGGAACGGACGAGCGAGATCGAGCGGGCGCTCCAGGAATCGCTTGATGTCGGCCGCCAGCAGCTGCCGCTGCGCCGTGTCGAGCTCGGTCTTGTTCACAGCGGTCTTTGCGCGCGTCGCCAGCTTCGACAGCTTGTAGGCGGCGATCGCACGCACCTGGCCGTTCGGCGACGAGTTGGCCAGCCACATCAGGCGATCGACCAGCACACGCTCTTCCGCGCGCCGGATCGCCGCCTCATAGGGCGACGCCGTCGGTGCGTCCCAGGTGGCTGCGACCAGACGATCGATCACGTCCTCGAGTCCGGGATACCGCGCGTCGACCGCGTGCTGCGCCACCATCCGCGCCGCGCGATCGAGTTGCAGCGTGAACCCGATCGTGACGTCCGCCGCCACTGTTGCCGGGCTCAGCGGATCGAAGGTGTCGCCGGTGGTCCGCGGGAACAGCTCGCGGTGCAGGCCCCAGCCCGGCGGCCGCGGTGTGATCATCGCCAGCACCGGCGCGGGGACGGTGAGCTCGGAGGGCCGCAGCGTCATCGCCAGCGCGTCGAGCGCCTTGCGCTGATCGTCGACGCCGACGCCCTTGGTGGGCGTGCGGTTGTCGCCGCGCATCGCGTAGATGTAGTCCTGGCCGGCCACCATCGACGCGGCCGATTCGACCGCGTAGCGGTGATACATGAAGATCGGCACCAGCGGCTCCTCGACCAGCGCCGTCGGGAGACCGGCTTTGATGGTGTGCTCGCCGATCTTGTTCAGCGCGGCGCGCCGCACCTTCATCAGGCGATAGAGCTCGTCGGCCTGATCGACCCCGTTGGACCACTGATCGACTTTCGGGTTCGAGTCGGTGTCCTGGTTGGTCATGTACCGCAGATCCTGCGCCCAGGCATCGTCGAGGATCCTGGTGAGCTCCTTCTTCTCGTCGGTGCCGGGCGCGAACTGGCGGTAGCCGTAGTTGATCGTGACCTTGTCCCAGTCGCCGATCTTCTGCGGGTAGGCGTCGCCGATGTCGATGGTGCCATCCGCGTTCAGCTTCTCGAGCGGATGCGGGTAGTCCATCACCGAGATCCAGCCCTTTTCGCTGTCGTAATAGTTGTGGCCCAGACCCAGCGTGTGGCCGACTTCGTGCGCCGCCAGCTGGCGGATGCGTTTGAGGGCGGCGAGGTACGGCTCCTGCGGCTTCTCGTTGCCGGTGACGTACGGCGAGGTCAGCCCCTCGAAAATGAGAAAGTCCTGGCGATCGCGCAGCGACCCGAGCGTCACCGTGCCCTTGAGAATCTCGCCGGTGCGCGGGTCGGCCACCGATCCGCCCGTGCTCCAGCCGCGCGTCGAGCGATGGACCCAGTTGATCATGTTGTAGCGGATGTCCATCGGATCGGCGCCGTCGGGCAGCACCGCGACCTTGAAGCCGTTGCGGAAGCCGGCCGCCTCGAATGCCTGCGCCCACCAGCTGGCGCCTTCCACCAGCGCCTTCTTGACGTCTTCCGGCGCGCCGGGATCGACCCAGTACTCGATCGGCTTGACCGGTTCGCTGATCGCCGCGTTCGGATCCTTCTTCTCGATGCGATGACGCCGGATGTAGCGCATCTGCATCATCTCGCCGATCGGCACGCTGTAGTCGACGTAGGTGAGGCCGCCGTAGCCGGCGCGCGGATCGTCGTAGCGCGGCTTGTAGTTGTTGTCCGGCAATTCCACGAACGAGAGGTGCTCGCGCAGCGTCACCGCTTCGGCCGTCGGCGTCACGCTGGCGACCGAGCCGGAGAAGAGACCGCCGCCGCGTCCGCCACCGCCGCCTGCGCGGCCGCCGCCGTTTTCCGGAATCGGGCCGGGGCCCTGCGTCGGGCCAGCGCCACCGCCGCCGCGTCCGCCGGCGGCGTCGTTGACGAAGGTCAGCGTCATTTCGATTTCGCTGTTCTTCGGGAACGCTTTCGTCCGCGGCAGATAGAACGCGCTGCGCGTCCGGTCGAGCCGGTAGGTGCCGGGCCGCAGCGAGTTGCCGGCGCCGGTGACGTCGCGCAGCAGGAAGTCGGTGGCGTCGATCAGCACGTGCCCGTTGCTCTCGCCCGCGACCGCGAAGCCCCAGAGCACCGACTTGGCAAACGAGTCTTCGACCGACTTACGCTCGAGCGGGTTGGCGCTGCTCGAACGGAACGACATGTTCGGCTGCACCATCAGCACGCGCGGACCGACGCGCTGGAACGACACGATCTTCGCGCCGCCGCCGGTGCCGCGATCGAGCCCGATGTCGTTCGAGCCGAGCCCGGCCGCCAGGCCGGTGTTCATCAGGATGTCGGTGTCGAGCTTCGGGAATCTCGACGAACATCGAGCCGCTGCGCTCGTCCCAGTAGAGCGGATAGAAGCCGTCGATTTTCTGCATGCCGGCGGTGCGCGCGTCGATCGACTGGATCGGACCGGCCAGCCGCCGCTTGTCCGCCGCCACCGCCCCGGCCGCCGGCGCCGCCGCCGGGAGCCTGTGCGTGAAGCGGCTGCGATCCATGAGCGGGAAGCATCAGGATCATGAAGGAGAGTACGACAGTAAAGGTGATGGATGCTCGTAACATATGGAATGCCTCGCGCGGGCGATTCTATCAGGAGGAAGACGCAATGACGGATCTCGAGCAGCTGCGGTACCCGGTCGGACGATTCCAGAGACTGACGGATCCGCTGGACGCCGCGGCGCGCGCGCTGCTGATCGACACCATCGAGCGCACGCCGGCGACATACGGATCGCTTACGAAAGGGAAGACCGACGCGGAGCTCGACACGCCGTACCGGCCGCAGGGATGGACCGTTCGGCAGGTCGTGCACCATGTGCCCGACAGCCATATGAACGCGTACATCAGGATGAAGTGGGCCGTGACCGAGGATGCGCCGGCGATCAAGGCTTACAACGAAACGAAGTGGGCGGAGCTGCCCGAGGCGAAATCAGGTCCCCCCGAGATGTCGCTCGCGCTGCTCGACGCGCTTCATCGACGATGGGTGATGTTCCTCCGAGCGCTCACCGATGCGGACTTCGCGAAAGTCTACGTTCACCCGGAAATGGGGAGCGTGCGACTCGACGAGGCGCTGGCGCTCTACGCGTGGCACTGCCGCCATCATGAAGGGCACATCAAACTGGGGCTCGGGGCTGGGGGCCGACGTAGTGGCAGGTGCTGCGTGCAGTGCCGGGTGCCGCGTGCTGCTAGCGGGAGGTCTGAGTGTCTCCGACGGCGCTGATCTGTAGCGCTCCCGTCTTCGTCGCCGCCTGCTCTGTGTCGCGCTCTCCGCTCAGGTCCCTGCCGGTCGTCGTTTCCTCCCTGGACCCGCGGAACGCTCGACTTTCACCAGATCTCGACCGGCCGCGGCAACGCGGCTCTCGTCATCTTTCCCGACGGGACGACGATGCTCGTCGATGCGGGAGCGGTGGGCGATGGACAGGCGATCGCGGACACCGATCCGCGGCCGAACGCCACGCGCTCGGCCGGCGCGTGGATCGCGGACTATGTCGCCAGCCGCGGCGTGTCCAGGCTCGACTACGTCGTGCTCACGCATTTCCACGCCGACCACATCGGCGGCCTTCACGACGTCGGCGCGCGCCTTCCGATCGGCACGGTGATCGATCGTGGTCACGCAGTACTCGAGGCCTGCCGACGACGATCCGACGTTCAAGGCCTATCGTGCGTTTCTGCAGGAGCAGAGCGCGCGCGGGACGATGCCGGAGGCGGTCCGCGTCGGCCGGGCGGATCAGATCGTCTTGCGGCGCGATCGTGCGGCGTTCCCGACGGTCGAAGTCCGCAACGTCGCCGCCAACGGCGACGTGTGGAGCGGGCACGGCGACGAGGTCACGCGCATCTTTCCGCCGCTGGCCTCGCTGACCGCCGGCGACCGTCCGTCGGAAAACATGTGCAGCATCGGCCTGCGTCTGCGCTACGGCCGGTTTTCGCTCTTCACCGGCGGCGATATGCCAGGCGTGCCGGACGCCGGTGCTCCCGCGTGGCAGTCGGTAGAGACGGCCGTTGCGCGCGCCATTGGTCCCACCGATGTTCACGTCGTCAATCACCACGGTTCGATCGATCCTGAGAGCGAAGTCTTTCTCGCGACGCTTCGCTCGGCCGTGATGATCCTGCCGTCGTGGTCCCCGACACACCCGTCGCAGGATGCGTTGAAGCGGATGATGGCGTCGCGCCTCTATCCCGGCCCGCACGACATTTTCGCGACGCTCCTGCGTCCGCCCACCAAAGCGAGCATTGGCTCACGTGCCGACCAGCTCAAAGCCGACCACGGCCACATCGTCGTCCGCGTGGCGCCAGGCGGGGAAAGCTATCGCGTGTATGTCCTTGATGACACGACTGAAGCGCGCGCAGCTGCAGGGTGTATTCGGACCCTACGCGACGAAATAGCCTCGGCGCGTGTCGAACGCCGGAATGCAGCTCGGCTGTCAGGCGGGCACGAAGAGTGCACCTGATCCGTGCGGAGGCCGTTCATGCGTTCGTGGTTCGCGTTCGGGGTTGCCTTCTTCGTGGTTGCCGTCGTGTGGACGCTGATGGAAAGCCGCGAAGACGAGGAGATGTTCATTCGTCTCGGCGGACGCGATCTGCGCTCGCTTCCCACGTAGCGGCGCGTGGTTGTTTACAGGGGAAGGGCTTGCCGCAGGTGATGCTTCAGATGTCCGACGTAGTCGCGCATGAAATACTCCAGCGTGGTCGGCTCCGCGGCGCTGACCGCCTGCCACGCGAGCCTGTCGAGGTTGTGTCGAGCGCGAGGCTTCGTCAGCGCATTCGTATCGGCCGTTTCCATCACGTGCGCGATGTGATGGTTGAGCGATTGCCAGAGTAGAACCAGTTCTGCCCACTCGCGCGCCTGGTAGCGCTGCACGTCCACCCACTCAGCCTGCTCGTACCCTTCGAAGATGAGATCGTCCTGCAGCTGCGCGCGGACGAAGCGCCCGTGGTTGTTCGTTGCCGAATCGATCAGATGGCCGATGATCTCCTTGCGGGACCACTTGCCCGGTGCCGGTCTGACGGCGGCCTCCGCTTCCGGCAAGGCCCGCAAGCGCGCGGCTGACGTGTCGACGGTCTCCAGGAAATCTGCGAGAAATGCCGCGTTCATATTTCGCCGACTCTAATACAATCCGTCGCCATGGTACCGCGTCTTCCTGCCTGCGCGCTGCTGGCGCTTGCCGCATTCGTTGGCCCCACTCAACCGCCCGCCGCTGCGCCGCCGGATACGGAGATTTTTCTGGCGCCGCTCGGCTCCGGTGCCAGCGTGGGCCGGCCCGTGAACATCACCAACAATCCCGGCTACGACAATCAGCCGTCGTTCACACCGGACGGCGCATCGCTGCTCTTTACCTCGATTCGCGGCGGCGGAACCCAAACCGACATCTATCGATACGACATCGCATCCGGCGCGACGGTCCAGGTCACTCGAACGCCGGAGAGTGAGTACTCCCCGACGGTGACGCCCGATGGCGCGCACATCTCGGTGATTCGCGTCGAAGCGGACGGCACGCAGCGTTTGTGGCGATTCACGCTCGATGGCGGCACGCCGGAACTCGTGCTGCCCGGCGTCAAGCCTGTTGGCTACCACGCCTGGGCCGGCGACCGCACGCTGGTGCTCTTCGTGCTCGGATCTCCGGCGACCTTGCGGCTCGCGGACACGTCAGGCGGAGAGGCCGAGATCCTTGTCACCGGCATCAACCGATCGATCCAGCGGATTCCCGGAGGCACCATCAGCTTCGTCGCGCGCACGAACGGTGAGGCTGGCGCCATCGCCACGCTCTCGATCCGCGAACTGGATCCACGGACCCGGCGCATCACGCCGCTGGTAGACGCTCCGCCCGGCGCTCGTGAAGCCGACTGCGCCTGGACTCCGGACGGCATGCTCGTGATGGCGGACAAGGACGTGCTCTACGGCTGGCGCCGAGGCCAGTCCGGCTGGAATCGCCTGGCGGACCTCGCCGCGCTCGGGCTCCACGGCGTCACGCGACTCGCGATCAGTCCCAGGGGCGATCGCATCGCGCTCGTGACGGCCCCGGCGCCTTAGCGCGTCTTTCGATTGGTTGTAGTGCGGACCTTCAGGTCCGCCGTGTGCGCAGGCCTGAAGGCCTGCACTACGCCCGACTGAAAACACCGCCGTCGGTAGTTCAGTCGTCGGCTAAGGTGATGTAGAGGGCGAGCGGCGCGAGCACGAGCCCCGCAGCGACCGCGACCAGGATCGGCAGGCCGTGCCCCGTCGCGAACGTGGACGCCGACGCGATGTCGGCGCGCCGGCTCTCGAGGCGCACCGCGAGTTCGCCGATCCGCTCCATCCAGTGCATCGAGTGCCACGCGATCGTCACGAGTCCGGCGGCCGCTCCCGCGGCGCAGGCGCCGGCGATTCCCTGCAGCACGGAAATCGGCTGCGTCGCCGTCCGGGTTGCCTCCGCGCGCGCGCGGATGGTCGCCCGCCACCAGACCATGCCCGACGATGGCGGCTGCGCCTCGTGGCACAGTGCCGCGCGATCGTCGTGCAGCGCGAGCGCCACGTCGACGAGATCCGCGCAGATCTCACACGTGGCGACGTGCGTCGTCAGGTCGCCGCACCGATCGGGCCAGCGCCCGAACGCGATCGCCTCGACGAGGTCGGCTTCACGCGGGCACTCGAGGATGTGTCTCCCTCATCGCACACCCTCCCGCAGAAACCGCGCCAGCCGCCGCCGCGCTCGAAACAGCAGCAGCTTGACGCTGGCTGTTTTCAGGCCGAGCGTGTCGGCAATTTCCTTGTGGGACGATCCCTGCGCGTACGCGAGCCAGAGCAGATCGCGCTCGCGCGGTTTCAGGCGAGCCATCGATCGAGCGAGGTCGAGCCGGCGGACCGCGCCGTCGGCCGCATCGGCGGTCCGTGGGTCGGCCCGCTCCTCGCATGAGATGACCGTTGCCGGGACCGGATTCGTCCACGCGTGGACGCCGGCGCAGGTCCCTGACGATATTGGTGGCGATGCGAAACAGATAGTTGCGGCGATGCGCGTCGCTCTCGTAAGGGACGTTGGCGCGCAGGAAGCGATAGTAGGTTTCCTGCAGCAGGTCGTCGGCGAGCCGCGCGCTTCCCGACATGCGCGCCAGATAGGCCCAGACCGGCCGCGACGTGCGCTCGTAGAACAGCCGGAACGCGTCCTCGTCCATCTGGAACGTGCCCTCCGCCTCGGCTGCTGCGGCGTCAAGCTGATCGAGCGTCGAGAGCGCGGCGTCACGCATGGGGCACGTGCGGCTGGACCAATCCGAGCTGGCGCGACATCGCGTAGGACGCGAACGCCGACGCGATGAAACCGATGCCAAGGGCAATCGTCAGGATGCTGACGACTTGCAGCGTCTGCGCCACCTCTTCGATCGTGCCGTTCTTCGCGAACAACAGGCCGATGCCGGCCGCCGCGAGCACGATGCCCGCCTGGATTGACCAGAGAATGCGATTGAACGGCGCGGCGATGATTGCCGGCGCCGCTTCGGTAGCCGACGGCACGCCGAGCGACGCCGTGAGGAAGCGCTGACCGGTCGGCGACTGCATATACGCGAGCAGATCTTCGTTCGACGAGAGCCGGTCGACAATCTTGTTGTGCGCGTCGGTCTGGATCTTCGTCGCCCGCAGCCAGCGTCGATGTTCGATCGCGGACCGCGCCAGCCACGCGATGGTGATGATCCCGGTCACGATGCCGAGCAGAACTTCCATGCCGATGAAGACATTCTCGATCGCGTTCACCGCCCGACTCCGGTCGTCGTAGTACCGCCGACCCGCCGAAGGGAGCGCCGAGGAAGAAGACCGGGTTGTGCGCGACCTCCGGATGCTGCGTCAGATAGGCGGCGAGCGCCGGGTACGGCGCGAGGTACTCCTGCCTGGTCAGCAGCGACGAATCCAGCCTGAGCACCTGGCCGACCGACGGCGGGTACTGTTCGAGGATTCCGCGCAACCGTTCCTTGGTTTCGAGCGCGGTCTGCTCGTCGGCGACGGCGGGCGCGGACGCGAGGGCGGGCGTGGCCGCGGGCGCGGCTTCTGCCGGCCGGCTCGCGGGCGGTTTGGCCTGGCCCGCCATGCCGGGGACTGGCGCTGCGGCCAGCAGGAGGAAGCTCAGCGCGATTCGTGTCGTCATTACCCTCTATATACGCAGGGCGGGGCTGAACGTTAACATCTGCCCATGTTCAGACACGTGACCGCCATTTTCCTGGTCCTCGCGCTGTTCGCGCCGCTCGCGGCCCAGTCGCACATGGACGCCGACATCAACGCCAGGATCCGGCAGGAAGAGAACAGTCATTCGCAGATCATGAAAACGCTGCACATGCTGGCGGACGTGTACGGCCCCCGGGTCACCGGGTCGCCGAGCCTGAAGGCGGCGGGCGAGTGGGCGATCTCCCAAATGAAGTCGTGGGGCTTCACCAACGGGCACCTCGAGCCGTGGGACTTCGGCCATCCCGGCTGGGTGAACGAGCGTTTCTCGGCCCATATCACCGCGCCCGTGAAGGATCAGCTGACCTGCGAGGTGCTCGCGTGGACGCCGGGCACGGAAGGCACGGTCAGCGCTCAGGCCTATCAGCTGCAGATGCCGGATCGGCCGACGCCCGCCGCAGCTGACTGCCGCGCTCGAGGCCGCGAAAGCCGCCGTCAAAGGGCGAATTGTCCTGGTCGGCAAGCAGACGCTCGTGCCGGTGAACATCAACCCGCCCGCCAAGCGCCGCCCCGACGACCAGGTGCGCGAGCAGTACGATCCCAACAACCCGAACGCCGGACAGTTCGGTCGCGGTGGCCGTGGCGGCCGCGGCGACCAGCCGCCGCCCCCGATGACCGCACGTCAAATCGACGAGCAGGTCGACGCCTTTCTCGTCGCCAACGGCGCCAGGGTGCGCGTCAACGACGCCGCGCGCGAGCACGGCCAGATCATCGCCTTCAACAACCGCACGTACGACATCACGAAGGCGGTGCCCACCGTTGTCATGCGCAACGAGGACTACGGCCGCATCTCGCGCATCCTCGCCGACGGGACACCGGTGGAGCTCGAGTTCAACATCGTGAACAAGGTCTATCCGGAAGGGCGGACGGCCTACAACACCATCGCGGAAATTCCGGGGACCGACAAGAAGGACGAAGTCGTCATGCTGGGCGGGCACCTCGACTCCTGGCACTCGGCGACCGGCGCGACCGACAACGCGATCGGGTGCGCCACGATGATGGAAGCCGCGCGGATCCTCAAGGCCATCGGGGTGACGCCCCGCCGCACCATCCGCGTGGCGCTGTGGAGCGGCGAAGAGGAGGGGATTCTCGGTTCGCAGGCGTACGTGAAGGAGCACTTCGGCTCCTTCGAAAGCCAGAAGCAGCCGGAATACTCGAAGCTGGCCGCCTACCTCAATATCGACTCCGGCACGGGGCGCGCGCGAGGGGCGGGCGTATTCGGCCCGCCGTCGGCGGCGGCCGTCGTGCGCCAGGCGCTGGCGCCGTTCCAGGATCTCGGCGTCGCCGGTGCCTCTGCGACGACGAGCCGGGCGATCGCCGGCACCGACAGCACGGCCTTCAACAACGTCGGGCTGCCAGGCATCGGGTTCAGCCAGGATCCGATCGAATACAACACCCATACGCATCACACGAACCTCGACAACTACGAGCGCGTCATCGAAGACGATGTGAAGGCATCGGCGATCGCCATTGCGGCGACGCTCTATCAACTCGCGATGCGCGACGAGATGCTGCCACGCCTGCCCGCGTCGCAGATGCCGCCGCTGCCGGCGCGTCCGTGAAGTTCGCGGATCTCGCCTACATCGAGTGGGCGAAGTCGCTGCCGCCGGTGGAGGTGAACCTGGCGCGCAGCGGCGTCGCGCTGTGCCCGACGTCGTTGCTGGGTCTGACCGCGTCGGATCTCGTGGCGACGCTGCCGGTGAAGTACGGCTACGCGCCGCTCCGCGAGGCGATTGCGGCGCGCTACGACACCCGGCGCGACCAGGTGTTTGCCGTGTCCGGCGGCACCAGCTACGCCAACTGGCTCGCCTGTCTCGCGGCGCTGGACGGCGGCAGCCAGGGCACGGAGGTCATCGTCGAGCGGCCGACGTACGAGCCGCTGTTGAAGATTCCAAGAACGCTCGGCTATCGCGTCCGCCGCCTCGATCGCCGATTCGAGGACAATTACGCGATCGACCTCGACCGGTTCGCGTCGCTCGTCACGACGAAGACCAGGCTCGCCATCGTCACCAACCTTCACAATCCGACGGGCGCGCGCGTCCCGCTGGCGACGCTGCGTGCGATGGCCACGATGCTCGCGCGCGTGAAGGCGTACCTGCTGGTCGATGAGGTGTACCTCGAGTGCCTGTTCCGGAACCGGGCCGAATCGTGCGTGCACGCGGGGCCGAACGTGGTGACGACCAACAGCCTCACGAAAGCGTACGGACTCGACGGCCTCCGCGCCGGCTGGATCCTGGGCCCGCCGCCGCTCATCGCGCGGGCTCAGCGGATCAGCGACCTGATCACGAACAACAGCGTCGCCGCGGGCGAGCGGATGGCGCTCGCGGCGTTCCGCCGATTGCGCGACATCGACCGGCGCGCGCACGCGATTCTCGATCCCAATCTGGCGCGCGTGCGGGCGTTCTTCGCGCGCGAGCCCCGGCTGCGCGCCGTGGTCCCGGAGGGCGGCAACGTGGTGTTTCCGAGGCTGCCGTCGGCCATCGACGGCGACCGCCTCGTGCGGCATCTGGTGAGGAGCGCGTCGACGCTGGTCGTTCCGGGGCGATTCTTCGAGGCGCCGCGGCACATCCGGCTCAGTTTCGGCTGCAGTCCCGTGCTGCTCGGTCGCGGCCTGTCGAACCTCTCGCGGGCGCTCGACGATCTGGCGTGAACCCGTGGTTCGCCGGCGACGTATCTACTGCCATGGGCCACTCATCGTTCAAGGAATCGTTCAAGGTCGCGGCCGAAAACCTCGTGGATGCGGTGAAGAAGCTGCTGCACGAGGGCAACGTTCGCCGCATCGTCATCAAGCAGGACGGGCGGACGGTCGCGGAGTTCCCGGTGACCGTTGGCGTCGTGGGCGCGGTCGTCGCACCGATGCTCGCCGCCGTCGGCGCCATCGCGGCCGTCCTCACCGAGTGCACGATCGAAGTCGAACGCTCCGGCCACGAACGCTCCGATAAATTCGACTGCTGAAATCGAAATGCAATTTGCACTTTGCATTTTGCAATCTGAAATCCCGATGCCCGGTGTATTCTGACCGGATGTGCGACCTGGACCATCATCACCACGGCGACCACTTCGGATTTCTCGTCGATACTCCGCAGCTTCGGGACGTGATCGACGAAGCCAGGCGGTTGACTGCGTCGATTCCCGACGTCGCCGCTCGCGTCGAGGCGTTGCGTCCCGCGTTCGAGGCGCTGTTGAGAACGGACGGCTGGCTTCCCGACAGTTGCGCCACACCTGACGAGACCAGCAAGATGGGCGGCGGGATCGGGCAGTACGCGCTGTACCGCGCCGAAGACAAGTCTCTGTGCCTGTTCTCGCTCGTCGTGCCCGTGGGCGCGTCAACGCCCGTTCACGATCACCTGGCCTGGGGCCTCGTCGGTATCTATCGCGGGCGGCAGGACGAAACCGTCTACCGGCGCCTCGACGACGGCAGCGATCCGGCGCACGCCACGCTCGAGGTCGCCAAACGGCAGGAGTTGGGGCGCGGTGAGTGCTACGCGCTGCTGCCGCCGACCGACGACATCCACTACGTCAGCACGATCTCCGACACGCCGTCGATTTCCATCCACCTTCTCGCCAACGACACCGCGTGCGTCTGGCGGCACAAGTTCGAGCCGGCCACGGGAGTCGTCACGCCGTTCCGATCCGGCTACGCCAACGCGCCCTGCCCGCCGGAGTCTTTAACCACGAAGACACGAAGGACACGAAGTGTATCTTCTTCGTGCGTCTTCGTGTCCTTCGTGTCTTCGTGGTTAATGTAGTGATCGATGACCGATACGGTGTTTCTCCTGGACGTCGACAACACGCTGCTCGACAACGATGCGGTGATCGCCGATCTGCGGCGTCACCTCGTCGGAGTGTTCGGCCCCGAATGCGATCGGCGCTACTGGGAAATCTTCGAGCAGTTGCGCGCCGACCTCGGCTACGCCGACTACCTTGGCGCCCTCCAGCGGTACCGGGTCGAGCAGCCGCGCGAGATGCAGGTGCTGCAGATTTCGCTGTTCCTGTTGCACTATCCCTTCGCGACCCGAGTGTATCCAGGTGCGCTCGACGTCATCAACGATCTGCGCGCACGGGGCCGCACCGCGATTCTCTCGGACGGCGACGTGGTCTTTCAGCCGCGCAAGATCGAGCGCTCGGGCCTGTGGGCCGCCGTCGAGGGCGAAGTCCTCGTCTACATTCACAAAGAGCAGATGCTGGACGACGTCGAGCAGCGCTATCCGGCGCGACGCTACGTGATGGTGGACGACAAGATCCGAATCCTGAGCGCGATGAAAGCGGTGTGGGGCGAGCGCCTGACGACCGTGTTCGTCCGTCAGGGACACTATGCCGCCGATCCGTCCCAGGTCGATCCGTATCCGCCGGCCGACGTCACGATCGACAGGATCGGCGATCTGTCGACGCACACCCTCGGCTGAAGGTCACGGTGGTTGCAGCATCGATCTACTGTAGGGCCGGCCCACGTGCCGGCCCCGGGGCGGACACAGTGGTCCGCCCCTACCACGCCAAGTTAGAATTCGATCATGGCTCTTCCCACCACACCCTCGCGAATTGCGCTGACCGATCCCAGGCTGTTCCGTGAACAGTGTTATCTCGACGGCGCCTGGATCGGCGCCGGCTCCGGCGGCGCAATCGACGTCGACAATCCGGCGACCGGCGAGACGCTCGGCTCGGTGCCGCGGCTCGGGCGTACCGAAACCCGCGCGGCCATTGAAGCAGCCGCGCGCGCCTTTCCAGCGTGGCGCCGCAAGACCGCGAAGGAGCGCGCGGCCGTCATGCGCCGCTGGTTCGACCTCATGATGGCGAACCAGGAGGACCTCGCGCAGCTGATGACGGCGGAGCAGGGGAAGCCCATCGCCGAGGCCCGGGGTGAGGTGGCGTACGCCGCGTCGTTCCTCGAATGGTTCGGCGAAGAAGCCAAGCGCGTTTACGGCGACACGATTCCCGGTCATCAGGCCGACAAGCGCATCGTCGTCGTGAAGGAACCCATCGGCGTCGTGGCCTGCATTACGCCCTGGAACTTTCCGCTGGCGATGATCACCCGCAAGGCCGGACCCGCGGTTGCCGCCGGCTGCACGGTCGTCCTGAAACCCGCGTCGCAAACGCCGTTCTCGGCGCTTGCGCTCGCCGAACTCGCCGAGCGCGCAGGCGTGCCGAAGGGCGTGTTCAACGTGCTGACGGGATCCGCGTCGGAGATCGGCGGCGAGCTCACGAGCAATCCGGTTGTCCGGAAGCTGTCGTTCACCGGCTCGACCGAGACCGGCAAGCTGCTGATGGCGCAGTGCGCCACGACGGTCAAGAAGTTGTCGCTCGAGTTGGGCGGCAACGCGCCGTTCATCGTGTTCGACGATGCGAATCTGGATGCGGCGGTGGAAGGCGCGATCCTGTCGAAGTACCGCAACACCGGGCAGACGTGCGTGTGCGCGAACCGCCTGCTCGTGCACGACGCGGTGTACGACGCGTTCGCCTCCAGGCTCGCTGACGCGGTCCGGAAGCTGAAGCCGGCGCCCGGCACCGACGCGACCGCGACGCAGGGTCCGTTGATTGACGACAAGGCCGTCGAAAAGGTCGAGAGCCACATCGCGGACGCGACGTCCAAGGGCGCGAGAATCCTGCTCGGCGGCAAGCGCCATGCGTTGGGCGGCCGCTTCTTCGAACCGACGATTCTGGTCGATGTCACCACGGCGATGGCCGTTGCGCGCGAAGAGACATTCGGTCCGGTGGCTCCGCTCTTCCGCTTCAAAACCGAGGACGAGGCCGTCGCCCTGGCCAACGACACCGAGTTCGGCCTCGCCGCCTACTTCTACGGCCGCGACATTGGCCGTATCTGGCGCGTCGCGGAAGCGCTCGAGTACGGGATAGTCGGCATCAACACCGGCATCATCTCGACCGAGGTCGCCCCGTTTGGCGGCGTGAAGGAGTCGGGGCTGGGGCGTGAAGGCTCGAAGTACGGCCTGGAGGAATTCCTGGAAATCAAATACCTGTGCATGGGGGGCATCTGAGCACGCGTTGAGGACCTGAGGGGCAGCGGCCCCTGAACTACCTCAGAAGCGTCGGCGCGAAACCGTAAGCTTCGTCGGCTCCCGCCGCGCCGGCGCGAGCAGTCCCCCGAGGGCGAATTCGGCGATCGCGTTGGCCACCGCTTCCTGGTCGAGGCGTCCGCCTTGTCGAAACCAGCGGGGCAGCCACAGGATCATGCCGAGCAGGCTGAACGTCGCGACCGTGGGGTCGACGTTACGCAGGCGGCCCGAGGCCTTCAGCTCCCGGAGCGTATCGCGGATCAGATCGAAATAGACACGCATGCGCTGTTCGATCTGCCGGCGCCCCGCCGGCGGCAGCGCCCGGATCTCGTCGCCGAGATGCGCGACTGCGCCCTGGCCGCGCGTGGCGATCCGCGCGTGGCTGACGATCATCGCCCGCAGGCGCGCTTCGGGATCGCGGATGGTGCGCGCCGGAATGATGACATCGTCTCTCACGCAGAACTACGATTCGAACATCGGCGTCGGCGGGCCGATCGTCCGCGACAAGGCGTGGTTCTACGGCACGTTCCGGTATCTCGGCGTCAACAAAACGGTCGTCGACAGCTTCTACAACCTGAATCCGCAGGTTCCGGGCAAGTTCACGCCGTATGCGCCCGACACCAGCCGTCCGGGCATCGACGACGGACACATCCGCAGCATCGCGGGACGCGTGAAATTCCAGATGTCGTCGAAGGATCAGGTCTCGTATTACCACGACGAGCAGGACAAGGTGCGCGGCCACTGGGGCATCGCGTCCACGGTTCCAACGGGGCAAAGAGAGTGGGAGCGAATGGGGGACGGGTGGGGGGAAGAAAGGAGGGGACGGGGGGGAGGAGGGAGATCAGCCCGCGCGGGGGGGCTATTATTGGAAGAGGAAGGGGGGGGGGGGCCCCCCGGGGGGGGAAAAAAAAACAAGAAGGAGGGGGAAGAAGGGGCGCTGATTAGCCACGCCGACCTTCGGCAAGAACGTGCCCTCGTCGACGCTGACCGATCCGAAGGTGCTCGACGGCTGGGGCGCCCGCGGCTACAACTGGGAATACACGGTCAGCGGCCAGCACCAGCTCGCGCCGCGCGTGGCGATCAACGGCGGCTGGTATCGCCGCCAGTTCGGCAACCAGACGGTGACGGTGGACAATCGCTACAACTTCGCCAACAACAGCTACGATGGACCGTTCTGCGTGAACGCGCCGGTCGATGCCAACCTGCCCGGCAGCGGCGGCTACCAGGTGTGCGGCCTGTACGACCTGAAGCCGTCGGTGGTCGCGCAGAGCCTGCCCGCGAACAGCACGATTCACTTCTCGTCCGACTACGGCGGCGAGACCAACATCTACGAAGGCTTCGAGGTGTCGACGACGGCGCGCTTCTCGCGCGGCGCGTTCTTCAACGTCGGCATCAACGCGCAGAAGCGCATCTTCGATCAGTGCAACCTGGTCAACGCCGGGATGTTCTCTCGGCCGATCAAGACCAACGCCGTCCAACCTGACCGAGGTCCCGAGATTTTCCCGGATGGCACGAAGGCCTGCCACCAGGATCTGCCGTACCGTCCGGACCTCAAGCTGCTCGGTTCCTACACGCTGCCGCTCGACATCGTGTTGAGCGCGACCTACCAGTTCAGCCGCGGCGTGCAGACCGGCGGCGCGGCGCCGAGCATTCTGGCGACCTGGACGACGGCGCCGGCGAGCGCGACCACCCTTGGGCCGCGCCTACTCGGCGGGGCTGACGACAAAGACCATCAACCTGGAGGCCGTCGGCGCGAACTACGGCAACCAGAACCTGCAGCAGCTCGACCTCCGTGCGTCCAAGCGGATCAAGCTGGACAAGGTGCGGTTCCGTCTCGACTTCGACGCCTATAACCTCTTCAACAGCGACTGGCCGTTCACCGTCAGCAGCACCTTCTCGACGGCCGCGACCAGCAACTGGCTGAAGCCGACCAACGTGCTCCAGGCGCGCTTCTTCAAGATCGGCGCGCAGTTCGACTTCTAGAGGGTTGTATTGAGATTCTAGGTTGCTAGATTCCAGCGATGGGCCGGCTCGTCGGTCTAATCAGGGTCGCGCCGGCCTTTTTCTTTCCGCTACACTGATCGCCGTGATGCTCGGCTGGCCCTGACCGCCGCCTCAGCCGCAGCCGAGCACGCGCACCCCGCGCCCTGTCTGCTGTCGCGCTCGAATTGACGCAGCGGCCCGTGGCAATCCGCACCGGCATCGGATCGGCACACGATCCCGCGGCGACATCGTCTCCGAAGGCGCAGGCTTTCTACGATCAGGGCCTCGCCTACCTGCACTCTTACGTCTGGATCGAGGCGGCGCGTTCCTTCAACCAGGCGCTGCGAATCGATCCCGAGGCTTGCGCTGGCGCATCTCGGTCTGACGATCGCCTACGTGGAGCTCAACGTCGCGCCGTCCGCCCGAGCGTCGCTCGTGCGCGCGCAGGCGCTGGCGCGCACCGATCACGATCGCCGGCACGTGGCCGCGAGGGCGCTGCAGATGGCGGCCGAAGACGCGCCGGGCGACGTGGCGAAGCTGGCCGCCTACCGTGCGGCACTGGACGAGGCGCTGCAGAAATTCCCGTCCGACGAAGAGTTCTGGCTCCAGCGCGGACAGGCCGAGTCGGCCGATCCCGCGGAGCGGGGGCAGGGGAGCGTCGCCGGTTCGGTCCGCTTCTACGAGAAGGCGCTGACCCTCGCGCCCGGAGCACTTCGCCGGGCACCACTACCTGACCCATGCCTACGAGAACGGCGGCCGGTTACAGGATGCGCTGACGCAGGGCGCGACATATGCGAAGATGGCGCCGGCCGTCCCGCATGCGCGGCACATGGACGGCCACAACCTCCGGCGCGCGGGCCGAATCGAGGAAGCCATCGAGGAGTTCTCGGCGGCCGACGCGCTCGAAACGGCGTACTTCGCGGCGGAGAAGATTCCGGTCGAGTACAGATTGGCACTACCAGCACAACCTCGATCTGCTGGCGACCTCGTATCAGTACATCGGCCAGATGCGGAAAGCGGAAGAGCTGTTCAAACGCTCGTTCGGAATTCCGTCGACGCTGCTGGTCCAGGAGTTCAACAAACGGGAATGGCCCGTGTTCCTGCTCGCTCGCGGGCGTGCGCAGGAGGCGGTCGCCGCCGCGAACACCATGGCCGCGCATCGATCGCCGGTCGTCAGCGCTGCCGGCCACGTTGAAGCGGGCGCGCGCGCCTGGCGCTGGGTCAGTTCAAGGAAGCCGCCGACGAAGGCAACACCGCATTGAGGCTGATGCGGGGCACCGAGGGCGCCGGCATTGTCGCCGACTCCCTGCAGGCTTTTCAGGGCGAGTTCTTCCTGCGCACCGGCAAGGCGGCACAGGGGCGGCCGATGCTCGAGGATGTCGTACGGAACGTGCGTGCGCGGCCAGGCCCGGACGCGTGGGCCCAGGCGCTTTTCGCGATCGAGGCCATCGCCCGCGCGGCGCGTGACGTTGGCGACTGGGAACTGGCCGGCTGGGCGGCGCGTCAGATGGTGGAACACGATCCGAACTACGCAGGGTCGCATCACGCGCTCGCGCTGGTCGCCGAACATGCCGGCGACGCACAAACCGCCCGCGCCGAACGGGCGCTGGTCGCGAAGTATTGGAAGAATGCGGATCCCGATCTGAAGAAGTAGACCGGTCCCTGGCGGGACGGCGGAGGAGACGAGATGACAAGGATGCATGGACGAGTAGCGGCGGTCGGCGCGGTCCTGCTGATGGTGCTCGGGTTGTCAGCGGCGCGTGGCGCGGCCCAGGCGAAGGTCGATGTCACCGGCAAGTGGGCTTTCAACGTCGAGACGTCGGCCGGCGCCGGCACGCCGACGTTCACATTCAAGCAGGACGGCGAGAAGCTGACTGGCCACTACATCGGCACGTTCGGCGAGGCCGATCTCACCGGCGCCGTGAAGGGCGCGGACATCACCTTTTCGTTCACGGTCGACGCGCAGGGCAACTCTCTCAAGGAGACCTACACCGGCACGGTCGACAAGGACGCGATGAAAGGCAAACTCGTCATCGAAGGGCTCGGCGAGGGCACCTTCACGGCGAAGCGGCAGTGACGTGGAAGGGTTCGGGGTTCGGGGTTCGGGGTTCGTTCGTTCGGTTCGGGGTTCGGGGTTCGGGTTCTGGGTTCGTCGTTCTCGCGCTTGTATCGGTAGTGTCCGGCTTCAGCCGGACCGTTGTTGCGCAGACGCCGGACGCCGCCGCGATCTACAAGGACACCTGCGCCACCTGTCATGACGCGCCGACCGGGCGCACGCCGTCCAGGGACGCGCTGAAGGATCGCACGCCCGAAACGATTCTCAATGCGATGACCAGCGGCACGATGACCATGCAGGCGATGCAGCTCAGCACCGCAGAGCGGCGTGCGGTCGCCGAGTATCTGTCGGGCAAGCCGTTCGGCAGCGTCAGCGTTCCGACCGCTGCCTTGTGCGCGACCAGGCCCGCGGCAATCAGCAACATCGCATCGCAGCCGCAATGGAACGGTTTCGGCGTCGATTCGTCGAATTCGCGCTATCAGCCCAAGCCGGGAATGACGGCCGAGGATGTCCCAAAGCTGAAGCTGAAGTGGGCGTTTGGCTTTCCCGGAGGCACTCAGGCGTACGGCAATCCCGCCATCGTGGCCGGCCGCGTGTTTGTCGGCAGCGACAACGGGACGGTCTACGCCCTCGATGCGGAGACCGGCTGCACGCACTGGTCGTTCAAGGCGGAAGGCGGGGTGCGCACGGCACCGAGCGTCGCGCCGATCGGCCGGAAGTTCGCCGTCTATATCGGCGACCTGAAAGCCAACCTCTTCGCGCTCGATGCGGAGACAGGCGCGGTGATCTGGAAGAAGAACCTCGACACCCATCGGTTCGCGCGGATCACCGGCGCGCCGGTCGTCGCCGACGGCAAGATCTACGTCCCGGTGTCCTCGACCGAGGAAGCGCCCGCCGCGCAGCCCAGCTACGAATGCTGCACGTTCCGCGGCAGCGTCGTGGCGCTCGACTCCGCAACCGGCGATCAACTCTGGAAAAGCTACACCATCACCGAAGCGCCGACCCAGGTCGGGAAGAACTCGGCCGGCACCGCGCAGTCCGCACCGGCCGGAGCGGCGGTCTGGAATTCGCCGACCATCGATCGCCAGAAGGGGATGCTCTACATCGGGACCGGCAACTCGTACACCGGCCCCGCGGTAAAAACCAGCGACTCGGTGATCGCGATGGATCTGAAGACGGGAAAAATCGCCTGGTGGAACCAGGTCACCGGCGGCGATGCCTTTCTGGTGGGCTGCCGCCCGGGGCTGGAGAACTGTCCTAAGGAACTCGGACCGGATCACGACTTCGGCAACGCGCCAATCCTGCGCACGCTTCCCGGAGGAAAGCGGATTATCGTGATCGGTCAGAAGTCCGGCACTGTGTGGGGGCTCGACCCCGACGCCGAGGGTAAGGTGCTCTGGCAGTTCAAGGCGGGCAAGGGCGGCGCGCTTGGAGGCATCGAATGGGGATCGGCGGCTGACGACTCGGCCGCCTATATTCCTGTCTCTGATGTGCTCACGCCCCCAAACGAGGCGGGCGGCCTCTTCGCGCTGCGCCTGACCGACGGTCAGCCGCTGTGGCACACGCCGGCGCCGAAGCTCGAGTGCAACACCGGCCGTGGATGCACGGGCGCACAGTCGGCACCCGTGTCGGTGATACCCGGTGTCGTGTTCTCGGGCTCCGTCGACGGCCACATGCGCGCATACTCGACCAAGGATGGATCGATCCTGTGGGACTTCAACACGGTACGCGAGTATGAGACGGTGAACCACGTGCCGGCCAAGGGCGGGTCGATTGACGCGGCCGGCCCGGCAATCGCCGATGGGCTGCTCGTCACCAACTCGGGATACGCGTTGTGGCGTGGACTTCCGGGAAACGTGCTGCTCGCGTTCTCCGCCAAATGATCCGATGAACGAGGCCAGGCTGCGCGTGGACGCGGTGATGAGCGACATCGAGCGCGACGTCCGCGAGCGGATCCGGCGGCACCTGCTGAAGACGGGCGGGGCCGCCGACTACCAGGATCCGGAAATCTTCGACGCGGTTCACCGCGTGCTCGCGCGCGTCGTGGACAGCCGGAATCTCGACACCACGCTGCTCTCCGAACTGGTGGACGGCGACGTCGATTGGCGCCTGCAGACGCATTTGAACCTCACCACGCACCGGCCCGCGGCGTCGGGCCGGATCATTCTGTTCGCCAAGAAAAAGCTGCTGCTCCCGCTGACGCGGTGGTTGTTCGAATACAGCCAGGAGAACTTCCGTCGTCAGGACCATCTCAACCGCATTCTGTTCGCGTGCATCGAGGAGCTCGCGATCGAAAACGCGCGCCTCCGGAATATCAGGTAGAAGCTCTGATATTTTAGGTCATTAGTACTTAATCGCTGTCCGGCCAGGCCCGGCCGCGTTCGACCATCCGGCCGCTCGGTATGAAGCTTGCCTGTGTCGTCCACCGGTTCGGCGCCGATCTGGCCGGCGGTTCCGAGAGTCACTGCCGGCTGATCGCTGAGCACCTGGCGCCGCAGCACGACGTCACGATCGTCACCACCTGCGCCAAGGACCATATTACGTGGCGAAACCACTATCCGGCCGGCGAGACACGCGCTGGCGCGTTGCGCGTGCTGAGGTTCCCCGTGGCACGCGAGCGCGACATGCGGCGCTTCCTCGACCTCAACGATCTCATCGCCGCGGACCGTGCCACACCGGACCAGCAGCGGCAATGGTTCCTCGAGAACGGACCGGACGCCCCGGAGCTGCTGGCGCATCTGCGTCGCCACGGCGCCGATTACGATCGCGTGCTCTTCTGGTCGTATCGCTATGCCGACACGTACTTCGGTCTGCCGCTGGCCGCCGACCGCGCAGTGCTGGTGCCTACGGCGGAAGAGGATCCGCTCATCCATGTCGATACGCTCGACGCCTTCTTCGCGCTGCCAAAGGGCTTCCTTTTTCTGACGCCTGAAGAGGAAACGCTTGTCGCGCCCCGCATGGCCGCCGGGAAGCCGACCGCCGTGATTGGATCCGGACTCGACCCCGCGCCGGCATCGGTCAACCTTTCACCACTCGACGCGCTCGGTCTCGACGATCCATTCGTGCTGTATCTCGGACGAATCGATCCGAACAAGGGCTGCCGGACGCTCGTCCGGCACTTCATGCGCTACGCTGAGACGGGCCGCCACGTGCAGCTCGTGATGGCCGGGCCTGCCTCGATGGAGATTCCGCATCATCCCCGGATTCGGATGCTGGGCTTCGTGAACGAAGCTGTGCGCGAGGCGCTGTTGAGCAGGGCGCGCGCGCTGATGATGCCGTCACCGTACCAGAGCCTGAGCATGGTTCTGCTCGAAGCCTGGAATCATGGTCTGCCCGCGCTGGTGAACGCCCGGTGCAAGGTGCTGCGCGGCCAGGTGGAACGTGCCGACGGCGGGTTGTACTACGGAAATGCGATCGAGTTCGTCTCCGCGCTCGATTACCTGCTGGACCACCCCGACAAAGCGCGGCAGCTCGGACAGCAGGGGCGCGAGTACGTTGACCGCGAGTACCGGTGGCCGATCGTCATCGACAGGATCGAGGCGCTGCTGCGCGCCGTTCCTGACCCGGCGGGGCCGGCACCGTCAGTGGACGGCGTTGCCTGAGCGCTGACCCATACAGTACATGTCGTTCGCATCGCACCCCTCGACTTCGACCTGCACGGTCGTATGGGTGATGTTGAAGCGATGTTCGATGTCGTGCACGACGGCGCGCAGCACCTGCTGACCCTCGCGGACGCTCTGTTCGGCGACCAGGATGTGGCAGCTGCAGGCGACGACGCCGGGGCCGACCATCCAGACGTGAAGGTCGTGGACGTCGAGCACGCCGCCGACGCCCTTGATGGCGGCAATCACGGCAGGCATGTCCATGCCGGCCGGCGTCCCTTCGAGGAGAACCGTGGCGCTTTCGCGAAGCACGCCGTAGCTGCTGTAGAGAATCAGCCCGGCAATCAGCAGCGACACGATCGGATCGGCCAGGGCCAGCCCGAGCGTCGTGACGAGGACGCCGGCGATCACCACCCCGAATGCCGACAGCGCGTCGCCCATCATGTGCAGATACGCGCTGCGAATGTTCAGATCGTCCTTCGAGCCTTTGTGCAGCCACAGGCCGATCGCGAGGTTGATGACGATCGCCGCAGCGGCGACGCCGATCATCAGACGGCCATCGGCCGGCTGGGGCTCGCGAATTCGGGCGATGCCTTCCCACGCGATGAAGATCGCAATCAAGACGAGCGATACCGCGTTGGCCAGCGCCGCGAAGACGCCGACGCGGTGGTAGCCGAACGTCATTCCTTCGTGGGACGGCTTGTTCGAGATTGAGAGCGCGTACCAGCTGAAGCCGAGAGCCGCGGCGTCGGCGAGGTTATGGCCGGCGTCGGAGACGAGGGCGAGACTGTGCGCCAGCCACCCCGCGAATCCCTCGACCACGACGAACGCGAGCGTCAACGTGACGGCGGCCGCCATCGCGCGCCCCGACACGTCCGGCGGCGCATGATGGGCATGAGAATGCCCGTGGGAGTGTCCCGAGTGCTGGTGTGTCATCCGTCTACTGAAGAATATCAGACCGACGGAGCCGTCATGACGAGACCAGGAGTCCGAGCGCCGCGACGACCATGACGCCGAACGTCACCCAGCCCAGCACCGCGAGGGCGCGGGAATTGACGGCATCACCCATGACTGCCGGGTCGGTGGTCAGGAGGAGCACGATGAGGATCAACGGCGGCGCCAGCACGCCGTTGATCACGGCGGTGGTGAAGAGCAGCTTGATGGCGTCCAGCCCGGCGTAGTTCAAGAGCGATACCCAGGGCGACGGAGACGGCGAGGACCAGGTAAAACTTCTTCGCCTGGCCCGGCCGGCGATCCAGCGACCCGCTCCAATCGGCGGCTTCACTAATCGCGTAAGCGCACGAACCCGCCAGCACGGGAACGGCGAGCATCCCGGTGCCGATCAATCCCAGCGTGAACAGCCAATAGGCGCCCGCCCCCGCAAGCGGCCTGAGGGCCTCCGCCGCCTCCCGCGCCGTCGCGATGTTCGTTTTTCCGTGCGCATGGAGCGTCGCCGCCGTCGTCATCACGATGAAGTACATGATCGCGTTCGACGCGAACATGCCGGTCATGACGTCAGTCCGGCATGTGTCGAGCTCCTCGCGAGTCGCGCCGCGGCGGCGCGCCAGGTTGCGTCCCATCGCGCGCTCTTCCTCGACTTCCTGCGCGGCCTGCCAGAAGAAGAGGTACGGCGAAATCGTCGTGCCCAGGATCGCGACCAGAACGGAGAAGAACTCGCGCGACCACTCCACGTGCGGGGCGACCGTCGCCAGAAGGCGAGCCGCCACTCGACGCCGGCGACGAACGCCGTCGCCACATAGGCGAGCAGCACGAGCGTGAGCCACTTGAAGACGCGGGCGATCGCGCGATACGAGGACCACATGAGGAGCGCGACAATCAGCACGCCGAACACCGGCACCATCAAGGCGGACGGCGCGCCGGTCACCAGGGTCGTCGCTTCGGCCATGCCGCCGAGGTCGGCGGCGATATTGATCACGTTGGCGACGATCGAGCAGGGCGCACGCGCTCCAGAGCACCCATCGGGAATAGCGCCTCCGGATGACGCCGGCGAGGCCGAGGCCTGTGACCAGGCCGAGCCGCGCGCACATGAGCTGAACCGCCGTCATCAACGGGAACGAAAACAGCGCCGTCCACAACGGCGCGTACCCGAACGCCGCGCCCGCGACCGAGTACGTCGAAATGCCCGATGGGTCGTCGTCTGCGGCGCCGGTAATGAGGCCTGGACCCAGATCGGCGAAAAAGCGCTGGAACGGGTGCGTGTCGGCGGGCGGCGTCTGATTCTTGCCGGGTTGCTCCATAGTGTCCGATCGTGGACGCATGAATCCTGCCACGAGTGGGCGTCTGATGGCGCACGTACCGGTTCGAAGGACGTTGCAAGCGGCGTCACGTGCCCGGGTGGATCGGGATCGTCATGGCGGCCGGAACCAGTGTCGTCGCGCAGCCGGCGGCTCCGCGATCGGCGAGCGGCCAGCGGTCTTTTCGTCGCATCGGCTATTGCGGGACCCCGACCTCGACGCACAGCGGTAGATGGTCACTTCTTGCGGTCCACTCCTCGCTGTGAGGGACGTCTACGCCAACCACGTCCCAGCCGGCCGGCACGAAACAGAAGTCGATGTGCCACGGCTTGGATGGATTGCGCTGGTGACGATAGGTTGGATGCCTCTCGCGCCCATGCTCGACGCCGTGAAACCGGTGATAAGCGCTGACCAGTCCGACGTCCGCGAGCGCGGCCAGGATGCGTGCGTGCCCTTTGCTAGGTGATTGCCTGGTATTGAGATTGGTCCCGCTATTCAAATCGCCCATGACGACGGCAGGACCCGAGCGCAGCACCCTGTCATACGCTTTCAGCGTTCGCATCACGTCGTCTACGTAGCGCGGTCCTTGTGACCAGATACCGAGCGCCGTGAATGACGCGGCGCCGGACACCGTCGCGCCAACGACGGCCCCGCCACGGTTCGCTCGGGGTCTCAGCATCGCGAGGCGATAGTCCTCGTCGAGTGAGGTCAAGGCAATCGCTTTCCTCGTATTCACGCGCTGGGTCACGAACGGCCGCGTCGGTGGGAGCGGGTCAGTGGGGGCGCACTCCTGCAGAAAGATGATCGCGGGCGAGAACGCGGCGAGTTCGGCGAGGCGTGCGCTGAGTGCCCCGTGGTGACAGTTCCACGTGAGGAGGCGCAGGAAGCGCATGACTTGTTCGTGTTTTACGGCACGCGGTCGAGCGTCAGGCGTCGAGTGAGCATCTCGTTGCCCGCGCGGATCGACCCTGTCGCCGGGCCGAACAACAGCACGCCGTTCTCGAATCGGAAGAAGCGCTTCTGCTCCGTGCCCACGTAGTCGGGACGCCACGCGGCGTCCACCTTCAGCGTGACGCTGTGCTCCGCGTTGTCGATCGTGCACGGCCCCGAGTACGCGATGTAGCTGCTGAGCAGCGTGCCCTTCATCTGGTCCGTGACGGACGCATTGCCTTGCGCGAAGGATGGCGTGTCGCTCGACATGATCTGCACGTAGCAGGCGCCGCGCTCGACCACAATCGATCCGACGGGGTGCTCGCCCCAGGGCAGGCGCGCCACCGTGCCGTCGGCACGCAGGTCTTCAGCGGCCCGAAGCTTCCAGCGGCCCTCGAGGGATGGAGGGGCGGGACGGGCTGGAGGGGCTGGAGGGGCAGGAAGGGCGGGAGGGCAGGAGGCTGGAAGCGGCTGGAGATGGCGGCGCTCGTTGATTCTTGAGCACTCGGCGAGGGCCGGCGGCCGTAGTTCGATCGGTAGTGCGATGACAGCTCGTGCACGACGTGTAGAGCTGATCGTTGAGCGCGTCGAGCGCGGCCACGTCCTTGGCTTTCGCCGCGCGGAACGCGGCGCGCCCGGCATCGAGCATCAGCTTCGCATCCTGCATCCACCGATCCTGATCGCGCGCGCGCCCAGGCATCATCAGCAGGTTCGCCGACTCCGCCACCGCCAGCGCCTTGCCCTGGAGATCGCCCCACTCGGCCTCGGTCTTCGGCTCGCGCGTCGTGATGTAGAAAATCGCGTCCGACGCGGGATAGATGATTTTCACCATCAGCTCGCTCATCGTGCTGGCCGGCTGTTGCAGTCCGGCCGGTGCATCCGTCTGGCGCGCCGCAACCGGCGGCGAAGGCGGCATGGTGGCCGCGAGAAGCAGCGCTCCGATGACGATTCGCATGACCGTATAATACGCGGACCCTATGTCCCTGCTCCCGTTTTGTCAGTGGCTGGCGGACACGCCCGGCAGCATCGCGCTGCACGAATCCCTCTACATGTACCCGCTCGTCGAGTCGGCGCACGTGCTGACGCTCTGCCTGTTCCTGGGCATGGCGATCATGTTCGACCTTCGCCTGCTCGGCGTCGCGCTTCGACGAGTGCCGATCACCGAGATCAAGCGGCGGCTCGGTCCCTGGATGACGATCGGGTTCATCGTGATGGTCATCACCGGCACCCTGCTGTTCTACGCCATCCCGGTCCGGTCGTATCAGAGCATCTGGTTTCGCGGCAAGGTCGTGGCGCTGATCCTGGCCGGCCTGAACGCGTTCGTCTTCCATGCCGGCATCGATCGCCGCGTCGCCGAGTGGGATCTTGCGCCGGTGCCGCCGCCGGCTGCGCGCCGGGCCGGCGCCACCTCGCTCGTGCTGTGGGCCATCATCGTCGTCGCCGGCCGGATGATCGCCTACAACTGGTTCGACTGCGACAAGCAGCCGCAGTCGCACTTCGTCAACGTCGTCGCCGGCTGTGTCGTCCCACCGGCGGGAGGTGGCCGATGAACCTGTCCTCGCTGAATCTGCTGCCGTTCATCGAGTGGGTCGCTTCGTCGCCGCTGAGCAAGGCGATCAGCACGTCGACGTGGGCGTTCGCGGTCATCGAGTCGATCCACCTGCTGGCGTTATCGGTGATTGGCGGCGCGGTGCTGATCGTGGACCTGAAGCTGCTCGGCTTCGGCATCCGCACGCAGTCGCTCGAAAACGTCGCGCGTGATGCGCAGCGCTGGTTTCTCGGCAGCTGGGCCGTGATGATCGTCACAGGGCTGCTGCTGTTCTGGTCGGAGCCCCAGAAGCTGTACTACAGCACGCCGTTCGCGGTGAAGATGATCTGTCTGCTGCTCGGGACGATCTTCGCGCTCACCGTCCGGCGGAAGGTGACGCAGGCGGGCGAGGGGCGCGTGTCGCCGGCTGTGTTGAAGCTGGTCGGGCTCGTCTCGCTCGCGCTCTGGTTCGGCGTCGGCGCCGGCGGCCGGTGGATAGGGTTCTCGGGATCGATGCGGATTGTGGATTGCGGAATGCGGATTGGGCTGTTACCCGATCAATCCGCATGATCCGCATCCGCACTCCCATCGCAATCGACGTCAATCCACAATTCTTACAGTCCGCCGCGGCCGCGGCCGTTCGGCTTGGGCGCCTCAGTGGGGTCCGCGCCGTCGGTCGGCGCGCCGGTACCCGACGAGCCAAGGAACAGCTTCCGTCCATCGGGATAGGTCACGTTGCGGCCGTTGGCGCGCAGCAGCGAGTGGTCGCGCGCCTGGTAGCCGTCGATCACCAGGACCGTGCCGACCTTCAGCGACTCACGAGTCACGCCGCGGCGAAGCAGCGTGTTGGGCGTGCCGCCTTCGACCATCCACTCTTCCTTGGTGCCGTCCGGCTTGGTCACTTCGAGATGAATCCACGCGTGCGGATTCACCCACTCGACCTTCGTGACCGGTCCTTTCAGCAGCACGGGCTTGTTCGGGTCGAACTCGCCGCCAAACGCGTGATGACCCAGGATGGGGGCGGTCGCCAGCAGAACGCCGGCCGCCGACATGAGAATCTTCGTGCGCATCACATACCTCACTGCTTGGTTTTCTTGGCTTCGTCCGCTTCCTTCAGACGCGCGCCGCGAAGGATGTTGCCCATCGCGTAGTTGCCTTCCTGGCACGCGTATTCGTACATCAGCTCGTCTGTCGCGGGCCACGTGTATTCGCCCGTCCACGGCTTCTCCCACGTGTTGGGATCCTCAACCGTGAACCGGTAGAGCAGGGTCTTCGCATCCATCCGCGTGAATCGTTCCACGATGTGAAGATCCTGCGTGGATCCGCGGAACCGGGTCTTGTCCGTGAAGTTCGTCGTATCCACGACTAGTGTATCGCCTTCCCAGCGGCCAATGGAATCCCCCATCCACTTCCGGATGGTCTTTGGCGCGTGATCGGCGTTCATCCGGACAACCCTGGCGTCGTGCACCATCTCCGTCAGGATGAGCACGGAGTCGGGTGTCTGAACAATCTGGTGAAGGTTATTGTAGAAGTAGTTGGGCAGCGCGGGCGGACCGGACGTCGACCCGAAACCCATGAGGCAACGCTCGCCGAGCGGCCGCCGCTCAGGATCGTCGTACGCGCCGGCGCCCTCGAATCCGGGATCGTCTTCGCGCGCCGACTGATCGGAGGTCGGCCGCACGTTCCGCGCGAACCGGGCGCGCGCGGCCGGGGTCATCGCCGGCACCCGCCCGTCTGGCGGGTCGATGAGAATGGACGCGCGGCGCTGTCCCTCAATCACGGAGTAGTGAGAGCCGGAGTCGATCCAGAAGCTGTTATAACCGCCGACGTTGCCGGCGGCTCCGGCCGATCCGTCCCCGCCCACCGGCGGCGCGCCGCGGTCCGCCTTGATCGGCGCGTCCTGATTGCTCTTGCGAGCGGCGACGTCCTTCTCGAGCTTCGCGGCCTGCTCGTCGGTCAGCACCAGCGGTGTTCCCGCGGGCCGCTCGACCGGCGTCAACGTCGCGAGATCGTACATGCCCTGGAGATCGGGGTGTCCGTCGGGCAGGCGCGGCACCGATCGTTTCGCCGCCGCGGGCGCCGCCGTTTTCGCCGGCGCCTGGCCGTCGAGATGTGCAGCGGTCAGCGCGGCCATCGCCGCGATCCCCGCCGTTGCCACCATCGCTTTGTAACTTCCCACTTGTCAATTCCTACCTGTAAATTCCTACTTGGTGAGCGGCTTTTTCCGGTATTGACCGTACAGGAGCTCCTCGACGAACTCGACGCACTTGAAGTCCATCAGCTGCGCGTTCTTCTCGAGACGGCGATAGAGCGGCAGGCTGATCTTCCAGGGACGCGTGAACGTCTGCGGATCCTCGATCGTCGCTTCGTAGTGGATCACGTCCGCTCCGGTGCGTGTGTAGCGCTCGACCACATGCAACTCTTCGCTGTGGAAGTTGCCCGACCGATCGAACCACGTGCTGTCGTTGAATCCCCGGGCGTCGATCACGAGCGTATCGCCTTCCCACTTGGCGACTGACTGTCCCATCCACGAGTCGATCGGCGCCGGACCGGGATCCTTCAGGTAGACGTTGCGCACGGCGCCCGCGTACTGATACGCGAAGAAGATCGCGCTCGGACTCTGGAGAATCTGGAACGGCTGCGGCATGTAGGTCGCGCGCGGCACGCCGGGCAGGTAGCACTTGATCTCGGGATCGCGCTCCAGCCACTTCTCCTGGTTTTCCTTTTTCTTGGCGAGCGCTTCGGGCTTGTATGGAATCGGACCGCCCTCGACGACGCCCATGCCGGGAGGCACCGAGCCGACCGCGCCGAGCGCGAGGACGGCAGCCGCCGGAACGGGACCGTACGGGCCGGCCCGCAGCGCCATCGCCGGACGGGCCATGTGCGCTTCCAGATCGAAGTTCGCTTCGGTGTTGGCCTGCCAGATGCCGTTCAAATCCGGATGGCCGTCGGCCGCGCGAGGCGCCCGATAGGCCGCCGGAGCCTGCCCCGACAGCGGCGTTGCCGAGAGCGCGAACAGCGCACCGCCGGCTGCCGCAACGATTGCGATGATTACACCGCTCAACATTTTTCGCACTGGAAAGAGTCCTCCCGCAGGCGCCAATACTGGCCGCACTCGACGGTAATGTCAAGGTTTCTCAAAGGTTTACGGAAGTTGTTGACAAGTGTCATCGGCGGGTCGAGTATCGGGCCCGTTACCGCTTCCTTATCACCACGCTGGAGGACTCGACATGCGTCGACTTGTCTACCTCGTCGGTCTGGGTTGCGTCCTCGCCGGAATCCCTGCCACCTCTTCAGCCCAACAGCGCGCGAGCATCGTCGGGGTCGTGCAGGACACGACGGGCGCGATCATGCCTGGCGTCACGGTCGAGGCATCGAGCCCCGCGCTGATCGAACAAGTACGCGCCGCCATCACGGATAGCGCCGGACGCTTTTCGATCATCGATCTGCGCCCTGGGATTTACACCGTCACGTTCACGCTGCCCGGCTTTCGATCGGTGAAGCGCGAAGGGATCGTGCTCGAAGGCGCGTTCGCGGCGCAGGTGAATGGAACGCTGTCTGTCGGCGCCGTCGAGGAAACGGTCACCGTGACCGGCGCATCGCCGATCGTCGACACGCAGAGCACGCAGAACCAGGCGGTCCTCAACCGACAGGTGCTCGACGTCCTCCCGGCCGCGCGGACGATGCAGGGCGGGGCGGCGCTGGTGCCGGGCGTGAGTTTCTACAGCCAGGGCTTCGTCAGCACGATGTCGATCCACGGGTCGGCGACCGCCGATCAGCACATCTTCTTCGACGGGATGAATATCGGTCAGAACCTCACCGGCACGGGCAGTCAGGCCAACGGCGTGACGGTCAACGAGCTCGCGCAGACCGAGCTGGTCTACGACGCCGGATCGCAGTCGGCGGAGAACGCGCTCGGCGGCGTGCGGATGGACTCGATCCCGAAGGAGGGCGGCAACACCTTCTCCGGCGCGTGGCGCACGGTCGGCTCGAAGGGGTCGCTGCAAGGCGACAACATCACCGACGAGCTGAAGCCCTACATCTCCGTGAACACGCAGCTCGATTACAGCTACGACACCAACTTCGTGCTCGGCGGCCCGATTCGCAAGAACAAGCTCTGGTTTCTCGTGGCGCAGCGCGTCTCGCGGACCAACAACCTCGTCGCGTTCCCGGTCGGCGTGCTGCCGGCGTTTCCCAACGGCACGCAGGTCGAGTCGGGCGGCTTCATCGTGCCGCACGAAACCGTGCGCCTGACGTGGCAGGCGTCGCCGCGCAACAAGATCGTGTGGGCGTTCTACAAATCGCAGGCCGGGACGCAGCGCTTCGACGTCGGGTGCGGCGCCACCAGCGGCAACGTCGCGGCCTGTTTTTCGCCGGAAGCCTCCTACGCGCTGCCGCAGCCGCTGCAGTACGCCAGCCAGGTGAAGTGGACGTCGCCGATCTCGAGTCGCGTGCTGCTGGAGGTGGGGCAGTCGCTCGCGGTGCAGACCTACAACTTCAGCTACCAGCCGGAGAACGGTCCGCTCGACATTCAGCATCGCAGCGCCACGACCGGGCTGCGCACGGTGGCGTCGAGCACCGCGCCGTCCCACTATTTCAGCCGGATCTGGAACACGATCGCCAACGTGTCGTTCGTCACGGGATCGCACAACGTCAAGGTCGGCATCAACCAGCAGATGGGGTACCAGACCACGCAGAACGAGCCGCACGGCGACACGTCGGTGCTGATCTACGCGACGAGCGCCACCGGAGTGAACACGTCGCAGACGGCGACGCGTCCTCAACACGCCGTACACGCGGCAGGAGAACCTGAACGCGAACCTCGGGCTCTTCGCGCAGGACAAGTGGACGCTGCAGCGTCTGACGCTGACCTACGGCGCGCGGTACGACTACTTCAACGCCTCGACGCCGCCGCAGTCAGCGGTGGCCGGCCGTTTCATTTCGGCGACCGCGCAGGCGGCGCGCGCCAACATCGCGCCGTCGAGCTGCCTGCCGTGCTGGAACGACTGGACGATCCGCAGCGGCGCGTCGTACGACCTGTTCGGCACCGGCAAGACGGCGCTCAAGGTCTCGGTCGGGAAATTCCTCGGACAGCAGGCGCTCGGCCTCGCTTCGTCGACCAACCCGCTGGGAGGTCAGAGCGACACGCGCGCAGTGGACCGACGTCGATCGCAACGGCACGATCTTCGACGCCAGCGGCAACGTGCAGTTCAACGAGCTGGGCGTGACGGCCAACAACAATTTCGGCATTCCGGGCCTTGGCACGACGCAGTTCGATCCCGCCGCTGCCGCGGCCGACCAACTGGGAGGAGAGCGTGTCGGTGCAGCACGCGCTGTTCCCGCGGGTGTCGATCACGGCGGGCTATTACCATCGCACCTTCCAGCACATTCAGTACACGAAGAACACGCTCATCGATCCGATCGCCGACTATCAGGCGTACACCATCGTGGCTCCGTCCAATCCCAACCTGCCGGGCGGCGGCAACCAGCAGATCACGGTCTACAACCTGAACCCCGCCAAGCGCGGCATCGTGAACAACGTGCATGACGTTCTCGGACGCCAACTCGCGCGTCTACAACGGCGTCGAGGTGAGCGTGAATGCGCGGCTCGGCCGCGGCGGGTTCATTTTCGGCGGGATCACCACCGAGCGGTCGGCGACCAACAACTGCGCCGACCTGGCGAACTCGAACCCGAACAACCTGCGTTTCTGCGATCAGACGCCGCCGTTCCAGTCGCTGTACAAGGCGTCGATCGGCTACACGATTCCGTGGGACATTCAGCTGAGCGGGACGTTCCAGGCGCGTCCGGGCATCAGCATCGGATCGACCTACACGTTCAACAGCGCGCAGGCCGGCTTCGCGATCACCGGCGGCGGCACGCTGAGCGTGACCGTCGTCGACCCGACGCAGCAGTACTACGACTACGTCAAGACGCTCGACGCGCGAGTGTCGAAGGCGTTCCGCTTCGGGCGCAGCCGGCTGCAGGTGTTCACGGAACTGTTCAACCTGCCGAACTACGCCACCGTCCTGACCGTGAACGAGACCGTGGGCCCGCTGTACTTCAACCCGCAGGCGATTACGACCGCCCGGCGCGCGCAATTCGGCGCGCAGATCGATTGGTAGGGACGGACCTCGAAAGCACCACACAATTCTTCGTGTTTCCATTCATCCTCGCCCTCATCCTCGAGGCCGTGACGCATGCGGCGGGTCAGACCGCAGCCGATCGGCGCCCGGCGCCGCGCCCGCCGGCGCCTTCACCGTTCGCCCGCGGCCTCGCCCAGGGATCTCGAAGGTGTCTGGAGCTATGCGACGTTGACGCCCTTCGAGCGGCCAGCCGATCTGGCCGGCGTGGAGTTTTTCACCGATGCCCAGGCCGCCGAGTTCGAGGCGCAGACCATCGGCCGCAACGATCGCGATCGCCGCGACGGCGGCGCGGCGACCGATGCGGCGCGCGGGGTGGCGGATTTCTGGTTCGACCGCGGCGAGCACGTGGCGTCGTTCGAGGGAAGAAGCGGACGTCGTGGGTGATCGATCCGCCAGACGGGAAGGTGCCGCCGCCGACGCCGGAAGCGCGCGCGAGGATGGCGGCGCGCAACGCCGACCAGCGCGATCATCCCGCCGACGGCCCCGAGAACCGCTCGCTGCAGGAGCGCTGCCTGGCGTTCAACGCCGGCCCGCCGATCGGTCTCGGTCCCTACAACAACTTCCTCCAGATCTTCCAGTCGCGCGACGCCGTCGTCATCTACACGGAGATGATTCACGACGCGCGGATCGTCTGGACCGATGGCCGGCCGCACGCGCCGTCGGTGTTCCGGCGCTGGCTCGGCGACTCGCGCGGTCGGTGGGAAGGCAACACGCTGGTCGTGGACACCACGAACTTCACCGACAAGAACCCGTTCCGCGGATCCGGCGAGAATCTCCACCTGATCGAGCGCTTCACGCGCACGGACGCCAACACGCTGCTCTACGAGTTCACGGTCGACGATCCGACCACGTTCACGCGCCCGTGGACGGCGCAGCTGCCGATGTCGAAGAGCGACGAGCGGATCTTCGAGTACGCGTGCCACGAGGGGAACTACGCGCTGCCCGACATTCTGCGCGGCGCCAGGTTTCAGGAAAAGCAGAGCAAAGAGCACGAGTGATTGTGATCGGTGTCTGAACGAAGAGGCCGTCAATGATGAGACTGCGTCTGCCGATCGCCCTGCTGTTCACCGCGACCGCGCTGGCGCAGGCACCCGTCTCGCCTGTCGCGCCGCCGGAGGTCGTCAAGCCGATTGCCTTGCTCCAGCGGACTGGAGTCGCCTGGTTCGACAAGCAGACGTGCCGGTCGTGTCACCAGCAGGATCTGCCGATGATGACGTTCCGGCTGGCGCGGGAGCGCGGCGTTCCCGTCGACCGCAATCTCCTGCGTCAGGAGATCTCCCGGGCCTACGGATTTCTGTCGTCGCTGGACCGCGCGGTCCAGCACACGCACCTGATCGATCCGTCGATGGACTACGGGATGAGCCTCGTCGCCGCGCACGATGCCGGAGTGCCCGCCAGCCTGAGCACCGCGGTCTACGCGAACCTGATCGCCAGCCGCCAACGGCCAGACGGGAGATGGATCACGATCGACGTGCGCCCGCCGCAGTCGCATAGCGAGTTCACCGCGACAGCCATTGCCATGCGCGCCGTCCAGTTGTACATGCCGGCGCGTCGGGCAGGCGAGGTCCCTGATCGTGTCGCGCGCGCCTCCGCGTGGCTGGCCGCCGCCGAACCGCGCACGACCGAAGACCGCGTCTTCCAATTGCGCGGGCTCGCCTGGGCGGGCATGGACGCCGCGCATCTCAAGCCGCTCGCCGATCGGCTGATCGCGCAGCAGCATGCCGACGGCGGCTGGTCGCAGCTCGCCCGTCTCGACAGCGATGCCTACGCAACGGGCGAGGTCCTCGTCGCACTGCGAGAGGCGCACATCCCCGCGGCCGATCCGGCGTGGCAACGCGGCCTCTCGTATCTGAAGCGCACGCAAAAGCCTGACGGGTCCTGGCTCGTGCGCAGCCGCCTGCACGAGCAGCGCCTCGTGAGCCCGCCGTATTTCGAGTCGGGCTTTCCCTATGGCGCCAATCAGATGATCTCGTGCATGGGGACCAGCTGGGCGACGGCGGCGCTGCTCCTCGCCACAGACGCCCAGCCGGCCGACTGAGGGTCGGGAACACATCGACGTTGCAGCGGTCACTGCGCCCGGAGCCCCGTGGATGGAGACGGCGCTTTTCGGTACCGACGGCGAGTTGAAGGCGTTGCTCGATGGAGGGCTCGATCCGAACAGCAGGACCGACGCAGGAACAAGTCTGCTCATGATGGCCGCCGGCGATTCCGCCAAGGTCCGGTTGCTCCTCGATCGCGGCGCACACGTCAACGCGCGCGCGACCACCGGGTTCACCGCGTTGATGGTCGCGGCCAACGCCGGCGCGACGCGCTCGGTGCAGGCGCTGCTGGAACGCGGCGCGGCGGTTCGCGTACCGGAGCCGGCCACGCTGTTCAATGCGTCGGCGGCATTTTTCAGCGTCATCTCCGGCAACACGGAGACGCTCGATCTCCTCGCCGCTCGGGGCGCCGATATCACCCAGAAGATGACGCTGGTTGGCCAGGCGCCGGCCCGCCCCCTCGACGTGGCGGTCTTGCAACGGGACATCCCGATGATGCGCGATCTGGTGCGGCTGGGTGTCAACCTGAACGCCGACGACCCGGATGCCCCGATCTCCGCGCTGTCGCAGGCCGTGATGGCGAACGATGTGCCGATGGCGAAGGCGCTGATCGAGCTCGGTGCCGACGTCAACAAAGTCGACAGCGTCGGGGCGACCCCGCTGCTGCATGCGGTCTCGGTCGACTTCGGCGATGTGGAGATGGTGCGCGTGCTTCTCGCCGCCGGGGCGAGTCCAGCGCCCCGGGCCAAAGCCATCGCGTCAGCGGAGGAACTCGCCGAGCGGTACGGCCATCGCGATTTTCTACCGCTGCTGAGGCGTCACTGAGTGCGGCAGCGCGCTATCTCGGCGGCGACGGCTGGCTGGCGGGCGGCACGATGCCGTTCATGCGGAGATACACGACCAGCTGACCGTAGTGATCCGACGCGTGCCAGATGGACAGCGTCGCGAGGCCGAGGCGCGTGCTCGGGCCGGGATACGGGCCGTCGGTCGGTTCCATCGCGTTCGCGGGCGTCATCGTGCGCAGCACGCGTCCAGCGTATGTGAAAGACTCCCGCAAGTAGGCCATGATTTCGGCCTTCGTGGTCGCCGGGCTCGGTCCGCCGGTTTCGCAGTGCGCCGGCGGCGTCTTCTTTTCAATCTCCGTGTAGAAGCCGAAGTTCGCACAGGCGACGTGCTTCACCTGTTCCGCGAACGATCGGACGTCCTTGAACTCGCCTGTGGTGGGCTTGAAGCCGTACTTCTCGGCCGGCATCGCGTCGGCGAGCGCCACGAACTGTCTCTCGATGAGCGTGAACGATTCCGCCACGGCAGCGGCCATCGGATCGACGCGGGGCTGCGCAGCCGCGCGCGTGGCGACCGTCGAGGCCAGAAGAACGGACAGGACTCGGCACATACAGATTCTCCGCCATCTATTGCTGCGACGTGCTCTTGATCGCCTTCCGGTGTGCGTCGAAGAAATCGATCACGGCGGCCATGTTCGGCGCGACGACGTCGCTGTGCAGGCCGCCGGGCACCTCGATGTACTTGAACTCGCTGCCCATCTCCTTCAACTTCGCCACCATCGTCCGCGAACCGGCGACGTTGACGGTCGGATCGGCGTCGCCGTGGACGATGACCTCGGGCACGTTGCGAATGCGCTCCAGCGTGTCGGGAGCGCCGCTGCCGGAGAACGGCGCGATCGCCGCCCAGATGTCCGGGTACTTCGGCGCGATCTTCCAGGTGCCGATGGCGCCCATCGAGTGGCCCATCAGGTAGATGCGGCTGTCGTCGATCTTGTACAGCTGCCTCACGCGGGCGAGCACCTGCATGACGTCCTGCTCGCTGAAGTCCTGGGTCCGCTTCGTGTTCGGATCCGCAGGCGCGTTGCCGAGGCCCCAGCCATAGGACCCGTCGACGCGATACCCGAGCGGCGCCGCGACGATGTAGCCGTGCGATTCGGCGAGCGGCGGAAGCTTCTTCTCGTAGTTGTCGAAGAAGGCGTCTTCGGTGCCGCCAAGGCCGTGCAGCGCGATGATGAGCGGAAACGGTTTCGCGCCCGTGTAGCTCGCCGGCACGTACGTGCGGTACGGCAGAATCTCGTTGGCCGCGTCGAGGCGATAGTGGCGGCGGATGTCGCCGGTGCGCCCGGCGAACGGATCCTTGCCGGATCTGACGGCAGCGGCCACCGCTTCGGCGGCGGCGAGATCGCGCTCCGGATCGAAGGTGCGCAGCTCGAGCCGTCCACGATTGACGTTGGCCATGCGATCGATCGGGAACAGGATCTCGGCGCGCAGGGCCTCGGGCGCCTTTGCCGCATCGGCCTCGAGCCGGGCTGCGAGCTCGTCGACCCCCTTGCGGAGCGCAATCGCCAGCGACGTGCTGCCGATGGACTGACCCTGATTCGAAACCTCGACGTTGAGCAGATAGGCGCCGTCTGCAACGTCCTTGAGATCGACGTCGAAGAAGTACGGCGATTCCCGCAGGTCGCGCGAGACGCCATCGAACGTGCCGAGATCCTTCACGAGCGGAGGTTCTTCAGGCGTGCGCCCTGGAGCCGCGGGTGCGGGCCGTTTGTGCAGCGTGAGGTGCGCGCCGACGGTGTTCTGGAGCGCGAGCGACGAGGCATAGATCTGCTCGAGACGCACGCTGTAGGGCTTTGACGAATCGACGATCACGCGCGGCGTCCGCAGGACGAGCGATCGCGAGTAGTCGAGCGTGTCGGTCCACGGCGTGCCGTTCAGCAGAGCGATGCCCTTCGCGAACAACCGGCGCAGTTCTCCGGTTTTCCCGAGCCGCGTCGCCTCGGCGATTTGCGCGTCGAGCGCGTCGATCTGAGCCTTGAGCTCCCCCTGCGGCTTCACGGTGTTCTTGCGCGTGGTGTAGCCGACGCGCACCGACGACAGGCTGGTGAGCGCTTGTGCCCGCACCGCGGCCGGCATGAGCGCGCACAACGACAGACACACCGAGGCGGTCACGAGTCGGGCTTTCATAGGCAAACTCCTGGGCGAATGCTACAGGAAATTCATGGCAAGGTCAGCCGCGATATGAGTGGGGAAGGCGCCACCGGTAGGTCCGATCATCTCGTAGCCTGAACAAACGGAGGCTACGAGTGAACGGGATCACACAGAGGAACGGAGCAACGGAGGCCAGCGACGCGTGGCCGCCACAGGCGGCGTGCGACGCGAATCCTTCTGTCCCTTTCTTTCGTTGCTCCGTTTCTCCGCTTCTCCTGTAAATCCGTTTCCTCTGTCCCTCCGCTTCCGCCTCAAGGCTTGGGGCCGACGAACTTGATGTCCTTGAGCGCCGCGGCGTCAGCGGGCAATTCGGTTTGCCCGGCAGGGAACGTCGCCTTCTGCAGCAGGTACGCGATGACGTCGGCGGCCTGCTCGGGCTTCAAGGTGCCCGGCTTGTCCGCAGGCATGGTGCCGCGCGTGCGATCGAAGAGATCGCTCATCGCGAGATCGATCCAGTCCATGTTGAATTCTTTCCCGGCCAGCGGCGGCGTCTGACCGCCGCCTGACAGATCGTCGCCGTGGCAGCTTGCGCACGAGTCGGTGTAGATCTTCTGACCGCGCGCCGCCTGCTCCGCGGTGTAGATCCCGTCGAGCGTCGTCTTGCCCTGCGCCGACACGAGAATCAGCGCCTGAGCGAATGCGAGTGAGGCGATCGCCGGCGTGGCGAATCGGCATCCACGGCGGCGCGCAGGTTGAGTCGGTAACGCGTGCTTCGATGTCATGCAGGGGTCTCCGCGAGGCGCGCCGCATGACGCGCCAGATACGCGACGCGCGCGTCGAAGGTGGCAAACCGCCGATCGGTGGTCTGGCCCTGCGCGTAGCGGTAGTAAATCTGCTGGATGACGACCGCGATCTTGAAGACCGCGAAAATCTCGTAGTACCGGATGCCGGTCAGGTCGCGCCCCGACCGCTTGGCGTAGCGGTCGATGATCTCGTCCCTGGTGAAAAAGCCGGGACGATCCGTCACCGACGTGAGCGCGTCCCGCTGCTCCGGAGGCGCCGTCGGCGACCAATAGGTGAGCACGATGCCGACATCGACGAGCGGATCGCCAAGCGCACTCATCTCCCAGTCGAACACCGCGACAATGCGGCCGACATCCTCGGGGTCGACCATGACGTTATCGAGCTTGAAATCGCCGTGCACGATCGACGGCGCCGGCGGATCGGCCGGCAGGCGATCGCGCAGCCACTCGGCCAGCGCATCCATCTCCGGCAGCGGCGTCGTCTTCGATCGATGCCAGCGTTCGGACCAGCCGCGGACCTGACGCTCGACGAAGCCGGCTGGCTTGCCGAGCGTGCTCAGGGGCGGCGTTCGAACGTCGATCGCGTGCAGATCGGCCAGCGTGTCGATCATCGCGGCGCTGAGGCGTCGGCGCGCGGCCGGGTTTGCCAGCGCCGGCGGCTCCTCGGCGCGGACGACGAGTCCGCGGCGGCGCTCCATCGCGTAGAACACCGAGCCGATGACGTCGAGATCCTCGCAGAGCAGGTAGGGTCGCGGAGCGAGAGGGAAGACGTCGTGCATCGCCGACAGCCACCTGAATTCGCGCGCCATGTCGTGCGCGGTGGGCGGGACCGGGCCGAAAGGCGGACGCCTGACCACGATCTCGACGTCGCCGAATCTCACGAGATAGGTCAGGTTCGAATGGCCGCCGGGAAACTGCGCCACCTCGGGATCGCGGCTCACATCCAGGCCAGCCACGCCGCATGACGGCAGACGGTCGCGCAGCCAGGCGACGAGGCGCGTCCAATCGAGCTGCTCGCCGGGCCGGACGTCCCGGGCATCCGATTCCATGGGGAAAAGGCTATCATGCGCGCCATGCGCTTCGATCACACCGACAAGGTCACCGATCTCGTGCGGCGCCTGGACGCGTTCATGCGCGAGCACGTCTACCCCAACGAGCACACCTATCACCGGCAGATTGCCGACGGCGATCGCTGGGCGCCGACCGCGATCGTCGAAGAGCTCAAGCCGATCGCGCGAGCCTCGGGTCTCTGGAACCTCTTCCTGCCCGAAAGCGAGTACGGCGCCGGGCTGACCAACGTCGAGTACGCCCCGCTCTGCGAAATCATGGGTCGCGTGCCCGGATTCGGATCGGAAGTGTTCAACTGTTCGGCGCCCGACACCGGCAACATGGAAGTGCTCGTCCGCTACGGCAGCGAGGCGCAGCGCCGGCAATGGCTCGAGCCTCTTCTGGCCGGCAAGATCCGCTCGTGCTTTGCGATGACCGAGCCGGATGTGGCCTCGTCCGACGCGACGAACATCCAGTCGCGCATCGAGCGCGCTGGCGACGACTACGTCCTCAACGGCCGCAAATGGTGGACCTCCGGCGCGGGCGACCCGCGCTGCCGGATCGCGATCTTCATGGGGAAATCGGATCCCCGCGCGGAAAAGCACAAGCAGCAGTCGATGATCCTGGTGCCGATGGACACGCCAGGCGTGACGATTCGCCGGATGCTGCCCGTCTTCGGCTACGACGATGCGCCGCACGGCCACGCCGAAGTCACGTTCGAGAACGTGCGCGTGCCCGCGTCGAACATGCTGCTCGGCGAAGGCCGCGGCTTCGAGATCGCGCAGGGGCGTCTCGGGCCGGGGCGCATCCATCACTGCATGCGGCTCATCGGCGTGGCCGAGCGCGCGCTCGAGCTGATGTGCGCACGCGTCCAGAAGCGCGTGGCATTCGGGAAGACGCTCGCCGAGCAGGGGACGATCCGCGCCGATATCGCCGAGTCGCGCATGGAGATCGACCAGGCTCGGCTCCTGACGATGCATGCGGCGCATCTGATGGACACGGTGGGGAACAAGGCGGCGCGCGGCGAGCTGGCGATGGTCAAGGTCGTCGTTCCGCGCATGACGCTGGGTGTCCTCGACCGCGCGATTCAAGCGCACGGCGCCGCGGGCGTCTGCGACGATTTCCCGCTGGCCGCGATGTGGGCCCACTCGCGCACGATCCGCCTCGCCGACGGCCCGGACGAAGTGCATCGCGAGGCGATCGCGAAGCTGGAATTACGGAAGATGCCGGGGGCCGGCGACTAGGGAATTCTGACGGCCACTTGCGTCCGCGCAGTGCCCGTTGACATGGCGCTCCGACGATGGCATCGTCGTCGACAAGGTCAAGAAAGGATGATTGTCCGATGTCGCCGGCAAGAATCTCGAGTGCCCTGCTCGAAACGCTCGGTGCGCCCGCGTCTGCAGAATTGATGGAGGTCCTGGATTCTCAGCAACGAGCATCAACGGAGGCTGTGATGACACATTGCCAGGATCGGTTCGAGCGGCGGCTCGTCGAGGAGACGTCGAAGCTGCGCGTCGACGTGGCCCAGCTGCGAGGCGAGATGCATCAGGGCTTTGCGAACATCCGCGGGGAAATGCATCAGGGCTTCGCGGACATCCGCGGGGAAATCGCGACGAGCCGGTTCGAACTTCTCAGATGGTCGTTCGGGTTCTGGGTGGCGCAACTCGTGGGGGTCGCTGGTATTGTCGGCGTTCTTCTGCGCTCGTTGCTCCGCACGGTGAGTCGATAGCCCCGGGAGCTCTGGCTATCCGGGGCCACCGCTTGTCACGGCACTGGCTTCAGCACGTCGATGAAGAACTCCATCATCCGATCCTGATTGACCGGGCTGTGCCCGCGGTCGGGGCCGACCTGCACGTCGAAGCTCTTGCTGGCGTCCTGGAGCGCCTTGATCAGCTGAAGCGCATTCGACGGGTGGACGTTGTTGTCGGCGGTTCCGTAGTAAATCAGCAGCCGCCCCTTCAGATCCTTCGCGTACGTCAGCGCGCTGCCTGAGTCGTAGCCCGCCTTGTTCTCCTGCGGGATCCACATGTAGCGCTCCGTGTAGATGGTGTCGTAGTTGCGCCAGTCGGTCGGCGGCGACGACGACGCCGCGGCGGCGAATACTTCGGGATGGCGGAGCAGTTCCATCGCCGACGCGTAGCCGCCGTACGAGCTGCCGAAGATGCCGACACGGTTCCTGTCCACGTACGAGCGGCTCCACAGCGCCTTCACGCCTTCGGCCATGTCGTCGATCTCGGCCTGACCGAGTTTTTGATAGATGCCGTCCAGCGTTCGCTTGCCTCGACCCGGCACGGCGCGCGATTCGAGGCTCACGATGAGGAAACCGTACTCGGCGAGCGGCGCAGGCCCGACAAAGGATTCTCGTACGCCAACCGCATCGAACTCCGGCCCGCCATAGACGCCAACGAGCGCGGGATACACCCTCGACGGATCGAACTGCGCCGGAAACTGCACCATGCCGCGAAGCGTGGTCGCCCCGTCCGCCGCCGTGAACGTGAACAGCTCCGCCCGCCTCAGCCCCATCGTCTCGAGCCGCGACGCGTCGGCCTTCGCGATCTCCGAGACGACGTGTCCGTCGGTGGCGCTGACGAGACGCGCGGCCGCCGGCGTGTCGTGCGTCTGGTACACGTCCACGAAATGCGTGCTGTCGGGAGCGATGCTGCACGAAGGCGACAAGGCCGGCTGCTCAGGTCGTGAGCCCAGGTTCGGAATGCAATTGCCCACGACGTGGTGAAACGCGGGATCGGTCAATCGGCGATCGTTGCTGCCGTCGAGGCCGACACGGTGCAGCTGCAGCTTGAGTGGGTTGTCGCCGTCGCGTGCGGTGTAGAAGAGCACGCCGGCCGTCTCGTCGATCTTCACCAGCTTGTCCGCTTCGTACGCGTCGAACGACGTGAGCGGCGCGATGAGGCGTCCGCTGAGATCGTACAGGTAGAAATTGTTCCAGCCGTTGCGCTGCGACTCCCAGATGAAGCGCGAGCCGTCCGCCAGGAACACCATGCGCGGCTCGGACATCAGCCAGCCGGTGGGCCACTCCTCCCGCAGCACGACGCGACACGCTCCCGTTGCCGGGTTGGCGGCGGCGAGTTCCATGACGTTCTGGCGCCGGTTCGTTCGGAGGAAGAGCAGCTCGCGGCCGTCGGCCGACCACGCCACCCGATAGACATAGTGTCCGACGACGTCGTTGTCGAAGGTCCTGCCGCTGCGAACATCGATTCGCACCGACTGGCGAGTCGCGACGTCGTAGACGTACAGGTCGACCTTCGGGTTCGGCATGCCGGCCGTGGGGAACGCCTCCGTGTCGACCGTGTTCTGGATGCGCGTCTGATCGAGCGCCACGTGGTAATCGCGGACGTCGCGTTCATCGAACCGGTAGTACGCGAGCTTGCGGCTGTCGGGCGACCACCACATCGCCGTGCGCTGGCTCAGTTCTTCGCCGTACACCCAGCTCGCCGTGCCGTTCTTGACGCGGCCGGCCGCGCCGCCATCGGTCGTGACCGCCAGCGCATCGCTGCCCTCGTCGGCGCCGATCCACACGTTGCGGTCCTTGTAGTACGCCTTCAGGCGTCCATCCGGCGAATTCGTCTGCTGGAACTGCCGGCCGCGATCCGGTATCTCCATCGCGCCACGGCCGCGTCCGGCGGGTTCGGTGGAGCGCGTGTCAATCGCCGATGTGCGTCCTGTCGAAACCTCGAAGCGATAGTGCTTGCCGTCGCGGTCGTACTCGAACGCACGGCCTTCCTCGATCCAGGCAACGGCCGTCACGCCGCCGGTGACTGCTCCCGGTGATTCGCGCGCGACACGCTGCGCCGCGTCGTAGCCGGGCGCGCTCTTGAGCCGCTCCTGCGCGGCCAGGGTGGACGGGAGGATCACGAGGGCGGCAATCGCGGCTGAGATTCGATGCATGTGTCCCCATCTTAGCCAAGCTCGTGCGCGCCGGCGACATGGACGCATGTTTGCACTCGATCTCCGTGATGCGGTCACCTCGACCGCCAAGGAGCAGGAGCAGAACTATGAAAGCTGCATTCGGAAGCGTGTTCGTTGTCGCCGCCCTGATGGCCGTTCCGGCGCCGATGCGCGCCGCCGTTCCGCAAGCAACGGCTTCGGCGGATCACAATCTCGACGAGCGCATCGAGAAACGGCTGAGCGCGTCCCCGCTCAAGAAGTACAACGTGAAAGTGTCGGTCACAAATGGCATCGCCACGTTGACGGGCACCGTCGCGACGGAAGCCGATCGCAAAGCAGGCCACCGAGTTGGCCACGATGCCGGGTATCTCGCGCGTTGACAATCAGCTCCTGGTCGACCTCAACGCGCCAACAGGCACGAGCGGCGTGAAGAGCACGGTCAAGGAAGGCGCCGAGAAAACGAAGGAGGGCGCTGAGAAGGTTGCCGACAAGACCAAGGAAGGCCTCAGCAAAACCGGCGAGGTCATCACCGACAGCTGGATCACGACCCGCGTGCATTCGAAGTTCGTGGGTGAGGACCTGTTGAAGGACAGCGACATCAATGTGGATTCGAAGGACCACGTGGTGACGCTTCGCGGAACCGTGATGAGCGCCGCGGGCCGCGCGCGAGCGGTCGAACAGGCGAAGGAAGTCGAGGGCGTCAAGCGGGTCATCGATCAGCTGACGATCGGTCCGAAGAAGTAGGAATCAGAAGGCGAGGACCCGGACGGGGACGAGCGCGCGCGCTCGTTCCTCTCCGTGTCTGGCTGCAACCGCCAGCAGGTAGTCGCCTCGCGCGATAGAGGCCATCGGCAACTCCACCTGATACAACGATTCACCGCCTGTCATCGGCACGATGGGCAGCTCGAGCAGAGCGCGCGCCCGTCTTGTTCGTGAGTTGCGCCGACACATCGGCGGCGCGCGCCGACTCTCCGAACACCGAAAAACGCACGAACAGTCGATCCGTCCTCACGAACTCCCGTCCCGCGTATGGAATCGCCGGCCTTCCTTCGGCAAGCAATCGGGCATCGGCAGCCGTCCTCGCCCGGAGCAGCACCGGGACGCCGATCGCGAGGTTCGCCGCGGACAGGTCCGGTACGCTGAACGGCCTTCGATCCTCGTCGACGATGTTGCCCGCCGCGTCGCGGACGGTGAGTTGCAGCTGAACGGCGCCGGGCGGGGCGGGGAAGGACAGCGCGTTTGCGCCAGGGCTGGCGTCGAACGCTCGATCGCCTGCCGGACTCTTCACGGTCAGAGACACCGTTCGCGTCGAATCCATTCGGCCGGCGCCGGCACGTGGCGTCCACGCAACGGTCACCATCGTCTGGCCCTCATCGGCACGCGAGGCGCCCACCCATACATCCACCACCCGTTCGGCGCGCGCAGCCGAGAGCACGGTCATCGCGCTTGTGACGTCGGGGGAAATGGTCGCGGCCGCCGCTGCCTCCGTGCGCGCCTTCTCGAGCTCGGTGGCGTTGGGCGCCCAATAGCCTCGACGAGCCCGCACGTCGATTCCCGACCGCTTCACTTTCACGCCGATCTTGTGGAACTTGCCGTCCAGGGGATTGCGCGCCGACGAGTAGCCGAGCAGGTAGAACGCGCTCGCTTCCCTGACGACCTGCCGCAGCCCGCGCTCGGGGGCGTTGGTGTTCACGAACGCCTCCGCGCCGGTGCTCTCGGCGATGGTTCGAAGCACGTCCGGGCTGCCGCCGGTCAAGCCGGCGGGGTCGACGGTGTAGATGGCCGTGTTGTTGTCGTTCGCCGTCTCGGTGAGCTCCTGAATCAACGTGAGCTGGTCCATGCCGAGCCCGGTGAGCCCCTGGCTGACGAAGATGATCGACTTGCGCCCTTCCTTGATGCTGCCGAGGTGGACGGCCGCCGACTTCAGCGCCGAGATGGTCACCTCCGACCGCACGCGCGCGACGTCGCGGCGCTCGAGCATGTTGTCCTCGGCGGCGCTGCGCGTCGGCGTGTAGATGCCGAATCGTCCTTCGAGCTTGCCGATCTTCCCCGAGAGCTCGCGGCGATCGCGCGTGAACTTCAGCGCGTCGACCGGCAGAAGCGGATCCATCAACGCCACGAGATCCGCGGGGCCGAACGCCGTGGACACGAAATCGGTGAGCGCCTTGCGGCCTTTGATCGCCTCGGCGAACCGGCTGATGTGGTACTCGTCCCAGAAAATCACGAACACCCGCACATCGTCCTTCGCCGCTTCGGCCGCGGCATGTTCCCGCGATCGAATCGTCAGCGAGTCGCCGTCGCCCGGCGCCGGCTGTCCATCGGCCGAGACGAACTTGAACGACTGAATGGTCTGCGGGACGCCGTCTTCTTCCACGGAGAAGTCGTCCGCCGTGAGCGTCGCCACCGGTTCGCCATGGCGATCGACGACGGTCACGTCGACTCGCACGAGGTTCGCCTCGGTGCGGAACGTCGGCGGCTGTGCCTGGCGTCTGTGGCGTCTGCGGCGCCTGTGCGGCCAGGCTCGCGAGCGCGGCCGCAAGAGCCACGAGATTTCTGATTGCAGAGTGCCTAGAAGGTGACATTGCCGCCTACGTGTACGCGTGTCGAGGCGCCGCGGCCGTGTGCGACTGCGACGTTCAGTCTGAGAAAGGCGGCGGCGAACCAGACTCCGGCTCCGTAGCCTTCTTCCAGCGACTGATCGCTGAATCGCTCGCCCTTGTCATACACGGTTCCGCGATCCACGAACGTGCTGACGCCGACCTTCCAGATCTTGAGCGGCGAGGTCAGCGGCACGACGAGCTCCGCCGACATGGCGACCAGCGTGTCGCCGACGAAGCTGCCGGTGGGAAATCCCCGGAGCGTCCTCAAGCCACCGAGCTGCGGCTGCAGGTACGGCGGGAGTGGCCGGTCCGAGTCCTGGCGCAGCACGCGCCCCTCGAGCACCGACTGGCCGATGAAGCCGAGGTAGCCGCGTCCTTCGAGCGAGTAGCGGTTCGCGGAGCCCTGATAGCCGGTGTATCCACCGGGCGCGGCGGGCGCCGACGGTTGGGCGTCGCCGAAGGCGAGATGCTCCATCGACGCGCGGCCGTACACCGCATTGCGGGCGAGGATCGCATCGACCCGTGTGTCGAAGACGACGTCGGCCGACGCCTGCACGAACTGGTCGGCCACGCCTTCGAACGAGGCACGCTGCCATCCCGTGCTCGCGCCCACCCGGAGCACGCGCGCGAACTCGTGCTCGCCCCGCACGGACACCGCGGCGCGATCGTCATCCTGGTCGTAGGCCAGGTTCTCGCTGCGCGAGATCGAGGCGCTCGCCGTCACGCGATCGATCACTCCGCCTTCGAGACGCTTCTCGATGTCCACCGCGGCTTGTTTCGTGCCTCCCCATGTCAGCGGAAACGTCACGCGGCTGCGCTTGCCCAGCCACTGGGGATCGGGCAGCGTCAGACGAGCCCCGTAGGTGATGCCGTAGCCGTCCTCCCGGTTCAGGATCGGGAGGATGAGCATGTTCGGCAACCGCTTGCGCGCCACGCGCGTCGGCGAATCGGGATCCCCGGTCATGACGATCTTCACCGGTCCCTCGTCGACGATGATGACGAGGGCGATCTGGGAAGGATCGTCGATCGACGCGAAGCGCTTCCGCACTTCGACGCTGTCGAACCGCTTGGTCGCCCGCAGCCGCCCCGCGACGGCATCCACCGTCGCCGCGTCGAACGGCATCCCGACGCGCACGTCGGCCATGCGCCGCACCTCTTCGTCTGGCGTGGCCGTGTTGCCCTGAACCTGGATCGTCGCGACCGTTTCGGTCTGCTGCGCCGCGCGGCTGAAGCGCGGCGCTTTCAGGCACGCGGTCGGGCGGCGCGAGGAGAAACCCCGCGACGATGATCGTCCCCCACATGCTCACGCTCTACTTGACGCCGACCTTGCTGGTGACGCTCGGCACGCGGTAGTCGTGGTAATCCAGACCGTAGCGCACGTCGAATTGCCCGACGGCCAGAGTCATCCCGAGGTTGACCTCCAGGCTCGTCGGCAGCCAGACCTCGGGAAACGGCTGTCCAACGGTCATGGTGGCTTTGACGTCGCTCACGTGGACCAGCCATTGCGCCGGCAGGAAGTCGAAGCCGACGTTGTCGAAGGTGTACTTCACGATCTGGTGCGCCTTTGGCTCCACCCAGAGCGTCACGAGCGCCACCTTGTTCATCAGCCGCTGGAACTCCGCGTCGCGCGCCTTGTCGTCGGCCGACTGCGCCTTATCCCGTTCGACGGCGATCGCTCCCGGTGAACATCCTGGCGGGGTAGTACTCGATGCGCAGCACCTCGCGGCCGTCCAGCGTCTCGCGGCCGACCAGCGCGTACTTGCCTTCCTCGAACTTGAAGCGCAGGAAATAGGCTGACGAAATGAATTGAGGCTGGCGATTCTGGCGAATCACGCCGCCGATGTCCTGGGCGAGTTCGGCGTCGGCCTTGCCATCGGCTGCATCCGCAGGCGCGCCGTCTGTGGCGGCCGCTGGTCCCGCGGCATTCGTGCTGCCGCCGCGCGCTGCGCGCCGGTCGCGCTCCTGCGCCTGCCTGAGAAAGTCGGCCTCGAACTTGAGGCGTTCGGCCTCGTCGATCGTCACGCCGTTGAACTTCGTCGGGCTGCGCACGAAGAACCCGTCGCGAATGAACCAGGTGTACTCGCGCCGTTCGCCCCACAGCGGCGCGCGGTTCGCCCCCCGCAGCTCCAGCTGCTCGCGCTCGTCGAAGACGTACTGCTGCAGCTTCTTCCAGTTTTCGTCGCGGCGGGAGACGACCTGCTTCATGAAGGCGTCGAGATCGTTCTCGGCCGGCATGGCGCCGACGGAAAACGCCGCGGCGAGAAACGTCGAGGCGAGCCAGACGAGGGAGCGGAACCTCACGGGTTGACCTTATCAGACGCCGCCCCGCACGGAAAGTTCTCAGCTCAGCGAGCGTGGCTCGAGGGCGACCAGGTCGGTTCGCGTGCGACGCGGTTGACCGATCGTCCGTTCCAGCCAACACTGCCGTCAGTGGAACGAGACTTGCTGAGGTCCACTAGATGAGCATGCGCATGTTTCTGTTCGCTGCTTCTGACGTCCCTGGCGGTTGCGGTTCAGGCGGCTGAATCGCCGCTGATTGTCAGCGATCTCGTGACGGGGGATGCGAGCCATGTGCGGATCACCAACTCCGGCTCTCAGCCGGTGACCGCCTGGAGTCTGGCGGCGACGACCGAGCCGGCGCCGGGGCGTACGCATCGCGAGGTCTACACGACCGACGGCTACCTGAGCGAAGTGACCCACGGGCTCCCCAGAGCCGCCGAGCGACTCGAGCGGTTGATGCCTGGAGAGTCGCGCGATCTTCCGCTCGATCCGCTCTCCGCCGGCGCGAAGGTGGAGGTCATCGCCACGGTGCTGGACGACCGGACGGCGATAGGCGACGAGGAGGCCCTCCGCGCGATCTTCGCCAATCGCATGAAGGAGCGCGACGCGCTCAAGAGCGTGGTCGACGCGTTCAACGAGGTGCTGCCCGCCATGCACGGCGCCGAGGCGCTGTCAGCGCTGCGCGATCGATTCCGGGCGATCGTCGCGCGCGAGGACAACGTCCCGTGCCGCGCCGCGCTCGATGCCGTGCAGGCGTACCAAAGCAAGGCCGACGCCGCGCAGATCGACGGCTCGCTGCGCACGTACGCCGATTTCGTGACCCGGGAGTACCAGCTCGCGGCGAAGCATTCAGAGCGGAAGCCTTAGGGGAAGAGGGAACTGTCAATGGCTAATGGCTAATGGCTATGGGCCCATGGCCGATGGCGCTCCATCGACCATATGCCACTTAGCCATCAGCCATGGCCAGATCCCGCACTTACCAACCGACCGCCTGTCCCTGCAACTGTTCGTCGAGCCACTTCGACAGCGGCGCGAAGTAGTCGAGGATCGCGGTCGCATCCATCTGCTTCGAGCCGGTGAGCGCCTCGAGCGCTTCGGGCCAGGGACGCGAGAGGCCCATCGACAGCATCGCGTTCAGCCGCTCGCCGGCCGCCTTGTTCTCGTAGGTCGAGCAGCGGTTGAGCGGCAGCGTGCAGCCGGCGACCTTGGTGAGCGCGCGGTGGAACTGGAACTGAAGGATGTCGGCCAGGAAGTAGCGCGTGTAGGGCGTGTTGTCCGGCACGTGGTACTTCGCCCCCGGATCGAAGAACTCTTCGCCGCGGCCGGAAGGCGGGGCGACGCCCTGGTACTTCAGCTTCAGGTCCCACCACGCCTTGTTGTATTCCGCGGGCGTGACCTCGCCGGCGAAGACCTTCCAGCGCCATTGATCGATCAACAGGCCGAAGGGAAGGAAGGCGATCTTCTCGAGCGCCTTGTTCATCAGCAGCCCGATGTCGCGCGACGTGTCCGGCGCCTTGTCGAGCAGGCCGATCTTCACGAGATATTCCGGCGTCACCGAGAGCGCGACGGTGTCGCCAATCGCTTCGTGGAAGCCGTCGTTCGCGCTGTCGCGGAACAGGACCGGCAGATCCTTGTAGGCGCGCTGGTAGAAGTTGTGCCCCAGCTCGTGGTGGATGGTCGTGAAGTCTTCCGCCGTCGGCTCGATGCACATCTTGATGCGGATGTCGCTCTGGAAGTCGATGTCCCAGGCGCTCGCATGACACACGACCTCGCGATCCTTCGGCCGGACGAGCAGCGACCGCTCGAAGAAGGTCGGGGGAAGCGGCGCGAAGCCGAGTGACGTGTAGAAGCGCTCGCCCGCGCGGACCATCTCGAGCGCGGTCATCTTCTTCTTTTTCAGGATGTCGGTCAGCGAGAAGCCCGGATCGGCATGCGGTGGCGCGACCAGCGGGTAGATGTTCGACCAGTCCTGCGCCCACAGGTTGCCGAGCAGGTGCGCGGGAATGGGGCCCTGCGCCGGCACCACGTCGCCGTACTTCGCGCGCAGCTTCAGGCGCACGTACGCGTGGAGCTTCACGTAGAGCGGCCGTACCTGCTCCCACAGCCGATCGAGCTCCTTCGTGAAGTCGTCCGGGCGCATGTCGTATTTGCTGCGCCACATCGCTCCGGTGTCGGCAAACCCCAGCTCCTTCGCGCCCTTGTTCGACAGCTCGACGAAGCGCTGATAGTCCTTCCGCATCGGCGGCGAAATCGTGTGCCAGCCTTCCCAGGCGGCGCGCAGGGCCTTTTCGTTCCCGGGCGACGACAGGATCCTCGAGACCTCGTCTATGTTCCTGCACGTGTCCGGCTTCGATGCGTCCGTGCACCACTTGCCCTTGCCGTAGGCCGACTCGAGCCGCGCCATGATCTTCGAGAGCTCGTCGGACTCCTTCGGATCCGACGGCGTCGCGAGCACGAGCGCCACCTTGAGCAGGTTCAGCTGGCGCCGCTGGTCGGCCGGCACCTGCACGGCGTCGTACTTGACCGCTTCCTTCGCGAATCTCGCGCCGGCTTCATTGGCGGCCTGGTTCGCGCGGGCGGCGATGGCCTCGGTGTCGTCGGTGATGAAGTTCTGCTGGACCCAGCCGGCCTGGCTCGCCTGATTGCCCAGCGTGAATGTGGTCGCGTTGACGCGGTCGAGGAACGCCTGTGCGTCGGCGGCGGTCGGGGCGGCAGAGGACGCGGGCGTCTGCGCGCAGCCCAACGACAGCGCGCACACGCCCGCGATCGCGAGCGAATGTCTCATCCGGCCAGTTTAGCGCGGCCGGATGTTCACGTTTCCTCGAAAGAAATTGTCCGGGTCGTACTTCGTCTTCAGCTCCTGGAGCCGCGCGAAGTTCGGGCCGTAGGCGGCCGCGGCGGCCGTGTCGCCGGACTCGTCCGTCGCGAGGTAATTCACGTAGCGCGTCTGCGCCAGGTACGGCTGCAGTGCCGCGTACGTGTTGCGGCACCAGGCAATGTGCGCGTCGTTCTGCGCCGGGTCTGTCCACTGTGAGATCAGCACCACGTTGAATCCCGAGATCCGCATCGCGCACGCCGTGTCGGTGATGCCGACCCGGCTCGCCTTTCCGTGGAAGTGCTCGATCACGATCTGGCTCATCGGAGAGGGGCAGGCCGAGAAGCACTCCAGCAGCGCCGCAATCGCATCGTCGCTCAGGTCGGTGAGGAAGGACGCCTTCCAGTAGTTGAGCGCGCCTCTCGGAAAGGAGGCATCGAGAAGCGTGTTCTGGGTGCTGTAGGGAATCGGTCCGATCATGTCCATGACAGGCGGGCCGAACGCCTTGATCGGCGCCACGGTCTTCTCGCCGTCCGCCAGTGAACCGCAGTGCACCGGGATGATCCCGACCAGCTTCGCGCCGGATCCGTCGGGCGCGGTCAGCAGCCCTGCCGACCAGCATGAGCTCGTCCGGCGCGGAGGCGCACGTCTCCCGGAAAAACCGCAGCACCTCGCGCCCTTTCTGGATCGGATGCGCGGCAAGACCACCGGTGATGATCGGTCCCACCGGATGCAGGTCGAATTCCAGCGACGCGGCGATGCCGAAGTTGCCGCCGCCGCCGCGAATCGCCCAGAAGAGATCGGGGTTCTCGCCGGCGCTGGCGCGGCACACGCTGCCGTCGGCCATCACCATCTCGGCCGATCGCAGGTTGTCGAGCGCGAGCCCGTACTTCGGCATCAGCCAGCCGATGCCGCCGCCAAGCGTCAGGCCGGCGATGCCCGTGCTCGCCACGACGCCGCCGGTGGTCGCGAGTCCGTGCAGCTGCGTCTCGCGGTTCAGCTCTTTCCACAACACGCCGCCCTGCGCACGCACCGTACGAGCGGCGGGATCGACATGGATGCCCTTCATGGGCGCGAGGTCGATCATCAGGCCGGCGTCGATCGCGGCCTTCCCGGCGACGTTGTGGCCGCCGCCGCGCACGGCGACCTCCAGGTCCAGCGCGCGCGCCAGCTTCACGGAGTCGGCCACGTCCGCCGTGCCGCGGCAGCACGCGATCAGCGCCGGCCGCTTGTCCACGAGTCCGTTGTGGACGCGTCGCGCCTCGTCGAAGCCGGCGTCGGCGGGTTGAAGGAATCGCCCGGTGAAGGTCGGGGCGAGTTGCTCGAGCGAAGCGGTCAGAGACATTCCACCTCCGTGACGAAACGCCCGATCCTATGATGCGATGTACCATCGCGGCAAGCATGCGGATTGGCATCGACCTGGGCGGCACGAAGATCGAGGGCATCGCGATTGCGGACACCGGAGAGGAGCGGGCGAGGCGCCGGATTGCGGCGCCGCGCGGCGACTACGGGAACACGCTGTCCGCGGTCAGCGGTCTCGTGGCCGGCATCGAGCGCGACGTCGCCACACCATGCAGCGTCGGGATCGGGATTCCCGGGACGGTCTCGCCGGCGACGGGACTGATCAAGAACTCGAACTCCACGTGGCTGAACGGCCGGGCGCTGGCCGACGATCTGTCGCGTCTGCTCGATCGGCCGATCCGGTTCGCCAACGACGCGAACTGCTTCGCGCTGTCGGAGGCGACCGACGGCGCGGCGGCAGGCGCCCACATCGTCTTCGGCGTTATCGTCGGCACGGGAACCGGCGGTGGAGTCGTCATCGATCGCCAGGTGCTCATCGGCGCCAACGCGATCGGCGGCGAGTGGGGACACAATCCGCTGCCCGCCGCGCGCGGCGTCGAGTCGCCCGGTCCGCCGTGCTACTGCGGGCGGAGCGGCTGCATCGAGACCTTCCTGTCGGGGCCCGGGCTCGAGCGTGACCACTCCGCCAGCGGCGGCGAGCAACGTGACGGCGCAGGAGATTGCGGCGCGGGCTGCCGCAGGCGACTCGCTGGCGGATGCCGCGCTGGCCCGGTACGAGGATCGGATGGCGCGAGCGCTCGCCAGCATCATCAACGTCATCGATCCCGACGTCATCGTGCTGGGCGGCGGACTGTCGAACATCGATCGCCTGTACGAGCGTGTGCCGGCGACTCTGGCTGCCGCACATCTTCTCCGACCGCGTCGTCACGCGCCTCGAGCGCGCAAAGCACGGCGACTCGAGCGGCGTCCGCGGGGCGGCGTGGTTGTGGGACGAACACGTTCAGAAGAAACCGCAGAGATCGCAAAGAGCGCAGAGCCGATCATGAAAAAACCTTCGCGGTCTCTGCGGTCTCGGCGGTTCCTTCCTATCGTGTCAGCGTCCAGACCAGCGTGAGCGCGGCGGCGGCGCCGGCGGCCTCGAGCCAGAGTTCTGCTTTCTCCTGCAGGAACAGGAGCCCGAGCGTGACGAACGCCGCGGCTGCCAGGAGGAAACGCCAGTAAAGCTCTTCGTTGGCGACCTGCAGCCCGCGCGAGCCCGCGCGCTTGCGCGCGTTGTCGATGATGCGGTTCGAGATCTCGCGGTCGCCTTCGCGGTCCAGCTCCATGTACTCGCCGCCGCCGGCGTTGGCGATCTGCATGAGCGACCCGCGATCGAGCGCGGCGCGAATCGGCGGCTCGCGCGGCGACGTGTCGTTCGGCTTGCGCTCCGGCTCCGGAATGAACGCGCCCACGGTGGTGCCGACGCCGACCACGTAGACGGGGACGTCGTTGGTGCGGGCCGTCTTGAGCGCGCGCGCCACCTCGCCGCTCCACGCCTGGCCGTCGGTCACGAGCACGAACGCCTTCGCGTTCGGCGACTTGCCGTACAGCTCGGTGTCCTTTTCGATCAGCCGCATGCCCCACGCGATGCCGAGCTCGATGTTCGTGTCCCAGCTCGTGTCGTCCTCGAGACGGAACGGCGGCTCCTGCGCGAGGTGATCCAGGAAGAAGAAGAACGTGTTCGGATCCTTGGTGAGCCGCACCTGCGGAGCGGCGATGTGCGCGAACAGCGCCATCGCCATGCGGTCGTCCTTCCACGCGAGCGATTCGCCGAGCGTCCGAAGGAAGCGCATCGACCGCTGCCACCGGTTGCCCGCGACGTCGCCTGTGCGCATCGACGCGGATCCATCCTGCAGGATGACGAGATCGACGCCGGCGGTGCGGACCAGCGCCGCCGCGGCAGTCGGGCGCGAGAGCGCCAGAATCGTGCAGGCGCTGGCGAAAATCAGGCAGAGCCAGAAGACGAGGTTGCCGAACACGGGGAATCGTTCGCGCACCGGCAGCCGCCGGTGCTGACGGAACCGCCGCGAGTCGCGCCGCCGGGCGGCAAGCTGCCAGCACCAGCCGATCAGCAACACCCCGGGCACGATCAGCAGCCACAGGTACTCCGGCGTCGCGAATCGAATCGTGTCGAGGTTGATCCCCAACATGGCTGATCGGCTAATGGCTAATGGCTAATGGCTAATGAACGGATGGCCGATGGCCGGACCATTGTCCATAGCCATCAGCCATTAGCCATACCTTACCCCTTACGGATCTTCTGACCACCCTTACCAGCGTCCGGCGCATCCTTGCGCTCTTCGCCGCGCTTGGGAATGACGATCTTGAACTGGTTCATGTCCACCGCGGCCGGCGGCGCTCCGGGCCGGCCGTGGAGCGTCGGGCCGATCGGCAGGTCGCTTTCGTCGGCCGGGACGGCGGCCGCTTTCGCCGCGCTCTTCGCGGCGGGCGCACGCGATTTCGCCAGCATGTCGCGCGTCCGAATCGCGTACTCGTAGTTGAACGCGGCGTCCATCGCGCGGCCGTCGCAGGCGCGATCGCCGGCGCCGCACGCGGGTGCCTTCAGCACTTCAGAGTAGCCCTTCACCACGTTGTCCAGCCGGCGCACGGCGTCGAGCCGGTCGCTCGCCGCCTGGCTCGCGCGGAATGCGGCGTTGGCGTTGAGCAGCAGGATGGCCGGGTCGGTCTCGGTGATCACGCCGTTGGCGTCGTGCTGCGGCGCGATGGCGGCGTAGTCGGTGCGCCAGTAGCCGGCCGAAGCCCGCGCGCCGCGCGCGTCGGTTTCCGCCGCCTTGCCGAGCATCGGCACGCGCCGCTCGAGGCCGAGCGCCTGCTCGACTTCGCTGCCTTCGCTCTGCGCGTCGGCGTAGTGCAGCATGGCCAGCTGCTTGTGGACGTCGGCCAGCTGCGTCTCGGTGCGGCCGGCGAGCCACAGCGCGCCGCCCGCGAGCGCGAGCACGATGGCGACGAACAAACGGACCCAGCGCTGATTTCATCTCATCCTCATAGGCGGCAGGCCTGAAGGCCTGCACTACGACTGCACGACGCTACGGAAACTTCCGGAAATACGGCACGGTCAGCTGCAGCGTGAGCGCGACCATCCAGAAGCTCGCCGCCAGGAACGCGTATCCCGCGAACTTGGGCTGCTGGCTGCTGTAGCGCTTCACGTCGACCCGTCCGGCCGATCGCGTGTCGATGTCCTTGATCGCGTTGAGCACCGCCTGCTCGTCGCCGGCAGGATAGAACTTGCCGCCGGTCGCTTCGATCGCCGGCTTCCAGATGTCGTCGGGCAGCACGGCGCCGAGCCCTTTGTTGTAGCTGGTGCGGATCATGTAGACCGGGATCTTCGTCTGCTTGGCGCCTTCGAGGATCTCGTTCACGTTCTTGCCGTGGATCGTGACCTGCGTGTCCTGGCCGTCGGTGAACAGCAGCATCAGGTTGCCGGACGCGTCGAGAAAGTCGAACGCCTTGAACAATCCGGTCGCCTGCTCGATCGCCAGCCCGATCGTCGTGCCCTGATCGGGGAACTTCATGAACTCGGTCCAGTCGCCGATCAGGTTCAGGCTGAGCAGGATGTTGTCGTAGTCGCTCGTGAACGGCGTGACGACGTAGGCTTCGTCGCCGAACTCGATGAGCCCGATCAGATCGTGATACTTGCCGCTCATGCGCTGGCGGATGAACGTTTCGGCGGCGGCGACGGTCGTGAAGAACGTCGCCTCGTTCGGCGCCTTGGCGTTGAGGTGCGCCGCGGGAAACCGCGCCATCATGCTCGACGAAGCGTCGATCATCAGCGCGATGCGGCGGCCCGGGAAGCTGACCTGCTCGTGGGTCAGCGACGAGTACGGATCGGCAAAGGCGAGCACGAAGAACGGGAGCCCGGCGAGAAACAGGATCAGCGCGCCGTGGCGGACGATCGACGCCCAGGATCCGCCGCTCCAGTCGAGGACGGCCGGCAGCGCCACCTGGGTGCGCCCGGCCTTGTTGCGCGTGAGCGCCCGGACCAGCAGCACCGCCATCGCCAGCCCGATGAGGACGACCATCGCGATGATCGAGTCGTCGCGGTGCGTGAACAGCAGGTCTGCCGCCCGCGCGTTGCGCCACTCGAAGATCACGTCCCGGACGACCGCCGGGAGCTGGGTTATCGGGACCACACCCGCGATTCCAGCGGGGTCAGGGCGCGCCGCGCCGCCAGCCACTTCATGATCCAGAGCTGCTGGATCTTCATCTTGCGTGTCACCTGCCTGGCCGTCGCCAGCCCTTCGTCGAGCGCGCCTTCGTCCAGCTTGCCCTCGCGGTTGAACGACGCGGCGGTGAACGCGGCGATCGCGGCCGACACCGATTCGAGCAGCGCGATGACGGCCGGCGTCTGGCCGGGGCGCGCGATATGTCGCGCGGCGGTCTGCGGCGTCACCGCGCCCGAGACCGCGATCCGCTTCCCGCGCGGCCAGCCGGCTTTCAGAATCAGGCGGCCCGGCTCCGCGGTCTCACTGCCGTCGGCGAGCAGGCGGCTCGCCGGCATCTGGCTGACAGGTCGGCCGACGGCGTAGGTCGCGGCGATGCGCAGCGCGCCGAGCGCCCGGCTCGCCAGCTCGGGAGTCCATCCGCCGGAGTCGCGGTCGTGCTGCACGCGCGACAGCTCGCGGCCGACGCCGTTGAGAATCGCCGAGTCGGTGATCAACTGCTTGCTGACGACGGCGGGCTTCCGATATTTCTGGAAGAGGCGGACGAGCCCGAGGATGCGCCATCAGCGCGGCGAGGACGAACAGGACGCTGCCGATCACCGTGAACAGGTTCGCGCGGAACGCCCGCTGATCGATGTCGCCGAACGTGTCGCTCGCCGACGTATCGCGGATGTCCGACGCGTCGGACGGCACGAGGGACAGCACGCGCATCGACTGGGCCGGCATCACGTAGGTCTGATCCCGACCCTGCAGCGACGTCTTCTGTCCGACCTTGCTCTGCACGCGGTAGCTGATCTTCGTGTCGGGCAGCGCGACGTCCTTGCCGAACATGCCGTCGGCGATGAGGCGCAGCCGGTATTCGGTCCTGGAAGAAGCGGCGCTGGTCGCTGCGCAGATCCGCGCCGTGCGATCCGCCGAGGACCTCGAACGGCGCAAACTGCACCACCGACGGCTCGAGCCGTGTCTGATCGACCACGACCGTGGCGGCATCGGTTTCCAGCACCGCGCAGGTCAGGACGACCGTGAACGGCTCGCCGACGCGAACGGCGCCGGCGCTGGTCCGCCACCAGCACTGGAGCGGGTCGGTTTGAACGGTTTGCGCGCCGGCCGCCGTGGCGGCGAGCGCGACCGAGGATGAACCCCAACACAATGTTTCGGACCATGGCTCTCTCGCTGACCCTTCTCGCTTCCACCACGAAACTCACGAAACGTAAGAACTCACGAAATACGCGAAACGGATCATCTGTTCTCTTTCGTGTTTTCGTGCCGTTTCTTCGTGCCTTTCGTGGCTCGTCTGCCTACGCCGCTTTTCTCAGCCGTCTCTCCGCAATGAACTCGCTGAGCGCAATCGCCGTCTGCAGTTCGTCGACGCCGATGCGCAGGACGTCGAGGTCGTTGTCCTTGGCCAGCCGCGCCACCTCGTCCTGCCACGTCCGCGTGCGGGCGGAGAGCGTCCGGAGCGCGCCGCGCGACATCACCTTCGAGCGTCCGGTCTCGACGTCGAACGCCTCGATCCAGCCGGCCGAGACCGACGGCAGCTCGAAGGCAAACGCGCTGTCGATCAGCACGATGAACACGTCGTGCGCCGAGTTGAGCTGGGCGAGCTCCTTCATGATGTCGCCCGCTTCGTCGAACAGGAAGTCGGAGATGACCGGCACCATCGACGTCTTGCGCATGAAGCCGGCCAGCGACATGCTGAGGCTGTCGGACCGCTTCAGCGGCTGGAGCCCGGTGCCGAACTGGTAGGCGTCCAGCGTGTGGATGACCTGGTTCTTGCCCACGCGCGGGCGGATGGCCGCGAGCTGCTCGAACTTCGCGTCGAAGGTGATCAGGCCGAACAGATCCTGAAAGAAGACCGCCGACATTCCGATCGTGCCGATCGTCCGCGCGATGGCCGCCGCGATCGGCACGCCGTCGATGCCGCACCGGGTGGAGAGCGAGGCGTCGGCGATGGCGACCACCGTCGCCGTGCTGCGCTGCTCGTAGTCGCGCACGATCATCGGGCTGAAGTTGGTGAGGGTGGACTGCGCCCAGTCGATGTTCGAGGTGCGGTCGCCCGGCTGCCAGTCGCGCAGGCCGACGAAGTCGAATCCCGATCCGGTGAAGAGGCTGCGATGCTCGCCGATGGTGAACTCGCGCATCCGGCGCATGATGAGGAGCTCGATTTCGGTGAGCTCCGACAGGTTCACGAACGGTTCGACGTCGGTCTCGCGGGTTCTCATCAGTGCGCCCGCCAGCATACTCACGAAAGCACGAGAAGCACGAGCCACGAGACACTGAACACAGAAGGAAACCAGACTCTCTGTGTCTCGTGTTCTTCGTATCACTTTCGTAGCTCTCTGCGTCCTCGATCCGTCACGGAACTGCCACCCGCTCGATGACGTCCGCAATCACGCTGTCGGTGGTCAGGCCGTGGCTGGCGGCGTGCGGGCCGAGCCAGAGACGGTGGCCGAGGATGTAGACCGCGAGGTCCTGGATGTCCTCGGGGTAGACCTCCGTGCGTTTGCGCACGAGCAGCGCCCACACCTTCGCCAGGCGGCCCCAGCAGATGATCGCGCGCGGCGAGGCGCCCAGGTCGACGCCGTGCTCCACCAGTTCCGACGGCGAGTGCACGTGCCAGTCGGTGTCCGGATTGTAGGGGCGCGTGGCCGCCACCAGCCGCTGGATGTACATCCCGAGCTTCTCGTGCATGAACACGTGCTCGGTGATCGACGAGCGCAGCTGGATGATCCGCTCTTTCGACATCAGCTCGTTGAGCCGCACGCTCTTGAAGTCGAAGTGCACCAGCTTGGCTTCCTCCTCGGGCGGCAGGTAGCCGATGTTCACCATGATGGCGAACCGGTCGGTGGCCGCTTCCGAGAGCGGGAATGTGCCCTGGCCGAGCTCGACCGGGTTCATCGTCGCGATCGCGAAGCTGAACGCCGGCAGCTCGAACGTGGTCTTGCCGACGGTGACCGTCCGATCCTGGAGCGCTTCGAGGAACGCGCTCTGCGACTTGAGCGGAATGCGGTTGATCTCGTCGAGCAGGATGACCTCCGCTTCCGCCAGCGGACCGAATTCGGTCATGAGTTCGCCGGTGGCCGGATTGATCATCTGGAAGCCGACCACTTCGGTCGGCTGCAGATCCGCGCGCCCTTGAATGCGCACGAACTTGGCGTTGCTGATGGCCGCGAGGATGACGCCGAAGAACGTCTTGCCGACGCCGGGAACACCGCGCAACAGCAGGTTGCCGGCGTTGACCTGACGCTGTTCCTTCTTGTCGTACGAGGTCGGGATTTCCGACATCAGCACGACGTTGGCGAGCGCCTTGGCCGTGTCGTAGCCGACCAGCGCCTTTCCGCCTTCCGCGACGATCGATTCGTGGAACCCGATGGCTTGTTCGAGGTCAGGATGCATCAAATGGGAGGTGTCATCTTACTTGATAGAATAGCGTCCGTGAACAAAGTGCTGGCGAGCGCCGCAGAGGCGGTGGCGCGCATCCCCGACGGGGCGACGATTATGATGGGCGGCTTCGGGTTGTGCGGAATCCCGGAGACACTCATAGACGCTCTCCGTGCCCGCGGCACCAGGGGGCTGACGGTCATCAGCAACAACGCCGGCGTCGACGATTTCGGCATCGGCGTGCTGCTCCGGGCGCGCCAGGTCCGCAAGATGATTTCCACCTACGTAGGGGAAAACAAGGAGTTCGAGCGCCAGTTCCTCACCGGCGAGCTCGAGGTCGAGCTCGTGCCGCAGGGCACCTTTGCCGAGCGCATCCGGGCCGGCGGCGCCGGCATTGCCGGTTTCTTCACGCCGACCGGTTATGGGACGCTCGTCGCCGAGGGCAAGGAAACGCGCGTGATCGACGGCAAGCCCTATGTGCTCGAGGCGCCGCTCAAGGCCGACTTCGCGTTCGTGAAGGCCTGGAAGGGCGACCGGATGGGCAATCTCGTCTATCGGAAGACCGCGCGCAACTTCAACCCGGTGATGGCGACCGCGGCCGCCGTGACCGTCGCCGAGGTCGAACACCTGGTCGAGCCCGGCGAGCTCGATCCGGACCACGTCGTCACGCCGGGGATCTTCGTTCGCCACATCCTTGAAGGGGCCAGGTACGAGAAGCGCATCGAGAAGAGAACCATACGACATGGCTGATGGCTCATGGCGATGGCTAGGGTCGATGGCTCGGGCGCCGACGGCGAACACCGAACCACGAATCTCCAATTGCAATCTGAATTCTGAAATCTGAAATCTCATGGACCTGAGAGACAGAATCGTCACCCGCGTCGCCCGCGAGCTGAAGGACGGCGACTACGTCAACCTCGGCATCGGCATGCCGACCCTGGTCGCCAACCACATCCCGCCCGGCGTGAACATCACGCTGCACTCGGAAAACGGTCTGCTCGGCATCGGGCCGTTCCCGACCGAGGGCGAAGTCGATCCCGATCTCATCAACGCCGGCAAGGAAACGGTCACCGAGACGCCGGGCTGCTCCTATTTCAGCAGCGCCGATTCGTTTGCGATGGTCCGCGGCGGACACATCGACCTCACCGTTCTCGGCGCCTTGCAGGTGGACGCTGAAGGGAACCTGGCGAACTGGATGATTCCCGGCAAGATGGTCAAGGGGATGGGCGGCGCGATGGACCTGGTCGCCGGTGCGAAGAAGGTCATCGTCGCGATGGAGCACGCGACCAGAGACGGCGGGCACAAGATCCTTCAGCGGTGCACGCTGCCGTTCACCGGGCTGAAAGTCGTGAACCTGATCGTGACCGAGCTGGCGGTCATCGAGGTCACGCCGCGCGGGCTCGAGCTGAAGGAGATCGCCGCGGATACGACGGTCGAGAAGGTCCGCGCAGCGACCGGCGCCGAGCTCATCGTCGAAGGAACACCGGCGACGTTTTGAGCTGAAACCGGGAAAGCGCTGGCTTAACCGCCGAGCACGCTGAACACGCAGAGAAGAACGTTTTCTCAGCGATCTTTGCGATCTCCGCGGTTCAGTTCAGCGATCTGGCGGTCGATGCCAGGGAGGCTTCGTGCACACCTATCAGAACTACATCGCCGGCGCCGACGTCGCCGCCGCCGACGGCCGCACCTTCACCGCCTTCAACCCGACGACGGGCGGAGTCTGGGGCACCTTTGCGCTGGCGGGGCCGGCCGAGGTCGATCGCGCGGTGAAGGCGGCGGCCGACGCGTACCGCACCGGACCGTGGGGCGAAGCTGTCGCCGACCCGGCGCGGGCGCCTGCTGATGAAGTGGGGCGACACGATCGCCGAGCACGCCGACCGCATCGCGACGATCGAGACGGAGCAGAACGGCAAGCTGTTCGCCGAGATGCGCGCGCAGGCACGAATCGCGCAGGACTGGCTCTACTACTTCGGCGGCCTGGCCGACAAGATCGAAGGCACGGTCATCCCGCTCGATCGCCAGAGCATCTTCAACTACACGCTGCGCGAGCCGCTCGGAGTCGTCGGCGTCATCACGCCGTGGAATTCGCCGACGTTCATCGCGATCATGTCGCTGGCCCCGGCGCTCGCCGCGGGCAACACGATCGTGCTCAAGCCGTCGGAGATCACGTCGGCTTCCGCCGTCGAGCTCGCGCAGGCTGGCCGAAGCCGCCGGCATTCCTCCCGGCGTCATCAACGTCGTCTGCGGCTTTCGCGAAACCGGCGAGGCGCTCGTCGACCACCCGTTGGTCGCGAAGGTGTCGTTCACGGGGAGCGTCGGGGCCGGCCGCGCGATCGCGGCGCGCGCGGGCCAGCGGCTCGTGAGCTGCATGCTCGAGCTCGGCGGCAAGAGCCCCAACATCGTCTTCGACGATGCCAGCCTCGAGCAGGCGGAGGCGGGCGTGCTGGCAGGCATCTTCGCGGCCGCGGGACAGACCTGCGTGGCTGGATCGCGCGCCTACATCCACGAATCGATCTACGACGCGTTCGTCGACCGCATCGTCCGCCGCGCGCAGCAGATCACGATCGGCGACCCGCTGAAGGCCGCGACCCAGATGGGACCGGTCGCGACAAAGATGCAGCTGGAGAAGGACGAGTCGATGGTGCAGCGCGCCGTGTCGCGAGGGCGCGAAGGTCCTGTGCGGCGGCGCGCGGCCGCAGCTGGCGGAGTTTCCCGACGGCTACTTCTATCAGCCGACGGTCGTTCATCAGTCTGACGAAGGACAATTTCCTGATGCGGAACGAGGTCTTCGGACCGGTGCTCGCCGTCACGCCGTTCAAGGACGAAGCCGAAGTCCTCGCGCTCGCCAACGACACCGAGTTCGGCCTCGCCGCCGGCGTCTGGACGCGCGACGTCCGCCGCGCGCACAAGATGGCGCGCGCGCTCGAATCGGGCACGGTGTGGGTGAACACCTACCGCGCGCTGACGTTCAACTCACCGTTCGGCGGCTACAAGGCGAGCGGCATCGGCCGGCAGAACGGCATCGAGGCGGTCTACCAGTACCTGCAGACGAAGAGCGTCTGGTGCGAGCTGGGAGACGAAGTGCAGGATCCGTTCATCATGAAGGTGTGAAGTCGAGGAATTAGAAGTAGGTTCGAGTAAGTCGGTAGAATCGCTTTGGCGTGACAGATCTTGCGTGATGCGATCTCGAGTGGAATAGCGCAGGACTCGCGATCTCTGGAGGATCTGCGAACGCTCGCTCGGCGGCGCTGCGCGATCGGTCAGGAAGCGTGGCGCACGACGGTTACGCGCGGCGGCTGCCGCCGATCACGCACGACACGACGGGAAGGCGTCGGGCCGCTTCGATTGCGGCGCCGCGCCGCGATGACTGCGGTGCGATGCGTCCACGGCATCGACAGCCGGTTCTGTGCGGTGTGCAACAGGACGAGCCAGGCGGGCCGTCCGCGCGGGGCGATCGGGTCCGTCGCGCTGCCTGAGATTCTGGAATTCCTCGACGCCGAGCAGGTCCGCGCGGCACCGCGGGCGATCGCTGAAGTCCTGGGTGTGGATTCGCGCACCCTTGCCGCGCACATCGGCGCGGACACGCCGAAGGACGGCGCCGTGCCGATCATTTCATCCGGCACCGAGTTGCTGATGCGTTTGACCGCGTGGAAGGCCGATCGAAACCGGTCCGGCTAAGGTTGTCGGCGGAGGGCACCATCATGAGAGGGCGTCTGCTCGCGTTCCTCGCAATCGCGGCCATCGCCGCGCCAGCCGTCCGCATGCGTGGGTCGGCGCAGACCGACCCGCCGCATCCAGGGCCGTGTTCTCGAAGCGCGTCGTTGCGACGGGACTCGTGAATCCGTTCCAGCTGATCTGGGGCCCGGACGACTATCTTTGGGTCACGGAACGGACCGCCGGACGGGTCACCCGTGTCCTTCCCTCGGACGGCTCCACGGTGCCTGCGATCGTGATCGCGGATCTCCTGACGGACGGACCGGGCGGCCTGCTCGGGATGGCGCTCGACCCCGGGCTGTTGAAGGACACGGGCAACGATTACGTCTACGTCGCCTACACCTACGACGCCGACGCGGACTCAGCGACGGTCACCCGCCGGACGAAGATCGTGCGCTTGACCTACGATCCGCGCGCGCACGTGCTCGGCAGCGCCAGGGACGTCCTGGCGGGCCTTCCCGCCGGCACCGATCACCAGGGCGGGCGCCTGGTCATCGGTCCCGATCGGAAGCTGTATTTCACGATTGGCGACATGGGCGCCGACCAGCTGGCCAACTTCTGCAAGCCGAATCGCGCCCAGAGCGTGCCGACCGCCGCGCAGCTGCAGGCGCGTGACTGGTCGCTCTACGAGGGAAAAGTGCTGCGGCTGAATCTGGACGGATCGATTCCAGCGGACAACCCGACCATCGCAGGCGTGAGAAGCCACATCTACTCGTACGGCCATCGCAATCCTCAGGGGCTGGTCTTCGCCGCGGACGGGAAGTTGTACGAGTCCGAGCACGGGCCGAACACCGACGATGAAGTGAACGTGATTCGAGCGGGCGGGAACTATGGCTGGCCCTACGTCGCCGGCTATCAGGACGACCAGTCGTATGCCTACGCGAACTGGTCGGCGTCGAGAGGCGTACCGTGCGAATCGTTGACGTTCACGGCCTACCCGGTCGTGCCGCCGTCGGTTCCACTGCGGAAGGAGAGCAGTTGGAGCCATCCCGACTTCACGCCGCCAATTCAGACGTTTCGGACGGTGCCGACTGGATACGACTTCAAGAACCCGAAGTGCGCGGATCGCGAGCTGTACTATCAGTGCTGGCCGACCGTCGCGCCGTCGAGCCTGGCGGTTTACTCCGCGACGAACGGCATCCCGGGCTGGAGTCACTCGCTGCTGATGCCGAGTCTCAAGCACGGCACCGTCTACCGCATGCAGCTCGACGCGGCCGGCACGGCGGTGGTCGGCGAGCCCGACGAGAACCAGCAGCTCAAGACCGTGAACCGGTACCGGGATGTGGCGGTGCGGCCGGACGGTCTGGCGCTGTTCATCGTCACCGACGTCGGGGGCAACACGCAGGACGAGTCGGGAAGGCCGGCGGTGAGGGTCGAGAACCCCGGCGCGATTCTCGAGTTTCGCTACGTCGCCGATCGATCTCGGTAACTACAGCATTGTTCACAACGACGTAGCGCAGGCCTTCAGGCCTGCCCCTACTGCCGCTCCGGCGGCACCGACAGCTCCGCGGCGTCGGCGATGCCGGCCGCGACCTGCGGCAGGATCCCCATCCGCACGTAGATCGGCCGCACCACCGCGCGGATCCTCGGGAGCTCGGTCGCGAACCATGCGGCGCCCGCGAGACAGCAGATGCCGCCGAAGCGCAGCGTGTTCGGCGCGCCGACGCGCGACGACATCCATCCGGCGATCAGGCTGCCGAACGGCGCCGTGCCGAGGAACGCCATCATGTAGAAGCTCATGACGCGGCCGCGCTTGTCCTCGTCCACGATCGTCTGAATGATCGTGTTGCTCGACGCCATCTGCACCATGAAGCCGCAGCCGGCGACGACCAGGCAAGGCAGCGCCAGCCACAGCGTGGGCGCGAACGAGAAGCCGATCAGGCCGGCGCCGAACGCCGCGCTGGCCGACGATGATGATGCGGCCGAGCCCGACGACCGTCCGGCGCGCTGGCCAGCCACAACGCGCCGGCCAGCGCGCCGCACCCGGACGCGGTCATCAGCAAGCCGAGCGTGTGCGGTCCGCCGTGGAACACCGTCGTCGGCGAAGACAGGCATCAGCACGGAGTACGGCACGCCGACGAGGCTGACGAGCGCCAGCAGCAGGATGATCGAGCGGATCGGCCGGAAGCCGAACGCGTACCGCCACCCCTCGACGAACTGCTGCCATGGGCCTGGCCGTTCGCCGCGGTCGCGCGCGGACGCGGCGCCGATCCGCATCGCGCAGCAGCGCGACGATGACGCCGATGTAGCTGACGCCGTCGATCAGCGAAGCACCAGCCTTCGTTGGTCGCCGCGATCACGACGCCGGCAATCGACGGGCCGAGCAGGCGCGCCACGTTGACCATCGACGAGTTCAGGGCGATCGCGTTCGCCAGGTCGTCCTTGTTCTCGATCATCTCGATCAGGAACGCCTGCCGCGCCGGCATGTCGAACGCGTTGACGATGCCCTGGACGATGCTCAGCGCGACGATCCACTCGACGGTGATGTGCCCGGTCAGCGTCAGCGCCGCGAGCGCGAACGACTGCGATCATCGACACCGTCTGCGTGACGACGAGCAACCGCTGTCGATCCCAGCGGTCGACGATGATGCCGGCGAAGGGCCCGAGCAGAAATGCCGGAATCTGGCCGGCGAATCCGACCAGGCCGAGCAGGAGTGCCGAGCCGGTGAGCCGGTACACGAGCCAGCTCGTCGCGGTTGTCGTGATCCACGAGCCCGCGAGCGAGACGATCTGGCCGCCGAAGAACAGGCGGTAGTTGCGATAACGCAGCGCGCGGAGCATGAATCCGATGCTGCTTGTGCGGACGAGTCGGCACGATGAGGTCTCACACCAAGACTAGCAACAAGCGTGACCTCGGTCGATTTGGTATAGGTGGGAACGCGCCCGAGGCGCCCGCTCAGGGCGCCGTCGGTTTCGATCGCGCCGGCACGACGTTCAACGTGATGTGCATCGACGAGGGACGCGCGGCCGCCGCCGCGGCGTTTGGCGACGAGGTGAAGGCCGCCGACAGCATGTCGGGATCCTGAAGGTTCGCGGTCACCTCGACGCGCGTGCCGCGCGGCAGCGTCATCGGGTTTTCAAACCAGTAGCGGCGGTCCCAGTCCGCGCGGGTGTTGAGGCGGATCATCGGGACGCGCGAGCCGTCGGGCTTGATCGCTTCGACCTGGAGGCTGATGTTGCCCGGCACCTTGTCGGGGCTGAGCGCGAGCGCCTGCACGTCTTCGCCGAGTGTGCGGCTGAATCGGATGGACTGATCCGCGCCGGCCGGCGCCGCGCGCCGGCGAGTCAATCGGCAGCGACAACAGTTCCTGCGTGTGGCCGGCCGGGGCGAAATAGACTCCGACCGTGCTGCGGTCGGTCATCGGCTTGCCCTCGAACTGCCACGTTTTCTTGTAGTGCACGCGCACGCCGATCTCCGCGCCGGCCGGCAGCTTGAACACCACGCCGTCGCTCGGTGACGAATCCTGGCCGGGCAGCCAGAGCGCGAGCACGTGTTCAGGGACAGGCGTGGCCGACGGCGTCTGCGCGGCTGCGGTCTTGAGGTAAATGGTTGCGCTGCGGACGATGGACGGAGTGCCGGGCAGGAGATCGACGGCGCGGACCCAGCGCGCCTCGGTGGTGGTGCTCGGCAGCACGAACTCCTGCCAGTCCTCCATCTTGTCGGCCGCAAGCGTGAAGTCGGCGGGCATCTTGAGCGCCAGGTCCGGCGCTCCCAGCTTCCATTCGTTCTTCAGCTCGATGGCCGGCAGCTTCTGATCGAGTGAGCCGCGCGGGTTGCCGCCGGTCGCCCACGTCAGGATGATGTCGAGCTCTTTCGGCGTGAGCGTGTGCGCGCGCTTGATCTCCCCGTAGCCTTCGTCCGCGTTCCACGGCGGCATGTGCGCCGCCACCAGCTCCGCGCGAATCGACTCCGCCCAGGGAAACGCGTCGTCGTACGTCATGAGCGACATCGGTGCGACGCCGCCCGGGACGTGGCAGCTCGCGCATCGTTCGCGCAGGATCGGGAAGACGTCGTCGTTGTACGTGTACTTGGAGGTGATCGCCTTGTGCGCGCCGGCCGGCTGAATCGCGATCGCGACGCACGCGAGCACGAGCGCGGACACGACGGCGGTGCGGACGAATGTCAGCGTCATTGTGGGTTGCGGCCTGCGGACTGCGGAAACGCGGCGTGGATGTCGGCTTCCGCCTCCACGAACTTCGTATACGCGTCTGAAATCTGCTGCTTGTTCCCGATGTCGCCGAACGCGTCGAGAAGGTACGCGGCCCGGACCAGCTTGGCGATCGCCGGTTCGACGATCTTCTGCTTCGCCGGCGTCAGTTCACCTTTGTGCTCGTCCAGCGCGAGTGCCAGGTCCTTGGCTTGAAACGCCGGAACGTAGATGGCGGCGAAGGCGCCCTTGTCGATGAAGGAGCGGATCTGTTCCGTGCGCGTCTTGAGCTGCGCGAGCATTTCGGGCACGGTGTCGGGGATCGGCAGCGGAACCAGCGCGGGATCGATGCCCGACGAGGCGCTGGTTGGCGCCGGCAGCGTTTCCACCGAGCGGAGCGGTCGTCGCGGGAGCCGCGCTGGTCATCGTCGCCGTCGGGGCCGCGTGCGGCTCCTTCGAGTAGGCGGGGAACGCAAAATCGAAGCGGTTGTCTTTTCCGGCCGCCGTGAATTTCACGAGCGCGTACATCTCGGCCGGCAGCGGTCGCTTCCCGATCGTCGCCTGCATGTACTGGCCGCTGCGCACGAGCGAGTACGGCGTATCCTTCCCGGTTTTGCGCGTCCTTCACCATCAGCGTCGCCTTGAAGTTCCGCAACTCGGCGACCGGCTGCGGCTTCGTGAAGGCGTCGTAGAAGTACATCCGGAACACGCCGGTCGCCAGATAGGCGCCCTCGAGGTGATGCGTGTTGTCCGAGGCCATGAAGAACAGGCCGCCGTGCTGCGGGTTGTGGTTGCCGTGGGCTCTCGGCGCGTAGGTCTTCTTCTTGGGCGAGCCGTCGGCGCAGGTACCGGGCGACGTCGATTCCTGCGATCCGCCTTCACACGTCCAGGTGACGGCGACGGTGACCTGGACGAGCGGCGTGCCGTCGATGGAGCAGCGGCCAGGAGCGTCGCGCACGATCGCGAGCGGCTTGGTTGCGCATGTCCACACCGAGTCGAGACGGATCGGCACGAGGTCCATCTTGCAGATCGGACAGGTGCCCTCCTTGTCCTCGAGGATTTCGGGGTGCATCGGGCACGTGTACGACAGCGGCGGAAGCTTTTCGGCCGCCGCAGGCTGTCCGCCCGGTTTTGCGGCCTGCGGAGCCGCGCGCCGGGTTCACCGCCAGCGCGAGGGCAAAGACGCAGAGCAGCGGACCTCATTGGCGTCTACTTATGTTATACACCGACGCATGGCGCGCAGGCTCGTCTTCGGACTCGTCGTGATCGTCGTGTGCCTCGGCGGATGGTCGAGCCGTCCCGCGGCTGACGTGTCCTCGGCCGATGGCGCGTTCGAGACATTCTGGTCGGCGTCTTCGCCCGGCGAAGCGGCGCGTCTGGCTGAGCCGATCCTCAAATCCGGCGTCGGTTTCGACGAGGCGTACAAACGATTACAGCGTGGCCGCGCCTACGTCGCGCGTGATACCGGCGTCGTCCGGATGGAGAACCGCACATCGGACGGGGTCGAGCACTTCTTCGCCGTCAACGTGCCCGAGAACTACGATCCGGCGCACAAGTACCAGGTCCGCATCCAGCTTCACGGCGGAGTCGGCGGTCGAGCCACCAACGCGCCGGTCGGCAACGGCACGGTCGGCGCGCTCGCCGGCGCCGAGCAGATTTACGTCGTGCCGTATGCCTGGGCCGACGCGCCCTGGTGGAGCCCCGATCAGGCGATGAACCTGGCCGCGATCGTCGATCGCGTGAAGCGTTTGTACAACGTCGACGAGAATCGCGTGGTGCTGTCGGGCGTGTCCGACGGCGCCACCGGCGCGCTCTACGTGGCGATGCGCCAGACGACGCCGTTTGCGAGCATCCTTCCGCTCAACGGCTACCTGATGGTGCTCGCCCTCCGAGACATCGACGACGGCTTCATCTTCGCGAACAACCTGCGAAACAAGCCGATCTTCGCGGTCAACGGCGGACGCGACCCGCTCTATCCCACGCGCGTGGTCGATCCGTACATCGACCACCTGAAGCACGGCGGCGTCATCGTCGACTATCATCCCCAGCCCGACGCGGCGCACAACACCGCGTGGTGGCCCGAGGTGAAGGACACGTACGAAGCGTTCGTCCGCGACCATCCGCGCCGGCCGCTGCCCGACACGCTGACGTGGGAGACGGCCGAGGGCGATCCGTTCAACCGCGCCCACTGGCTGATCGTCGATCGGTTTGGCGCGCAGAAGAGCGATGCGAAGGCGCTGGCCGATCTGAACGACATGGCGATGCCTCCGGCGGGGGACTTCGGCGTCCGCAGCGTCGGGATGCGCATCAATCGCGTGATGACCGGATCGAACGCGGAGCGGATGGGCGTGAAAGCGGGGGACGTGCTGCTCCGGCTGAACGACCAGAGCGTGGCGTCGTCTCCCGACGTCGCCGGCGCGCTCGAGGACACGCCGCCAGGATCGAAGGTCACGCTGCTGGTCGTGCGCGACAACCTGCCCGTGGAACTGTCCGGCGTCTATCAGCCCCAGATCGTGGAAGCGCCACCCAGGCACCTCTTCGCCCGCACCGGCATGCCAGGCCGAGTCGACATCGTGCGAGCCGGCAACCTGGTCACCGCCACGACGAGAGGCGTCGCGGCGTTCACGCTCCTGCTGTCGCCGGATCAGTTCGACTTCAGCAAGCCGGTGAAGGTGGTCGCCAATGGCCGCACGGTGTTCGACGGCAAGGTCGAGAAGAACGTGCGAACGCTGCTGAAGTACGCCGCGCTGGACAACGACCGCACGATGCTCTTCGGCGCCGAGCTCCACATCAAGCTCGACTGACGAGTGAACTGACCGAACGCTCGAACGTCGAACCCGAACGCTGACGACGAACGGACGGCTAACGTTTGACTGATCGCGACCCCCCACGGCCGCGTTCCGGCCGCGATCTTCTTCACCACCTGCTTGGTCGTCAGATCGACCAGCGAGACGTCGTTGGACGGTCCGTTCGCGGTGTAGGCCATCTTTCCGCCCGGCATCAGCGCGATGCCCCACGGCCTGGTGCCGACTTCGAACGAACCGATCGGCGCGCTTTTCACCGGATCGATGAAGAAGACGTGGCTGAAGGATCCGGTCGTCACGTACACCGTCGATCCGTCCGGCGCCACGGCGATGCCCATCGGCCGCGGTTTGGGCGTATTGCCCTGTCCCTCGAGCGTGATGAGCCGCAGGAATTTCTGCTGTTTCGCGTCGAACACCGCAACGGCTCCCTGGTTTTCGAGCGACACGTACCCGCGCGAGCCGTCCGGGAGGAACCCGATCGATCGCGGCCTCGGGCCAACCGGAATGCGCTTGAGCAGTTTGTTGGTCTGCGTGTCGATCGCGAACACGGCGCCGTCGCCTTCGCAGGTGACGTACACGACCTTGCCGTCGGGCCGAATCGTCACGCCCTCGGGTTCCTCGCCGACCTTGACCGACGTGAGGACGTTGCCGGAGGCGAGGTCGACGACGCTGAGCGTCTCGGTGTCTTCATTGGCGACGTAGAGCCGCGTGCCGTCGGCGCTGACGGCGAGCTGCTCAGGGTCGGCGCCCGCGTGGATCACGCGCTTCAGCTTGTACGTCTCGGCGTCCACTTCGCCGATGCCGTCGGCATTGCGGTCGGGCGGCGGCAGCGTTTTCGGATCGACGCCCGGTCCGGCAGGCGGCGATCCGCTGAGCGCCACGTAGAGCGACTTGCCGTCGGGGCTCGGCTGTATGCCGCGCGGCCGCTTGCCGAGCGCCGCGGTGGCCATCACCGCCTGCGTGTCGCCGTTGATGATCGTCAGGTCGCCCGACGTCTCGTTCGTCACGTACACGCGGACCGCCGGCGGCGGAGGGGCGGAGCTGCCTCGGCCGGTGCAGGCGTGGCGGCGGCCGGTTTGGCCGGCTCCTGGCTGCAGGCGGAGGCGGCGAGTAACAGCGCGGTAACGGCGAGCGCGACGATCGAACGATGCCATGCGGTCATGGGTGGGATGATACCGCAGCACAGATGAGACATTCGTAAAATGTATGGGTTGCATCAGTAAGTTCTATTTTACTTATCAGACGTCCCGGCGCATAAACACGTGGACATGGATCCGCGCGTTCAGCCCTCCTCCGACCACGACGCCTGCGGCGTCGGCTTCATCGCTCATCTGCGCGGACGCGCGGGCCGCGACATCGTCGCCCACGGCCTGTCGGCGCTGCGCCGGCTGACACATCGCGGCGCGGAAGCCTCGCTCGGCGCGGTCGACGGCTGCGGCGTCCTGACCGCCATCCCGTGGACCTGGGTCGTCGAGGCCTTCGGCAACCGGCTGCCGCCGGCGCGCACGCGCGGGCTGGGCATGCTGTTCGTTCACCCCAGCGACCGCCTGCAGGCGGGCGAAATCGTCGAGCGGGAGCTCCGCCATGCGGGCGCCCGTTCGATTGACTGGCGCATCGTGCCGACCGACCGTGCGGCGGTGCTGCGCGCGCAGCGCGACACCACGCCGAAGGTGCTGCAGGTCCTCGCCGGCTTCGACGACGGCCGTCAGGCCGCCGACGCCGCGCTCTATCGCGCGCGCCTGCGGATTGAGAGAACCGCGCGGGCCGCCGGTGTCCGCCTGACCATCGTGTCTCTGTCGACGCGGACGCTCGTGCACAAGGCCCTCGTCACGCCGGACGCGCTCGATTGCTTCTATCCTGATCTCGCCGACGAGCGCTTCGTGTCGCCGTTCATCACGTTCCACCAGCGATTCAGCACGAACACGTCGGCCGACTGGGCGCTGGCGCAGCCGTTCCGCACCCTCGCGCACAACGGAGAAATCAACACGATCGCGGGAAACCGCGGGTGGATGCGCGCGCGCGCGGCCGATGCGACGGCGCTGCCCGGCTTCAGCCTGGACCCGCCGATCTCGACGCACGGCTCCGATTCGCTGTCGCTCGACGACGCGATTGAACTGCTGAGGCACAACGGCTACTCGCTGGCCCACGCGGTCACGCGCCTCGTGCCGCCGGCCTGGGAGCGGGATCGCGCCATGCCGCCCGACGTGCGCGCCTTCTACGAGTTCCAGTCGCTGGTCAGCGAGCCGTGGGACGGTCCTTCAGCCCTCGTCTTCGCCGACGGCCGCTACGTCGGCGCCGCGCTCGATCGCAACGGCTTCCGCCCTGCCCGCATCGTCTCGACCGGCGACGACCTGATTGCGGTCGCGTCCGAGGTCGGCGTCCTTCCGGCCGACGAGCACGAGATCGTCAACCGCGGCCGCCTGGGCCCCGGCGACATGATCATCGTCGATGTCGAGCGCGGCTCGGTGATGGGCACCAACGAAATCCGGCGGCGCCTTGCGTTTCGCCGCCGCTATCGCCGTCTCGTGGCCGACGTGCTGCGGCCGCTCGCCGATCCGATCGGCGTGGACGTCGAAGACGCGGTTTCCGACGACGTTGCAGGGCAGACCCGCGTGTCCGCCCGGACGGTTTCGACGACCTTGTAGGGGCGGACCCGCGTGTCCGCCCGGACGGGCCGGACACTAGCCGGCACCACGCACGCGGAGTTGTCGCGACGCCACACCGCGCACGGCTGCTCTCACGAGGAAGTCGAGCTGCTCCTGAAGCCGATGGTCGCCGACGGCCACGAGGCGATCGGCTCGATGGGCGACGACGCGCCGCCGGCCGCCCTGTCGGCGCGGGCGAGGCTCTTCAGCGATTTCTTCCGCCAGCGATTTGCCCAGGTCACGAACCCCTCGGTCGATCCGTACCGCGAATCGTCGGTGATGTCGCTGACGACGATCCTTGGCGGACACGGGAGCTTCATCGACGAACTGGCGCCGCGGCCGCCTCGCATCGTGCTGCGCTCGCCGATTCTCAGCCGCCGCGATCTCGAGCAGCTGACGACCGCGTCGGCCTTCTCGCCGGCAACCATCCACATCGTCTTTCCGGTTCGCGGCGGAGCCGAGGCGTTCGACGTCAGGCTGCGGGCGATTGCCGATGAAGCGTGCGCCGCTGTCGAACGTGGCAGCGCGCTCGTCGTCCTGACCGACCGGAGCCTGGACGTGGACAAGGCGGCCGTTCCCGCGCTTCTGGCGCAGGCGGCCGTGCACCACGCGCTGGTCAATCGCGGCCTCCGGATGCGTGCGAGCATCGTGGTCGATTGCGGCGACGCGCGCGACGCGCACCAGGTCGGCCTGCTCTTCGGCTATGGCGCCTCCGCGGTCTGCCCGTCGCTGGGCTACGACACGATTCAGTCGCTGGCTCAGGCCGATCCGACAGGCTGCGATATCGCCGTGACGCGATACCGCCTCGCGCTCGAGCGCGGCCTGCGGACGCTCATGTCGAAGATGGGCGTCTGCACCTTCAGCGGGTATTGCGGCGCGCAGCTCTTCGAAATCTTCGGGCTCGACGCGTCGGTGGTCGATCGCTTCTTTCCGGGGACCTCGTCCCCGGTTGGTGGTGCGACGCTGGCCGACATCGCGGCGACCGTGCTCGCGCGGCACGCGCGCGCGTTCGCGAAGGAACTGCCGCAGGCCGACTATCCCGGCCTCCACGGTTTCCGGCGCGGAGGGGAGTATCACGCGACCAACCCGCTTGTCGTCCGCGGGCTGCAGAAATCGCGCGATGAAGCGATCGCACCCACCGGCGCTCCGGCGTACGAAACGTTCAAGTCGCACGTGTACGGCCGTCCGGCGCAGGCGGTCCGGGATCTCATCGAGATGACGCCGGCCGAGGGCACCATGCCCACGCCGCTGGAAGAGGTCGAATCGGTCGAGGCCATCTGCCGGCGGTTCTTCGCGTCCGCGATGTCGGTCGGTGCGCTCTCGCCGGAGACGCACCGCACGATCGCCACCGCGATGAACCGGCTCGGCGCGCGCAGCAACAGCGGCGAGGGCGGCGAGGAGCCGGACCGGTTCGTCCGTCCGCGTCACGGCAGTTGGGATGGCAGCCGGACGAAGCAGGTGGCATCGGCGCGCTTCGGCGTGACGCCCGCGTATCTGCGATCGGCCGACGAGCTGCAAATCAAGATCGCGCAGGGCTCGAAGCCGGGCGAGGGCGGTCAGCTGCCGGGAATGAAGGTGATTCCCCACATCGCGCGCCTGCGCCATGCGCAGCCGGGAACGACGCTCATCTCCCCGCCGGTGCACCACGATATCTACAGCATCGAGGACCTGGCCGAGCTGATTTACGATCTCCGCGCGTTCCATCCGGCCGCGCGCATGAACGTGAAGCTCGTGGCGTCGGTCGGTGTCGGGATCATCGCGACCGGCGTTGCCAAGGCGGGCGCCGATGCGATCCAGATCAGCGGCCACGACGGCGGCACAGGCGCGTCGCCGCGGGCCTCGATCAAGCACGCCGGCATGCCGTGGGAGATTGGCCTGTCCGAGGCGCATCATGCGCTCACCCGCGCCGGCTTGCGCGGCCGCGTGGTGCTCCAGACCGACGGCGGCCTCAAGACGGGTCGCGACATCGCGATTGCCGCGGCGCTGGGAGCGGACGAGTACGGATTCGGAACCGCGGCGCTCGTCGCCCTGGGCTGCGTGATGGCACGCCAGTGCCACGCGAACACCTGCCCGGTTGGGATCGCCACGCAGCGCGAGGATTTGCGCGCCGAATTCGCCGGAACCGCCGACATGCTGGTGGGCTACCTCAAGCTGATTGCCGGAGAGGTGCGCGAGATCCTGGCGTCGCTCGGGTTGACCCGTCTCGAGGATCTGATCGGCCGGGCGGACCTCCTGCGCCGGCGTTCCGGCGTCGTGCCGTCGATTTCGCTCGACTCGCTGCTCGCGCGCGCGAGTGGCGAACGGCCGGTGGCTCCGAACATCGAACGCGGGCCGAACGGCGAACGGGTGCGAAACGGCGAACGAGCAGGGATGTCGTCGAACGCCGAACGTCGAACGATCGTGTCGTCCGAACTTTTCGAAACGCTGAGCCCCGATCATCCGCTGTCGGTGACCGGCGCGATCGCCAACACCGACCGCGCGTTCGGCGCGGGCATTGCCGGCGCCATCGCGGCCCGCTTCGGTGACCGCGGGCTGCCCGAGGGCTCGGTTCAACTCGCCATGACCGGCAGCGCGGGTCAGAGCTTCGGGGCGTTCGCTCTCCCCGGCATGCGGTTATCGCTCATCGGCGACGCCAACGACGGCCTCGGCAAGGGCATGCACGGCGGCGAGATCGTCGTGGCTCCGGCGGCGCGCGAACGCGGGCGCGCCAACCAGGTGCTGGCCGGCAACGCGGCGCTCTACGGCGCCACTGGCGGCCGGCTGTTCCTCGCCGGCCTGGCGGGCGAGCGTTTCGGCATCCGCAATAGCGGCGCCACCGCCGTGGTCGAAGGGGTCGGCGATCACGCGTGCGAGTACATGACCGGCGGCACGGTGGTCGTGCTCGGGTCGGTGGGCCAGAACTTCGCGGCCGGCATGACCGGCGGCGTCATCTACGTGGCCGGCAGCCGGGAGTCGCTCGCCGCCCGAATCAATCCGCAGCAGCTTTCGATCGACGCACCGACCGCCGCCGAGCAGAAGCTGCTGCGCGAACTGCTGGAAACACACGAACGGCTGACCGGGAGCCGGATCGCGCGATCGCTGTTGCGGTTCGACCGTCATCTGGCCGGCTTCTGCCGCATCACGTCGGCGGTCGCGAGCGCCATTGCGCCGCCTGTCGAGGTCGAGGCCGAGCCCGTCGCGCAGGCGGTCTGATCTGCGATCATGAATCGGGTAATTGGGTGATCTGGTAATCGAGTAATCGATTGCGCGATCGGAGGTCGGCCGCGAGGTTGGGCGCTCAATCTCCAATCAATTCACCCGATTACCAGATTACCCAATTACCCGATTCCCCTATCCCCCAGCCGGAAGTAAAATGACGGCATCATGACGAGAACCTTTCTGGCCGTGTGCCTGACGCTTGCCGCCGTGGCGGTCCCCGCCCGCGCGCAGCAGGCGCAACAGCAGCAACGCAGCGTCGCCGGCACCTGGCGTGTCGATTTCGTGACGCCGCTCGGCCAGAACTGGATCATCATGACGATCAACCAGTCGGGCACCAGGCTCACAGGGCATGCCACGGACGAGTTCGGCGAGTACGAAATCAGCGGCCGGGTCGTTGACGATCAGGTGACGGTCGTCTGGTCGGTCGCCGAAGACGGCAAGATGCTCGAGATCACGATGAAGGGCAAGCTCGAGACCGCGACCCTGATCACCGGGACCGCCAAGCTCGGTGACGTCGGCGAAGGACCGCTGAGCGCCCGCCGCACGGGCGATGCGGGCAACTAGTCACACGTTTTCTTTTCAGGAGCCTACTGAATGACCCGTTTGAAATCCACGCTGCTGGCGCTCTCGCTGTTCATCGCGTCGCCGGTCTTCGCGCAGACGCCCGACGTCACGGGGGACTGGGACGTCACCGTCACGTCGCCGCAGGGCACCAACACCACGCCGGTCACCTTCAAGCAGGAAGGCGGCAAGGTGTCGGGAATGTTCAAGTCGCCGCAGGGCACGCTGCCGTTCGAGGGCGGCACGATGACCGGCAGCGATCTGAAGTTCACCTTCACGATCAACGCGCAGGGTATGGAACTGCCCATCACGCTGACGGGCAAGGTCGAAGGCGAGACGATCACGGGCAAGGCCGACTTCGGCGGCTTTGCTGAAGGCGACTGGAGCGCGAAGCGTTCGGGCGCCGCGGCGACGGCGGCTCCCGCAGCGGCGCCTCCGGCGGCGGCACCCGCGGCGCCAGCGGCCGCGACGACCGCTGTGGCCGGTGTCGGCTTCGGCGGCAAGTGGGACGTGATGATGAAGACGCCCGCCGGCGACATGCCGGCGAACGCGACGCTGAGCGACGACAATGGCAAGCTGTCCGGCACGTTCGGCAGTCAGTTGGGCGAGGTCCCGGTCTCGGGCACGGCCGAAGGGAAGATGCTCAAGCTGACGCTGGTGGCGCAGACGCCGCAAGGCGAGATGACCGTCATCATGACCGGCGACCTCGACGGCGACAACATCGTCAACGGCAAGGCGGAGGTTTCGGGGCTGGGACAAATGGAGTGGTCCGCGAAACGCATCAAGCAGTAGGGGCTGCAGATGTAAGTAGTAGGGGCCGGCCCATGTGCCGGCCCGGGGCGGACACGCGGGTCCGCCCCTACTGAGGATGCGACGGAAGGTCGCCCCGTCGGAGCAGGAGCGCGACGCCCAGGGCCATCGCGCTCACGGCGAGAGAAATCAGCGCGATCTCGCTGGTGATCTTCGTCACCACATCAAGCGCCACTCTGGCCGTCTTTTCCAAATCCAGCGCATCGTCGGGGCCGATCATTTCCCGGCTGAGGATCGTCGTCCGCCGCAGCCCATACGCCATCATCGAGCTCATGCTGACGCTCATGCCGATCAGGCGAAGGATGATGACGAGCGACGACGCCATCCCGCGGTCCTGTTCGCCGACGCCGTTGATGACGGCCGCCCCGATTGGCGCGATGGTCAACCCGATGCCGATGCCGGCCAGCGCCAGCCCCGCCGCCATGAAGCCGGTGCCACGAACGTCGGACGGCGCGGGGCCGTGTCGCAGGCTGTCGAAGAAGGTCACCGCCTGGGCGGCCATTTCCACCTTCCACAGACTCATCATCCAGAAGCCGACGATCGCCGTGATCAAACCGAGGACGACCGACGATCGATAGCCGAGCCGTTCGGAGAGCCAGCCTCCGGGAATCGACGCGAGCGCCATCGGCACGGTAAAGGCGCAGAGCAGGTATCCCGTGACAAGGGCCGCCTTCATCGTGTTTGCCGCGCCCGCCACGTTGATGAAAATGGGCACGCTGACGAGCGCCACCATGATGCAGAAGCCGACGAGCAGATTGACGCCGCTCGCCGCCGACAGATTGCGGTTCGAGAAGATGCGTAAGTCGAGGATGGGATCGCGCACGCGCCGTTGAGACACCAGGAAGACGGCGAACGCCACGGCGGCCCCGGCGACCCAGTACAGACGATGTGGCGATGGAAGCGCCGCTGATCCTTCGAGACCGACTTCCGGCGCGCCAAGGCCGATATTGAGCAGAAGCAGCGCTGCGCCAAGAAGCATCACGCCGATCCAGTCGATGCCGCCCTTCACGTCCATCCGTGGCAGGCCGGCCAACCCCCACCACGTGATGCAGAAGATCACGAAGACCACAGGGAGATTGATCCAGAACAGGTACGGCCAGCTCATGAACTGCACCATGATCCCGCCGTAGAGATGTCCCAGCACCCAACCCGCCGTGTCGACCGCCCCGATGATGCCGAGCGGAAGCGCCCGCTTCGCGGGCGGATACAGATCGGCGACCAGCGCCATGCTCACCGGCACCATGGCTCCTGCGCCGAAGGCTTGAATGACACGGCCCGCAATCAGCGCGTAGAGCGCGGCGAAACTTGCCGGGGGATGGTCCTGGAAGAGTTGCATCACTCTCAGCGCGATGCCGGCGGGCCAGCCTGGCGAGGCCGCGACCAGCCATGACCCGACGAAGAAAATCGCGAGACAGAGCAGATACACGAGGCGGCGGCCGGCGATATCGGACACCTTCCCCATGAACGTCATGCTGATCGCATACGAGACGAAGTAGCCGGTGACGACCCACCCGGCGACATCGAGCTTCTGGATCTCGATCGTCAACGATCGGATCACCTCCGGCAGCACCGCGGAGACGATGGTGAGATCGAGCGCGCCGATGAACACCGGGAGGCAGACGAGCGCGAGGATCAGCGCCGGGTACTGCCGTGCGCGCGACATTCAGGCTTGCGGCTTGGGAGTGGCGGGCGGCAGCTGCGGCGTCGGAATATCGACCGGTTCATTCGTGCCGAAGAGCTCGATGAGCCAGCCGTTGCCCTCAGGCTCGGTGATGTGGAGCCGCACCGGGTTCGCCGATTTCTCGTCGGTCCACAAATCGACGGGATACATCACATCCGCTTTGAGCGTGGACCCGACGAGCGGATTCAGTGTCTCGCCGCTCACTTCGCCCTGGAGATGAAGCGCCTGCCGGTTCTCGAGCGTCTCGAGCTGGACGACTTTCGCCTTTTGCACCTTGGTCCGCAGAATTTCCGGGATGCCGGTCCTGGCAAACAGCAGGACGCCATTGAAATTCGCGTCCGCTGGCGCCTTGCCGAACTGCCGCGTCAGCGGATTCGACTGAAAGGTGCCTTCGGGTACCCACACTCGCGTCAACTGCAGGATCGATCCGTTCTTGAGCGAGACTTTGACGTCGCAAGACACTCTGTCCGGCGCTGAATAAGCACAATCTGCTGCGGTAAAGGTGATGTTGTTCTTCGCGTCCAGCACGGCCGGTGTGCCCTCGCGTTTCAATGAGAAGCGCGTGCTCTTGAGAGCCAGAACGGCGTCAGCCGTCCGATTGAGATAACTCTGGACCGCGGCTCCGCTCGCTCCCGGCTGCAGCTGTTCAGCACCCGTGATCCAGATCGACGATGCGAGCAGGCAGAGCAGAACGTTGAGCGGCTTCGGCTTTTCTCATGTTCGTTGGACCTCGGCCGGAGGATCGATTGGCTCGCTCTCCTGACGTCCACGGCATACAGACAGTTTCGCACAATACCACAGGAGTCTGTTGACGACGGGATCCTGGGGATAATTGGCCGCTCTAACATGACCACGAAGACGCGAAGGACACGAAGACGCACGAAGAAGATGGCACTGAGCTGCAGCGACGCGTCGGGATCTGCCGCGTGCGCTCAGGAACTCTTGTGACCCTGCGGCCCTGTGGTTTGGAAATCTCGGTGTCTCTGAGTGCTCTGTGGCGTGTCTTCTTCGTGCGTCTTCGTGTGCTTCGTGCCTTCGTGGTTGAAGGCGCGCGTCAGTTCTCGATTCCCAGCGCCCAGCGAATTCCGCCGGTGACGTGCGCGCGGAAGGTGGCGTCCGTCGACCAGATATCCTCGCGGTGGCCGAGCGACGTGTAGAAGGAGCGGCCCTTGCCGAATGTCCGCGACCACGCCTGCGGGTAGTCGCCGCCTTTCGTGATCTCCGGTCCGAGGTCGCTGATGTCGGTCTTCTGTCGTATCGAGGCTGAGCAGCACGTGGACGCGGTCGCGTGAGAATGCCATCGGGATGTGCAGCCGTCCCACCTGGCTGATCTGCTCGGTCGGCCGGCTGGCGTCCCACACGGCCGTGCCGAATTGATAGAACTCCTCGCCGACCGTCCAGCTGCCGTTCATCATCTTCGTCGCCGGATGTGATGGGTCTTCCACCTTCAGCACGCCCATCTTCTGACCGACGACATTGGTGGGGATGATCGAGCGGCGGTAGTAGCCGCCGAGCACCTCGCCGAACTCGGGATAGTCGTAGAGCGTGAGCGACGCGCAATGAACCCCGACGAGCGCCTTGCCGTTGCGCACGTAGTCGACGATCGCGCGCTTCTGCGTATCGGTCAACGGCAGGTTGCCGTTGGTCATCAGCATCAAGCCATCGAACTGCGAGAGGTACTCGGGCGTCAGGAACGACATGTCCAGCTTCGCCGAATCCTGCTTGTAGCCCTCGAGCGTCGTCACGTCGAAGCCGCCGGCCTTCCCGTACTCGGTCACCGCGGCTTCCGCCGGCCCGAGGCTGGCGTGCTTGTACAAGGCGGCGTGCGTCAGAAAGAGGAGTCGTTTGCGCGGCGGAGTCTGGCCGCGAACGCCGCCGGCGACGCTGAAAACCACGAAGCCGATCGACGCGAACACAGCAAGACGTCGCAACGCGGTGTGCACGGCGCACATCGTAGCAGAAGAACGCGGTGGCTCGATGGGCTGGCCAGAGCCGCTGAAGCCGTTCGCGACTACGGCGCCGCTTTCGTGTGCCCGGAGTTCGTCACCTTGACTTGGATCTTCTTCGCCGTGGCGTCGAGCACGACCTGCTGCGGATAGCTCGTTCCATCGGCGAGTGCGGCAAACGTGACCGCCAGGGTCACCTCGTCGTCCTTCGGTTTTTCCACGTATGAAGTGACTCGATAGCTCGAAAGCTTCTTGGCTGCGGGATCGAATCCGATCGATCACGGCATCTCCCGGCTTCGCGTAGTCCTTCACCGTAAGAGCTCCCGCCGAGGGCTGAACGTTGCCGGCGGACTGGGCAGCCTGGATCTTCTGCGGATCGGGCGGCACGTATTGATGGACAAGGGCGGCGACCTGCTCCATGTAGTCCTTCAGGTCCTCCACCTTGTTTTCAACGATCTGCTCTTTCACGCGGCCGCCGCCGCCGCCGGAGCGGCCCTCCTTCTTTGGCGGGGCCTGAGCGGGCGCCGCGCCGGGGAGTGGCGTCTTCTGGACCTTGCCGTCCGCTCCATACCGGCACTGCTTCTGTTCCTTCTTCTTCACCTCGCCTTTCAGGCTGATCTCGGTTGTCTCAATCCACGTGTATTGGCGCAGCGCGGCCTGATTCTGGGCGAGCGACTGTTTGATGGCCGCTGCGCGTTCCTGGGGAGCCGCGTCCTGTCCTGCGGCGGCTGTCGCGAACAATGCGGCAACGATCGTCAGCGTCAGGCTCAAGCGCATGGTGCACTTCCTTCGAAGCGGCGTTCCGCCCGGATTCGCGTGTTTCGCGCGCGTCGGGTCGAGATTGGATCCTCGACCAGGCAGTTGGGTGAAGGCCGAGGCAGCAATTCGCGAGCCAATGGGCGGCACGAACGGCCCCCGAATCCATCCGGCGCCTCCGCTTTTCTGACGAACGATGCCGGCTCCCGGCGCGGCACCTCCGGCCGGGCGTGCCACGCACGGATTGCCGGAGGTCCGTCGCCGCCGGGCGTCGTCTTCTGGAGCCGCTCATCCACAACGAGCACTGCACTTCGTGCGGACCACACAATCGCACGAGGGGGCGACGCGCGGCACGGCCGTTGCTCCGCCCCGACGTGACGCGGGGCTCCACGTGTCGCGTTACGGCGTCTTTCACTCCAATGTAGTGCAGGCCTTCAGGCCTGCCCGACACGGCGGACCTAAAGGTCCGCACTACACCAGAGTGAAAAACGCTGTAGAGGCACGTTGCAGCTTCGACGAATCTCTGAACACGTGAGGAGCAGGACGAATGGAGGTTGCCGTCCGGGCCGACCGCGAAGGCGACCACGCGCGTCTGATTCCCGCGGGTCCGTTCAATCTTCCCCACGCGCGTACCGCCGCGCTTGCCATCGCCAGCGTTGAAACCACGCTGACCGGTTGCCGAACCGTCGAACTCGAGCTGGCGGATGTCGTGGACATCGACGGAACGGGCGCCGTGCAGCTTGCCAGGCTCCTCGATCGCGTCGAAGCGACTGGCCCGCGCACGCATGTCGTCGCGGAGCACAACCCGAAAGCGGCGCGGCTCATCGCGCTGTATCGTCAGCGCCGGACCGTCAGCCCGCCGGGTGCGCCGAGTCGACGCGCGATCCTGGGGCGTCTCGGATTCATGGCCGATCGATTGCCGCGTGCCATCACGCGCAGCCTCGACTTCATCGGTCGCGACGCGGCGGCGGTGCCCCAGGCAGTCGCGGCCCCGCGCTCGGTCGACTGGCGCTCAATCGCAACCCTCGTTCAACAGATCGGCGCCGACGGACTTCCCGTCACGAGCGCGGCGAACCTTCTCGTCGGCGTCATCATCGGCTTCCTCGGCGTGTCGCAGCTTGGCCGATTCGGCGCCACCGTCTACGTACCAGAGCTCGTCGTGGTCGCCCATTTCCGCGAGCTGGGTCCATTGGTCACCGCGATTGTCGTCGCCGGCCGATCGGGCGCCGGCCTCGCCTCCGAGATCGCGACGATGAAGGTGTCGGAGGAGATCGATGCGCTGCGCGCCATGGGGTTCGACCCGGTGCGATGGCTCGTCGTCCCGCGCTGTCTGGCGCTCATCATCGCCGTACCGGTCCTGACCTGGATCGGCGACGTGCTGGCGCTCGTCGGAGGATTGATCGCCGCGTCCGTCCTCACCGACATGTCCCCGCGCGCGTACGCGCTCGCGACGGCCGACGCCATCACCTCGACGAATCTCCTGGAGGGACTGCTCAAGACCCCGTTCCTGGCGCTGGCCATCGGTCTGATCGCGTGCGGCCAGGGATTGGCGACGCAGGGCGGCGCGGCGGCGGTCGGCGCGCGAACGACGACCGCCGTCGTGCTCTCGATCTTCGGCGTCATCGTGATCAGCTCGCTGTTCACCTTTTTCTACGCGCTGATGGGTCTCTGACCATGCCAGACCCGCGGCCGCACATCGTCGTCAACGACCTCCGCATCGGCTGGGGATCGCGTGTCCTGATGGAGCACGTCAACTTCGACGTGCAGCGCGGGTCGGTGTTCACCATTCTCGGCGGATCCGGCAGCGGCAAGAGCACGCTGCTGCGCTACCTGATCGGTCTGGAACAGCCGCTCGCCGGCACGATCGATATCGAAGGCATCGGCACGCCGCATCGCTATGAAGGCGTGCCGCGATTCGGGGTGCTCTTCCAGTCCGGAGCGCTCTTCAGCTCGATGACGCTGGCGGAAAACCTTGCGCTCCCGCTCACCATGTGGACGCCGGTTCGCGGTCACCTGGTGAAGGAGCTCGTTCAGGCGAAGCTCGATCTCGTCGGCCTTGGCGCGTTTACGGGACACCTGCCGGGAGAGATTTCCGGCGGCATGAAGAAGCGCGCGGGGATTGCGCGAGCGATGATGCTCGAACCGGACCTGCTGTTCTTCGATGAACCGTCTGCCGGGCTCGATCCCATCACGGCCTACGAGCTCGATCAGCTGATCCTCACATTGAGCCGCGACCTCGGCATCACGATTGTCATCGTCACCCACGAACTGCCGAGCATCTTCCTGGTCGCCGACAGCTGCATCGTGCTGGACAAGGTGGCAAAGGGGATCGTCGCCCGCGGAAATCCGCGCGAGGTGCGCGATCAGGCGAGCAACCCGTTCGTGCACGCGTTCTTCACGCGGTCGTCTCCCGGGACGGTCGCACATCACGGAGTCAAATGATGGCCGCAGAAAAAAGCTACGCGGGGCTCGGCCTGTTCGTCGTCATTGGCCTCGTCGTCATTCTGGGGACGAGTCTCTTTTTCGTGCAGCGCATGAGGAGCCGCGCGGTGATCAGCCTCGTCACCTACGTCACTGAAAATGTCAGCGGCCTGGACATCTCCAGCCCGGTCCGATTCCGCGGTGTCTCGATCGGGCGAGTGTCGGACATCCGAATCGATCCCGAACAGCGTCGGAAAAACCATCGAGATCGACTTCGAAATCTTTCAGGACCGGCTGGTCACGATTGGGGCGAACGTGAAGCGCATCCAGCAGATGGCCGACCTGGCCGTGTTCCCGCAACTTCGCACTCGCATCGTGGGGAACCCGGTGACCGGCGAAGCCTACGTGCTGCTCGATCTGCCGGCCAACCCGCCTCCGCCCGTGGCGCTCGGCTTCACACCCGACCGCCCGTACGTGCCATCGATGCCGTCACCGCTGGCGGCGGTCCAGGATCGGCTGCCGGCGGTGCTGGAACGCGCCGAAGCGACGCTCCAGACACTCCGGGAGATCATCTTGCGCATTCCCGACAGCCTGGACCGGGGCGACCGCTTCTTCACCGCGATCGAAAAGACGATCCGCGACAGTCAGCTGCCTCAATTGAGCGCGGACTCGCGGGCATTCTTTGCGACGACGACGACGCAGATGGCACAGATCGCGACCGACATGGATCGCGTCATGGGCCCCGAAGGGACGCTGGTCAAGTTCGCTGAGGAGGCGCGTGACTGCCATCCACGACGCCGATCTCAGTGGCTCGACGCAGGGGATGCGCGAGGCGCTCGATCGGACGAACCTCGCCGCAGACGACTTCCGTCGTTCCCTGCCGGCCATTCGTGATGCGCTCGAGCAGATGCGCGAACTCGCTCGCCGGCTCGACGAACAGCCGGAGTCGGTCGTCTACGGTCCGCGCCCGCACGGGAGCAAGCCGAAATGACGCGCCTTCAATCAGGCGCCACGGCTCTCCTGTGGCTTCTGGCGTGCGGCGGCGGTCTGGGCTGTCAACTGAAGCGTCCCGATGTGATCCCTGTCCGGATGATCGAGCCGCTTCTGATCGAACCCGTGAGCCAGCCCACGCCGCCATCGTCGTCGACTTCGGATCATCGCGCGGCGGATGTGCTGGCCGTTCGGCTGCTCGACACGCAAGCGCGCGACCACATCGGCCGGCGACTGCTTCACCAGGAAGGCGAACGGCGAACTCGTCGAGGATGCCTCGTGGCGCTGGTCGTCCGCGCCCGCGCGCTACCTCGAGTCGGCGCTGCGCATCGCGTTCGAGTCCACGCCGAACGTTCGGCTGGTCGACTCCGGCAATGTTGCCGCGATGGCGGTGACCCTGACCGCGTGGCATCTGGAGTCGACGGACGGGGTCCGGCTGGTTGGTGCGGTCGAACTGATCGTGACCGGCAGCGATCGGAGCGTTCACGCTCATGTGGTCCGTGCCAGCGAGCCCGTCTCGGCGGAGTTGCCAGGCGACCTCGCGGCCGCTGCCGGGCGCCTTCTTCAGAGGCTGGCGTCGGCGAGTCTTACGCGAGTGATTCAGAGCGTCGGTGGCGCTAGTGACGAAGTAGTGCGGACCTTCAGGTCCGCCGTGTGAGCAGGCCTGAAGGCCTGCACTACATCGTTGTGAAAGAACGCTGCAGGGATTGAACGAGGAGGCGGAACAGGGAGGCGCGCCCGTCGCGCGCCCCCTGCGAGGCTGTTACTTCGTGGCGCCGCGCCGCGGCGTTCGGCGGTCATCTTCTTGATCTCGTTGACGCCGTTGTTGACGATGATGTCGATCAGATCCTTGCCGATTTCCTTGGTGGACTTGGTCGGATCGCCGGTGACGCCGTTGTTGACGCGCGGCGGCGCATTCGGGTCGGCCGCTCCGCGTCCGCCACCGCCGCCCCGGCCCGCCGCGGGGGCCGGCGTCTGTCCGGCGGCGATCGCCGCCTGCCGGGCCATGCGCGCGTCACGCGCCGCTTTCCACTGCTCCGGCGTCTGGCCGGTCGGATCGAACGGCATCGTCTTGTAGATCGGGCGCACCCACGCGCCCGGCGACGGTTCGAGGTAGAGCATGATCGACGTTTCCAGCATCGCGCCGTGGCCGCCGATCGGCAGCTTGTGCTCGTAGAAGTACATGTCCACGTCGTCGTGCGTCTTGTTGTAGAAGTCGCTGACGTAGTACACGCGGGTGCCCTTGGCCGACCACTTCTTGTCCATCTCCTCGGCGGCGTCCTTCATCTCCGCCTGCCCGCCGCCATGGTCGCCCATCACGTAGATGTCCTTGAAGCCGCTGCGCGCGAGGCTGTCGATCTCGGCCAGCTGCACCTGCTTGAAGACCTCGGCCGGCATCTGCATCGCGCCGGCCTGATCGGCCATTTCGCGGTTGGCGTTGAGTCCGGTGGCGTTGACCGCGATCGGCAGGACCGGGGCGACCAGCGTCTTGCCCAGCTTCCTGGCGATCATGCTGGCGTGGCTGTGGGCCATCATGGTGTGGCCGCCCAGCACGTCCTGCGGTCCGCGTTCTTCGGTGCCGCCGGTGACCAGGATCACCGAGGTCCATCCGTCCTTCAGCTTCTGGGACAGCTCGGTGTGGGTCAGCAGCTCCATGTCGACGATGTTGGCGACGTTGACCTGGGCCAGCGCCGGGGTGGAGCAAAGGGCCGACAGCGCGACGATCGAAAGTGTTTTCTTCATATGAGGTCTACTTGATCTTTTCGTAGGTGGCGAAGGTGACGTTGGTGGTGCGTTTGCCTTCCGGATCCATGCGCATGTACATGACGCCGATCGTGTCGCCGTCGGGCGAGAGGACGTTGGTGAGCACCTGCGTCACCTTGCCGCCCTTCTTGTAGACGATTTCGTTGATGCGATCCGTGATGATCTTCACCGACCCCGTGTCGGTGCCCGCGTTGCCGTAGAGCGGCTCGTCCTTGCCGTCGAACATCGTGTTGTAGCCCCACTTCGACGCGACGCCTTCCTTGTTCACCGCGTCGATGGTGATCTTCATTCCCTTGCCGCCCGCGAGCGGTTCGTAGGTCATCACGTTGCTTTGCGGCGCCGGCGCCTCCGACTTGAGCTTCCATCGGCCGTAGCGCGGGTTGGCCGCCTGCGCCGAGAGTGAAATCGCCAGCATCGCGACGGTGGCCGCGAGGCCGCCCGCCAGACACACTTTCTCATCGTTCTGCGCTCCCTCTGGTCGCGTGCGGTCAGCACGAGACGCACTTGTGATTGTTCTTTGCGCCGAGTCCTTCGAGCAGCTTGATGGTCTCGGGATAGGGTTGTGTCCGCTGGACCGGACCGTTCGCCATGTCGACGGTCGTCTGGCCGGCGCGGTTGACGGCCTTCGGGTCGGCGCCTTTCGAGACCAGATACTCGATCATTTCGTTGTCGCCTCGCGCGGCGGCGTTGTGCAGTGCCGTGTTGCCTTCGTGATCGCGCGCGTTCACGTCGACGTGGAGCTCGTCGACCAGGTACTTGACCGCCGCCAGCATGCCGGTCGGCGCGAAGCGGTGGGCGTTGGCGGCGAAGCCCTCGCCGTAGCCGGAGCCGGCCGCGGCGAGCAGCGGCGGGATGCCGGGGCCGCCGGTCGGCAACGGTCGTCCGGAGATGTCGACCGCCGGGGCGTCGCGGTCCGCGTCGGTGCCGCGCGGTCTTGAAAACGGCTTCACGGTCGCAATCTCCGGGTCCGCGCCGTACCGCAGCAGCAGCTTCATCGCCGCGATGTCGCTCGCGTATGCGGCGCGCCAGAATGGCGTGGCGCCGCCGTCGTCGATGCGCAGGAGGTCGAAGTTGTACTGCGTGAACCAGGTCTTGCGCGAGAGCCGCGCGTTGGGATCGGCGCCCTTGTCGAGCATCAACGTGAGCAGATCGAGGTACGAGGTCTGCTGCTGCAGCTGCGCCCGCGGCTGCGGGTAGAACATGCGCGGCGCCCACTCGATGTTGAGGACCGCGTACAGCGGCGTCACGCCGCCGGCATTGGCAAGATTGGGATCGGCGCCGTGCGCCAGCAGGTACTTCGCGATGTCGAACTGGCCGTTCACGGAGGCGATCAGCAGCGGGCTGACGGCGTCGCCGGGCGTGAGCGCGTTGACCTTGGCGCCGTGCTCGATGAGCGCTTCGACCGACCGCGCGCTGCCTTGCCGCGCGGCGAAATGCAGCGCGGTCAGGCCGCCCTGAGCGCCGATCAGTTCATTGAACGAGAAGCTGCGCGTGACGCCGGCGACGCCTTTGCCGGCCGCCGCGGGAGCCGGCGCCGGCACGGGCCGCGCTGCGCCAGAGACGCTCTGCGACGCGTTCGCGCTCTTTGCGTTCTGAGCATCGCGAATCGTGTTCTGCAGCTTCTCTTCCGGCGCCGTGACGCCGGTCAGGTCGATCACTTTCGACGTCCGCGCCGGATCGGCGCCGTGCGTGAGCAGCTCGCGCACGGCATCGGCGCGATCGAGCGCCGCGGCAAACATCAACGCGGTCTCGCCGTTGGCCGACTCCACGGCGTTGGGGTCGGTCGACTGCTCGAGCAGGAGCCGGACCGCGTCAGCCTTGCCCGAGGCCGACGCCAGCATCAGTGGCGTCGCGCCGGTGGACGTCGGCGCGCCGGTGTTCGCGCCGCCCGCGATGAGCCGGGCCATGGCTGCCGCCTCGCCGGCCTGCGCGGCCAGGTGGAGCGCGGTGTAGCCGCCAAGCCGCGTCGTCGCGCGCACGTTCGCGCCGGCGTAGAGCAGCGTCGACGTGAGGTCGGCGTCGCCGTGCATCGCGGCCCAGTGCAGCGCGGTCATGCCGTCGCCCTGCGCGGCGTTTACGTCCTTGCCGTCCTTCACGAGGGCGCGCACGGCCGCAGCATCGCTCCGCATCGCCGCCGCGGCCACCGGTGCCGCGTCGTCGGGTCCGGCGGCCAGGGCCGCCGAGAGGCAGAGGACGGCGATCGAGCGTCCTGGTCATGACGTCACCGCGTTCAGGTCGAGCGGGGCCGTGCTGTCGCCAAACGTGTCGATCTGCAGCCCGACGCTCTGCAGCCCGGCGAGCATGGCGTTGGCCATCGGCGTGCCGTCGGGCGCCTTGATGTGGATGTTCCCCTTCAGCCGGCCGCCGGCGTGCCCGGCGAAGAACAGCGGGCAGCGCTTGTGATTGTGCACGTTCGGATTGCCCATCGGCGATCCGTAGACGATGAGCGAGTTGTCGAGCACCGTGCCGTCGCCGTCGGGAATCTGCTTCAGCTTCTCGAGGAAGTAGGGAATCAGGCCCACGTGGTAGCGGTTGATCTTGGCGAAGTCGAGAATCCGATCCTCGCGCTCGTTGTGATGCGACGCGATGTGGAAGCCGGTGGTCGCGCCGGCTTCCGTGAAGACGCGGTTCGACACGTCGCGGCTCAGCTTCAACGCGAACACGCGCGTGATGTCGCCGGCGAACGCGAGCGCCTGCAGGTCGAACATCAGCCGCACGTGGTCGGCGTACGAGTCGGGAACGCCGACGGGCGCTGACGGCAGCTCGCGCGCCTCGCCGCTCGTATTGTGCGCCTCGACTTTCTGGATGCGGCGCTCGATCTCGCGGACATGGTCGAGATAATCGTCCAGACGCGCGCGATCGCCGGTGCCGACTCCCGCCTTCATCTCCGCGGCCGACGTCATCACCCAGTCCAGCAGGCTCTTGTCCTTGCGCCGGCGGCGGGCGCGCGCCTCAGGCGTCGCGCCGACCCCGAACAGCTGATCGAACACCGCGCGCGGATCGCGGATCATCGGCAGCGGCTCTTTCGGCGATCCCCAGCTGATCGAGTCGGTGTAGGCGCACGAGTAGCCGTAGAAGCAGCCGCCCGACTGGTCGATGCTCTCGATGCACAGCTGCATCGACGGGATCGGCGTGTCCTGGCCCTCTGGCCTGCGCGTAAATCTGATCGAGCGACGTGCCGGCGTACACGTCCGAGCCCTGTGTCTGGTGCGGGTGCGACTGCGTGAGGAACACGGCCGCCGATCGGAAATGATCTCCGCCGATCTCCGGCGCGGTGAACGCCTCCGCGTTGCGGCAGTCCGTGTTGCTGACGATGGTGAGGTAGTTGCGCCACGGCTCGAGCGGGGCCATGGCGGTGGGCGACAGATCGAACGCGGACCCGGCGTCGGCCGGCGACCACAGGTTCTTCTTCGCGCCGAACGCCGTGGCGCCCGCAACGCCGTGGACCATTTCCATCGCGACGAGCCGCTGCGGCCGTGCGGCGCCGCCGTCGCGTGCGAGAGCGGTGAGGGCGGGCGTCATCGCGTCGAGCCACGGCAGCGCGATCGACACACCGAGGCCCTTCAGCATCGCCCTTCGCGGAATGTGCTTGCGTGTCAGAAACATCTGTATGCGCTCCTACCGCGCGCGCGCCGTCGTCTGTGCCGGTTCGGCCGCGCGCATTTGAAACGCCGCGCTGTTGACGATGCCAAGGACGAACGACGAGAAATGAAGGTCGGATTTGGCGGCCTGCCGGATGATCGAGCGGATCAGCGGCATGTCGTAGTACTCCACGCGGCGTCCGAGCGCGTAGGTCATGAGGTTTTCCGCGAACGTCTGCAGGAAGACGTCCTGGTGCTTGAGGAGCGCGTCGCGCAGCGCCGCGGGCCCATCGAGCTTCGTGCCGTCGTACATCACGCCGGCGGCGTCGACCGGAACCTCGTTGTCCTTGATCCGCCACTTGCCCGTGACGTCGAAGTTGTCGAGCGCGAGCCCCAGCGGATCGATCACGCGATGGCACGACGCGCACGCGGGACTCTTGCGGTGTTCCTCCATGCGCTCACGCGTGGAGAGCATCTTGCCGCCCGACGTCGCGTTGGTGGCCTCGAGCGCCGGGACGTTGGCCGGCGGCGGCGGCGGCGGGGAGCCGAGGAGCACTTCCATGATCCACTTGCCGCGCATCACGGGCGACGTGCGGTCGGCGACCGACGTGAGCACGAGAATGCTGCCCTGGCCGAGAAGGCCGCGGCGCGCCTCGGGCAGCGTCACGCGGCGAAACGCCGGCCCGGTGACGTTCGGGATGCCGTAGTGGCGCGCGATCCGTTCGTTCACGTACGAGTAGTCGGCGGTGAGCAGGTCGAGCACGCTGCGATCGTCGCGAACGATGCTTTGAAAGAAGAGCTCCGTCTCGCGGACGAAGGCTTCGCCGAGCGTGTGGTCGTAGTAGGGATAGGCGACCGCGTCCGGCAGCATCCCGTCGACGTCGGCCAGCCGCAGCCACTGCGCGGCGAAACGGGTCGAGAGCGACTCGGCGCGCGGATCCGCGAGCAGCCGCGCCACCTGGCGCTCGAGCATGCCCGGCGCCGTGAGGCGTCCCTGCTCGGCGATGCGCGTGAGCTCGGCATCGGGACCCGTCGCCCAGAGGAAGAACGACAGGCGCGACGCGAGCGCGACGTCGCTCACTCGTTCCGACGTCGCGGCGCGTTGCCGCCGCCGGGGCTTGTCCCGCCTTCGCTCGCGTAGCGCTCGTCCTGCCGACTGGGCCCTGCCGCGCCGAAGCTCGCGTGTCTTCCACGCGAGCGAAGGCGGGTTCGACGCGGAACACGAACTGCGGGCTGGCGAGAATCGCCTCGAGCGCCGACGCGACGCCGCTCTCGAAATCGCGCTCCTTGCGGCCGTCGGCGTAGAAACGCATCAGCGCGTCGATGTCGCGCCGGCTGGCCGGATGCCGGAACGCCTGCGACGCCAGACGCGTGACGATCGCCGACGCGCATGCGCTCTCGTCCGCGGCCGTCGTCGGACGGCACGTGAAGATGCGATCGCGGCTCGGCGTCGACGACACGCCGGTCACGCGCTGCGGTCCCACGATCGTCAGATCCTTGAGGTGCGGCAGGGTGGTGATGCCGTACGCGACGCCGATCTGCGTGTCCGCGAGCGTGTGGTCGATCGGCGCGATGAGATCGTTGACCGGCCCTTCGAAGCGCTGGATGAACGCGGCGACGAGACGCTGCGGACCCGCGCTCACGTGGATGGGCGGCGTCTTGAGGAACAGGCTGGTCGTGACCTCCGCCATCTCCGGATCGATATCGAGCAGCGCCTTGCGCTCGCCGTTGATGGAGATGTCGACCTGCTCGCCTTTGGCCGGGCCGCCGAAGAGGAAGCCGTCGGCGTTGCCGTGGAGCTCGATGCGGAACTCGTAGTCGCCGTCGGCGGGAAACGTGTGCACGACGGCGATGCCGCCGCGCGTCCCGAACGGCGCGCCATCGACGCGGCGCAGCTGCGACGCCGTCTTCGGCACGCGGTAGTGCGCTTCACTGGACTCGGCGTCCGGATTGCCGATCGCCAGCGTGGTGACCGTGCTCGCCGCGCGCAGGTAGCCTTCCATCAGCGCGGGCGACAGCGGCTGCGAATCGGCCACGTTGTCGAAACCCTGGCTGATGGAATCGGGCGGCAGCAGTCCGTTGACGTCGATGTCGAGCGCGAGGAGATCCTTCACCGCGCGCGCGTACTCGACGCGATTGAGCCGCTGGAACGGGCGGCGGCCCGGATTGGGTGTGACCGACGCCGCCTTGTCGATCCGCGTTTCGAGCGACGCCGCGAGCGCGCTCAGCGTCGACTCGTCGGGGCGCCGCGCGCCCGGCGGCGGCATCATCCCCGCGCGCAGCTTGCGGATCATCTTCTCGGCGACATCCGCGTGCTGCGGCGCGGCGGTCGCGTCGAAGGCGGCCAGCGAGAGGCCGCCTGCCTTCCCGCGTTCGCTGTGACACCCTGCGCAATACTGCCGCACCAGAGCGGTTTGCGGATCCGGTGCCGGAGGATTCGTCGGGTTCGACTGACCGTCTGCGAACACCGAGACACCGAGCATCCCGATTCCCGCCAGAATGAGGCCGCGTTTCATGCGTCACGAGTATACGAGCGATGAGAAATCGGATCTCCAGAATCTTGGTTTGGAGACGAACTTTCACATTCTTTCGCCCGGATCGCCCGCGACATTGCTTTACAATTTCGCGGCACGCAATTCCCACTTGAGCGAAAGCGAGGAAGCATGAATTTGGTTCGACGCGCCGCGTTCGGCATGCTCTGCATGCTGGCAACGACGGCCGTGTACGCGCAGGTTCAGACCGGTTCCATCGCCGGTGTCGTGACCGACGCCAGCAACGCGGTGATGCCCGGCGTCACCGTGTCCGTCTCGGGCGACAAACTCATCGGCGGCGTCCAGACCCAGACGACCGATACGTCGGGTGCGTATCGCTTCGATCGTCTGCCGCCCGGTTCATATAGCGTCAAGTTCGAGCTGCAGGGATTCCGCACCATCGATCGCACGGGCATCGCGATCAGCGCGTCGTTCGTCGCGAACGTGAACGCGAAGCTGGAAGTTGGCAGCCTCTCCGAAACGATCACGGTCACGGGCGAGTCGCCCACGGTCGACACCAGGTCGAACCTGCAGCAGACGGTGATGAACCAGGAAGTGCTCGAAGGCATTCCGTCGGGCCGCGACCCGTGGTCGGTCGCCAAGGTCATTCCGGGCGTCCAGGTTTCGACCTACGACGTCGGCGGCACGCAGTCATTCCAGCAGAGCTCGCTCTCCGCGCACGGCTCGAGCACCAACGACGTCAGCTACAACATCGACGGCGCGACGGTGAACTGGCCCGGCGGCGGCGGCGGCGCGACGATGATGTACTACGACCAGGGCATGTTCGAAGAGGTCAACTACATGACCTCGGCGATCCCGGCCGAGGTCATGGCCGGCGGCGTGTCGATCAACATGGTCACCAAGGACGCCGGCAACAAGTGGCGCGGCGACGTCCGCTACAACTAGACGACCGGCTGTCTCACGCCGCAGGATCCGAAGCCCGGCTGCCTCGAGAGCGACAACTTGAGCGGCGCGCCCGGCCTCGCGCTCGGCAACCCGACGCAGTCCGGCTACGACCTCAACGTCTCCGGCGGCGGCGCGCTGGTGCACGACCGTCTCTGGGTCAACGGCGCGGTGCGCCGCTGGATCATCAACAAGCTCGTGAACGCGAAGAACGACGACGGCACACAGGCGGTCGACGACAACACGTTGAAGAACTATTCGGGCAAGGGCGTGTTCTCCGCCTCGTCGAACCAGAAGATGTCGTTCTCCTACAACTGGAACAACAAAATCCGCGGCCATCGCCGCGACACACCGCCGAACCTCGTCCCCGACATCGCTTCGCTGGTCCAGACCAACCCGGCTTCGTCGACGCAGGCGAAGTACACGGGCATCCACAACAAGACGGTGTTCGAGTCGTCGTTCAGCATCATGAAGGGCGAGACCGATTACGACTATCAGCCGAACACGCCGTCCACCGCGGTTCGCGTCGTCGACACCACGCTCGACACGGCGAGGAACGCGGCGCAGCGCGCCGAGCAGCAGCCGAACTCGCGCCTCCAGTTCGACAACATCCTGTCCTACAGCAAGCCGGGGATGGCGGGCGACCACCTGTTCAAGGGCGGCGTCCAGTTCGCGCGGCTGTACTACGACGATCGGTACCAGGTCCTCAACAACTACTTCCTGAACTACTCGAACGGCGCGCCGATCAACGTGCAGGAGTTCAACACCCCGACCGAGGCGATCAACGTCGACAAGGTGCTCGGCATCTTCGGTCAGGATTCCTGGTCCGTCGGCCGCAACCTGACGTTGAACCTTGGCGTGCGCTTCGATCACAACACCGGCACCCTGCCGGCGCAGTCGACCACGGGCGGGCCGTTCATCGCGGCGCGCAGCATCCCCGAGTCGACGCCGATCTCGCAGAACATCTTCGTCTGGCGCACGGGTCTGTCCTACGATCCGTGGAGCGACGGCAAGACCGCCATCAAGGCGAGCGCGAGCCGCTACGGCCTCCAGGTCGGGATCGATCGCGTGCTCAACGTGAACCCGCTGCAGTCGGCGTCGCAGACCTGCCCGTGGACCGATCCGAACAAAGACGGCATCGCACAGTCGAGCGAGTACGGCACGGGGTGCAGCGGCTTCCCGAGCACGACGATCCGCTACGCAGGTGCCAACGGTCCCAACTGGCCGTATTCGGACGAGTTCACGGCGGGCATCGAGCGCGAGCTGATCAAGAACATGCGCGTCGGCGTGATGTACTACCATCGCACCAACCGCGATCAGATCGGCCAGCGCAACACGGCCGCGACGGGCAGCGCCTACGCGCCGTTCACGATTACGGTGCCCAACGGCCCGGGCGGCACGCTGGCCAGCCCGAAGCCGGTAACCGCGACGGTCTACAACCTGCTGCCGGCCTTCAACGGCCTGCAGGCCAACATCGTCGACAACGATCCGTTCTTGAACACCGACTACAACGGCGTCGAGATCACTGCGCAGAAGCGGTTCTCGCAGCGCTGGCAGATGGTGACCGGGTTCACGGTCGGCAAGAACACCGGCGGCATCAACGCCGCGGGCGGCCAGTCGGTCCACCGCCGATCTCAACGATCCCAACATCGCGGCCTTCGCGAAGGGCATCGTCGGCAGCGACTCGCTGTATGCGTTCCGTCTGTCGGGCAGCTATCGCGCGCCTTACGAGATCCAGGTGGCCGGCACCCTCGTGTCGAACACCGGGTATCCGTTCATGTCGACCTACTCGGTGACGCGCGCGGCGGCCGCGGCGGCCGGCGTCGCGCTGACGCGGTCCGCTCAGACGATTTTCCTGAGCGATCGCGGCGACGAACGCTACCCGGCGGTGACCCTGATCGACCTGCGCATCTCGCGCATCTTCCGGTTCGGCTCACGCCGCATCGAGCCGACGTTCGACATCTTCAACCTCGGCAACGCGTCGACGGTTGTCGGCACGACCCTTGGTGTTGGTTCGACCTACCTGGTGCCGAACAGCATCGTGTCGCCGCGCATCATGAAGATCGGCTTCAACGTCAGCTTCTGATATGAAAAGACCGGTATCGATGAGCCGGTAGATTCTTCAGTCGTCGTTCGTGTTCTTCAGGCCCGCTCCTCTCACGAGGGGCGGGCCTTTTTGTTTTTGGATGAGCCTCGCCTGGTCCTTCCGTGAGCGTCCTCGAGATGACGGCCCATGACTCCCACGACAATGTCGGATTTTCAGCGTCGCCAGACATTTCCGTCGGGCGCATCTGGCCTCGAGCGGGCGTAGAATGCGCGCCAGTTGCGGACGCCGTCCCGGATCGGACAACGCGGTCGGTCAACTCATCAGAACCTTCGAGAGGAGTGGCATATGAAAGCCGCGGCCCTGTTGGTGGTTATCGCGCTCACGACGACTCCTGTCGTCGCTCAGGAACCAGCGCCCATTCACGCATCGATTGCCCGAGCAGCCCATGAATCGGCGGAACGATCGTCGCCGCGGTCGGCTGACGGACCGTCGGCTGCAGGCGGCCGCGCGCTCTTCTGGTCGGGCCTGGCGCTCGGCGTTGCCGGCGTCACGACCTCGACGCTCGGCCTGACGGTGCTGAGAACCGAAGACAGCAGCACCGGCAACGCGCCCAAGGCCACTTACGCCGCGTGCGTCGCGCAGAAGAACAGCAACCCGGTCTACGCCACGAACCAGTGCGACGCGCTGAAGGGCAAGAACCTCGCACTGCTCTGGGGCGGCGTCGCGTTGAGCGGCGTCGGCGCGGTCTTGATGATCCGCGGTTGGAACACGAGCGCGGATCTGACGCCGACCTCGATCGGACTTTTCCACCATTGGCACTTTTGATCAGGCGGAAGGAGGATGACATGCCACGTTCCTTGCGCATCCTGATGGTTCTTGCGTTGGTGTTCGCTCCTGCCGCGGCGTCGGCTCAGCGCGCGACGACCGGTACGGTGACCGGAAAAATCGCCGATTCCAGCGGCGCCGTTCTGCCCGGCGTCACCGTGTCGCTCACGAGTCCAGAGGCCCTGGGACAGTTCACCGCCGTCACCGACGGCGAGGGCTTCTATCGCGTCGCCAATCTACCGCCGGCCACCTACGATGTGAAGGCCGAGCTCTCCGGCTTCCAGAGCGTCATTCGCAAAGCGACCGTGCGTCTCAATGGCGTGATCGATGTTGACTTCACGCTCAGCGTCGGGTCGGTGTCGGAGACCGTGACGGTGACCGGCGAAGCGCCCATCGTCGACCCCGAGCGCGCCGGGCTGTCGGTGAACATCAGCAACAAGGCACTTACCGCCGTGCCGGTGACGACGAACCGGCGTTTCCAGGACGCGTGGCTCGTGGTCCCCGGCGTGGCGATCAACCCCGCCACGCTGGAGCTCACCGGCTCGGAGCGGCGCACGAGCATGGACGGCGCCGACGTGACCGATCCGTACGGCGGCGACATCTTCTCGGTCAACCTGAACTACGACGCCGTGCAGGAGGTGGAGGTCAAGGCGCTCGGCGCCGAAGCCGCCGACGGTTCCAGCATGGTCGGCCAGTTCATGAACATCGTGACCAAGAGCGGTGGCAACGACCTGCACGGCTCGGCGGCCTTCTTCATGATTCCCCAGAGCTTCAACACCAGCAACGTGACCGGCATTGCCGCGAACCAGCGCAAGGACTACCAGCCCGACATGACGCTGGGCGGACCGATCATGCGCGACAAAGTCTGGTTCTTCGGATCGTATCGCCGGGTACAGCGCGATCAGACGTTCAACAACGCGCCGGTTCCCGTGTTCAGCCGCGGCAACCTGTGGTTCCTCAAACTGACGACGCAGCTCAAGAACAATCAGCGGCTGCAGGTGAGCATGCAGTACGACAAGGTCACCCAGGAAAACGCCGTGGTTCGCGGTCTGGTCGCGCCGGGACGGACGATCGGATCGACCTCGACCGGCATCGGCACCAACGGTTCGACAACCAACGGACCGCCGATGCAAATCGTCGATCCGTCGGCGTTCGGAACGCTGGTCAAGGGTGGACCGCTGGCGAGCTTCAACTACAACTGGGTGATGAGCTCTCACCGCGTCTTCCAGTTCGTCGGCAGCTTCATGTTCAACAAGCCGAACGACTACCTGCCCAACGGCAACACGGGACTCGTCCCGACGAAAGTGATTCAGAGCAACCCGACGGGCAATATCCTCGGAAGCTTGACCACGATCTCGCAGGAAGGCGGCTTCGGAGCCATCGACACGTCGCACCGCTCGATGATCTACTTGTCGCCGTCGATGACGGTGGTGGCGAATCGTCTCGGCTCGCACGAGTTCCGTGGCGGCGCCGACCTCTATCCGAACATCGAGAACCAGACGAGCACGCAGGCGACGCCGGTCGAGTGGTATTTCCGTCCGCCGGGCACCACCGGCAGCCAGGACATGCTCTTCGAGCGCGACACCCTGCGCAGCATCGACGGCGGTTCTTCGTCGGTCGCGAACAAGGCGTACGAGCATGCCTACGGCGCCTACTTCCAGGATCGCTGGAAGCCGTCGTCGAAGGTCTCGATCAAGGCGGGGGTGCGCGTCGAGAACAACAGAATCTTCACGCAGGATCGCGAGAAAGTGCTCGGCGCCCTGCTGCCTCCCGGCGTGCCGACCAACATTTCGGACGAGGAATTCCATCAGTGGGTCACGATGCCGAACTTCGGCATCGCGTACAACGCGGACACATGGGGTGTCTTCCGCGGCACCGCCAACCGCGGATACGAATGGCTCGACCTCGGTGGCGGAGACGGGACGTCGCACGCGCCGTATGTGATGGCGACCGACATCGCCCGTGCGAACCCGCGAACCAGCCCGACCCTCAACCAGTTTCTGCCCGGCGGGTTTCCGATCGGCCTGAATTTCGGCGGCACCGCCGACGACCGCATCCACAACGGCCGCACCTACGTCAACGAATTCTCCGGCAGCTGGGAGCATCGCCTGCCGCGGAGCAGTTCGTTCACCACGACGTTCGTGCTGCGGCGCTTCTGGGATTATCAGAGCGGCGACGACCTGAACGTCACCCGCGATCCGGTCACGGGATCGCTGATCGGACGCCCGTTCCCGCAGTACGACACGATTCGCAACACCTACAACCCGAACTACACCTGGCAGGAACAGCGCTCGCTTCAGTTCCTCTTCACGCGCAACTTCATCGGCGGCTGGGGCATGAACGCCAACTACTCGTACATCATGGCGTCGACGTTCCGCACGCGGTGGAATCCGACGTCGGACCAGCTGCAGTTCTACGGCATCAGCCCGGAGGACGTCACGTCCCAGCGGACCGCGCCGCGCAACCACGGGCGGATCTCGACGTTCGTGAAGCTGCCGTTCGACATGACGTTCTCCGCGTTCTACATCTACACCGGGCCGAACCGATCGAACGTGATGACCGGCATCGCCGCCTTGAACGCGACGGCGCCATCGGTGACGCTGTCGAACGGACGCGTCGTGTCGGACCCGTTCTTCAACGTCGCCTACCCCCGCGCGCTCAAGAACGACGTGGACATGCTGACGGCGGACGACTCGCACCTGGTCAACATCCGGTTGGCGAAGGACTTCGTGTTCGGACGGAACAGGCTCACGGTGAGCGGCGACGTGTTCAACCTGTTCAATGTCGGCGCGTCGACCGGGTTCCTGTCGGCGGACGTCCGGTCGTCGAACTTCGGCATACCGACCAACTACGTCCCGGCGCGAGTCGGACAGATCGGCGTGCGGATGACGTTCTGATTCACGCCATCCTGAAGTACACGGAAGACGCGTGACACACGAGCACGGTCCAAGGTCCGTTCCGCAGAGTCAGAGACGTCGCTGAGGCACGTGGAAGAACAGCGCCGAGACAATGGCGATATGGCTCTGCGCGCGGAGAAAGTGGTAACCTCGCGCGCGTCCGTCTCCTCTTTCTCGCAGGGTCTCCATGAAATGATGAAACGCACGTTCTGCTCGCCGCATTCGCGGCCGCGCTCGGCTGTCGCGGTCGGCTGCTCGTCTCCATCGGCCAACGCGCAGAGTTCCGCGGCGCCCAAGGCGCAGGCCAAGCCGAAACTCGGCATCCGTCCCGCCGGCGACACCGAAATTCAGCCCGACATGACGAAGATCTCGTCCGACGAGCTGAAGAAGGTCTACACGTACATCGATGAGCACATCGACGATCACGTGGAGAACCTGCAGAAGTGGATTCGGCAGCCCAGCATTTCCAACAGCGGCGAGGGCATTCCCGAATCGGCCGAGATGGTCAAGGGCTTCTTCGAGCAGCTCGGTTGCCAGACGGCGCGCGTGTACGACGTCGGCATCACCGAGTGGGGCGCGCCGGGCAATCCCGTGGTCTACGCCAAGTGCGACTACGGCGCGCCGCGCACGATTGCCATCTACTGGCAGTACGACACGATGCCGGTCACGCAGCCCGACGCGTGGAAGGAGCCGCCGTTCGAGGGCAAGCTGATCGAGCAGGGACCTTACAAGAAGGTGTTGATCGGCAGGGGCGCCACCAACTCGAAGGGACCGGAGATCGCCTACTGGAACGCCCTGATGTCGATCAAGGCGGTCACCGGCACGATGCCGGTCAACCTGATCTTCGTCGCCGAGGGAGACGAAGAGCGCATGGACATCGGCCTGCGCAAGTTCGTCAAGGATCATCCGGATCTGTTCGCGGGCGCCGATGCGCTCATCGGTGAAGGCGGCGGGCAGAGCCCGAGCGGCAGCGCCGGCGTCGGCGGCGGCTCGGAAGGGTGCGTCTACATCGAGCTGACGACGAGCGGGAAGTCGTGGGGCCGCGGGCCGGTGCAATCCGACATTCACGGCTCCAACAAGCGCGGCGTCGACAGCCCCGCCTGGCGCCACATCAAGATGCTCTCGTCGCTCGTCTCTCCCGACGGCAACACGCCGCTCGTTCAGGGCTTCACCCAGGGCATGGAGCCGATGTCGAAGGAAGAGACCGAGGCGATGAAGAAGGCCGCCGAGAAGACCGACCTGAAGGTCGCCGCCGAGAACATCGGCGTGGCGCGCTTCATCTCCGACGATCCGTTCACGATGCTCAAGATGCAGCGCTACGGCGTCTCGTTCAACATGGACGGCATCTGGAGCGGCAACATGTATGCGGGCGGCGCCGGCGCGATCCTGCCGAACAAGATCACGTCGAAGCACAACATGCGCTACGTGCCGAAGATGAACGGCCTCGAGATGGTGAAGCGCATCCGCGAACAGCTCGATCGCAACGGCTACAAGGACGTCGAGATGAAAGTGATCGGCGACGTGCCCTGGTCGAAGATGTCGTACGACACCGACATCGCGCGGGCGATGACCGACGCCTACACCCAGTTCAACATCCCGCACGGCGAGCCGGCGCACTACGCGTCGATTCTCGGCGGCTACTGGCCGGCGTACCTGTTCTCGAACCAGGAAGTCGGCCAGAGGGTCGCGCCGGTGTCGATGCCGATCGGCATGGGCGGCGCCGGCCACGGCGGCAACGCGCACGCGGCCAACGAGTACTACATCATCGAGGGCGCCGGGAAGGTGTACGGCATGGCGGGCGCGGAAAAGGTGGCGGCGACGATCATCTACAACTTCGCCGGCAAGAACAAGGTCACCGCGCCGGTCAAGACGAACTGATGCCGCTGCTGCGGGTTCGGGATCTCGTCAAGACGTATCAGGTGGGCGACGTGGCGGTGCGCGCGCTGCGCGGCGTCACGCTCGAGATCGAAGCGGGAGAGTTCGTGGCGGTCGTCGGCCCGTCGGGATCGGGCAAGTCGACCTTCATGCACATTCTCGGCTGCCTCGATCGTCCGACATCCGGCGAGTACTGGCTCGAGGATCGCGACGTCTCGCGGTTGAACGACGACGAGCTGTCGGCGATCCGCAATCGCCAGATCGGCTTCGTGTTCCAGGGATTCAACCTGCTGGCCCGCACGTCGGCGGTCGAGAACGTGGAGCTGCCGCTCTTGTACGGTCCGGCGAAGGTCGGCGCCGCCGAGCGGCGGCGCCGCGCATCGGCGGCGCTCCAGGCGGTCGGCCTGGCCGACCGGGCCGAGCATCATCCGAACCAGCTCTCGGGCGGGCAGCAGCAGCGCGTCGCGATCGCGCGTGCGCTGCTCAACAATCCGTCGATCCTCTTCGCGGACGAACCGACCGGCAACCTCGACAGCCGCACCAGCGTCGAGGTGATGGATATCTTCCAGCGGCTCAAGGACGAGCGCGGCATCACCATCGTCCTCATCACGCATGAACAGCAGGTTGCCGAATACGGTTCGCGCATCATCGCGTTCAAGGACGGTCAGATCGTCTCCGACCGGCCCAACGACCGGCAGCGGCTCGCGATGGGCGAGCTGGCGCTGCTTCCCGCAGGGTAAAGAACCATGACAGTCGGGTCGAGCCTTTCGATTGCCCTCCGCGCGCTCTCGCGCAACAAGCTGCAGACGGCGCTGACCACCATCGGCATGACGATCGGCGTCGCCACCGTGCTGACGATGATCGCCCTCGGCACCGGCGCCGAAGCGGCAATCGAGCAGCAGGTCCGCGCGGCCGGGATGAACCTCATCGTCGTCACCGCGGGAAATTACAAGACCAAGACCGAGGACGACGGCGGCGGCGTCGTCGATCACCAGGCGCGGGTCGAAGATAACCGTGAAGATGTAGTGCAGGCCTTCAGGCCTGCCAGTCGGGCGGACCTAAAGGTCCGCACTACTTCCGACACCGGTCGGGCGGTCTGGCTAGAGCCGGACACTCCCGCCCACCACGCACACGCCATCGACCATCCATCCACAGCCATCAGCCATCAGCCATCAGCCATTGACGTCGTCCTCGCAGGTTTCCACCCCGAAGACGATCCCATGGAGAAGCACGACCACCCGACGTCGCGCCAGCGCCTTGGCGACACCGAGGCCGGGCTCGGATCCGCGGCGACGCTGACGCCGGCCGACGCCGACGCGATTCGCGGCATCCGCGGCGTGCAGTTCGTGTCCGAAGGGATTCACGAGAACGTCCACGCCGCCGCCGGCGACAAACGCTGGTTCACCCGGCTCCACGGCGGCGACGTCGAGCTGCCGTCGATCCGCCGGTCGTGGACGTTCACGGCCGGACGGTTCTTCACCGCGCGCGAGCAGTCGCGCCTCGCGCCGGTCGTCGTGCTCGGCGCCTTCGCCGCCGAGAAGCTGTTCGGCAGCGCCAACCCGGTAGGCCAGCAGATTCTGCTGTGGAAGCAGCCGTTCCAGGTCGTCGGCGTCGTCGGCAGCGGCAGCTGGATGGTCGCGCCATCGGCCGGCGACGATCAGTTCGACGCGGTCTACGTGCCGTTCACGACCATTCACAAGCTCCTGAACCTGTCGAAGCTGAACGACATCACCATCACGGCTGCCTCCACCGGCGAAGTGACGCGCGTCTCGAAGGACGTGACCGAACTGCTGCGCGCGCGTCACGGGATCGGGATGAAGGATCCCGACGACTTCACCGTCGCCACGCAGGCGCGGCAGTCGCTGGCGCGCGGCGGTCTGCGGCCCGATGTCGCGCGCGCCGTGGTCGGCAACGTGGGAGGGCTCGAGAAGGTGACGCTCGAACAGCTCGGCCGTACGCTCGATCGCGCGACGAAGACCATGACGGCGCTGCTCGGCAGCATCGCGGCGGTGTCGCTGATTGTCGGCGGTATCGGCATCATGAACATCATGCTGCTCTCGGTGACGGAGCGGACGCGCGAGATCGGCATCCGCCGGGCGGTTGGGGCGCGCGCGGGCGACGTCCTGAGGCAGTTCCTCGCGGAAGCGATCGCCCTCAGCGTGATCGGCGGCCTCGCGGGCATCGCGCTCGGCGCCGTCGCCTCGGGCGTCATCGCGCAGATGCTGAAGTGGTCCACCACGCGTCTCTCCCGCATCGATCGCGTTGTCGTTCGCCGTCGCCGCGGCGGTCGGTGTCTTCTTCGGCTATTACCCGGCGCGGCAGGCATCGCGGCTCGATCCCATCGACTCGCTCCGCTACGAGTGATGCCTCACACGCTTCGCATTGCGCTGCGCGCGCTCGGCCGCCACAAGCTCCGCACCGCCCTCACGACGCTGGGGATGACGATTGGCGTGGCCGCGGTCATCACGATGGTGGCGCTCGGCACCGGCGCGCAGGAAACGGTCGCCGACGACGTGCGATCGGCCGGCACGAACCTGATCCGCGTGGACGCCGGCAACTTCACGCGCGGCGGCGAGGAATCGAAGATCGCCACCGGGCTCGGCTCGGCATCCACGCTCACTCCCGACGATGCGCACGCGATTGCCGCGATGGACGGCGTCAAGTACGCGTCGAGCGTGGTGAAGCTGCGCGGCTGGGTGGTGAACGGCGCGACGCGCGAGTACCTGCAGGTGCTCGGCACCGAGGCGTCCTACCCGCAGCTGTACGGCTGGCGGCCGGCGCGCGGCGCGTTCTTCGGACCCGCCGATGTCACCGGGGCTGGATCGGTTGCGGTCCTCGGCACCGGGGCGCGCGACAAGCTGTTCGGCGACGTGAATCCGGTCGGCCGCGACCTGCTGATACGCGACGCCACCGTTCGCGTCGTGGGCGTCGTCTCGGGCGGAGACGACGATCAGATGGACATGGTGTTCGTGCCGTTCACCACGCTGCAGCGCGTCGTCGGCATTCAGCACATTCACAGCGTCGTCGTGGCGGCGGCGCAGGCGGGCGATGCCACGCGGCTCGCCGACGACATCAAGCCGCTGCTGCGCAAGCGGCATCATCTCGACACCGACGCCGCGCTGGCGCGGCTGCGGCAGGGCGGCCTGCTCGGGAACCAGGCGCCCAGCTCGAGCTTCGGCGTGCCCGACGACTTCACCGTGAAGACGCAGGCGGCCGAAGCGCTGACCAAAGGCCTCTACACGTCGGTGGCCGCCTTCGTTCTGGCGAACATGCCGAAGGTCGATCAGGTCAATCTCGAAGAGATGAGCGGCACGCTGCAGCGCGCCGGCACGACGATGACGGCATTGCTCGCCGCGATCGCGGCGATCTCGCTCGTCGTCGGCGGCATCGGGATCATGAACGTGATGCTCGTGTCGGTGAGCGAGCGAACGCGCGAGATCGGCCTGCGGCGGGCGGTCGGCGCCCGCCGTCGCGATGTGCTGCTGCAGTTCCTGGTCGAGGCGGTCGCGCTCAGCTGCTGCGGCGGTCTTGTCGGCATCGCCTTCGGCTTCGCGGCGGCGGCGGTCGTGACGCGTGTGCTCGAGTGGCCGGCGTCGGTCTCGCCTGCGTCGGTGGCGCTGGCGTTCGGCATCGCGGCCGCGGTCGGCGTCTTCTTCGGGTTCTATCCGGCGCGCCGCGCCTCGCGTCTCGATCCGATTGACGCGCTCAGGTGCGAATGACTGGCCGCGCCAAAGCGGCGAAGGCGCGAAGGCCGGGTGCGCGGAGCACGCGCGTGCGTGATTGCGTGCGCGTGTCTTGCCGCATCCTGCGGCCGCGGCGCCGACGCAACGCCGACGCTGGCGGCGCAACCGCCGGCCGCCGCCGCGACCGCCGCCGGCTGACGGCACCGTGCCTCACGGCGATCACAATCCTCACTACGGCGGCATCGTCCTGATGAACGGCGATCTGCATTTCGAGGTCGTGGCCGGAAAGAACGGCGTCTGCCGCGTGTACTTCAGCGACGCGACGCGCGCGGAGCTGCCGGCGGCCACCGCGTCCGAGGTGACCGTGACCGTCTCGCAGAAGGGGCAGGCGCCCGACGTGGTCGCGCTGCACATCGACGACAGCGGCGAGAGCTGGATTGGCCGCGGGCGTCCCGTCGAGGATCCCGCCGCGACCCTTCGCGTCGCCTACACGTCGCGAGGCAAGCCATACTTCATCGATGTGCCGTTTCCGCGGTAGCGGACGCCGGGCAGGCCTGAAGGACCTGCGAGTCGTTGAGCCGGATTCTTTCGTTCTTGCTGCTTGCCGCTTGCGCGTGCGCGGACCGTCGCATCGACGACGAGGCGCGCGGCAGTACGTGCGGCTCGCCGTCGCGCTGGGCGAGCGCGATCCTGATTCGCTCGACTTCTACGCCGGACCCGAGGGCGCCGTCGCCGACGTGCGGCGCGATCCGCCGCCGCTGCCGGCGATCAAGCTCGAGGCCCGCGAACTGGCGCGGCGTCTGTCGGCGGACACGTTCGGGCCGGCCGATGCGACTCGCGCTCATGCCCTGTCCGCGGATCTCGCGGCGATCGCGGCTCGCGTCGATCTCCTGACCGGCACCCGGCTGCCATTCGATCGGGAGAGCGCGGTCTTCTTCGGCCTCGTGCCGCCGCCGGCCGATGAGGCCCGGCTCACCGGGATCCGCTCGCGGATCGCCGATCTGATCGGGCATGGAGGGCGGCTCGTCGATCGGTACACCGCGTTCGCCGCGCGATACACCGTGCCGCCGGATCGATTGGCCGACGTGATGCGCGCCGCCGTCGACGAATGCAGGCGCCGTACGCTCGCGCATGTCGCGCTGCCGCCGGACGAACAGGTGACGCTCGAGTTCGTGCGCGACAAGCCGTGGGGCGCGTTCTCGCGCTATCTCGGCGACGCGCGCAGCACGATTCAGATCAACACTGATTTCCAGTTCACCGTCGATCAGGTCCTCCAGATCGCGTGTCACGAGGGCTACCCGGGCCACCACACCAGGAACACGCTGAAGGCGCCGCGCCGGGACGCGGCAGACGATCCGCCCGAGCGGTCGATTCAGCTGATGTTCACGCCCGAGGCGCTCGAGTCCGAGGGGGCGGCGATGCTCGCGGCCGATGTGGCGTTCCCGGCGGAGGAGCGGGTCCGCTTCGTCGGCGAGCAGCTCTTTCCGCTCGCCGGCCTGGACCGCGCCGGCGCGGACCGGCACGTTGAGGTCGAGCGTCTAACGGGTGATCTGCAGATGGTGCAAGCCGACGTGACGCGCCGGTATCTCGACGGCGGGCTGGAGTTTGCACGGGCGGTGACCGTGCTGGAAGAGGAGGCGCTGGTGCCGCACGCCGAGGCGCTGGTGAAGTACATCAACGAATACCGCAGCTACGTCACGGCTTACACGGCCGGAAAGGCGCGTGTTTCCTCGCGTGTTGAGGCGTGCGCCGGGCCCTCGTCCCGCTGACGAAATTCGGTGGCGCTGTTTCAAAAGCGAAACACTGACGCCGCGGTAGCAAACAGAGACAATTCCGTGACGTAAACGATTGGTGCCCCTCGTTCGTAACACTAATATTATGGTCATCATCTTTTTGCAGGAGGCTTCATGACGGTCAGAACGGCGTGGCTCTCATTCGTGGCGGCAACGGCAATGATCGGCGTGCCCGCATTGGCGAGCGCGCAACTCCCCAGCTCGTTCCAGACGCCTGGCGCGAAGGGGAAGGCGAACGAGGCGCAGGTGTGCGCGGCGGATTTCGAGGCATCGGCCAAACCGGTCGCCAAGTGGCAGCGCGACCAGGCGCTCGAGCGGTACGGCAAGCGGCCCGAGGACTTCACCGGCGAGCTGGATCACCTCATTCCCATCTCGCTCGGCGGCTCCAACGACCCCGACAACCTCTGGCCGCTGCCCGCCAACAAGACGATGGGTCCGGATCAGAAGCGGGAGCTCGACCTCAAGCTTCACCAGATGGTGTGCGACAAGACCATCACCCTGAAGGCGGCGCAGGACGCCGTCAAGAAGGACTGGGTCAAGGCCTACAACCAGTACGTCACAGGGCGCGAAATAACACCGCGGGCGGGTGGCCGATGTATTAGCATCGGCGCTCCATGGCGAACACGACGTCTCGGCAAACGCTCAAGAAGCGCCGGACCCACGATCGCATCATTGCCTCCGCCGGCCGCATCGTTCGAAAGAACGGTCTGGCCGCCGCCAGCGTCAGCCGCGTCATGCATGGCGCCGGGCTGACGATCGGCGGGTTCTACGCGCATTTCCGCTCCAAGCAGGCGATGGACGCCGAGGTGGTTCAAGCCACCCTCGGCGATTCATCGATCCCGTGGTCGGTCGACCGCTATCTTTCCGCCGCACACCGCGACGACCCGGGCCACGGCTGTCCGTTTCCGGCCGTGCTCTCCGAGATCGCCCGCGCCGACGAGCCGACGCGCATGGCGATGGCGCGCGCCATCGACGCGCGAGCACGCCAGCTCGCCCGCGAGAATCCCGGCCGGCGAGGCGCCTCAGCGCGTCAGCGCGCCTTCGCGACCCTGGCGCTCTGCGTCGGCGGCCTTGCGCTGGCGCGCGCGATGCGCGGTCATCCCGCCAGCGATGAGGTCCTGATCGCCTGCCGGAAATGGACGCGCTGACACGGGGTGAACGAGCGTGCGAACGTGTACGAGATGGCTGCTGATCGTCGCGGCCTTGTGCGCCTGCGGGTGCAATCTGCCGCCGGGATCGACGTCTCCCAGCGACTCGACGACGACGGCCACGTTTTCAGGCTCGCTCAGCCCGCAGGGCGCGCCCGTCTTCTTCACGTTCACGGCCGGCGCCGGAGCCGTGGCCGTGACACTCACGACTGTCAACCCGCCGACATCGTCCGGAATCGGATTGGGCCTGGGAACTCCCAACGGCACAACGACGTGCACGCTCACGCATTTCACGACCTCGGCAGTCGCCTCGTCCACCGCGCAGATTTCAGTCGATGAAGCCGCGGGGAGCTACTGCGTGCAGGTGTACGACCCCGGCAATCTGACCGGTTCGCTGACGTTCTCGCTCTCCGTCTCGCACTCCTGATGGGGCTGGCCGCTCGATCCAGATTCTGTTGTCAACGGTTGAGACGGCAGGTATAGTAGCTTCGTATCATGGTGACCACGCGGTAGTTACTGGTGAAGGAGTGTACGCGATGGAACGTCGAATGACGGGTCGTTGGAGTTTGACCTTGGGAGTGGGCCTGGTTTTCGCCGCGATCGTCGGGCTGGCGGCGCCGCACGCGCTCAAAGCCGCGCCCGCCGCCGTGCCCGGTGAGGTCACCTTCACCAAAGACGTCGCGCCCATTCTGCAGCGCAGCTGCGAGAACTGCCATCGCGCCGACGGCGTCGCGCCGATGTCGTTGTCGACCTACGAGGACGCCCGGCCGTGGGCGCGCGCCATCAAGCAGCGCACCGGCATCGGCCCGAAGGCCGGCGTCATGCCGCCGTGGTACGTCGAGAAGAACATCGGCATCCAGCAGTTCCAGAACGACCCGTCGCTGAGCGACGACGAGATCGCCATCCTCGCCAAGTGGGCCGACAGCGGCGCGCCGCGCGGCAACCCGGCCGACATGCCGCCGGCGAAGGTCTACGCCGATCGCCAGTCGTGGGCGATCGGGAAGCCCGACCTGATCGTCAAGACCCAGGAGCTCACCGTCAAGGGCGGTGCGCCTGACTGGTGGGGCGAGATTCCGAGCGTCCCGACCGGCCTGACCGAGGATCGCTACGTCGCCGCGCTCGAGATCAAGGAAGTCAACGACGTGCCCTCGTCCAGCTCCACGAACAAGGCCACCGTCGGCGGACGTTTCGTGTTCCACCACATGATCTGGCGCACACAGGTACTCGACGTCAACAAGACGTCGGAGCAGGCCGATCCGCTGTCGTTCATCCTCGACGAGGAGACGGTCAACTGGCCGGTGCACGAGGTCGGCCGCAACGCGGACTTCTTCGATCCGAAGTCGGCGCGCCTGCTGAAGGCGGGCTCGAGCATCGTCTCGGACTCGATCCACCTGCACTCGAACGGCCGCGACACGAAGTCGCACCTCGAGATCGGCTTCAAGCTGATGCCGAAGGATTACAAGCCGACGTACAAGCGCGCGGTGTTCGGCCTCGGCAACGGCGTCGACATCGACATCCGCGGCATGGAAGCGAATCAGCAGCTCAATGCCTACACCGTCCTGCAGCAGCACACCAAGATCATCTCGTTCGAGCCGCATCTCCATGCGCCGGGCCAGCGGATGTGCCTCGAGGCGATCTGGGGCTACAACATCCAGACGCTGAACTGCGTCGGCTACGACCACAACTGGGTCCGCGGCTACGACTACACGGACGACTCCGCGCCGCTGCTGCCCAAAGGCACCATCCTCCACATCACCGGGTTCATGGACAACTCGCCGACGAACAAGAACGTGCCCGACCCGCGCAACTGGCAGGGCTCCGGCAACCGCTCGGTGGCGAACATGTTCATCGACCTCGGCATGCGCGTCGCGCTCACCGACGAGCAGTTCCAGGAAGAGATGGCCAAGCGCCGCGAGCATCTGCACGTGACCAAGAACGACAACGTCATCGGCTGCCCGCTGTGCAACGTGATTCCGCCGGCGGCGATGAAAACAGCAGGAGCGCCACAGCAGTGAAGAACGTCGGATTGCGGATTGGATTGTGCGATTGGTCGTCGCTGCTCGCGATGCGTCGCGACCGGCGCCTCTGCAGCAATCCTTGTCATATACGAAGGGCCAGAACATCTCGCCGGCGTACGAGGGGTGGGAACAGGCGTCCGACGGATCGAAGTATTTCCTCTTCGGCTACATGAACCGCAACTGGGAAGAGGAAATCGACGTTCCGATTGGGTCCGAGAACGGGTTCAACCTCGGCGGCGCCGATCAGGGGCAGCCGACGCACTTCCTGCCGCGCCGCAACCGCTTCGTGTTCAGGGTCAAGGTTCCCGCCAACTTCACCGAGAAGGACGAGCTGATCTGGACGCTCACCACGCACGGCAAGACCGAGAAGGCCTACGCGACGCTCCGGCCCGACTACGTGGTCGACGATGTCGTGAAGGCGTCGGAGACCGGCGCGCTCGGCGCCGGGACGAGCAGCCCGGAGGTGCGCGCCAACAAGCCGCCGACGGTGCACATCCAGGAGATCAAGTCCCGCACCGTAAAGGCCGGTGAACCGCTGACCGTCGTCAGCGACGTCAAGGACGACGGCGTTCCGAAGCGGCGGACACCGTCGCTGGCCACGCTGCAGGCCGCGCAGGCGCGCCTCGCCGCGGATCCAGTGCTGGCGGCTCAAGTCAGGAATCCTGCGATGGCGCCGCCGTCGCGCATCACGGTCGGCAAGAACGTTGGCCTGCACGTGTCGTGGTTCGTGTACCGCGGGCCTGCGAATGCGAAGGTCACCTTCGATCCGCCGCAGATCAAGGCCTGGGAGGACACGCGTGCGGGCGCGAACTCGCCGTGGGCGCCGGTCTGGGCCGCACCGAAGATCCCCGACGATGGATTGCAGCCGGTGAAGGTGACATTCTCGGAGCCCGGCACCTACGTGCTCCGCTGCCGCGCCGACGACGGCGCGCTCGTGGCGGACGAGGAAGTGACGATCGTCGTCGTTCGCTGAGGCCGGGCTGGGTAACGCCGGCGTCCCAATCGGTTCCGCTCGCTCGTCGCAGGTCGAAAGGGAACCGTTTGCAGTCGCCCAATAGGTGTGTGAGAATCAGCCACCGACCTGCCTGCCGGCCAAGCACCTAGTACGTGATAAAGGAGATGAATCGAATCATGCGTCGCGTATCGACTGCTCTTGTTCCCGCGTTCGCGCTGTCCTTCATCGCGCTTGCGACCGTGATCGCCGGCGCGCAGAATCCGGGTGGAAGCCCGGACGGCAAGAAGATGAAGAACCCCGTCGCCTCGTCACCCGAATCGATCAAGGCGGGGCAGGCGGCGTTCCAGAAGAACTGCCGGTTCTGCCACGGCGCCGACGCGAAGGGCAACGGCCCGATGGCGCCCGAGGGCACGCACCCCTCCAACCTCACGGATGACAAGTGGGACCGCGGGTCGACCGACGGCGAGATCTTTCTCGTCATTCGCGAGGGCGCCGGGCCGAAGTTCGACATGAAGGGCTACAAGAGCAAGATGACCGAGCCCGACATCTGGAACATCGTGAACTACCTCCGGAGTATCCAGGCCAAGTAATGCGGTTCTCGAAGGCAGGCCTCAAGGCCTGCACTACTCCAGCTGGTGTAGTGCGGACCTTCAGGTCCGCCTCTGCGCTGATCGTGCTGCTGGCCGCCGCCGCGTGCGGGCCGCAGCCCTCCCAGGATCCGTCGGTGTTCACGCCGGCGCATCGGACGATGAGCGCAGCGGTGCGCGACTACTTCGCGATCCGTCCGGCCGCCGTTCAGCCGATTCCCTTTCCGCACAAGACGCACATCGCGAAGAAGGCCGTCTGCGCCGACTGTCACGAGAGCGCCGACAAGTCGACCGTCGCGGGCATCCCGAGCGTGAAGACCTGCATGATCTGCCACAGCCAGATCGCGACCGACCGGCCGCTGATCAAGCAGGTGACGAGCTATTCGGAGAAGGGTCTCGAGATCCCGTGGCAGCGCGTGTACGGGTTCACCCATGAGGCCCACGTGCGCTTCAACCACGCGCCGCACGTTCGCGCGAGCGTCGACTGCTCGACCTGCCACGGCGACGTCGCCAACCAGACGGTCGCCGAGCGGGCCGTGGATCACAACATGGGGTTCTGCGTGAACTGCCACAAGCAGAAGAACGCGCCGAACGATTGCCTGACGTGTCACTTCTGAACGGACGTGTTCGTAGGGGCGGACCCGCGTGTCCGCCCGGGCCGACACATGGGTCGGCCCCTACATAGATCGGGAACATGGATCGCAGAGACTTCATCAAGCTGACGGCCATCACGGGCACCAGCGCCACGCTCGCGAGCTGCGGGAACCCGGAGCACCAGCTGATTCGCTTCGTGCCCGACGAGGACATCGTCCCCGGCGTCGCGGAGTGGAAGCCGAGCATCTGCCCGATGTGCGCGGGCGGCTGCGGGATGAACGTGCGCGTGATGGACGCCGACGTCGAGACCACCCGCAACGGTCAGGCCGGCGTGGTCGCGATGCCCGTGGCGAAGAAGCTCGAGGGCAACGCCAAGGATCCCATCAGCCACGGCGGTCTCTGCGCGAGGGGACAGGCCTCGATACAGGTGACGTATCACCCCGACCGCTTGACGCACCCGATGAAGCGAACGGGGACGCGCGGCAGCGGAGAATTCAAGGAGGTCGGCTGGGACGAGGCCATCGCGGAGTTGAGCGGGCAGCTCGACGCGCTCGCCGCCGCGAAGAGTCAGCAGTCGCTGGCGTTCCTCGCCAGGCCGCATGGAGGGCGCCGCACGGCGCTGGCCGCGGAATTCCTGAAGGCATTTGGCGCCGCGGCACCGCTCACCTACGAGATCTTCTCGAACGACGTGCTGCGGAGGGCGAACGGGATCAGCTTCGGGCACGAGCAGCTGCCGACGATCGATCTCGCGCGATCGCGCTTCGCCATCAGCTTCGGCGCCGACTTCCTTGGATCGTGGAATTCTCCCGTGGCGCAGAGCGCCGCCTACGGAGAGATGCGGCAGGGACGCCCGGGTCTGCGCGGCGCGTTCGTGCAGGTGGAATCGCGGATGTCGCTGACCGGCGCCAACGCCGACGAATGGGTCCCGGTGAAGCCGGGGACCGAGGGCGTGCTCGCGCTCGGGATCGCGCATGTCATTCTCGCGGGCAAGCGGCCGGCGGATGCCGGGCGCGCGGGAGCCGCGATCGACGGCTGGTCGGCCGGGCTGCCGGACTACACGCCCGCACGGGTCGAGCAGATCACGGGCGTCGCCGCGAAAAAGGTCGAGCGTCTCGCGCACACGCTCGTGGAACTGCAGCCGTCGGTCGCGTTCATCGGCGGCCCGCCGCTCGCGCACACGAACGGGATGTTCCACGCGCTTGCCGTCAACGCGCTGAACGCGCTGCTCGGCGGCGTCGGTCAGCCCGGCGGCGTCTTCTTCACGCCTGGAAATCTGAAATCTGAAATCAGAAATCTGAAATCGCAGGACCTCGCATCAGCGAAGGTCCTGCTGCTCGACGGCCTGAACCCGGTGTTCGGCGCGCCGAAGGCGTGGAAGGTACGGGAGGCGCTCGCGGCGATTCCGTTCATTGCGAGCTTCGGGAGCTTCCTCGACGACACGAGCATCCTGGCCGACCTGATTCTCCCGGATCACTCGTTTCTCGAGTCGTGGGTCGATAGCGCGCCGGAGTCGGGATCGATCGAGGCGGTCACGACCTCCGCGGGTCCGGTGATGAAGCCGCTCTATTCGACGCGCGCGACCGCCGACGTGCTGATCGAGGTCGCCGGGAAGCTGAAGACGCCGGTGTCGCTGCCGTGGAAGACGGCGGAAGAAGTTAGCAAGTCAGTCGGCAGTCAACAGTCTCAGTCTCAGTCGCAGTCGCAGTCGCAGTCTCAATCCGCAATCCGCAATCCGCAATCCGCAATGAAGTACGCCGAGCCGGTCTTCGACGGCGATGCGGCGACGTATCCATTTCACCTGCTGCCGTACGCGTCGCTGCAGTTCGGCGACGGATCGAGCGCGCATCTCCCCTGGCTGCAGGAAATGCCCGACCCGCTCACCTCGGCGATGTGGAGCAGCTGGGTGGAGATCAATCCGCAGACGGCCGAGCGCCTTCAACTCGCGCAGGGCGATCTGGTGGACCTCACCTCGTCCCAGGGCACGGTGCGCGCGCCGGTCATGATCTTCCCGGGCATCGCGCCCGATATCGTGGCGATGCCGGTCGGGCAGGGACACGAAACGTTCACGCGGTATGCGAGCGGGCGGGGAGTGAACCCGATCGGGATCCTCGCCGCCGCGACCGAGACCGACACCGGCGCGCTGGCCTGGGCCGCGACCCGCGTCAAGATTGCGCGCGCCGGCGACGGCGATCGCCGCCTGATCATGTTCGCGGGTGAGTTGCGGGAACATCCGAACGCGAGGGGAGACTCGGTGAACTTAGAACTCAGAACTTGGAACTTAGAACGCAGAACGTCGAACATCAGAACGTAGAACGACGAACGTAGAACGACGAACGTAGAACGAAGATGGCTCACAAATGGGGAATGGCGGTCGACCTCGACAAGTGCACCGGATGCGGTGCGTGCGTCACCGCGTGTCATGCCGAGAACAACATTCCAACGGTTGGACCCGAGCAGGCCGCGCGCGGGCGCGCGATGCACTGGCTGCGCGTCGAACGGTACTGGGAAGGCGATTTCCCGGACGTGCAGCTGAAGTTCCGGCCCGTGATGTGCCAGCAGTGCGACGCCGCTCCGTGCGAGCCGGTCTGTCCGACCTACGCGAGCCATCACACCGAGGACGGACTGAACGCGCAGGTCTATAACCGCTGCATCGGCACGCGCTACTGCGCCAACGCCTGCCCGTACAACGTCCGCTACTTCGACTTCTTCAACCCGCAGTGGCCCAGGCCGCTGCACCTCCAGCTGAACCCGGACGTCTCGGTCCGCGAGGTCGGCGTGATGGAGAAGTGCACGTTCTGCGTGCAGCGGATCCACGCGGCGTCGATTGCCGCCAAGGCCGAGAAGCGCGAGATGAAGGACGGGGACGTGCAGCCCGCCTGCGTGCAGTCGTGTTCGGCGCGCGCGATGGTCTTCGGCGACCTGAACGATCCCGAGAGCGAGGTGTCCAGGCTCTCGAGATCGCCGCGCGGCGGCAAGCTGCTCGACGATCTCGGCACGCTTCCCAAGGTCACCTATCTCGAGCGGCAGACGCAGGTATGAGCGAAGCCTCTTCGCGCAAGCTGAGCGACGATCTGCTGCGCCCGCTGCTGGAGACCTCGTGGCGTTTCTATCTGCCCTCGTCGCCTTCCTCGGCAGCATCGTGCTCATGGGCCTCTGCACCTGGGCCTATCAGATGTACATGGGCTTCGGCATGACCGGGATCAACAACCCGATCTTCTGGGCCTTCTACATCACCAACTTCGTCTTCTGGATCGGCATCAGCCATGCGGGCACGCTGATCTCCGGCGATCCTTCGTCTGGTGAACGCGGGCTGGCGGCGACCGGTGACGCGCTGCGCCGAGGTGATCACCGCGTTCGCGCTGATGATCGGCGCGATGTTCCCGATCATCCACCTCGGGCGGCCATGGCTGTTCTTCTGGCTCGTGCCGTACCCGAGCAGCCGGCTGATCTGGCCGAACTTCCGATCGCCGCTGGTGTGGGACTTCTTCGCGATCACCACCTACCTCACGGGCAGCGTGCTGTTCCTCGTCCTGCCGATGATTCCGGACTTCGCGCTCGTCCGCGACCGCACGACCGGAATGCGCCGGAAGATTTACGGCGCGCTCGCGCTCGGCTGGCAGGGGACGCCGAAGCAGTGGCATCGCCTCGAGTCGGCGATGTCGATCATGGCGATTGCGATCATTCCGGTCGCCGTCTCGGTCCACACCATCGTGTCGTTCGACTTCTCGATGGCGCCGGTGCCGATGTGGCACTCGACGATGTTCGGGCCGTACTTCGTGGCGGGCGCGATCTTCAGCGGCATCGCGGGGCTCATCATCGCGATGGCCGCGCTCCGCAAGTTCCTGCACCTCGAAGAGTATCTGCACCCGCTGCACTTCCAGAACCTCGGCAAGCTGCTGCTGATGATGAGCCTGCTGTGGGGCTACTTCGTCTTCGCCGAACGCCTCACCGTCTGGTACGGCAACGAATCCGCGGAGATCGCCGTGCTGCGGGCCACGCAGAAGGGCTCGTTCGCGCCGCTCTACTGGACGATGGTCGTCGTCAACTTCGTGATTCCCGTGTCGATCCTCTCGATCAAAAAGCTGCGCACCATTGCCGGCTGTGTCATCGCGTCGTTTGGCGTCCTGGTCGGGATGTGGCTCGAGCGCTTCCTGATCGTGGTCCCCTCGCTCGGGCACAAATATCTGCCGTATGCGTGGGGCACCTACCGGCCGCGCCCGGTCGAGATCATGATTACCATCTCCACCTTTGCCGCGATGTCGCCTGCTGTACATCGCTGTTCTCGAAGTTCGTGCCGATCATCTCGATCTGGGAGATGAAGGTCGGCGAGCAGGAGCCGACCGAGACCGCGCACGAACGCTCGCGACGCATGCTCGGTGAGGCGCGTCCATGAGCGCCGTCTACGCGTCTCTATTCAAGTCCCGATGCGGCGCAGCGCGCGGTGGACGGGCTGCATGCCGCCGGGATTGCGGAGGACGATGTCGTCGTCATGTCCGGTGAGCCGTTCGAGGCTCAGCCCTTCGCGCACCGCGACAGCGCCACCTGGCTGTGGTACATCGCGTGCCTCGGCGGCTTCGTCGGCCTGCCTGCTCCCGCGCTGGCTCACGCGCATGACCGAGCTGGCCTGGCCGCTGCAGACCGGCAACATGCCGATCGTCGCCTGGTGGCCGAATCTGATCGTCGTCTTCGAAATGACCATGCTCGGCGCGATTCTCGCGACGGTGTCGACGCTACTCATCACGGCGAAGCTGCCTAGAAGGGTGCCCCCGCTCTACGATCCGGAAGTGACCAACGGAAAGATCCTCGTCGGCGTCCAGAATCCAGCCGCGGCGAGTCTGCCTGCGCTCGAACGGGCGCTGATGGCCGGCGGCGCGGCGAACTCAAAAGGAGCTGAACATGCGTCGATCCATCCGTGCGGCCGTCGTCGTCGCTCTCTTCGCTCTGACGGGATCCGCGGTTCGTGCGCAGGCGCCAGCCCCGCTGCCGACGGCCGAGGCCGCCAAGTTCATGGGCGCCTGGGTCATCACCCTCGAGAGCCCGCAAGGTCCGTTCGCCATGACGCTGACGGTGTCCGACAACGCAGGCAACGCTGCCGCCGAATTGACGTCCGACATCATGCCCGCGCAGAAGGTCACCGACATCTCGAAGTCCGGCGACGATCTGGTCCTCAAGTATCAGGGCGATTTTCAGGGACAGGCCTTCGCTGCGAAAATCACGCTGACGCCGACCGACGACAAGCTGGGCGTCAACTTCGACGTCATGGACGGACAGTTCATGATGACGGGCGTCGGCACCAAGAAGTAGACGGTCGACGTTCGATGTTCGCCGTCAAGCGCGCAGGGCGTTCGCGAATGCATTCGGTGAGCTCCGCCGCTGTCGTGCGGTTCAGCGTCTCGTTCACGCCAACCAGAAACGCGTCGCCCTGGGGCGCCGGCAGCATGATGGCGCGCGCCGCGAGCCGTTTCTGAAATGCGGCCGGATCCGTGCCGCGGACCTTCAACCGGAACAGGTTCGTGCCAGACGGGATGCGCTCGATCGCGAACGCATCGTGCCGCTGCAGGCCGCGAATCCAGTCTTCCGACATCCGCACCGCTGACGTGTAGCGATCGCTGAAGCCGTCCAGATAGTGCGCTGCGACGACCGCGAATGGCCACACCGTGTTGAGCCCGCCGCCGAACATCCGGCGCCCGTGGTACATCCCGTCGATGACGTCGCGCGGCCCGGCCAGAATCGCGCCGGAGGCGGCGTTGAAATACTTGTAGAGCGAGACGTAGACCGTGTCGAACGGCTTCGCGTACGAGGCGACGTCCTCGCCGGTGTACGCGGCCTGCAGGAACATCCGCGCGCCATCCAGGTGAAGGCGGATGCCTTCGCGCTTCGCGATCGCGATGATCCTGCCCAGTTCTCCGGCGTCGAATTGCTGTCCCTGCTTCCGCCGCACCGGCGTTTCGACGGCAAGGACCGACACCCGGGAGACAACGCGCGCGGCCTTCGTCTGATCCAGTAGGTGTTGAAGTTCATCGGCCGTGAAGGTGGCGCGGCCCGGCGCCAGCGGCATCAGCGTCAGGTTGCTCAGCGTCTGAGCGCAGTCGCCTTCATCCTGATAGAAGTGACTCTGCTCCTGGACGATCACGCGGCTCGATCCTCCGGCGAGCGCGCGCACCGCCATGTGGTTGGCGAGCGTGCCGGTCGGCATGAAGATCGCGCGCTCCTTGCCCAGCACCCGCGCGAACTGGGTTTCCAGCGCCTCGACAATGCCGCCCAGCGAGTAGGAATCGGGCGTCATCGCCTTCTCGTCGAGCAGGCGCACCAGCAGCGCCGCGTACTGTGCGGGCGTCAGGCCGACGCCGTCGCCGCCAAGACGCACCGTGCGATCGTCAGCCGGGGCGGCCGTGCCGATCGCTTCGGTCCGAATCGTTCCGAACGCGAGCGCCGGCAGTCCGGCCGCCGCGAGGAATCTTCTGCGGTTCACGCTCATCGCGATCTCCAGGTCCGGCTGTACCGGAACAACGTCTACGGAGTCTTCGGCAGCCGATCATTGAGTTACTCGCCGGATTCCTTGAGCGGCCTGATCCAGATATTGCGGTAGCGAACGGGGTTGCCGTGATCCTGCAGGGCGATCGGCCCTTTGCGTTGTCGGGCGTATAGGGTTCGATTTTCTTGTGTGCCGTCGGTCCCCAGAACGCCGTGGCCGCGTGGACGACGATGCCATTGTGGAGGACCGTGACGACGGCCGGCTTCTCGAGCTTCCCGCCGGCTCCGAAACGCGGGGACGTGAAGACGATGTCGTAGGCCTGCCACTCGCCCGGCGGCCGCGAGGCGTTCACGAGCGGCGGAAACTGCCCGTACATCGCGGCGGCCTGGCCGTCGGGATACGTGATGTTCTGGTAGCTGTCCAGCACCTGGATTTCGAACTTGCCGTTCAGGAACACGCCGCTGTTGCCGCGCTCCTGGCTGTTGCCTTTGACTTCCTTCGGCGTGGCGAACTCGACGTGCAGTTGGTAGTCGCCGTACTCGGCGCGCGTGCGAATCATGCCTTTGCCGGTCGAGAGCACGCCGTCGGCCATCGGCCACGTGACCGCCGCGCCCTCCATCATCTGCCACGCGCTGCGATCGGCGCCCGATCCGATCAGGACGATCGCGTCCTGCGGCGGCGGAGCCGGCGTCAGCGGTCCCGGCGTGACGATCGGCGGCTGCGGCCGCTTCCCGTCGTGGATGTGCCAGCGTCCGTTCGGCTGCATCGGCGTGTCGTCGTATCCGGTGGGCGCCTGCTGGCCGGCCAGGATTCCTGTTCCGATCACGATCGCGATGACAGCGGTTGTCAGTGGTCGCATGGTCAGTTCTCCAAGTTCTGAGGTCGTTTCCACGTACGTCGGTAGTGCCGGCCTTAGCCGGCCTTCCCGCGTGGCGGGCCTGAAGGTCCGCACTACTTCAAACGAACAACGGCTCTCTAAGTTCTCGCTTCCGCGAGAGCGGAGGCGAGCTGCCGAAGAAACAGGCCGACGTCGGTGACGATGCCGATTGTCTGCGACGATCCGCGGTCGGCGAGCTTGGTGACGACGGCCGGGTTGATGTCCACGCACACCAGCCGCACCCACGCCGGGAGCATGTTCCCGACGCCGATGCCATGCAGCATCGTCGACAGCACGAGCACCAGTTTCACGCCTTGAAGCGCGGCGGTGTAGCGATCCTGCGCTTCGACGAGGTTCATCACCGTTTCCGGCAGCGGACCGTCGTCGCGAATGCTGCCCGCGAGCACGAAGTCCACGTTCCTCCGGATGCACTCGTACATCACGCCCGACGTGAGCAGACCGGCTTCGACCGCGGCGCGAAGACCCCCAGCGCGGTAGATAGCGTTGATCGCGCGCATGTGGTGGCGGTGGCCGCCCTCGATCGCCCGGCCGCTCTCCATGTCGACGCCGAGCGACGTGCCGTAGAGCGCCTGTTCCACGTCATGCACCGCGAGCGCGTTGCCGGCGAGCAGGACGTCCACGTAACCATGACGGATGAGATCGCAGAAATACTGCCCTCCGCCCGTGTGGACGACCACCGGGCCCGCGACGAAGGCGATGCGGTCGCCCGCCTGCCTGGCCGCCCGCATCATCGCGGCGATTCGCGACACGCCGACTTCGACCCGGCGCTCGGACGAGATCTCGTTCGCCATGAACGCGAAGCCGTGGCGATCCCGTTCCTGGAACTCCGGCACGATCTTGATGCCGTTGATGCCGCAGACAATCGAGTCGCCCTTGCGGATCTCGCGCAGCTTCCGGCACACCGCGCGCGATCCGTCGACCACCACCGCGGCATCCATCCGCTGATGCTCGACCCGCACCCACTGGCCGGACAGCCGGACGGATGTCTGATGATTCGTCGTCGAGTAGAAATCCTCCGGCGCGCAGCCGTCGCGATCGGCGGCCGCGAGGTGCGCGTCCTCGACTCGCGCGACGCGGCACCCGAGCGCGACGAGCTCCTCGAGCACCTCGGTCAGCGCCGCCGGCGCCTTCGCGGTCACGCGCATGGAGACGAACGACGGCTCGTCGTTCGTGCGGCCGATGCGGAACTCGAGCACGTCGAACGCCGCGTCGTGGCGGACGACCGTGTCGAACATGGCGTTCATCAACTGGGAGTCGATGAGGTGGCCTTCTGCCTCGACCACCTCGGTGTTGCCGCCGTCCGCTATGGCTTCATCTCCTTGCTGATCCCTTCAGTGAGTCATCGCGTAAATCATGATGTTGACGCCGACCGCGTAGCCGTTCGGCGAGAAGCGGTCGAAGTATTCCTTGCTCTCGCCTTCGCGCTCCCAGGTGTCGGGGATGTCGGTGTTGTGCGCCATCACGACCATCAGGCGGCCGTGTTCGTCCTGGATCCCGCGAAAGTTCACGCGGGGGCTGTCGTTCATGAAGGCGCGCTCCGACACGCTCCCGGTCTGGATCCAGAAGCGGATGTTCGAGACCTGCTCGACCTCCTTCACGTCGTAGAGCGAATGCAGCACCGCATGATCGGGCGGGATATCGAAGATGGGATACCTGTCGGGCGGCAGCACGCGTCCGATCTCTTCCGCCCACTGATCCCACGCTCTGCTTCCCCAGAAGTCGTCGACCTCGAGGAAGCCGCCCTTCAGCAGATACGCGCGCAGCTTCTCGACCTCCTCGTCGTTGAAGCGCGCGGTGCCGACGTCCTCCATGTAGAGGAACGGGCAGTGGAACAGCAGCGGATCGGTCAGGTTGATGACGACGTTGTCGGGCTGGCCGTCCGGCTTCATCTTGACCCGCACGAACGACAACTCGCCGAGACGGACCGAGAAGTTGTTATCGGCGCCTGGATAGTCGGTGCGCCATCCCTGGCCGCCGTCTTCGAAGCGATTGCTGCTGTAGAAGCCGCGGCAGAAGTTGAAGCGGCCGTCGAAGTCGTCGCGCGTCGCCCATTTCGGCGCCTCGCGGCTCATGCGGCCGTAGCCGCCGCCGCCGACCCAGATGCGCGGACGCGGTCCCTGCTCCTGCTCCTGTCCGAGTTCGGCGAGCGCCGCGGTGGCAACCGAGAGCGCTGTTGCGGAGAGGAGACCAATGACGAGCCGGTGGCAGCTCATAGGGCCCACGCGGCCCCATGATACTGGATTGCGGGACGGCCTGAAGGCCGTCCCCTGACGGAAGCTCTTGCTGAAGGCCGTCCGCTGCGAAGCTTTAGAAGCCGGAGCCGAATTGAACCCCGACGCTGGCGGTCCAGCCGCTCGGGCTCAGGCTGTTGGGATAGCCGTAGCGAGTAGTAGTAATTGTTGTACCAGCCGTTCCCGGTGAACCGGTAGCCGGCGCCGCCAGTCAGGCGCACGTTTCTCGACAAACGGACGAGCCCGTTGACCTCGGGCTCGAAGACGTAGAAGTTCTGGTGCACCCGGACCGCCTGCAGGCTGGCACGCCCGCGGTTGTCGTAGACCTGAATGGCCTCGGTCGACTCAGCCTCGCCCCAGCCGATCAGCATCTTCCCGCTGAAGCCGAAGGTCTCGCTCGTGCGCCCGAACCACTGCATGAGAAAGCCGCCGTACCCCAGCGACCGGTTGTTGGTGTCGGTGACCAGGCCGTAGCCGCCGCCGCCAATGAAGAACGCGTCAGCGAACACGACGCCGGCGTATCCGCCCATGAGCCCCGACGTCTTGTGGTCGAAGTCGGTGAACTTGAAGTCCGGCGCCGCGAGGAACCCGTTGTGGATCCGCTCGACCTTCATCGGGCCCTGCGTCATCTGCTCCACAGTCGCCAGATCGGGCGCGGTGGAGGCAGTCTGCGCGGACGCCGCGACCGGCAGCAGGCAGAGCGCCAGCGCGCCTACCATGCGCTCTCATTGCTGGTCACCTCGCAAGCTGACGTTCAGCGGGGTCGTCTGGCCGCGGCGAACGTCGACTTGCGTGACATAGGTGCGATAGCCGGACTTGCGGATCTCGACGGTGTGCGAGCCTTCAGGAACTTCGACCGTCAGGCGATCCTGGCCGCCGGGACCGCGCCACGCTTCGCCGTCGATCGAAATCTCGGCGTCGCCAGGCTGCACCTTCACCGCCAGCGTGCCGAAGCCGCGCGTTGCGCGGCCGCCGCGTTGAGCCTCGATACCGCCGCGCGGATCGCTCCGGCATCGGCTGCGGCTGCTCCTGCGGCGGCGGCGGCGGCATTCGATACGTCGACGGTCCGCGTCCCATCGGCTGCTGCTGCGGCTGCATCCGCGCCCCGGCGGCGGCGCCAGCGGCTGCGGCTTCGGCTCCTGAGCCTCGCCGGCGGGCAGATGCTCCATCTGATACTTGACCTTGAAGGTGTTGTCGCGCGTGAGATAGACCTTCTGGCGCACCGTCCTGTAGCCTTCGAGCCACAACTCGATCTCGTGCTCGCCCGGTGGAACGTTCAACCGCTGGAATGTGCCGTCGAAGTCGTCGACGATGCCCGCGTAGAAGCCGTCGACGAAGACCTCGGCCTCCTTCGGCTTCACCTCGATTCGGAGCGACGCCTCCGGGGACCCACGAATAGCCGTAGCCGTACGGATAAATCGGGTACTGATAGGCGCCGTACCAGGCCGGGGTAGAACGGGTACGGCGCGTAAAAGCCGACGCCCACCGCCACGCTGACATGGCCCTGGGCCTCGCTGGTGGCCGGGGATGCCACGAATACCACTGCGGCGATCGCGGCGGACATTACGAAATGTTTATATGCGCGCACGGAACATCCTCGAGCAAGAGGGGCGTTGGCTCCTTTGTAACGGAGCAAGCGCGATGCCACAGCATCCGCACGGTGCTCGGCCGCTATCTCTCACAGGTACAGACGACTTCAACGAACTCTGAGCTAATCCCGAATGTTCGCATCGTCGTCGTGCGACGACAGCGTGTCTGAACGTTAGGACAACTAGGACTAGTCGGCGTGCCAGTCGCAACGCGTCGAGAGTCGCAGTCTCAGTCGTCAGTCATCTGCTGCAGGCCGACGCCGCGGATCGAGGCGTCGAGGATCTCGATCGGATGGCAAATCGGCCGGACCTGTCCCAATCGCCTTGCGGCCGCCGTCATCTGGAGCGTGCAACCCGGGTTCGCGGTCGCAATCACGTCCGGACTGACGGCCTCGATGTGCGCGACCTTCCGGTCGCCCAGTTCACGAGCGGTCTCGGGCTCGACCAGGTTGTAGATGCCCGCGCTCCCGCAGCAGATCTCCTGTTCGGCAAACGGCAGGATCTCGACGCCCGGGATCGACCGCAGGAGATCGCGCGGCGGCTGGCGGACTCCCTGAGCGTGCGCGAGATGGCAGGCATCGTGGTACGCGACGCGAATCGCGAGTGCATGGCGCGGCGCCCTCGGGGCGCCGAGCTCGGAGACGATTTCGGTCACGTCGCGAACGCGCGCCGAAAACGCCCGCGCCCGCTCCGCCCACGCCGGGTCGCCGGCGAGCAGCTGACCGTATTCCTTCATCGACGACCCGCATCCCGCGGCGTTGACGGCGATCCGCTCCACTCCAGCGCGCTCGAACACGTCGATCGTCCGGCGCGCGAAGGCGCGCGCTTCGTCGACGCGGCCGGCGTGCAGCGCGAGCGCTCCACAGCAGCCCTGGTCAGCCGGCGCGATCACGTCGCAGCCTTCGGCCGCGAGCACGTTCACGGTCGCCGCATTCACGCGCGGGAACACGAGGCGCTGGACGCAGCCGGTCAGCAGGCCGACCGAGAGCCGGCGCGTGCCGACGGCCGGCGTCCGCGCCGGGATCGACGAAGACAGCGAGGCCCACGTCACGTCAGGAGCAAGCGACAGCATCGCTCTCACGCGAGCCACGATCGGATGGAACCGCGGAGATCGCGAAGACCGCGGAGAAGAACCGTTTGGTTGTTCTCTGCGCTCTTTGCGGTCTCCGCGGTTCCTTCCGATCGTGGCCTGCCAGATCGCCAGAGGCATGAGCGCGAGGCGCAGGCGGCTTCGGGTACGGAAACAGCGCGAAGATGGCGCTGCGGAACAGGCGATCCGGCAAACGATCGCGGATACCGCCGGTCGATTTGCGCGCGAGTGGCCTCGATGAGCGGCGCGTACTGCACGCCGGAGGGACACGACGTGACGCACGCCATGCAGCCGAGGCACGCGTCGAAGTGGTTCACGAACGCCGGCGTCATCTCCGCGCGACCCTCGAGGCCCGCCTTCATCAGGTAGATCCGGCCGCGCGGGGAATCCATCTCTTCACCCCAGAGCACATACGTGGGGCAGGACGGCAGACAGAAGCCGCAGTGCACGCACTTGTCGATCAGCGCCGGATCGGGTGGATGGCTCGCATCGAACGCCGATGGGCCTGCCGCGCCGGAGCCCGCGGCGTCAGGCGGGCGAAGGCGGGTCACAGCGGACCTCGACCCGCGTTCAGCGTGCCGTTGGGATCGAACGTGCGCTTCAACGAGTCGAACAGCGGTTGACGGTCGCCGTGCGATCCCCAGACGTCGACGATCGCTTTCAGTTCCGGCGATCCACGGACGATGACGACGTTGCCGAACACGCGCGAGGCGCGCAGCTGTTCGACGATCGCCGCCTGCGCCGCGGTATCGGCATCGATGCGAATGTGGCCGGCGCCGACAGCGGCGCGGCCGACGAGCGACATCGCCGCGCTCGCGTCCGTTGCCAGCCGCTCGAGCGCATTCAACGCGGAGCCGATGCTGGCCGGCAGCCAGCTCGCGCGCACGATCGCGCCGGGCTCGTCCCACAACCTGGGCTGCATGGCCGTTCCACAGCGAGCGCTCCGCGTCGCCGTCGAGCAGCTCCATCGAAGTCGTGCAGGCCTTCAGGCCTGCCTGTGCCTGCTCGACCTGCGCATTCACCACCTCTGGAAGCGACGCGAAGCGGACGAGGACGGCAAGCCTGAAGGCCTGCGCCACGTCTGGCGCCGATTCCGCGCGCACCTCAAACGCCACCGGCTCCAGCTGGCTCGCCATCACCGTGCGAACGGCGGCGGAGAGCGCTTCGCCATCGCGCACGCCGAATCTCATCGTCTTTGACGCCGCCGGCCGTGGCGCGAGCTTGAAGGTCGCGCTGACGATCGCGGCGAGGCTGCCGAACGATCCCGTAATCAACTTCGACAGGTCGTAACCGGCGACGTTCTTCACCACCTGGCCGCCGGCTTTGGCGAGCGTCCCATCGGTCGTCGCGAGCTGCACGCCGATCACCAGATCGCGCGGCGTCCCGTAGCGATGGCGCAGCGGGCCGCTGTCGTTCGTGGCCAGGAGCCCGCCGATGGTCGCCCGATCGGCAAACGGCGGATCCAGCGGCAGCATCTGTCCATGGAGCGCCAGTGCCACGTTGACGTGGCGCAAACTCGCCCCGGCTTCGATGGTCGCCGTCATGTCGCCGTGCTCGTGCGCAAGAATGCGGTTGAGCCGCTGCATGTCGAGGATCACGTCGATGCGGGAGGCCGTGCGCCCGTAGCCTTCCTTGGTACCGGCGCCGCGGATGACCAGAGACTGCCTCGCGTCGGACGCCTGTTTCAGCGCCGCCGCGACTTCCGCTCCGGTTCCCGGCCTGAGCACCGTGCCGGCGGTCACAGCGAGTCCCGCTTCACATGCGCTCCGCCAGGCCCGCGGCTTCTACAGGATGCTGGCGATAGGGACCGGGAACTTCGCCGCACAGCCGCGGTGTCGGAAACACCTTGCCCGGATTGCACAGACCGTCCGGATCGAACGCCGCCCGCACGCGCTGCATCAGCGCCAGATCCTCGGCCGAGAACATCGTCGGCATGTACCGCGATTTGTCGGCGCCGATTCCATGCTCGCCGGTGAGCGAGCCGCCCGCTTCGATGCAATAGGACAGGATTTCCGCGGCCACGTCGGCGGCCGCGTCCGACTGTCCGGCGACCCGCTCGTCGTAGCAGATCAGCGGGTGGAGGTTGCCGTCGCCGGCATGAAAGACGTTGCCGATGCGCAAGCCCGATCGCGCTTCGAGCGCGCGAATGCGGTTCAGCACTTCCGGCAGCTTCGTGCGCGGCACGACGCCGTCCTGGACGTAGTAGTTCGGCGACACGCGCCCCATCGCGGCGAATGCCGCTTTGCGTCCGCGCCAGATCCGCGCACGCTGCTCGTCGGTCTGCGCCACTTCGATCGTCGTCGCGCCATGCGCCCGGCACATCTCCTCGACGCGGTCGAAGAGCGCACGCACTTCCGCCGACGGTCCATCGAGCTCGACGATGAGCACGGTGTCGGCATCGGGGAAGTTCGGATGCACCGCTGCTTCCGCGGCGCGGATGGCGAGCGTGTCCATCATCTCGACCGCCGCGGGGATGATGCCGGCGCCGATGATGTCGGACACGACGGCGCCGCCCGCGTCGATGGTGTCGAAGGCGGCGAGCAGTGTCTGCACCGCTTCGGGCTTCCTCAGGATCCGGACGGTCACACTGGTCACGACGGCGAGCGTGCCCTCCGAGCCGACAACGAGCCCGAGCAGATCGGGCCCTGGCGTGTCGACGAGCGAGCCGCCCAGATGCACGAGCTCGCCGCTGGGCAACACGGCCTCGACGCCGAGCACGTGGTGCACGGTGAATCCGTATTTCAGGCAGTGAGCGCCGCCGGAGTTCTCGGCGACGTTGCCGCCGATCGAGCAGACCTGCTGGCTCGAAGGATCCGGCGCGTAGTAGTAGCCGAACGGCGCCACCTGTTTCGTGATGTCCAGGTTGGTGACGCCCGGTTCCACCGTCACACGCTGGTTCGCGATGTCGACGTCGAGCACGCGGTTGAGGCGGGCGAGCGCGATGACCAGTCCGCCCGCGACGGGCAGCGCGCCGCCGGACAGGCCGGTGCCGTGTCCGCGCGCGACGAACGGGACGCCGGCCCGGGCGCACAGCCGTACGATGGCCTGCACCTCCGCGGCTGAGGACGGCAGGGCGACGGCGGCCGGCGTCTCGCGGAGATGGGGCAGGGCGTCGCATTCATACGTCAGCAGCTCGAGCGCGTCCTCGAGGACGCCTGAGTCGCCGACAATCCGTCGCAGTTCCGCCAGAAACGCGCGATCCATGTTCATATCAGGGCCGTCTTCCACCTCAGAGGTCTCCGACTCTCAGAGGTTTTACCTCAGAGCGTCGATACCTAGAGCCGTCAGTATAATCCGCGCATCCGGTCGCTCGGAGGTGTCATGGCCACGCGAAGAGTCTCACGTCGTCAGTTTCTCGAGGGCACCGGCACCGCGCTGACGGTGGCCGCGGTGGCGCCCGCGCTTCGAGCGCAGCCGTCGCCGTCCGCGCCCGCGACGCGCACCTCCATCACGCTGACCGTGAACGGAGCGAAGCGCACGCTCCTGGTCGAAGATCGATGGACGCTCGTCGAGGCGCTGCGCGACCATCTCGAGTTGACGGGCACCAAGATTGGCTGCGACCGCGGCGAGTGCGGCGCGTGCACGGTCCTGCTCGACGGCAAACCGGTCTATTCGTGCAGCCAGCTGGCGCTGTGGGCCGATGGCCGCGCCGTTCAGACCGTTGAAGGCCTGCTGAACGATCCGCTCCAGCGGGAATTCGTCGCCCACGATGCGCCGCAGTGTGGCTACTGCACGTCGGGTCAGTTGATGAGCGCAAAGGCGCTCCTGAACACCACGCCGCACCCCACTGCCGAACAGGCACGGGCCGCGATGACCGGCAACATCTGCCGCTGCTCCGGCTACAACCACTACATCGACGCGGTCGTCGCCGCCGGCGGTACCGCCACGGGCGCGCCCGCGGCGATGCCGCCCTCGACCATCGGCGCCCTCACGACGCTCGGCCACGCCACGCATCGCATCGACGCGGTCGAGCGGACGACAGGCAAGGCGACCTACAGCGGCGACGTCAAGCTGCCCGGCATGCTCTACGCGCGCGTCCTGCGAAGCCCGCATCCGCACGCGCGCATCGTCCGGATCGACGCGTCGAAGGCGCTGGCCATGCCCGGCGTGAAGGCGGTCATCTCGCACGACAACTGCACGGTCCTCTGGGGCGCCGGGTCCATTTCCGGCGGCGCGCAGTACAACGAAGAGATCAAGAAGATCACGAAGCACCGCCGGTACGCGTTCAACAATCCCGTGCGATTCGTCGGCGAGCCGGTGGCGGCGGTCGCCGCGGTCGATCGTCACACGGCCGAAGAGGCCCTGCAGCTGATTGCGGTCGACTACGAGCCGCTGCCGTTCGTGCTCGATCCCGAGGACGCGCTCAAGCCCGGCGCCCCGCAGATCTGGCCCGAAGGCAACCTGTCGCCCAACGCGCGGAACGAGAACGTGCCGATTGGCGCAAAGCGAGGGAACGTCGAGGAAGGCTTCGCGGCGTCGGATCGGGTCTTCGAGGATCGCTACTCGACCTCGTTCGTGCACAACGCGCAGATGGAGCCGCGCGTGTGCGTCGCGGCCTGGGACGCCGACAAGCTCACCGTCTACACGCCGACCGGCGGCGTCGCCAACTGCCGCACCGACATGGCGCGTGACCTCGGCATCCCGCCGGAAAAGGTCCGCGTGGTCTGCCGCTACATGGGCGGCAACTTCGGCAACAAGAACCAGAATCAGGACGCCGATCTGATCGCCGCGGTGCTGGCGAAGAACGCGGCCGCGCCGGTGAAGCTCGAGCTCTCGCGCAAGGAAGACTTCATCGGCGTTCACGGCCGCTGGCCGACGGCGCAGTACTACAAGGTTGGCGTCAAGAACGACGGCACGCTGCAGGCCGATGCAGATGCGCGGCTACAGCGGCATGGGGCCGTACCGGAAGAACACCGGGAACATCGCCGGCGTCGAGCTGTACCAGTGCCCGCACATCGAGACGTCGATCTCGCCCGTCTACACGAACAGAACGGTGTCGGCGAACTTCCGGGGACCCGAGTTCCCGCAGGGGTTCTTCGGCATCCAGTCGATGATGGACGACGTCGCCGCGAAGCTGAAGATGGATCCGGTCGAGTTCATCCTGAAGAACATGACCCGGAAAGCGGGCGATCAGACGCCGTACACGAGTTACTCGCTCGACGAGTGCATCCGCCGCGGCGCCGAAGCCTTCGAGTGGAAGAAGCGCTGGCGCCCGCAGCCGGGATCGGATCCCGGCCCGATCAAGCGTGGCGCGGGCGTGTCCTTCATGGCGTTCCGCGCCGGACTTGGCCGAAGCAGCGCGGTGATCCGCGTCGACGCGAAAGGCCGGTACGCCGTGCACGTCGGCGTCACCGATGTCGGCGGCGGCGCCAAGACCACGATGGGACTGATCGCGGCGGAGGAACTGGGAGTGCCGCTCTCGCAGCTCGACGTGGTGTGGGGCGATACGGATCGCTGCCCCTACTCGGTCGGCGAGTCGGGAAGCCGCACGACGATCATGACCGGGTACGCCGTTGTCGAGGCTGCGCGCGATCTGAAGAAGCAGATCGCCGCAAAGGGCCTGCCGACGGGCGACGATGTGCTGATCGCCTCGGCGAGTCCCAACCCGACCGTCCAGGGGAAGGTGCGCAGCACGTTCGGCGCGCATTTCGTCGAGGTCGAGGTCGATACCGAGCTCGGGCGCGCCCGCGTGACCAAGTACCTCGCCGTGCACGACTGCGGGCGGATCATGAACCCGCTGACCGCGCGCAGCCAGATCAAAGGGGGCGCGACGATGGGGATCGGGATGGCGCTGCACGAAGACCTGGTCTACGACCGGCGCAGCGGCAGTCCGCCTGTCGGCGGGCTACTACGGCGCGCGTGTCGCGACGCATCGCGATGCGCCGGAGATCGAGGTCATCTTCATCGAGAGCGACGACGGCCTCGGACCCTTTGGCGCGAAGAGCATGGGCGAGTCGAGCAAGGTGCCGTCGCCCGCCGCGGTCGCCAACGCCGTCTTCAATGCGATCGGCGTCCGCATGAAGGACCTGCCGATCACGCGGGAGAAAATCGTCGCCGCGCTGGCGGGACGGGAGGTGCGGGCATGAAGGCCTTCACGAACGCGAACCCGCGCGACGTGTCGCACGCGATGACGCTCATCACGCAGGCGCGCCGCGAGAACCGCACGGTCGCGCTCGCCGGCGGCGGAAGCGACCTGCTCGGGATGATGAAGGAGCGGCTCGTCACGCCGGACGTGCTCGTCAGCCTCAAGTCGATCAAGGGGCTGGATCAGCTGAAGCCGGCGCCGGGCGGCGGCGTCACGATCGGCGGCCTGATCACGCTCGATGCGCTGGCGCACGCCGCGGTGATTCGCGAGCGTTACACGGTCCTCGCCGAGGCGGCGGAGAGCGTGGCCACGCCGCAGATTCGCAACGTGGGGACGCTCGCCGGCAACATCTGCCAGCGTCCGTGGTGCTGGTACTACCGCAACGGGTTCAAGTGCCTGAAGAACGGCGGCACCACCTGCTATTCCGTCAACGGCGAGAACGAGTTCCACGCGATCTTCGGCGGTGGACCGAGCTACATCGTGCATCCCTCCGACACGGCGCCGGCGCTCGTCGCCCTCGACGCGACGTTCCGGATCGTCGGCCCCTCCGGCGATCGGACGATCCCGGCGGCGGAGTTCTTCACGCTCCCGACCGCCGATGCCTCGCGCGAGAACGTGCTGAAGGACGGTGAGATGCTGGCGTCGATCGCGCTGCCCGCCGCGCGCAAGAACGTCCGCGGCACGTATCACAAGGTGCTCGATCGCGAAGCCTGGACGCACGCGGTGGTCAGCGCGGCGATCGTGCTGGAGATGGAGAAGGACACCTGTCGAAGCGCTCGCGTGGTGCTCGGCGGCGTGGCGCCGGTTCCATGGCGGCTGCCCGAGGTCGAGAAGCTGCTGATCGGTCAGCGTCTGACGCCAGACCTCGCGGCGAAGGCCGGCGAAGCCGCGGTCAGCGGCGCGCGGCCGCTCGCGAAGAACGCCTACAAGGTTCCGCTGACGCGTGCGCTGGTCGCGCGCACGCTCGGCGACATTGTGGATCGCGGATCGCGGATTGCGGATTGAGATTGCGGAATGAAGGTCGAGCGCCGTGATTTCCTGTTCCTGCGCGCCGGCCAGCCGGCGGTGCTGTCCTGCGAGCCGCTCTTCATGCGGTTTCTCGACTCGCAGATGGACGGCTCGACGGATCAGCTGTTCGAGAACCTGGCGGCCGATCTCCGCAAGGTCACCGCGGTCCGGCTGACCGAGACGACGTGGCTGGCGCGCGAGGAGTTGAAGACTCGCCTCGACAGCGGTCCTCGCCATGTTCCGTGCCGCCGGTGGCGTCGTCATCGACGCTTGAACCAATCAGTCCGGTCGTATAGATTGCGGAGTCCACACCTTCGGAGGCTTTCATGAAGCGATTCATCATCGCGAGCGGCGTCATCGTCGGGCTCCTCTCGTTCAGCCCTGCGTTCGCGCAAAGCAAGGCCAAGGCGCAGAACGTGCCGGAAATTCCGTTCGACTCGGTGCCGAATTTCCTGAAGTTCCCGCCCAATCTCTATCTGGGCGAGGGCATCGGCGTCGCGACCAATTCCAAGGGGCACGTGTTCGTCTACACCCGGAGCGGCGACACGCGCCTCTTCGAGTTCGACCAGAACGGCACCTTCGTGCGTGAGATTGGCGCGGGGCTCTACGGCTTCACGTTCGCCCACGCGGTTCGCGTCGACAAGGACGACAACATCTGGACCGTCGACGAAGGGTCGAACATGGTCATCAAGTTCAACCCGGCGGGACGGGTCGTGATGGTCATCGGCCGGCGTCCCGACGCGGTCGACGAGCTCACCGCGATGAGCGGACAGGGATCGGCGCCGCATCCCAACAAGCCGTACACCTTCAGCCGTCCGACCGATGTTGGCTGGGACGCGCAGGGCAACATCTTCGTGACCGATGGCTACGGCGACGATCGGGTGGTGAAGTTCGACAAGAACGGACGATTCATCAAGTCCGCCGGAACCGCCGGCAACGGCCCCGGGCAGCTGCGGCTCCCGCACACGATGGCGATGGATGCGGCCGGCAACGTCTACATCGGCGATCGCAGCAACGCGCGCGTGCAGGTGTGGGACAACGACCTGAACTTCAAGACGATGTACGACCAGGTCGGCAGCCCGTGGGCCGTGTGCATCTCGCCCGGTCCGCACCAGTACCTGTTCGTGTCCAACTCGGTGCCCGACAACGGCGACTCGCGCGCCGCGGCGCAGACCGGCGAGATCTACAAGATGGAGCTCGACGGCACGATCGTCGGCAAGTTCGGCAAGGCCGGAAAGGCGCTGAAGGAATTCAGCACCGTGCACGAAATCGACTGCCGCAACCCGAACGAACTCTTCGTCTCCGAGATCACCGACTGGCGGGTGCAGAAGATTCTGCTGAAGCCGCAGCCGATGAAAAGCTCTGGTGGGCGATAGGAGACCTTGAGATGAGACGCGCATTCCGACTGTTGACGGGCGCCGCGGCGCTGGCGCTCGGCGCCTCGCTCGCCGCGCAGACCGCTCCCGAGATTGCCTACGACGCCAACGCCGATCTGCTGAAGCTTCCCGAGAACATCCATTTCGGAGAGGTCGCCGGCGTTGCCACGAATTCGAAGGGGCACATCTTCGCCTACACCCGCACCGGCGCCGCGCACGCGACCGTCGGCACCTCGCGCACGTTCTACAAGGCCGGCTCGCGCCTGTTCGAGTTCGATCAGACCGGCAAGTTCGTCCGCGAGATTGGCGTCGGCGTCTATGGCTTCAACAACGCGCAGGCCGTGACGGATCGACCCGCAGGACAACATCTGGGTCGTCGATCGCGGGTCGACGCAGGTGATCAAGTTCGATCCCGATGGCCGCATTCAGCTCGTGATGAGCCGCAAGCCGGAAGCCATCGCGGTGCGCGCGGGCGCGCCGGGTGGCGCGGGACGCGGCGCGGCGCCACGAAGGACGTGGAGGGGCGCCGGCCGAAGGGCGTGGCGCCGGCGCTCCACCGCTTCCAGCGCCACCAGGAGGCGCTCCCGCTGCTGCGGCTCCGGCCGGTGGCGGCCGCGGTCCGGCAGGGCCGGCGGGCGCGGGCATCCCCGGCGACAGCTTCGTCCGCACCGCGGGCGTGGCGTGGGACGCGCAGGGCAACATCTACGTGGCCGACGGCCAGGGCGATGGCATCGGCAACGCGCGCATCGCCAAGTTCGACAAGGACGCGCACTTCATCAAGTCGTGGGGACAGCGCGGCACCGACCCGGGGCAGTTCAATTCGCTGCGCGGCATCGCGATCGACGCCAAGGGCCTGGTGTACGTGGCCGACGGCGGCAACAAGCGCATCCAGGTGTTCGACGGCGACGGCGACCTGAAGGCGTCGGTGTCGCCCGGCTTCGTGCCCGCGGCGATCTGCATCACGCCGGGCCCGCACCAGTACATGTACATCTCGAACTCGAACGACGGCGAGTCGCTCGACAACGGCGAGATCTACAAGGTCGAACTCGACGGCAAGATCGTCGGCAAGTTCGGCCGCGCCGGACGCGTGCCGAAAGAGTTCAACATCGTCAATCAGATCGACTGCCGCAACGAAAACGAGTTGTTCGTGGCCGAACTGGGCAGCTGGCGCGTGCAGAAGCTGACGCTGCACCCGGCGAAGTAGGACTGGGTGGGGCGGGACCGGCAGTACAGTTGGACGGCAGGACGCGATCGCAGACGCGAACGGAGACGAAGCATGCGTGTGTGGACACGAGCCATATTCGTTAGCGCGGTGATGACGTGTGCCGCCGTTTGTCCAGTGGCGGCGCAGACGCCGGTCATGCCGATCCTCGATCACATCCACCTCAACGTGCCCGACCAGGCCAGGGCCGTCGAGTGGTACCAGAAGAACTTCGGCGGGACTCCGATCGCCGAGGCGCCCGATCGTCTCATGTTCGGCGACACGCGCCTGATCTTCCTCAAGAACGACAAGGGACAGCCGAGCACGGGCAGCGCGCTCGATCATCTCGGCTTTTCGTTTGCCGATCTCGACGCGAAGATGAAGGAGTTCGAGGCCGCCGGCGTGAAGGTGGTCACGCCGGTCCGCGACGTCGCCGGGCTGTTCAAGCTGGGGTTCATCGAGGATCCGTGGGGCACGCGCATCGAGGTCGTGCAGGATTCAGAGAAGCTGGGGTTGCACCACGTGCATCTGCGTGGACCGGATCCGGCGGCGATACTCGCCTTCTACAAGGAGAAGTTCGCCGGCGACGTCGGCAAGCTCAAGGACCGCATCGACGGCGTGAGACTGACCGGCGTGTGGCTCCTCGCGCAGCGCGGCGAGGCGGTGCCCAGCGAGGGACACGCGATCGATCACATCGGGTTCCGCACGACGGACCTGGCGGCCAAAACGAACGAGCTGAAGGCGCAGTCGGTGAAGTTCACCACCGAACCGCGGCCGCTGAAGCTGGCGAGCGGCGTGATGGTCAACTTCGCCTACCTTGAAGGGCCGGCCGGCGCCAAGGTGGAACTCGTCCAGCGTTAGATCCCGCCGATTACATTAGTGTCAGCGGCCGCGTTCAGATTCGTGCACTGCCGGTGGCCGGCGGTGCACGAACGACACTTCCTGCAGGAAACAGGCGGCTTTTCGTCAACCCGTCCTTCCACTCCCGCGGGTACGGAATCAGCAACAGGCCCGGCTGGATGCCGATCATCTCCTCGGACGATTTGTCCCTCATCAACGGCAACTCGTTCCACGACGAGTTGGACCGGCGCGGGGAACTACCGGTCAGGGACGGCTCGGACGACTCTCAGCGGACGGCATTTTCAGACGCGTTCGACGCGCTCGAGTGCGGTTTGCCGATCACCTCGGGAGAGCCCGACTTCGGCGAATCGAATCCCGAACACGAGCTGATTTGGTTTCCTCGCGAAGCGCCCGCCGCCCCTGCCGTGCGTCCGGCGACGGAGATGCGGGTGCCGTTCCTTGCGGCTGCCGCGGTGATTGGTTTCTGCCTCGCCATCGGCGGCGCGATGGCGGTGCTCGTCTTTCACGAGCGGGTGATGAATATCACCGTGTCGCGGACGGCCAGTCGTTAGGCAGCTCCAGAAACGAGCGATTCAGCTCCCCGATCGATCCGCATCCGAGCAGCTTCATCGTCCGTGAGACGTCGGCGCGCAGGATTTCGATGGCGCGTGCCACGCCCGGGCCGCCCGCGGCGCCGAGGCCGTAGATATAGGCTCGGCCGACGAGGACGGCGCGCGCGCCAAGAGCGAGTGCCTTGACGATGTCGCGGCCTCTGCGGATGCCGCCGTCGAACAGCACCTCGACGCGATCGCCGACAGCCTCGACGACCTCCGGCAGGATGCGCAACGTCGGCGCGACGCCGTCCAGCTGCCGGCCGCCGTGGTTCGACACCACGATGCCCTCGGCTCCCGCATCCACCGCGTGCCGCGCGTCGTCGGCCGTATGAATCCCCTTGACGACGATCGGCCCTTTCCAGGCGTCGCGGATCCAGCGGAAATCGTCCCAGCCGACCGCGCACTGCTCGAGCGCGCTGCCGACGTCGGCGTACGCCATGGGGCCGCTCGGGAGCATCACGTTCGGAAAGCTCATGAGGCCGCCGTCAGCGATGAACCGCGCCAGCCACCTGGGACGCGCGAGCAGCTGCGGGATGAACGGCAGCATCGTGAAGGGCTTCCGTGTCAGCAGTTCGCTGGTGCCGTTATAGTGATCGCGCTCGCGCATGCCCGGCGACAGGTGTGTCGATGGTGACGACGAGCGCGGAGAACCCGGCCTTGCGCGCGCGCTCGATCCCGGCCCGCGCCACGTCGTGGCCGCCGACGAGGTAGAGCTGATACCACACCGGCCGCGTGGCGGCCGCCTTCACTTCCTCGAGAGGCGATCCGCACAGCGTCGAGAGGATGTAGCCGGTGCCCGCCGCGCCGGCCGCGGCCGCGGACAGCGCTTCGCCATGCGGGTGGAACATGCGCGTGCTGCCAATCGGCGCCAGCAGGAACGGCAGATCGAAGGTGGTCCCGAGGACCGTCGTCCGGAGATCCGCGCGCGGCGTGAGCACGGCGCTGCGGGGACGGAACCCGATGGTGTCGAAGACGCGGCGGTTGCCGCGCATGGTGATCTCGTCCTCGGCTCCGCCGTCGGCGTAGTCGAAGACGATGCGGGGAAGCCGGCGCTGAGCCAGGCGCCGCAAATCGGCGATGTTGACGGCGCGAACGGTGGCCACAGTGGGGCGATGTTGAGTGGTCGGGGCGACTGGATTCGAACCAGCGATCTTCCGCTCCCAAAGCGGACGCGATACCAGGCTTCGCTACGCCCCGACCTCTCGATTCTACCCCGGGTGGCGCCTATCTCTGCCGAATCGTCACCCCGCCGTTGGTCGTGATGGCGCGCAGCTTCGGACCGCCGGACCCGAGCGTGGTCTCGAGATGGCGCCCGATGCGGCCCTGGACGGTGATGGGGAAGTCGATGCTGAGGCTTCCGTGCGTCGTGCCGGCTTCCAGTTCCGCCGAGAAGCCCTGCGGCAGGTTCAGGCGGATGCCGCCGTTCATCGTCTGGACGTCGAGGCCGGAGCCATCCCAGTGGTCGCCGTTGACGTCGACGGTGACGCCGCCGTTGGTGGTCTCGCCGCGGAGATCGCCGCCGACGTTGGTGAGCGTCAGGCCGCCGTTCTTCGCGTGGAACTTCGCGGTGCCGCGGAAGTCGTCGATCGAAATGCCGCCGTTGTTCGTGTTCAGCGTGAGCATCGCGTTACGCGGCACGTTGATCTCGAAGCTGACGTTCCAGTTCTCTTCGCGGTTCATCGTGTCGGGGCCTTCGGGGTGGATGCGGCCGCCCGATGTGTCGATGCGCACGGCGGCGACGAGGCGGCGTGCGTCGGCGTCGGTGGCGGCGGATGCCTGGATCTTGCTGCGGACCAGCACGTCGCCGCGATCCCAGCCGCGGACACGGATGCCGCCGTTGCGCCCCGCGTCGATGTCGAGCGGGTTGGCGCCGCCGATGGTGTCCTCGCGCACCTCACAGTGCGTGGCGCGGTCGTCGTAGTTGTTGCGATCGTTGCAGGACAAGGTGCCGGTCCGCGCGGTGCCGCGGTTCTGGGACTGGGCCGATCCCGAGGCAACGAAGGCCGCGGCGACAGCGGTAGCGACAAAAGCAGTGCGAAGCATCAGGCTTCCTCCGCCCGGTTAGACGGGAAAGCCGCCGCAGGCGTTTACTGTCCGAACGGTCGGGCATGGCATACACTCCACGGCAGGAGGGCGCATGATGATCCGCCTGCTGAAGACGCTCACGGCCGTCGCCATGGTTCTGATGGCGGCCGGCGCCGCCCGAGCTGCTGAAGACCCCTTCACGCACGGCTACGCCGACTCCAACGGCGTGAAGATTCACTACGCGACGATGGGGTCGGGCCCTCTCGTGGTGATGATTCACGGCTTCCCCGACTACTGGTACACGTGGCGGAAGCAGATGGAAGGGCTGGCGGATCGGTTCCAGGTCGTGGCGATCGATCAGCGCGGCTATAACCTGAGCGACAAGCCGTCCGGCGTGGAGAACTACGACGTTCGTCTTCTCGTCGGCGACGTCGCCGCGGTGATCAAACACCTCGGCCAGCAGAAAGCCATCGTCGTCGGTCACGACTGGGGCGGCATGGTGGCATGGCAGCTCGCGATCAACGTCCCGCAGGTCGTGGATCGCCTCATCATCCTGAACCTGCCTCATCCGCGCGGGCTGTCGCGCGAGCTCGCGCACAATCCCGAGCAGCAGAAGAACAGCGCCTACGCGCGCCGCTTCCAGACGGAAGGGGCGGAGAAGTCGCTGACGGCGGAAGGACTGGCCGGATGGGTGAAGGATCCGGATGCGAAGAAGCAGTACGTCGAGGCGTTCGGACGCTCGGACTTCACGGCGATGCTGAACTACTACAAGCGGAACTACCCTCGCGAGCCGTACACGGAAGACACCTCGCCGGTGAAGAAGGTCCAGTGTCCGGTGCTGATGATCCACGGGCTCGGCGACACGGCGCTGCTGGCGCCGGCGCTGAACGGTACGTGGGACTGGGTGGAGAAGGACCTGACGATCACGACGATTCCCGGCGCGGGCCACTTCGTTCAGGCCGATGCCCCGGATCTGGTGACGAGGACGATGCGCGCCTGGTTGATGCGGTAGCGATCTGGACCATTCATCTGGCGGCGCTGCTTTGTCGTCCGAGTGCATCGAGATCGCCGAGGACTTCGCCCGGGACCTCGAGCGTTGAAGCCTGGAGATTCTCGCGGAGATGCGCGAGAGACGATGTTCCAGGAATCAGCAGAATATTGGGCGAGCGCTGGAGAAGCCACGCCAGCGCCAGCTGCATCGGCGTGGCCTGCAGCGAGGCTGCGGCGGCGTCGAGAATCGACGACTGCAACGGAGTGAAGCCGCCCAGCGGGAAGAACGGCACATAGGCGACGCCTCGCGCGGCGAGATCATCGACGAAGCCGTCATCATTCCTGTGGGCCAGGTTGTAGGCATTCTGCACGCACACGATCCCGGTGATGCTCTGGCCCTGAGCCCATTGCTTCGGCGTGACGTTGCTCAGGCCGATGTGACGAATGAGCCCCTGGCGCTGCAGTTCCGCGAGCACCGTCAGCGGCTCTTCAATCGAACCGTCCGACGGCCCCTTGACCCCACCCACTCGAAGATTGACGACATCCAGCGTGTCGCGGCCAAGATTTCTCAGGTTGTCGTGCACGCCGTCGATCAGCTCCTGACGAGAGAGCGCGTGGAGCCACGACTTGTCGGCGCCTCGACGCGCGCCGAGCTTCGTGACGATCACGAGTCCCTCGGGATAGGGATGGAGCGCCTGCTTGATCAGCTGATTGGTGACGTGCGGGCCGTAGTAGTCGCTCGTGTCGATGTGGTTCACGCCCGCGGCAACAGCCTCCCGCAGAACCGCAATGGCCGAGTCGACGTCGCGCGGCGGTCCCCAGACCTGCGGACCAGCCAGCTGCATGGCTCCGTAGCCCATCCGGTTCAGGGTCATCGATGTGCCGGGCAGCGTGAAGGTGCCCGCGAGATTTGCCTGTTGAAACATGCCGATCCTCCCTGCGTGTGAACTAGGATCAGTTTATGAAGGATCGTTCAGGTTTGGAATTCGCATCATGCCGGCGCCCGCGCTAAGTCGATTTGAACCAAGAAAGACGCCGGTTCAGACGCGGGCGGCCGTCACGGTCGGCGCGATTTCAGAGGCAACTATTCAGGTTCTGCTGAAACAGGGCGTTAATCGCCTGACGACGACGCGCGTGGCCGAGCGCGCCGGCGTCTCGGTGGGCACGCTCTACCAGTACTACCCGAACAAACAGTCGTTGCTGTTCGCCGTACTGGCAGACCATCTCGACACCGTCGCCGCGGCGGTCGAAGCCGCGTGCGAACAGGCGCGCCACAAACGGCTCGCCGACATGATCAGAGCCGTGGTCGAGGCGTTCGTGGACGCCAAGATGGAGCGGATCGACGTGTCGCTGGCGCTCTACCAATTCGCCGCCGACGTCGGCGGGCCGGCGCTGGCGAAACGCCTCGGCCAGCGATCCCGGAAGGCGCTGGAAGCCATGCTTCAGACCGCGTCCGACATCGCGTCGCCGCCCGACGCGTTCGCCGTGGAGATGATGTTCGCCGCGATGGCCGGGGCCACGCGCCACGTGCTCGAAGCCGGAGCGTCGCCTGCGATGATTCGCAGTCTGCGGCAGCACCTGGTCGTCTTATGTCAGTCGTACATGCGTGCCCAGCATGCTCCGCGTCGGTGACGCGCCAGACATCCAATCAACGAGGTGGGCTGCACGCGTGCCACTGATCCGTATCTTCTTCGCCTGGAGCGTTTTCGATTCCGATGTAGTGCAGGCCTTCAGGCCTGCCAACACGGCGGACCTAAAGGTCCGCACTACGCCGAAATCGAGAGGGGTCTAAGTATCAGAAATTCATCTCGAGGTTGATGTGGAAGATGTTGCCGTTTGCGCCAACCGGCATCGGATACGCGGTGTAGCCAACTGGACTGTGGTTCACGTGGATGAACTCGCCGTTGAGGCGCAGCCCGCGCTGCTTCGTGAAGTACCAGTTCTCGCCGACGCGGACTTCGGAGGGGTTGCCGTAGTGACCGAAGATTTGCGATCCGCTCAGATAGAGCTGCAGGACGTCCTTGATAGCCATCCCTGACGACTGCAGCTGGTACCCGTTGTCGGTGATGTCGGCAATCCCGCCGGTGTTCACGCCCGTGAAGTTCGTGAGCCAGCGCCGGTAGTACTCGCCCTCGAGCGACAGGCCCTTGTACTTGATGCCCCCGTCGATGCTCATCATCTTGTAGTCGACGGTGTTGACCGCGATGCCCTTGCCGAAGAGATCCGGCGTGAAGACGACGCTGCCGTCGGTGAGGCGGATCTGGCTGTTTTCGATCGCGTTCGTCCCCGGCTGGCTCTGCTTGTCCTCCAGGCTGTGCGACCAGTGCACGGCGGCGCGCGTCGCCACCTTCTCGTGATAGTCGTAGTCGCCGAACGTGCCCAACAGGCCGAACTCGCCCGTCGTCGGCAGCCAATTCAGCGCGAAGGACTGCGTGTCCATCTTGTTGTCGATCTGCGACGCGCTCACGCCGAGGATGCTCAGGTTGGTGGCGAACATGGCGTTGTACTTCAGTTTCTGGAATAGATCGCCCTTCACCCAGACGCCGTTCGTGTACGAGCCCCGGAAGAACTCGTCGGCGATCAACCGGCCGTCGACGCCAAGCCAGTACGGGAACTGTCCCTCCGTGCTGCGCACGGTCGGCAGAGAGGTGATACCTCCTCCAACCGTGACGAAACGATTGAAGACGTAGCTCAGATTACCGGCGCCCACGACCTGCGCCGGATCGCCCTGCGATGCGTTCGACGACCAGACGTACAGGTAGTAACGGAATTTCGGCGTCAGGAACCAGCCGGCGAACGGCGAGAAGAACTTCGCCAGCTGAATGTCCTGCCGTTGCTGAACGGAGCGCTCGACGCCGAAGGAGTCCGTGTAGGTCGGGTCGATGTTCCGCTGATTGAGATACCGCACGTAGCTGAAGAGGCGGAAATAGACTTCGCCTTTCTCACCCGAGTACAAGAGAAACCCGACGTTGGGGACGTGCTCGAGCGGCTTTCTCTTCGTCACTTCCTCCTGCACCGCCCTGGCCGGCGATGAACTCGCCGGCACAGCCCTCCGAGACCCAGATGCCGGTGTCGTCGTACCCCCACGTCCTTCCGAGCAGGCACGGCGCCGTGCCAATCGACCGCACCAGCGCGACGCCCGCCGACGTATCGGCGGCGCAATGCTCGCGTTCGCCCGGATTCGATGTGCAGGTGAGCCGTGATTGCGGAGTTGCGGGCTGATCGTTCGGCGTCGACGCCGCGGGCGGGGACGCCGCCTGCACGTCCGGACCCGCCTCTGTCGCCGGTTGCGCATTCGCGCGACCTGCAACCACCAGCATGAACATGATGGCAAGGATCGATTGACGTACGGACATCCGTCGGCTCATGTTCACAGGGATCCCTCGTCGGCCGGGCGTGCTGGCTGGAGGCTCGATGAGCACGCGTCATACCAACGGGGTCACCAGGCGGTGCAATGCTTGCTACAGTGAATTCCACCGAAACGTCGCGAGCGCCCCGTGCTTTAGCAGCGGCCACTCCGAAACATCGGAGGCTGGCCCCGAAGGCGCGGATGTTTCCGGATTGCGATTCACCCGGCGGCGTGCGTGCCGTGGCCCGCTCGAACGGGCGAATCTTGCCGCCCTCGAGGTGCCAGGCACCTGGATGGCGACCGGTCGCTGAAATGTAAGCGAGTCACCAGGACTGTCAGATGACTCGCTCTCATAGCGGCCCTTTTGCCGGGTTCCGAACGCGATTCGTGTCGGCACTGGCCTTGCCGCGGGACTGTCTGGAGGTGCACCCGATGCGTCCCAGATGGACAGCTTTTGCGATTGCGCTCTCAGCGTGCCTGACAGGCACTTCGGCCCACGCAGATTCGCACGGTCGACCGATGGTTACGACGCACGCGCAGGCGCCGAAACCGACTGCCAAACCAACGACACCGGGCGGATCGCGATCCACCGCCGTGCCAACGCACGGTACGAAGTCCGGCCCGGCGTCATCGACTGCGGTGACCTCACCGACCTCGACCTCCACACCACCTCGCACGCCAATCCGGCTGAACCCGATCGCGGCGAAGATTGCGTCGAAGCCGCAGCTGAACGCCAGAATCACCGCGATGCTGCCAAAAGGCATGACGCTGAACCAGGCATCCAGGGGTTTCAAGAATCAGGGTCAGTTCATCGCCGCGCTGCACGTCTCTCAGAATCTCGGGTGCGACTGCTTCAGGCAGATCAAAACCGACATGACCAGGAAGCACATGAGCCTGGGCCGGTCGATCCAGGACGTGAAGAAGACCGCCAACACGACGGTCGAAGTTCACAGGGCGGAGAGCGAAGCCGATCGCGACGTCAAGAGCACGGTCACGACGACGACCGCGACATCGACGTCAACAGCCTCGGGCGCCCAGACGACGAAGAAGACCACGAAGAAGACCACGGCTGGCGATACCGATCGCTGATGGCCGCGATTCAACGGCTCTCGAAGGCGATTGCGGGTGCCGCGATGGCACTCGCCGTCGCCGTCCCGGTTCACGCGCAGGGCAAGAGCAACGGCAAGGGGAATGCGCACAAAAGCGCGCCGCCGAGCAGCAGTCCCCTGCCCAGCCCGACGACAGGGCCAGTGGCCAGCGCGTCCCCGATTGCGTGGCTCGACGACGCGAGTCTTCTTGCGCCGGGAGCGACGTCGTTGACGTTCTCGATCATGCGATGGGCCGGCACCGACTTGAGCGAAGTCCATTTCCCCGTCATCGACGCGTCGGTCGGCATCACACCAAGGCTGCAAATCGGCGCGACCGTGCCGCACACCATCGGGAGCGCAGACGGCACGGGACCGGCGGGCGGCATGGGCACGTCGTTCATCAGTGCCAAGATCGCGGTGCTGACAGGCGAATCGGGCATGAAGCTGGCGGTCTCCCCGATGATCGAGGTGCTGGCCGCCGGCGCGGCTCAGGCGCTGGCGCCCGATGAGGGTCGGACGCAGTTTGGCTTACCCGTGAGCGCCGAGTTCACGCAGGGTTCGGCACGGGTGTTCGCCTCGACGGGCTTCTTCTCGCACGGCGTCTGGTTCGCGGGAGGCGGCGCCGGTTTTCAGGTGACGCCGAAGGTCGGGACATCGCTCTCGTTCACGCGGTCCTGGGTGACCGGCGGCACAGTGGCGATCTCGCGCAACCAGCAAGAACTCTCCGGCGGCGTTTCATATCTGGTCAAGTCGCAGGCGGCCGTCTACGGCGCGATAGGCCGGACGATCGCGACGACAGACGACAATGGCGCCGGCACCACGATCAGCGCTGGCGTGACCTTCCTGCTGACATCACCCATCAGCAGGAAACAGCGGATCTCGCGATGAAATCAACTCTGCACACGAACGTCCTCATCGATACCCCCGCGAGATAGACCGCCTGGCGTTACCTTGGCTCAGCTACATCAGCGAATCGGTGGGATTCCGCCGCATCCTGCTCCAGATGCCGAAAACGCATAGTCGCTCGACGGCCCCCGGTCATACTTGAATCCGACCGATACGGCATTTCCTCACGATCGAGTGAAGTTGACCGTTGAGATCTTGACGTAGTGGGCCGTGCATCGAGCCGCGGCAGCGACCGGCGTCGATATCTGAGGAGGGCGCCATGAAAGGGCTTCGTCAATTCATCGGCAGCGCGCTGGTCGGAGGCTTGCTCGTCCTGGCGCCAATCTACGTCGCCGTCCTGCTGCTCCTCAAGGCGATGCAATCGCTTCAAGGCCTGGTCCGGCCGTTGACCAGACTGCTCCCGGCGTGGTTCCCAGCCGTGGAGTTCCTTTCTCTTGTGCTCGTGGTCGTCATCTGCTTCTTCGTCGGCTTGCTGGTGCGCACGGCGCAGGGCCGGAGGACTCGAGAGCAGATCGAGCGGGCGCTCTTCGACAAGATTCCGGGCTACTCGCTCTTCAAGAAACTCGCACAGCAGGTTGCCGGATCGAGCCAGGAAATGACCTGGAAGCCGGCGCTCGTTGAAATCGAGGAGGCGCTCGTTCCTGGATTCATCATCGAGGAGCTCGATGACGGGTCGTATACGGTGTTCGTGCCTTCGGTGCCGACGCCGCTCGCCGGCGCCGTATACATCCTCAGCGCGGAGCGCGTGCATCCGGTCGATGTCCCGTTCGCGCAGGCGATTCAAACCGTGACCAAGTGGGGATCAGGATCGAAGGAGCTCGTGGCGGCGATGAAACGACGCCCGCCCAGCGGCGGCGCCGCGTTGCGCGTCTAGCGTCCGGGTCGGGAAAGAAATCACAATGCGCGCGTGCCGTTCGATTCCGATCGTCATCTGTGCGCTGACGCTCGTCTCCGCGGTCCCTCGTGCGCAGCCACCAGGTCTTCCTGCGCCGGCGGCAACGGCGGAACCGAGTCAGCCCGAACAGCCTCGCGACCCGCTTGGACGCGACGCGCCCCGGGACACAGTCATCGGGTTCCTTACCGCAAGCCGACGCGGCGCCGAGAATATCGCGCGCCAGTACCTCAACACCAGCCTCGGCGACGCAGACGCCGCCGTCCTGAGCCACCAACTGTTCGTCGTCCTCGACGCCGGGCTGCCGCCGCGGCTCATGAAGATCAGCAACGTGCCGTTGGGCTCGCAGGCTGATCCGTCGAAACCCAACCAGGAAGTCGTAGGAACCATCGAGAGCGCCAGAGGCGACGTCGAGGTGATCCTCGAGCGAGTGACGCGCCCGAATGGCGCGCCGATCTGGTTGTTCTCCGAGGCGACGCTCGAATCGGTTCCCGCGCTGTACGGCGAAGTGACGCTTGGCTTTGGCGAGGGAAATGTTCCAAGGTTCCTGACGCGCACGCGCGTCCTCGGCATCCGGGTGTTCGAGTGGATCGCCGTCCTGCTCGGACTCCCGTTGATCTACCTGCTGACCATCCTCCTGAACTGGGTCCTCAGGCCGGTCATTCGCGCGCTCTGGCGCCGGGTCGCCAGGCAGTCCGATCTCTTCGATCGCGATGTACTGCCGGGCCCGGTCCGCCTGCTGATCCTCGTCGTCGCGATCCGCTGGCTGCTCTCGGCCCTTCCACTGCCGCTACTGGTGCGACAGTTCTGGTCCAACCTGGCAACGGTGCTCACGGTCGTGGGGGTTGTCTGGCTGCTGTATTTTCTCAGCGCCGAGACCGAACGCTTCGTCCGGCGCCGCTTTCCGCGTGCGAACACCGCCGCGGCCGCGACGCTCCTGCGAATGCTTCGGCGGCTCGCCGATCTCCTGGTGATCTTCTCCGGCGTCTTGATTCTGCTGCGCCACTACGGGATCGACCCGACGCCTGCGCTGGCTGGCCTGGGCGTCGGCGGGATTGCCATCGCGCTCGCGGCGCAAAAGACGCTCGAGAACGTGATCGCCGGCGCATCGCTCATCTTCGACCAGGCGGTACGCGTCGGCGACTTCCTGAAAATGGGGGATGTCCAGGGCACCGTCGATAAGGTTGGCCTCCGGTCGACCCGCATCCGGACGCTCGATCGGACCATCGTCAGTGTCCCGAACAGCCAGATTGCGAACGTGAGCCTCGAGACGCTCTCGGAGCGCGACAAGTTCTGGTTCCACCCGGTCGTCGGTCTGCGCTACGAGACGACGACGTCACAGCTGCGCGCGGTGGTCGATGGCATCCGCCGCCTGCTCGACGAGCATTCGTCGGTCGAACACGAGTCGGTGCGCGTGCGATTCCTGCGGCTCGGTGCGTTCTCGCTCGACGTCGATGTCTTCGCCTACGTGATCGCTAGGGACTGGAACCATTTCCTCGAAATCCAGGAGCAGTTCCTCTTCGCGATCACGAGCATTGTCGAAAAGGCCGGAACCGAAATCGCATTCCCGTCACAGACGATGTATCTGACCAACACGAGTGGCGCGCTCACGCCGCCGCAGCCATCGGCGCGGTGAAGGCGTCGCACTACGACGGGTCGAGTGCCTCGATCCGTGCAAAGACGGCCTCCACGACCCGGTCGCATCGTGGTGCTTCAAACGAAAAAGCGGCCGCACTCTCGATGCCGGCGCGCTGGTACAGGGCGTCGCGCAACAACATTCGAGCCCGGTGCAGGCGGGTCTTCGCGGTTTCCTCGGTGATGTCGAGACAGTCAGCGGACTCGGCCGTGCTCATGCCTTCGACGGCGCGCATCACGAACACCGCCCGATAGTGCTCGGGCAGCGCCTCGATGGCGGATTCGATCAGCGCGCGCATCTCACCAGCGAACGCCTGGCGCTCCGGGTCTGGCCCCGGCGACTTCAAGGCATCCATGGCGTCCCCGTCCCAATCATCGACCGTCTCCTGTTCGTCGAATCGGCCTCGCCGGCGAGCGCGGGCCAACGCCTCGTGCACCGCGATCCTGGTGAGCCAGGTTGAAAATTTGGCCAGGCCTGCGAACTGATCGAGGTGCCGGTAGGCGTTCACATACGCCTGTTGCGTCACGTCCTCGGCCTCCGCATCGTCCCGGAGAATCGCCCGGGCAACCCGATAGAGGCGTTGGTTGTACCGACGCATGACGACCTCGAACAGGCCGGTTTCGCCGGCGCGCACGCGCCGCACCACTTCCTCGTCCGAAATCGGAAGGTTCCTGGCGTCCTGTCCCAGCAGTGCGCGATTCGTCGAGCTCATAAGCAATTGACCGGGCCGTCCCAGAACTACTGAGTCGCGAGGCCGAAAAAGGTTCCCGTGTCCTCGATCGTGGACGAAATCGGCCGAGAAAACCAGCGGCACGCTTCACAGCGACTTCAGGAATTCCACGAGATCGGCCTTCTGGGCGGCTGTCAGCTTGAGCGAGAACAGCTGGTCGTAGTGGTTCACTACCGCAATGAGGTCTGGCGCACTGCCATCATGAAAGTACGGCGCATGCTGCCAGAGTCCGCGTAACGGCGTCGTCCGGTATTTTCCGGTAGCCGTCCTGGCGGCATAGCCCGGATCGGTGCCGACCTCCGCGGGATCGTGCAGGAATGGCACCGTTCGATCGGGCCCGCTCAGGACGTCCGTGAAATGCGGCCCCTGATGGCACGTCGCGCATCCCGCCTCGTTCTGAAACAGCCGCTCGCCTCGCTTCGCGGCTTTCTTGTCGAACGATCCGTCCGGTGGATCCGGAATGCGCAGACTCAATTGATAGTCCAGCAGCGCCGCCAGCTTCGGCGTGACGAGATCCGGTGTCTGCTTGATGAACAGACCGATGCGCGGATCGCTGAAACTGCCGTGACCGCCCATCTGCCCGACTCCCACGTAGCTGTTCCAGTACGAGATTGGCCCATCGGCGGTGAACGTTTCGAAGCCGACGCCCTTCAATCCGTAGATCGACGGGATCACGATCGGCAGCGATGGACTGTTCAGCGAAATGAGGTTCGTGCCGTCGAACGCGTGATGCCGCGGATCGTATTTGCCGGGGCCCCACGTGCGGAATTCGGCCTTGAGCGCATCGGGCAACGCCGGCGACAGCGCGACAATCGCCCCCACATTCAAGTCCAGGTTCGCCCATCCATCCAGACGCTTGCCGATCCCGGGCGCGAAGGAATTGTCGACCGTCGAGTGGCACAAGGCGCACGTGACGCCGACGCTGGTCAACTGGCCCGTCTCGTTCACCGTACCCTTGACACCGACGACCGCATTGAGCCGCAGCAGTGCCGTGGTGACGGCGGGGTTCGTGAGGTCGACCTTTTCCGCTCGGAGTGCAGCGACGATCGCGGGCGGCAGGGCGTCCACATCCACCTTGAGGCCGACCGCCAGCGCCGTCGCGGGATCGACCGTCGCGATGGGCTCGTGCATGCGGAGCACGTTGGTCCACAACTGTTCGTCGCCGAACGTGTCGAAGCGGAAAATAGCCTGTCCCTCTCGACGCGTCTGCTCGGCATCCTCGTGGTGTCGCCGGTCGCCATCGCGGTCTGTCCGATCCACAAGCTGCTGTGCGGTCGTCGATTGACCGAATCCGGAGATGACGTAGGTGAATACAAGAGCGAATACGGTTGACGCGGCCCCGATGAGTCTCATCGCTGCTCCCTTTCACGCGACGCTCTTTTCGCGGATACCGAGCCGGCTCGTCGTGACGCGGTCGCGGACCTCGGCGCCCACTCCCACTTCAGTCAGGCGTGCGAGTGTGAATGCGGCAATGGCCATTGCCACATCGCGCACGGCCACGTCGAAGTAGTGGCCCGTCGTCACGAGATTGACCGCGATCCCGACGAGCCAGATGGCGGCCACATATCCGCCCAGCTGCGTGTAGCCGGCGAGAATGACGGCGCCGACGAGCATTTCGACCACTCCGATGACGTGCATGAACGACGTCGGACTGAGCGGCAGCATGTGCGCCACGAGGGGACTGAGATAGCCGGGCCAATCCGCGAGCAGATTGAAGAACTTGTCGAGCCCGGCCAGGAACGCGGCGGCGCCGAGTCCTGCGCGCAGAGCCCACCAGGGTGTTGTCAGACGGTCGATATGCATGTTGCCTCCTACCAATCAGAGTGTCGAAGCGCGAAAAGGTGACACGAGGCGCGCCACACGCCCCGTGAAACTCGTCGCACCGTGCTCATGCTGGGAGAAGTTGAAGGCCTGTGAGCCGGCGCGCCGTCACCCGCGTACGAGCGGTGTGACGGGCGCCCATTCGGAAGATCTGCTACTCGACGGGTCGGCAGTCGATCGAAGTGGGACGCCTGCCGGGGTGGGTAGGATTCGCGTTGGGAGCGCGCGACAGCGCCCTAGGTTCCTTGGCGCCCGCGTACGATACAAGGCGACCAGGCTCGTTCAGCCCGGCCGCCTTTTTCTTCCGACGTGCTTACTTGTCGTCGTCGTTGCCTTCGCCGACGACGTTGACGAACCCGAACATGTGGTCGTTCAGCGCATGCGAGCGGTTCATACAAATCACCAGGTAGCGGCCGTTGCTGTCAAACCGCACCTGAATCCGCTGTCCCGGCGTGCCGACGAGAGTCGTCGTGTTGAAGGCTGTCCCGGTCAGGAAAGCACCGGCCTGGTTATTGGCGATGACCGCTGGATTCGTGGTGTCGCCTGCCGAGCGTCCGGAGGTTCCCAGCAGCCGGTGCGTGTGAACCGTGTCGTCGAGGCGCGGGTTGGGGATGATCGTCGCCGGCGCCGAGTTGGTAGCGGTGAGGTTGAAGCCGCTCACGATAATCACCTCGCCTTTGCCGTCCGTGACCGTGTAGTTGAGATTATCGGTCCCGGTGACGGTGGTCGGCACGCCGTTCACGTCCACGTTCGGGCTGATGATCGTGCCGTTGCAGACGGCGTTTCTGCCGCGCCGATCCGCTTCGTCGGTGCCGCCCTGGCAGAGATCCTCGGCGATGTCCGCGCGCGTCGTGTCCTTGCTCACAGGATGAATCGCGATCCCGTGACCGCCGCCGTTGACGACGAAGGTGACGGTCCCACCCTTCCTGACCGTCACGTCGTCCGGCATCAGGAAATGCGTCGAGGAGTTGTCCGGCGTGCCTGGCACGCCGGCCTGCGCCGGCTGCGGCTGCGGCATCGCGAAGTGCACGGTGACTTCCGCGGGCACCTTGTTGTCGTCGCCCCTGGCGAGTACGGCCGTTCCGACTGCCGCAGTGACCATCACCATCGCGACCGCCGTCAAACGCATGGGTTCTTTCATGTGTCCTCCCTCATCTGAATCTTCGGGTTGGCGCATCGTGCGCGAAGCGCCTCGCGGCTCGAGCGGTCTGACCTGTGCTGAACTACCGCCTGCGCACCGTCGTACGCATCCAGGGATGGATGCAGCACTGGAACTTGTCCCCGCCCTTGACGTCTTTCACGGTGAGGTCGCCGCCGGATGGTACGAAGGTGTTCTGGGCTCCTGTGGCGTCCGCGATGCACTCCGGCGCGATGTCCTCCGGGCCCTTGCCCAGGAGATCATTGAGCGGCGGCGCGATGCTGCCGTCTGCGAATTTGGCCACGCGTGTGAACGTGTGCGTCTCACCGCCGCGATTGTGAGCGACGATAGGCCGCGCGTTGCTCATCTCATCCGGATTGAAGCGCCACTGATCGACGCTCGATTGAGCGACGACGTCCGCGACGAAATCACCGAACGTGGTGTCGCCGTCCCCTCCGCAGATGACCCCGATGCCTGGACCGACCGGCGGATCGGCGTTGAACGTGGCCGGGTCGCAGTCATCGCGCACCTGCACGGTCTGTGCGCTCTGCTCAGCCGTCAGCGTGGCGGCCACGCCGCTGATCGCGGCGGCTAAGCCGACCGCGAGCGCCATCCGCATCTTCTGCGTCATTATGTCCTCCTTACGTGTACGAGCGCGTCATTCTATTGCGCAGCCCACGTACCTAGAGGATCGGAAACCTGAGGACTATGAGATAGGAAACCCTAGATGAGCGCCCCGCATCGCCAGCCTGGTACACATTACTCGGCTGCCTGTGCTCAATGTGCGTAGTGTCCGTGCTCGTGCGGACCTCGTGGGTCCGCGGAGGCCGGACACTACGCGCAAAGATGGAAGGGGAAACGGACCTTAGTTGTCGTCGTCGTCGTCGACGACGTTGATCCACGCGTACATACCGTCAATGAAATGTCCGCGTACGTTGCAGATCACGAGGTATCTGCCCGGCAGCGAGAACCCGAACGAGTCAGTGCGGTTCATGTCGCCCGACGTCGCCAGCGCCCCGCGATCGGCGAACGTCGGCGGAGTGCCGGGGTTGACGCCCTTTGCGAACACGTTGCTGACGCTCCGCGGTGACAACCTCATAGTTGACAAGCAATCCGGGATGGGCCTCCGTGAACGTCTTGATCTCCGCCACGCTGACGCCGTTGTTATAGACCCATGGCCAGTGGAAGCCGGACACGATGAAGTTCACCGTGGCCGGGACAAAGACGACCGTCCCGTCCAGTTTCTTGGCCTTGGTGATCTTGACCGTGAATTCCTGAGGGATTATGTGGTGGTTCGGCGTATTACCGGGCTGCGCCGTGTTCAGGCCGGCCCCAAACGCCACCGTGATGCTTCCCTGCGGCTTGTCTTTCGCCTTCACCGTTGGACTTGCCAGCGACAGCGCGAGAACCGAGGCGACGACAGCCGATGCTCGCAAATCTCTCATCTTCAGACTCCTGTTTGAGCCGGACGTGGCCCGTGCCGCAAGCCACGGCTGAGGCAAGACTGCCGCCAGCGCGAGTCGGAACACCAACTGCTGGTAGCACAACACGTTGACGCGATCGTCGAGGCTGGACTCGACGACGGCCGGCGCGAAACTCGAAACTTCTTTACGAGATGAGAAAGAACTTCTTTACGAATCAGGAAGGATAGGGCTTGCGCTGAAGCGTACGATGCGAGCACGTTCTCGCCGTTAGTGTGTCAGCCCGTAGATGATGTAGTTCACGCCGAGCTTGTAGGCCTCGTTCGTTTCGTCGATCGGCCGCAGCCCCGTGCCCGACCACTCCCAGAACTGCGACACATCGGTGTTGTAGTTCACGATCATCTGCAGGCGCTTGTTGCGATCGTTGTCCTCGAACAGACCGTAGAAGACCGGCCGCCCCGCGATGTAGGCCTGCGGGATGATGTCGAGCCGATCGACTTCGAAGAACGAATGGAAGATCGGATGCGACGCGTCGAGCTCCACGAACTTTCCCTGCGGCAGCACTCGCGTCATCGCCTGTTCGAAGACTTCCCACCCGGTGCCGTAGCCGCCGCCGAGATCGCCGCCAAGCCCGCCGCCGAAGCGGCCGCCGAACCGCCCGCGCCGCGGCTTGAAGTCGTCGACGATGACGAAGCCGCCCTTCTGCAGGTACACGCGGAGCGCATCGGCCTCGCGATCGGTCATCGCCCACCAGTCGACTTCGATGATGTAGGCGAGCGGATAGCGGAACAGCTCGGGATCGTCGAGCGTGATGGCGTTGATATCGTCCACGTGGGGTCCGATATCGCTCACCTCCTCCATGATCCGCATGAGGTTTTGTTCAGACAGGGGATACCCGTGTCCCCAGGACGGGCCAGCCGCCGTACCAGTTGCCGCCGGGGCCGTGCGTGTATTTCAGACGAACGAACGTGAACCGTCCGTCGTAGGGAATGTTCGGGTACAGGCGAAACGGACCGCGCGGACCTCCGTACTGTGCGAGCGCGGCACCAGCCATCAACAGGATGGCGCCGGCTGCGGTCAGCACGCGCGAGCGCACGGGATGGATGCCTACCGCTGCTGCGGCGCGCTCTTCTTCGCGAGCGAGCGGTAGTACTCCTCGATCGCCTGACGGAAGCCTTCGGGCACCTGGTCGGAGCCGGAGAGCGACAGCGAATCGTTGCCGGCGTCGGCCTTGCGACGCAGTGAGAACTCGAACTTCTTCAGCTTCTCGATTGCGGCCGCCTGGAGCTGTTCCAGGCCTTTGGGATCCTGGTAGACGCGATCGTTGTCGAAGGCACGCAGGTCGCGCAGCACCTCGTCGAGATCGCGCGGGTTGACGCCGGCCTGCTGGAGCTGACGGCGAAGGCCCTCGGCGTCGTTGGCCCACTCGCGGAATTGGCCGCGGAACTGACGGATGTCGTCGGGATTCCAACGGCCGTAGCCGCCGGTCCACGCGCCGTTATGCGGGCCGCCGTAGTCGTATCCGTTGTTGGCGCCGCCGCCGCCGTTCTGCCCGCCCTGCTGCGCCTGCTGTCCCTGACCCTGACCCTGCTGGCCCTGCTGTCCACCCTGCTGACCTTGCTGTCCCTGTTGACCCTGCTGACCGTTCTGACCCTGCTGGCCTTGCCTGGCCCTGCTGGCCTTGCGACCTGCTGACCTTGCTGACCTTCCCGGCTCTGACCCTGCTGACCTTTGTCCTTCCCTTCCTGCGATTTGCCATTCTGCAATCTGCCCTGAAGGGATTCCATGCCGCGCACGAGATCGCGCGTCTTGTCCGCCGCCCGCCCCACGGCGTCCTGCTTCGAGGCTTTGCCGACGGCGCCGGCGGCGTCGCCGATCTTCTTCTGCAGCGCTTCGAGGTTGGCGCCGATGTCCTCTTCCATGCCGCGCGCGTACCTGCGACCCGGCGCCCTGCAGAGCACCCTTCGTGTAGCGGATCTTTTCGCGGATTCGCTTGTCGCGGATGGTGCCTGCCGCCTCGTCGAGCTTGCGCGCGGCGTCCTTCTCGTCGCGGCGCATCTCGTTGGCGATCTTTTCAAGCTGCTGCTGGAGGTCGCCCGACCTTCGCGTCCATCGCGTCCTTGCGCTGGCTGAGCCCTTGCGCCTTGGCCTGGCGGCCCGCGCCGGCCTCTGCCTGCTCGAGCGCGTTGACGTCGGAGGCGACTTCCTTCTGCTCCTTGGCCAGCTCTTCGGCCTGCTGCTGCGCGCGCTGGAGGTCGCGCTCGCCACGCCCGCCCTGATTGCGTTCGAGCTTCTGCTGCGCCTCGCGCAGCCGATCGAGCGCCTGATTGGCCTGCGCGCCGCCGTCCTTCGATCCGTTGGCGGCCGCGCGCCGCATCGCGTCGGCCGCGTCCTGCAGCTGCTTCATCGCGTCGTTCAGCTGCTGCCGCTGCTGCTGGTTGCGCGTGAGCTGCTCGAGCTGCCGCGCGGCCTTTTCCGCTTCGTCCGCGAGCGCCCGCTGCGACGCGCTGGATCCGCTCGAGCCGCTCTGGCCCGACTGCGCCATCCGGCGCTGCCGCTCCATTTCCTGCTGCTGCCGGCGCGCCAGCTCCTTCAGTTTCTCGACGAGCTGATCGACCTGCTGATCGCTGCCTTGCTGTTCGGCGCGCTGCTGCATCTCGGTACTGGTTCGCGAGCTTGTCCAGTTCGAGCTCGAACAGATCCGCCAGGTCGTCGGCGAGCGCGCTCTGCTGACCGCCGCCACCGCCTCCGCCGCCCTGCTGTTGCGCCACCTGCAGCTCGTATTCCTGCTCGGCATCCTGAAGCAGCTTGAGCGCGCGCTGCTCCGGCGACAGCGCCGTGTCGGCCTTCATCGCCTTCAGATCGGACTCGGCGGCCTTCATCTCTTCGGCGGCCTTGGGAAGCGCCTCGGCGATCTTGTTGTACGCCGGATCCACGGTGCCCAGGCGCGCCTTCAGCTTGCCGACCAGCTCTTCGACCTGATCGCGAAGCTTGGCCTGCGCGAGGTTGAGGAACACGACGTTCTCGCGGAATTTCTCCGGCTTGGTCTTCGCCTTGTCGCGGACGATGTTGAACGTGGCCGCGACGATCTCGCGCTGCTGCTGCGAAAGCTGGCCCACCTGCTGTCCGCCACCGCCTCCGCCGCCTCCGCCGCCCGCCTGCGACTGCGACGGCTTGTAGTCCTTCTTGAACGGCCGGATCTGCACGAAGTAGATGTCGCTCGTCGTCGTCTTCGAGCCCTGAACCGCGTCGGTGTCCGACGCCTTGGCGTAGTAGGACACGAAGTCGCCGGGCTTGAGGCCCAGCTCCTCGAGATAGATCGTGTGGCCCGCGCTGACTTCGGTCAGCGGCTTCGGCCCGCCGAACAGGTTCACCGTCTTCGGCGTGCCGCCGTTGACCGAGTAGAACAACTGCAGCGACTTCACGCCGAAGTCGTCGTCGGCCCGCGCTTCGAGGAAGAGCTCCTCGACGGGGCTCGCCTGGCTGTCGCGTCCCGGCTTCGTGAAATGCACGGACGGCGGCTGATTGTCGAGGACATCGATGGTGTACTGCGGCGACGCCTCGACCTTTTCCCCGTGCGGGCCGGTGAGCTCGATGCGATAGAAGCCCTGGCTCTTGATGGGGAAGCTGCCCGTGAGGGATCCGTCGGCCTGCCGCGTCAGCGGAAGCGCGGCGCCGTCGCTCAGCAGAATCTTGCCGTCGGGCGTCGTCATCGTCGGCACGACGTGGAGCATGACGTCGGTGCCGCGGATGGCCGCGACGTCGCCGCCTTCGGCCTTGCGTGGCTCGAGGCCCGTGTACGCGGGGAAGCGGTACTCGAGATCGAGCTGCTGAACCGTCGGCAGTTCGACCACCGTGAGCATGAACTTGCCCGAGCGCACGCCGTTGGATTCGACGTAGTACTCGGTGGGCTTCTCGAGGTGGAACAGCATGCCTTCGAACGTGCCGGCCTGTGCCGAGGCGATGAGCGGCACGCGATCGAACGATCCGTCCGGCGCGATCCGCATCATGACGCTGACGTCGCTGGACGCGAATCCGACGAGCCGGGCTTTGATGGCCTGGTCCGCGCCGCGCGGCACCTTGGTGTTCCCGGGCTGCACGTCGATGCTGTACGGCGTGGATGCTTCCGCGCTGCGGTAAATCAGGAGCGCCGACAGGCCTTGCCGGAAGTATGCGGGACCGAACGCGAGCACGAGCGCGACGAGCGCGGCGATTGCGGCCAGCGCGCCCGCATGGCGTTGAACCGCCGTGCGTTCGATGGTGCGTCCCTGCTCGAGGATGCGGCACTGGTCGATTGCCTGCTCGACCAGCTTGTCGACCAGCCGCGGCGAGTGCGCCGGCGAACCGCCGCCCGCCGTCGCTTCGACCGCGCTGATGATGGCGGCTTCCAGCGTCGGATCGCATTCCTCGAGATACATCGCGACCTGGGCATCGGTGACGCGCCGCCGCAGCGGCCACACCAGCCCGTAGAGCAGGAGCCCCACGAATACCGCGACGATGATGATGCGGAACGTGATGATCGCCGGGGCGCTGAAGCGGAACGACTCGAGGCCCGAGGCCGAGAGCAGCAGCGCCAGCACCGTGCCGGCGGCGACGACGACCGCGCCCCGAAGCGCAAGCCGCAAGCGCCAGCGATTCCGCACCCGACGAATGACGTCGACCAGCTCTGTGCGTGGGTCCATGCGCCGATTCTCCTGCTGCCGGACGGACCTGAAGGGCCGCCTGTGACACGAACAGATTACAGGAACTTTTCCTTACGCGACAGGTGGTTTGCAATGACCGTTTCGGCAGCCAGGAGCAGCAAACCGGTCATGAGGAGGTACCACCAGAGGCTCTGGCGCCGTTCGGACTCCTCGCGCGTCATCTCTTGAGACTGCTCCGGCTGCGCCGCGGTCGGGGTGGCGTGCCCGGTGACCGCCGCGACGAGCTCTCGCGGATCGATCGGGTTCAGATCCGACTCGGCGGGGTCGATATTGACGGCGATCGCCTCGGGGCGTCCGCTCGCGGCTCCGGTGGACCGGATCTCGTAGATCCCCTGCTCGTTGAGCTCGAGCAGACCTTCGCCGCCTTCACCAACGCTCGACTGTGAAATTCGCTCCCCCGACGGCGTCACGACGATTCGGTCGGTGTGGTCGCCCCGGCCTCGTGCGCGAGCGGCCAGGTCGAGCACCTGTCCGACCGTGAGCCACGAGGTCGGCGGCTCGTAGTGCGCCAGATACCGGACCAGCTGATGCACCATCGGCAGGAACACCGGCTTCACCGCGATGTCGGTCCACGAATCGTCGAGCGTCGAGGTCCACACGATGGACCGCCCGCCGCCGATCCGTCTCTCCGCCGCCGCAACCGCGCCATCGTCGAAGCGCGCGAGGATACGGTCGGCCGGCGTTGTCTGGAGCGTCCGGTAGCGGAACACGTGGGCAGCCGAGAAGTCGCCGCTTCGAGGCGCCTTGAACACTTCGAACACCGGGTGGCTGTAATCGAGAAACCCGAGCGATCCGCTGCGGCCTGCCGTGCGGTCGACGGTCGCGCCGAATCGGCCCGGCAGCAGCTCGGCTTCTCCCTGCGGCCAGGTCGCCCGATCGCCGCTGACGACGAGAAGGCCGCCGCCGCGCTCGAGAAATCGCTTCAGGACGCCGCCTCCGCCCGCCGGCGGAAACATCGTGTCGTTGAAGATGACGACCGCGCGCTTGTCGAGCGAGGCCGGCGTCAGGCGCGAGGCCGATGTCACGTCGACCTGGAAGACCGGCGTCGTGCCAATCGCCAGCGCCTTGGACAGGAACAGGCTCGAGCTGGCGCGGTCGCCGTTGTCGACGATCACGAGGGAGACCGGCTCGCTGGGCGCGAGGACGAAGTTGAACGTGTTGTCCGCCGGCATCGGGTCGGTGCCGGCGCGCACCGACCCGCGGACGTTCGGCGTCGACAGCGTGAATTGCGTGAAGGAGACCGAGCCCGACGCGTGAGGCGCGATGGTCGCCTTCTCCGTCTGGATTTCGTGGCCGTCGATGGTCAGCGTGACCGGAATGTCCTTCAGCGCCTCGTCTCCCTTGTTGCTGAGACCGGCCGTCACGGTGAGGCGCTCCTGCCCGGAGAACGACGCCCGCGCGAACGCGACCGAGGGCACGGCGAGATTCGCGGTGTTGGGCGACGCGACCGAGACGGTGCTGATGGCCATCCCGTCGGGGAAGCGCACCTCCTCGGAGCCGCTCCAGCCGCTGCGCTGAAAGTCGCTGATCAGGATCGCCTCCCGCCTTTTGATCGGCGATCGGCTCAGGATGCTCTCGGCCAGCTTCAGCGCGGGGCCGTAGCGCGTGGCGCCGGACCCCACCTTCGCGGCGTTGATCGCCCCCTCGAGGCGCGTGCGGTCCGAGGTCGCGCGCATGTTCTCTTCGGCGTTCTTGTTGAACAGCACCAGCGTGGCGCGATCGTCGGTGCCGAGCCCGCGGACGAGCGTGCGCGCGGCGTCCTGCGCGCGCGTCCAGTGATCGCCGTACCCCATGCTCGCCGACTGGTCGAGGAGGATGACGATTTCGCGCGCGCCGCCGCCGGCCGCCGCGACAGCCGCGCCTTGCCGCAGGAACGGCCGCGCGAACGCGGCGACGATGAGCGCGATCGCCGCCGCGCGCATCAGCAGCAGCGCCCAGTGGCGGATGCGGCGGCGCCGCACCGACTGGTAGGGGATGCGCCGCACGAACATCAGCGAGGGAAACTCGACGACGTGCTTCTTCTCGCGCTGAATCAGGTGGATCAGGACGGGAATCGTGATCGCGCCGAGACCCAGCAGGAAGAAGGGGGTCAGGAACGCCATGTCACCTGACCCTCATCAATCGCTCACGCGCGGACAAATAGCTGAACAGCGCCCGGTCGAGCGGCTCGGCGGTGTTGAGCACCGTGTAGTCGATCCGGTGCTCGGAGAACTTCGCGGTCAGCGACGCGATGTGGGCCTGAATCATCGCGCGGTATTCCTTCACGAGCGACTGGGGCACGACCGGCACCTGCTCGCCCGTCTCGAGGTCCTGGAAACTCGAGGCATCGTCGTAGCCGAAGTCGATCTCGGCCTGGTCGAGCACGTGGAACACGATCAGATCGTTGCCGAGAAACTTGAGCGGGCGAATCGCTTCGAGGATGGTCTCGGGTTCCTCGTAGAAATCCGAAATCAGCACGATGATGCCGCGCCGCTTGAAATGCTCGGCCATCTTGTTGAGCGGCACCGTGAGGTTGCCGGGCCGCTCCGCCTTGGCCTTCTCCATCGCGCCGAGTACCACGTTGAAGTGTTTCGCCGACGGAGGAATGTGCGTGACGATGTCGTTGTCGAACGTCAGCATGCCGACCCGGTCCCGCTGGCGCTGCGCGAGATACGCCAGGCACGCCCCGACGTAGCAGCCGTATTCCAGCTTCGGAACCCCGCGGCTGGCGAACTTCATCGACCGCGAGATGTCGAGCAGGATCGACAGGTTGGTGTTCGTGTCGGCTTCGTACTGCTTCACGTAAAAGCGATCGGTGCGTGCGTACAGGCGCCAGTCGACGCGGCGGATATCGTCGCCCGCCACGTAGCCGCGGTGCTCGGCGAAGTCGATCGACGCGCCGAAGAACGGCGCGCGGTGCAGGCCGTTGATGAAGCCTTCGACGACGTTGCGCGCCACGAGCTCGAGGTTGCCGACGCGCATCAGCACCTTGGGGTCGATGAACTGGGCGCCCGGGATCGCTTTGCTTGTGCTCATGTTGGCATTAACCGCGGAGATCGCCGAGATCGCAGAGCCAACGTTTTTCTCTGCGGTCTTAGCGCGCTCTGCGGTTGCATCTGTTCTTACATGCCGCTCTTCGGGACCGGCACGGCCGACAGCAATTCGTCGATCACGGCGTCCGACGTGATGCCCTCGGACTCGGCGCGGAAATTTGTCAGCACGCGGTGCCGCAGCACCGGGTGCGCCAGCGCCCGGATGTCCTCGTAGCTGACGTGGTACCGGCCGTTGGTGAGCGCGCGGGCCTTGGCGCCGAGCACGAGATACTGCGCCGCGCGGACGCTCCCGCCGAACGCCACGAACTTCTTGACGATCTCGGGCGCTTGCGGCGATTTCGGCCGGCTCGTGCGGACGATGTGGAGCGCATAGCGCATCACGGGGTCGGCGACCGGCACACGCCGCACGAGGCGCTGGAATGCCACCAGGTCGGCGCCGTTGACCGGCTGCCTGTAGTGCGGATCGATGATCGCCGTCGTCGCGCGCACGACGTCGAACTCCTCGTCTTCCGGCGGGTGCTCGATGACGATGTGGAACATGAAGCGATCGAGCTGCGCCTCGGGCAGCGGGTAGGTGCCCTCGAGCTCGATCGGGTTCTGCGTCGCGAAGACGAAGAACGGCTCGACCAGATCGTAGGTCCGCCCCTGAATGGTGACGCGGTGCTCCTGCATCGCCTCGAGCAGCGCCGACTGCGTCTTGGGCGGCGTGCGGTTGATTTCGTCGGCGAGCACGATGTTGGCGAAGATCGGCCCCGGAGCGAAGACCATCGACCGTTTGCCGTGGGCGTCTTCCTGGATGATGTCGGTGCCGGTGATGTCGGACGGCATCAGGTCGGGGGTGAACTGGATGCGGTTGAACTTCAGCTCCAGCACCTTCGCGAGCGTCGCGACGAGGAGCGTTTTCGCCAGCCCCGGCACGCCGACGATCAGGCTGTTGCCGCCCACGAAGAGCGACAGCAGGATCAGGTCGATGACGTCCGACTGCCCGATAATCCGCTTGCCCAGCTCGGCGATGATTTCCTGCCGGCCGACTTTCATCTTGTCGGCCAGCGCGATGTCGTCGGCTGACTCGAAATCCACGGTGTCGATGCCACGACTGCCCCTCGTGGATGACGATCGGACGATGGCAGAGCTGAGAGACCTCGTCGTCTCGGTGTCGCCTCTGAAACCGTTTCCCCGTACTGCCGCTCTAGTGTGTCATACCGTAAATGACGTAGTTCACGCCGAGTTTGTACGCTTCGTTCGATTCGTCGATCGGCTTCAGCCCCGTGTCCGACCACTCCCAGAACTCGGAAATGTCGGTGTTGTAGTTGATCATGACCAGAATCCGCTTGGTCGGATCGTTGTTCTCGTAGATCGCGCGGAAGATGGCCGGCGGCGGATCGTAATACTGCGGGACGTCGAGCGTCTTGATTTCGAAGAACGCGTGAAAAATCGGGTCCGCGAGATCCATGTCGAAGATGCGCGCCTCGGGAAGCACGCGCGTGATCTGCGACTCGAAGTTCCCCCAGTGCTGGTAGCGGAAGTCGTCGACGATCATGAAGCCGCCCTTCAGCAGGTACGTCCGCAGGCTGGCCGCCTCCTGATCCGACAAGGTCCATCCGCCGGGCTCGCACAGATACGCGACCGGATACTTGAAGAGCTGCGGGTCGTCGAACGTCAGGATGTTGGTTTCACCCGTGTGCGGCTCCAACAGGCTCAGCTCGTTGACGATTTTCATGAAGTGCTGTTCGCCGGCCGGGTAGTCGTGCGACCAGGGCAGCCGCTGGGACACGAAGCCGTAGTCGGGACCGTAGCGCACGCGCACGAACGTGAATCGTCCGTCGTACGGCGCGTTGGGCGCGATGGGAATCTGCGCGAAGCGGCCGCCGCCTCCGCCGCCGAAGCCGCCGCGCCGCTGCGCCATGGCCGTGGCGACGCTGGCGAAAATCAGGACGCCGATGATCGGCGCCACCGAGATCCGCCTCACCGGTCGTCCTTCTTGGTCTGGAGATCGCGGATCGCCTTGGTCTTCAGCGCGAGGTCGGTGAGCAGCTTTTCGAGCTGCGCCTCGTACTGCGCCTCGTCCATCGAATTCTTCTTCAGCTTCAACGCCGCGATCTGCTGATCGAGCGCGTCTTTTTCGTCGACGAGCGCTTTCATCGCCGGGTTCGAGAGATCCACCGCCAGCGCGCCCTCGGCGCGGCCGGTGCCGAGAAACAGCGTCGACGCCAGCCTTCCCTCGCCTCCGTCGTCCATCACGGCGTGCTCGGTCAGCAGCAGCCCCTTCTGCTGGAATGCCTGCACGACTTTCGTCTTCGCGTACTCGAAGGCCTCCGCGACCGACACGTGGCCGTTGCGGTCGCGATCGGCGGCCGGGTCGTTGAAGGCGGCGACGAAGAACTCGGGGAACTGCGTCTCGTTGCGCTCGCCGCCGGTCTTGGTCGCGGTGATGATCACCCGGCCCGGCGCCGCGATCGCCGGAAGGAAGGCGCCGCTCGAGCTCGTGGTGTTGACGAACGCCACGCGCTGCGCCGGCAGCTTCGCGAGCAGCTTGTTCCATTCCTCCACGGTGAGGTCCGGGCCGGGGAGGTTGAAGGCCGCCTGCGTGCCGTTGAAGCTGCCGTGGCCGAGCAGCAGGACGAAGACGGCGTCGCCCGGCTTCACGCGCGATCCGAGATCGGCGAAGGCCTTCTCGACGCCGGCGCGCGTCGACTGCTTGTCCGAGAGATAGGTGACGTTGGCGTCCGGCACGGCGTCCTTCTTCTTCGCCGCCTCGATGAACGTCGTCGCCCACGTCTGGAATTTCTGCGCGTGCTCGTCATCGCCGGGCACGCCGGTAATCACGAGCAGATGCGTTTGCTGCGCGAAAACGGGCGATGCAACAGCACGCTGAACAAAAGCATTAACCGCAAAGGTCGCAAAAATCGCAGAGCCGAATATTTCTCTGCGGATTTCTCCGCGTGCTTTGCGCACTCCGCGGTTTCTCCGCAGCCTCACGCCAGGCCTCGCATGCGGCGATAGCCCCACTCGGCGGCGATGAGTCCCATGAGCGCGAGGAACAGCGCCGGCATGTCCCACAGCTCGCGCTCCTCGACGACCGTGACGCCGCGTCCGCTGTAGCTGATGGCCTCGGGCAGCGACGCCGCGTTCGCGGGCGTGAAGAAGCGGCCCCCCGTGTCTTCCGCGATCCGCTTGAGGAGCGGCGCGCGCATGCCCGCGTCGAAGTACTCGGCGTCGCCGGCCGAGACGCGGACGTGCATGTCGCCCGTGCCGAGGTCCTTTGAATCGCGCGCCGCCGTCACCTTGACGTCGTAGATCCCCGGTTCATCCGGCGTGAACGTCGTGCGGTACTCGCCATCCTTGGTGACCGTCCAGTCGACCGGCACTTCCGTCGTCTTGCCGGACGGCGAGGTGATCCGGGCGACCACGTGGCTGTCGTTGACCTCGACGTACGCCGCGTCGAGCACCTCCGCCGACACCTTCACCGCTTCGCCCGGTTCGACGCGATCGACCGTCGTCGAGACGTTGACCTGGTCGGGCACGCCGTCGACGAGCCAGCGAATCAGCCGGCGCCAGAACATCGCGTGCGTGGTATCGGTGACCGGCGTCTTCGGATCCATCTGCCACAGCCACGTGTCCTGAACCGGCAGGGCGATGGCTTTCCCGCGTCCGTAGCGCTGATAGGCGAGAACAATCTGTTCCTGCTTGCGGCCATCCACGCCGCTGAGCAGCACCGTGGCGCCCGGTTTCGCGAACCGCACGGGGTTCACGCTCGAGATCGGCGCCATCTCGTTCCACTTCGAGCTCGACGCTTTTTCGTCGCCGCCGATCTGCGTGACCGGGAACATCGCGCCGTCGCGCGTGGGGCGGGCCTGGAACAGCTCGGAGAAGTATTTGGTGTTCGCGTTCTCCAGCACGACCGGCAGCACGTCACCGACCGGCGTGCCGCCCCACCCGCCTTCGGCGAACGACCGGCGGCCGCCGAGCATCAGCAGGCCGCCGCCGCGCTTGTTGACGAAATCGGCGATCATGCGCAGCTGCTCGGGCGTGAACGAGGCGGCCTCCACGCTGCCGAGAATCAGGCCGCGATATTCGAACAGCTCTTCGCGCGTCTTCGGGAAGCCGCCGGCCAGCTCGTCGCGGTTGTTGAGCGACTGCCGGTAGTACTTGTTCTCCGCGGTCCGGGCGATCGAAAACACCTGAAGGTTGCTGTCGCCGGCGACGCCCGAGCGCAGGAACTTGTACTCGAAGCGCGGCTCGCCTTCGTAGTACAGCACCTTCTCCGCGCGATCGTTGACCTGGATGAGCGCGTCGCGCGCGTTGTTCTGCGTGACCTGCTCGCCGGGCTGCGTCGGCACCTTGAACCTGAACGTGCGCGCGCCGGCCTCGCTCGCGGTGAAGCGTACTTTCACGGTCGCCGACTCGCCGTTGGCCGGCAGCGTCACTTCCTGCGTGTTCACGATGCGCCCGTCGTCTTCCACGCTCACCGGGATCGTCTGGCCGGCGTAGCCGGTCTGCGACAGCACGACGTCGACGACGAGCGCCGTGCCCTTGAGGACGCTGCGCGGCGTCTCGACGCGCGTCACCTGCACGTCGTGCGCGAAGTGCTCCTCGCCGACGCCGACCGTGAAGACCGGAATCGTTCGCGCCTTCAAGCTGGCCAGTGTTTCGTCGATCGCGGCGTCGGACGTGTCGGCGCCGTCGGTCACCATCACGAGCCCGGCGAGCGGGCAGGCCGGAGAGCTCGTCGCGCGCGCGGTCGAGCGCCGTCGCGATCCTCGTCGCCGTGCCGCCGAACTTCAGGTCCGCGGCCGACGCGATGCGATCCGACGACGATGAGAAGCCGAAGAAGCGGACGACGAACCGCTGCGACAGCGCCTCGAGCAGCTTCGCGTTCGGCCCTGAAAACTGCTGCTGGATGAACGTGCTGCGCGTCTGGCCGTTCAGGTCGGCGATCGACATGCTCCGCGAATCGTCGACCAGCACGCCCAGGAAATTCTGCTGTGGAACCGCGGCCTTCAGGATGAGCGCGGGGCGGAACAGGCAGAAGAGCAGCACCGCGAGCGCGGCGAGCCGCAGGCACACGAGGACCGCGCGATCGCGCGGACGTTCGGCCGCCGATACGCCGCGGTACGTGAGAAGCGCCAGCACCGCGATGGCCGCCGCCACCGTGACCACCAGCAGGACGGGCCTGGACAGGCCCCAGGCGAAGTCCCCCTGCTGGAACATGAGCGGCGGATACTTGAAGAGGAGCCGAAAGAGTTTTTCCACCACCAGGCGCTCATTCTAATACTGGAGCCCCGGTGAAGGTGTGGAAGGTCTATTACGCGCTCGGCCTCTGGGCGCGGCTCGACAGGCCGGGGCGCCGCACGCTCGTGCCCGGGTCTTTCCCAAAAGAGACGCGTGTTCGATTCCGGCATTCAGTCGTGCCCGATCGTGCGCACGCAGCCTCAGCGAGCCCGCGCCCGGCTACTGAGTCCCGTGCCGACCGTCGGTGTCCACGACGGCGCGTCGCTCGCCGGGAACGATTCCGCCGATTCATCATGCACACGGTCGTCGGCGATCAAGCCCGCGCGCTCCAGCGCGCGGTTGAAGAATCGCCGCGCGTCCGAAAGGTCGCCCTCACCGGTGAGCGCCCACCATGCCAGACCGGTTCCGAAACCGGCGAGCATCCAACCGGAGGTCTTGCCCTGACGAATGCCTTGCAGCGCCAGCGCACCGCCGCCGATGCCTACGAGCCAGCGCGTCATCGCCAGCTGTTCGCGTGTGCCGTCCCACCCGCTTCGTTCCCATACGCTTGCCGCGGCGCGGTGCGTCGTCAGGTTCAATTCATGCTCAGTCATGGCGCGAGCTCTTGCAATTTCTGGGACAGGTTCAGCTCGCAAGCCAGCTGATGGAAATTCCTACACCTGACGTCACGAACCGAACAGCCGCCAGACGCACCGTTGGGCGCGCCAATAGTCGAGCTGCTGATTTCTCTCTCCAGATCCGGCCTGATTTTCACAAAGCGCATGCCTCAACTTCGAGCCCTGGAAAAACGTCGGTGGCATATGCGTTGCTCTTTCTATAGACAGTTCCAAAACTCAAAACGAACAGGGCGTGGAAGGTAGGCAGGGATGAAGCCGGAGCAAAGCCGACCAATCGAAGAAGTGCTCAGGCGAGTTCAGGGTGAGTTTCTGGAAATGCCTGGTTTGCGCCTGACCGAAGCGCAGGCGTGCCGGCTCTGGGGTCTCGACACCGCCGTGTGCGATGCGTTGCTCGGCGCGCTGGTCGACGCGAAGTTTCTCTTCAAGACGCGCGACGGATCCTTCATGAAAGTTGAACAAGCGATGCCCGATCAAAGCGTCGATTCGTCCGCGTTACGCCGGAGCAGCCTGAAGTCGTTTCTCATCGAGTCTCTCCGCGCCGGCTGGGCAGCAATTCTTGCCACTGAGCCAATCACCAGCCGACCGAACCGCCTTCCTCCATCCCCGGGCGGCCGACCTTCGGGTCGCCGCCCGCGGCCACTCCTTACACAGTCATTGAGTCGCAGTCTTCAGTCAGTCGGTAGTCTCCAGTCATCGGTCGATGGTCTTCGGTGGAGAATAGACTGACACTCGCCGACTGACTCCGTGACGACTGCCGACTGATGAAAACTCTCCTCGTCGCGACGACAAACTCCAACAAAGTGAGCGAGATCCGTGAACTCCTGGCCGGCACGGCGGTCGCACTGGTCACGCTTGCCCATTGGCCGGAGATTGCCGCGCCGGAGGAAACGGGCGCGACGTTCGAGGAGAACGCCCGGGCGAAGGCGCTGTACTACGCGGCGGCGACAGGCGAACTCACGGTGGCGGAGGACTCGGGGCTGTCGATTGACGCCCTCGACGGCGCGCCGGGCGTGGAATCGGCGCGGTTCGGCGGCGTGGAACTGCCGTATCCGCAGAAGTTCGCGCTGATCGACGCGGCACTGCGCGCAAAAGGCGATCGCGAAAGCACCGCGCGATTCGTCTGTGCGCTTGCGCTCGTGCAGGACGGCCGCGTGCTCTTCGAAGCGCGCGGAACGGTGGAGGGCCGCATCTCGCCGGAACCGAAAGGCGATGGCGGCTTCGGCTACGACCCGATCTTCTTCTATCCCCCCTACGGCCAGACGCTTGCCGAAGCCGGCGCTGCCAAGGCGCAGCGTCAGCCATCGCGGCGAAGCCTTCCGGGCGCTCCGCACGTTTCTCGCGTCCCATTTCTGAACGCTCGCAATCCCACGCGAGGGAAGCGCAGGTGGCGCGCATTCATAAACATTGGTAAATCGAGGGACAGCGGTGGCGTCCGGTTTGCCCATCGTCCCCATCAATCATCGGCCATCAGCCATCAGCCATCAGCCATCAGCCATCCTAATGACCCTCCTCCAAGACCTCCGCTACGCCTTGCGCACCGCCTGGCGCGACGGCGCGTTCTCGCTGGTCGCCGTTCTCACCCTGGCGCTCGGCATCGGCGCCAACACCGCGCTCTTTACGGTCGTGAACGCCGTCGTGCTGTCGCCGCTGCCGTTCCGTCAGCCCGAACAACTGGTGCGAGTGACGGTCGATTTCACGAAGCAGCACGTGCAGGACGTCGGTCTGTCGATCCCCGAGCTGTTCGACTTGCGCCGCTCGGAACTGTTCGACGAGATCGCCGGCGTCTGGCCGGTCAGCGCCAACCTGACCGAGACCGACGAGCCCGAACGGGTCGAAACGGCGCTGGTCAGCGCGAACTATTTCTCGATGCTGGGCGTTGGCGCGCAGCTCGGTCGTGTCTTCGACGCGTCGGACGAGCAGCCGGGGATCACCGAGGTTGCCGTGATCAGCGACGCGTTGTGGCAGCGCCGTTTCGGCGGCGATCCGCCAGGTGCTCGGCAAACGGATCCGCATCGACAACGACATGTATTCGATTATCGGCGTCGCGCCGAAGGCGTTTCGCCACCCCGGGCGCGGGACCGCGACCGACGTCGAAGTCTGGGCGCCCGCCGGTTGGCTGGCATCGCCCTTCCCGGCGCAGCCGATTCGGCGCGCCTTTGTGTTGCAGGGCGGGCTCGGACGGCTGAAGGCCGGATTGACCCCGGCCCTCGCCCAGCGGCGCCTCGACGCGCTCGCCGAGAAACTGCGGCAGGATTACCCGGCCGACTATCCGTCGGGCAATGGATGGGCGCCGCGGATCATCCCGCTCCACGACGATCTGGTTGGCGACGCGCGTCGCGCGCTGCTCACGCTGCTGGCCGCGGTCGGTTGCGTGCTGCTCATCGCCTGCGCGAACGTCGCGAACCTGCTGCTCGCGCGCTCGTCGGTCCGTCAGCGCGAGATCGCCATCCGCCGCGCGCTCGGCGCCGGCCGCGCGCGCGTCGTGCGCCAGCTGCTCACCGAGAGCGTGCTGCTGGCGGTCGTCGGCGGCGGGCTCGGCCTGCTCGTCGCTGTCTGGTGCGTCGACGCGCTCGTCCAACTGAGCCCGTCCACCCTGCCGCGCCTGCAGACAGTCGGCGTCGACGGTACGGTCCTCGCGTTCACCGCGGGTCTGTCAATCGCGACCGGTCTGTTCTTCGGTCTCGCGCCGGCGGTCCAGGGATCGCACGTCGAACTGCAGTCGGTGATGCGCGATGCCAGCCGCTCGGCGAGCGCGCCCGGGCGCTCCACGCGCCTGCGCAGCGTGCTCGTCGTCGGCGAGTTCGCGCTGGCCCTGGTGCTCCTGGTTGGCGCGGCGCTGCTGGTGCAGAGTTTCTGGCGGCTCCAGCACGTCGATCTGGGGTTCAACCCCTCGTCGGTCCTCACGGCGAGGATCTGGCTGCCGCAGCCCAACGATCCGCGAAGCGGTCCCTATTTCACCCATCCCGCGCGGGCGATGTTCTACCGGCGCGTCCTCGAGCGCGTGTCCGCGTTGCCCGGCGTCGAGGCGGCCGGAGGCGTCACCAGCCTGCCGCTCGCCGGCACTCCAGGACGGGCGCCGTTCAACATCGAGGGACGCGCGCCAGACGCGAGCAACATCCTCGTGTCCGAGGTGTCGTTCGTCACGCCAGGCTACTTCGGCGCGCTGGGAGTCGCGCGGAGCAGCGGCCGCCTGCTGGACGAGCACGACGACGACCGCGCGCCGCTCGCCGTGGTCGTCAGCGAAAGCTTCGCGCGCAGGTTTTTCGACGGCGAGGATCCGATCGGCAAGCGTGTCTCGCAGGGCACCGGGCTGCCGGCCGGTCCGCGCGCGCAAGTGCCGCCACCCAACTGGCTCACGATTGTCGGCGTCGTGCGCGACGTGAAGAGCGAACGTCTCGAGACGACGCCGGCGCCGCTGATGTACCGGTCGGTGTGGCAGACGTCGAACCTGAACCTGACGCTGGCCGTGCGGACGCGGACGGATCCAGCCGCGCTGGCCGAGTCGATTCGGCGCGAGGTTCGCGCCGTCGATCCCAACGAGCCGGTCTTCAGCGTGCGAACGATGGACGCGGTCGTGGCGTCGGCGATGGCGGAGCGGCGATTCACGATGCTGCTGCTCGGGCTCTTTGCCGTGACGGCGCTCGTGCTGGCCGCGATCGGGATCTACGGCGTGATGGCCTTCTTCGTCACCCAGCGGACGCACGAGATCGGCATCCGGATGGCGCTCGGCGCGACTCGCCGCGTTGTCGTCGGCATGGTGCTCGGTCAGGGCGTCCGGCTCGCCGCCGCGGGAGTCGTGGCCGGGGTGATGGGTGCGCTGTTCATGACGCGCGCGATCGCGACGTTGTTGTACGGCGTCAGCCCGCGCGATCCGTCGACGCTGGCGGCGCTGTCGGCGACGCTGACCGCCGTCGCTCTGCTGGCGTGCTACATCCCCGCCCGGCGGGCGACGAGAGTCGATCCGATTAGAGCGCTGCGGTACGAATAAGGAAAAACCGCCGAGACGTAAAGATCGCCGAGAAAATGTTTAGGTAGGGCAAAAAGAAACCGCCGAGACCGCAAAGCACGCAGAGAAAAACCTTTTTGGTTCTCAGCGTTCTCAGCGCCCTCCGCGGTTTCTTCTTTTCAGATCAGAACAAGGACGCCTGCGGTTCGATCCGCCAGCGGCGCTCGTGGTCGATGAGCCACGTCTTGCGGTCGAGGCCGCCGCCGTAGCCGGTGAGCGATCCGTTCGATCCAATCACGCGATGACAGGGGACCACAATCGCGATCGGGTTGGCGCCGTTCGCGGCGCCAACCGCGCGCGACGCGCCGGCGGCCCCGAGCGCATGTGCGATGGCGCCGTAGCTCGTGGTCTGTCCGGCCGGTATCGTCCTGAGCGTGGTCCAGACTCTTTTCTCGAACGGCGCGCCGCGCATGTCGAGAGGCAGATCTTCAAGGGCAGCCGACGTGCCGTCGAAGTAGGCGGCCAGCCAGGCGCGCGTGCGCGCGATGACGGCCGGCTCGCGTTCGATGATCTCGTGCGCCGGAAACCAGCGCGACAGCCGCGCGTCGAGGCGCGACAGCCGCGCGTCGCCGCGCGCACGTCCTTTCACGGTGGTGAACTCGAGCGCGCAGAGTCCCTCGTCCGACGAGAGCGCCAGCATGTCTCCCAGGGGTGTCGGGAGGGTCGTGCGAAAAAGACGCATCATGACGACACCAGTCATGGCTGATGGCTAATGGCTGATGGCTATGGCCGA
>CAWCDQ010000034.1:0-219833 GCA_963794305.1 uncultured Acidobacteriota bacterium | reverse complement strand
TAGAGAGCTGAGCACGTAAAGTCACGCGGCCTTGGGGAGCCGCGCAATCCGTTGGAGATTCGCCACGACGGCGACGCGTCGGACATCGAGGGTGTTCTTGCGGATGCCTTTGTAGCGCGCCTTCGGGCCTTGGATGTGATCGACGCGGGCCAGCGAGTGTTCGATGGTCGTCCGCTGACGGAGGCTGCGTCCGGCCCTCGGGCTGCTGCTGGTGCGCGCGGAGCGATTGGAGCAACGCTTCCTGCGGATGAATCGCGATGGAGCGTCCGCCGCGGGCGGTCGTGCAGGCCGCGCGCAGCGCGCAGGGCTGGCAGACGGCGGCGGCGAAGTGCACGGTCGCGGCGCCGCGGACGATCGGCGCGGTCTGCTGCGCGGGACACGTGACGCGCGCCTCGGCGAGGTGGATCGCAAACGCGGACTTCGGAAACCGGCCCCGATTGGTACTCGTCCACGCTTTGGCGCGAATCGCGACGCCGCGCGCGTGCAGGGCGCCAATGTCGGGACTGCCCAAATAGCCGCGATCGATCAGCAATTCGGCGAGCGGGCCGTGCGGCGCGAGGTCGGGCGTCAGCAGCGCCAGGGCCTCGTGCTCCGGTTCGTTGGCGGGTCGGACCATCGCGCCGACGATCACATCGGCGTCCACGAGTTTGATCACATGGCGCTTGTAGCCGGTGAAGAGCCGCGTCCGCGTCTTGCGGCCATGGCGCATCTCGGGATCGCCCAGCGACGGCATGCGCTCGGCGGCGACGCCGCGCCGAATGCGCCGCTGGCCGGTCGTCGGATCGGGTTCCAGATCTTGCGTCAAGACGCGCCGCAGCGCGGCTAACGCCGCCTGCACGGGCGGCGCCTCGGCGACCGGCACCTGGCGCGTCACCCACTGCTCCAAGCGATCGACCTCGCCCAACAACCGGGCCAGCGCGTCGGCCTGCGCGGCGGGATCGCTCCAGTCGATGTCCAGCGCCGCCTTGAGGCTCGCCGCTGCCCAGCAACGTGACCCCGGCGTCGCGGAGCACCTGGTCGCGCGAGATCTTCAGCGTCTTGGCGGCGCAGGTCGCGACGGTCCGCAAGGCGCGGCCGATCAGATTCCAGGTGTCTTCGACGCGCCCGGCGCCGACCAGCGGCGAGGAATCGAGCGCGGCCCGCAACGCCTGCCAGCCGAATCGCCCCGTCTGCTTCGCGAGCGCGACGGTCCGATCCAGCAGCTTCTGATCGAGATCGTGCGCGATCATCCGCGCCCGGAATTTCACCAGCGCGCCTTGGGAGAACGGCGCGGCGCTGGCCCCGAGGCACCCCAGCACCAACTGCCACCGCTGGTCGACCTGCGCCGTGACGACCGCTTCCGCATCGCCGACCTGGTCGTAGGCCTGCAGCAACGTCACCATCGCCAGCAGCGCCGGCGGCAACGGCGCCACGCCGCGCGGCTGATAGGCGGCCGCCAACTCCGCCTGAAACGCCTCGTCGAAGAGCTCCGCGCGGATCTCGCGCAAGAACACGTAGAACTTGCCGATGCGGTGCAGCTTGGCCGCCACGCGCTGCTCGGCGGCGCTCAGCTCCGTCGGGACCTGCCAGCGAATGGGTGTGGGCATGCGCCCATCAGATCACAAGCCGATCGCCGAGTCGATCCCCGCCGCGGCGCCACCGCACTTACGTGATCAGCTCTCTAGCGCGTTTCATCAACAGCAGCGTCCCGCGCAGGACCACGATCCCCACCGAGAAATAGATCACCAGGCCGGTGACGTCGACCAGCGTCGCCACGAACGGCGCGGACGACACCGCGGGATCGAAGCCCATTCTCCGCAGCAGGAACGGCAGCAGCGATCCGATCAGGGTCCCCCACAGCACGACGCCGATCAGCGCGAGCGAGACGGTCATGGCGACCAGCAGCCAGTGCGGTCCGTAGATGGATGAAAAACTCGACCAGATGGTGATGCGGAGGAAGCCGATCGCGCCGAGAATGCTGCCCAGCGCCAGGCCTGCCCCGATTTCGCGCCGCATCACGCGCCACCAGTCGATCAACTTCACCTCGCCGAGCGCCAGCGCCCGGATCACGAGCGTGGACGCCTGCGATCCCGAGTTGCCGCCGCTGGAGATGATGAGCGGCACGAACAGGGCGAGGATCACGGCCTTCTCGATCTCGTGCTCGAAGAAGCCCATCGCGGTGGCCGTCAGCATTTCGCCGAGGAACAGCGCGGTGAGCCAGCCGGCGCGTTTCTGGATCATGCGCGCGAACTTGATCTGCATGTACGGCTCGTCGAGCGCCTCGCTGCCGCCGAAGCGCTGGATGTCCTCGGTGGCCTCCGCTTCCGCGACGTCGAGCACATCGTCGACGGTCACGATGCCGATGAGGACGCCGCCGGTATCGGTCACCGGCAGTGCGGTGCGATCCTCTCCGCGGAACACGCCCACGGCCGTTTCCTGGACGTCGGTGGCTTTCAGGGCGACGAAGCGACGGTCCATCACGCTGCGGATCAGCTCCGAAGGCGACGCCAGGAGCAGCGCGCGGATGGTGATGTCGTCGATGAGCACGCCGCGGTCGTCGACCACGTAGATGACGTTCAGCGTCTCGCTGTCCTGGCCATGCGCGCGGATGTGGTCCAGCACCTGGGAGATGGTCCAGTCCTCGCGAACGGACACGTACTGCGGCGTCATCAGCCGCCCGATCGATCCTTCCGGATAGCCGAGCAGGCCGACGGCGACCGCGCGCTCTTCCGGCGTGAGCTGCGCGAGCAGGTGCCGTGTGACTTCGGCGGGGAGTTCCTCCAGGAACATGGTGCGATCGTCGGGCGCCATGTTGTTGAGCAGTGCCGCCACGTCCTCGGACGCCATCGTCTTGATGAGCGCGTGCTGATCGTCGCCGGAGAGATATTCGAACGTCGCCGCCGCGGCCTTGCGGGAGAGGATCCTGAACACGAGCACCTGATCTTCGAGCGACAGGTCGGTGAGGAGCGCCGCGAGATCGCTCGCCGGGCGGTTGCGCACCATGTCGCGCAACCGGCCGAAGTCGCGTTGTCGAATGACCGCGGCGAGCTCGTCGGCGGGACGGGCCGTGTCCCGCACGAGCTGAAGCGCCGCCTCGCGGTCGGGGCCGGAGAGTTGTTGTTCCATAAGCGTCAGGGCGGCGCGCACGACATCGCGATGATGCACGTGCGCACCGATGGTCTTGGCTGCGTCCAGCCAGAGACGGTGAATGAGATCGAAGTCCTCGGGCTTGAGGGCCGGGGCGTGCGCGCCAAGGTGGTACGCGGCGGCGCCGCCGCGCGGATGATGAACGACGAGCCGGGCATCGACGCCGCGCGACTCGGGAGCACGTTCCCACGCCTCGCCGAGCAGGCGGGCCTGGTCGTCGGCCGACAGCGTTTCCGATTCGCCGACGTGAATCTCGGCCGATCCCAGCCGCAGCGCCGTCTCGACGACCGAGTCGAACACGTTGACGCCCGGGACAATCAGCAGACGCACCGGGCTGGCTTCCCTCTCGGCCAGGGCGACCACCGCCGAGAGCAGCCGCCGCTCGTCGTCCGTGGTGCGCGGCACGGCGGACGGATCGTCGGGCACGTCCACCCCGACCAGCCGGACGGTCATGGCGACGACGTCGCGGTCGCCGGCGGCGCGCAGCGCGGCGTTCAGGTGCGTCAACGCGCCGGGCTTTCGAACCGGTACCAGCACGCTGCCCGGCCGTGCTTCCACGTGCGTGAGGTCGGCGTCGCCGGACGGCAGCAGCTGAAAATCGTCGAGCCCCTCGTGCGACGCATCCGGATGCGCCGCCGCGGAGCGCTCGGACATCGTGAGAAGCGCCGTCATGGCGACGAGCAATGCGGCGCCGGCCAGCGTTGGCGCGTCGAAGATCACCAGCAGGCTCAGACCAGACGCTGCAAGAATCGCCGTGACGAGGATCAGCCCCACCGGCCACTCCCGGCCGCCGATCGCGAGGTTCATCGGCACCCGGTACGCCCGCGCGCCGGGCCGGCGGAAGCGAAACCTGATCAGCGCCGCCGTCTTCATGACGGCGCTCCAGACGAGGCCGACGCTGTACGCGTGGACGAGCCAGGTCAGCTCACCGCCCGACAGGAGAACGATCCCGATTTGCGCGACCGCCGTGACGTCGATCAGGCGTGATGGCGTGCCGAAGCGGGGATGCAGCGTGCGCAGCGCCGCAGGCAGAATCCCTTCGTCGACCAGCCGCGACAGGACGCCGTGAGCCCCGGCGGCCGCGGATCGCGCCGCTGCGCTCGTGAAGACCGCCGTCGCGCCGACAACAGCCAGGAGCGCGACGAGGCGCAGCCACGCTGGACCCGACAGGCTCAGCGCAACGCCTGCCAGCGGCGCCTCGACCCACGCGCCAATCTGATTCTCCGGAACCAGCGCCACGAGCAGGAACGCGGACGCCGCGGTGATGACGAGCCCGAACGCTCCGACCAGGCGCGCCGCGCGCCGAAGATTGCGGATCCGCGGCTGCTCGAGATCCACCGCGACGTGGCTGAGGACGTCCACGCCGCCCACCGCCGGCAGCGCCGCACCGAAGCCCGCGGCCAGCGCCAGCGCCGAGGCCATCCACGTCAACCAGTTCGAGCGATCCAACCGTCCCGCGCCAGGCCAGCGGAAGCATCGCCGGGAGGTGAAGCGGCGGCAGGTGGGCGCCATTCAACCAGGCGCTTGCGCCGGCCCACCCGGCGACCACCACGAGAACCGCGACCGACGCTCCGACGGCCTGGGACAACGCACGGTCGGAGACCACTCGAGCTTGCCGCTGCAGCCACCACACGATCCCGAGCAGCACGACCGCGAGCGCCGCCGTCCCGTCGTCGCCGGTGAGGCCCGCGGGTCCGCCGGGGATGACGCCGAACACGGCCCGCGTCATCGCGGCAAAGTAGTGACCGGCAACGACGGCCGCGACCGGACCGAGCATCAGCCGCTCGACGAACGACGCCGCGGCGGCGAACCGCGCCGGCAGCCGGCCAAGCGTGTCCCGGACGCTGCCGTAGAGGCCGCCGGGCACGAACAACGCTCGCGACTCGATGTCGACCGCCCGAACCGCGATGCTCAGCGCGGCGGCTGCCAGGACGAAATACGGCGCCGACGCCCCGATCGCGATCCACGCGACGCCGGCGATGAAAAACGCGCTGCAGCCCAGTTCGACCAGCGCCCGCGTCGTCGCCCGCCACACGGAGACGTACGACACGATCGTGCGCGACGCGAGCACGACGCGGATCTGCGACGATGGAGAGAACCGGGGAGTGTTCGGCACGCGGTCAGGACACTTATACAACGTGACCGTTGCACGCGGGTAACGAGAGACGGGCGTGTGCGTGATTACTCGGCCAGATACCAGGGCACGTTGATGACGACGATGTCTTCGTCGCCACGCACCAGGAGCAGCGCTTTCAGCATCGCGGCGCGCTTGTTGTGCAGCAGGTGGTGGTACCAGCGCCGCGCGACCAGTTCCGGAATCAACACCGCGATCTGTCGATCCGGATGCGCGCGCTTCGTCTCGAGGATGTAGTCGATGAGCGGGTTGAAGACGTGGCGGTAGGGCGAGGACAGTGTCACGAGGGTCGGCACCGGCAGGTGCGCCCGTCGAGCCGGCGCCTCGACGAACTCCGGCCACCGCCCCGAGAGATCCCCTTCCGACTGGGCTCCCGCCTGCACCTGCACCACGAAGATGTCGCGAGACAGTTTCAGCGCGAACCGGAGCCCTTTCTGCGACATCCGGTTCCACTGGCTCATCGGGATGATCACGATCGGCGGTTGAATGTTCGCCACGTCCAGCGGGAACGGGTTCGCGATCTCGACCGCCACCGCCCGGTAATGCCGCCTCACCATGACGAAGACCGCGAGCAGGCCCGGGATGAGCAGCGTCATCACCCAGGCGCCTTCGGCGAACTTGGCGACCAGCACCACGCAGAGCGTGACGCCGGTCGCGACGGCGCCGAGGCCGTTGATCAGCATCGCCGGCGCCCGACCCGATCCTCCGGCCGTTCGCCAGTGGCCGACCATGCCGGCTTGTGAGAGGGTGAAGGCGAGAAAGGCACCGACCGCGAACAGCGGAATCAGGCGATCGGTGATGCCGCCGAAAATGACGAGCAGGAACGCCGACAACCCGGTCAGGACGTAGATCCCGAGCGAGTACACGAGCCGGCGTCCTCTGGACGCGAAGACCCTCGGCAGGAAGCCGTCCTGGGCGATGAGACGGCACAGCCGCGGAAAGTCGGCGAAGCCGGTGTTGGCCGACAGCGCGAGGACCATCAGGATCGAACCGATGCACACGTAGTAGAACCATCCGGTTCCGACAACGGCTGCGATCAATTGCGACAGGACGCTCTGATAGCCGGCGACGCCGGGCTCCGTGGCACCGACATGGTAAACGCGAGCAAGGTAGGCGATGCCGGCCAGGAGCACGACCAGGATCCCGATGATCGCGGAGAGCGTCCGCTTCGCGTTCGTCCACCGCCGGCTCGCGAAATGCCGTGACGCCGTTGCTGACGGCTTCGACGCCCGTCATCGCGGTGCAGCCGCTCGCAAACGCCCGCAACACGATCCACGCGCCTGCCGCCGCTGTTGCTCCCGCCACCTGCGGCGGCGCCACGACGGGCACCGGATGGCCGTCGCGCGAGCCAGGCCTTGATCGAGCCCGATCGCAATCACGGCAAACAGACATACAACGAAGAGATAGGTCGGCACGACGAACGCAGCGCCCGACTCACGGACACCGCGCAGGTTGACGATGGCGATGAGCGCCAGAATCGCCAGACAGAGCGCCAGCGTATGCGGCTGCAGCGACGGCACCGCGGACACCAGCGCGCCGACACCGGCTGAGATGCCGACCGCAACCACGAGCACGTAGTCGAGCAGCAGCGCCGCGGCCGCCAGCAGTCCCGGGAACAGTCCCAGATTCTGGCGCGCGACCGTGTAGGAGCCGCCGCCGCTGGGATAGGCGGTGATGGTCTGGCGGTATGAGAGGAAGACGATCAGCAGCAGGACGATGATGACGAAGCTTATAGGACCGACGTATCCCAGGCCCGCCGCCCCCAGCGGGATCAGCAGCGTCATCGCCGCCTCGGGGCCGTACGCCGCCGAGCTCAGGGCGTCGAGGCCGAGCATCGGGATGCCGGAGACAGGCCCGACCCGCTGCTCCCCTTCTTCGTGCGATGCGAGCGGCCGGCCGAACAGGATGTCGCGCAGTGACCGGCGCGCTTCAGACGCGGGCATCGGTGCCTGTCGCATCCCGCATGCGCTTGCCGAGAGTTCGACTCATTCGCTCGATGGTCTCCCGCCGCGACGGCCCCTTCAACTCTTCCGCGAGCCGCGCAAGCGCCACGGTGACGATCTCCCGATGATGCAGATCCTCGACCCCGCCACTCTTCGAGACGTCCAGCCACAGGTTGTGGATCAGATCCACGTCAGCGTCGGCCAGCGCCGGCGCGTGCGCGCCGAGCGTGAAGTCGTGCATTGTACCGTCGGGATCGACCACGTGGATCGTGACCTGCCGGCTCGGCTTTCTGGGCAGGCGTTCCCAGGCGTCGCCGATCTGTTTGGCCTGCTCGTCGGGCGCCATCACCGATGATCGGCCTGCCCAGATCTCGGCCATGTCGAGGTTCGCGGCGGTCTGCGCAATCGCGTCGAAGACGTTCGTTCCGGGCACGACGAGGAGGTCGACGTGCTTGCCTGCCTTCTCGGCCACCGCCGTGACCCGGCTGAACAGCAGCTGTTCGTAGTGGGTAAAGAGCTGATTCTGGCTGATGTCCTGGTAGCCGGCGTCCGGGCCGATCATCACCTGCACCGTCATCACCACCAGATCGCGCTTCCCGGTATGCGTGACCTCGAGCGCCTTCTTCACATGATCCAGCGTGTTGTAGTCGCGCACCACGCACAGCGCGCTCCCCGGACGGACCTCGACGGTCTCGGTCGAAATGACCTCCTGCGGCTGGAGGCGGAACTGATCCATCTCGACATGCGCCGCGGCGCCGCGCTTGCGCTCGTTGATGCGCTCCGAGGCGACGAACACGACAAAGAAGACCAGCGTGAACGCGACGCCGCTGACCGTCGCCACCTGCTTGGTAATCAGGTTGATGCCGGCGATCGAGAACAGGATGACCGCGATGACCCCCAACCCGACCGGAATCTCGTAGCCGTCGAGGCGAACGTTGAACGGCACCTTCCACTCGCGATGCGAGTGGTCCTTGAAGCGCAGGACCAGCATCGCCAGCCCCTTGAACGCAAACGACCAGATGACGCCGAAGGCGTAGGCTTCGCCGAGCGTGTAGGTGTTGCCGCGCGACCCGAGGATGGCGGCGAGCTGCAGCAGGACGATCAGGTTGATCATCCGGTAGGTCGTGCCGTACTTGCGGTGCGGCGCACGGAACCAGTCGGTCATCACGCCGTCTTCCGACACGCGGTTGAGCACACCGTTCGAGCCGATGATCGACGTGTTGATGGCGCCCGCCAGCATCAGGAAGCCGACGATGACGATGAAGCCCTGGAACAGCAGCTTGAGCGGCATCGGACCCGCCAGGTACATCGCGATGCCGCTGATCAGATTGTTGAAGTACTGCGGGCGGACATCGTCTGGAATCAGCGCGTAGGCGAAGAACGACACGAGCGAGGTGAACAGCAGCGAGTAGATGAAGATGACCAGGCCGGCCTTCATCAGGTTTTGGTGCTTTGGATACTCCAGCTCGCGATTGACCTGGGCCAGTGACTCCTCGCCTGACATCGCCAGGAACGAGTGCCCGAACGCCATCAGGATGCCGACGAGTCCGATCAGCATGCCGACATTGGGCACGAACGTGTAGTGCGGCGGCTCCTTCCCCGCCGGCGGCGCGGTGTCGCTCGGCGCCGTCGAGCCCTCGGGCGCCACCTCACGCAGCGAGTGCGGGATCAGCCGCGGCATCCAGCCGACCGCGTCGTCGGTGAAGATCAGGTTGCTGACGACCGGCGCCGGCGGCAGACGCTGCGCTTCCGGTCTCTTCAGGATCGTCACGCCGCACCAGGCGATCAGCAGGACGACCATCACGGTCGTCACATACATGATCTTCAGCGCGTCGTCAGACGACTCGTGAATCCCCTTGGTGTTGCGCCACCAGAAATACACCGTAATCAAGGCGGCGATGCCGGCGGCGAACAGGTTGACATCGTCGGATGACGGGTTCCACGGGTGCCCGAAGTACGTGATCGTCTGGGCGGCAAGCCCGACGATGTATTGGCCGGCTGACACGCCGGAAATCGGGCCGGTCAGGATGTAGTCGAACATCAGGGCCGACACCGACAGCTTGGCCAGTGTCCCGCCCATCGCCTCCTTGACGACGCGGTAGACGCCGCCGCGCGTGAACATCGCGCACGATTCGACGTAGACGGCGCGCACCGCGTACGAGAACAGCATCACGCCCAGGACGAACCAGGGCGAGGCTCGCCCGACCGCCTGCTCGGCGATGCCGCCGACGTAGTAGGCCGACGAACCGAGATCGTTCAGGACGATCGCCGCGGCGCGCCAGAACGAGATGAACGAGAGCATGACCGACGTGGCGACAACGACTCGGGTCGCACCCGCGGTCCGGCTCGGTGCATGGGCTGGTGTCGAATGGGCAGACAAGCGGATCAGCTCTCGGCTACCATCGCCGAACCGCTGCGAAAAATCGCCTTAAAACTCCCTAAAAGCCCTCAGTTGGGCGGCGAACTCACGAGCCGATAGCCGACCCACGGTTCGCTGAGCAGGTAGCGCGGTGTGCCGGGGTCGGGCTCGATCTTCTTGCGCAGCTGCGCCATCAGCACCCAGAGATGCTCGGGCTGATCGACGGCATTGGGTCCCCAGATGGCCTTCAGGATCGCGCGATGGGTCAGCACGCGATCGGCGTTGCGCGCGAGCAGCGCCAGCAGCTCGAACTCCTTCGGCGTGAGCCGGATGTCCTCGTCGCCGCGGACGACATGGTGGCGGGGGAAGTCGATCGTGATGTCCCCCACGGTCACCTGTTCCAGCTCTGGCGCCTCGGCCTCCGCCACGCGTCGCAGCGCGACGCGGATCCGCGCGAGCAGTTCCTCGGGACCGAACGGCTTGGTGACGTAGTCGTCCGCGCCGATGTCGAGCGCCGCGACCTTCTCGGCTTCACCGCTGCGCGCCGACAGAATCACGATCGGCGCCTTCGTGTACTCGCGCATGCGGCGGCACACCTCCACGCCCTCGAGATCCGGCAGGCCCAGGTCGAGCACGATGAGATCAGGCGCCGCCTCCGCCACGCGCTTCACCGCTTCGACGCCGGTGCTGACGACATCCACGTGGTAGCCTCGCGACCGCAGCAGCGGCGCCACCGCCCGCTGAATCGACACATCGTCGTCCACCAGCAGAATCCGGGAGGCCCGCGTCATTTCACCTCCGCCGGCACGACGATGGTGAAGCGCACGCCGCCGCCGGGACAATTCTCCGCGGCAATGCGGCCGCGCTCGACGGCCAGCACGCCCTTGGCGATGGCCAGTCCCATCCCGGTGCCCGAACGCCGGTCCTTCACGTTCGCGCCGCGGTAGAAACGCTCGAAGACGTGCGGCAAATCGGCCTCCGGGATGCCGGGGCCGCGATCGCGAACGGCGATGGTCAGGCCGTCCTCGGCCACCGTCGCCTCCACGTCGATCGGCGAGCCGGGCGGTGAGTATTGCGCGGCGTTCTCGAACAGTTGCGACAGCGCCGCCGCGGTGAGGCGCGGATCGAGGCGAACGAGGCGATCCGCGTCCGCCGCAATCGCAATCGACCGGCCGCGCAGCGCCGGCTCGACGCGGCTGCGCGCCGCCTCGATGATTTCCGACGGCGACGCCCAGCGCATGTCTTCGGTGATCGCGCCGGCATCGATGCGCGCCATCTCGAGGATGTTCTGGAACAGGCGCGTCAGCCGATCCACCTCGGTCAGGATCAGGTCGCTCTGCTCGCGCCGCTCCCGTTCGTCGGGCCACGACGCCTGCAGGTTGCTGGCGGCCACGCGGATCGCGGTCAGCGGCGTTCGCAGATCGTGGCCCAGCGAGGCGAGCAGCGCCGACTTCAGCGCTTCGCCCTGGCGCGCCATGTCGGCGGCTTTTCGATCGTCGAGAAACTGCGCCCGCTCGATGGCGATGGCGGTGAGGCCGGCGACTGCGTCGAGCGTCTCGCTTTCGCTCGGGCGTCCCGCCACGCCGAGCAGGCCGATCGACTTGGCGCCGAGCCGCAGCGGCACGAAGCGCAGCGCCGACGCGCTCGCCTCCGGCGGCTGTCCGTCTTCGACGCGGCGAAGCAGCGCCGACAGCTCGCCCGGTTCCGGCGTCAGCGACGGCGAGCCTGCCTCGAACACGCGCCACTCGGCGCCGTGGGGAACGCAGATCGCGACGTAGTCGAACTCGAACCGCCGGGCGATGAAGCCCGCGAGCGAGGCATTGGCCTCGTTGCTCTCGGTGATGAGGAGGATGTCCCGGCTCAAGTCGAACAGCCGCGCGAGCCCGTCCCGCCGCGCCTCGGCCTCGCGCGTACGCGCGCGGGCCACCGCGGAGAGGTTGCTCGCCACCAGGCTGACGACGAGCAGCGCGAAGAGCGCCGTCCAGTTCTGCGGGTCGGCGATCGTCAGGGTGCCGACCGGCGGCAGGAAGAAGAAATTGAACGCGAGGACGGAAGCAAACGACGTCAGCACCGCCACCCAGAGCGGCGCGGTCGCCGCCACGAAGAGGACGATGATGAGAAACCCCATCGCGGCGGTAGCCGTCATCGCGTCCATCGTAGCCCACCGCGACAGACGCGCGATTCGACGCGCCTAAAAAGCGCCTAAAATCACTGGCGACATGAAGCGACGCGTCGTGGTGAACGACAAGATGCAGCGCGGCTATGTGTACTACCGCACGGAGCCAGTCGGCAGACACTTCGCGCCAGGCTTCCAGCCGCAGCTGACGCCAAGGCAGATGCTCGAGCTCGGCGTGTTCGGCGGCAAGTACATGACCGATTGCCGTCGCGAATTCCCCAGGGCCTGGTTCGAGCGGGCGAAGCTCTGTGCCGAGCGCCACGATCCGCGCCTGAATTACTTCGGCGTCAACGCGTCGCAGCCGCTGTCGGTCTGGCGAACGAACAACTGGGTGCGCCCGCAGGATCCGCGCGGCTGGTTCCAGTGGTACTGCCGGTACTACATGGGGCGCCGCGGCCCCGACGATGCACGCCAAATCGCAAGATGGCGGGCCATCGCGCGGCACGCCGGCGCGATACGTAAGAATTGCGAGCCCGGAGACTGCGACTGCCGCCCGCGCCAACGACAGGCACTACTCCACTGGGCGTACGACAGCAGGCTCCTGTAGAAGTCTGGTGTAGTGCGGACCTTCAGGTCCGCCGTGTCGGGCAGACCTGAAGGCCTGCACTACTTCGGACTGAAAACGCCGCAGAACCGAGATCCCGGAAGCTACCCGCGAACCCTGTCGGCGACGATCTCGTACGATCGCAGCCGGGCCGCGTGATCGAAGATCTGCGAGGTGACGATCAGCTCGTCGGCGCCGGTGCGGCTGACGAACGCGTCCATCTCGCGCGTGACCGTGTCGGGCGAACCGATCGCCGAACTCGACAGCGCCTGCGCGATCATCGCGCGCTCGGCCGGCCCGAGGCGATTCTCGTAGTCCGCCACCGGCGGCGGCAGACGGCCGGGACGACCGCTGCGCAGGTTGACGAACGCCTGCTGCAGCGACGTGAACAGCAGCCTCGCCTCTTCGTCGGTGTCGGCGGCGAAGACGTTGAAGCCGAGCATCACGTACGGCCGATCGAGCTGTTCCGACGGGCGGAAATGCGCGCGGTAGATCTCGATCGCCTGCATCATCTGTCCCGGCGCGAAATGCGACGCGAAGGCGTACGGCAGGCCGAGCGCGGCGGCCAGCTGCGCCCCGAATGTGCTGGAGCCCAGAATCCAGATCGGCACGGCGAGGCCGGCGCCGGGAACCGCCTTCACCGGCCCGTCCACGCCGCGGAAGTACGCGATCAGCTCGAGCACGTCCTGTGGAAAGGCGTCCGCCTGGTCCACGATGGCGTCGCGCCTCAAGGCGCGAGCGGTGACGCCATCCGACCCCGGCGCGCGGCCGAGTCCGAGATCGATGCGTCCGGGATAGAGCGATTCGAGCGTGCCGAACTGTTCGGCAATCGCCAGCGGGGAATGATTCGGCAGCATGATGCCGCCGGCGCCGACCCGGATGGTCGTCGTGCCGTTGGCGACGTGCCCGATCACGATCGACGTCGCCGCGCTGGCGATGCCGGGCATGTTGTGATGCTCGGCCAGCCAGTAGCGGCGATATCCCCAGCGCTCGGCGTGACGCGCGAGATCGAGCGTGTTGCGCAGCGCGTGAGCCGCGTCGCGTCCTTCGACGATCGGCGACAGATCGAGAACCGACAGGGGAACCATTCCCTGATCTTATCCGGAGTCGACGTCGGGTTCGACGTTCGTCGTGTCGAGGTTCGTCGTTCGAGGTTCGTGAGGTCCGGTCCGTCGTTCGGGATCCTCGCGAACGAGACCGCGAACTCGATCGCCGAGAATGTCCTACTACTGCCCTCGCGATGCTGGCGGCACGATGCCGTTGAGGCGGTAGTACACGACGAGCTGGCCGTAGTGCTCGCCCGAGTGTTCGGTGAACGACACCCAGAGATTGGTGAGCTTCACGCTCGGCGTCGCCGGCCCCTGCTTCAGCAACGCGGTCGCTTCCGCGAGACTGCTCTTCAGCGCCTTGACGACCGCGGCTTTCGTCGGATACTCCGACTTCGGCAGCTCGTTGAGCTTGCCGTCGGCCTTTTCGCCGCGCGCGCTCTTCGCCACATAGCCGTTCCAGAACGCCACGTGGCGAAGCTGATCGCCGAACGTTCGAACACCGGCGACGGGCTTGAACTCGTACTTGTCTTCCGGGAACTGTTCAGCGAGCTGAACCACTTTCTCGCTGATGTCGGTCCACTGCTTCAGCAGGACGTCGCGCAGGGTTTCATCCGGCTTCGGCGCCTGGGCCCACGCTGTCCCAGAACCGGCCACTACGAATACGCACACGGCGAGCGGAGCAATCTGAATCAGACGTCGCATGGCGGCCTCCTTCAGACGCGAATCAGCGTCGTGATGTCTTTGCCGATTCCGTGCGGATCGTCACACGCTTCCGGTGTAGTGCAGGCCTTCAGGCCTGCCCGACACGGCGGACCTGAAGGTCCGCACTACACCCAAGCAAGAAACGCCTAACCGTAGAACTCCCGCTTGATGCGCTTGTCCGGTACGCCCAGCGCCTTGAGGTCGGCGAGGACCGATTCCAGGAACCTCACCGGTGGCGGGCTCCCGGCCTCCTTCGCGGCGGCGAGATCGAATTTCGACACGCCCGGTCCGCAGACGTAGACGAGACATTCCTCCGGGTTTCCAATCGCTTCGCGCAGCAACGCCTGGTCGACGCGTCCTTTGCGGACGTTGGGACCGAACCGTGCCACGTCATCGTCGCGGGTCAGCGTGTGGAAGATCTTCAAACGGTCGGGATTCTGAGCGGCCAGCCGCCCCAGCTCCTCGCGGAAAATCACGTCGTCCCACGTCTTGTTGGAGTACACCAACGTGTGCCGGAGCGTCGGGTGATTGGCGAGCGCGAATTTCAGCATCGAAAAGTTGGGGACGCTCCCGGACCCGGCGCACACGTGGACGATGTGATCGGTCCGCGAGGCGACGTCTGGCGCGAGCGTGTACGGACCCGTGAAGCCGACCACCACGAGCCGCATGCCGCGGAGCGTGCGCTTGACGAGCAGCGGCGAGAGCAGCGGCGGGTATCGCGTCACGTTGGAAACGTAGCGCTCCTCCTTCACCGTCACGGCCAGATAACGCTCGTGCGGCGCCGAGCTCATGGAATAGGCGCGCGGCGGTTCGCGTCGCCCTTTCAAATCCTCGAGGAACGACGTGAAACGCTGCAGCGACTCGAACTGGTGCGGATCGATCGTCAGGAAGTGCCCGGCGAGGTACTCCAGCCGATCGTTCCCCGTGAACAACACCAGGGTCGTGGTGTCCGGCGTCTCGACGATGACGTCGGCCACCATGACCTCCATCTCCTTGATGCGGCGCGAAGTCGGGTCCACCCGGCCGCCCTCAGGCCAGCGACGACGTGCAGTGCGCGCAGCGGCGCGCGCCGATGGGAATGTCGCTGAGGCACTCCGGGCACTTCTTCGTCGTCGGATCGGGCGCCACTTCTCCGCGCTTCAAACGCGCCATCAAGCTGTTGACCGGCAGGACGACGAAGAAATACACGACGGTCGCCAGCATCAGGAACGCGATGATGGCGTTCAGGAAGTCGCCGACCAGCAGCTTGCTGCCGTTCATGGTGACCGCGATGCCCGAGAAGTCGGGCGAGCCCACGATCGCCGCGATGAATGGCGTGAGCAGATCCTTGACGAGCGCGGTCACCACTGCCCCGAATGCGGCGCCCATCACGACCGCAACCGCCAGATCCAGCACGTTTCCTCGAAGAATGAACTCTCTGAAGCCCTTCATCGCCCTTCTCCCTTCAACGCGAGCGGCGGAAGCGCCTGCTCGATCGACGTGCGGTGTGCTTCGAGCCACGGAGGCAGGACCAGCGTTTCACCAAGATGCGCCGCGTCTTCGTCGACGGCAAAGCCAGGACCGTCGGTTGCCAGTTCGAACAGCACGCCCCCGGGTTCCCTGAAGTACACCGACTTGAACCAGAAGCGATCGATCATCGGCGTCGGCTGCGCGCCGGCCGAGACGATCCGCGCCCGCAGCTGCGACTGATGCGTCTCGTCGTCGACGCGCCAGGCGAGATGGTGCACGCAACCCACGCCCCAGGCGCCGCGCCTGGCTTCCGGCGCGTCGCGGACGTCCACCACACCGGCAGCCCCCCGGAACCCGAAGCGGGTCCAGCCGCCTTCGGTCGCGAGTTCTTCGAAGCCGAGGACGGTGGTCAGAAATCGTTTCGTCGCGGTCGCATCGCGCTCCCAGACTTGCGCGCCGTGCAGGCCGCGGATCTGCTGCTCGCCGGGAACAGGACTCCCTTCCCATGGCGTGAACGGACGTCCGGCGGGCGCTTCCACGAGGGCCACACGAAGACCATGAGGGTCCGGGAAAGCCAGCACCCGGTGGCCGAAGCGCGTTTGCTACCGCTTCAGGTTGTGTTCCGTATTTCTCGAGTCGTCGGCCCCAGTACTCGAGGCTTCCCTGCGGAACCTCGAGACCGACTTCCATGGCGAGCCCGTAGCCGGGCCGCGGAGACGCCATCTGCGCCCACGGGAAAAACGTCAGATCGGATCCGGGATGCCCTTCGGCGTCGGCGTAGAAAAGATGGTACGTGGTCGGATCGTCCTGGTTGACGCTGCGTTTGACGAGGCGCATGCCGAGGACGCCGGCGTAGAAGTCGAGATTCTCCTGCGCCGGACCGGCAATCGCCGTGATGTGATGAACCCCGTTGACGCCTTGCACGGCCACGTTATACCAGCAAAGCGGATCGGACTAGATCAAGACGACTTCTTGAGCTGCGCCAGGAGCGCCCCGAGAATCTGCGCATAGCGTTCGTCGGCGGTCGTGAACGCCTTCATGTAGTCCTGCTCCGACAGCTTCTGCGCTTTCCACTCGCCGTCGAACATGGTCCGCTTGCCGGAAATCTCCACCTGGTCGAACGGCTGATTCGCCTCGCGCTTGGCCTTGAGACCGTCGGCGCCGGAGTCCTCGATGAACATTTTTTCCGTGGCGGCGCCGTTCAGGTCCAGGTAGACCTCGCGATAGTCCTTGTTCGTGATTCGCGTCGTCAACAGCTGGGGGACGGAATACTTGCCCGAGACCACGAGAAGCTCCATGCCCGGGTAATACAGGGCGGCGGCAAACGCATCGGCCGCGACCGGATCGGTGGCGGCGATGCTGTCGAGTTTCGCGGCGTCGAGCGCGGCCGCGAGTTGCTTGGCCAGCGCCGCCGACTTGGAGTCCTGTGCCGACGCAGGCACCGCGAGACAGAGCGTGAGAAGGCCGATCACGAAACCGTAGGCAACGTGCGTCAGTAGCTTCACTGCAGCCCTCCCGGGTTGTCGTCGAATTGTAGGGCTTGTTCTACCACCGGCCGCGAGGCGGCGCAATAGTCTGTGCGAATCGGGAGTGGCGGCGTGTCGCCGGAACGGCGGGACCGAAACTGGCGGGACTGGCTAAATGAACAGGGCGTCTTCGTCGTCGCCGCGCCCTTGGCGCCCGCGGTGCGAGCGAATGTCTCGAAGCACCTGGAGCGCCGCCTTGAACGCGCTCATCATGGCGCGTCCTTCGCGTGCTGGGGCGACGATCGACGACTGGACCATGTTGATCGTCTCTTCAACACGGAGCGTGAGATCGCCGAACAGCTTGTCGGCGCGCTCCACCTGGGCGGTCGCCAACGCGACCGCTCGAGACGCGTCGTGGCCGATCGCGTTGAGGTGGCCGAACAGCGGCTTCACGTCGCGTTCGAGCTGATCGACGATGCGACCGACACGGCGGGCCATCATCCCCGCGGTGATGATGACGAAAATCTGCGCGACGGCGATGGCCAGCGTCGCCACCGCAATGACGCCCAGGAAGACGTCGCGCCACACCATTACGTGTTGTCCCGCCGCGCCTGCTGATACGCTTCGCGCCCGCGTTCGATGGCGGTGTTCAAGGTCTCGCGGCCCTGGTTCAGCGCATCGCGCCCCTTGGCCGCGGCCTCGGCGGCTCTGGCCCGCGCCTCCGCCGCCCGGTCGTTGAGATACTCGCGGGTCTCGCGCCCGGTGGCGGGCGCATACAGCAGCGCGACCGCGGCGCCGCTGACCGCGCCGAGAATGAACGCCAGCAGGATGTTCCCCGCCCCGGCTCCTTCGTCTCTCGCCATTAGAAAATGCTCACTTTCACGTTGAGGTATTTCTTCGGGTCCGCCTTGATGGCCGCGAGCAGCGAACGCATGTCGTTCACCGCCCCGTTCATGTTCTCATATAACTGCTTATCTTTCAGCAACTGTCCGGCCGTTCCCTCGCCGGCATTCAGTTTCGTCACCAGTTGATCGAACTGTTCGGTGACGGCATTCAGGCGGTTGAACAGCGCCGGGTCGGTCATCAGCTTGCCCGCGGTGCCCTCGCCACGGTTGAGGCGATCGGTCAGCTCTTTCAGATTGCTGGTCGCGCCGTTCAACGACTTCGAGAACTGGTCGTCCTTGAGCAGTTGCCCGATGCTCCCTTCCCCGGCGTCGATCCGCCGGGTGAGGTTCTCGATGTTCTTGAGCGTGGCCTCGAAGCTCTCGGCCGCCTTCGGGTCCTTGAGCAGTTTGCCGAGGCTCCCCTTGCCCTGCTGGAGCTCGCGCGTGAGCTGACCGGCGGTCGAGACGAACTGCTGCAGGTCGTTGTACAGGCGGTCGTCGGTAATCAGCTTGCCGGCCGATCCCCGGCCATTCCGGAGATCGCGCACGAGGCCGGTGACCTCGTCGATCGTGCCTTCGTGCCTGCTCCGCGATGTCGGCGAACTGCCCCTTCGCGCGCCCCTGCGGCACATAGCCGTACTCGGGTATCGGCGTGCCGTTGGTCGTCGGCGTGATGTCCACGGCGCTCGACCCGAGCAGCGAGACCGAGCCCAGGAAGGCGATCGACTTGTCGGTGATCCGTTCCTGGACTTTCTTGTTGACCTCGAAGACGACGTCGACCTGCTCCCCGGCAAAGACGATGTCCTTGACGCTGCCGACCTGCACGCCGGCGACGCGAACCGGCGACCCGGCCGCCAGGCCGGCGACGTTCGGAAAGCGCGTCTTCAGCGTGTAGCGCTGCCAGAACCACCCCTTGCCGCCGGTCAAGCTGAAGATCAGGATCGAGGCGATGACGATGGCGGTAATCGTCAGCAGCCCGATTTTCAGTTCCGACCACGCCAGCGATCGTGTTCGAGGCATATGTGTATCTCTCAGCTCAAAAACGTTTGGATGTACGGATCCTTCGAGGTGCGCAGCGCGTCGGCATCGCCTTCGAACACGATCACGCCCTCGCGGATCATGATGAACTCGGCCTCCCGCTCTTTCTCGGGCGTGGCCGGCAGGATGCGGACGTTTCCCTTCTCGTCGCGTTCGGCCATGTGGGTGGCCACGTAAAACGCGTCCCGCAGCTGGTGCGTGACCACGATCGAGCTCACGTGCTCGAGGTCGCGGAGCTTGATGATCTCTTCGTCGACGGTCGTCGCGGTGATCGGATCGAGGCCGGTCGTGGCCTCGTCGTAGAGGAGGATTCGCGGCTTGAACGACATCGCCCGGGCGATGGCGACCCGCCTCCGCTGCCCGCCGGACAGCTCGGACGGCATGCGGTCGATGTAGTCGCCGAGCCCGACCCAGCCGAGCACCTCTTCGACGCGCTTGTGGGCCTGCTCGATCGGCATGTTGCTCTCTTCGTACAGCTTGTAGCCGACGTTCTCACGCACGGTCAGCGAGTCGAAGAGCGCCCCTTCCTGGAAGATCATGCCGAGATCGGCCCGCACCGCCATCATCTGTTTCTCCGAGAGCTCGTCCACCCGCTCGCCGTTCACCCAGATGACGCCCTTGTCGGCGCGCAGAAGTCCCGTGATGATCTTCAGGATCGTCGATTTTCCAGATCCGCTGGCGCCGAGAATGATCTTGGTGTGCCCCGAGATGAGCGTGAAGCTGATGTTCCTCAGCACCACCTTCTCGTCGAAGGCGAGCTCCACCTGATCGAACATCACGACCGGCGCACCCCGTTCGCCGAGAATCTCTTCCGCTGTGAGAGTCGTGTCTGTATCCATAGCCTCGCAACTGCCGTAGTGCGGACCTTCAGGTCCGCGGCGGGCAGGCCTGAAGGCCTGCACTACTTCCGATCGTTGTCAACCGTCGGAGCGCTAGTACATCGTCGCAATCAAGACCTTCGTCACGAAGAAGTCGACGGCAATCACCGCGACCGAGCCGGTGACCACCGCCACCGTGGTCGCCTCGCCAACGCCCTGCGTGCCGCCTTTCGTGCGCAGGCCCACGTGGCAGGCGGTCGTCACGATGACGAATCCCAGCACGAACGGCTTGATGAGCCCCATCCAGACATCCTGGGTGTAGAGCGCCTGCGTCACCGACGACCAATAGACCCCCGAGGCAATCTGCAACTGAAACACCGCCACGATCCAGCCGCCGACGATGCCGACAAAGTCGGAGATGATCGTGAGCACGGGCGCCATGAGAAACCCGGCGAGCAGGCGCGGAACGACGAGCTTGCGGATCGGGTCGGTACCCAGCGCGCGCAGCGCGTAAATCTGGTCGGTCACCACCATCGACCCGAGCTCCGCCGCGATTCCCGATCCGACGCGGCCGGTGAGCATCAGCGCCGTGAGCACGGGGCCGAGCTCCTTGATCATCGACGCGCTGATCAGCCGGCCGACCACCGAGCGTCCGCCGAACTGATCCAGCGTCAGGCCGCTCTGCAGCGCGAGCGCGGCGCCCGTGAAAAAGCCGGTCAGCAGCACGACGGTCAGCGACCCGACGCCGATGACGTCGAACTGTTCGACGATGTCGTACTTGTAGCGCGGCGACGTGAACACGCCGATGACGGCCGCGCGGACCATCAGGACGTACTCCTGCACCTCGAGCGCAGCGCTCTTGATCCAGTTTTCAATGAACCTCAGCACGCGGCGGTCACGCCCTCCGCGCGGGGTGCGGCAAGCCCAGTTCGGGGTTGCGCAGCCGTTTGATGTCGTCGCGGAGCGCCGCGGCCTTCTCGAAGTCGAGATTGGCGGCGGCCGCCTTCATCTGCGCCTGCAACTTCTCCAGATGCGCGTCGAGCTGCTGCTGGTTGTGGAATCGTTCGGTGCCGTCGATCGTGGCCGCCGGCGTCAGGTAGTCGCGCTCGTAGACGCTCGACATCACCTCGTCGATCGCCCGGACGATCGATTGCGGCGTGATGTGGTGCTCTACGTTGTAGGCCGCCTGGATCGCGCGCCGCCGGCTGGTTTCGCTGATGGCGAGCCGCATCGAGTTGGTCTCGGCATCGGCGTACATGATCACCCGCCCGTTGACGTTGCGCGCGGCCCTGCCCGACGTCTGAATGAGCGAACCGGCCGAGCGGAGGAACCCCTCCTTGTCGGCGTCCAGGATCGCCACCAGCGAGACTTCCGGCAAGTCGAGCCCCTCCCTCAACAGATTGATCCCGACCAGCACGTCGAACTCGCCGCGGCGCAGGTCCCGGAGAATCTCGACGCGCTCGAGCGTGTCGATATCCGAGTGCAGGTAGCGCACGCGGACGCCCAGTTCCTGGTAGTACTGCGTGAGGTCCTCGGCCATCCGCTTGGTGAGCGTCGTGACCAGGATGCGCTCGCCCTTCTCCACTCGTGCCCGGATTTCCTGAAGCAGGTCGTCCACCTGGCCCTTGACGGGCCTGACCTCGATCGGCGGATCGATGAGGCCGGTCGGCCGGATAATCTGCTCGACCACCACACCTTGAGCCTTAGACATCTCGTACGGGCCCGGGGTTGCGGACACGAACACCACCTGCCTGACCCGCTGTTCCCACTCCTCGAACGTCAGCGGACGGTTGTCGAGGGCCGACGGCAGCCGGAATCCGTACGCGACGAGCACTTCCTTGCGCGACCGGTCGCCGGCATACATGCCGCGCACCTGAGGCACCGTCTGGTGGCTCTCGTCCACGACGATCAACGCGTCTTCCGGGAGGTAGTCGAGCAGCGTCGGGGGCGGCTCCCCGGGCTGACGACCGGTCAGGTGGCGGGCGTAGTTCTCGATCCCGTGGCAGTAGCCGATCTCCTGGATCATCTCCAGGTCGAACATCGTCCGCTGGTGCAACCGCTGCGCCTCGAGCAGCCGGCCTTCTCCCTCGAGGTCGCCTCGCCGCTGGACGAGCTCCTCCTTGATGGTCTCGACGGCCTTCTTTGTCCGGTCGCGCGGGGCGACGAAATGCGATTTCGGGTAGACGGCGATCTTGTCATGCTTTCGTAACGACCGTCCGGTGAGCGGGTCGAACGTCGTCAGCGCGTCGACCTCGTCGCCGAACAGTTCGATCCGCAGGCCCTGTTCTTCGTACGACGGGATGACCTCGACGATGTCGCCGCGGACGCGGAAGGTGCCGCGGGCGAACTCGGTGTCGTTGCGCTCGTACTGAATCTCGACGAGCTTGCGCAGGATGTCCTCGCGCGTGATGCGCTGCCCGCGCTCGAGCGGCAGGAGCATGCCGTAGTAGGCCTCGGGCGAACCGAGACCGTAGATGCACGACACGCTGGCGACGATGATGACGTCGCGCCGCTCGAAGAGCGACCGGGTGGCGGACAGCCGCATCCGGTCGATCTCGTCGTTGATGGTGGCTTCCTTGTCGATGTAGGAATCGGTCGCCGGCACGTACGCTTCCGGCTGGTAGTAGTCGTAGTAGCTGACGAAGTACTCGACGGCGTTGTCGGGAAAGAACCGCCGGAATTCCTGATAGAGCTGGGCCGCCAGCGTTTTGTTGTGGACCATCACGAGCGTCGGCCGGTTCACGCGCGCGATGGTCTGCGCCATCGTGAACGTCTTGCCCGATCCGGTGACGCCAAGCAGCACCTGGTGGCGGTCGCCGCGATCCAGCCCCTCGACCAGTTCTCCGATCGCCCGCTGCTGATCGCCGGCAAGCGAAAAATCGGAGACGAGGTTGAAGCGGTCGTATAAGGACGGCATACGAACTCATCATAGTACTAGGGGCTGGGGGCTGGGGGCTAGGGGCTCAGCAGTCGGCAGTTGGCGGTCAGTATCAGCCGGCTCGAGTCAGGCCTGAGCCTGCGACTACATGCGACTGAGACTGCGACGGCTGACTGCGACCGCCGACTGCTCTATTCCTGTCGCAGCGCCTCGATGGGGTTCACGCGCGACGCCCGGCCCGCCGGGATGAATGCCGCCACCAGGGCCACGACGGTCATTGCCGCCGCGGCGCCGACGAGCGGGAGCCAGTCGGCACTCGGCAGATCGTCGAGGAGTGCGATCGCGATCCGCTGGCCCCAGAACGCCAGCGGCGCGCCGACGACGACGCCGGCGCACACGAGAGCGAGCGCGCTCGTCAGCACCATGCGCATCACGTCCCCTTGCGTGGCGCCGAGCGCCATGCGAATGCCGATCTCGGCCGTGCGGCGCGCCACGGTGTACGCCAGCAGCCCGTAGAGGCCGATCGCCGCGAGCAGCGCGCCGAGCGCGCCGAAGAAGCCGGACAGCATCGCGATCAGGCGTTCGGGAATCATCGACGCATCCACCTGGTCCGTCATCGTCGTCACCCTGCCGACAGTGACCGTCGGCAAGAGCTCGCGTACGGCGCGGCGCACATCGCCGGCAACCGCCTCCGGCCGCACGTTCGTCCGCAGCGAAAACTGCTGCGTGAAGAACTGCGGCACCTGGAACGCGTTGCAGGTAGACCATCCGGTGTATCGGCTCCTGCAGGTTCAAGTATTTCGTGTCGCCGACGACGCCGACAATCTGGAACGGCTGCTCCTGCGCCATCCCCCGATTGTCCTGGCGCTCGAACGTGAAGAGTTGTCCGATGGGGCTGCGATCGCCGAAGTAGTATCGCGCCATCGACTGGCTCACGATCGCCACCAGCGGACCTCGCTGGTCCTCGAAGGTGAAATCGCGCCCCGCCAGCACTGGGGTGCCGAGCGTCTCGAAGTACTTCGGCGCGGTCCAGTTCAACGCCACGCGCCGGCGGTCCTCCGCTCGTTTCCCGAAACCCCGGCACGTCGATGAACCGTGACGCGCCACTGCCCGAGACCGGCGTGATGCCGCTCAGCGTCGCGGAGCGCACGCCGGGAATCGCCGCCAGCCGCTCGAGCAGCTGACGGTAGATCGGCGCGAGTTGATTCCCCTGGTAGCCGCTGCCGGCGGGATCCAGCGTCAGCAGCAGCACGGACTCACGCTGGAAGCCGAGGCCGACGTTTCGGAGCGTCAACATGTGACGTACGAACAGTCCGGCGGCGGTCAACAGCACGATCGACAGCGCCACCTGCGCGACGACGAGGCCCTTGCCGATCGATCGGCGCAAGGGCGTCTCGGGCGCGGCCCCGGTCGCGCGCAGCGACTCGGCCGGCGCGGAGTGGCACGCGCTCAGCGCGGGCGCCAACCCGAACAGAATGCCGGTGGCCAGCGACACGCCGACCGTGAACAGCAGCACGCGGAGATCGAGCTGCGGCTGAATCTCGACGTGCGCCGCCATGCCGGGCATGCGCCCTGACGTGACGACCCGCATCAGCGCATCAGCACCGAAGTAGGCGAGCACGGTGCCGACCAGACAGCCGGCCGCGGCGAGCAGCAGCGACTCGGTCAGCACCTGCCGCACCAGGCGGAGCGAGCCGGCGCCGAGCGACACTCGCACGGCCATCTCGCGGGAACGAGCGGCGCCACGCGCCAGCAGGAGGCCCGCCACGTTGGTGCACGCCAGCAGCAGCAGCGCGGAAACGATCGCCATCAGCGCGAACAGCGGCCTCGCGTAGCACGAACGTGAGACTCGACATGCCCGCGGTCGCAGGGACCACGTCGATCGTGACCTTCAGCCATTTCAGGTCGCCGCGCTTCGCGATCTCCTCGATGCGATCGCGATCGATCACGCGCAGTTCCGCGCGCGCCTGGTCGCGCGGCACGCCCGGCTTCAGGCGCGCCATCACGCTCATGGTGAGTTCCCCGCTCGCGCGGCGGCTCGGTGTCTGAATCAGCGGCTCCATCGCCACCGGCAGCCAGATTTCCGGCGCGGCGCCGATTTGCAGACCGAAGAAGTGCCGCGGCGCGACGCCGATCACCGTGGCCTGCACGCCGTCGACCACGAGCCGCTTGCCGACCACCGACGGATCGGCATGAAAGCGATTCGTCCACGAGGCCCAACTCAAGACCGCCACCGCTGCGCGTTCGGAGCCGAGCGCGTCATCCTGGGGACCGAGCAGCCGGCCGATGGCCGGTGTGAGGCCGAGCATCGTGAAGTAGTTGCCGACGACGTACTCGCCGTCGACGGCGTCGGCGTCTATGCCGTCCGCACGCAGATGGAACCGGGCAGGCGACACGCCAATCAGGTCGGAGAACGCGTGGGTCTCATCGCGAAACCGCTCGTAGTACTTCCACGCGTAGTTGTTGGACGGGGGCTCCGCCGGATCCGGATACTGGCTGAGGAACTGGACGAGTTCACCCGGATTCGCGCACCGGCAGCGGGCGGAGCATCAGGGTGTTGATCAAGCTGAAGATGGCGGTGTTGGCGCCAATCCCGAGCGCCAGGGAAAGAATGGCGACGGCGGTGAAGCCTGGCGAACGTCGCATCATGCGAAGGGCGTAGCGGATATCCTGCATGGGCGGACCTCCGGTAATAATACTAATGTATTAGTACAATAATGAAGGAGCTGGCTTTCCGCACGCCTTTACACATCTTCACGGTACGCGACGAAGCTCTACAGTCATATAATCCTCTTCGTGACCTGTCGGGGCGCATGCACAGCGGCGATTCTCGTGCTGCTCATGACGGCGTCCGGTTTCGCACAGTCACAGGCGCATCCTCCGCGCGCGGTCGTGCTCGATCAGACCAACCTCCCACTCCCCGGAGTCCGTGTTGACGTGTATCGGGGCGATCAGGTCGTTCAGAGCCTGGTGACCGACGCCGACGGCACGTTCGAGCTCACCCCCGGTCCGGCCTCCGATATGGTGGAGGCCGACGCTCGAAGGATTCGAAACGGCACGGGTGCCGCGCGCCACCGCGGACCGCATCGTGCTCGTCCATCGCCCACGCCACGGACGTGACCGACGTCGTCGCCTCGGCGCTGACTTCGTCGGGTTCGTCGATGGAGCATCTGGGAAGCACGATGGCCGCGCCGCTCGCGCAGCGGCTGCCGTCCCCGCGTCCGCGCATCCTGCAATCGCTGCCGCTGCTGCCGTCGGTCGTGCGCGGCCGCGACGGCCTGCTGCGCATCGGCGGCACGAGGCCGCACGAGTCCGCACTCTGGATCGACGGCTTCGACGTGACGGACCCGGTGACGCTGACGTCGGCGATCGACCTGCCGAACGAAAGCGTCAAAGGCATGGCCGTCGTGCGCGATCCGGTGTCGGCCACCTTCAGCGGCGTCCTCGGGTCGATGGCGTCGATCGAAACGACCGCGGGCACCGGCGCGTTCCACGGAGGCGTCCAGGGCTTCATCCCGCGGCCGCGTCTGAACGCCCAATACGGGCTCGGACGCATCGAAGCGTTTTTTCCGCGCGCGTACGTTGGAGGACGGTTTGGTCCCCGCGCCCGCTACTTCTCATCGATCGAGCTGAACTTCGAACGGGTCCCGGTGCCCGGCGTCACGACTCAGTCGGGGACGCCCGCCGTCGGCACGACCGGCATTGTCTCGTTCACGCGAGTCGATTTCACCCTCTCACCGTCCAACACGCTCACGGTCGAGGGGCTCTTCATGCCGGCGAACAGCTCGTTCTCGGGGCTCAGCCCGCTGCGCCAGCCCGAGTCGTCGCCCGACGTCGACACGCGCGACGTCTTCGGCGGCGTCGTCGATCGCCTGGTGATCGGATCGAGGGACCTGCTGACGCTGCGCGTCGGGCTCATGTACCACGACACGACCATCCGACCGGCCGGCGTCGGCGATGCGGTGCTTCGCCCGGACGGCTGGCATCGGAACTGGTTCTCGGGCGTCGACACGACCGGCTCGCGCCCGTCGGTCTCGGTCACGTGGGATCGATCGGGGCTCTCCGCCCTTGGCACACATACGCTGTCGCTCACCGGCGACGTGCAGTACCCGGACGATGACGACCCTGATGCAGCATCAGGGGATCCGGATCGAGGACGACCTCGGACAGCTGACGCGATCGATCGACTTCGTGCCCGTGCCGTCGCCGATTCGCGGGCACGACACGCGCGGCGGCGCCGGCGTTCGCGATCTGTGGGATGTCACGCCACGCCTGCAGCTCGACCTCGACCTGCGGCTCGACGCGTACCAGGGGGAATCCGGCGTGACGCCATCGCCCCGTCTCGGCGTCCGCTACATGCTCGACGAGGACGGGCGGACGACGCTGAAGGCGAGCGCGGGGCGGTTCGTGGGCCGGCCGCCGCTGGGCGCGCAGGCGTTCGGCCAGTTCCCGTCGCGACTCGATCGATCGTGGATGGCATCGACCGGCGCCATGCGCTCGGAACACGCCTATCGCTTCGTCGGGCGGACGCTTCTGTTGCCGCGATCCGACGGCGTCACGCTGGAAATCGAACGGCAGCTCCGCCCGGGGCTCGAGACCCAGGCGGCGGTCCGGGTCCGCAAGAGCACCGACCTGCCGACCGTCATGGTCGGCCCTGACGGCGGCGACGCGCTGCTGGCCAGCGCCGGCGACAGCGTGTATCGCGAGCTGCAGATCTCGGTCCGCCAGGTGTGGCGCCCCGACGCGCAGCTGTTCGTGAGCTACGTGTACGCGACGTCACGCGTCGAATCGAACGACTTCGGGTCGATGTTCACGAACCTCGACACGCCGCTGCTCGAGCCGAACGACACCGCCTCCCCCGCCATCGCCGACGTGCCGAATCGCCTGCGCGCGTGGTCCACGTTCGGGCTGCCGTACCGCGTGGTGATTTCGCCGGCGGTGGAGTGGCGCAACGGGTTCCCGTACTCGATCCAGGACATGTACCGGCACTACGTCGGCGGCTTCAACACCCAACGGCTCCCCGTCTACTTCGCAGTGGATCTGACGGCGTTCAAGACGGTGGACATCTTCAGCAAGGCGATGGACCTCGGCATCCAGGTCTTCAACCTCACGAACCACTTCAACCCGCGCGACGTAATCTCGGTCATCGGCTCGCCCCGCTTCCGGGAGATGACCAACAACCCGGGCGTGACCTTCGGCGGCTATATGCAGGTCCGCTGGTAACCTCCGGGGCACGCGAGGCGTATAATCGCAGGTTGGTACGCTGATGCGGTGTCTTGCTGTCTGCCAGGACGAACTGGTCATCCGGATGCTCGACGAAATCCTGCTGCCCGGGTTCGAGGTCGAGTTCATCATCGAGAACCGGCCGCTCGCGCGCCGGCTCCACGAGGCCGGCGTGACGGTGACGGCCGGCGACCCCAGGCGGACCGACACCTACCTCAAGGCGGACATCGGCCCGTCCACCTGCGTCATCATCGAGGACAACGGCAAGCGCAGCCTGAAGAAAATCCTGGAAGCGGTCCGCGATGCGGGCGGATCGCTCGTCTACGTGCTGGGGATTGGCCCGACGGCGACGACCAGGGGCACCGAGGAGTTTCACGCCGAGTTTCCCGACGTCGCGTATCTCTCGATGGCGGAGCTGTTCGGCGGGCCGCTGCTCACCGAGTTCAGCCGCTCGCTGACGCGGGCGCGAGTCCAGCAGTATCAGCGCTATTTCAGCGACGCGGATCGCGTGCTCATCATGCTGCACAACGATCCGGATCCCGACGCGATGGCCAGCGGCCTGGCGCTGCGCAACGTCCTGCGGCGCACGAAGACGACCGCCATCATCGGGGCGATCCAGGGAGTGACGCGGCCCGAGAACCTGCGGATGATCAACCTGCTCGATCTGCACGTCGAGCCGATCACCATCGCCTCGCTGAAGGAGTACGACCGGCTAGCGATGGTCGACGTCCAGCCGCACTACTTCGGCGGCTTGATCGAACGCGTCGACCTGGTCATCGATCACCACCCCGAGCAGCCCGGCTACACGGCCGTCTTCAAGGACATCCGCCCCGACTACGGCTCGACGTCGACGATTCTCACCGAGCACCTGCGGGCCGTCGACGTCAACATCTCTGAACGCACGGCGACGGCGATGCTCTACGCGATCAAGTCCGACACGCTCTTCTTCAACCGCTCGACCAATCGCGTGGATCTCGAGGCGTTCTCGTATCTCTATCCGCTCGCCGACGCCGCGATGATCCGCAAGATGGAAGGCGCGGAAATCACGACCGAGCGGCTCGAATACGTGCTCAAGGCGCACCTCGGCGGGATCCTGTCGGACCAGGTCTTCTGCGCGTTCCTCGGCGTCATGCCGCGCGAAGACTTCATCCCCTACGTCGCCGACTTCTTCCTCCAGCTGGAGGACGTCAAGTGGACGGTGATCGCCGGCATCGTCAACGACACGCTCGTCGTGTCGGTGAGGAACCTGGGCTACTCGAAAAACGCCGGCGAGTTCGTCCGGCGCTTCTTCGCCGACATCGGCAGCGCCGGCGGCCATCGGGCGATGGCCAAGGCGGTCGTGCCGCTCCAGGCCTTCCGCGACAAGGTCGGCGAGATCCCGATGGAACGGATAGCCGCCAAGCTCCAGGAATTCGTGCACGAGTTTCTCCTGCACGAAGCGTCGGGAAAGTTAGAAGTGAAAAGTCAGAAGTTGGAAGTGGAAGTGAAAAAATAGACTTCCCTGCCTTCACTTCTACCTTCTCCCTTTCTAACTTCTAACTTCCTAAAGCCTGATCGAGATCGGCGATCAGATCGGCGGCATCTTCCAGCCCGACCGACAGCCGCAGCATCCCTTTTGTCACGCCTGCCGCCTGAAGCTGCTCGTCGGTGTGGCCCCACTGCGACGTGAGCACCGGCATGCTGACCAGGCTCTCGATCCCGCCGAGGCTGGCCGCGCGCTTCACCACCCGCAGCCGGTCGTAGCATCGGGCCGCGCGATCGGTACTGCCCGCCCAGATCGAAACAGACCATGCCGCCGAAGCCCTTCATCTGCGCTTTCGCAATCGCATGATCCGGGTGTGACGGCAGGCCTGGATAGTACACGTGGCTCACGCGGCGATCGGCGGCCAGGAACTCCGCGATCGGCCTGCGCGTTCCCGTTGTGCCGCTCGACGCGCAGCGGCAGTGTTTTCAGGCCGCGGCCCAGGGCGTACGCGGGGTGCGGATCCATGACGGTACCGAGCAGCCGACGTGCCTTCTCGATCGGCGCCAGCGAGCGCCTTCGGGCCGCTCACCATGCCACCAGTGACGTCGCTATGGCCGTTCAGGTATTTCGTCGCGCTCTGCATCGCCAGATCGACGCCGAGCGCGAGCGGCTGCTGGTTCATCGGGCTGGCGAACGTGTTGTCGATGACCGACAGCACGCCGCGCGCCCGGCACGCCTCCGCCACGCGGCGGATATCCACGCAGCGCAGGGTCGGGTTGATCGGCGACTCGAACCACACCAGCTTCGTGCGATCGCTGAACACGCGGTCGAGGGCGGCCAACTCCTCCAGCGAGACGAAGCGCGGCGTCACGCCGAAGTGCGCGAGCAGATCCTGGAGCAGGTGGAGCGTCCCGCCGTAGATCGCGGCGCCGCAGATGACCTCGTCTCCCGCCTTCACGTGCGCCATCAGGATCGTCGCCGTCGCGCCCATGCCCGACGAGAACGTCAGCGCCGCCTCGGCGTGGTCGATCGCCGCCAGCTTCTGCTCGACGCTGACGACGGTGGGGTTCGTATAGCGTGAGTAGAGGTACTTCGACGACCGCCCTTCGTTGTAGGCGCGGACCTCCTCCGCATTGTCGAAGACGAACGTGGTCGTCTCGTAGATCGGCGTCGTCAACGGCACTGCCGCGAGGCGATCCACCTCGCCGGCGTGGATCAGCTCTGTCGCCGGACCCTTCATCACACCCTCCGAAATGCAAATTGCAGATTGCAAATTGCAGATTTGAATACAGATTTCAGATTGCAGACTTCAGATTGGCGACGCTGTCGCCAGACGCGCCGACCACCGGCTCGACGAACTGATGATACGCGTCCTCGTATCCGCGGTTGATCAATTCGCCCAGTCCCTGGCTGCGGTGCGACCGATCGTCGTAGCCGCCTGAGAAATCGAACGGGCCAATCGGGTTGTGCACCGGCCGCACGGTGAAAATCCGCACGCCGCCGGTGGTGGTGGTCGCGTCGCGCACGATCGCGGCTTCCGCCGACTGCATGTACTCGCCGAGCCGGCCCCGGCCGTCGAGTCGCGGCGAGGCGAGCGCGTGCGGTCCGGGAATCTCCGGCGCGGCCGACACGAGGATGATCTGCTCGGATCCGAACTCGATCAGCTCGTCGATGAGGCGGATCAGGCCGGCGGGGCGATCGCACAGGCGATGGGTTTCACCGCGCCAGTAGGCGTCAGGGGCGAAGGTGACGCGATGCCACTCGGTGGCGAGCGGAATCGTGAGGGCGCCTGCGACGGCATCCGGCAGATGATCGCGGGCGATGCCGGCCAGGTCGAAGACCTCGGCACGGCGCGACTCCGCCGCGTCGCTCGTCGGCCGCCGGATGAGATCGCGTCGACGCTCTTCGCTCACCAGCGCGAACAGCAGATCGCGGTGCGCGTCCACGTCGTGCACCGTCACGATCAGTTCGCGGAATCCGGGCTGGCCGATGCTCTCGGCCAGCATTTCGCCGTACCGCCGCGCGAGCTCGGCGGGCGTCGGTCCCTTCAACTGCGTGGCGCCGCGCACGAGATCCCACATCACGCTCCAGCAGTGATCGATCGCGCGCGCCGATGACATCGGTGCGCGAACCACGCCCCACCAGATCGCGCCGATCGAGCGCGCGTTCGTTCGCTGACTGGTGAGCCAGCCGTCCGCGGCCGCGACGACCGCCGCCGCGGCCAGCACGAGAAACACGAGGCGCGGCAACCAGGTCGGCAGCGCCTCTGGCGCGAACGCGGCCTGCGCGGCCTGCACGTACGCAGTCACCAGCCCAGAGGCGCCGCTCACGCCGACCATCTTGAGGAGGAAGTCGATCGGGAACACGATGAGGCCAAGCGCGACCGCCGCGATCGGAACCGCCACGATCCCCAGCGAGACCGCGAGCGCCCAGACGACGACGCGCGGAACGAGCCGCCACTCGTAGAGGCGCTCCACGGCCTCCACGCGCCAGAAACCCTTTTCAGCCCAGAGGCGCTGCCCACCGTCGACCGCCGCGAACAGCGCGCCGATCACTCCGACCCCGCGGCCGGCGACGATATCGATCTTGACGCCGGCCTCGTGGAGCGCGCGCAGCACGCCCGCGTGGTACGCGCCTGCGGTGCCGGTACCAGTCAGCACGAGCGCGGTGCGGCGTTGTGGGGAGTAGGGTTCGTGGGTGGGAGCGGCCTTCGCGGACGTCGCGTCGAGCCGATCCGTCATCCGGCGATTTCGTCGTGAATGGTCGTCAGCTTCACGATTTCGAACTCGCGCGCGCCGCCGGGCGTGACCACCTTCACCGTGTCGCCCGGCTCCCTGTTGATGAGCGCGCGGCCGATCGGCGACGTGGTGGAGATCATGCCTTTCTCGGCGTCGGCGTCCTCCGGCATCACGAGCTGGAACGTCTTCTTCTCGCCGTTGGCCGTCGATGACGTCCAGCGTCGAGCCGAAGCCGGCGCGATCCTTCGGGATGCGGTCCACCTGGATGAGCGCAATCTCGGCGACGCGCTTCTGCAGCATGCTGATCCGCGACTCGACGAGCCGCTGCCGCTCCTTGGCCGCCTGATACTCGGCGTTCTCGCGCAGGTCTCCGAGCTCACGGGCGCGCTTGATCTCCTTGGGGAGCTCGAGCTTCAACTCGTGGTTCAGCACCTGGATTTCGTCTTCGAACTTTTTGATCAGCCGATCCTTCATCGCATCCCCAGTCGGTCGGGCAATCGTACCACAGTGCTATCCTTTCCCGAGTGACCATTACCAGCCGTCAGAATCCGCTCGTGGCGCGTTTCCGGACTGCCGCGCGCGGCGACGTCGGCGGCGTCATGCTCCTCGATGGCGCGCACCTGGTGAGCGACGCGGTCGCGGCCGGGATTGTGTTTCAGCTTGCCGCGGTGACGCCCGCATCGAGCGAGGAGCCGGACATTCAGGCGCTTGTGGCCGCGCTCCAGCACAACGGCGTCGACGTGATCACGGTGTCCGCATCCGTGATGGACGCGGTCAGCCCTGTCAAGACTCCCAGCGGGATCGTCGCGCTCGCGGAACGTCCGCCGTCTGACGCCGGCGCGATGTACGGCGGCACGGCTGCGCTGGTCGTATGTGCGGTCGATGTTCAGGACCCGGGCAACCTTGGCGCGATCGTCCGTGTGTCGGAAGCTGCCGGAGCGACCGGTTTCGTCGCGAGCGGCGAATCGGCCAACCCGTTCGGCTGGAAGGCGCTGCGTGGATCGATGGGCAGCGCACTCCGGCTGCCGGTTGCGGCCGACATAACGGCGGAGGCAGCCGTCGCCGACGCCAAGCGGCACGGCTGCCGCGTCGTCGCCGCTGTACCGCGTGGCGGGCGCTCGTTGTTTGAGATGGAATTCGCCGGCCCTCTTCAAGTGCTCATCGGCGGTGAGGGTCGCGGGCTGACGCGAGACCTCGAAGATGCCGCCGACGAGCGTGTCACGATACCGATGCAGGCGCCGGTCGAGTCGCTGAACGCCGCCGTCACCGCGGCGCTGATCGTGTACGAGGCTCGCCGGCAGCGCGGAACCTAAATGGATTCCCTCTTCCCCGACGATGAACCAGTCGCGAGCGCCGCTCGCGCGCCGCTTGCCGAGCGCATGCGGCCGCGGACGTTCGACGAATTCGTCGGGCAGGAAGATCTGCTGTCATCCGGTAAGCCGCTGCGCGAGGCGATCGAGCGCGACCTGCTGCAGTCGATCATCTTGTGGGGCCCGCCGGGCACCGGCAAGACGACGCTCGCGCGAATCATCGCCGACACGACGCGGGCGCGCTTTGTCTCCTTCAGCGCGGTGCTCGCCGGGATCAAGGAAATCCGCGACGTGATGGCCGAGGCCGAACGGCTGCGCCGGACCACCGGACGCCGGACGATCGTCTTCATCGACGAGATCCACCGTTTCAACAAGGCGCAGCAGGACGCCTTCCTCCCTCGCGTCGAGGCCGGCGACATCGTCCTCATCGGCGCGACGACGGAGAACCCGTCGTTCGAGGTGAACGCCGCGCTCCTCTCGCGATCCAAGGTCTTCGTGCTGCACGGTCTGACGACCGAGGAGGTGGCGGCGATCCTTCGGCGCGCGCTCACGGACACCGAGCGCGGCCTGGGAACCGAGCCGGTCTCGATCGATGACGATGCGCTGAACGCGATCGCGCTCTACTCGAACGGCGACGCCCGGGCGGCGCTGAACCTGCTCGAGTTGAGCCTCGCGGCCGCGCCGTCCATCGACCTCCGCCGTCATGTCGACGTCGGCCGCGTCGAGCAGACGATTCAGAAGCGCGCGCTGCTGTACGACAAGAGCGGCGAGGAGCACTACAACATCATTTCGGCGCTTCACAAATCGATGCGCAACAGCGATCCGGACGCGGCGGTCTACTGGCTGGCGCGCATGGTCGAGGCCGGTGAGGATCCGCTCTACATCGCGCGGCGCCTCGTCCGTTTCGCGTCAGAAGACATCGGCAATGCCGATCCGCAGGCGCTGACCGTGGCGGTCGCCGCGAAGGAGGCGGTCCACTTCATCGGCATGCCGGAGGGGAATACGGCGCTGGCGCAGGCTGCGATCTACCTGGCCACGGCGCCGAAGAGCAACGCCGTCTACGAGGCCTACGCGCGCGCGGCCGAGGACGCGCATCGGGACGTCGCGCAGCCTGTGCCGCTCCACCTGCGTAACGCGCCGACCCGGTTGATGAAGGATCTGCAGTACGGCAAAGGGTACAAGTACGCGCATAACGAAGCCGACGCCATCGCCGACATGTCCTGCCTCCCCTCCGCGCTCGAAGGGCGCAAATACTACCAACCGACCGAGCGCGGGTTCGAGAAAGAACTGAAACGTCGCCTCGACGGCTGGGAGGCGATCAAAAAGCAGCGCCGCTCCTGACGTACCAAGGGTCTGACCCAGGTCTGACCCAGGTCAGACCTCCATCTGAGACCAGCGAAAAACTGGCCTGAAAACCGTCTGTTTTCATCCCATGCGGAACCAGGGTCAGACCCGGGTCAGACCCTGAGAGTTGGCACGAAATCATACGTAGTGACCGACCGCCATCAGGATCAGCGCGGTCGACTGCAGCGCAATGACGACGCGGGTCGCGGCCTTGATTCGCATCCGAAGGCCAGCCGCGCGCTGCATGAGCGCGCCCTTCGCCGGACCATCGGGCATCGGGACCGCCTCGGTCATGATCGCGACCACCTGCGCGCCGCCGCGCCCGATGACCGTCGCGCCGATGATGCCGGCGATGACCCCGGACAGCCCGCCGGTCGCGAACGCCATGACCGGCATGCGTCGCGACGACGCCCGGATCGAAGCCACCCGTGAACCGCCACAGCAGATACGCGCCGCTGGCGATCGTCGTCATGGCCACTACCGCCATGTAGGTATGCAGGCCGCGACGATCGAGGCGCATCATGATCTGGCCGCCGACCGGCCCGGCATCTTCGACCGCCGGCGTGAGCAGCAGCGAAATGTAAGCGGTCGAACCGATCCAGACCGCCGCGCACAGCACGTGCGTAGCGCGAAGAGCGAGAAACAGCAGTGTCTGCATCATGGGAACCTCACAGCGTGCCCGCAGTGACAGCCGGCGGCTGCACGTCGGGGACATGGTTGGTGATCGGTTTCAGCGACCGCAGGAACGCGTACATCGCTTTCAAATCCTCGTCGCTGGCGTTGCGCAGTGCCGGCCACGGCATCGGCGGCAGGATCTCGCGCGACGAGCCCATGTGCCGCCCCGTACGCATCGCCTTCACGAACATCTCCTCGGTCCAGATCCCGAGGCCGGTGTTGCGATCCGGCGTCAGGTTGGCCGCGTAGCTGATGCCCCATGGACCGGCGAACGCGGTGTTGGTCGCCGCTCCCGCCCACAGCCAGGGCCCTTGCGGCTTATGCACCGGAAGCGCGCCCATCTGTTCCGGATGCCCCGAGAGGAAGCGCGTCATATCCGGCTCGGGACCCGACGGTCCCATCTTCAACGGCGTATGGCAGTCTCCGCAGCCCACCATCGTGACGAGATACTTGCCGCGCTGGACCCGAGCCGGACCATTCGTGTCCGCCGACGCCGCGGCGGCAAACTGTTTGTCAGAGCAGCCGGCCGCGCAGGTCGCCGCGAGAAGGATCAGGACAGCCATCGATGTCTTTTTCATGTCAACGAATGTAGCTGGACGTCTCGAGCGGCGGTTGCTAAGACTTGCCTATCCGCTTCGGAAGAATTCGCTATCAGCGAGGATCGCGATGGCCTGTTTCCTAAACAAATCTTAAATAACCCATAATGTGGATTGTTTGCCTGATCACATGGATCCCGCCCGTCTGCATCGATGCCTCGAACCCGGTTTGTCGATTCTGGTCGGCACGGCCGACACCGCCGGCACGCCGTCGTGCTGCCGCGGCATCGCCATCCAGTCTCTGGATGAGTTCGCGACGATCACGGTATACCTGCCGGTCGCGACGAGCCACGAGGCCATTCACAACGTGGCCATGACGAAACAGCTGGCGGTGGTGGCCACGCATCCGCGCGACAACTTCGCCACGCAGTTCAAGGGCACGACGGTCGACGCGCGGCTGGCGCGCGAAGACGAAGCCGCGTTCGTGCGGCAGCGGCTCGACGCATTCGCCGATATCCTCGACAGGATCGGCGTCCCGCGCCGCTTGACGCGGCGCGTCGCCCACTGGCCCGCCTTCGCGGTGACCATGCAGGTCGAGCAGGTCTTCGACCAGACGCCAGGGCCGAAAGCGGGAAGCCGCGTTCGATGAACGTCTGCGTCTCCGACATCCACCGCTGCTTTCAGGGCGTCGTCCCGAGCATGATCGCGACCGCGGACGGCCGCGGCACGCCGAACGTGATCTATGTGAGCCAGGTCTACTTCGTCGACGATCGACACGTGGCCCTGTCCTGCCAGTTCTTCACCAAGACGCGGCGGAATCTCGACGAGAACCCGGTGGCCTGCGCGGAGGTGATAGACCCGATCACGCTGCAGGCCTATCGCCTGCGCCTGAAGTTTCTGCGATCGGAACGAAGCGGGCCCCTCTTCGACACGATGTCGCTGCGCATCGACGCGATCGCGTCGCACACGGGGATGACCGGCGTCTTTCGACTGATTGCCGCCGACGTCTTCGAGGTCGTCCGCGTGGAGATGGTCTCCGGATTCCTCACCGAGGCGCCGGCCGACACGCCCCAGGGCGCGTCACTGGACGGCATGCGGACCGAAATGCGGGGCCTCCAGTGGGTCTCCGAGCGCATCAACCGCGCGGCCGGCCTCGAGGCGCTGCTGAGCGGCGTGCTCGAAGCGCTCGAGGAGTACTTCAACTTCTCCCACACCGCGATCCTGCTTCACGACGAAGCCAACCGGCGGCTGACGACGATTTCGAGCCGCGGCTACGGAGAGAGCGGCGTCGGCGCGGAAGTCGCGATCGGCGACGGCCTGATCGGGACGGTCGCCCGCGAGCGGCGGCTGCTGCGCGTGACGAGCCTCGAGGCGGACCTGCGGTACGGCCGCGCGATACGCCGCGAAGCCGCAGCGGGGACCCGCCCGCTTCAGGCCGAGATCCCGCTGCCCGGTCTCCCGGACGCGCAGAGCGTGCTCGCCATTCCGCTGACGATCGGCGATCGCCTGATCGGCGTCATCGCCGCTGAAGACCGCGATCCGATGCGCTTCAGCGAGTGGCACGAAGCGTATCTCGAGATCGTGGCGAATCAGATCGCGCTCGGCATCGATCGCATGATCGAGCGTTGCGACGAGAACGTCGACGCGGGACAGGCCGAAACCACGGCGCTCCCCTCGGCCGCCGCCGCGCCGTCGGACGGCGGACGCCGCGCCACGCGCCGCCTCACCTACTACCGCAACGACGATGCGATTTTCGTCGACGACGAGTACTCTGATCCGCAACATTCCCGCGAGAATCCTGTGGAAGATCCTGGGCGAGTCGCAGCGCACCGGCCGCACCGAATTCTCGAACCGGGAGTTGCGCGTCGACGAGTCGCTCGGGCTGCCTCCGGTGAAAGACAACCTCGAGAGCCGCCTGATCCTGCTGCGGCACCGCCTGCAGGAGAAATGCCCCGACCTGCAGATCGTGTCCGCCGGCCGGGGACGCTTCACGCTGAAATCGGACGTCGCGCTCGAGCTGAACGAACGCTGAGCGCATTCAGCGAGACCCTTCTTCCATCTGGACGTAGTGCGGACCTTCAGGTCCGCCGTGTTCTTCCATCGGACGTAGTGCGGACCTTCAGGTCCGCCGTGTCGGGCAGGCCCTGAAGGCCTGACACTACGCCGGAGTCGAAAACGCGCCGGTGAGGTCCTATCGAGGTGTGGCGACGGCGGTCGGGGGCGCGACAGGCTCCTCGCCGTCCACCGGCGTGGTGACGAGCTCCTTCAGGACTGGCAGCGGCAGGCCGTCCTGCTTCGCGAAAAACGTCTCGAGCACGTGGCGCGCGATCGGCGCGGCGGTCGTGCCGCCGTGGCCTCCGTGTTCCACGAACACGACGCCGGCGATCTGCGGGTGGTCCCTCGGGGCGAAGAACACGAACCAGCCGTTGTCGCGCAGATCCCTGTTGCTCCGGCCCTTTGCGGCCTTGCCGCCTTCGAGCGAGATGACCTGCGCCGTGCCCGTCTTGCCCGAGACGTCGCGGCCCGCGATGCGCGCCTTGCCGCCGGTCCCGCTGGCATTGACGACCATCCAGAGCCCGTCGCGGATGGCCTGAATCGTCTCCGGCTTCAACTGCACCGTGGATCGCGGCGCCGGAGGCGGCACGTCCTTCCATCCGGTTCCGTCGTCCACTGCCTTGAGAAGGTGCGGCGTCAGGCGCGTGCCGCCGTTGGCGAGGGTCGAGATGTAGACCGCCATCGATACCGGCGTGAGCGCCACGGCGCCCTGGCCGATCGACACGGAAATGGTCTCACCCGCGTACCACTTCTCGTGGAACCGCTGGCGCTTCCACTCCGGCGACGGCACCAGCCCCTGCAACTCGTTCGGCAGATCGATGCCGGTCCGTTCGCCGAGGCCGAGCAGCGTGGCCCATTTGTGGATCTTGTCGATGCCGACCATGTTGCCGACGGTGTAGAAATACACGTTGCACGAGCGCTCGATCGCCTGGCGCAAATCGATCGTGCCGTGCCCACGCCCGTTCGGCAGCGAACACTGGAACGATCGGCCGAAGAAGTTCGCGTGACCGGGGCAGGCCACCTTGAAGTCCGGCGTGATGATGCCTTCTTCGAGCGCCGCGGTCGCCACCGCCATCTTGAACGTGGAGCCTGGCGAATAGCGGCCCTGGATGGCGCGATCCTGCAGCGGCTTCAAATCGTCCGTGTTGAGCGACGCCCAAGTCGCCCGATCGATACCGGAGGCGAAGGCGTTCGGGTCGTACGCCGGAACGCTCGTGAATGCCAGTACCTCGCCCGTCTTCGGGTCCATGATGACGGACGCGCCGTTGAACCCCGACGCCTTGAAGCCGTCTTCCAGCGCCTTCTGCAGGTCGTAGTCCACGGTGAGGGCCACGCGCTTGCCTTCGTTCGGCGCACTCTCCTCCAGCGTGCGGATCTCACGCCCGACGCTGTTGACGACGACCCGCCTGGCGCCGTCCTCCCCCATCAGCATCTCGTTGTAGACCTTTTCGATCCCCGCCTGGCCCACGATGTCGCCGCTCTTGAGGCTCTCGCTGCTGGTGACCTGCGCGTCGCTCACCTCGCCGACATATCCGAAGACGTGCGCCGCCATCGCGTCGGGATACTGCCGCGTCGGCACCTGCTCGACGACGATGTCGGGCAGTTCGAAGTCCAGGCGCCGCGCCCTGATGGCCGCCACCTGCGCCAGGGTCGCGTCCTGGACGATCGTGATCGGACGGTACGTCGGCTCGCGGCGATGCCGATCGACGATCTGGCGAATCGACGCCTCGTCGAGGCCGAGCACCGCTGCCAGCATGCTGATCGTCCGGTTGAGGTCCTTCGTCTGCTCTCGCATGATCGAGATGCTGTAGGACCGCCGATTGACGACGAGCACGCGCTGATTTCGATCGAACACGATGCCGCGCGGCGCGCGCAGCGCCAGCGTCCGCTGGTGGTTGTTCTCCGCCATCTCCTCGAACTTCGCGTGCTTGACGACCTGCAACACCCAGAAGCCGGCGGCGAGGACCGTGAACAGCGCGACGATCGCGTACCTGAAGGATCGACAGGCGGACGCTGACGGCGCGGAGCCGTTCGTCAACCATTCAGCGCGCCCCCCTGGTGACCGGGCAGCTGTCCATGAGGTTCCTGGCTAAGCGCCGAACGATCGTCTGAACAGTTCTTCGATGGCGCGGGTGCCGTTGGCCTGCATTTTTCGCGTGCCGGTGCCGGTGAAATGCGCGTGGGTGATGATCGGCCCGTTGGCCGACGTCCGCTGCTCCCATTCCTCGCCGGACCAGGTGAACCAGCTGTTCTTCTCCTGATCGAACACGTGAAGCGGCTTGTTGCACAGCTTCGCGAACTCGGCGCCCCATCCGGTCCCGCCGCGGACGGTCCCGTCCTCGAGGATCGTGCCGATGACGTAGATCTCCTGCCCGTTGTTGACCTGATACCAGAGCGTCTGGAGGACCTTGCGAATCGTCGGCGCGTCGGCGAAGCGCCGGTGCATCAGCCGGGAGACGTAGGCGAGGCTGACGTCGCCAGACTGCAGCTCTTCGTGATTCAGCACGCGCACGCCGCGATGGCGCACGATTGTGTGCCCCTCGAAGGTGAAGTTCACTTCCTCGATGCGGTGGCGCTCGGCGCAGGCGCCGAATTCCGCCTCCGCCCCGGCCGCACCGCCACTGAACAGAATGGCCTCGTCACGGTTCATGATGCTCTCCCGAGTCGTGCGATCATAGTATCCGACATGGAGCCCCGACGTTACCGCGCTGGCGAATCGATCGAGGATTTCTGCCGAGCCTGCAAGACCGATCGGATGCACACCGTGGTCGCGGCCGACGCCGACGGCCGGCCGATCCGCGTCGACTGCGGATACTGCCACAGCGAGCACAACTATCGAGGCGGCGGACGGATCGGGCTCGTGCCAGGCGCCCTCCTTCGCCCTCCGGGCTTCGGCGCGGCAAGCCCTAGCAAGGCGGCCACGAACGCTGAGCCGTCGGACCCCCTGGCACGCCGAAGCGCCGCGGGCGCGAAGGCGGCTTTCCCCATCGTCAGCGAACGCGAAAGGACAGGCCCGCCGATGACGCCCGACCGCGATGTCGATCTCGAACTGATGCTGCGCCGCGTGATCCGTGAAGAGACCGGCATCACGGCGGTGGCGCCCGCGGAGAAATGGCGCGGCGGCACGCTCGTCCTGCGACCCGGAACAGCCGGTCTCCAGGAAAAGTCGTGGCCCATCGAAACGTTCTTTCACAAGGTCGTGATGCTGCGAAACCGCTTGCGCACGCTGGAGCAGCACGTCAACAGCGCCGAGCTGACCGACGACGTCAAGGTGAAGCTGCAGGGGTACATCAGCGGCTGCTACGGCACGCTGACCAGCTTCAACGTGCTGTTCGCAGAGGACGAGGATCAGTTCAAGGGCGCGGGCGGCGATTGAGAGCACGAAACACGAAAGGAACGGCGAAATACACGAGACAGACGATCGCTTTTCGCGGTTTCGTTCACGCTCGTGAGTTCGTGGCGTGAAGCCCGGCTCTTACTGAACGCCGACTCGCAGCGGCGCGTGCTCGACCTGCCTGGGCGCCTCCATCGTACGCACCGCCAGAAACAACCCGTTCGCGAGAAGGGCCTCCCGGTCACCCGGCAGCAACACGACCTGGCCGGCGGCCTCGCTCGCCCGATCGGTCATCAGGGTCGCCAGCACGGGACCCGACCGTCCGCGATGCAGTGAGGCGACGAGCGGCTTCGTGGAGACGGCATCCCAGGACAGCGTTCCCGCCGTCGGCTCGAACGAGAACGTCATGTGCGCGCCGTTGAGATTGACCACGAAGGACAGCGTCGACGGCGCGCGGCCGTTGACGAGCGCCGGCGTAGACGCTGGAGCCTTACGCGGGCGCGCCGCCTGCTCGTACGCAAAGGCCGCGGCCATCAACCTGGGCTCGCTCCATGCTGCGCCCATCAGTTCGATGCCGACCGGCACGCCATCGTCCGTAAAGCCCGCCGGCATGCTGATCGCGGGCAACCCTGTGCTCGGGCTCAGCTGACAGTTTTCGCCGCCGCGCTGCGGCTCGCCGATGATGGCCGCCTTGCGGCGGAGCGTCGGGTAGGCCAGCACGTCGATGCGCTGCGCCTCCAGCGTTCGCGTCACGAGCGCCAGAAGATCCGCGCGTTTCGTGCGCGCCTCGGCGACGTCTGGCGTGTCGGCCGATGTCCGGGCGTTGCGGCGCTTGAAGTTGGTGTCGAGGGCGGACGCGTAGTCGCCGCGCTCCAGGATCTCGCCGAGCGAGTGGACCGGCGCGTCCGGCCATCGCTTGAGGTATTCGCTCAGGTCGAACTTGAATTCGGCGTCGATCAGACTCGAACCTCGCATCAGCTCCTCGATGCCGGGCAACGACACTTCGATCAGTTCCGCGCCGGCGCGCCGCATCGACTCCAACGCCCGGCGATCGATGGCCCCCACTTCCTCGTCCTCGGGCGAAGCGCCGAACAGGTTCTTCACCACGCCGATCCTCAGTCCCGTCAGCGCGTCGGCCTTCAGCGACTCACGGAACGACGCCGGGATGTGTCCCGCGCTGGCTTGCGTGACTGCGTCCTCGGGGTCGGCGCCGACCGTGGCATCGAGCATGATGGCGAGGTCGCGCACCGTTCGCGCGAGCGGACCGCCAATATCCTGCGTATGGGACAGCGGAACGATTCCCGTCCGGCTCGACAGGCCCGCCGTACCGCGCAGCCCGAAGAGATTGTTGTTCGCCGACGGGATGCGAATCGATCCGCACGTATCGCTCCCCATCCCCGCCGCGGCAAAGCTCGCGGCGACCGCCGCACCCGTGCCGCCGCTCGAGCCGCCTGGCGTGCGCGACAAATCGTACGGGTTGCGGGTCTGGCCGCCGGCGGAGCTGATGGTCGTGATGCCCGACGCGAGTTCGTGGAGGTTGGTCTTTCCGATGATGATCGCGCCCGCGTCGCGCAGGCGTTTCACCTGGAAGGCGTCGCGCCCCGTGAGGAAGCCGGTCAGGGCTAACGTGCCCGCCGTGGTCGGCATGTCCGCCGTCTCGAAGTTGTCCTTCACGACGATCGGAATCCCGTGGAGCGGCCCTCTCGGCCCCCGCTGAGCCCGCTCGCGGTCCAGCGCGTCGGCGGTCTCGAGAATTCGCGGGGCCATCGAAATCATGGCATTCAGCTTCGGCCCCTGCAGATCGTAGGCGCGGATGCGGGCGAGATACGCGAGCACCAGTGTTCGCGACGTCACCGCTCCCGACGTCAACGCCGCCTGCAGCTCTTCGATCGTCTTTTCCTGCACCTCGAAGGCCGCTTGAGGTCGGTGCCGCCGGCGGCTGACGGCCGGCCACCACGCTCGCCGGAACGACCAGCACCGCGATGATGGCGCACGCGCCGATCCACTTCGAGGCCGAACCGCTTCGAGCGACCGTCCAACGCCGTCATGGTGTCTGCCATCGCCTGATCTTGTCATGGAGGAAGCTGACGGGAATCGCGCCGTCTTCGAGCACGCGATCGTGAAACTGCTTGATGTCGAACCTGGAGCCCATGGCCTTCTGCGCGTCCTCGCGCGCCTTGCTGATTTCGAGCTTCCCCAGCATGTAGGCCGTGGCCTGACCCGGATAGATGATGTACCGATCGACCTCGGAGGCGACGTCGGCCGGATCCTCGGCGGTGTGCGCGAGCATGAAGTCGATCGCCTGCTGGCGCGTCCAGTCCCGCGTGTGGATGCCGGAATCGACGACCAGCCTCACGGCACGCAGCGCCTGACTGGAGAGCATCCCCAGTCGATCGAGATCGCCCGAAAACAGCTTCATTTCGTCCGCGAGCCGTTCGGCATACAGCGCCCAGCCTTCCGTGTAGCCCGAGTTCCCCAGATACCGGCCGATCGGATGAATGTCCTTGCGCTCGAGCGCGATCGCGCCCTGCAGGTGATGCCCCGGAATGGTCTCGTGGAACGCGGTCGATTCCGCCTCGACCCGGCTCTTCTTCTCCGCCTCGTAGGCGTTGATGAAGAAGACCGCCGGGCGGCTGCCGTCCTCGGCCGGCGGGTTGTACTCGTTCGGCCCGTTCTTCTCCCTGAACTTCGGATACCGCTGGATGACGACGTCGGCCTTCGGCAACAGGCCGAACCAGTCGTGGATCTGGTCCTTGGCGCGGGACAGCGCCGCCTGCGAACGCTGAATCAGGTCGTCCGGCGATTTGAACAGGTACCGCTTGTCGCTCCGCGCCCGCTGCAGCAGCTTCGGCACGTCGCCGGTGCCGAAGGAGCGTTCGCCGATGGCCTTCATCTCCGCATCCAGGCGCTCGACCTCGCGCAATCCGGTTGCGTGAACCTCGCTCGCCGGCGTCGGCAGCGAGCTGTGGTAGCGGACGGACGCGTCGTAGCAGGCCGCGCCGTTCGGGTTTGCCGACACGCCGATCGCGTCGCGCGCCGCGGGCAGGTATTCCTTCTGCAGGAAATCGCGGTAGCGCTCGAACGCCGGCACAATCTGCTCTCGAACCAGCAGGTCGAACGCCCTGGTGAAGTCGGTCGTCTTGTCGCGCACCGACGGCGAATCGAAGGGCGATTCCGCTGTCGGTGTGGAGATCAGCGTGTTCATCTGGTCGATGACGATCCGGACGTTCCCCTTGGGCGCAGAGTAGCCGGCCTTGAGTCCTTCGCGAAGGTTGGCAATTTCCGTGTCGACGAACTTCGGCAGCCGGCTCCAGCGCGCGAGGGCGTCCTTGCGCGCTTCGTCGGTTCCCACGGGCTGGATCGTGACCGTGTATCCATCCTGCACCTGCCACCCGTTGACGAACTGACTCACCGTCCACAGCTCAGCGCGGCACACCCGCGCGGCAATCGACGCCTCCAGCGCCTCACGAACGATGGCGTAGGTGCCGCGCAGCCGCGGCGCCTCGATGGCGGCAGGGTCAATCTGTTTCGCCTGGGCGAGGAAGGCGTCTTCCCTGGCCTGCCAGGCTCTCAGCGCGTCGAGGGAGTTGTCGGGGAGCGCGTCGTGCCGGCGGCCCGGCACGCCGTACAGGGTGACCTGGTCGGGATTCCGCTGGAAATAGCCTTCGAGATAGGCATCGGCGAGCGCAAGGACCCTGGTGTCGGGCTGCTCTGCGGCCGTGGCCGCGGCGGGAGCCGGCCCCTTCGTGCCGCGATCGCAGGCGGTCGACGCGGCAATCAGACATCCGCAGACAAAAGCCGTTGTCCGGTGTCTAAGCATGCCGGATTATACTTTCCGCGCGGAGGCCGCATGCAGATCTCGGAACGGACGGTTGGCGACGTGGTGATTGTGGACGTCTCGGGCAAGATCACGCTGGGCGACGGCGGTGACGTGGCGCTGAGAGACAAGATGCGCAGCCTGATTCAGCAGGAACACAAGAAAGTGCTGCTGAACCTGGGAGAAGTGTCGTACGTGGATAGCGCGGGGCTCGGGGAGATCGTTCAGTCGTACGCGACGGTCACCAAGAACGGCGGCAAGTTGAAGCTGCTGAACGTCACCAAGCGAATCAAGGATCTGCTGTCGATCACGAAGCTGCTGACCGTGTTCGAATGCCACGACAGCGAAGCGGAAGCGCTGAAGAGTTTCTGAGGATGCGGGACCTTATGGCGTTTTTCACTCTGCGTGTAGTGCGGACCTTCAGGTCCGCCGTGTCGGGCAGGCCTGAAGGCCTGCACTACATCGGGGTGAAATCCGCCAGCCGCGTCAGTGCTGGTCTTCGGCGACGGCCACGCGGGCGGCCGGGACTTCCGGCTGCTCGTAGGTCGGCAGCTTCCGCAGCATCTCGGCGCGAATCGGCAGGATGAACGAGAAGCGGTAATCGCCCTGCATCCGGCCAATCGGGATGCCGACGAGGTTGCCGCGCTGGTCGAGGACGCCGCCGCCCGACACGCCAGGGTGGCCGTCGGTGAGGCAGGTGACCAGGCCGTTGGCGGTGTGCTGCCCGACGTAACCGGTCGAGAGGATGATCCCCTTCGAGTAGTCGTTGCCAAGGCGGAAGATCGGATCGGCGAAGTCGTACGCGAACGCGGAGTCGACGTGCAGCGCCGGCAGATCCAGCTCTCTGGTCTTGATGATGGCCCAGTCGCCGCTGTGCACTTCCACGTCGGCGTCGCCCGTGTCGACCACCTTCGCCGGGATTTCCTTGCCCTGGTACACGACCTTCACCGATTGAATCTTCCGTCCGCTCTGGCGTTCGTCGTCGTCTCGTAGCGCCACGACCGCATGCTTGACGGTGATGAAGTAGCCGCCGCCAAGATAGCCGGCGGTGCCGTAGTTCGTTTTCCCCAGGTTGTCGTAGGAATAGAGCTCGACGAAGCTGGCTCGGCGATCGCGCAGCAGGTGAACCGGCAGCAGCCCCATCTCCGTCTGCAGCTGCTCCTTGATCTCGGAAACCATGCGCTCACGGCTGGCATCGGCCGCGCGGCTCTTCCCTGCCACGTGCCCGGTCGTGCCGGCCGGCTCCACAGTCTCGGCCCGCGCCGACTTCCCGAGCTCGGACCGTACCTCGGTTCGAATCGCGTCCAGCTTCGCGTCGTACGACGCGCGGCTCGCCGCGTCGCGGCGCCTGGCGTGAATCGGCCCCGAGCATGAAAAAGAGGATTGCCGTGGCGAGAACGGAAGTCGTGAAGACCAGACGCCGGGACATCATGCAGAAACTCCAAGTTCGGCAGCTAAACCACCTTGCCAAGGCAAGGCTTACAGCTTTGCGCTTCCGCAGAGCGCAGACACTTGCGCACGCGGAATTGCCTTTTTCGCTTGGGAAAGGAGCGCATTCACTGTAGCAATGGTGACATCAGCGTGTCAAGCGTGTCAGCGCCCACCCGACGACGAAAATAACGATGCCGACCGTAAAGATTTTCGGGCTCGGACCGAGGGGCCCGGCGGTGACGATATCGACGAGCAGCTCGAACATGCCGAAGAGCTGCAGGAGACGGCCAGCGTAGAAGATCGCCTGCTTCATCAAATCCTGTCGAAGTTCTTTTCAATCTCGCGGCGCGTGAGCCGCAGCATCACGGGCCGGCCGTGCGGACATATGGTCGAGTACGACGTCGCCCGCAGCTCGTCGAGGATGTGCGTCATCTTCTCGTACGTCAGCGGGTAGTTCGCCTTCACCGCCGCGTGGCAGGCCGTGGTCGCCGCGATGCGCTGGAGCGCGTCCTGCACCTGGGCGCCGCGGTCGAGGCCCTCGAGATCCTCGGCAAGCGCGAGCAGCGCCTTCGCGCTGTCCTCGATGCTCAGCAGCGCCGGGACCGACGTCACCTTGATGGTCGCGCTGCCGAACGGCTCGACCTCGAACCCAAGACGCTCGAGTTCAGCCGTACGGCCGACGAGCGCCTGCTGCGCCGACGGCAGCAGGTCCATCACCATCGGCACCAGCAGCCGCTGCGACTCCAGCCGGCCGGTCGTCAACCGCTCCATCACACGCTCGAAGAGCACACGCTCGTGGGCCACGTGCTGATCGATGATCGACACGCCCATCGTCGTCGACCGCAATGATGAACGTGTCGCGAAACTGCCCGAGCGGGATCATCGGCTTGATGTCGACCGACGGAGACGAAGAAGAAGGAACCGCGGAGACCGCAGAGAGCGCTGAGAAATCTTGGTTTTCTGTCTCCAAGGCTACTCGGCGGTCTTTGCGACGCTCTGCGGTTCCTTGCCGACTCGTGCGGGATCCAGCGGTTTGGGTACGCGCCGCCGGCGAGGACGTTGGGCAGAGTGGCCGCGAACGGCGTCTGAGCCATATGCTCCGGGCGGAGCTGAAGCTGAGGCGCCGCGCTGTGCCCCAGCGCATCCATCAGCGCCCGCCTGACGACCTCGTGCACGAGCGACTGATCGCGGAAACGCACCTCCGCCTTCGTCGGATGCACGTTGACGTCGAGCGAATCGGGCGGCATCTCGATGAAGAGATGAACCTCCGGGCTGCGCTCCTTGATCGACGCCTGGCTGTACGAATCGATGATGGCGTGCGCAATCGTCCGGTCCTTGACGATCCGGCGGTTGATGAAGACATTCTGCGGGCCGCGCGTCGGCCCCTGCTCCGCGAGGGCGGCAATGAAGCCGGTGAGCGTGATTCCGCCAGCCGTCTTGTGCACCTCCATCAGGTCGGCTCGCTCGCCGTACACCTGGTAGAGCCGGTCGCGGTGGGAGACGGCCGGCGGACATTGCAGAACCCTGCGCGCGGCGCTCGTCAACGTGAATCCGATCTCGGGATAGGCCAGCGCCAGCTGCGTGACGACACGTGAGACCTGCGCCGACTCGGCGCCATCGGACTTCAGGAACTTGCGGCGCGCCGGGAGGTTGTAGAAGACGTCGTTGACCTCCACGACGGTCCCCTGCGGCGCGCCCACTTCGACAATCGACGCGACGGCTCCGCCGTTGACGCGGATCTCGGTTCCGCTCTGCTGTCCCCTGGCACGCGTGCGCAGCACGAAGTGCGACACCGACGCAATCGACGGCAGCGCCTCACCGCGGAACCCGAGCGTGAGGATCGCCGCAAGATCGTCGGCCCGGCGAATCTTGCTGGTCGCATGGCGCTCGATCGCGAGCCGCGCATCCTCCGGCTCCATGCCTTCGCCGTCGTCCTCGACGCGGACCTGCTTCTTGCCGCCGAGCTCCACGTGAATGGTCAGCCGGCGGGCGCCGGCGTCTATCGCGTTCTCGACGAGCTCCTTGACGACGGACGCCGGACGCTCGACCACCTCGCCCGCGGCGATCTGGTTCGCGAGATCCGCAGGAAGGCGGTTTATCTTACCCATCGCTGACCCACGTCTCTAGATCCAGCGTCTGCGGCGGAACATCGCCAGCATGGCGACCGCGGTCACCACCATGATGCCGAAGAGCCACCAGAACTGCGCGTGCTCGCCGCCCGGAAACTGCGGCAGCGGCACGTTCATGCCGTAGACGCTCGTCAGCAGCGTCAGCGGCATGAGGACGGTCGACACCACCGTGAGCACCTTCATGACCTCGTTCAGCCGGTTGCTGACGTTCGAAAGGTGCGCGTCCAGCATCCCCGTGATCCGATCCTGGAAGATCAGCACGTCGTCGGCGACGCGGACCAGGTGATCGTACACGTCACGGAAACGGAACGACATCTCGGTGCTGATGTCCACGAAGTCGCGGCGGGCCAGGCGCGCCACGACGTCGCGCTGCGGCGTGACAATCCGCCTGAGGCCCGCGATCTGGCGCTTCTCGTCGAGAATCCGGCGAACGAGCGAGGGATCGGGCCTGTCGAAGATCTGCTTCTCGAGGTCGTCGATGCGATCCTCGAGCTTGTCCATCTCGGGCCGATAGGAGTCGACCATGCCGTCGACGATCCGGTGCAGGAGCGCGACCGGGCCCTCGCCCAGTATCTTGGGATTGCGCGTCGCGTGATCGCGCAGCTCCTGGAGCGTCGACGAGTCGCCGTCGTGAATGGTCACCAGATAGTTCGGCCCGACGAAGAAGTCCACGTCGTGGGTGCTGAACCGCTTGTCGCCCTTCTGGAAATGGATGCCGTGGAGGATGACGTAGAGATAGCCGTCGTACGCTTCAGCCTTCGGATACTGCCGTTCCGACATCGCGTCTTCGATCGAGAGCCTGTGGAACGCGAAGGTATCGCTGAGAATCAGCGACTCGGGAATGGACGGCGCCGCGAGATCCACCCACACCTGGACGTCCGAGGCCGGGGTCAGCCACGCCCGGTCGAATTTCGCCGCCTGCTCGGTTACTCCGTTGCGGTGGGCGAAGATGGTGATCATGTCAATGGCTGATGGCTAATGGCTGATGGCTATGGCCGATGGTCGGATGGACATCGCGCCATCAACCATAGCCATGAGCCATCAGCCATCAGCCATGACCGCCCTTAGTCCCCGACCCGAGTGGCGAGCGCAGCTTGTGCGGCCGCGAGCCTGGCGACGGGAATCCGGTACGGCGACGCGCTCACGTAATCGAGCCCCACCTTGTGGAAGAAGTGCACCGACGCCGGATCGCCGCCGTGCTCGCCGCAGATGCCGAGCTTCAGGTCCGGACGCGTCTTCCGTCCGCGTTCGACGCCCATCGCCACCAGCCCGCCGACGCCGACGGTGTCGATCGACGCGAACGGATCCTTGTCGAGAATCTTCCTGTCCGTGTAAATCTTCAGGAACTTGCCGACGTCGTCGCGCGAGAAGCCGAACGTGAGCTGGGTCAGATCGTTGGTGCCGAACGAGAAAAACTCCGCTTCGGCGGCGATCTCGTCGGCGGTGACCGCTCCGCGCGGCACCTCGATCATCGTGCCGACCAGGTACTTCACCTTGACGCCCTGCTCCTTCATGACCTCGGCGGCGACGCGATCGACAATCGCTTTCTGATCCTTGAGCTCCTTCACGAGGCCGACGAGCGGGATCATGATCTCCGGAACGACCTTCGAGCCCTCCTTGCTCAGGCGGCACGCGGCCTCGATGATCGCCCTCGTCTGCATCTCCGTGATCTCGGGATACGTGATGCCGAGGCGGACGCCGCGATGGCCGAGCATCGGGTTGAACTCGTGGAGCTGCTCCACTCGCGCGAGCAGCTTCTTCTTCTCGTCGAGCTCCTTGCCTTTCTTGCCCGCCGTCTCGAGCCTGGCGACGTCGACCATCAGGTCTTCGCGCTTGGGGAGGAATTCGTGCAGCGGCGGATCGATCGTCCGAATGGTGACCGCTTCTCCGCGCATCCCCTTGAACACGCCGTAGAAGTCGTCGCGCTGCAGCGGGAGCAGCTTGTTCAACGCGGCGCGGCGGTCGGCCTCGTTGTCGGCCAGGATCATTTCCTGGACGATGGGAATCCGGCCTTCGCCGAAGAACATGTGCTCGGTGCGGCAGAGGCCGATGCCGCGGGCGCCGAACGCGTACGCGAGCTCGGCCTGGTCCTGCAGGTCGGCGTTGGCGCGGATGCCGAGCCGGCGGAACTTGTCGGCCCACGACAGCAGCTTGTCGAAGCGCTGATAGATGTCCGACTTCTTCGCGTCGAGCGACTTGTTGACGACCTGTAAGATCTCGCTCGGCTTGGAGGCGACCCTCCCGAGCTTCACTTCACCGCTGAGACCGTCGAAGGAAATGAAGTCCCCTTCCTTCACCGCCTGGCCACCGACGCTGCACTTCTTGTCAGCTTCATTGATGACCAGTTCGCCGGCGCCGACGATTGACGGCTTGCCCATCTGCCGGCCGACGACGGCGGCGTGCGACGTCATGCCTCCGGTCGCCGTCAGGATCCCCTGTGCCACGAACATGCCATGGATGTCGTCGGGCACCGTTTCGCGCCGCACGAGAATCACCGGCTTGCCCTGATTCGCCCACTCGACCGCATGGTCGGCCGAGAACACGACGTGGCCGCTCGCGGCGCCCGGCGACGCCGGCAGCCCCTTTGTCGCGACCGGAATCTTCTTCCACTCCGCGGGGTCGAAGCCCGGCGCCAGCAGCTGATTGAGCGCTTCGGGATCGACGAGCAGAATCGCTTCCTTCGGCGTCACCAGCTTCTCGGCCACGAGGTCGGTGGCGATCACCACGGCGGCGTAGCCGGTGCGCTTGCCGCTGCGCGTCTGCAGCATGAAGAGCCGCTCGTCCTGAATCGTGAACTCGAAGTCCTGGACGTCCTTGTAGTGCTTTTCGAGCCGCGTGGTGATCTGCCGCAGCTGCGCGTAGGCCTTCGGCATCACCTGCTCGAGCTCGCGGATCGGCTGCGGTGTCCTCACGCCCGAAACCACGTCCTCGCCCTGCGCGTTGATGAGGAACTCGCCGTAGAACTCCTTCGCGCCAGTCGCGGGGTTGCGCGTGAAGCCGACGCCGGTGCCGGAGCGATCGCCGGTGTTGCCGAACACCATCATCTGGACGTTGACCGCAGTCCCGATGTGATCGGGGATGTCGTAGATGCGGCGATATTCAATCGCGCGCGGATTCATCCACGATCGGAACACCGCATCCCTCGCCATCGTCAGCTGCCGGCGCGGGTCCTGCGGAAAATCGGTCTTCGCCTTGTCCTTGACCACCTTCTTGTAGCGTTCGACCACGTCGCGCAGCGCGGCCTCGTCGAGGTCGGTGTCGATCTTCGCGCCGCGCTCCTTCTTCACCGACTCGAACTGGTGCTCGAACGCTTCCTTCGGGATCTCGAGGACGACGTTGCCGAACATCTGGATGAAGCGCCGATAGCTGTCGAAGGCGAAGCGGCCGTTCTGGGTCCGGCTCTTCAAGCCCTCGACGGCGTCGTCGTTCAGGCCCAGGTTGAGGATCGTGTCCATCATGCCCGGCATGGAGAACTTGGCGCCGGAACGGACCGACACCAGCAGCGGGTTCTCGGTCGAGCCGAGCGTGGCGCCGGCAACCTTCTCGAGCTTCTTGAGGTGCTCGGCGATCTCGCCGTCGATCGCGGCGGGGATCTTCTGCTTCTCCTTGTAGTAGATGTTGCAGACCTCGGTGGAGATGGTGAAGCCGGGCGGCACCGGCAGGCCGGCGTTGGTCATCTCCGCCAGCCCCGAGCCTTTTCCGCCGAGCAGGTCCTTCATGTTGCGGTTGCCGTCAGCTTTACCCGACCCGAAAAAATAGACCTGCTTCCTGGCCTTGTTCGAAGGCTTGGCTTTCGGTGCAGACTTCGTCGCTTTCGGCTTCTTCGCCATGTTGTGCTCCGTCGGGTCGAATTTGGTAAATGGGTAATCTGGTAATTGGGTAATTGATTGGAAGATTGACTGCCAGATTCTATGCCGTCGATTCCGCTCCGTTAATGTCCGGTTTCAACGAGACCATTTCTCGGTAGTGTCCGGCTTTAGCCGGACCATGTCGTCGTAGTGCAGGCCTTCAGGCCTGCTTCTGCTCCTGGACGACGGCGGACAGATCTGCAAACTGCAGAATCTGGCGCTTCAGAGTACCGAGAAGCGCTAGTCGCGCTTCGCGGAGCGTCTGATCGTCGACCATCACCAGCACATCGGCGAAAAACCGGTCAACCGGCTCTCGAAATGCCACCAGCTCCTTCATCACATCAGCGTACTGCGCGTGAAGCAACCCAGCCTCGATGGCTGGCAGGCGGCGCATCATTTCGTCCGCAAGCGCGAGTTCCGCAGGCTCGCGCAACCTCGCCTTCAACTCCTCGATCGAGGACACCTCCGGGAGACGATCGAACTCTCTGGTAATGTTCTTCACGCGTTTGAAGAGCTGTCCAAGAGCTTTGAAGTCGTCCGACTCACGGTATTTGGAAACCGCCTCGATGCGTCGCAATGCGAGCTGAGGCACATCCCAATGCTCGCTGACGGCCTTGATCTCACCGTCCTGGAATCCGCGCGCCTCAAACAGGTGCGCCTCGCGATCCACGAAGAACTCAGCCAACGGCAGTGCGCGCCACGAGTCCCTGGATTCGCCGTGAAACTGCGGAAACGCTTGATACGCCTGATGGATCAGCAGCGATAGCCCAACAGGGCCCTTGGGGTTCGCGGACGCATCGGTCAGCGTCTTGACGACCCCCTGCGCCGCACGACGAAGCGCATAGGGATCGCGGGATCCCGTGGGTCTCTCGCCCGCTGCCAGCAAGCCGACGATGGTGTCGAGCTTGTCGGCGAGCGAGACGGCGGCCCAGGTGACGGCAGCCTTCCCGAGCTGCGCTTTCGTCGGCGGCGCGTCGGCTTCGACGCCGATCGGGAGGTAGTGGTAGTAAATCGCCTTCCACACTTCCTCCGGCTCGCCTTCGGCGCGGGCGTAGATACCGCCGATCACCCCTTGCAGCTCGGTGAACTCGCGCACCATGTCGGTCGCGAGATCCGCCTTTGCCAGGCGCGCAGCCCTTCCGGCACGCTTCGCGGTCGCTTCATCGGCGCCGAGAGCGTGCCCGGCGATCCATTCCGCCAGCCGCTCGATCCGCTCCGCCTTCTCCTTGTACGTGCCGAGCTTCTTGTGAAAGAGCAGCGTGGCCAGGCGATCGACCCTCGACTCGAGTGGAACCTTTCTGTCCGCTTCCCAGAAGAACCGCGCGTCGCGCAGGCGCGCGGTCACGACCCGTTCCGCGTTGCGCGCGATCGTGCGCTCGTTGTCGGGTTCAGTGTTGATGACGGCGAGGAAGGCGTTCTTCAGCTTGCCGTCCTCGCCTTCGACCGGAAAGTAGTGCTGATGATGAATCAGCGTCGTCGTCAGGACTTCTTCCGGGAGCTCGAGGAACTCGAGGGCGAACGTACCGGCCACGACCGACGGATACTCCACCAGATCCGGCACTTCGATCAGCAGTCCCGTTTCGTGATTGACGGTCCGGCTCACCCGCCCCTGGAGCCGCTGCGCCTTGGCGTCCAGCTCGCGCGCGATCTTGTTGTGACGCTCGGATCGCTCGAGGATCACGAAGTTCTCGAGCAGGCGCGCGCGATATTCGTCGAACGACCGGACCTTGATCGCCCGGCCGGCGCGGCCGCTCGTCGTCAGGAAACGGTGGCCGTAGGTGACGGCGCCGCTGGGCACGTCCTGCACCTGCGACGTCTGCGCGGCCGGCGTGCGCGCGATGCTGAACGGGACCACGCGTCCGCCGTAGATGAAGAGAATCCACCGGATCGGACGCCCGAACAGCAGCTCGCCTTTCCCATCCTCGAGCATCGCGTCCCAGTGCATCGCCTTGGGGAATGGCAGGCTGCGAAGCGAGTCGCGCAGCACGTCGGGCAGCACGTCGACCGTGGCCTTGCCGCGCTGACGCTTGCGGAACGCGAGATACTCGCCCCTGGGCGTCTGCAGCCGCTCGAGCGCGCCGACATCCACGCCGTTCTTCGCCGCGAACCCCGCGGCGGCGGGTGTCGGCGTTCCGTCCGGCTTGAAGCTCGCCGACACCGGCGGACCGTTGACCAGCTCCTCGAGATCGCTCTGGCGTTCGGGGATGCGGACGACGCGGACCGTGAGACGTCGTGGGGTGCTGTAGGTTTCCACCGGCGACTCCGGCGGCAGCCGGTGCGCGCGCAGTTGCGCGTCGACGATCTCGCCGACCTTGTTCGTCAGATCCGGCAGCCAACCAGCCGGAAGCTCCTCGCACCCGATCTCCAGCAACAGTTCGCGATCCATCCGCCTACGCCTCCCTTTCCGGCGCGGAGGCTTCGGCGAGACGAGCTTCGCTCGTTCCCTCGACGTAGGACTTGGCGACGCCAATCGCCAGCTGCCGGATGCGGAGGATGAACGCGGTCCGCTCGGTGACGCCGATGCTGTTGCTCGAATCGAGGATGTTGAACAGGTGCGAGCACTTCAGCGTGTGCTCCAGCGCCGGCCAGATCAGGCCCGCCTTCAGCAGTGCCGCCGCGAGCCCATAGTACCGTTCGAAGAGATCGCGGTGGAACGCGCCGAACTCGGCGCCTGGAATCTCGACCTGCCCGAACACGTACTTCGACTGCTCCACTTCCTCGCGCAGGCGCACGTCGGCGTACTTCACGCCGGGCGCCCACTCGAGATCGTAGACGCTGTCGACCCGCTGCAGCACCATCGCGATGCGCTCGAGCCCGTAGGTCAGCTCGGCCGAAATCGGCGCGAGCTCCATGCCGCCAGCCTGCTGAAAGTAGGTGAACTGCGAGATTTCCATGCCGTCGAACATCACCTGCCAGCCGATGCCCCACGCCCCGAGCGTCGGAGACTCCCAGTTGTCCTCCTCGAAGCGGATGTCGTGCTGGCGCGGGTTGATGCCGCACGCCTCGAGGCTGTCGAGATAGAGCTGCTGCACCTCGTCGGGAGCCGGCTTGAGGATGACCTGGAACTGGTGGTGCTTGAAGAGGCGGTTCGGGTTCTCTCCAAAGCGGCCGTCCGCGGGGCGGCGCGACGGTTGAACGTACGCGACGTTCCAGTGCGCCGGACCGAGCACTCGCAGGAACGTCTCGGGGTGCATCGTGCCGGCGCCGACCTCGACATCGAGCGGCTGCTGCAGCGCGCACCCACGTGACGCCCAGAACTCGGACAGCTTCAGGATCAGGCTCTGGAACGTCACGATCGATCCCGACACTGAGCGGACGTGAGAACACAGAGGGAATCAGCCACAGAGACACTGAGACACAGAGATCTTGTTCCACGCCCAAGAAAACTCCGTGTCTTTGTGTCTCTGTGGCCAATACGTCTCTGTGTGCTCATCAACCTCTGTGTCCCCCACGCATCGCGCTCAGCACGCGGACCGATTTCAGATCCTTCTCGAGGTGCAGCGACATCAGCGCACGGTGCGCCGCTTCCAGTTCCCTCAGCGCGCCTCGCGACACGCCGACGTGCGCCAGCGCAAACGGGCTCGACCCTCGGGCCGTGTGCAGAAACCGCTGCGCTTCCTCCGACAGCCGCCGATCGACTTCGTAGACACCCTGCAGCCGCAGCAGCCAGAACTCGAAATAGCGCGCCAGCGGCTCGATCGGGACGCCGGCGGCAATCGCCTCGGTCATCGACGCGCCCAGGCGGAACAGCGTCTCGTTCGGGTCGGCCTCCTGAGCCCACTCGTCGATCAGCTCGGCAAAGTAGCCGACATAACCCAACGCCTCGCCGTCCATCGCCTGGAGCGGCGACCGCACCGGCTCCACGTACTCGAGCCGCACCAGGTCACGTCGTTCGCGCTCGACGTACCCGACGCGTCCGCACGTCATCGGTTCGAGCGCCCCGCCGAACCGCCGGCGGCTCTGCCGTGCGTTCTTGGCAACCCCGCGCTTCTTGCCGCGGTCGCGCGTCAAGAACACGACGATGCGATCCGACTCACCGAGCTTGTAAGTCCGTAAAATCAGGGCGTCGGTGGTATGAAGCGGCATCCAGAGGCGGGATATGACTCTACTACACCCCGCCGCCGGTCGAGTAGACCCACCGCTGGAAGAAGCCGGTCAGATCGGCGCCGCTGCTCCGCTCCATCGCCCGCTGAAAGTCGGCCGTCGTGACGGACTTGCCCATGTACGTCCGCGTATAGGCGCGCAGGCCTTCCCAGAAGCGCTGCTCGCCCAGCTCCTCTCTCAGCAGGTGCAGGACATAGGCGCCCTTGTGGTACACGATGGCGCGGTCGTCGGCCGTCGGATGCACCCAATCGGGAAACACCAGCGGCTTGTCGTGCCCAGCCTGGCGCGCCCGCTCGTAACGCGCGCGCGACGTTTCGATTTCCTTCAGGTAGACGGCGCGGCCGAAACGGTGCTCCTTGTACGCGTCGGCCATGAAGGTGGCAAATCCCTCGTTCAGCCAGAAATGGGTCCAGGCGACGCACGTGACGCCATTGCCCCACCACTGGTGCGCGAATTCATGGGCCTCGAGCCAGACGTCGCCTGGATCGTCGAGCAGCGTTTTCCCGTAGCTTGCGCTGAGCAGCGTGAACTGACCCGCCTCCTGCTCGACGCTGCCGCCGGCCAGCACCTGCGTGTAGGCCGCCCCTCGATACCGCACGCCTGACGCGCTCCTCGAAGAACTCGAGGATAGCGGGCGTCTCCCGGAAGATGGCGCGCAGCTCCTCGCCGGAATAGGAGTCGCTGTAGTCCTGCAGACGGACGCCGTGACGAACGTCCGACACGGACCGGAAGCGCCCGGCCGCGAAGCCGAACAGGTAGGTGGAAGTCGGCGTGTCGAGCACCCACTCGCGATCGCCGTGGGGCGCTCCGCTCCCGATCGCGACAAGGCCATCAGGCACGGCGACCGACAACCGAAGCGTCGCCTTCTGATCCGGAGCGTCGAGGCACACGAGCCACTGGCTCGTGGAGAACGCGGTGTAGACCTGCTGCTGATCGGCCAGGAACCGGAGGCCGCCGCGCGGTTGGCCGTGGTAGGTCACCGAAACCGGCACCCGCTGACCGGGCTTGTCGCGATGCGGCCACTCAACGGTCAGACGATGATCGGCGACTGAGAACCGCGCGCTGCGGCCTTCGACCGTCACCGCATCGACCACGAGATCGCCGGAGTCGAGCTGAATCGCGTCGCCGCCGCCTGCGCGTGCGACCGCCGTCAGCACGACCGTCCCGGACACCCGTCGAGCCTCGATGTCGACCTGGAGGCGCGCGTCGTAGTGAACGACATCGATGGCGGCGCAGGGATGAGAGGCTGCACCGCAGGTGAGCGTCGCCGTCTGCGCGAACGACAACCACAACGCCACGGCCGCAAGACGCCAGACCGCCGGCATCACTTCACGCCGATGTCGTTGAGTACGCCCTCGTCCTCGCGCCACTCGGACTTGACGCGGACGTGGAGGTCGAGAAACACCTTCGCATCGAAGAACTTCTCGAGGTCCTCGCGCGCCGCGATGCCGATCCGCTTGATCATCTCGCCGCCGCGGCCGACGACGATCGGCTTCTGCGACTCGCGCTCGACGACGATCGTGCAATACAGCTTGAGGGTGCCCTTGCTGCCTTCGGGCTCTTCGAAGCGGTCAATCACGACCGCGCTCGAGAACGGAATCTCGGCGTGCGTCAGCTGCAACAGCTTCTCGCGAACGATCTCGGCCGCGAAGAAGCGCTCCGGCTGGTCGGTCAGGTAGTCCGGAGGATAGAGCGCCTCCCCTTCAGGCAGCCGATCCAGGATCACCCGCTCCAGCCGCTCGACGTTGTCGCCGGTGCCGGCCGATACCGGAACAATCTCGGCAAAGGATCCCATGTCGGCGTCACTGCTGCATGAGCGGCAACAGCCTGACTTTCTTGATCAGATCGATCTTGTTGAGAACGAGGAACACCGGCGCCTGCGTCCGCTTCAGCAGGTCCAGGACGAAGCGATCGCCTTTTCCTGGCGGCTCGTTCACGTCGACGACCAGGCAGAGGACGTCTACTTCGGCGATCGTGTCGACCGCCGCATCCACCATGCGGACGTTCATGCGGTGCAGCGGCCGATGAATGCCTGGCGTGTCGAGGAACACGACCTGACCGTCCGGATAGTTCTTCACTCCGAGAATCCGGTTCCTCGTCGTCTGCGGCTTGTCGGACACGATGGCGAGTTTGGTGCCGACGATCCGGTTGAGCAGCGTCGACTTGCCCGCGTTCGGGCGCCCGATGAAGGAAACAAAGCCTGACTTCATATCGATCGAATCTTCTCCTCGGTGTCCTCTTCGTCCTCCGTGGTGGAGAGCTTCCGGGAGATCCGCACCTTGTTAATCCGCCTCCGCTCCGCGTCGAGGACCTCGACGTTCAGGCCGTCCATCTCGAATTTCTCGCCGACGGCCGGCACGCGCCCGAGATGCGAGAGCAGATAGCCGCCGACGGTCTCGAACCCTTCCCGTTCGATGTCGACGCTCAGCCGCTGCCGTACCTCGTCGATGTTCACCTTTCCGCTGAACACCCAGCGGCCGCCGCCCTCGTCCACGATCGGCTCCGACTCGACGTCGTACTCATCGCGAATTTCGCCGACAATCTCCTCGAGCAGGTCCTCGATCGTGACCAGTCCAGCCGTTCCACCGTATTCGTCGACCACGATGGCGCATTGCGTTTGCTGACGCTGGAACTGCTTGAGCAGCTCGGGCACGCGCTTGGTCTCCGGCACCACCACCGCCGGCCGCAACAGCGTCGTCACCGGACGCGCATCGTCGGCGGTGCTGAGCACGACCAGATCCTTCACGAAGACGAAGCCGGCAATGTTGTCGAGCGAATCCTTGTAGACCGGGAACCGCGAGTACTCCTGCTCCAGGAAGAGCGCGCGGACGTCGCCGACGGTCGCGGAATCGCGGATCGCGACGATATCGGGCCTCGGCGTCATCACCTCGCGGACCAGCGTATCGCCGAAGTCGACGATGCTCTGCAGCAGCCGGCGCTCTTCGCCCTCGATCAGCCCTTCCTGCTCCGCGGTGTCGATGTAGGCCTTCGCGGTTTCGTTGGCCTCCTCCGCCGCTTCGTCGGGCGTCGGCGCCGCTCCGCCGCGCCTGGTGGCGAGCACGATCGCGGCGCCCCAGCGCGTCATCGGACCGAGCGCCCGCGCGATCGGCGCGAAGGTGGGCAGCAGAAATTCCAGCACGCGCTCCGGGTCGCGGGAGACGATAACCAGCGGAACCAGCAACTCGAACACGACGACGAACGCGCGATGGACAGCAGCAGAACGGGGAGCGTGTGCGCTCCGTCGATGCCTACCTCGCGGGCCAGCAGCGCCGTGGCCGCGCCGGTCACGAGGCCGAGCAGCAGCCGCACGGGAATGAACAGCAGAAGCGGATCGTCGAGGTATGTGCCCAGCGCGCCCGGACGGTTCGACCGCTCGGCCACCAGGCGCAGCGACAGCCGCATGAGCGCGCTGAAGGCCGCGTCGATCGTGCCGAGGTAGACGGCGGCGAACGCGAGCAGGAGGACGCTGACCGGAATCACCTGGCGCCTCGTGGTCCGACAAGCTCACCACGAGCGTGGCCACTGCGTCCCGCTCGTCCTGAGCCTGTCGAAGGACGAGCGCGTTCGATGAGCCCTTCGCGCAGGCCGCCTTTGCCGCGCAGCCGGCGTTCGAGACGCATCATCTGCCCGTTGTCGCGCTCGTGATCGTAGCCGAGCAGGTGCAGCAGTCCGTGCAGCGCGAGGACGCGCAGCTCCGTCTGCTCGCTGTGTCGCGCGTCGTGCGCCTGGCGCCTCGCCACGCCGCGGGCGATCACGATGTCGCCAAGGAAACCCTGGGGCCCTCGTGATGGAGATGTGTTCGGGAAGCTGAGCACATCGGTCGCGTAGTCCTTGCGGCGATACGTACGGTTCAGTTCGCGGACGCGCGCGTCACTGACGACCGCCACGCTCACCACTCCCCGCGCGCGCGCCGGAGCCACCCGTCGAAGCCAGGCTGCCAGGCCACGCGCCGCGAGCGGCCGTCCGCGTTCGTCGGCTATCAGCACGCGAAGGCGATGTTCACCGTCCGGCATCTGATTCACACACGCGGTTCGACCGGCTCTCCACGGGCGGCTTCCGCCCGGCTCGCGTCGACCGCCGGCCGAGCCGCCGAGCCATTTGCGGTGAATGCCTCATACGCTTTCACGATCTGCTGCACCAGCTTGTGACGGACGACGTCGCGGTCGTCGAACTGGACGAACTCGATGCCGTCGATGCTGCCGCACACCTTCATCGCCTCGATCAGCCCGGACATCTTTCCGCTCGGGAGATCGATCTGCGTGATATCGCCGGTGATCACCGCCTTGGCGCCGAACCCCAGGCGGGTGAGGAACATCTTCATCTGTTCCGACGTCGTGTTCTGCGCCTCGTCGAGGATGACGAACGCGTCGTTGAGCGTCCGTCCGCGCATGAACGCGATCGGCGCGATCTCGATCGTGCCGCGCTCGATATAACGCGCGACGCGCTCGGTGTCGAGCATGTCGTAGAGCGCGTCGTACAGCGGACGCAGGTACGGGTTCACCTTCTCCTGCATGTCGCCTGGCAGAAACCCGAGCTTCTCGCCCGCTTCCACGGCGGGCCGCGCGAGGATGATTCGGCTGACCTTCTTGGCGATCAGAAACGCCACGGCCTGCGCCATCGCCAGGTAGGTCTTGCCGGTCCCGGCCGGACCGATGCCGAACACGATGTCGTTGGCTTCGATGGCGTCGAGGTACCGGCGCTGGTTCACCGTTTTCGGGGCGACGCGCTTCTTCCCTGCGGCGGTGAGGCTGCCCTTCAGGAAATGATCGCGCAGGTCGACGAGCGTGTCCTGCGACACGAGATCGCCCGCCGTCTTCACGTCGGCGTTGGACAGCTTGAAGCCGTCGCGAATCAGCGACGCCAGCTGGCTGACGACGCGATCGACTTTGTCGACGCCCGCCGACTCACCGTCGATCAGCAGATCGTTGCCCTGAGTGCGGATCTTGACGCCGAACAAGGACTCGAGGCGTTTGAGGTTCTCGTCGTACGAGCCGAACAGCGTCTCAATCCCCTCTTCGGGGACGGTGATGCGTTTCATCAGATCAATTCTGGATCCGGATGTGGAGCTCGCGCAGCTGTTTCGCGTCGACCGGCGACGGGGCGCTGGCCATCAAATCGACCGCGCTCGCGGTTTTCGGAAACGCGATCACTTCGCGAATCGACGTCTCGCCGGCGAGAATGGCGACGATACGGTCGAGCCCCAGCGCGATGCCACCGTGCGGAGGAGTGCCGTATTCCAGCGCCTCGAGGAAGAACCCGAAGCGCAGGCGCGCCTCTTCGTCGGTGATCCCCAGCCGGCTGAAGATGCGCGCCTGGAGCCCCGCGTCGTGGATACGGACGCTCCCGCCGCCGATCTCCGAACCGTTGAGCACGAGATCGTACGCCTTCGCGCGGACCTCGCCGGGCTGGCTCTCGAGCTTGTCCCAGTCCTCGTCGTGCGGCGACGTGAACGGATGGTGCATCGAGTACCAGCGGCCGTCCTCGGCGCTGTACTCGAGCAGCGGGAAGTCGGTCACCCACAGGAACTCGTACTGCTCGGGGTTCAGCAGGTTCTCCTTCTGCGCGATCTGCAGGCGCAACGCGCCGAGCAGCTTCGACGTGTTGTCGGCCGGGCCGGCCGCCATCAGCAGGAGGTCGTCGGCCGACGCGCCGGCGCGATCGAGCGCCGGACGAAGCACGCCCTCGCCGAGGGACTTCACCGAGCTCAGCGGCGGCTCCCCTGGTCGCACCCAGATCAATCCCGTGAAGCCGAGCGCCTTCGCCTGATCGACGAGCACGTCGAGTTGGCTGCGCGTGTACCGGTTGCCACCCTTGACGGCAAAGCCGCGCACGACGCCTCCGTCGGCGACGATCTGCTTGAAGACGCGGAATTCGGCGTCGCGGAAGATCTCGGATAGATCGTGAATCTCCATCCCGCAGCGCAGATCCGGCTTGTCGGAGCCGTAGCGCGCAATCGCCTCGGCGTACGGCATCCGCCGGATCGGCAGCGTGACCTCCTTGCCGATCTCCTTGAAGATCTGCGGCATCAGCGGCTCGATGAGGTCGTAGATCGTGTCGGGCTGCGCGAACGACATCTCCACGTCGACCTGCGTGAACTCGAGCTGCCGGTCGGCGCGCTGATCCTCGTCGCGGAAGCAGCGGACGATCTGGAAGTAGCGGTCCGTGCCGGCCACCATCAGGATCTGCTTGAAGATCTGCGGCGACTGCGGCAGCGCGTAGAACTCGCCGGGGTGGACGCGGCTCGGCACGAGAAAATCGCGCGCGCCCTCCGGCGTCGACTTGGCGAGGATCGGCGTCTCGATCTCCCAGAAGCCGTTGGCGTCGAAGTATTTCCGAATCGCGATCGACACGCGATGCCGGAGCCCGATGTTGGACTGGAGGCGCGGCCGGCGCAGATCCAGGTAGCGGTACCTGAGCCGGACGTCTTCCGAAACCGGGCTGTCTTCCGCAATCTGGAACGGCGGTGTCTTCGCCTCGTTGAGCAGGCGGATATCGCGCGCGAGCACTTCGACCTCGCCCGTGGCCAGCTTCGGGTTCACGGTATCCGGCGACCGCCGCTGGACGACGCCCGAGATGCCGACGACGAACTCCGAGCGGAGCCGCTTGGCCACGTTCATGAGCTTGTCGTTCTCGCGCACGACCACCTGCGAGACGCCCGCGCGGTCGCGGATGTCGAGGAACGTCACGCCGCCAAGATCGCGGATCCGGTGCACCCACCCGAGCAGCACGACGTCGGCGCCGACGTCCTCGGGACGCAGTCCGCCGCACGTGTGGGTGCGTTTCAAATCTCCGAGATGTTCAGCCATCAATAATCAAATGCTAATTGCTAAATGCTAATTGCTGATTGAAATGCCTAATTGAGCAGGCGCGCGATATGCGACGCCGCGTCCGCGCGGGGCACGCTGACCTGCTCTCGCGTTTCCAGGTTCCGGATGCTGGCCTCGCCGCGGGTTACTTCATTCTCTCCGAAAATGGCCATGGCTCGCGCCCCGCGTGCCGAAGCGTACTTCAGCGGCTTGTCGAACTTGCGACTTGCCTCGGGAAACACGTCGACACGATACTTCGCGGCCCGCAGTTCGCCGGCCAGCGTCAGCGCCTCGGCGCGCGACGCGTCATCGAGGAATGTCACGACGATGTCTACGGCGCTGGTGACGACCGACGGTGGAAACATGTCCCGCTCGGTCATGACGACGATGATGCGCTCCAGCCCGAGCGAGAAGCCGCACGCGGGCACTCCGCGCCCCAGGAACATGCCGACGAGGTTGTCGTACCGCCCGCCGCCGCCGAGGCTGCCGATGCCCTCGACCGCAATCTCCATGATGGCGCCCGTGTAGTATGACAGCCCGCGGGCGAGGCTCGGCATCGACGCGAATCCGGCCGCTCGCGCGGCGTCGATGCGGCGAGCGTCGACGATGGCGGCCAGATTCGCGAGCGCGTCGTGCTCGCCCAGGACGCCGCGCAGGCGCGCGAGCGTCGCCTCCGGCAGCTCGCCCGGCATGCGCCACGAAGACGAAGTCAGCGCCCTGGCACCGGCCTCCTGCGGAATGCCCCTGCGCCGCGAACTCCTTCGTCACGCCGTCGACGCCGATCTTGTCCAGCTTGTCGAGCGCCACCAGCGCGTCTCCGTGCAGCGGCTGCGGCACGCCCGCCTCTTCGAGCAACGCAGTCAGCACGCGGCGATGATTCAGCCTGATGACGAAATCGCGGAACCCGAGCGCCGCGAGGATCTCGCTGACCGCGCCGAGAATCTCGGCCTCGACGATCGGCGACGTCGTGCCGGTCGCATCGATGTCGCACTGGTAGAACTCGCGGAATCGTCCCCGCGCGGGACGATCGGCGCGCCACACCGGCTGAATCTGGTACCGCTTGAACAGCGTCGGCAGCGCGTTCTGATACTCCGCCACGACGCGCGCGAGCGGCACCGTCAGGTCGTACCGCAACGCGAGATCGGCTTCACCGCTCTTCTCGTGCTCCCCGCGCTTGAGGATCTTGAAGATGAGCTGATTGCCCTCCTCGCCGTACTTCCCCATCAGCGTTTCGATGTTCTCGAACGCCGGCGTCTCGAGCGGCTCGAAGCCGTAGCGCTGATAGACGTCGCGGACGATGCCGATGACGTATTCGCGGCGGCGGAGATCGTCGGGAAGAAAATCGCGGGTGCCGCGGGCAGGTTTCGTCGATTGTCGATCGGCCATCGTGTCGGGCAGGCCTAAAGGCCTGCACTACTTCCTGAACTCACCAAGTCACCAATTGACCAACTCACCAATTGCGTTCGCTAGCCACTCATGTAGTCGAGGCGGTATCCGACGTAGCGATCCGCGTAGAGACGGATGCCGGCGATCTCCGCCTGTGTGAGCAACCGCTTCACCTTGCCCGGGCTGCCCATCACCAGCGAGCGCGGCGGCACCTTCTGCCCTTCGACGAGCAGCGTGCCGGCGGCCACGATCGAACCGGTGCCGACGTGTGCGCCGTTCAGGACGATCGCCCCCATCCCGATCAGGCACTCGTCCTCGATGGTGCAGCCGTGGAGCAACGCGGCGTGCCCGACCGTGACGTTATCGCCGATGCTGGTCGGATGCGTGCCGGTCATGCCGTGGACGATGGCACCATCCTGGATGTTCGTGCGCCGGCCAACCCTGATCCAGTGCACGTCGCCGCGGACGACCGCGCACATCCAGACGCCGCTCTCCTCACCGATTTCCACGTCGCCGATGACCTGCGCGCTGACGTCGATGAATGCGGTCGGATGGACGCGGGGGGACGTTCCGCGGTGGGGACGGAGCACTTCTGCATTATAGAAGATGGCTGATGGCTTATGGCTGATGGCAATGGTCGATGGGCACGTCCCGATCTTCCCTAGCCATGAGCCATCAGCCCTTAGCCATGAGCCCTACCGGGCGGCGCCTCAGTTATTGTTGGCGCTCTTGGCCGCCGCCAGCCTTCGGACGACGGGCCGCCTCGGAACGTCAGCAGGTGGTCGCGAATGGCCTTGATTTGCGCCTCGGCGTCACCACCCAGCTGCGGGTAGAACGACTTCGGATAGTCGGGCCAGAACGCCGGCATGCGCGTGCCGGGCAGGATGTCCGACGGCTTCTTCAGCCACTCCATGATCCACTCGGGCTGCAGACGCTCGGACGCCATGCGCAGATCGGGCGCCAGGTTCGACGTCGGCTGATCCTTGGGAATCGCGCCGAGCACGTGGCACTGCTGACACTTCAGCAGTTCGAAGAGCGGCTTGCCCGCGTCGGAGTTCGACACCTTGACCAGCTCGTGCGTCTGGAACGGCCCGATCGAGTTCGAGATCGATCCGAAGTAGCTGATCACCTGGTTCACGTTCTGGTCGTCGAGACCGAAGGTCGGCATCCGCACGTTCAGCCACGGCCGAATCGTGATCGGTCCCCGAATGAACGCGTAAAGCCAGTCGGGCTGCACGCGCGCGCCCTCCGGCGTGAGCATCGGCGGGCCGAGCGAGGGATCGGCCACGAGCTTGATGAAGTCGCCGCCGTCGCCTTCGATGATGTGACAGCCGACACAGTTGCGCCGGTGCACCAGCGTCCGTCCCACGCCGAGATTGTCCACACGCGCAGACCGGGCCGGCATCGCCGCCGGCGGCTGAATCTCACGCTGGAAGCTCATGATCGCGGTCAGGAGCCGTCCCACTTCCTGGTCCGTGAAGTCGAAGTTCGGCATGCGCAGCTTTTCGAGCGGCTGCAGGACGCGCCCCTTGTCGAAGATGCGCGGATCGTGGAGCTTGCGCTCGAACCAGGCGGCCTTCGACGTGTGCGGGATGTCGGTGATGAACGCGAAGTCGAGACGCGTGACCAGCTTGCTGCCCTCTTCGGACAGGTCGGTGCCGATCGACTGCGCCTTCTCGAAACCCTTGATGTCGTGACAGCTGAAGCACCCGTACCGGCTGATGGCGCGCTGGCCGAGATCGATCTGCTTCTGCTGCGGGCTCATCTTCGCCAGTTGCGCCTTCGCTTCCTCGAAGGGCATCACGTTCTTCATGTAGTCCAGCAGCACATCGTCGGTGACCTTCGCGTCGGGCGTCGCCTTGGCCTGATCGCCTGCGGGACCTTTGAGGCCGACGAGGTATGTCGCGACGTCAGCGACCTGCGGGTCGGTCAGGCGCAGGTTCGGCATGTAGGTCGCCGGGCTGTAGTGCTTCGGATCGCGCACCCAGTTGTAGATCCACTCGTAGGTCGTCTTGTTGCCGATGTTCTCGAGCGGCTGCCCGAACGTGCGTCGCGGCCCGGCGTCCGATCGCGATCCCTCGCCGACGACGTGGCATCCCTGACAGCCGATCTGCTTGACGATCTCTTCACCGCGCTTGGCATCACCGTGCGACGGGTTCTTCACGGCGAACTCGTGCGCTTCGGTGTTGGCGAAGAGATACGCGGCGATCGCGTTGATCTCCGCCTCGTTGCGCGGCGCGTCTTCCGGCCCGCTGTTGTTCGAGTTGTAGAAGAAGCGCGGCATCCAGGTCGTCGGCTTCACCGCTTTCGGGTTGCGGATCCAGTTCTTGACCCAGTCCTGCGAGAGCTTCGAGTCGATCCTGGTGAGAATCGGTCCAGGCTTCTTCACGTTCTCGAAGCCCTTCGTCTTGTGGCACGCGTAGCAGCCTGCGCGCTCGTAGGTCGCGTAGGCGATATTGAGCTTGTCGGCCTTCGGGATGTAGACCTGCTGCTTGTGGCACTTCGCGCACGACGCCTCGGTCATGCCGACCGGCAGCATCGGGTAGTCCCACAGGTGCGGCTGCTCCCAGTGGTATTTCTTCTCCCACTCTTCCTTCTGCTTCTCGTTCTGCGGCATGTGCGCCGCGTCGCGGAAGCTCACCGACTGCCCCATGCCCTCGTGGCACACCGTGCAGCCGGTCTTGTCGATCGGGTGGGATGAGCTGCCGCCCAGATAGGTCGCCAGATCCGGATGGGTCGTGAACGGCTGCGGGTACTTCTCGTAGCCCTTCTTGTCGATCGCCAGGTGACAGGTCTGGCAGCGGTCCATCTTCCCCACGCGGATGAAGTTCACGTCGTCGACGACGTTGGGGAGGAGAATCTGCTGAACCTTCAGCGTGGGCGCCATGAAGTCGAGCAGCGGCGCGTTGCGGAAGTAGTCCTTCACCATGCTCGGCGCGATCACGGTCAGGCGCTTGCGCAGGCGGTCCTGCTCCGCGTTGATCTCGTCGATCGACTTCTGCACCGTGACGACTTCGCCGGTGTACTGACCGAGCTGCTTCTGGACGTCGGCGACGTCGGCTTCGGCCTTCTCGCGCGCCAGGTCGAGCTCGTGCAGCTGCCGCTCCTCGTCCTTGGCAGTCGCTTCCTTCTTCGCGTAGTCGAGGCCGTTGGCCCGCGTCGCCTCGAAGTCGTAGCGATCCTGATCGTAGGTCGCCTTCATCGTCTGGAAGGCCGTGGTGGCGCGGAACAGCTTGTTGTTCGCCTCTTTCAGCTGGGCCTGCAGTTCGTCGACCTTGGCCTGGTTGGCGGTGACCTTCTTCCTGGCCGCCGCTTCCTGCGTGGTCAGCCCGGCGAGCTTGTTCTTGTCGACCGCGCGTCCCGCCTGCTGCAGGTTCAACTGCGTGACCTGGGTCTCGAGCTGCGAGAAGGCACGCTGCGTCTTCTTCCAGTCGCGGTCGAAGTCGTCCCACACCATCCAGATGACGGACAGGAACAGGAACAGGCTGGACGCCGCGAAGACGACGTTCAGGAAATCGACGTTGTAGGCGTGCCCGACGCTCTTTTTGTCAGCCATGTTAGATGTTGAAGAAGAATTCGGGAATCGCGACGATGTACTTCAGGTTGAACAGCCAGCGCGCGAGCATCTTGATCGGCAGCGACATCATCATCAGGAAGAGCACGACGGTGACGTAGTAGCGCGACGGGCCGAGCTTCTCGTAGTACGCCTTGAACGCCATCTTCGCGAGGAGCACCGGGAGCAGGAAGACGTAGAACAGCACGAAGAGGATGCCGACAATCTCGCGGAGGAACCAGTTGCCCGGATACGCCGTCTTGAGCATCCGGATCCAGAAATACTCCGACAGATTGACGTTGGTCAGCGCCGCCAGCTTGTGAATGTCCCAGAATTCGAACGGCCCGAAGAAGTTCCAGTTCGGTCCGCGCAGGAACGTGCCGAGCACGATCAGCGAGCACCAGAGCACGACGAAACCGAACAGGAAGATCGTGATCTCGGCCTTGCGCTCGTTGAACGTGAAGTAGCCGTTGCCCTTCGGGTTCTTGTCGACGTAGGGAATGCAAATCAGCCCGACGATGATGAGGCCAGGCAGCACCACGCCGGCGAGCCACGGGTCGAAGTAGACCAGCATTTCCTGGAGGCCGAGGAAGTACCAGGGCGCCTTCGACGGGTTCGGGGTGTTGGCCGGGTTCGCCGGCTGCTCGAGCGGCGCTTTCAGGAAGATCGACCAGACGATGAGGACGACCGAGCAGAGGATCAGCGAGATGAGCTCGGTGTAGACGAGATCCGGCCACACCCAGACGCGGTCCGACTCCTCCTTTTCGATCGGCCCCTTCCCCGCCGAGATGCGCCGGTCGTTCAGCACCGCCTCGCGGACGGAGTACCACACGAAGAAGGCCAGCAGGAAGATGAGGCCGACGATCGGGACGTTGTCAGGCTTCGTGACGATGAGCCGGAAGTTCGGGTCGAACGTCCCGAAGATGAAGAACACCGCGAGCAGGCCTAGCAGCGCGTAGCCGATGGTGTTGGACGCGATCGACTCGCGCTTCCACACCATGACGACGAGCGCCAGCACCGCGAGCATGAAGAACAGCCGCGGATCGGCGACGGCGTTTATGAGTCCCTTGATAACGCCCACACAGCCTCCGAATTTACAAGTGGCAAGTTACAAGTTACAAAGCGAACGAGATCGCCTTCTCTTTGTAAATTGTCAACTCCTCATTGCGAATTCCTAGAGCGGCCCCGAAATGCCGCCGTCTTTGCGCACGCGCCAGAAATGGACCGCCATCAGCACCGCGATGCCGAGCGGCAGGCCGACGCAGTGCAGCACGTAGAACCTGAGCAGCGCGCCCTCGCCCACGAACGATCCGCCGAGCAGCGCGAACCGGGCGTCGTCGTATGCGTGGATCAGCGGCACGTCGCCGAGCCTCAGGAGCTGCGCGCCCGGACCCTCGTAGCCGAGGAACGGCGTCGCGCGCGCCATGTTCGAGCCGACCGTGATCGCCCAGATCGCCAGCTGATCCCACGGCAGCAGGTAGCCTGTAAACGAAAGCAGCAGCGTCAGCACGAGCATGATCACGCCGACCGACCAGTTGAACTCGCGCGGCGGCTTGTAGGAACCGGTCATGAAGACGCGGAACATGTGCAGCCACACCGTGATGACCATCGCGTGCGCACCCCACCGGTGCATCTCGCGCATGATCCCGAGCGGCACGTGCTCGCGCAACCCGATGATGTCCGAGTAGGCGTACTCGAGGGTCGGCCGGTAGTAGAACATCAGCAGCAGGCCGGTGAACGTGAGCACCAGGAAGAGGAAGAAGCTCAGCCCGCCCATGCACCAGGTGTAGCGCAGCTTCACGCCGGACTTCCGGATGCGGACCGGGTGCAGGTGCAGGAACACGTTCGACAGCATGACGAGGACGCGGTTGCGATCGCTGTCGGGGCGGCCGTGACGGAACACGGACGTCCACACCTGCGTCTCGGTCAGCCAGTTCCAGAACTGAGTGCCGGGGCCTTCCTTGGGGGCGATTGTTTTCGTCTCAGCCATAACCCTTCGAAGCGCAGGCCGTCAGGCCTGCCATACAGCGGACCCGAAGGTCCGCGTTACTTGCGACCTACGCCTTGAGAAACGCGTCGGGGTCCGTCCACTGACCAAGCTCGGTACTGAAACTTGCGGCTCTTGTCGACGAGGATCTGGCCATCGTCGGACAAGCCGATCTTCGCGCGCTCGAGCGGGCGCGGCGCGGGGCCTTCGAAGTTCACGCCGGTCGTGCGGTAGCCGCTCCCGTGGCACGGGCACTTGAACTTGTTTTCCGCCGAGAGGAAGTTCGGCGTGCAGCCCAGGTGCGTGCAGATGGTGAACAGCGCGTAGAAGCCGCTGCCGTGCGGCTCGACGTTCTCGTCGGCGATGCGCACGATCCAGATGCCGTATTTCTCTTTCCACCGCTCGTCGACGCCCTGGCCGTACTCGTTCGGGAAACCGGCCTTGAACTGCTGCGGCGGCTCGTTGAGCACGTTGGGAAACATGAAGCGGCCGGTCGCGGCGAGCGCCGCGGCGGATGCCGCCGAGAAGGCGCCCCACGCGAGGCCCATCCAGGCGCGCCGGTTCAGCAGCGGCGACGTATCGTCAGCATCGCGCGTCGCCGCTTTCGCGGCGGCCGGCGCGGCGGGCTTGGCGGCTGCCGCACCTCCAGCCGACGCCAGCGTGGTCGTCTTACCCGCGAGATCGGGAACCGGAGCCGCCGGCGGGCGCGGCGCGGCCGGCTTGGCGGCGTGCGCGGCGGCAGCGGGTGGCGCGGCTGCTGGAGCTGCCGCGGGCGCCGGCGCCGTGCCTTCAGGTTTCGTGTCGTCGGCCATGTCTGTTATCCAATCACCTTCAGCGCTTCGAGCGCCGCTTGGCGGACCTTCATGCTGCGGTCCTGCTGGCTCAGGGTCGTTACCGAGGGTTTGAGCGCGTCATCTTTGAGCGTCGCGGCCGCGCGCAAGCCGCTGATCATGACGTCGGCCACCGGATCGCGATCCTCGTCCTGCCGAACGTCGCGCTTGACCTGCTGCTCGACGTACTGACGGTCCATCATCTGACGGATCACGGGGACACCTTCGTGCCGGCCTTTGCGCGAGAGCGCGACCGCGGCGTTCCAGCGAACGTCCGGCTCGGGATCCTCGAGCGCGGTTCGGAGCGTCACGATCTGAGAGTCGCCCGGCAGCGCACCGAGCGCGTAGACGACCATCTTCCGGATGCCCTTGTCGTCCGACGCGGCAAGCGGCTGGAGCGTCGCGACGACCGACGGATCGCCGGACGAGCCGAGCGCCCAGATCGCGCTGACGCGCGATTCGCCGTCGGCGGCGTCGAGCGCCTTGGTCAGCCCGGCCACCGCTTCCGGAGGGAGCGGAGGGTCCAGCCGGCCAATGGCGAGCGCCAGATACTGCCGGACGCGCGGATCGTCGTCTTTGGCAGCCTCGAACGCCTTCACCAGTTCCGGCGCGAGCGTCCGGTCGGCCCGGACCTTCGGATCGCCCATCAGCCGCGACAGCTCGTATGCGGCCGGCCAGCGCCGATCGGATCCGCCGTTGCGGACCTCGCTGAGGTATTCCTGAGGCGTGCGGTCGTTGGCCAGGAGCGAACGGAAGCCGACATACACCGTCACGGTGATACCGACGACGGCCAGCGGAATCAGGAAAAATTGAACAGCGAGGGCGGGCGCGGCGCTTATCGGGTTACGAGTCGCGGTTTCGCGCTCGACGAGTTTGTCCATGAATGGGATGCAAGCGCGTGCCGGTTACTGCACGAGTCGGTGCAAGTTTTACTACGTGGGGCGTTTAGCGGTCAAGCCGTCCAGCCTCTGCCGTCCAGTTCAAGACGACCGTCAGCGGGCTGTTCGTCGCCACGAACATCGGTCACGATCGCGAGGAACCGGCCCCGTCGACCGCGACGTCGTAGTCTTCCACGCGCCATCCCGGCAGTACGAACGGCGACGCGCCGCTCAAATATCAGGCCTGAAAAAGGTCGAGTCTGGCCTCAGAGCACGGGCCGGCCTTACGCAAGTTGAGGAGTTGGTGAATTGGCGAATGCGTGATTTGGCGAATGCAAATCCAACTCACCAATTCACCAACTCGCCAACTCACCAATTTCTATCTTGCGGCGCCGACCGTGTCTTCCGACGCAATCGGTTTGAGGAACGGCATCAGCGCTCGCAGGCGCACGCCGACCTGCTCGATCGGGTGGTTGCGGTCGGCTTCGCGCAGCTTGCTGAAATTCGGTCGCCCGGCTTCGTTTTCGGCAATCCACGCCTTGGCGTAGGTCCCGTTCTGGATCTCGGCGAGCATCTGCTTCATCTCGCGCTTGGTGGCCTCGGTGACGATGCGCGGCCCGCCGGTGTAGTCGCCGTTCTCGGCGGTGTCGCTCACCGAGTACCGCATGTAGTTCAGGCCGCCCTGGTAAATCAGATCGACGATCAGCTTCAGCTCGTGCAGGCACTCGAAGTAGGCGATCTCCGGCTGATAGCCGGCCTCGACCAGCGTCTCGAATCCGGCCTTGACCAGCGCGCTGACGCCGCCGCAGAGCACGGCCTGCTCGCCGAAGAGATCGGTCTCGGTCTCTTCCGTGAAGGTCGTCTCGATGACGCCGGCGCGCATGACGCCGATGCCCTTGGCGTAGGACAGCGTGAGCGGGCGCGCCTTGCCGGTCGCGTCCTGATGGATCGCGAACAAGGCCGGCGTCCCCGCGCCCTCGACGAACAGTTCGCGCACGCGATGGCCCGGCGACTTGGGCGCCACCATCGACACGTCGACGTCGGGCCGCACGACAATCGCGCCGAAGCGGATGTTGAAGCCGTGCGCGAACATCACCATGTTGCCGGGCGCGAGATTCGGCTCGATCTCCTCGCGATAGACCTTCGCCTGCGACGTGTCCGGGATCAGGATCATCACCACGTCGGCCCATTTCGTGACCTCGGCGACGTCGCCGACCGTGAGGCCGGCGCTCTGCGCCTTGGCGCGCGAGCGGCTCGTCGCGGGCAAGCCGACGCGGACGCTGACGCCGCTGTCCTTCAGGTTCAGCGCGTGCGCGTGCCCCTGCGATCCGTAGCCGATAATCGCGACTTTCTTCGCCTGAATGAGGGCGAGGTCCGCCGCATCGTCGTAATACATCGTCGCCATGTCTGGCTCCCTTAAGAAATTCATGAATTGGAGAGTCTGGAGACTTCGTGAATTCAATTCAGCCGACTCGCCAATTCGCCGTCTCGCCTACTAGACTGAGCAGTTGCTCACATCGCCGCTGATGTCCGCGGCGCTGGTCATCGCCGGGGCGCGGACGCGCGCTGGCGCGGCGGCAGCGTGCCGCGCGCCATCGCGACTCGCCCGGTGCGCACGAGTTCGATGACGCCGTACGGCCGCAGCACCTCGACGAGGCTGTCGATCTTGTCTTCGGTGCCGGTCGTCTCGATGACCAGCGACTCGGGGCTCACGTCGACGATGCGCGCGCGGTACACGTCCACCAGTTGCATCACGTGCGTGCGCGCCTCGCCGGTGGCGGCGACCTTGATCAGCGCCAGGTCACGTGAGATGGACGGCGCGGACGTGATGTTGTCCACCCGCCGGCACGGCACCAGCTTGTAGAGATGCGCCTCGAGCCGGCGCGCGCCGTATTCGTCGGTGTCGACGACGACCGTCATGCGCGAGACGCCGGGCGTCTCGGTGTGGCCGACCGTCAGCGACTCGATGTTGAAGGCGCGCCGCCGGAACAGCGAGGAGACGCGGTTCAGGACGCCCGGCTTGTTGTCGACGTAGACCGCAAATGTGTGGAGCATATGTTTCTCACCTCACCACGAAGTCACGAAACTCACGAACGTCGCACGAAAGACACGAAAGAGATTCCGATTTGTTCTTTTTCGTGGTTTTCGTGTCGTTCTTGCCTTCGTGTGTTTCGTGATCGCCGCTTCAGTCAGCCGCGGTTTCGACGATCGGCGACGGCCTCCGGATCATCTTGTGGAGATCCGCGCCCGCCGGGACCATCGGGTACACCGAGTCTTCCTGCTCGACCTGGAAATCGATCAGCGCCGCGCGCTTCAACCGTCGCGCGGCCTCAACGGCGCCTTCCACGTCGGCGCGCCTGGTCACCGTCGTCGCCGCAATCCCGAACGCGTCGGCGAGCTTCGCGAAGTTCGGGCCGGTAATCGGCGTCGCCGCGTAGCGCTTGTCGTAGAAGAACTCCTGCCACTGGCGGACCATGCCGAGGTAGCCGTTGTTGATGATCGCGATGTTGATGTCCAGCTTCTCCTGCACCAGCGTGGCGAGCTCCGGCATGGTCATCTGGAATCCGCCGTCGCCGACGACGACCCAGACCTCCGCGTCCGGACAGGCGATCTTCGCGCCGATCGCCGCCGGCAGCGCAAATCCCATCGTGCCCAGACCGCCCGAGGTGATGAGCGTGCGCGAGCGATCGTGCTTGTAGTACTGGGCCTCCCACATCTGGTGCTGGCCGACGTCGGTGACGACGACCGCTTCGCCCTTGGTGAGCCGCCAGATGTCGTTGATCACGTGCGCGGCGTACAGATGCCCATCGTCGGGCAGGTTCTGGATGTCGCGGACCGCGGTGTCGCCTTTGAGCGCGTTGATGTGCGCGAGCCAGGCCGAGCGATCGCCGGGCTTGACGTGCGGCAGCCACTCGTCGAGCGCGACCCGCAGATCCTTGGCGATCGCCACGTCGACGCGGACGTTCTTGTTCAGCTCGGCGCGATCGATGTCGACGTGGATCTTCTTGGCGGTGCGCGCGTAGGTCTTGAGGTTGCCGGTCACCCGGTCGTCGAACCGCATGCCGAGCGCGATGAGCAGGTCGGCTTCCTGAATGGCGTTGTTCACCCAGGCTTCGCCGTGCATGCCCATCATGCCGAGGTTCAGCGGATGCGACGCCGCGACGCCGCCGATGCCGAGCAGGGTGACGGCGATCGGAATCTGCGCGCGCTCGGCGAGCGCGAGCACCTGCTGCTCCGCGTTGGACAGCATCACGCCATGGCCGGCGAGAATCAGCGGGCGTTCCGCCGCGTCGATCAGCTCCATCGCGTCGCGCACGTCGCCGTCGCCAGGCAGCGCATCGTCCCACGCTTCGGTGAGCTCGGGTTCGGCCGCGTCCCAGTCGACCTCGCAACTTCCCTGCTGCGCGTCCTTGGTGATGTCCACGAGCACCGGGCCCGGGCGGCCGCCGCGCGCCACGGCAAAGGCCTCGCGCACGGCCGGCGCCACGTCCTCGGGAGAGGTGACGAGGTAGTTGTGCTTGGTGATCGGCAAGGTGATGCCGGTGATGTCGGTCTCTTGAAACGCGTCGGATCCGATCAGCTTGCTGCCGACCTGGCCGGTGATGCAGACGATCGGCGACGAGTCCATCATCGCGGTGGCGATGCCGGTCACCATGTTGGTGGCGCCCGGTCCCGAAGTGGCGATCGCGACGCCGACCTTGCCGGTCGCGCGCGCGTAGCCGTCCGCCATGTGCGTCGCCCCCTGCTCGTGACGGACGAGGATGTGGCGAATCGGGTACTGCAGCATCGCGTCGTAGGCGGGCAGAATCGCGCCGCCCGGGTAGCCGAACACATCGGTCACCCCCTCGCGCACGAGCGCTTCCCAGAGAATCTGTGCGCCGGTCAGTTCATAAGACCCTCAAGAATGCGATTCTAACTGCAAATGCCAATTAATTTGCAATCAGCATCTGATCCCGTAACCGCTCCCAGCGACGCCGACGAGACGAGCTTCACGTACTTCGCGAACACGCCGGAGGTGTACCGCGGCCTGGGCGCCGTCCACGCGGCCAGCCGCTCGGCCATCTCCTGTTCCGAAACCTCGAGATCGAGACGCCGCTGCGCCACGTCGATGACGATCGTGTCGCCGTCGCGGACGATCGCCATCGGGCCGCCGCGCGCCGCTTCGGGCGCGATGTGGCCGACACAGAAGCCTCTGGTCGCGCCGGAGAACCGGCCGTCGGTGATCAGCGCAACGGTCTCGCCCAGACCGGCGCCAACGATCGCGCCCGTCACGCCGAGCATCTCGCGCATCCCGGGCCCGCCGCTCGGCCCCTCGTATCGAATGACGACGACGTCGCCGGCCTTGATGGTCTGGCGCTGGACGGCGTCGAACGCCGCTTCCTCGCTGTCGAACACGCGCGCCGGACCGCGATGCGTCGAGCGTTCGGTCCCGGAGATCTTCATGACCGAGCCGTCGGGCGCAAGGCTGCCCCGCAAGATGACAAGGCCGCCGCTGGGCTTGAGCGGTTTGCCGAGAGGACGCACGACTTCCTGTCCGGAGGTCTCGACGGCATCCGCCGCTTCGGTGCCGAGCGTGCGGCCGGTGATCGTCGGCGCCGATCCGTCGATCGCCTTCGCCTCGAGCAGCCGCCTCGCGACCAGCGGGCTGCCGCCGGCGCCGTGCAGTTCGGTGGCCACGAAACGTCCGGACGGCTTGAGGTCCACGTAGAGCGGCGTGCGCGCGCTGATGCGATCGAAATCCGCGAGCTCCAGCGCCAGGCCCGCTTCGCGCGCGATGGCCATCAGGTGCAGGACCGCATTGGTCGATCCGCCGGTCGAGGCGACCGACGCAATCGCGTTGTCGATCGCCGTGCGCGTGATGATGTCGCGGGGCCTCACGCCGCTTCGAACGAGTCCCATGACGCGCTCGCCTGCGAGGCGCGCGACGTCCGCCTTCTTCGGATCGGTCGCCGGCACGCTCCCGCTGCCGAGCGACGCGATCCCCAGGAACTCGCTGACGATGGCCATCGTGTTGGCCGTGAACTGCCCTCCGCACGCGCCCGCGCCGGGGCAGGCCTGATCTTCAATCGTGCAGAGCTCGGCGTCGCTCATCGAACCGGCGGCGTGCGCGCCGACCGCTTCGAACACTTCCTGAATCGTGATCGCCTTGTCGTGAAACGTGCCGGGCGCAATCGATCCGCCGTAGAGCAGCACGCCGGGGATGTTGAGGCGCGCGAGCGCCATCAGGCCGCCCGGAATCGTCTTGTCGCACCCGACCAGGACGACCAACCCGTCGAACCCGTTGCCGCGCGTCACCAGCTCGATCGAGTCGGCGATGACCTCGCGGCTGACCAGCGAGGCACGCATGCCTTCGGTTCCCATCGTGATGCCGTCGGAAATGGAAACCGTGTTGAACTCCATCGGCGTGCCGCCGGCCGCGCGGATGCCGGCCTTCACGTGGACCGCCAGATCGCGCAGGTGGTAGTTGCACGGACCGATCTCGATCCAGGTGTTGGCGACGCCGATGAGCGGTTTCTTGAGATCGGCGTCGGAGAAGCCGACCGCCTTCAGCATGGCCCGCGCCGGCGCCCGGCTCGGGCCCGTCGTCAGCGGATTGCCGCCTTCGGTCACGACACCACCTCGAATGGATCGGGCTGCAACCCCTCGTGCGTCTTCCAGCTGGCGTACGTGCCGAGCGTGCGCAGCAGCGGCGCGAACTCGCCGAGGTGCGCCAACGCGCGCGTGCAGTGCACTTCGTCGCGCGCGGCTGCGAGGTCCACGTAAAAGAGGTATTCCCAGGGGCGGCCCTGAATCGGCCGCGACTCGAGCTTGGTCAGCGAGATGCCGCGCAAGGCGAACACGCTCAGGGCCTTGAACAGAGAGCCCGGCTCGTTCGGCAGCGAGAAGACGATCGACGTCTTGTCAGGCGCGCGGTTGGGCAGCGGCGCGGCGCCGACGACGAGGAAACGCGTGATGTTGTCGTCGAAATCCTGAACGGAGGCGGCGAGCGACTGGAGACCGAACACCTCGCCGGCGCGCGCCGACGCGATCGCGCCCGCGTCGGTCATGCCCGCGTCGGCGACCATCTTGGCGCTGCCCGCGGTGTCGTAGGTCGCGATGATCTCGACGTTGGTCAGCGTGCGCAGGAAGCGTTCGCATTGCGCGAGCCCCTGGGGTGCGAATAGACGCGCCGAAGGCCGTCGAGCGTCGCGCCAGGCAGGGCGAGCAGGTGATGCACCACGGGCAGCTCGACCTCGCCGACAATCGGCAGACTGCGCTCGAGCAGCAGGTCGTAGTTGCGATGGATGCTGCCCCCGATTGAATTCTCGATCGGCAGAACGCCGTAGGCGGCGGTCCCCGCCTGGACGGTATCGAACACCTCGTCGAAGCTCCGGCAGGGGATCAACGGCGCGTCGGCGTCGACACGCCGGGCGGCCGCTTCGCTGAAGGCGCCGGGCTCGCCTTGATAGGCAATCTTCATAGGAGACGACGATTACATACGTCGGCGGCCTAGAAGTCAAATTGATAATCTTTAAAAGATTATAATCATGAGCTCGGCGGGTTACAGCCTGGGCAGCGTGACGCCGCGCTGGGCCTGGTACTTCCCCTTCTTGTCCTTGTACGACCTGGCGCAGGGCTCGTCGCTCTGGAAGAAGAGCACCTGGGCAATCCCCTCGTTCGCGTAGATCTTGGCCGGCAGCGGCGTCGTGTTCGAGATCTCGATCGTCACGTGCCCTTCCCATTCGGGCTCGAACGGGGTCACGTTGACGATGATGCCGCAGCGCGCGTAGGTCGACTTGCCGAGGCAGACGGTCAGGATGTCGCGCGGAATCCGGAAGTATTCGATCGTGCTCGCCAGGGCAAACGAGTTGGGCGGGATGATGCAGACGTCGGCCTTGATGTCGACGAACGACTTCGAGTCGAAATTCTTCGGATCGACGACGGTGTTGTAGACGTTGGTGAAGACCTTGAAGTCGTCGCCCACGCGCACGTCGTAGCCGTATGACGAGACACCGTAGGAGATGACGCCCTGGCGCACCTGATCGTCCACGAAGGGTTCGATCATCTGGTGTTCGCGCGCCATCCGGGTGATCCAGGTATCGGGTTTGATCGACATAAGCAGTCGCAGTCTCAGTCGGCGGTCGCAGTCACCGTCAGCGTCGGAAGAACGCCAGCGCCAGCGTGAGCAGAATGCTCACGACGATGGACGTCGTCAGCGGGAAATAGAAGCTGACGCTGCCCCGCCGGACGTAGAAGTCGCCAGGCAACCGGCCCAAGGGTACTCCGAGCATCACGAGGAGGCCCAGGGCGGCGATCCCGAGACCGACTAGTACAGCGTCTTGCCCATGCGCCGTTACTCAACACAGGGACACTATGGACACAATGGAAAATTTCTGTCCTTGTGTGCCTTGTCCTTGTGTGTTGAATCAGCGCTTATAGCAGCTCGTCTCCCGCAAAGAAATAGCCGATTTCATACGTCGCCGTTTCCGGGGCGTCCGATCCGTGGGTGGCGTTGCGCTCGATCGACTGCGCGAACTCCTTGCGCAGCGTTCCCGCGTCGGCCTTTGCCGGATCGGTCGCGCCCATCAGCGTGCGCCACTTCTTGATCGCCTCCGCCGCTTCCAGCACGAGCACGATTGCCGGTCCGGACGACATGAAGGCCGTCAGGCTGCCGAAAAAGGGGCGCTCGCGATGGACGGCATAGAAGCCTTCTGCCTGTGACTTGGACAACGACACCTTCCGCATGGCACGGATCTGGAATCCCTCGTCTTCGATGCGCTGAATGATCTTGCCCGCAAGACGCCGTTCGACGGCGTCCGGTTTGATGATGGCCAACGTCCGTTCGGTCATATCCGCCGATTATAGCAGGCGAAACCTCAGCCTTTCGAAGGAGCCGACGATGACGCCGACGGCAACCAGACAACTGAACGACCCCGACATCCACAAAGGCGCCATCGAGGGCGACCGTCCATCCGACGAACAACAGGGAAACCCGAACGGCCCCGGCATCAACGACGCGGGACTGCCAAGCGATCCCGTCGCAACCGCGGAGGACGAAGAAGGCGCAAATGCGGACGAGACGCAGGGGTGAAGAAATTGCTAATTGCTGAATTGGCAAATTGCTAATTTATTGAGGAATTCAGCACAGCTGGCCATGGCGGCTGCACCTCAGCAGCGCCATGCCGAACGAGATTGCAGAGCAACTGAAAGAGCGCACGATGCGCTTCGCGCTTCGAGTCATGCGCTTTTGCCGGACGCTGCCCGACCGATTGGGAGGGCACGGTTCATCGCCGACCAATTGTTCCGAGCAAGCGCTCGGGCGCAGCGCGAACTACATGGTCGGCCTGCCGCGCGCGCTCGCGGCCGAGACTTCATCAACAAAGCTGGGAATGGTGGTCGAGGAAGTCGGACGAAGTCTGTGTTCTGGCTGATGTTCGTCGGTCGATCAGGGATGAACGAGACGGCCGACCAGAGGGAGTTGCTCGCCGAGGGCGCAGAACTGCTGGCGATTCTTCAATCTCAAGTCGGCGAAGACCGCCAGCGACAGAACAATCAGTCAATAAATCTTGCAATTTGCAACTCGCCAATTTACCAATCTATCTGAGCCCCTCCATGATCTCTTCCAGCGCCTCCGGGCCGGGGCGGGTGCGGCTCAGGGGGAGCGTCGCGAGCGGCTCGTCCACGACGTTGAGCTGGGTCAGGAAATCGTCGCGATCAGGCTCGATGTAGATCAGGCCGGTGGCGAACTCGCCGCGGCGGGCGGTCTCGTGGAGACGCTTCATCGCGTTGAGCTTGTCGGTCGGGTCGTAGTCCTCTTCCAGTTTCTTCAGCAGCAGCTTCGAGCCGTCGTGCATCGTGACTTCCTGCGAGGAGCCGGGCTCGTAGTCCACCGCGATGTCCTCGAAGAACGGCACGAAGGTGATGTCCTCGACCGGATCGTCGTGATCCTTGGCGTACGCGTAGCTCTTGGTCGAACCCTCGTGGTCGTTGAAGGTCACGCACGGAGAGATGACGTCCAGCATCACGGTGCCGCGATGCGCGAGCGCCGCTTTCAGCAGCGAGAGCAGCTGTTTCTTGTCGCCCGAGAATGAACGGCCGACGAATGTCGCGCCCAGCTCGACGGCGAGCGCGCAGGTGTCGATCGGCGGCAGGTCGTTGACGACGCCCGTCTTCAACTTCGAGCCCAGGTCGGCGGTCGGCGAGAACTGACCCTTGGTCAGGCCGTAGCAGCCGTTGTCCTCGATGATGTAGATGATCGGGAGATTGCGCCGCATCAGGTGGACGAACTGGCCGATCCCGATGGCTCCCGTGTCGCCGTCGCCGCTGATGCCGATGGCAATCAGCTTCTTGTTGGCGAGCATGGCGCCCGTCCCGACCGAGGGCATGCGGCCGTGCACGGCGTTGAAGCCGTGCGAGCCGCCGAGGAAGTAAGCCGGGCTCTTGCTCGAGCAGCCGATGCCCGACAGCTTCACGACCTGTGACGGGTCGACGCCCATCTCGTAGAACGCGTCGATGATGCGCTCGGAAATCGCGTTGTGGCCGCAGCCGGCGCAAAGTGTGGTCTTGCCGCCCTTGTAGATCTGCGGTTCGAGCCCGATTCGATTGACCTTCAGTGGTGTCGCCATCAGATCCGCTCTCCGCTATGAATCCGCTCCGCGTGTTGAATTCGACGTTCGCACATCGCAATCCGCATGGGCCTATTCCCCGCCCGCCGAGCCCGCGCTCACGCGGGTGACGGTCTTCTTCGCCACTTCGAACCCTTCCTGCGACAGCACGTCGTCGGTGATGCTGCGGGCATCGATCGGAAGGCCGTTGTAATGCAGCACGCTGCGCAGCTTGAGCTGCCGTTCGGGCGTGAGCTCGAGCTTCATCAGCTGGCGCATCTGCGCGTCGCGGTTCTGTTCGATGACGTACACGCGCTCGTGCGCGTCGATGAACGCGGCGAGCTCGTCGTTGAAGGGGTACGCACGCAGGCGGAAGTACGAAGTCTCGACCTTGGTTTCCTCGAGCAGCTGGTCGCGGCTCTCCTCCGTGGCGAAATGCGACGTGCCGAACCCGATGAGCCCGATCTTCGCCTTCGGATTGTTCTGAACCACCGGCGCCGGGACCCGCGAGCGCGCGGTTTCGAACTTGCGCGCGAGCCGGTCCATGTTCTCGACGTAGTCGTCGGGGCGCTCGCTGTACTGCCCCTTCGCGTTGTGTCCCGATCCGCGCGTGAAGTACGCCGGCAGGCCGTCGCCGGGAATGGTGCGGTACGCGATGCCGTCGCCGTCCACGTCCTTGTAGCGGCCCCACTCGCCGAGCTCTTTGAGCTTGGCCGCCGTCAGCACCTTGCCGCGGCTGATTGGGGTGGTCGGGTAGGTGAAGGCGTCGGACATCCAGTTGTTCATGCCGAGGTCGAGGTCCATCATCACGAAGATCGGCGTCTGGAACTGCTCCGCGAGATCGAACGCCTCCATCGCCATCGTGTAGGACTCTTCCACCGAGCACGGGATGAGCATGATGTGCTTGGTGTCGCCGTGGGACAGGAACGCCGCCTGAATGAGGTCGCCCTGCGCCGTTCGCGTCGGCAGACCGGTGGACGGCCCGACGCGCTGGACGTCGAAGATCACGGCGGGCGTCTCGGCGTAGTACGCGAGCCCGGCAAACTCGCCCATCAATGAAATGCCGGGGCCTGCGGTGGCGGTCATCGACCGCGCTCCCGCCCAGCTCGCCCCGATGACCATCCCGAGCGAAGCAATCTCGTCTTCCGCCTGCACGACCGCGAACGTCGCCTTCCCCGTTTCCTTGTCGACGCGATACTTCTTCAGGTAACCGATGAGCGATTCGCACAGCGACGATGACGGCGTAATCGGATACCACGCAACGACGGTGACGCCCGCCATCATGCAGCCGATCGCAGCCGCGGCGTTGCCTTCAATCAGAATCTTGCCGGCCGTCTCGTTCATCGGCTCGATGAAATACGGATCCTGTTTCTTGAACGTCGCCTCGGCGTATTCGAAGCCGGCCTTGAGCGCGGCCGCGTTCAAGATGACGGCCTTGGCCTTTTTCCCAAGCTGCTTGGCGAGCGCCTTCTCCATCAGCGCCGGATCGAGGCCGAGCAGCTTCGCGAGGATGCCCGGATAGATCATGTTGCGCACGAGGCGGCGCAGCTTCGCGTCGGGGCACACCGGCTTGACCAGCGTGTCGAACGGCACGGGATAAAAGACGAGGTCGCTGCGCAGGGCGTTGAGTTTCAGCGGCTCGTCGTACACCACGGCGCTGCCCGGCTCGAGCGTCAACACATCTTCCTTGGCCGTCTCGGGATTCATCGCGACGAGGAAGTCCACTTCCTTCTTGCGCGCGATGTAGTGCCGCTTGCTCGCGCGAATCGTGTACCAGGTCGGGAGCCCGGCGATGTTCGACGGGAACATGTTCTTGCCCGAGACGGGGACACCCATGAGGAGGATTGAACGCAGCAGGACCATGTTCGCGGTCTGGCTGCCCGATCCGTTGACCGTGGCAATCTGGATGCTGAAGTCGTTCACCACACGCTGCGTGTTGGAGGCCGCCTGCTGTTCCTGGACGGCAAGGTCTGTCGGTGACATTCGCAAGTCCTTAACGCGTATGAAGATAGGAAATCCCGGCGGATCCTCGCCGAGGAAGGAGATCCGGGAAAGTATATCACGCAGCCTCAGCGCGGCCGAGTCAGCGATACAACTTTTGACAGGTGCCGCCGCGAGAGGCGACGCGCCTCACGCAGCGATCGAATGACGCGCGCGGATGCGTGCGCGAACCGGACTAGAGGAGCTCTTTGATCGCCTGGCCCATGTCCGCGGGGCTGTTGACCACCTTCACGCCCGCCGCGGTGAGCGCGGCCATCTTCTCGGCCGCCGTGCCCTTTCCACCCGCGATGATCGCGCCTGCGTGACCCATGCGGCGTCCCGGCGGCGCGGTCTGGCCCGCGATGAAGCCGACCACCGGCTTCTTGAAATGCTTCTTGATCCAGGCGGCCGCGTCTTCCTCGGCGTTGCCGCCGATCTCGCCGATCATGATCACGGCGTCGGTCTCGGGATCCTCGCCGAACAACTTCAGCGCGTCGATATGCGACGTGCCGATCAACGGGTCGCCGCCGATGCCGATGCAGGTGCTTTGGCCCATCCCCAGCCGCGTGAGTTGGTGGATGGCCTCGTAGGTCAGCGTGCCGCTCTTGGAGACGATGCCGATCCGCCCTTCCTTGCAGATGTTCCCGGGGATGATTCCCGCCTTGGCTTTGCCGGGCGAGATGAGCCCGGGACAGTTGGGACCAACCAGGCGCGTCGCCGGGCGTTCCTTCAGGAACGTCATCGCGCGCATCATGTCGAGCGTCGGGATGCCTTCGGTGATACAGACGACGAGCGCGAGCCCGCCGTCGGCCGCTTCCATCACCGCGTCGGCGGCGAACGGGGGAGGCACGAAGATCACCGATGCGTTCGCGCCGGTCTCGGCAACCGCATCCCGCACGGTATCGAAAATCGGCCAGCCTTCGTGCGTCGTGCCGCCTTTTCCGGGCGTCACGCCCCCGACGACGGTGGTGCCGTAGGCCGCCGCCTGCTTCGCATGGAAGGTACCTTCACGGCCGGTGAGTCCCTGAACGATGAGGCGTGTCTTTTTATCGATGAGAATGGACATATGAATTTGGTGAGTGGGATGGCCGACGTCAGCCGGCCAGTTCCACCACTTTTTCTGCTGCTTCGTCCATGCTGTCGGCGGTGGTGAGTTTCATCCCGCTCTCCCGCAGCAGGCGCTTGCCTTCTTCGACGTTCGTGCCTTCCATGCGAATGACGATCGGCACCGGGACGCCCAGTTCCTTGACCGCCGCGATGACGCCCTGCGCGAGGACATCGCACCGGAGGATGCCGCCGAAAATGTTGATGAGCACCGCCTTCACGTTCTTGTCCGACATGAGGATCTTGAAGGCGTTGCGGATCTGCTCGGCGTTGGCGCCGCCGCCGACATCGAGGAAGTTCGCCGGCTCGCCGCCCGCCAGCTTGATGATGTCCATCGTCGCCATCGCGAGGCCGGCGCCATTCACCATGCAGCCGATGTTGCCGTCGAGGTGGATGTAATTCAGGTTGAACTTGGACGCTTCAATCTCGAGCGGATCTTCCTCGCCGAGGTCGCGCAGCGCCTTGATGTCGGCATGCCGGTACAAGGCGTTGTCGTCGAAGTTCATCTTGGCGTCGAGCGCAAGCAGATCGCCCGCCGCCGTCACGACAAGCGGGTTGATCTCGAGCAGCGACGAGTCGGTCGCCAGATAGGCGTCGTAGAGCGACGAGACGACCTTGACGAACTTGTTCACCTGCGCGCCGTCGAGCCCGATGCCGAAGCCCAGCTGACGCGCCTCGAACGGCACGATGCCGACTCCGGGCTCCACATAGACGCGAACGATCTTCTCCGGCGTTTTCTCGGCGACCTCTTCGATGTCCATGCCGCCGGCGGCGCTGGCCATGATCACCGGCTTGCCGGCCGCGCGATCGAGCACGATGCTCAGGTAGAGCTCGCGCGTCATCTGCAGCCCTTCCTCGATCAGCACCCGCCCGACGACGCGTCCTTCGGGTCCGGTCTGATGGGTGACGAGGGTCATGCCGATCATGTCGCGGGCGAGCTTGACTGCGTCTGCGGGATTCCTCGCCAGCTTGACGCCGCCGCCCTTGCCGCGGCCGCCTGCGTGAATCTGCGCCTTGACGACGACGACCGCTCCGCCGAGGCGCTTGGCGATCTCGCCTGCTTCAGCCGGGGTAGACGTAACCTCGCCGCGCGGCACGGGTACGCCATGGCGCGCCAGAATCGCTTTTGCTTGATATTCGTGGATTTTCATGACGGTAGGAAGTTCCTGATGCTAACTTGCGTGTCTCTGTGACGCAACAGTAAACTCACGGCTGATGGCTTCACGACAAGGCGTGTTTTCCTCTTCGGTCGGCACGAAGATTCTCATCGGCTCCACCGGCATCCTCCTCGTCTTCTACCTTCTCATTCACATCGGCGGCAACCTCGTGGTGTTCCTCGGACCTGCGGCGTACAACAAGTACGCATTCATCCTGGAGAGCAGTCCGCTGCTGATACTCGTCGAGCTGGTGCTCTTGTCCTGGTTCGCCGTCCACATCTACAAGACGGTCCGGATGTATCTCGGCAACCAGAGCGCGCGGCCGGTCGCGTACGCGCGCAAGAAGTCGGCCGGGCACACGACGCGCAAGACGTTCGCTTCGTCGACGATGATCTTCTCCGGGTTGTGGCTCATCGTGTTCCTGCTGATCCACGTCAAGACATTTCGTGACGGCTGGGGAACGCAGTACGAATGGCCGGCCGGCGGACGTGACCTCTATCGTCAGGAAATGGAGGCGTTCCAGAACCCGCTGATGGTCGCGTTCTATGTCGATCAGCATGCTCGTCGTCGGCTCGCACTTGTGGCATGGCATCTCGAGCGCGTTCCAGTCGCTGGGGGCCGACAAGCCGGCGTGGACGCGGTTCATCCTGCCCGCCGGGAAAGTGATCGCCGTGCTCATCGCGGGCGGCTTCATCACCATCGCCCTCTGGGCCCACTTCACGGGAGTCCGGTCATGAAGCTCGACGCGCGAGTGCCGGCCGGCCCGATCGCGGGGAAATGGGATCGCCACAAGTTCGAGATGAAGCTGGTGAACCCGGCAAACAAACGGAAGTACACGATTATCGTCGTGGGGACAGGTCTGGCCGGGGCGTCCGCGGCCGCGTCGCTCGGTGAGCTGGGCTACAACGTTCTGAACTTCTGCATCCAGGACAGCCCCCGGCGCGCGCACAGCATCGCCGCGCAGGGCGGCATCAACGCGGCGAAGAACTACCAGAACGACGGCGACAGCATCTATCGCCTGTTCTACGACACGGTCAAAGGCGGCGACTACCGCTCGCGCGAAGCCAACGTCTATCGGCTGGCGCAGCTCAGCGTCAACATCATCGACCAGTGCGTCGCGCAGGGTGTGCCTTTCGCCCGCGAGTACGGCGGCCTGCTCGACAACCGATCCTTTGGCGGCGCGCAGGTCTCGCGCACGTTCTACGCGCGCGGCCAGACCGGCCAGCAACTGTTGATCGGCGCCTATCAGTCGCTGATGCGGCAGGTGAATCAGAAGGCGGTGAAGCTGTTCGCCCGCCGCGAAATGCTCGACCTCGTCGTCGTCGACGGCAAGGCGCGCGGCATCATCGTCCGCAACCTGGTGACCGGCGAGATCGAACGCTACGCGGCCGATGCCGTCATCCTGGCGACTGGCGGCTACGGCACGGTCTACTACCTCTCGACCAACGCGGTGAACTCCAACGTCACCGCCGCCTGGCGCGCCCACAAGCGTGGCGCCTTCTTCGCCAATCCCTGCTTCACGCAGATTCATCCGACCTGCATACCGGTCAGCGGCGATCACCAGTCGAAGCTGACGCTGATGAGCGAGAGCCTCCGCAACGACGGCCGCGTGTGGGTGCCGAAGAAGAAAGGCGACGCGCGATCGCCCGAGCAGATTCCCGAAGACGAGCGCGACTACTACCTCGAACGCAAATACCCGTCGTTCGGCAACCTGGTTCCGCGCGACGTCGCGTCGCGCAACGCCAAGCAGGCCGCCGACGAAGGCCGCGGCGTCGGCGACAGCGGCCTTGCCGTCTACCTCGATTTCAAGGATGCGATCGCACGTCTCGGCCCCGAGGTGATCAAGGAGAAGTACGGCAACCTGTTCCAGATGTACAACAAGATCACCGACGAGGATCCGTACAAGGTGCCGATGCGGATCTATCCGGCCATCCACTACACGATGGGCGGACTGTGGGTTGACTACAACTTGATGAGCACGGTGCCCGGGCTGCACGTGCTCGGCGAGGCGAACTTTTCTGACCACGGCGCAAACCGGCTGGGCGCCAGCGCGCTCATGCAGGGGCTGGCCGACGGTTACTTCGTCATCCCGTATACGATCGGCGACTACCTCGCCAACAGCGCGCTGCCGAAGATCACCACCGATCACGACGCCTTCAAGGACGCCGCGCAGAACGCGCAGGCCCAGATCAACAAGCTGCTGTCGGTCAAGGGCGGCCGCGGCATCCGCGAGATTCACCGCGAGCTCGGCCGCATCATGTGGGACGACGTCGGGATGGCGCGGACCGAGGCGAGCCTCACGCGCGCCCTGCAGGCGATTCCGAAGCTGCGAGAGGAGTTCTGGCACAACGTCTCGGTGCCGGGCTCGGCCGACAACATGAACCAGAGCCTCGAGTACGCCGGCAGGGTCGCCGACTACCTGGAATTCGCGGAGTTGCTGGCGCTCGATGCGCTGGAGCGGCGCGAGTCGGCTGGCGGACACTTCCGCGAGGAGAGCCAGACGCCCGAGGGTGAAGCCCAGCGAGACGACGAGCATTTCTCGTATGTCGCGGCCTGGGAATTCAAGGGCGTCGGCGTGAGACCCGAGGTCCACAAGGAACCGCTCGAGTTCGAGGAAGTCCACCCCACTCAGCGGAGTTACAAATAGGATGGCGAATGGCGACTGGGGGACTGATGGATTCAATCGCCAACCCACCGACTCGCCAATTGTGGTTGAGACACAGTGAGACTGAATCTGAAGATCTGGCGGCAGGCGGGTCCGACCGCCACGGGACGCCTCGAGGACTACACGGCCGACAACGTCTCGCCCGACATGTCCTTTCTCGAGATGCTCGACGTCGTCAACGAAGGACTGGTCGTGAAGGGTAAGGACGCCATCGCGTTCGACTCCGACTGCCGCGAGGGGATCTGCGGCATGTGCAGCCTCGTCGTGAACGGCGTGGCGCACGGACCCGACCGCGGCACGACCGTCTGTCAGTTGCACATGCGGCGCTTCAAGGACGGCGAGACCATCGTCATCGAGCCGTGGCGCGCCAAGGCCTTCCCCGTCGTGAAGGACCTGATCGTGGATCGGAGCGCGTTCGATCGCATCATCGCCGCGGGCGGCTACGTGTCGGTGAACGCCGGCGGCGCGCAGGACGGCAACAGCATCCTGATCCCGAAGGACGTGTCGGAAGCGGCCATGGATTCCGCCGCATGCATCGGCTGCGGCGCCTGCGTCGCGGCGTGCAAGAATGCCTCGGCGCACCTCTTCATGAGCGCGAAGATCTCGCACCTCGCGCTGCTGCCGCAGGGTCAGCAGGAGCGCTACGCCCGTGTCACCGCGATGATCGACCAGGCCGACGAGGAAGGCTTCGGCAGCTGCTCGAATGAGGGCGAGTGCGAGGCGGTCTGTCCGAAGGAGATCCCGATCTCGAACATCGCGCGGATGACCCGCGAGTACATCAAGGCACAGCTCGGCGCCGGCAAATAAACTCGGATGAGCGCGACCAGCCCGCTCGGCGCCGTCGGCGCCCTCGGCATCGCGCTCGTCACCGTCGCACTGCTGCAGCGCCGGTTCGGCGCCGCGCCGCCAGCCAGACGCTTTTCAACCCTCGACGGCCTGCGCGGCTACGCGGCCTTCCTCGTCTATCTCCACCACACCGCGATCTGGTATGCGTTCGGGCGCACCGGGATTTGGGAGCTGCCACCCACCCGCCTCTACACTCATTTCGGCCAGAGCAGCGTCACGCATCTTCTTCATGATCACCGGCCTCCTGTTCTGGTCGAAGTTGATCGACGGACGCGCGGGGGCGTTCAACTGGCGGCGGCTCTACGTGTCGCGGGTGCTGCGGCTGACACCGTTGTTCCTGTTCCTCGTCGCGCTGCTCTGGATCGTGGCGCTGGGAATGAGCGGCGGCCGGCTTCGCGTGTCCGCCCCGCGCGCGATGCTCCAGACGCTGCAATGGGCGACATTCACCGTCTTCGGGATGCCGAACATCAATTTTTCGCCAAGCCCGATCATCGGAGGACCCGCCTGGTCGCTGCCGTATGAGTGGTGGTTCTACCTGTCGCTCCCGCTGGCTGGCCTATTGGTCGGATTGCGGCCACCGCGCGGCTGGCTCATCCTGGGCCTGGCCGCTCTCGCGTGTGGCGCGTGGTGGATGTCGAGTCGCGGCAGTTGGGAAATCGCCTCGGCATTCGTCGGCGGAATCGCGACGGCGATGCTGGTTCGACAACCAGCCATCCGCGACATCGGGCGACACCCGATCGCCGCGGTCGTGTGCCTCGCGGCGCTCGTCGCCGTCACCCGGTTCGACACCGCGTTCGCGCTGGCGCCGTTGCTGCTGCTTTCGCTCGCCTTCGCGATTATCGCCTGCGGGAATTCCCTCTTCGGATCGCTCGAGTGGCCGGCCGCGCGCGGCCTCGGCGAAATGGGATACAGCGTCTACCTGCTGCATGGCGTTGTGCTGTTCGTGGCGTTCGGACTGCTCCTGCGCCCTGTCGAGAGCGGAGCGCCTGGAACATTCACACACTGGGCCGTCGTGTACGCGTGCGCGGCGATCGTACCGCTGGTGAGTTTCGCGACGTTTCGGTGGATTGAGGCGCCGGGGATGGCAATCGTGGAATGGTTCACACCCAGCCGACCGTCGCGTACAGCCTGACGTCGGCGACGAGCTGCAATTCGCCGCCTGCGTCTTCGTTGGCCTTGCGCAATCGATCGACGCCGCGTTGGAATTCTCCCTCCGACAGCACGGTCAGCTGAGACGTGAACGCTGCGTCGACTATGCCGTTGGCCAGCGCTTCGCTCGCCGGATAGACGATTTCCATGTGGTCCGCTTCCATCGACTCGGTCCACGCGAAGCCGGCCAGCGCCATCTCGCCGCGGAGTGTCCTCACGCGCGCGAAGCGGTCAAGGTCGATCGCTCGCGTTTCTTCGAAGTACTGGTACACCCACCAGTCGTCGCGATCGGTATGCGGATCCTTACCAATGGTCAGCAGTCCGCCTCCCGGCTTGAGGACGCGGCGCGCCTCGGTGAAGAACCGTGCGCGATCGGTGAAGTGATGAAGCGCGTTGATGCAGAAGATGCGGTCGAAGGACGCGTCGCGCCATGGGAGCTCTTCGGCTCGCGCCCGGACGAGACGCGCCTCCGGCGCCGCAACGCGTGCCCGCTCGAGCATGCGTGACGATGGTTCCACGCCGGCGAGAAACCCGCGCGCTGGCCGAGACCCCAAGCCAATGTCCCGTGCCACAGCCGACCTCCAGCGCGGCGGACGGCTCAGGGCCAAGGAAATTGAGACAGCGTTTCGCGCACGCCGTCGTACGAATACTGGTGATAGCGGGTATCGAAGCGATCCGCGATGCTGTCGTAGTCGGTAACGCGCCCCGGCAGGCTCACGGGATTGCCATCTCCGCTTCGAGACGGCTACCGAACGAGTGCGCGACCATCAGCGCCAGTCCCTGGCCCCTAGTCCCCGGCCCCGTCCACCCTACACGCCGATGACGTCGACGAGCTCTTTGACCGCCGCGGCCGACTTCTTGAACGCCGCGTCTTCCTCGGGCGTCAGCTTGATCTGGATGATCTGCTCGAGGCCGCGCGCGCCCAGCTTGCACGGAACGCCCACGAAGAGATTCTGCGTGCCGTATTCGCCCTGGAGATAGACCGAGCACGGCAGAATCTTCTTCTTGTCGAGCAGAATCGACTCGATCATCTCGACGACCGAAGCGCCGGGCGCATACCACGCGCTGGTGCCGACCAGCTCGGTGATCTCGAGACCGCCGCGCGCCGTGCGCGCCGAGATCTTGTCGATCGTCGCCTTGTCCATCAGATCGGTGATCGGGATCCCCGCGACCGTCGAGTAGCGCGGCAGCGGCACCATCGTGTCGCCGTGCCCGCCGAGCACGAACGCGTGGATGTTCTCCACCGAAACGTTGAGCTCCATGGCGATGAACGACCGCATCCGCGCGGAGTCCAGCACGCCGGCCATGCCGATGACGCGCTCGCGCGGGAATTTCGAGAGCTTGAGCACCGCCTGCGCCATCGCGTCGAGCGGATTCGACACCGGGATGATGATGCAGTTCGGCGAGTACTTCACGACCTGCTCGGTGACCTGCTGCATGATCTTGTAGTTCACGTTCAGCAGATCGTCGCGGCTCATGCCGGGTTTGCGCGGCACGCCTGAGGTCACCACGACGATGTCGGAGTTGGCGCTGTCGGCGTAGTCGCCGGACCCCATCACCCGTGCGTCCGATCCATACACCGGGCATGCCTCGAGTATGTCGAGCGCCACACCGGCGGCCTTCTTGTCGGCGATGTCGATGACGACGACATCGGCCAGTTGCTTGTCCGCGACGCCGCGCGCCACCGTGGCGCCGACATTCCCCGCTCCCCCGACGACCGTGACTTTACGATTCATATCCGTCTCCTGGCGCTGTCAAAACGCGATTCAGTATCTCCACCACTGAGGACACCGTGGAGAGAAGTCCACTGTGGTGGAGTGCTGTGGCAGCGTCTACATATTGTTGATGATGGCGTCGGCGAACTCCGACGTCTTCAATTCCGTGGCGCCGTCCATCAGGCGCGCGAAATCGTAGGTGACGCGCTTGGCGGCGATCGCGCCGTCCATCCCCTTCACGATCAGATCGCCGGCCTCACCCCAGCCGAGGTGACGCAGCATCATCTCGCCGGACAGAATGACCGAGCCCGGATTCACCTTGTCCTGGTCGGCGTATTTCGGCGCCGTGCCGTGCGTGGCCTCGAAGACCGCGTGACCGGTGACGTAGTTGATGTTGCCGCCGGGCGCGATGCCGATGCCTCCGACCTGAGCGGCCAGCGCATCGGACAGGTAGTCGCCGTTCAGGTTCGGCGTCGCGATGACGTCGAACTCATCGGGCCGTGTCAACACCTGCTGCAATGTGATGTCGGCGATGGCGTCTTTGATGACGAGGCCGGCACCAGGCTTGCCCGCCGGAATCCTGCACCACGGGCCGCCGTCGATCTCCTCCGCGCCGAAGAAGTCCTTGGCGACCTGATAACCCCAGTCGCGGAAGGCGCCTTCGGTGTATTTCATGATGTTGCCCTTGTGCACGAGCGTGACGCTCTTCCGGCCGTTGCGGATCGCGTATTCAATCGCGCTGTGCGCCAGCCGCTCGGTGCCGAGGCGGCTGATCGGCTTCAACCCGAGGCCGACTTCGATCCCGAGTTCTCGATTCGGAGCGCCGATGGACTCGAGCTGGGCCTGCCAGGTCCGGACCGCCGACTCCGACCCGAATCGAATCTTGCGAAATTCCTTCGGAAATTCCTTGGCCAGGAAGTCGAGCACGCGCTGCGCTTCCGGGGAGCCGGCGACGTACTCGATGCCGGCGTAGATGTCCTCGGTGTTCTCGCGAAAGATGACCATGTCGACTTTCTCGGGGTGCTTCACCGGCGAAGGGACGCCTTTGTACCAACGCACCGGCCGCAGGCAGACGTAGAGGTCGAGCAATTGCCGTAACGCAACGTTCAGTGAACGGATGCCGCCGCCGACCGGCGTCGTCAGTGGGCCCTTGATGCCCACGTAGTACTCTCGAAAGGCTTCAACCGTATCGTCGGGCAGCCAGTTGCTGAACTGCTTGAAGCTCTTCTCACCTGCATAAACTTCCATCCAGGCGATGGCCTTTTTTCCAGCCGTACGCCTTGTTCACGGCGGCATCGAGCACGCGGACGCTGGCCCGCCAGATGTCGCGCCCCGTCCCATCGCCTTCGATGAACGGAATGATCGGATTGTCGGGGACGACGAGCTGACCGTTCTTTCGAGAGATCGCGGTGCCGGTCGTCGGAGGCGTGAGCGAGGTGAAGTTCGGCATAATTTTTTTAGGTCAGGTCACCTGCCGTCCACGAAGATTTCCGCGACCGCTGTGGAAAACTCTGTGGAAAAGGCATCGAATTTACGTCGTTGTGATGAGGAGTTCGAATGATTTAGCGGTTTGCACCACGTCAGGGCGAGCAGACGGCTGCGGCCGACGGCTTCACTGAAACCTACGGATTATACTTACACCCCGGCAGGAGAGTCGACCGATGCGTACATCACTTCGCAACGGCGCGTTTCTCGTGGCGCTCGGCGCGTGGGGAACGGTTGCGCTCGGCGCGTGGACGCCACAGGAGCATCCACCGGAAGCCGGGACGCATCGACACCCGCAGGCGGCCGCGATAAAGAATCCGGTGCCGGCCGGCGCCGCATCCATCGCGGCCGGCCTTGCGCTGTATCAAGCGCAATGCGCCGGTTGTCATGGTGAGACAGCGAAAGGCGACGGCACGCTCGGCGAAGAGCTCAGCCCGAAGCCGCCGGACCTGACCGACGCCGAGTGGAAGCACGGCTCGACCGATGGCGAGATCTTCACCGTGATTCGCGACGGCGTCAGATCCACAGGCATGAAGGCGTATGGACGCAAAATGACGACACACCAGGTCTGGGACGTCGTGAACTACCTCAGGAGCATCGGACCGAAGACGGGATCGCATTGAAAATCATCATCGCCGACGATCTGCCACCCTCTGCCATTGCTTTGCTCCGGGCCGACGCCAGTTGGGTGGTGGATGCGCGCTCGGGGCGGAAACCCGACGCGCTCGCGGCAGACGCGGCCGACGCGGACGCCATCCTCGTTCGCAGCGCGACCAAAGTGACGGCGGCACTGATGGACGCCGCGCCGGGGCTCCGCATCATCGCCCGCGCGGGAACAGGCGTCGACAACGTCGACGTCTCCGCGGCCAGCGAGCGCGGCATCCTCGTCGTCAATGCGCCCGGCGCCAACAGCATCAGCGTTGCCGAGCATGCCTGGGCGCTCATTCTCGCGCTGTCGCGGATGATTCCGGCTGCCGACACCGCGATGAAGGCCCGCAAGTGGGAGAAGAAACGGTTTCTCGGCACGGAAGTGCGCGGGAAGACGCTCGGCGTGGCCGGCCTGGGGCGCATCGGGCAGGAAGTGGCGCAGCGTGCGCGCGCCTTTGGCATGCGCGTGGTCGCGCACGATCCCTATATTTCCAAGGAGATCGCGTCGAGCCTCGGCGTCGAGCTGATGACATTGGACGAAGTGTGCGCGAGCGCCGACTATCTGACGCTGCACTTGCCGTCGACACCGGAAACGAAGCACCTGTTCAACGACGATCGTCTGTCGCGCTGCAAGCCTGGGATTCGGTTGATCAATACCGCTCGAGGCGAACTCATCGATGAGGGCGCCCTTCGCCGCGCGATTGAGAGCGGTCAGGTTGGCGGCGCCGGACTCGACGTGTTCGAGACCGAACCTCCTGCCGACTGGTCACTGGCAGGGCTGCCCCAGGTGATTGCCACGCCGCACATCGCGGCATCGACCGAAGAGGCTCAGGAACTCGTGGGCATCGAAACCGCGGCGACCGTCCGCGATTTTCTTCGAGACGGCATGGTCAGAAACGCCGTGAACTTCCCGTCGATCCACCCCGACGCGCTCCAGCGGCTGCAGCCCTGGATCCGCCTGTCGGATCAGCTCGGCGCCCTGGCCTCGCAAATGGGAACGGCGCGAATCGAAGCGCTTGGCGTCCGTTACTACGGCGCGCTCGTCGAGAGCCGTGGCCTCGACGTGCTGGCCGCCAGCGCCGCGGCCGGCGTGCTGCGGCCGATCCTCTCCGGAGGCGTCTCGATCGTCAACGCCAGGGCCGCTGCTCTTGCCCGCGGCATCGACATCGTCGAATCGCGAAGCTCACGGTCGAGGCACTTCACGAGCCTCGTGTCGATCAAGCTCACCACGGACGCGGGCGATCGTTGGGTCGAAGGCACGGTGTTCGAACCAAACAGCCTCCGCCTCGTGTCGGTCAGGGGCGTCGACGTCGAGGCGCCGCTGGGCGGATCCATGGTCATCATCGCCAACGAGGATCAGCCGGGCGTCATCGGCGAAGTGGGAACGATCCTCGGCCGCCACGGCGTGAACATCGCGAACTTCGCGCTCGGCCGGGGCGACGCCGGCGCCATCGGCGTCGTCAACGTGGACGAGGATGCGGTCGCGCCGGGCCGGCTCGAACAGGCGATCGACGAGTTGCGGAAAGTCCCGGCAATCCGCGAAGCGTGGATCGTCCGGCTCTAGGCTCTGCCGTCACGCGGCTAGCGGACGGCGACCATGAGCGCGCCCGGATGGATACGCGCTTTCAGACGCGTTCCACCGGCAATCGGCTCGCCGTCGACGTGGTACGCCATCGGTTGTTCGGATTCGATCGTCACCGCGCGAATCCGGCGGATCGTGCACCCGCGTATTCTGTTCGCTGTGCCGTTGAACAGCCGCGGCACCTGGCAAATTGTCGCGATCCGCGATCGTTCCTCCACGACGACGAGATCCAGTTCGCCGTCGTCCACGCGCGCGCCCGGGGCAATGCGGGCGTTGTTGCCGAACTGAGCCGAGTTGGCAATCGTGACGAGGATGGCTCGATGTGACGTTTCGACGCCGTCGATGCTGATCCGGTAGTGCTGCGGCGCGTAACTCCGAAGCGCCCGCACCGTGATTCCTGCGTAGCCGACAAAGCCGCGGCGCGTCGCCGTCGCGAATCGCGACGCGATGTGCGCGTCGAAGCCGATGCCCGCCACGTTCGCAAACAGCCGTCCATCAATCTCGCCGAGGTCCATCGCTCGTGGAACCGCCTGAAGCGCGTCGGCGATGGCACGCTCCGGCCGCGGATGCACGCCGAGTTCGCGAGCGAGACCGTTGCCCGATCCGGCCGGGACGATGCCGAGCGGGACATCGTCGAAGGCGAGCGCGGAGACGACCTCGTTGATGGTTCCATCGCCGCCCCAGGCCAGCACGAGCCGCGCGCCACGCCGGACCGCGGCCTTTGCCAGCTCGCGCGCGTGACCGACGGCTTCGGTCATCAGCACCTCGACCGGGTCGCCATGCGTGTCGACGACCGCGAGCGCCAGCTGCGCGCGCGCGCGCGCCTCGCGAGGGCTCGCGCCTCCGGAAATCGGATTGATGATGATGACGGTAGACACGGGACGAGAAAGTTAGAAGTGAGATGTGAGAAGGGAGAAGTTAAGGTTTGGAGGTTTAACTTCTCTCTTCTGACTTCTCACTTCTAACTTCCGGCGACTCAACGCAGCGCCAGTCGCCGGACGCTGTTGTCGATCGCGTCGGTCAGTTCCACGACATCGGCCGAGATCTTCGCGACGGTGTAACGCGCCGTGACGTGGTCGCCTTCCTTGACCATGAACAACTGGCCGCCGCCGGAGATGAAGGCCGTGCGCACCGGACCGTCCGTACCGTCGTCCTCCGCGATGCCGGCCAGCTTGAGCGGCGGCAGTGCGATTGGCGGTGGAGCGAGTTCGGTGAGCGCCGCGCGCGGCGCTTCCGGAACCGGCGCGGTCCGAACGGGCATCGCGCGGAAGGTGAAGAGATTGCGGCCGGGTGCGCTCGGCGCGACAGCCGGCGCGAGGCGCTCGTGCAGCCGCTCGATTTCGACGGCCAGTTCCTCGCCGCGCTTTTCGATGTTCGTGTGCTGGACGACCGTGACAGGCGGAATCGGATGATTCGACGTGGCAGCGCCCGCGAGCCACGCGATGAGCGCCGCGCCAACGACCGCAATCGTCGTCGTCCGCTTGAGATTCATACGTAACTCCGCCGATCGTAGCACGCGCTCTTTAGCGTTGTGTTATTATTCGTCGTGCACCCTGCATCGACTGGCTCAAGAGTCGATTCGGTTCCTCCCCTCACCGTCGTCGCCGTCATCCCCGCCCGATACGCTTCGACGCGGCTCCCTGGCAAGGCTCTCGCCGACCTCGACGGCCGTCCGATGATCGAACACGTGTACCGGCGCGTATCCGCGGCGCGCGGCCTGTCGGAAGTCATAGTCGCGACCGACGATCTGCGGATTGCCACCCGCGTCCACGACTTCGGCGGCAAGGTCCGCTTGACGAAGGCGTCGCACGCGACCGGGACCGATCGGCTGGCCGAAGTGGTCGCGTCGATGGACTGCGACGTCGTCGTCAACGTCCAGGGCGACGAACCGCTCATCGACCCGCGCGCCATCGACGAACTGATCGCCCCGTTCGCGGCGAATCCGGCGGTGCAGATGACGACGTTGTTCCGGCGCATTCAGGATCCTTCAGAACTCAACAACCCGAACGTCACCAAGGTCGTGGTCGATCGCGGCGGTTTCGCGCTCTATTTCTCGCGCGCGCCGATCCCCTTCGTCCGGGATCCCCGGGGCGGCTGGCCGCCCTTCTATAGACATATCGGTCTCTACGCCTATCGCCGCAGCACCCTGCTCGTCCTGGCGTCGCTCGATCCGACGCCGCTCGAACGGGCCGAATCGCTCGAGCAATTGCGCGCGCTGGAGCACGGCATTCGCATCAAGGCCGTGGAAACGCTCTACGAATCGTTCGGCGTCGACACGCCGGAGGACCTGGAACAGGTGCGTCGACTGCTGACGGCGCCGACTTCGAGCTGATAAACCCATGACAAACCCGGACGGACGGACGACGAAATACATTTTCATCACTGGCGGCGTGGTCTCGTCGCTCGGCAAGGGGCTGGCGGCGGCCAGCATCGGCTGCCTGCTCGAGAGCCACGGCTACACCGTCACGATGCAGAAGTTCGACCCGTACATCAACGTGGATCCCGGCACCATGAGCCCGTATCAGCACGGCGAGGTGTTCGTGACCGACGATGGCGGAGAGACCGACCTGGACCTCGGACACTACGAGCGCTTCACCAATACCGTCACCACGAAGAATTCCAACTGGACGACCGGAAAGATCTATTCGACGGTCATCTCGAAAGAGCGCCGCGGTGAATATCTCGGGCGAACCGTCCAGGTCATCCCGCACATCACGAACGAAATCAAGGACGCGATTCGCGCGGTTTCGAAGGACGTCGACGTCGTGCTCGTCGAAATCGGCGGGACCGTCGGCGACATCGAGAGCCTGCCGTTCCTCGAAGCGATCCGTCAGTTCCGCCAGGACGTGGGCCGCGACAATTCCCTGTACGTGCACCTCACGCTCGTGCCGTTCATCGGCGCCGCCGGCGAGCTCAAGACCAAACCGACGCAGCACAGCGTCCGCGACCTGCGATCGATCGGCATCCAGCCCGATCTCCTTCTCTGCCGCACCGACCGCTTCCTCGATCAGGACATCAAACGGAAGATCGCGCTCTTCTGCGACGTCGCCGAGGAAGCCGTCATCACGGCGAAGGACGTGTCGACGATCTACGAGGTGCCCGTCGTGCTCGCGGCCGAGGGACTCGACACGATCGTGCTGAAGTATCTGCACCTGCCGGCGACCGAGCGGCAGATGCAGCCGTGGGAGGATCTGGTGAGCCGGATCAAGAACCCCGCGGACGAAATCACGATACACGTCGTCGGCAAATACGTCGGCTACGAGGACTCCTACAAGAGCCTGAACGAAGCGCTGTACCACGGCGGCTTTCCACATCGCCTGAAGGTCAACATCAAGTGGGTGGAGGCCGAGGCGCTCGAGGAGCCGGACGGAGCCGCGCTGCTCGACGGCGCGGACGGCATCCTCGTCCCGGGCGGGTTCGGCAACCGGGGCACACGCGGAATGATGATGGCCGCGAGAGTCGCGCGCGAGCGGCGCATCCCCTACTTCGGGATCTGCTACGGCTTCCAATGGGCGACGGTGGAGTACGCGCGCAATGTCGCCGGACTCCCGGAGGCGGACTCCACGGAATGCAATCCCGACACGCCGGCCAAGGTGATCTACAAGCTGCGCGATCTGCTCGGCGTGGACGATCTGGGCGGGACCATGCGGCTCGGCAGCTACGCCTGCGAGCTCGCTGCCGGTTCACTCGCGCAGAAGGTGTACGGGACGGACCTCATTCACGAACGTCACCGGCACCGCTACGAATTCAACTGCCTTTACGAGCGGACGCTCGGCGAGCACGGATTGAGAATCTCCGGCCGCTCGCCCGACGGCAAGTTCGTGGAGATTGCCGAGTTGCCCGGGCACCCGTGGTATCTGGCGGTCCAGTTCCACCCCGAGTTCAAGTCGAAGCCGACGCGCCCGCACCCGCTGTTCGCCGCGTTCGTTGCGGCGTCTTATCAGCACAAGACCGAGCAGAGGCAGTCTGACGCCGCACTCGCGCCGGCGGTCAGACTGCGAGCCTAGTCAGCCGAGTTTTTCACTCCGATGTAGTGCAGGCCTTCAGGCCTGCCCGACACGGCGGACCTGAAGGTCCGCACTACGCCAGAGTGAGAAACGCTGCAGCCAGCCTATCCTGCCCGTCCCGCCCATCGTGTCCATCCCGCCTCTCCCGCCCGTCCGGCCCATCCTGCCCTCTATATAATGTTCTCCGTGCCCCCGCTGAAGCTTGGCGACATCACGATCGGAGATGGAAACCCGTTCGTGCTGATTGCCGGTCCTTGCGTCATTGAGAGCGAAGCTCATGCCCTCGAGCTGGCAGGGCGCCCTGACGGACATCGCGCGGCGGACGCGGGTACCGTTCATTTTCAAAGCGTCGTTCGACAAGGCCAACCGGACGTCGGGGCGATCGTTTCGCGGTCCGGGTCTCGACGAAGGGCTGCGGGTGCTCTCGTCCATCAAGTCTCGATACGGGGTGCCGATCCTCACCGACATTCACGAAGCCGGCTCACGCGGCGGCGGCAGCGCACGTCGCCGACGTGCTGCAGATTCCGGCGTTCCTCTGCCGCCAGACCGATCTGCTCGTCGCCGCGGCAAAGACGGGACGAATCGTCAACATCAAGAAGGGACAGTTCCTGGCGCCCGACGACATGAAGCACGCGGCCGCCAAGATCGTGGACGCCGGGAACCCGCGCGTCCTTCTGACCGAACGCGGCACGAGCTTCGGCTACCACAACCTCGTCGTCGACATGCGCGCGTTCCCCATGTTGCGCGCGCTGGGACACCCTGTCGTCTTCGATGTGACACACAGCCTGCAGCTCCCCGGCGGCGGCGACGGCGTCACGGCCGGACAAGCCGAGTACATCGTGCCGCTGGCGTCGGCTGGCGTGGCCGCGGGCGTCGATGGCGTCTTTCTGGAGGTGCACGAGGAGCCGTCGCGCGCCAGGAGCGACGCACAGAACGCGCTGCGCCTCGACGCGCTCGAGCCGCTGCTCGCTGCGGTTGACGGCGATCGACGCGATCGCGAAACAGGCCGAGGCTCGCCTCCATGGCTGATCGGGCGCTGGCGCGGAAGGTCCTCGAAACCGAGGCCGCCGCCATCCTGGCCCTCGTCGATCGTCTCGACGATCGATTCGACAGCGCCGTGCAGCTGCTCCGCCAGTGCAAGGGACGCGTCATCGTGACGGGCATGGGAAAGTCCGGGCTCATCTGCCGCAAGATCGCGGCGACGCTGACGAGCACGGGCACCGCGGCATTCTTTCTTCACCCGGCCGAAGCCATTCATGGCGATCTGGGCGTCATTCAAACCGACGACGTCGTGGTCGCGCTGTCCTACAGCGGCGAGACAGCCGAACTGGTGCACCTGCTCGAAACGATCCGGCGTCTCGGAGCCAGGCTGGTGGCCATCACCGGCAATCCGCGATCGTCGCTCGCCGAGGCGGCCGATGTGGCGCTGGACTGCAGCGTCGCCGAAGAAGCCTGCCCGATGAATCTGGTGCCGACCGCGAGCACGACGGCGGCGCTGGCGATCGGCGATGCGCTGGCGATGACGCTGCTCGTCGAGAAGGGCTTCCGCCAGGAGGATTTCGCGAACCTGCACCCGGGCGGAAAACTGGGAAAGCGGCTGATGCGTGTCGAAGCGCTGATGCATGCGGGCAAGGACTGCCCCGTCGTTCGCGCCGACGCCCGGATGCGCGACGTGATCTACGAGATGTCGAGCAAGAAGCTCGGCATGACGTGCGTGGTCGATCTCGACGACAAGACGCTGCTCGGCATCATCACGGACGGCGACCTGCGCCGGCGCATGGAGCGCGGCGGCGAGATCCTCGAACTCACTGCGGGCGACGTGATGTCGCGCTCGCCGGTGTCGGTGGGGCGCGCCACCCTCGCCGCCGAAGCGCTGCACATCATGGAGCAGCGCAAGATTACGTCGATCGTCGTCGCTGAAGACGGCGTACCGGCGCGAGTCGCCGGTGTGCTGCACCTTCACGACCTGTGGCGGATGGAGATGTTTTAGCCGTGACGCCGAACCGAGCCCTGAAGACTCTGAACGTGGACGATGACCGACCCGCGAGCGAGCGGCTGCTCGTCCGCCTGATTCTGTTCGACGTCGATGGAGTCCTGACCGACGGCACGCTGCTCCTGCACGCGGATGGCAGCGAGAGCAAGGTGTTCGACATCAAGGACGGCACCGGCATCGTGTGGGCGCTGAAGCTCGGGCTCACCGTCGGTCTCCTGTCCGCGCGTTCATCCGCAGGCGACGGCGCAGCGCGCCGCGCAACTCGGGATCACCCTCGTGCATCAGGGCGTGAGCAGCAAGGTCGAGACGTACGAGCAGATCGCCGACAGCCTGATGCTCGACGAAGACCAGGTCGCGTACATGGGAGACGACATCCTGGATCTGCCGGTGCTCCTGCGTGTCGGACTCGCGGCGGCTCCGGCCGACGCGGCGCCGGATGTCCGAAGCCGCGTCCACTGGGTCGCGCAGGCCAGGGGCGGCGCGGGCGCCGCGCGTGAGCTCATCGAGCTCATCCTTCGGGCACAAGGCCGGTGGGACTCGCTGCTCTCTTCCTATCTGGCGACGCCGCAGGGTCAACGGACATGAGCTGGTACGCGCCGCTGCTCACCGCGCTCGTCGCCCTGCTCGCGGGGCTGACGATCGGCAAGGCGTGGGAGCGCTACAAACTCCGCGACGGCCGATGGATCGACCGCCGGCGCGCGCGCGAATCGCCCCACTACATCCTGGGGCTGAATTTCCTCGTCGCCAACCAGATCGACCTCGCCATCGAGGAACTGAGCAAGGCGGCCAGCCTCGACGGCGACGCGCTCGAAGTGCACATGATCCTCGGGAACCTGTACCGCGAGAAGGGACAGGTCGGCAAGGCGATTACGCTGCACCAGAATCTGCTGCAGCGACCGACCTTGAGCAAGCTCGAACACGCGTACGTGCTGCTCTGCCTCGGCCTCGACTACAAGCGCGGCGGATTCGTCGATCGCGCCCTGGAGGCGTTCAACGAAGTTCTGCGGCTCGATCCCCGCAACGAGTACGCCCTGCTCAACCTGCAGAAGCTGCACGAGGAACAGCATCAGTGGACCGAGGCCTACGACACGCGGCGGCGGCTGTCCAAGCTGACCGACATCGACGCGCGTCCGCAGAGTCAGGCGATCCTCGCGTTCCTCGAGAACGAGATCGGCCTCGAAGCGGTGCGCCGCAAGGAATATCCGGACGCGATTCGCAGGTTCGAGGCGGCCATCGACCTGGACGCGCGCGCCGTGCCCGCGTATTTGAACCTCGGGGACGTCCGCGTGGCGCAGGGCAACGAACGCGAAGCCGCCGCCGTGTGGGAACGCCTCATTGAAGTCGCGCCGGATCGCGCGTACCTCGCCTTCGATCGCCTCGAAGCGCTGGCGATTCGCACCGGCAACCCCGACCGGTTCCCTCGCTTATGCCGGCGGCTCATCGAAGAGAACCCTCAGGACTGGCGTGCGCGGCTCGCGCTGTCGCGGCACCTGGCGGCCGGCGGCCAGCCGCGCGAGGCGCTGGACCTGCTCTTTGCAGCGCTGGTGCAGAACCCGCATGCGCTCGGCATACACCAGGCGATCTGGCGTGCGCTGGGCCAGCTTCATCACCCGGCCGCGCTCGTGGACCGCTACGGCGAGCTCACGCAGCACGCGGTCTTCTATCTCGATCCTCACGTCTGCATGCGGTGCCGCTATCGCAGCACCGAGCTGCTCTGGCAGTGTCCGCACTGTCACGACTGGAACACGTTCGTCGAGGAGAGGATCGCCCCGGCGCAGGACGCGGCGGAGGTGGAGGTTTGACAGTTGAAAGTGTCGAATGTTAGAAGCTAGAAGTCAGAACTTCGAACACGGCCTCGACCTGTCGCTCAGTCTCTTCGAACGTTCCGTCGGTCGTGATCACGAAATCGGCGCGGGCCGCCTTCCGTTCCGTGGGCCATTGCGCGTCGAGCCGGTGGCGCGCGGCGTCGGCAGTCAATCCGCGCTCGAGAAGACGCGTCAGCTGCCGCTCCGGCGTGCAGGCGGTGACGATCACGCGATCGAACCCCTTCTCCGCACCCGTCTCGTACAGCAGCGGCACATCGACGATGGCGAGCGGGTCGCCCAGCAGCTCGAACCCGCGCATGCCTGCCGCGATCGCGCGATGGACCGCCGGGTGCACAATCGCTTCGAGTTCGCGGCGCGCGGCTGGATCGGCGAACACGACAGGCCCCAGCTTCTTGCGATCGACCGAGCCGTCCGAGGCAAGGAACTCGGCGCCGAACCGGGCGGCGATCGCGGTCGTCGCCTCGGTCCCCGCAGATATCACGCCGTGCGCCAGTTCATCGGCATCGAGGCACGGCACGCCGAGCCGCCGGAACCGATCGAGCACGTAACTCTTCCCCGTCGCGATTCCACCGGTCAGCGCAATCTTCAACATGTGAACAAGGTCCGGCTAAAGCCGGACACTACCTATCCCGCCTCCCGCCCTATCCTGCCTATCCTGCCCGTCCCGCCCGATCCTGCCCTCTCCTGTGCCGCGCGCAGCGTGTTCTTCAGCAGCATCGCGATCGTCAGCGGGCCAACGCCGCCTGGAACCGGCGACAGCGCACCGGCGATTTCGGCCACGTCCGGATGCACGTCGCCGACCACGATCGAGCCGCGTCGGGCGAAGGCTTCCCGGCGCCTGGAGTCCGGGGGAAACAGCCGCTCGACGACCGCGCGATCCGACACCTGGCTCGTCCCGACGTCGATCGACCGCGGCGCCCGGTTTCACGAACGCCGGCGTCACGAAGCCGGGCCTGCCGATCGCGGAGATGAGAATGTCGGCCTCGGCCGCGACGGCCGCGAGATCCTTCGTTCGCGAGTGGCAGATCGTGACGGTCGCATGCCGGTGCAGCAACAGCAGCGCCATCGGCTTGCCGACGATATCGCTGCGCCCGATGACCACCGCGCGCGCACCGGCGATCGCGATGTTCGACCGATCGAGTAGTTCGATGACTCCCGCGGGCGTGCACCCCACGAGGTTCGCCCGGTTCTGAACGAGATAGCCGACGTTGACGGGATGCAAGCCATCCACGTCCTTCTCCGGCCGGACGGCGTCGAACACGCGGCGCTCGGCGTCCTCGCCCATGGCCGCCGGCAAAGGCGACTGCACCAGAATGCCGTCGTGCGCCTCGCTGCGATTCAAGCGGTCGACCGTCGCCAGCAGCTCCGGCGAGGCTCGTCGTCGCCGGCATCTGCTCGAGATCGGTCCGCAGGCCGGCCTCGGCCCCGGACTTGAGCTTGTTTCGCACGTAGATGGCGGAGGCTGGATCGTCGCCGACGAGGACGATCCCGAGACCTGGCGGCCGCCCGGCGCGAGCCGTAAAGGCCGCCACGCCCGGAGCGACTTCGGATCGAATAGCGTTCGCAACCGCCGCACCGTCGAGCACGCGAGCCGCCATCAGCGCGCGCCTCCGGCCGCATCGGCGGCGAGCTGCTTCAACGACTCCGGCCGGCCGAGCACGACGAGCTTGTCGCCGGACCGGATCGCCGTATCCGGCTCGGGGTTGAACTCCATCCGGCTGTCCTCCCGCTGAATGCCGACCACGATGACGCCGTATCGCTGCCGCAGACTCGCCTCGACGATCGAGCGGTTCGACAGCGGCGAGCGCGGGCCCGATGGTGATCTGCTCCATCGCGAGCTCGAGATTGTCGGAGCTCGTCGCCAGCTCCATGAAATCCACCACCGCGGGCCGGAGCGCCGTCTGTGCAATCTGCAGGGCGCCGATCTGATACGGCGACAGGACGCGATTGGCGCCCGCGCGCTTCAGCTTCAGCGTCGCGTCCTCCGTTTCCGCCCGGCCGACGATGAACAGGTCGGGCCGCATCACGCGCGCGCTCATCACGGCGTACACGTTCTCGGCGTCGGTGCCGACTGCCGCAATAAGGCCGCGGGCGCGCTCGATGCCGACGCGCTTCAGCACGTCCTCGCGGCTGGCGTCCCCTTCCACGCCGAGCGCGCCTTCCTCGATGGCAATCTGCACGCGTTCGGCGCTGTGCTCAACGACCACGTAGGGGATGTGCTGGCGACGAAACTGGGCGGCGACGATGCTCCCGATACGGCCGTATCCGCAGACGATGAAGTGATCCTTGATGGTGTCCAACATACGTTCGTTGCGGCGGCGCTGCAGGCGTTTCGGAAGGCCGCCCTCGACCACGACCGTTGCGAGCAGCGTAAACGTGTAGAGCGCCGCGCCCACTCCGCTGAGCAGCAGGACGACGGTGAACATCTGGCCGGGGCGCGTGAGCCGATGGACTTCCTCGTAGCCCACCGTGGTCACCGTGATGATCGTCATGTAGAACGCGTCCCACGCGTCCCACCCCTCGATCGCCATGTAGCCGGCGGTCCCGCCGGCGATGATGAAAACGAGAAGGGCGACCGCGAATGCCGGGCCTTGAGCCCGGAACCCGCCGTCGCCCCTGAACAGCGTCACGAAAACGGCTTCAGCGCCCGGCTTCTGCGGGATGCGATTCCAGCCGGCTGTGCTTCATGCCGTACCCGAAGTAGAACACGAGGCCGATCACCAGCCACACCGCGAGGCGCAGCCAGTTGGTCCAGCCGAGCCCGTAGATCATCGCGCCGCAGACGAGAATCCCGAGCACCGCCACGACCGGCAGCGCCGGCACGACGAAGCTGCGCGGGATCTCCGGTCTCCGAACGCGCATGATCCAGACGCCCGCGCACACGAGGATGAACGCGAACAGGGTGCCGATGCTGGTCATCTCGCCGACGATGCTCTCCGGCAGAAACGCGGCGAACAAAGCCGTGAACACGAAGAACAGCATGTTGGCCTTCCAGGGCGTCTTGTACGTCGGGTGCACCTCGGAGAAGATCTTCGGGACCAGTCCGTCGTGGCTCATCGAAAAGAACACGCGCGACTGCCCCATCAGCATCACGAGGATGACCGACGAGAATCCGGCCAGAATCGCGAACGTCACGAACTTGGACAGCCATTCGTAACCGGTCATGTACTTGGAGATCGCGAACGCGACCGACGCCTCTTTGCCGGCGGTCCGGAAATCCTCGACCGTCGCGACGCCGCTCAGCACGTGCGAGAACAACACGTAGAGGATGGTGCACACGACCAGCGATCCGAGGATGCCGATCGGCATGTCGCGCTTGGGGTTCTTGGCTTCCTGCGCCGCGGTGGACACGGCGTCGAACCCGATGAACGCGAAGAACACGACGCCGGCGGCGCCGAGGATTCCCATGATGCCGCCGTAGGGATGCGTGATGCCCTGCGCGGTCGTGAATGTGGTCGCCTCGGGAATATACGGGGTGTGATTCGCCGGGTTCATGAATCCCCAGCCGATCACGATCACCATCAACACGATGGAAACCTTCGTCACGACGATGATGCTGTTGACCGTCGCCGACTCCTGCATGCCGCGTATCAGCAGCAGCGACAGCACGAGGAGGATGACGACGGCGGGCACGTTCATGATCCCGTGAACGCCGGTCGTCGACACCTCGAGCGGTGAATGACACCATTGGTACGGCACGCTGGTACCGACGTACTCCAGCACCTTGTTGAAGTACTCGCTCCAGGCGATCGAGACGGTCGCGGCGCCGACCGCGTACTCCAGGCACAGGTCCCACCCGATGATCCACGCGACCAGCTCGCCCATCGTGGCGTAGGAATAGGTGTAGGCGCTGCCGGCGATGGGAATCATCGAGGCGAACTCGGCGTAGCACAGACCGGCGAATGCGCAGCCGAGGCCTGCGACCAGGAACGCCAGCGTCACCGACGGTCCGGACCGCTCGGCGATCGCCGCGGCGGTGCGGACGAAGAGGCCCGCGCCGATGATGGCGCCGATGCCCAGGGTGACCAGCGAGAACGGCCCCAGCGTCCGCTTCAGCGTCGACTCGCCGGTCGACGCGACATCGGCCATGAGCCGATCGATTGACTTGGTTCGAGACAATGCTCCAGCCACTATGTACCCTCTCAGTCGATTTTGGCCTGCTGTGAAGACTCGGCGATTATACGCGGGGGCCGTCGGATCGCGAGAGCCGTTCGATATAAGCCCGCACCCGCGCCTCCGGGTCGCCCGCGGCGACGAGGTCGCTGATGACGGCCACACATGCGGCGCCCGCGTCCAGCACCGACTGCGCGTTCTCCAGCGTCACGCCGCCGATGGCGACGATTGGCAGTCCCCGGCTCAAGGCGCACCGCGCCGAATCCCGGACCATTTCGAGCCCGACCGGTGAAAGACCTGTCGCCTTCGTCGCGGTGCCGAAGACGGGACCGACCGCCACGTAACTGACCGGCTCGAGCACCGCCCGGGCCACCTGCTCTCCGGTGTGGGTGGACAAGCCCACGACCGCCGCATCGCCGACGATCGGAGCGGACCGCCGAAGGCGACAAGTCTTCCTGGCCGATGTGAACACCGTCGGCGGACGAAAGCCGTGCGAGGTCCGCGCGATCGTTGATGATGATCCGTGCCTGATGCTTGTGCGCGAGCAGGACGAGGGCGGACGCCGTTGCGAGGAACCTGTCGCCCGGCATCGACTTCGCGCGCAACTGGAGCAATCGGGCGCCTCCACGCAAGTAGGCCGAGGCGAGATCGAGAATCGGCCAGCCCGCGCGTGCGGCGACGTCAGCGTCGAGAATGGCCTGAAGAACTGGGATTGAAAAATCGACGGCTCTGCTCACACCGCTTCCGCAAGACGGCCGCCGGCCGGATTCGGGCGGGCGAGGAAGCGCTCCATGAAGGAGGTGCTCAGCTTCCCTGCGACGAACTCCGGGTCGGCCAGGATGCGCAAATGAAGCGGAATCGTGGTCTTGATTCCCTCGATGGTCGTCATCTCGAGCGTCCGCTTCATCCGCGCGATCGCCTCTTGCCGATCGCGGCCGTGGACGATGAGCTTTGCGATCATCGAATCGTAGTACGGCGAGATGGTGCAGTCCGAGTGCGCGAAGGTTTCGATACGCACACCCGGGCCGCCCGGAACGCTGAACACGTGGATCAGGCCCGGCGAGGGGACGAACGTCTCAGGATCCTCGGCATTGATTCGGCACTCGATTGAGTGACCGGTGAAGACCACGTCCGCCTGCTTGAACCCGAGGCGCTCGCCCGCCGCGATCCGAATCTGCGCCTTGACGATGTCGATGCCGGTCACCATCTCCGTGACCGGATGCTCGACCTGAAGGCGTGTGTTCGCCTCCATGAAGTAGAACCGCCCCTCGGGATCCATGAGGAACTCGAAGGTGCCGGCGTTGGTGTACTGCACGGCCTTGGCGGCATCGATGACGATGCCGCCCATTCTGCGCCGCATCTTCTCGCTCAGCGCCGGGGACGGCGATTCCTCGATCAGTTTCTGGTGCCGCCGCTGGATCGAGCACTCGCGTTCGCCGAGGTGAACGACCTGGCCGAAATGATCGCCGAGAATCTGGAACTCGATGTGGCGCGGCGACTCGACGTACTTCTCGATGTAGACGTCGGCCACGCCGAACGCCGCCTCCGCCTCGCGCTGCGCCGTCTTGACGGCGTGCGACAACTCGGACGGCATGCGCACGACGCGCATCCCGCGTCCGCCGCCGCCGGCCGTCGCCTTCACGATGACCGGGTACCCGATCTCCTTGGCGAGTTTCAGCGCCTTGTCTTCGTTGTCGATCGGCCCGTCGCTGCCGGGCAGAATGGGGACGCCGGCCTTCTTCATGACCCGGCGGGCGCGCGCCTTGTCGCCCATCAGCCTGATGACCTGGGGGTCGGGCCCGATGAACTTGATGTGGCACGCTTCGCAGACTTCAGCGAGGTACGCGCTCTCGGACAGGAAGCCGTATCCCGGGTGGATGGCGTCGGCGCCCGTGATCTCCGCGGCGCTGATCACCGCCGGCACATTGAGGTAGCTGTCGGCGCTGCGGGCCGGCCCGATGCAGACGTCCTCGTCGGCGAACTTGACGTGCAGCTGGTTCTCGTCGGCCTCGGAGTAGACAGCCACCGTCTTGATGCCGAGCTCCCGGCACGCATAGATGATGCGGAGGGCGACCTCGCCGCGGTTGGCGATCAGGATTTTCTTGAACATGGCTGATGGCTGATGGCTGATGGCTGATCGCCGATGGCCGATGGACCCATCGTCCATAGCCATGAGCCATTAGCCGTCAGCCATGACGTCATCGTGTTCTAATCGCAAACAGCCGCTCGCCGTACTGCACCGGCTGGCCGTTTTCCACGTAGATGTTCACGATCTCGCCGTCGTATTCAGAGTCGATCTCGTTCATGAGCTTCATCGCTTCGATGATGCACAGGACATCGCCCTTCTTCACGGACGAGCCAATTTCGGCAAAGGCGGGAGAACCAGGCTCCGAGGACCGGTAGAAGGTGCCGACGATTGGCGATTTCACGACGGCCAGCTCGATTTCCGCATCGCCCAGGTCTTCGACGGGCGCCACGGTTCCGCCCACCGGCGCGGGAGGAGCGGCTGCGGGCGCGGCCGCGGCAGGTGCCGTCGACTGCTGGACAGGAGGCGCGTGGGGCACCACATGAACGCCGTTGAGATCCTTGCGGATCTTCAGCCTCAGCCCGTCGTGCTCGATTTCGAATTCCGACAGCTCGTGCTCGCGCACGAGGTCGAGGATCTGTTTGATTTGGTGTAGGTCCATCTCGGGGAATCGCAGGAATTTAAGGTTGCGCGACCCTCAAATTTCCATCAGCTCCGTCGTCGCGTCCGTGAGCACTTCCACTCCGATGTCGGTCACCAACACGTCATCCTCGATCCGAACGCCGCCCCACCCGGGCAGGTACGCCCCGGGTTCGATTGTGAAAACCATCCCGGCCGCCACCGCCAGATCCTCGGTGTTCACGCCGGGCCCCTGCTTCGAGATCCGCGGATCCTCGTGCACGTCGATCCCCAGGCCGTGCCCGGTTCCGTGTCCGAACGCCTCGGACAGCCCGTGGCGTCCGAGCACCTCCCTGGCCGCGGCGTCTATCGCGAACCGCGATCGGCCGGGCGCCACGCTGGCAATCGCCCGATCGTGGGCCTCGAGAACGGCGTCGTAGACCTCCCGAGCCCTCGAACTGGCCGGACCGACGGAAACCGTCCGGGTCAGGTCGACGCAGTATGAGTCGTAGACGCCGCCGAAGTCCAGCACCACGAGGTCACCTTCGGTTATTGTTCGCTCTCCTGGGCGAGCATGAGGCAGGGCGGCGTTGGGCCCACTGGCCACAATCGTATCAAACGCCGGGCGTTGGAACCCGGCCTGCCGGACGCGGCGATCGATGGCCAGCGCCACGTCGCGCTCGCTGAGACCGCGGACGACGTCGGCCGGCACGGCGTCGGCGACGCGCGACAGTCTCTTCGCCGCCTCGCGAAGCGTCGCAATCTCGTACGGATCCTTACGGACGCGCGCGCGTTCGACCAGCCGCTCGGTCGCCACGAGTTCGGCATCCTTCGGCCCTTCTGCGGCAACCGTCGCCGTCAACCAGCGATGACGATCGACGGTCAGGTGCGCCGCCTCGAACCCGATGCGGCGAAACGGGTGCGCCGCCAGCAGCCGGGCGAGCGTCGCATCGTACGACCCCTCCACCGTCACGACATCGGTGTCCGGGCATTCGTGAACGGTCCCCTTCGCCTCCTCCAGCACGGTCAGATATCTGAAGTCGGTGATGAAGAAGAGCCGGTCGGCCGTCAGGACGACGATCGCCGCGCTGCCGGTGAAATTGGTGAGGTACAGGATGTTCGACAGCGACGTGACGACGAGGGCATCGAGGCCGCGAGACGTCAGTTCGCTGCGGACATTCTGCTGGCGAGCACTAAGGGCGCGGCTGGGCGCGTGCGACATGAATGGCGTCGATCCACTGTTCGAGGGCGCCGATCGTCTGAACAGCCCGGGCCCGCTCCGCAGTGTACTGCGACGCGCCGACGTCGACACGCTCGATCGAAGCGACCGGGGCGAGCGCGGACTCCGCGTCGACCGCCGAAGCGGAGGGTTCCGCGCTGGGAAGCGGCGATTCTGCGAGCGCCTGCTCGGCGGCCGGCGGATCAGCAGACGCGTCCGCATGCGCGATCGGTGGCCGTTCCGCCTTTTCTTCAGTGTCGACCGATGGAACGGCAGGCACCGGCTCGGACGCGATCGCTGTTTCGACGCGCGGGGGTTCCGGCGATTTGACCGGAGGCGGCGGCGCCAGATTCTGCAGAAACTCGTTCTGCATCTGCTCGAACGACAGGCCGTCGGCCGACGCCGGCGCCGGCACGGGCTCCACCTTGCGCGCGAGCTCGTCGACAGTGCGCTGCAGATCGGGATCGTTGCGGGCAAGGCCCAGCGCAGCGCGGTACTGCGCGAGCGCCTCCGACAGGTGACCTTGCTTGTGGTGGATTTCAGCCACTCCGCGGATGGCCGCCAGGTTGTCCGGCGCGCTCTTGAGCACGTGCTCGAGTTCGGCGAGCGCGCTGTCGAGATCGCCGAGCTCAATCAGCGCGCGGCCGAGCGTCACGCGCGCGGAGAGATAGCCCGGGTGAATCTCGAGGCCGGCGCGGCAGACGTCGACCGCTTCCTGAAAATGTCCGGCACGGCGGCACTCTTCCGCCAGCTGCGCGAAGGCGATCGACGTCGGGTCCCGTTGGACCCGGCGTCGAAGATCATCAATCCGTTGACTGTCGGCCATCCCGGACTACTGGACCGTGACGTGAGCAGAACCCGCTGCCCTGGCGCCCCAGCGTGTCGATGACGGTTAACGTAACGCTGTGCGAGCCCGGTCCGACGAACTGATGTGTAGTGATCGGACCGGTGCTGCTGGTGTTATTCGCACCTGAAAGCGGATCGGCGAAGTCCCAGGCGAAGGATCGCACGCTCTGACCGCCGAACAGCTGGCTCCCGCTCGCGTTGAGCGTCACGAGCCACGCCCGGCGCCGCGGCACTCGGCGACGCAATGCAGGACACGACCGGCGCACCGGAGCCGATGCCCACCGGATGCGCGATGGTGAGTTTCTGGCCCGCGTCGTCGATTGCGCTGAGGACGACCTGGTATGTGGCCGCCGTCAGGAACACGTGGCTGGCCTGGAAGCCATCCACGCTGCTGCCGTCGCCGAAGTTCCAGGTGAACTGCACGAGTCTGTGCCCCGCTGCCGGCTTCACCGCATCAGCATTGAAGAACACCGTGTCGCCCACGTTCGGGGTCGCCGGCGAAAACACCCAGTCGCCGGACGGTGCTGGCGAGGCGCGTCGACAGAAACCGATCTGCGACGTCGACGCGCTCAAGCCACGGTCGTTGGTGACTCGTGAGCGTGACGTTGAAGGTTGCCCGCGACCTGATCCTGTGAATGTATGAGTGACGGTCTTTCCCGAACCGGACGTGCCGTCACCGAAGTCCCAGGCGTAGTTCGCGATTGAGCTCGCACCGTTACCAGGCGTACTCGTGGACGCGTCGAAGATCACGGGACGTTGAAGTTGACTGGTGTCGGCGAATACGTAAACTGCCGCCGTCGGGTTCGATGCGGGCGGCAGAATGACGCCGGTCGGAACCAGGCGAATGACGACCTGTTCCGGATTCGCATTCTTGAAATTCGTTCGATGTGGCCGTCGCGACAATCGACACGCAGTTGCCGGGCAGCCCCGAACACGTGCCGAACAGACCGTTGACCGGACTCGGCGGGGCCGTGTACACGGCGGTCGCCTCGCCGTCGCTGTTGGTGACGACCGAACGCGCAGATAGCGTGCCGTAGTCCTGCGCCACACCGCCGACGAACATGTCGAGCCGCAGCGGCAACGCGGCGAACGGCCTGCCGTCTGGCCCAATCGCCGTCACCTTCACTGCCGACTGCGACGCGCCATCCTGGTTGATGTTGTCGGGACTGGCTTTCACATTGAGCGAGATCGCCAGCCCAGATGGACCTGCCAGCGGCGGCGCTTCGGTGCTCTTGACGGTGCAGCCCGCAACCGCGAAAAGGGCGAGCGCGATCCCCGCTCGTCGGATGTATGTGAAAGGCATGGCCCTAGAAGTCCCCAAAGTTGCCGAATTCGATCGTCATCTTCCCTGTGACCTGAAGCTGGTTACCGACGCTGTCCACGCCGTAGAAAGTCACGCTCGCAATCGACGAGATGATATTGCTGCTACTCCGCAGCTGCGCGAGCGGCGCTTCCTGTTTTGCCACGTTTCGGACGAGCTCGAAGCTGAGCGTCAGATTTCCGCCGGGCGGGACGGTGCCGGTGACCGCGCCGTCGAATGGGTACGGACACATCGACGCCTGGGGTATCGCGGCCATCGGCACGCGTGTACTCGACGTGGTACCGGTTGATGGTGACCGCGTTGTTCGACGTCGGCGAGAGGGACGCCGTGGCGCCGATGTCCTTGAGCGGCGCTGAAGCTCGCACAGTACCGCTGTCGCCAAAAATCGTGGGGCATGGAGATCTGTCGTGCAGGGCGCCGGCGACGTGACGTTCGTGATCACGTCCGAAATCAGCGTGCCCGACGGTGGTCCAGGCTGGACGGCTCCTGCGCACGCCCTGAAGCTGATCGATGACGAGGTACACCGGCGAACTGCCCTGGCGCACCACGTCCCCGCAGGAGACACGTGGCGGCCACCAGCGAAACGAGCCCAATCAGTCGAGTGGCATTACGCATGTCGTTCCTCTGCCCGTCAGCTCTTGATGATCCGCGGGGTGATGAAAATCAGCAGCTCGGTGTTCGACTCGTTCACCTGGTCGCGCTTGAACAGCCACTTGAGCAGCGGCACGTTGCCGAGCCCCGGCGTCTTGTCAGTGGTGTTGGTCGAGTTGCTGACGTAAATGCCGCCGATCACCGTGGTCTGGCCGTCGCTCACGAGCACCTGGGTGTTGGCGCGCTGCGTGTTGATCGGCGGGATGTTGTTCACCTGCCGGCTGAAGTCGGGGGTGGCGTTCTCGACCGCGATGAGCATGATCACCGTGTTGGCCGAGGTGATCTGCGGCGTGACTTTGAGCGTGAGCGCGGCGTCCTTGAAACTGACCGTGACGGTGTTGTTCGACACGGTTTGAATCGGGATCTGCACGCCCTGAGTCATTTCAGCCGCGACGTTGTTCTGCGTCGTGACCCGCGGCGTCGACAGCAGCCGCCCGTTGCCGGAGCTCTCGAGCGCCGACAGCGCCACGTCGAGATTGAACGCACCGTTCACCGAACCGAGCGCGAGGCCGACGGCGCTCGACGCACCGGCCGCAGCGAGGTTCACGGCAGTCGGCTGATTGGTCGTGGCTCCGGTTGCGGGTCCCTGAGTAGGACCGGCGCGGCCCGTGAGGCTTCCGTTGTTGGGAAACGCCAGGTTCGTAGTGTTGCCGAGCGACGGATCCACGCGCCCGCCGAAGCCCCACTGCACGCCGAGCGCCCGCGCGTAGGTCTTGTTGGTCTGCACGATGCGCGCTTCGATCTCGACCTGCGGCTGCGCGCGATCGATGCCGTCGATGAGCGTCGTGATCTCGGGGAACTGGCTCGGAATATCGCGGACAATCAGCGTGTTGGTCCGCGGATCGACGTTCGCCTGCCCACGCTTGGTCAGCACGTTGGCCGACTTCAGGAGCTGCGCGACTTCCTCTCCCTTCGCGTAGCTCAGTTGGCGCTGGAGCGTCCCGAGCTGGCTCGCGTCGTTCTGCGAGTCGATCAGCGCCTTGCGCTCGTCCTCCTCCAGCTTCAGGACGGTGTTCGGCGCGATCCGCACGATCGTTCCGTCGACGGAATATCCCAGCTTGTTCGCACGCAGGATGATGTCGAGCGCCTGGTCCCACGGCACGTCGCGGAGGGCCACGTCCACCGTTCCCTGCACGGCCGGATCGATGACGATGTTGAGGCCGCTGATTTCCGCGAACGTGCGCAGCACGGCGCGAAGGTCGGCGCCCTGGAAATCGAGGCTGATCGGATGGCCCGTGAACTGGCGTCCGCGCGATCCGGCGGCGGGCTGATCGGTCTGCGACGCCGGTGGCGCGGGCGGCTGCGGAGTGGTCGACTGCGCGGCGGCGAGTTGTGCGGCCATCGCACCGGCGCTTTGAACCACCTTCGGCTGCGACACAGGTTGAGGCGTCACACCGGGCGACGAAACCGCGGACGGTCCGCCGACGGCGTTGTCGAGGCCGAGCGCCGCAATCGGATCCTGCGCCGGCGTCTCGTGCAGCGCCTGCATGGCGTCGGGCGCCGGTCGGCTCCCCGCTGCTCCGTCGCGTGGCAGGCGGCAGCACGTACGGCGCCGCTTTGACGGACGGCCGTTCGAAGTCGACAACGACCGTGTTCCGTTCGCTGCGCACGTGGTGCGCAACCGGCTGCGACAGCGCGATGCGCACTCGCGAGGCTGGAGCGCCGAGCGACTCGACCGTCTCCACCGAGACGCGAGCGATTGGACTCTTCACGTCGGCCGCTACCGAATTGGCCACTTCCTGGCCGCCGACGTTGCGGAAGTCGAGCAGCACCGTGAGTGGATCGGGCCGCGACGTCGTGTAGGCCACCGGCTCGCTCGCCTCGATGATGAGCGACGCGCCTTTCGAGCCGACGCGGGCGCTGATGGCCGTCAGCCGGACGGAGGCGCGGGTGTCGGGCGGCGCGGCGGCGTTCACGAACGCGCCCGCAGTCGCGACGGTCAGAATCAGGGCGAGGCCCCGGGTCACAGTCATTCCTTGGCGTCCTCGAGCGATCGCAGCATTTTGCGAACTTCCCGCGTCTTGATCAGGGACAGCGGATCGTTGACTTCCTGGACGATGACCAGCCCTTGCGGCGTCACGCTCTTGACCGTGCCGTCGAGGAGCTTGTCACCCTGGTGCACGACGTAGGTCCGGTTGTCGGGCCCTTGAATCATCGCGATGAGTGCGCCGCGGCTCTGCATGACGCCGCGGACGCTAATCTCGCCCACCGTCATGCCCGCCGGTCCCTCGCCCTTGCGCGAGGTCAGCTTGTTCTCGGTGCCTGTTCCGAGCAGGTTCAGGAACGGATCGCGTCGCCCGTCGGCCTTGTACGTATAGGCCTCCTGGGCGGGAGGCGCTGCCGGTGCGGGAGCTGCGGGCGCGGCCGCAGGCGCGGCGGCGCCAGGCGCGGGCGCGGGCTGTCCTTGTGGCGCGGCCGGCTTTGCCGCGGGCGCCTGCGCGCCGACAGCGGGCATCAGCCACACCAGGAAGATCCCGACGAGCACAATCTGGAGGCGTCGCATCAGTTGCCCTTCGCCGGCGCCGGCGGAACGGCGCCTCGTGCGCCAGGTTTGGCCGGCACAGGTTTGTCCAGCAGGACGAACGTCGTTGCGATGCAGGTGGCGCTGATCGTGTTGTTCCCCTCCGGCCTGTCGCGCCCTTTCACGTCGAGACCGCTGATGTTGACGATGCGGGTGAACTTCCCGACGCGGTCGAAGAAGATCGCGAGGTTGTGATAGGTGCCCTCGAGCTCGAGCGTGATCGGCCACTCCGCGTGCAGTGTCTTGGTGACCGTCGGCGACGGCTTGAAGCCCTTGATCGTCATGCTCGACTGCGCCGCAACTGTCTGCATGCGGTTCAGCAGATCGGCCGCGTCCTTTTCTTCCGGGAGAATCGCCTTCAGGTTGGCCAGCCGCGACTCGAGGTCACCAACCTGCTGCTTGAACTCGGGCAGCTTCTTGGCCGTGGTCAGACCCTTGGTGATGTCGGCGCGCAGCGCCTCGAGCTGCGTGCGGCGCGACGCCATGTCGGAACGGACCGGCTCCTCGTAGTAGTAGTAGAAGAGTCCGCAGCCGACGACCGCCAGCGCGACGAAGGCCCCGACCTGGGCGTACCACGGAAGTTTTGTGAGAGTGAGTTCCATCGGCGTTTGCTACTGAGCCGTATCGGGGCGACCCCAGACGACCTTTAAGTTCGTTTCTCCGACGCGGCCTCGCACGGCTAGCCTCCCGCCTTCGTAACGGGCGCCGGCTTGTTCTCGCCCGGCTGCTGGAACGTGGCCTTGATCGAGAACCGGATGATTTCGCTGGGCGGCGTGCCCGCCATCTCGGTCTTGGTGTCGATGATTTCGATCGACTTCTTGAAGTAGCCGGACGCTTCGAGGTTCGACACGAATTCCGAGAGCCCCGTCAACGTCGTGCACTTCCCGTCGATCACGACGTCGGTTCCCGTCGGCGCCTGCTTCAGCTCGGTGAGCCACAGCATCTGCGGCAGCGCCCGGCTGATTTGATCGAGCATGTGGACAGGACCCGTCTGGCCCTTGCGCAGCTGCTCGATCAGCACGACGCGCTGCTGAAGGCGCGCCTTCTGCTGCTCGAACTGCTGCACCTGCAGGATCACCGAGTGAAGCCGGGTCGTCTCCTGCTGCGCCGCCGTGATTTCGGCGTCGATCGCGTTGGATTCGCGCGCCAGCGCCCAGTAGCGCCAGCCGATGAACAGCACGGCGAGGACGAGGATGAGGCTGCAGCCGACGGTGAGCTTCTGGCCGACGGTGCCAAACGTGACCGCTTTTTTCTTCGACTTGTCCCGTTCAGCGGCGAGAAGGTTGATGCGAATCATCGGTCGCCCGTCTTTCGCAGAGCCAGGCCCACGGCCACGGCCGCGGTGGCGCTCAGACCCTCGGGATCCGCAATCCCGAGCTTCGCCGGGTCGAATGAAATCATCTTGAACGGATCGAAGGTTTCGACGGCGGTGTTGAAGCGCTCCTGCAACGACGCGGTGAACCCGTCGACGCGCGACGCGCCGCCGCTCACGACGATGCGATCGATGCGATCCGAGGCGGCGGTCGCCTTGAAGAAGTCGAACGTCTTCTGGATCTCGAGCAGCACGTTCTCCGTCATCGCGTGGAGCACCGGCTGCACGTCTTCGAACGTGACGCCCTCGACGGCCTGCCCCCGCTTGATCTGCTCGGCGCTCTCGAACGGCAGGTTCAGTTCCTTCTGCACCGCCTCGGTGTAGGAGTTGCCGCCCATCGAGATGTCGCGCGTGAAGACCGACTGATTGCCGGTGATGATGTTGATGTTGATCGCGCTCGCGCCGGCGTTCAGCAGGACGACCACGGCCTCCGGGTCGAGCCCGTAGTTGATTTCGTAGGCGTTCTGCAGCGCGAAGGCGTCGACGTCGACAATCACCGGCAGCCGTCCCGCCTGCGAAATGACGCCCGTGTAGTCGGCAATCTTTTCCTTCTTCGCCGCCACGAGCAGGACGTCCATCGTCCCGCCGGAGTCTTCGCCGGTGCCCGCGTTGAGAATCTGGTAGTCGAGGTTCACGTCCTGGATGTCGAACGGGATGTACTGTTCGGCTTCCCAGTAGATCGACTCGGACAACTCTGCCTCGGTCATCACCGGCAGGTTGATCTTCTTGACGATGACCGCGTTGCCCGACAGCGAGGCGGCCACTTCCTTGGTCTTGAACGCCTTGTTGTCGAAGACACGGCGGATGGCGTCGGCGACAGCAGCGCCGTCGATGATCGCGCCGTCGACGATGCTGTCGGGCGGCACCGATTCGAGGCCAAACGCCACGACCTTGTAGCCCTTGCCCACGGCCTTGAGCTCAACAGCCTTGACGGCGCTCGATCCGATGTCGAGGCCGACGACCGCCTTCGATTTTCCGAGACCAAACACAGTTATGTCCTGACTAAGAGAGTGCGGTTGCCGTTTCGCAAAGCCGGTACCAACCCCGTCCGCGTAAGACCACGTCGAATTCCTGCGAGTGCGAGCGAAAACTGCGATCGCGAGCGCTCCAAATCGTTTCAGCGACTTACAATACCGTCAGCAGATTACGGATTAGGCTGTCGGGCGCCCTGCCTCGATCTGGCAGACTTATCGGTCCCTCGCCAGGAAGCCTTCAGTACGACTACGACCCTTGACAGTCCCCAGAAAGGCCGGTATGATTTGGGTTTACCGCTGCCTGGACCTGCCCGACTGGTTGCTCGTCCGGGCGGGAAATCCCCCAACATCGGTTCGTGGGTTTTCGAAAGGGCTTTTTTAGGGATGTCTACGTTCATGGCCAGCGCTGACACGGCGGCCGCCGGAAGCCGCTGGCACATCATCGATGCCGACGGGCAGGTGCTCGGGCGCATCGCGACCGTGGCGGCGCGGTTGCTTCAGGGAAAAAACAAGCCGACCTACACGCCCTTCATCGACACGGGCGATCACGTCGTCATCGTGAATGCGAAGAAGGTCAAGCTCACCGGGCGAAAAGAAGACCAGAAGATCTACCGGCAGCACAGCGGGTATGAAGGAGGTCTTCGGGAAGAGCGTGCCCGTCTCGTTCGCGCGCGCAAGCCTGAAAAGCTGGTCGAAGATGCGGTGCACGGCATGCTGCCCAAGACGAAGATGGGCGAGGCCATGTATCGCAAGCTGAAAGTGTACGCCGGTCCGGATCATCCGCACTCGGCGCAGAAACCCTCAAAGCTCGAGGTCGCGTAACGTGGCAGCAGCAGCGCAATATTACGGAACGGGTCGCCGCAAGACGTCGACCGCCCGCGTGTTTCTCCGGCCCGGCAACGGGACCCTGACCATCAATCGGCGCTCGTTCGAGGCCTTCTTCCCCACCGAAGCGCTCCGCACCCAAATCAAGACTCCGCTGGTCCTCACCGAAACGGCCGACAAGTTCGACGTGCTGGCGACGGTCGCCGGCGGTGGTGTGTCGGGGCAGGCGGGCGCGGTCCGTCTGGGAATCGCGCGCGCGCTCGTCGAGTACAACCTCGAGCTGCGCAAGGCACTGAAGACTGAAGGACTCCTGACGCGCGATGCGCGCGCCAAGGAACGCAAGAAGTACGGAATGGCTGGAGCCCGCAAACGCTTCCAGTTCAGCAAACGTTAAAGGAGACAAGCTTGGCCGCGATCGCGATGAAGGAACTGCTGGAGGCCGGCGTGCACTTCGGCCACCAGACGAAGCGCTGGAACCCGAAGATGAAGGAATACATCTTCGGCGAACGGAACGGGATCTACATCCTCGACCTGGGGAAGACGGTAAAGCTCTTCAACACCGCCGAGCAGTTCGTCAGCCGCCTCGCGGCCGAGGGGCGCACGATTCTCTTCGTCGGCACGAAGCGGCAGGCCAAGGACGTGATCGCGGAAGAAGCCGAGCGCTGCGGCATGTTCCACGTCAACGAGCGGTGGCTTGGTGGCCTCCTCACGAACTTCGCCACGATTCAGCGCAGCCTGGGCCGGCTCCGGGATCTCGAGGCCATGGCCACCGACGGCCGGTTCGACACGCTCTCGAAGAAGGAAATTGCGCGCAACGAGAAAGAGCGGAAGAAGCTCGCGAAGAACCTCGATGGCATCCGCGGGATGACGCGCCTGCCCGACGCGGTGTTCATCGTGGACACCAAGAAGGAGCAGATCGCGGTCGACGAAGCGCGCAAGCTGAAGATTCCGGTGATCGGCATCGTCGATACCAACTGCGATCCCGATCAAGTCGATTTCGTGATCCCGGGCAACGACGACGCGCTGCGCGCGATTCGACTGTTCGCCTCGCGGATCGCCGACGCGGTCGTCTCGGGCCGCGACATGAAGCAGTCGGTCGACGTCGACGCCTCACGCGAGGCCGGCGACGAAGGCGACGACAAGGGCCGCCGCTCGACCGCGCGGCCTGAGCGCCGCCGCGAACCGGCGCCGGCTTCCGCCTGACAGTGATCAACGACTAGGGATAGGGCTTAGCATTCCGCCGAGGCGCCTGGCTCCCGAGCCCGGCGCCTTTTTTTTGTACGCAGCAGAGACGGAGAGACAGACATGGCGACGACGATTACCGCAGCAGAGGTGAAGAAGCTCCGCGACCAGACCGGCGCGGGCATGATGGAATGCAAGAACGCGTTGACGGAAGCCAACGGCGACGTCGAGGAGGCCACCACGATCCTGCGGAAGCGCGGTCTGGCGAGCGCGGCCAAGAAGGCCGGGCGCAGCGCCAACGAGGGACTCATCGCCAGCAGGGTGGCCGCCGATCATACGTGGGGCATCCTCGCGGAAGTGAACTGCGAGTCGGACTTCGTCGCGCGCACGCCTGATTTCGTCGCGCTGATGGACCAGGTGCTCACCGAGATCGAGAAAGCCGGCGACGCCGCCAACGATGCGTGGCTCAAGGATCCGCAGGGACCGGTGATCAAGCACGTCGCGCCCGTCATCGCCAAGCTCGGCGAGAACATGGGCGTCTCGCGCTTCGTCCGCTACGCCGGCAACGGCTACGTCGGCCAGTACATCCACCTGGGCGGAAAGATTGCCGTCATGGTGGAGATGGCGGGCGTGACGCCGGCCATCAGCGGACGGGATGAGTTCGCCGCTCTCGTCAAGGAACTGGCGATGCAGGTGGCCGCGGCAAGCCCGTCGTACGCGACCCGTGATGAGGTTCCCGCCGATCTCCTCGAGAAGGAAAAGGCGATTTACCGCGCGCAGATGGAAGGCTCTGGAAAGCCGGCCAACGTGCTCGAGAAGATCATCGAGGGCAAGCTCGGGAGCTACTACAAGCAGACCGTCCTCACCGACCAGGACTCGATCCGCGACACGACGGGCAAGACGAGCGTCAAGGACGTCCTTGCGGCTGCCAACAAGACGCTGGGAAGCTCGGTCTCGGTGACTCGCTTCGCTCGGCTGAAAGTGGGCGAGGCTGCACTCTGAGTCATGGCTGATGGCGAATGGCTGATGGCATAGGGTTGATGGCGATGGATCGACACTCCATGACCATATGCCATTAGCCATCAGCCATCAGCCATTAGCATGGATATATAATCTCTGTTCGTGACTCCCCCGCCGCCACCCGCATACAAGCGCATCCTTCTGAAACTTTCCGGCGAAGCCCTGATGGGCGAGCAGACCTACGGCATCGACCCTGCCGTGGCGACGCAGATTGCGAAGGACATCGCCGAGATCCAGAGCATGGGCGTCGAGACCGCCATCGTCATCGGCGGCGGCAACATCTTCCGTGGAGTCGCGGCCAGCGCGCGCGGGATGGACCGCGCGACGGCCGACTACATGGGGATGCTGGCCACCGTGATCAACGCGCTCGCGCTGCAGGATGCGCTCGAGCAGCAGAACGTCGTCACGCGAGTCGTCACGGCTATCGAAATGCGGGCCGTCGCCGAGCCGTTCATCCGCCGCCGCGCCATTCGCCACCTCGAGAAGGGACGCGTGGTCGTCTTCGGCGCCGGCACCGGCAACCCGTATTTCAGCACCGACACGGCGGCTGCCCTTCGCGCCATGGAGATCAAGGCCGACGTCATCATGAAGGGGACCAAGGTCGACGGCATCTACGACGCCGACCCGATGGTGAAGCGAGACGCGGTCCGCTACGATCGCATCTCCTACCAGAAGGTTCTCGAACAAGGTCTCAAGGTGATGGACTCCACGGCCATTTCCCTCTGCATGGACAACCGCCTGCCAATCGTGGTGTTCAACCTGCGGACGCCCGGTAACATCAAGCGAGCGATGTCCGGCGAGCCGATCGGCTCGCTGGTGACCGCTTAGATGAGTGTGAGGATCCCCGATCCGGGGATTCGATGAGGCACCTATGGATGTCACTGACCTGAAAGGGCTGTACGGCGAAGTCGGCAAGCGAATGAAGGCGGCCATCGATCACCTGCAGCACGAGTTTGCGGGAGTGCGGACCGGGCGCGCATCGGTGACGATTCTGGACGGGGTGCACGTCGAGGCCTACGGATCCAAGATGCCGCTCAACCAGGTCGCGGGCCTCTCGATTCCAGAGCCGACGCTGATTGTGGCGCAGCCGTTCGACCCTTCGCAGCTGGGCGCAATCGAGAAAGCCATCCGTGCCGCGGGCCTCGGCCTCAATCCGGCCAACGACGGCAAGGTGGTGCGCATCCCGCTGCCCGCGCTGACGGAGGAGCGTCGCAAGGAGCTGTCGAAGCACGTGCACAAGCTGAGCGAGGACGGCCGCAACAGCGTGCGCCAGGTGCGGCGAGACGCCAACGACCGCCTGAAAAAGCTGCTGAAGGACCACGGCCTGTCGCAGGACGACGAGAAGAAGGGCCTCGACGAAGTTCAGAAGCTGACCGATCAGCACATCAAGGCGATCGACGACCTGCAGAAGAAAAAGGACACGGAGCTCCTCGGCAGATAAACGCGTATGTCTCTATTCACTCATCTCGAGTGCTCCGTCCCCTGCGGCGCACCGGCACTCGACCCGCGCGGCAACCATCACCTGTGCGCATGCGGCGCTCCACTGCTGGCCCGCTACGATCTCGACAAGGCGCGAGCGTGGTCGCGCGAGAGCCTCGTTGGACGCGAGCCGAACATGTGGCGCTACCGCGAGCTGCTGCCGCTGTTCGACGGCGAGGAGCCGGTGACGCTCGGCGAAGGGTTCACCCCCTTGTTCCACGCGCGCGCGCTCGGCGCGACGCTGGGCCTCGATCGTCTCTACATCAAGGACGAATCGCTGAACCCCACGAACTCGTTCAAGGCGCGTGGGCAGTCGGCGGCGATTACGCGGGCGAAGTATCTCGGCGCAAAGACGATCGCCCTGCCGACGGCGGGAAATGCCGGCGACGCCGCGGCAGCCTACGCCGCCGCCGCGGGGCTCGCATGTGAAGTCTTCATCCCGAAGGACGCCAAGCGTCCGTTCGTCGATGAATGCCGCCTCTATGGCGCGAACGTCACGCTCGTCGACGGTCTCATCACCGACGCGGGCCGCCTCTGCGCGGAAAAAGGGGGACCGCTCGGCTGGTACGACGTGTCCACGCTGAAGGAGCCGTACCGGATCGAAGGCAAGAAAACGATGGCGTACGAGCTGGCCGAGCAGCTGCACTGGACCTGGCCTGATTGGATCGTCTATCCAACCGGCGGCGGTACCGGGATGGTCGGCATGTGGAAGGCATTCGACGAGATCGAACGCATCGGCTGGGTCCAGAACGCGAAGCGGCCGCGCATGGTCTCCGTGCAGGCCGAGAACTGCGCGCCCATTGTCCGCGCGTTTCAGCAAGGCACCGAGAAGGCTCAGCCGTGGGAGAACGCGTCCACGGTGGCCGACGGCCTGCGCGTGCCGCGTGCGATTGGCGACTTTCTGATCCTGCGTGCCGTGCGCGAGAGCGGCGGAACCGCGCTGGCCGTCTCCGACCGATCGATGGTCGATGGGATGCTCGCGATCGGCAAGCACGCCGGGGTGAGCGCGGCGCCGGAAGGCGGAGCGGCGCTCGTCGCGATTCAGCGCCTCGTCGAAGACGGCTCGATCAAGCCGCACGAATCGGTGGTGCTGTTCAACACCGGCGGCGCGCTCAAGTACCTTGACGTGATAGCTGACAATGCGGATTGAGAACTTATAGAGCGATGGGCGAGCCGCTTTGCAACATCATCATTGTCATTAGTCATGCTCAGTCACCGAAAGTCACTCCCGAGCGCCTTTGCGGTCGTCAGCAAATCGAAATCGTCCGGGACGCTCTTGATCTTCCCCACCACCTCGTCGATCCGCCTGGCAATGATGTCGGGCGGCGCAAAGGCGACCATCGTACCGAACTCGCCGCGCCGCACGAGTTCGACGGCCTGGCCTCCGAACCGCGTCGCCAGCACGCGGTCGAAGCTGGTTGGCGCCCCGCCGCGCTGCAGGTGGCCGAGAACGACCGAGCGTGTCTCCTTGCCGGTCTCGCCGTGGAGCGCTTCGCAGACCTGAGCGCCAATGCCGCCAAGGCGCTCGTTCGCCCGGCCGTGCGCGGCCTCGAGCAGCGACAGAGTGCCACCCTTCGGATAGGCGCCCTCCGCAACCACGACGATGCTGAACTTCGCGCCCCAGCGATCGCGATCGCGAAGCCGCTGTGCGACGACGGCGATGTCGAAAGGAATTTCGGGGATGAGGATGGCGTCGGCGCCTCCGGCCACCCCGGCGTACAACGCGATCCAGCCGGCGTAGCGGCCCATGACCTCCACGACGAGAATCCGCTTGTGGGCCTCCGCGGTGGTGTGCAGCCGGTCGATCGCGTCGGTCGCAAACGCCACCGCGGTGTCGAAGCCGAAACAGTTGGTGGTCCCGACGATGTCGTTGTCGATCGTCTTGGGCACGCAGACGATCGGCATCCCCATCTGGCAGAAATCGTAGGAAATCGCCAGCGTGCCGTCGCCGCCAATCGCCACAACGGCGTCGAGACCAAGCCGGCCGTAGATCTCGAGCACGCGGTCGGCGTAGTTGCGCGGACCGTCCGAGGTCTGCACCTCGGAGGTCAGCGGGTTGCCGGTATTGAGCGTGCCGAGAACCGTGCCACCGAGCCGGAGAATACCGGTCACGTCGCGTGGGGTCAGCAGGCGCGAGCGGTCGGTCTCGAGGAGGCCGTCGAAACTGTCTTCGATGCCGACCGTTTCAATGCCGCTGTTGGCCGCCGTCTTGACGACGGCACGAATGACTGCGTTGAGGCCGGGCGCATCGCCGCCGCCGGTGAGCACACCTATGCGAGAGATCGTCGACATCTGTCGAAGTGTAGCAGTAACGTTCCGCGCATTGCGGCTGTCGAAAGCCGCGTGTTAGTATTGAGGTTTCGTGGGCCGCTAGCTCAGTTGGGAGAGCGCTGCGTTCGCAACGCAGAGGTCACGAGTTCGAGCCTCGTGCGGTCCACCATCTTTCCTCAACATTTCTGCAAGCTCTGAGTCCGTTAAAGCCACGTCCGCATCCCGTGTGCTCAATTTGATCGAGCGCCCGGGCGAACACCTTGTCGATGTTGTGATGTGGCTTCCCCGTTCTCGGACTGGTAAAGACCCAGACCGGCGCACGCGGCAGTGATGCAAAGAGCGCGCGCATGCGCGGCGTCATCTCGACGAGCCGCACCTTCCCGTTTTTGGTGTTCAGGAACCCGATCCCCTCGTCGCTGACATCGGCCCACTCGAGCCCGAGCAAATCACCCAGCCGGCCCCGGTGATCAGCAGGAGCTCGAGGAGGACCACCAGCTTGTGCTGGCGGCATCCCTGGCAGGCGGCCAAGAGCGCCCGCTGCTTGTCGGCGCTTAGAATGCGGAGGCGTCGCTTGCGGGTCTTGAGGTGCGACACGGTGGCGGTTGGTTCTGGGACACCAGGGCCATGTATCGGCAGTGGGCGGGTTCCTCGCCGGCCTGGGCGTCGGCTTCGGTCTCTCCATCGCGCTGTGTCGCCGCTACCTGCGGCAGCTCGCCAGACGGCCGCGGCGCCGCCGGTGGCGGTCCACACGAGGGACATCTCACCGACGCGGCGACCGACAGGCCGCACGGCGGGATCGACGCGCGCTCGTCGGCGTCACGCGTCCGCGCTACCGGCGCCGAGCGAGCCGATCGCGACCGTGACGACCGATGACGTCACCCTGCCGCGGGCAATCGTCGAGCAGGTTTACGCGCAGCTGGCTCGTCTCGAGGTGCTCGAGCGGCGCGACGCGATGCGCCTGGTGCGCCGCATCGATCGGAGCTGACCGGTCGGGCCGTGACGCTCATCGGCGATCGAGCGCGCTGCAACCGGCGATCGTTGCGCGACGTATCTGCGGAGCAAGCCTGTGGTGAAAGTCACATCCGCCTTACTGTTCGCGCGGACAGCCATCACCTAGAGCCAGCGTCGAACCCTTCGCTGGTACGCGACGTAGTCCGCATCGAACACGTCGGTCAGCCTCACCTGCTCTACGGGAATCACGCCCCAGTTCACGTAGGCCAGCACGACTGGCAGCAGCACAGCTGGCCATGCCTGGCGAAGCAGAAACGCCTCGCCGAGGTACGCGATCGTGAGGCCCACGTACATCGGATTCCGGCTGAAGCGATAGGGGCCCCACGTCACCAGCCGCGAAGAGGATTCGCCGGGCACCGTCGTTGTACGAGCCCTATGAAACGTGACCAGGCCCCAACCCGCAATGAGCGCCCCGATTGTGAACAACAACGCACCAACCGCGGAGGTAACGCGAGCGCTCACGTCACCACCGAGACGCACGGGCCAAGTGTGCTCCAGGCCTGCGCCGATCAAGTACATGAGAACGAATACCCACGGCACCGGGACTCGCATGATCAGCTGGAGCGGTCCCGGGACCTCGTCGCGCCGCACCTCTCTCACCACGGTTCGTTCCTCCCAAGACCGGCGACCGGCGGAGTCGGCATGAATCGACATGCCCAGCGCTCGTACGCATGCGCGAACGCCAGCACCCGTGCATCGTCTCCGGGCAGCCCCACGATCGGCGGATTGACTGACGGCAGGCCATCTGGCCCGATGCCGGTCGGTCCGGAGACCTCGGGCAGCGGTGCAGTAGGTTGCGTCGTCACCGTCGTCATTTTGCGGCATCTCGACGAGTGTCGCCAGAGGACTCCAGCCGAAGTGTTGGGCGACAGCCAACAGCGCCCCCGATCATCGGGTCCCCACAAAGTAAAACTGCCCAACCACACCGATCGTCAGCGTCAGGAGACCCAACAGGCTGACCGGACCAGCAACAAGGTCCGATAGCTTCAACATTCTCCGTTTTCCAACCCCGAAGGCCAGCCACCAGCCGACGGTCGAGACGATTCTCATCGCGCAGAGCGCATGGACCCGATGGAACCATTCACACCCTGGGACGAGCGCAAGCAGGTAGAACACGCCCGCGATGCGACCCACGTGGGCAAATCCGTCGCTGGTCTCGAAGAACCCCATGCTTCACCTCGCGATCCGATCCGTCACGGCTCAAACGGGACCGGCGTCCAGCAGGCGGCCGCAAGCGAAGGTCAGCACAAAGAAATTCCGTGTGGAGGAAGACTGTCGGTAGAAATCCGTTCATCGTGTGACATTGCCCAGTATCGCAACATGGCAATGAACCAGAACAGCAGGACGCCAGCGACGAACAGCTCGCCGGCATGCTCATCCCACGGGCTACGAGCCGCCCGAGAGCCGCCGAAGTGGTCGTTGCCGATGCGAACCAGTTCCCAAGCTACGAACCAAAGTTGGCCAAGTAGGAGTCCGAGAAAGCCGACAGCCAAGGACACCAGGCCAATGGCGACCAATCCCACATAGCGTTGGTGTGACGAGAAGCGGTGCCATACTCGACGACACGTTGCGGTTGCGCCGAACGAGTAGAGCGGCAAGAACAACAGTCCCACGGCAACATCAAACGCTCGATTGCGTTGTCCACGAGCGACCTGAATCTGTTGGGACGTGGCAAAGTGGTCGTTCTCAATCGTTGTGACGAGACGCGCCATGCACTCCTTCACCACTCGACCGTTGTCAATTAGACCACCGTGTCCCGCGTAGCTGGAAAGACGCTTGTGCTCGGTATCTGCATAGCGAACGGCGAGGTCTTCCGCGAGTTGCGCGTCCCTGATGAGATGCTGCTGATGTGCGGGCCTCTGGGGGTCAAGCAAAAACTTCGTGTCGCCAGTCCATTCGCAGGCTGAATTGACTCGGTCACGTTCGATGCAGCCAGGACAGGCCGACATACGTAGCCCCGATTCCGCCGGACATGCCAACAAGCAGAAGAAGCCACGGCGCGAGGAACCGCCTCATCGACTGCCCTTTCTCTGGTTGCAGACCAGCGAGCGAGTAGAAATATAGAACCCCAATCGACGGAAAATGTTCCATCTTCGGAAAGGCGACGACCGCTGCGCTGCTTGTCCGCGTGGACCTCACGTTCAAGTTATGCGTTCAGACACCGTTCGGAAAAAGAGGTCATCGGTCGGGCGGCTCACCATCTCCGTCGTCGTTTTCGGCGGGAAGAACGTGCGACATTTTGGGCTGATTCATCTGGTTCATCAAGTAACCTGCTCGAAGCACTCATCACGCAAGCGTATGCCGCAGCGGCTGTCGCTAGCCGTCGTGTCTCGAGGCGTTGAGTCCTGCAAGAGCACAGAAAACCGTGATGATATGTAACCGATGCCTGGGCCAGCGCTGGGTGTGCGAGGCGCACCCCGATCGACCCTGGCCCCACGATGACAGCGCCGGCCCTGGCGAACCGTGCCCGGTGTGCAATGCCGGCGACCCGCGTGATCATGAGGCCGCCGCGGCTGAACCGCGGCCGTTATGCGTCAAGCAAGGAGAGATGACTGAGAATGGAAAGAAAACACGTGTCAAGGGCATCCATCGCGATCGAAGCATCTAGTGCGGATGTATGGGATGCCCTTGTGAATCCGGCCACCGCCAAGGAGTATTTCTTCGGGGCCAAGGTCCACTCAGATTGGAAAGAAGGAAGTCCCATCACGTTCACGGGAGAGTTCAACGGCAATTCCTACCATGAGAAGGGAACCATCCTGCAATGCCAGCCTGAGAGACTACTGCAGTACAGCCACTGGAGCGATCTGGAGCAGTTGCCGGATCTCCCGGAGAACTACCGGAACTGGACCTTCCGCATCGAATCGGGGAGCCCTGGCGTCGTCCTGTCGGTTACCGAGGACAACATTCCAGATGAAACCAAACGAGCGCGTTCCGATGAATTCTGGTCAGGCGTCCTGGCAACCATCAAGGGGATCGTCGAGTCTGGGACTTGAGACTTGGCCCCGGTCATCATTCCGCCGGTGCACTGGGTTCATGGGACGCATAACAAGTCGCTCCACCAGACCGCCTTCGGCGGCGGGTGAACTCGGTCGTTAGTTTAATCAATCCGTCCACGCGATCGGATCAACCCCATGGCGCGTTGCCCTACTTGGCGGCTGGCGCGGAAAAGCGAATGGTCGCCGCAGCGTTTTGGGGTTTCGGCATCGGGGGGGGCCGCCGCGGGCGAGCTAGTGGCGATCCTCGTGATGTCCGATAATCTCGCGTCGCACGCACCGGTTCGACGGTCACATCACAAACCGGCGCGTGGATCACCCGGTGAGACCGTGATGAACCTCGTGATGGGCTCTCTTAATAATTCCCTCGCCTTCAGGCGACGCCTTCAGGAGGCTTGCGATACGATGGCCGGCCATGCGCCAGACGCGCCGAACCGCCCACACGGTGTATTCGCTGCACTACCATTTCGTGTTTATCACGAAGTATCGCAAGCCGGTGCTGCGCGGCGACGTGCGCACCGAGGTGCGAGACCTGATTCGCGAGATTTGCCAGTCGAACGACATTGAGATCTTACAAGCGCACGTGTGTCCCGATCATGTCCATCTGTTGCTGAGCGCCCCGCCGCACCTCTCGCCGAGCCGCGTGATGCAGGCTATTAAGTGGAAGACTTCCCATCATCTCCTCCAAGATCATCGAAGGCTGCGAGCCGAGTTCTGTGTCGGCACCCGTGAGCCCGCGGGTACTCTGTCGCGAGCAGCGAGAACGTCACAGACTAAGTGATTGCGCAATATATTCAGCTCCAAAGTGCCGAGCCCCAGTACGAGTACCGCTTTCATATTACCGAGTAGCGAGCCTAAATCGCGCAGCTCCGCACTCTTTAGTCTACTTAAAACTACCCTGAATCCCTCGCCTTCAGACGAGAGTCTTCATTCTAGAATTGGCCGAGCCGATGTTTTAGAAGCAAGAACGTAGCTAGAACGGTCTGCAACACGAGACCGACAACCCACAACACGCTAGTCATGGTCCCAAGATATTGCGCACCCAGCGCCAATAGAAACCAGCCAGCAAGAAACAACGGTGTTCGTCCTGAAAGTTCGTCCTGAGCCCAGAGAAGGGTCATCAGCGCAGCAGACGCAATGGCGGGCACCCAGAACAGCTGAAAGTAGGTTCTTAGATCCATCCCCTCCTCACCTATGTCGTCACGACTGGAACGGGACCGTCGTCCAGCCGGTAGACGCGAGCGCGTCCTGATTCGTCGCCAGATCGGCACGCGAACAATGATTGTAAGGTGTCCAGAATTGAACAGACACCAGCCTTGAGCAGAACGATGATTCGCCCGCTGCGGGCCGACTTGACACGTGGTGAGTCGGCACTGCAGCCCAACAAGCCAGACGTGCGCTTCTCGCGGGCGTCCGCTATTTCGACAGCCATCTCCATCAGAGCTGGCTGTCGAACAGGAAAGGCGACAGCATGAAGATTCCCTTCGCAGCATGGGCAGTGATGGCTGGTGTCGTTGTCGGGTTTGCCGCTCCGGCCCGCATGGCGGGGCAGGAACCGAAGAAGAACAAGGAGCACCATCTCTACAGGCTTGTGGACTTGGGAACGCTTGGAGGTCCAGAAAGCAGGGTCAACGAAGGCAATGGGATTTCAGTTTCCAGCGAGCAGCGTTCTGAACAACGTCGGAAGAGTCGCGGCGGTTGGGGACACGACTATTCCTAATGTGTTCGAGGGCTCTCCAGATAGCTTTGTCTACAGGGCGTTTTCTTCGAGCGGCGGCGTGCCACGGAACCTTGGAGTGCTCCCGGAGAACGCAACGGTTGGGTCCCACGTGCCGTGCTTCGATTGCGCGTGGTCGAGCTGGGCCTATTGGATTACCGACAACGGGATGGTCATCGGACAATCCGAGAACAACGAAATCGATCCATTGACGGGTGCCCCCGCTGTGTATGCCGTCGCATGGAAAGCTGGGAAGATTGTCAATCTAGGCACGCTCGGCGGAAACCAGAGCACGGCGGCAGCGGCGAATCGTCGCGGCGACGTCGTGGGCGTGGCCCTGAATTCGAGCGTCGAGCCTTTTCCAAATCGGTGGCCCTATCTCGGCTTCCTGTTTTTAGGAAATGGAACACAGGCGCGCGCCGTCCTGTGGCGCAATGGAAAGATGCGAGACCTCGAAACGCTGGGGGGGCCAAGCAGCATTGCGCTCTTCGTGAACGAAGACGGGGTGGTCGCTGGCGCCAGTGACGTCGACTACGAGACCCACGCGACCGTCGAAAACCCAGACGGGGGCCCGACGATTCACCCATTCGTTTGGCACGACGGCGTGTTGCACGACCTGATTGCGGACGCGCCTGCCGGAATGTTTGGGGGCACCTACGGCACGGTCACAGGGCTGAATGATCGCGGTCAGATCACAGGGATCATGAACTTGACCGGGGACAGAACCTGGCGCTCGTTCCTGTGGGACCGAGGAGTGGTTAGGGATCTTGGCACGCTCGGAGGAACTCTCACCACGTCCTCATGGCTGAGTGAGACCGGCGCCGTGGTGGGAAGATTTGACGTCACCGAGATCTGCACGTCCTGTCCTCCGGGTAACCAGAAGCAGCTTCACCATCCCTTTCTCTGGCAACACGGGGTCATGACAGATCTCGGTCTTCTGAAGGGGGACACCGCCGGCGCGGCCTTCAGCATCAACCGGCGTGGGCAAATTGTCGGACGTTCCGAGGTATGCACCCGGGTGACCTTCGATGACGCGTGTCGAACCAATGCGTTCCACGCCTTTCTGTGGGAAGACGGATCAATTGTAGACTTGCAGACGTTGGTACTGCCGGGCGCGCACCTGACGGTGGACGGCGCGAATCAGATCAACGATCTCGGGGAGATTGAAGGCACCGGCCTGCTATCAAACGGCGACCGGCACGCGCTGCTGTTGATCCCGCAGGATCGCGACGGCGACGATGTCCAGGGCGGCGACGGCAATGCGGGAATCGCGATCAAGCAGGCTCCAGGCAACCGTCTGGCAACCCGAGATCTGACCGCCGAGAAGACCATACAACCCGCTCGCGGTCTCAGAAGAATAGGAACCAACATCCCGCGACCTTAGATCCAAGTTGCGAGCAGAAGTGTTCCCTATTCGGGATTCGGACCCGTAGAGCCTGAACGGCGACCTTCGCTGTGTGGGCTCTGCGTTTACCGATACCCGTGCCAGACGTCTCCGTGGCAACGCCGTTTTGAAGTAAGGCTCGGCGCAAGCCGAATCGTCTGTCTGGTCGCCGCGAAGACGCGCCATCACGAACACGAGCACCTCGAGCGGCCGCGCCGGGATCGGCTGTCGCCGAAACGGGCTGAAATGCTCATCGCGCACGGCCGGCGATCTCAGGGTCGCATCCCTACTCGCGCAGCCAGCTTGAGCGCCCGCGGCTCGGGCCGTGGTGGGAATGAGCCGCGGCCGGCGCGTCGGAGTGTCTCACAATCGCAGCCCGTGGAGGAGGCCGCTGGTGCGACGATCAGCCGGCCGGTACTTTCCCCTTTCCGCCTCACCGTTCCGCGCACCAGGCACCGTCTGATCCCGTGCAGGGTATACGTCACAGTGAGCCACGCCGCACATTCGCGCGCGAACATGCGTCGCGCATGCTCCCACACATCCGTGACCGAGGGCGCCGATCGCCGTTGAACACGCGCGGCGGTTTTCGATATGCTGCGCACCCGAATGTCGAGTCTGGTGCAAGCTGCGCCGTGTCCAGGCGACGGACGCATGCGCACGTTCGTCGTGATCGGACTGCTCGCCGCCACCGTCAGCGTCGTTGCCTTCCTCGCCGCCCCCCTGTACGGAGACGTCCTCAGCGGAGCGGGCACGACGGTGCCTCTCGCCAGCGTGACGGCGACGTGCGATTCGGCCGGTGATCGCTGCGCTGCCGCCATCACGAGGCTCAACCCGGGACGATTCCGGATCGCGACCGCGCCAGGCGCACGCGCCTTGACCGTGACGTTCGACAACACACTCGACGCCGGCGCGCGCGCCGTGCTGATCCGCGTCGACGATCCAGCGCGACTGATCTTCGACGGGGAAGGCGGTACCTTCACGACGACCGCGGAATCGCGACGGTCGGTGATCCCGATTCCGGCCGGCTCACGCTGGAACCGGCTGGCCGTCGTGCCCGCCCAATCGGGCGCGCGCGTGGTCGTGAGTGAGTTCGGCCTGCTTCGCGACCCGGACGATCGCCGCGGACCGCCCGCGCAGCCGTTGAAGCGGATCCCGGCCGCGCGCTTCTATTCGGTGTACGCCATGCTGGTGGTCCTCGGCTCGGCCGCATCGATCGTCGCCGCGGCTACGGCCGCGCCGGCGGGTGTGCCTCGATGGCTTGGTCCCGCGGCGCTTGCGGCGTTCTGCTGGTCGGTGTGCATCCTCGAGCTCGGGACGACATTCTCTCGGTACTGGAGCCGCGATCTCCGCTCGGTCTACGCCATCGAGCTCGAGACCTCGGGTTCGACCGGCAATCTGACTGGTGGTCTCTACGTCGGCGCGCGGGTCGCCGATGGTCTCGGGATCACCGTGCCGCCGGGCGTCGTCGAATGGCATCGCATGCCCGGCTACGGGCTGTTCTGCGCGGCGGCGGCGGCGCTTGGCCGCACGCGCGACGTGATCGACATCGCGATCGTCGTGATTCTTCTCCAGGTCCTGCTCTACAGCATCGCCCTCGGTGCGCTCGTCGCGTCCGCCCAACCGGTGTTCGGTATCGCCGTCGCCTGGCTGCTGGGCGTGCTGCTCGCGCTGCTGCCGAAGCAGGTGTCGCAAACGCAGTCGGATTCGCTCGTCGTGCCGATCGCCGTGTTGAGCCTGGCCTCGCTGCTGTACCTCTATGCGGCGGAGCGTGAACGCCCGTCGCCGCGCTCGCCACGTTATCCCGTCGCGATGGCAGTATTCGCGTTGTGGTTCGTCGTCCGCAACGATGTCCTGCCAGGCTGGTTCGCGATCACCGCGGTGGCCGCGCGCCGCCGCTGGCTGGCGCTGCTGCTGACGGCCTGCGCCGCCGCCGTCATCGCGATTCCCTGGGCGATGTACAAGCGACAGTACCGGCACGAGTTCGATCTGCTGCCGACCAACACCGGGGAAGTGCTGTTCCTGAGTCTGTGCGAGGCTCCCGGAACGTATCGCTATCCCTGCACCGACAGCGGCTACTTCGCATGGGCGAGCGGGATCGGTCACAACGATCCGACGAGCGCTGGCGCGAGCAACCACGCCGTCGTCGAAGTCATCCGCCACTGGCTGACGTATCCCGTTCACTTCGTGCTGATGGTATGGTTCAAGCTCCGCCGAAGTCTGTTCGACTGGGCCTGGCCGGGCATTCAGACGCCGTTCAACACGCCGTTCATCTGGGCGCGAGAGCTGGGCGGCTTCCTGATACTGGTCACGGCGGTCGTCATGTCGGTTGCCGTCGGCCACCAACGGCGTCGATCGGTCCTGCTCGGGTGGCCGCTGCTGTTCGAGCTGGGGATCTTTCTGGTTGTGTTCGCGAGCGGCGGCCGTTTCGCCGGGCCGGCGGGCATTTCGGCGGTCGTCGCTGGCGTGCCGCTCGTGTTCGAGCGCGGCTTCTACGCTCAGATGCGGCGGCACCCGTGGCGCGCCGCAGTCGTGCTCGCCTGCACCGTCGGGTTCGCTCTCGCCGCGGCCCCGGTCGAGCATTTCATCGTCGCGCACGACGCGCTGCACTACTGGGCGCCGCTGCTCGATCCGTCGCGGTCATCATTGAGGTTCGACGCACACCCCTGAGTCAGGTCGCGTGAGTACGACGCCCGTTTGTCTGGTCACGCACGGGTGTGCTCGAAGATCCCGACCAGCGTGGCGCGTTGACCTTGCCGGGATCGGTTCGCCGGTTGCCGCCGCTCGCGATCCGAATTCGACGCTCTATACCCACCGGGCGGCGACCGTGCCGCCGTCAGTCTGCCGAGTCGTCCGCCGTCGTCCGCGTCGGCGAGCTCGGCCGCCACATACGCGCGCAGACGGCGTCTAAGCCGAGCGGAACGGCGGAGACGGTGGACGCTCGCGGGCCCGCTGCCGCCCTATCTTAAAGGCGGTAAGCACGCGGCAGAGTGGCACACGTCAGAACATATACGTTCCGGCCGAGAACGGCGTCAGGACCACTTGCGTGCGCTCAGTGATCACGTGCATGTCATTGCGTCGTTGCACCCCCGATGTCAGGAACCACGCGACCTGCTCACCCGGCTTCGGCTGGTACGTCGCCAGTGGACTGCCGGCGAAGTAGTACCAGTTCTTCGGCAATTGTCCCGGCTGCAGCGTCGGTCCGGTCGGCACGTAGTTATCTGAGGGCGATCGACTGATGCAAAGGATCGACCCGGCGAAGTACCAGACACCGCCGATCTGACAGCCGATCCAGATCGTGTACTGAAGGTCCCCGCCTTCAGGACCGTCGAGAAATGGCCACGCCTGCGGCCCGTTGCGCTTGCTGAAGTCGACGCCCATATTGGACACGGCGTCGAGCGTGATCTCGGTCAAACGTGCACCGATGGGCCACGCGCGAACGTCCGGGCTGCTGCTGGTCATCACGCCCGTCGACAGATCGACCGCATCTTTCGATACGACTGCCGAGGTCGGCTTCTGTGCTGGTTGAGGAACCGGCACGGATGCGGCCTGCAGCACGATCTGCACCGGGCCGACGTTCACCGATTGCGGAGCCGTCGTGATTCCGTTCTTCGTCGCAGTCACGACGTAGACTCCCGGCCCGAGATTGGCGACAAACTGGCCAATGCTATCAGTCACGGCCTGCCAGTTCCCATTGGGACTCACAGCCTGGAGAAGCGCTCCCACCACAGGGGCACCTTGTCCATCGCGCACTTCGAAAACTTGCTGCATTGATCCTCCACACAGAACGAGCGTCTACACGCGCTGATTCTAAAGCGGAGACACCGGCACGACCTCATCAACTTTTTTGTCGTGAGTATGTGACGTGAAGCGCCGGCGTGATGGCTCGACGCTGCGGTTCAGCTTGCAACGAATCAGCGCTGAACCGCTCGCAACCAGGAGGGCGATCGCTGAATGCGCGTTGTATAGATCAGTCTGAAGGATCCGATCAGCGAGACCCTGGCTCGTCACGCTTCTTGTCGGGATCGTCTGTCGTCGATTTCCCGGCAGCGGATGGCTTTTGTCGAAACACCCAACTCGCGAGCCCGACTGCTCCGAGCGCGACCGCTCCCCTCTTCGCCCATCGTCGAGTGCCCGAAGCGCGGGGCGCCGGGTTGATCAGCTCTCGGTAGACCTCGGCGGTTTCTGGCTGAAGGTGCCGGCTTCTGTCGCGTCATGCCCTCCGGCCGTGGAATCCATCGACTGATGTACGCGAACGATTCCGAGCTGCAGATCGGACAGCTCTGTTGATCGTGAATCTCCTCACAGTCGAGGCAGAGACGCGCAACGCGAAGGTGCATGGAGTTGCATGATAAACCCGCGGACGAATCTGAACGCTTGGGTTCGATGGCGAAGTCGCAGTTTCACTCGAGCACGACGAACGTCATCAAATCTGTCTTGGTATCTGACACAAGACCAAAATTATGGAGTAGTCGGCTTACGGGAAGATTATGAACGTACACGAATGCGACACAGCGGGACTCGGCGTTACGCCAGTGGAATTTCATCGATGATTCAAATCGCTCGAAATTTCTGCGTCGGAAGAAATGTGAAATACGGAAGCAGTGTAAACACGCTGCGTTATCGATGAGTCCTGAAAGCTGACTGAACGGCACGGCGACGCGCCGACGATCGCGTAAGCCCAACATTCGTATAGGCGAGCCTTACTGGCTCGCTGCTTGCCGTTCGGCTGGCACACCGCGGTCAATTCGTAATCACACACACTGGAGGAATGAGATGAAGACAACGATGTCTTCTACGTCGCTACTGGTGTCGGCTTCCGCAGCATTCTTCGTCGCTGCGCAAATCGGCATCGCGTCGTTCACCGCCAAGCGGTCGATCCCGGCGTTCGGCCGTCGGGACCGATCCCCAGCGCCGGCGGCGCCATCACCGGGTTGTCGACAAACCAAGCTCGAATACTTCGGCGCGGGTCAGGCGGACTTCGCCGAAGAGGAAAGCGTGGCCGATGGACTGGGACCGCGCATGAACCTCGATAGCTGCGCCGGCTGCCACTCGCAACCGGCGACCGGCGGATCGAGTCCGGCCGTGAATCCCCAGATCGCGTTCGCCAACGCGATCGGCGGGACCGATTCGATTCCGTCATTCCTCTCGGCGAACGGGCCAGTGCGCGAAGCCCGCTTCGTCAGCAATCCCGACGGCACGCCCGACGGCGGCGTGCACGCGCTCTTCACGATCACCGGCAGGCTGGGAGCGACTGGCTGTTCGCTCGCGCAGCCCGATTTCGCCCGGCAGCTCGCCAATCACAACGTGATCTTCCGGATTCCGACGCCGGTGTTCGGCGCCGGCCTGATCGAAGCGATTCCGGATGGGGCGATCCTGGCCAACCAGGCGGCCAATGCGTCGGCAAAAGCCAGCCTCGGGATTCGCGGCCGCGCGAACTTCGCGGTGTCGGGCCGGACGATCAGCGGTCAGACCAACAACAACGGGAACGATGGCACCATCGCGCGGTTCGGATGGAAGGCGCAGAACAAATCGCTGATGCTGTTCTCCGGCGAGGCCTACAACGTCGAAATGGGCATCACCAACGAGCTGTTCCCGACCGAGCGTGAAGAGAAAGCGAGCTGCCAGAAAGCGGCCGTGCCCAACGACATCACCAACGCGGACGCCGCCACCCCGGTCACCGCGATGAGCGGGGTCGAGCTCTTCTCGCACTTCATGCGCCTGCTGGCCCCGCCGACGCCGTCGCTGACGACGCCTGGCGGCGCCACGTCGATCGGCATCGGCCGAGCGATCTTCAACGAGCGTCGGCTGCGCCTTCTGCCATACGCCGTCGTTCACGACCGGCAACGCGGCGATCGCCGCGCTGGCAAACCAGCCGGTCAACCTCTTCTCCGATCTGCTGGTCCACGACATGGGCGTCGGGCTGGCTGACGGCGTCAGCCAGGGAGAGGCCGGTCCTCGCGAGTTCCGCAGCGCTCCGCTGTGGGGGCTGGGACAGCGCGTGTTCTTCCTGCACGACGGACGGACGTCGAACCTGATCAGCGCGATTCGCGCACACGCGAGCTCAGGCTCGGAGGCGAACGGCGTCGTGGGGAACTATCTGCAGCTGAGCGAGACTCAGAAGCAGCACCTGCTGAATTTCCTGCGATCGCTCTGAAGTCGAGAGACGGCCGTCCGCTGGGCGGCCGTCTCTCGGTGTAGCACGACGCCGGCGCCTTCTCGGCCGGCGACTTCGTGGACGATTTGTGCTGAAATCGGATCGTCCATGGCTGTCACGCCGCCCGGGCCGGCCGGGCTCTGCGCCTCGTGCCGCTTTGCCGAGATCATCACCTCGTCGCGCGGCTCCACGTTCTATCTGTGCACGCTGTCGGCGACCAGGCCCGAGTTCCGGCGGTATCCCGGTGCTACCGGTCCTCCAGTGCTCGGGATACCAACCCAAGGCCGATCAACCGTAAGCTTGAGGTCTATGGGTGTCGCCTCGCATCTCGGCATCGATCTGAAAGACTACGACTCGCGCATCCGGACGTTCATCCCTCACTACGAGGAGATGCTCGACGTCGCGGCCGCGGCCATTCCGCCTCGCGCGCGGACGATCGTCGATCTCGGCATGGGCACTGGTGCGCTCTCGGCTCGTTGCCTGGCCACCGCGCGAAAGGCCCGAGCGGTCGGCATCGACGTCGACCAGGAGATGCTGGCCCTGGCCCGACGACGGCTGGGCGACCGCGCGACGTTCACCGTCGGCTCGTTTCTCCGGACGCCGTTGCCATCGTGCGACGCGGTCGTGGCGTCGTTCGCGCTTCATCATGTTCGCACCCGCGAAGCCAAGCGCGCGCTGTATCGGCGCATTCATGCCGCGCTGCGGCCGGGCGGGCTGCTCCTCAGCGTCGACAGCCAGCCGGCCAGCGACGCGTCGGTGAAACGCGCCCAGTTCGACGAGTGGCTCGCCCATTTGCGACGGGCGTACACGCCGTCGCGGTCCAGAGCCATCTTCAAATCGTGGTCGTTCGAAGACGTCTACGTGCCGCTCGACGCCGAAATCGGCCTGATGCGGTCTGCCGGCTTTCGCGTCGAGCTGCTGTGGCGCCGCGGCGCGTTCTCCGTCATCCGGGGGCGCCCGCTCGTTTCAGACTAAAATTGCTGGATGACGCCCGCGCTCGGGAATTGGTACGACCCGGAGGGGGACGGCTACCGTCCGCCCTGGGCGGGGCTGTCGCTGCTCGATCTGCTCGAGCAGTTCCGCAAGCGCATCGTGCGATCGTGCGTGGCGATCGCGGTCGGCGTCCTCATCGCCTTTACCCAGATCGACCGCATCGTCGCCTTCGTATTCGCCCCGATGCGCAAGGCGCTGCCGCCGGGCACGCGCCTGATTTACACGGCTCCGGGCGAGGCCTTCTCGCTGTACATCAACATCGCGCTGATCGCCGGCTGCGCGATTGCGTCCCCGTACGTGCTGTTTCAGGTGTGGCGGCTGATCGCTCCTGCGCTGTTCACCAACCAGAAGAAGTTTGCGATTCCGTTCGTGTTGATGTCGTCCGCTGGAGTGGTGGCGGGGTGGCTCTTCAGCCACTACATCGTCTTCCCGTACATGATCGAGTTCTTCGGCACGTTCAGCAACGCGAACCTGCAGTTCATGCCGAAGGTCGAAACCGCGTTCGATCTCTATACGAAGATGTTGCTCGGCATGGCCATCGTCTTCCAGATGCCGACGGCGGTGTTCTTTCTCGCGAAGATGGGGCTGGTGTCGGCGCGCTTCCTGTGGAGCAACATCAAGTACGCCATCCTGATCATCTTCATCCTGGCCGCCGTGCTGACGCCTTCCGGCGATCCCTGGAATCAGACCGTGTTCGCGGCGCCGATGGTGATCCTCTACCTGCTCAGCATCGGGATCGCCTGGATGGTGGCGCCTGTGGTGCCGCGGAACGACCCTCAGTAGGCGTGCAGCAGCCGGCGGAGCTTGCGTTCCGCCGCATCGTCGGCCGCGCCGCGCGTTTCGCCGGTGGCGTCGATCCCGACGCTCTCCTGCTCCTCTCCTTTCATTTCGACGACCGATGCCTTCCACCCGGAGTCGAACGGTTCAGACAAGATCCAGAAACGTCTTCCCTCGAGTTCGAGCTGCCGCGCCATAGGTCCCTCGTTTGTAAGTCGATTACAGAACTGTACGCGATACAGCCGTACCTGTACAAGCTCGGAACAACCGCCGATTTCAAGTTGGAGACGCACTTCACGACAGTTTCCGCAGAAATACGAATCTTCCACAGTGTTCGCCTATCGATGCCGGATTGCGTGATCGAGCGGCATCGTCCTTGCCCATCGGTTGAATAACCCAAACTGGCTCACATGTTCCAAGGGGCTCTGCGATGTGGGATCTGATTAACTGCTATTTGTCCGGCCGCCACGATTACGGCATGTGGTGCGAGTCGGGCCACATGTTTCTGCGGTGCGTGCACTGCGGCAAACGCTCGTCAGGCTGGGCCGTCGAAGCGAAGTTTCGCAGGACCGCTCCGGTCAACGCGGCCGCGACCCGGCCCAACGCGATGCCGGCACGCGTCATCCCCTTCGATCGCGCCGGCAGCCTGGGGGCAGTCGGACACCAGCCGACCTCGTAAGTCGAGCGGGCAATTTGACAGTCCGCGCACGGCGCGATCACAATAACAGCCGTGCCGGTGCCGCGCATCACCAAAGAAGATCTGAAAGAGCGCCTCGACAGCGGCGCGCCACCCGTTCTCGTCGACGCCCGGCTGAAGTATCCGTACGAACACAGCACGGTGAAGCTGCCCGGATCGGTCCGGTTCGGCCACGGCGCCGCGGCGCCCGCCTTTCCGCGGGACCGCGAGATCGTCGTCTACGACTCGGATCCGAATGAGCTCGCCAGCTCCGACGTCGCGGCGCAACTCATCCGGCAGGGCTACAAGGCCGTCGCGCTGAAGGGCGGCATCGCCGACTGGCTCGCCGCGAATCTTCCGACGGAAACGAAGGAAGCGCCCAAGCAGGCGACGCCCGAACCCGGCGCACTGAAAGGCTAGCCAGCCGATTCCTGGCGATTTCCCAGCGACATCTGTGTCGCCTTTCCATCAAACACTCGAACAGCTCGCGTCGCTGGCGACGATTCGCGGCGACATGACCGGCGCCGCGATGTGGGCGCGGGCCCTCGACCTCGTGCGGGCGCACCGGATCGAATCCGACGCCGAGGCCGGCCCGCTCTTCGACAACCCTCCCTTCGGCAGCGATCCCGAAGTGCTCAGGCGGCTGAGGCAGATGTACGAGGCCGGCGGCTGGGTGCTGGTCGAATCGGCGATCGCCGACCTTCCGGCCGATCTGCGCTGGCTGTTCGAATCGGGCGCCGTCACGATCGAGCAGCTCGCCGAACTTCACCGCGCGCTCGGAATCGTGTCGGCGGCCGACCTCGCCGCCGCGGTGCGTGAGCAGAACGTTCGAGCGATCCCGGGCCTCGGCGCCGAGGTCGAATCAGCCATCAGCAGCGCGCTGCCGGCGCTGCGCGCACGCATCCCGCGGGTGCCGCTCGGCCGCGCCGTCGCCATCGCCGAGCCTGTGCTCGATGCGCTGCGCGGTGTGCCGGGCGTCGCGTGGGCCATTCCAGTCGGCTCGCTGCGACGCGGCCAGGACATGGTCGGCGACATCGAGATCCTCGCACCGACCGATCAGCCCGCGGACGCCATCGATGCCCTTCTCGAACTGCCGGCCGCATCGCATGTCCTGCACCGCAGCGAGCGGCGGCTCTATGCGCTTGCCGACCGCGTGCAGATCGGCGTGCGCCTGCCGGCGACCGTCCAATGCAGGCGCCGATCTCCTGTACCTGACCGGATCGCGCGCGCACTTCGAAGGCCTGCAGGCGCGTGCCGCAGACCGGGGCCTGACGCTCACGGCCGGCGGACTGTATTCGAGCGATCGGACGTTGACGAGCGCCGCCGGCAGAGGACGAGATCTATGCGGCCCTCGGCCTCCCGCTCATCCCGCCGGAGATCAGAGACGGCGACGACGAGATAGCGCTCGGCGGCAACGGGCGCTCTGCCGACGCTGGTCTCGCGCGACGACATTCGCGGCGATCTGCACATGCACTCGCTCTGGAGCGACGGACGCGATCCGATCGAGGCGATGGTGCAAGGCGTGCCGTCGCGCTCGGCTACGAGTACATGGCGATCACCGACCACTCGCCGCACTCGGCCGCCTCGCGCAATCTCTCGCTCGACGCGGTCAGGAAGCAGGCCGACGAAATCGCCGGGCTGCGCGAACGGTATCCGCGGATCACGATCCTGCACGGCTGCGAAGTCGACATCCTCCCCGACGGCCGGCTCGACTTCCCGGACAGCGTCCTCGAGCGCTCGACATCGTCCTCGCGTCGCTGCACGAGCACGCCGGCCACGGCCCGGATCAGCTGATGCAGCGCTACGCGTCGGCGATGAAGCACCCGCTCGTGACGATCATCACGCACCCGACCAACCGCCTCGTGCCCGACCGCCGCGGCTACGACCTCGACTACGATCGCCTCTTCGAGATCGCCGTCGAGACCGGAACGGTCCTGGAAATCGACGGCGCGCCGTCGCACCTCGATCTCGACGGCGCGCTTGCGCGCCGCGCGATCGCCGCCGGCGCCACGGTGTCGATCGACAGCGACTGCCACCGCGCCGAGATGCTCGGCCGCCAGATGGAGCTCGGCATCGTGACCGCCCGGCGCGGCTGGGTGGAGCCGCGGCACGTGCTGAACACGCGATCGCTCGCCGACGTCCGCTCGACCATCGCCGCCAAGCGCGCCGCGCGCTGATCGGTTGACCCTCATGAGCCGCCGCGGACTGCTCGCCGCGTTCGCCGCCGCGGCGCTCTCGTTCGCCCTCTACCGCGCGACCCTCCTGCCCGGCGTCGACTTCGGCGACACCGGATCGTTTCAGACGATGGTGGGCTCGCCGCTGATCACGCCGCGCGACGGCTACCCGCTCTACTTCGCGATCGGGACGGCGATGCTCTGGCTGACGAGGCGGAGCCGGCGCACGCGCTGAATCTCGCGTCGGCAATCGAGGGCGCGGTCGCCTGCGGTCTCATCGTGCTCGTGGCCGCCGAGCTGTCGGGATCGATCGCCGCCGCGTTCGGCGCCGCGCTGCTGTTCGCGGCGTCGTACACGTTCTGGAGCCAGGCGATCATCGCCGAGGTCTACGCGCTGCACATCGCGTTCGTCGCGCTGACGCTGCTGCTGCTCCTGCGCTGGGCGAACGTGCCCGACGACCGGCCGGCTGTTCGCTGTTCTTCGCCGTCTACGCGCTCGGGTTCGGCAACCACCTCTCGATGATCCTGCTGCTGCCCGGCTACACGATCTTTCTCCTGTTGACGGCGCCGCGCGGCTGGCGGTCGATGTTCGCGCCGCGCATCGTCGCGCTGGCGGCGGTCTGCGCCGCGGCCGGCGCGCTGCAGTACGCGTGGAACCTGCGGACGCTCTGGCTGCTGCCGGACCCGCCGCACGGCGTCGGTCGACGCCCTGCAGCGATTCTGGTTCGACGTCACGAAGTCCGACTGGCGCGACACGATGGTGATGAACGTGCCGCAGTCGCTGCTTCGGCGATCACCTCGCGATGTACTGGTTCGACCTGAGGCAGCAGTTCGGCTGGCCGGGCCGCTGCTCGCCGCGGCGGGACTGCTCCGTCTCGCGCTGATCGACGGTGCGCCGGGCGCTCCTGCTGTTCACGCTGTTCGCCGCGAACGTGGCCTTCGCCTACAGCTACAACGTCGGCGACGCGCACGTCTTCTACCTGCCGTCGCATCTCCTGCTCGCGCTGCTGATCGCGCCCGCCATCGCCCTGGCTGGACGGTTCGGCGGCCGCGGTCCGCTCATCGCCGGCGCGCTGCTGGCGCTGTACGCCGGCGCGCGCGCGTATCACGACTTTCCGGCGCTCGATCGCAGTCAGCGACAGGCGGCCGGCCGCGGTCGTCGACGCGCTCACCGCCGGCTCGACGATCGGCGCGACATCCTGCTCACCGATCTGAACTGGCAGATCGGCAACGGCCTGTCGTACGTCGCCAAGGACGGAGCGCCCGGAAATCGCGTATGCGCGGCTGCCGGACGTGCTCCTGTACGCGCCGGCGCTCGTCGCCGACAACCGCGCGATCGGCCGGAGCGTCGCGGCGACCGAGCGAGCGCGGGCGACGCTCGAGGCCGCGTACGGGCCGCTGCTCGACATCACGCGCGACGTACGCGTTCCCGTCACCGGCTTCGGCGACGCGATTGCCACGGTCCCTCCGGGCACGCGCTACGTGCTGTGCGTGCTGAAGCCGTCGGGCGATCTGCCGGTGAACACCCGCGAGCTCGCGACGCGCGCTGGCAGCGCTGACGTCGAATCACGCGGCCACCCTTGCCGACGGGCGACTATGCTCGCCGTCGCGGGCGTTGCCGGCCAGGCGCCGGAGCTGGTGGCGGCCGGCGATCGTCCCGTTCCGCCGCGAGTTCGCGTTGGACGGCGTCCCGGTCGAGATCCGCATGGACTCGTGGCTCGCGTCCGACACCATCCGCCGCATGGGATTCGGCCACGTCGTCGCCGCGCGCCAGCACACGCTGATCGTCGAGCGCGGCATCAGCTTCGCCGCCTTCGACGACCACGGAACGGCCCTGCGAACGGCGTATGCGTCCAACATTTACGCGCCGCAGGCGCGCTACCTCATCGGTTCGCGATATCGATAGCCGGTCTGCCGTGGCCGGACCGGCCGCGTGCTAAGGTTATCTATGACCACGTCGCGACGCGCAGTCATCCTGGCGTTGGCTGTCTGCGCGGCACTGGGCAATCGCGTTTTCACGCTCGCCGCGGACCCGACGGCGCCTGAACTCGCAGCCGCCGTCCAGCGCAAGTACGACAGCATCAAGGACTTCTCCGCCGACTTCGTTCACACTGTACGAAGGCGGCGTGCTGCGCAAAACGATCACCGAGCGCGGCCGTCTGCTCGTCAAGAAGCCGGGAAAGATGCGGTGGGACTACTCGGCGCCGGAAACCAAGCAGTTCGTGTCCGACGGCGTGAAGATGTATTCCTATATTCCCGAGGACAAGCAGGTCATCGTGGCCGCCGTGCCGGCCGACGACGACGCGCCGACGCCGACCCTGTTTCTGGCCGGCAAAGGCAACCTGCAGCGCGATTTCACGCCCTCGCTCGTCGACGCACCGGCCGGGACGCCGGCCGGCAGCCGCGCGCTGAAGTTGGTCCCCAAGGCCAGGCAGCGGGATTACGATTGGCTCGTGCTGGTCCTCGACCCCGCCAGCCTCGCCATCCGCGGCCTGCTGACGGTGGACGCGCAGGGCGGAAAATCGAGCTTTTCCTTCACCAATCTGAAGGAAAACATCGGTTTAGCCGATAAGGAATTCGCCTTCAAGATCCCGCGCGGTGTTGATGTTGTCAGTGCTCCATCCCGTAACTGAGTCTCCGCGCCGCGGCACGGCCGTGCTTCTGGCGCTCTGCCTGCTGGCGGGCGGCTGCGCCGCCTCGAGCGCGTTCCACCGCGCCGATCAGGCCGAACAGCGTCAGGACTACGACCTGGCGGTGGTGGAGTACGCAAAGGCCCTTCGCCTCAACCCCGAGGATCGGAACACGCGCGGCGCGCTGGAGCGCAGCAAGCTGAGGGCCTCGCAGGATCACTTCAACCGCGCCCGCCGGCTTGCCGCAACCGGCAAATTCGATCAGGCGCTCGTCGAGTACCAGGTCGCCGCCGAGCTGAATCCGTCCAACGGCGAGCTCGATCAGGAACTGAACGCGACGCGAAACAAGCTGCGGGCGAAGATCGCGGTCGCGCGCGAGGGCAAGACGGAACTGCAGACGCTCATGGATCGCACGCGGGAGCTGCCGCCGCCCGGCATGGACTTGCCGACGGGCGTCAAGATGCCGGCGTCGCTGACGTTCCGCGACGCGGCCAGCCGCGACGTCTTCACCGCCATCTCGCGCCTCGCCAACATCAGCGTCATCTTCGATTCGACGTTCCGCGATACGTCCGGTCACCGTGGACCTTCGGAACGCCTCGCTGGACGACGCGCTCACGACCGTCTCGGGCGCGACGCGCACGTTCTTCCGGGTCACCGCGCCGAAAACCATCGTCGTGATCCCGGACACGCCGGCGAAGCGCCGCGAGTACGAGGAGGAGATCGTCAGGACGTTCTACCTGAGCAACGCCGATCTCAAGGAAACGATGGATCTGCTGCGCATGGTGCTCGATGCGCGGCGCATCTCGCCGACGACGGCCACCAACGCGCTCACCATCAAGGACTCGCCCGAACGCATCGCCGCCGCATCGCGCGTGATCAACGCGATCGACAAGGCGCGGCCGGAGGTCATCATCGACGTCGAGTTGATCGAGGTCGATCGCACCAAGCTGCAGGAGTACGGCCTGCAGATCGCCAGCCCGGGATCACCGGGAATCAACGGCAGCATTTCGATCGCCGAAGGCGCCAGCGGCATCTCGCTGTCGGCGCTCCGCAACCTCTCGCAGTCCGACATCCTGCTCGCGAGCCTGCCGTCGCTCTATTACCGTCTGCTCAAGAGCGACACGAACACGCGCACGCTGGCGAACCCGCAGCTGCGCACGACCGACGGTGTCGCCGCGCAGGCGAAATTCGGCGAGCAGGTGCCCGTGCCGGTCACGACGTTCGCGCCGATTGCGACCGGCGGCGTGTCGCAGCAGCCGATCACGTCGTTCAACTACCAGAACATCGGCGTCAACATCGACATCACGCCGCGCACGCATCACGACGACGACGTGTCGCTGCAGCTCAAGATCGCGGTCACCAACATTTCCGGGACCGGGTTCGGCGGGCTGCCGACGTTCGGCAACCGCGAGATCACCACGATCATCCGGCTGCGCGACGGCGAGACGAACATGCTGGCCGGCTTGATTCGCGACGAGGAACGGCATTCGCTCGATGGGCTGCCCGGGCTGAGCGACCTGCCGCTCGTCGGCCATCTCTTCGGCCACACCACGAAGTCGATTACTCAGACCGACATCATCCTGACGCTGACGCCGCACATCATCCGCGTCCTGGATCTGACCGAAGCCGACCTGCGACCGTTCCGCGTCGGACGCGATTCGCTCGCGCCTCTCGCGGAGCTTCCGCTGCCCCCGGCTGAACCGCCGAAGCCGCCCGAACTGCCCAAGCCGGAAGACCCCGCGAACCCCGCGGTGCCGATCAAGAAGCCCGGCGGCAAGTAGCTACGGCATCTTCGCCACTTTCGCGCCCAGCGCCTGCAACCGCTCCACCAGCCGGCCGTAGCCCCGCTCCACCGTTTCGAGAGGCGAGAGCCTGCTCTGTCCCTCTGCGGCGAGCCCCGCCGCGATGAGCGCCATGCCGGATCGCAGATCGCGGCTGTCGAGAGGGCGGCCGCGCAGCCGGCTCGGGCCCGTGACGATGATCCTGTGCGGATCGCACAGGAACAGATCGCCGCTCATGCCGCTCAGTTGCTCGAGCGCGAAGAGACGCAGTTCGTACAGCCAATCGTGGACGAGCGTCTGGCCTTCCGCCTGTGTCGCGAGCACGGTCACCAGGCTCACGAGGTCGCTCGGAAAGCCGGGCCACAGGCTCGTGGTGATGCGGCCGGCCGCGCGCGGCCTCGACTGCTCGACGCGAAACAGCTCGCCGTTCGATCGCGCACTCGATGTTCATGCGCGTGAGCACCGCCGCGATCACTTCCATGTCCTCTGCCCGCGCGCCGTGGATGTCGATCTCTCCACCCGTCACGGCGGCCACCACCGCCCAGCTTCCCGCCTCGATGTAGTCGCCCCACAGTCTGTGTTCGGCGCCACGCAGCTTGCGGCCGCCTTCGACCCGAATGGTCGTCGTGCCCGCGCCGGTGATGCCGGCGCCGAGCTGCTCGAGGAACGCGCACAACTCGACGACATGAGGCTCGCAGGCGGCGTGGCGGATCTCGCTGATCCCGGGCGCCGCCGCTGCGGCCAGGAGCGCCGTTTCAGTGCCGGTGACCGAGGCTTCGTAGAGGTAGATCGACGTCGGCTTCAGGCCGTCGGGCGCCTCGAGCACATGTCCGGCGCCTTCCGCCCTGCGCGCGCCCATCGATTCGAGCGCCTCGAGGTGCGTGTTGATCGTGCGGCGCGCCGGAAAATCACCTCCTGGAGGCGCAAGGTGCGCCCGGCCGCGCCGCGCGAGCAGCGGGCCCAGGAGCAGCACCGAACCCCGCAGGCGGCCGACCAGCGCGCCGTCCGGCTCGTCCTTGACGATGTCGGGACAGCGCACGCGCAGCGTCGTGCTGCCGATCCCTTCGACTTCACCACCGAGATCGAGAATCAGCCTCGCCATCACCTCGACGTCGCTGATCCGCGGAACGTTGGTGAGCACGCATTCTTCGCCTGTCAGCAGACAGGCGGCCAGAAGCGGAAGCGCCGCGTTCTTGTTGCCCTCGACTTCAACAGCGCCGGACAGCCGGCGGCCGCCTTCAATCAGTAGTGTGGACATACATCATCGTTCGTCGTTCGTCGTCGTTCGCCGTTCGTCGTTCGTCGTTCAGGGTTCGTCGTTCACGGTTCGTCGCTGATCGAACGCGCCGAGATATACGATCTCTTCCCGCAGCTCGACGCCGAAGCGATCGCGCACCGCGGCCCGGCAGCGATCGATCAGTCGCTTGATGTCCGCTGCCGTTGCCGCGCCTTCGTTCACGATGAAGTTGCCGTGCGTCGGCGACACGCGCGCCCCGCCCTCCGCGGCTCCCTTCAGGCCCGCCCGATCGACCAGCGCTCCGGCCGACCACGGGATACCGTCGGGAACGGCGTCGCGCCCGCGTTCGGGGTTCTGAAAGACACAGCCGGCGCTCGGCGTGTCGAGCGGCTGCGTTCGCTTGCGGAATGCGAGCGACTCGCGCGCAATCGCGCGCAGTGCCGCGGGATCCCCGGCAGACACCTGGAAGACCGCCGACAACAGCACCTCTCCGGATCGCTGCAAGCGGCTGCAATCGTATCCGAAGCCCATCGCCGATGCCGGGACGTCGGCGCGCGAGCCGTCGACGGCGACCAGCCGCACGCTGCTGACGAGCTCGCCGATCGATCGTCCGGCGAAGTGCGCGTTGCCGAAGATCGCGCCGCCGACGGTTCCCGGCGTGCCGGCCCAGGCCTCGAGGCCTGCTCGTCCGTGGTTGAGGGTCCAACGGACGAGGCCGTTGATCGTCACCGCCGCGTCCGCTCGAACGTGTCCATCGTCTGTCGCTCGCACATCCCCGCCGCGCGCCCGGATCACGAGGCCACGCACGCCGTCGTCGGCCACCAGCACGTTCGAGCCGCCGCCCAGCATGGTCACCGGCACGCCGGCGCCGCGCGCGATCGACAGGGCCGTCTCGATCTCGTCGCTGTTTCGCGTTTCGATCAGCCACTCCGCCGGCCCGCCGACGCGAAAAGTCGTGAGCGGCGCGAGGAGTGCTTCGGAACGAACCCGATCCGCACCGAACGCGGTTCGCATGGCGGCCGCGAAACCGGTCACGAGTGGCGCTCCTCCACCGCCATCAGCACGCGCTCCTGCGCGATGAGCGCCTTCATCGCGTCGGCGCGCGTGCAGACGGCGAACGTGATGGTGTCGTCCGGCGCCAGCTGCCCGGCCACGGCCATGTCGGCCGCGATGACCGTCGCGATCTTCGGATAGCCGCCGGTGGTCTGACGATCCGCCATCAACAGAATCGGCTGCCCGGAAGCTGGAATCTGCAGGACGCCGAGCGGCGTCGCATCGGAGATGATGTCCGCGCCACGCGCGTGTGTCAGCCGCGGACCCTGCAGGCGGAAGCCCATGCGGTCGGAGTTGCCGGCGACGACATATGGAGCCGATTGAAGAACGTCGAGCGCGTCCGGCGTGAAGTAGTCCACCTGCGGTCCCGGCAACACGCGGAGAGTCGCGTGTCGATCCGGCAGCGGCGCGATCGGCGTCGTGCGGCGCGAGCGCGGGCCCCTGCGGCGACGGATCGCCCAGCGGCAAGCGGTCGCCGCCGACCAGAGCGCGGCCTCCGACGCCGCCCATGGCGCTCACCAGATGCGTGGAACGGCTGCCAAGCGTTTCAGGCACCGCAATGCCACCCGACACGGCAAGGTACGCGCGGGCGCCGAGTTGCCGGGATCCAAATCTCAACCGCGACCCCGCGCAGACGGTGAAGGGGGCCTGCGACGGCGCCTGACGCCCGTCGAGCCACAATTCGAATTGAGCGCCCGTAATCGCCACGAGGCGCTCGTCCTCGAACTCGAGCTCGGGGCCGATGAGAGTGATTTCGAGCAGCGCCGCGCCGCGGCCATTGCCGACAAGCGCGTTCGCCAGGCGATGTGACACAGGGTCCATCGGACCGGCGACCGGCACGCCGCGCGCCTGATATCCCCAGCGTCCGGCATCCTGCACCGTGGTGAGCATGCCGGGTTTGATCACCGACACCGCTGGCCCGCGCGGGCCGGAGACTGTCCGCTACGCCCATCGGTCGTACTCCGCGCGGTCGATCGGGATAGAACTGCACGGCGTCGCCGGCCTTCATCAGAAATGGATCGGCGCGCGCCGCGTCGAACGGTTTCAACGGCGTCCGGCCGATCAGCTGCCAGCCGCCCGGCGTTTCCGCTGAGTACACACCGGTCTGACCGCCGGCGATGCCGACAGAGCCGGCCGGCACGCGCACGCGCGGCGTCGCCCGCCGCGGCATCGCGATCCGCTCGTCGACGACGCCAAGGTAGGCAAAACCCGGGACGAAGCCGAGCATGAACACCCGGTAGATGGCATCTGCATGGAGGCGCACGACGTCGGATTCCTCCATGCGCGCGAACGAGGCGACGCCGGTCAGATCGGGACCGAGATCGCCTCCATAACACACGGGAATCCGTACCGGCGTTCGCTCGACGGCGGCGGCCGGCGTGAATGACGCGGCCTCACGCTCGAGACAGCCGATCAGGGCATCGTGATCCGTGCGCAGCGGATCGAAATAGACCGCCACCGAGCGATACGTCGGGACGATGTCGCGCACGCCGGCCACGTGCGCGGCCTGAATCGCTTCCGCACAAGCGATCGCGCGAGCGTTGACCTCGGGATCGATTCGCTCGTCGAACTCGACAATCAGCGCCGAATCGCCCGCGTGAACGATTCTGCCCGCGTTCACGCCAGCGCCCGCAGCAGCTTCTGATGGATTCCGCCAAACCCGCCGTTCGACATCAGCACGACCAGGTCGCCCTGCCGATGTCCGCTTGCGATACCCGAGACGATATCGTCGATTGACTCGGCCTCACGAGCCGACTGCCCCTGCGCCCGAAGATCGCACACCAGTTGCGGAATCGACAACCGCTCGGACTCGGGCAACGTGGAGCGAAAGATCGGCGCGATCACCACTTCGTCAGCGCCGGCGAATGCGTGCGCGAAGTCGTCCTGGAACACCCGGCGGCAGGAGGAGGCCGAACGCGGCTCGAAGACGGCCCAGATCCGGGCATCGGGATGCGCTGCCCTCAGGCCAGCGAGCGTTTCGGCGACCGCGGTCGGATGATGGGCGAAGTCGTCGTACACCGTGACGCCGTCGGCGACGCCGACGATCTCGAGACGCCGCTTCACGCCGGCGAACGCGCGCAGACCCGCCGCAATGCGTTCGCGGTCGATGCCGACCTCGGTGGCGACCGCAATGGCGGCCGTCGCGTTGCGGACGTTGTACGCGCCGACGAGCGGGACCTCGAAGACGCCGAACGGCGCGCCGGCGCGCCGCACCTTGAACCTCGTCGACGCGCCCACCGGCTCGAGGTCGTGCGCCTGCCACTCCGCATCGTCTGCCGTGCCAAACGTCTGAACGCGCGAAACGGCCTTGTCGGTGAGCGCTCGCGCGCCGGCGCTGTCGATGCCAACGAGCAGGAGTCCCCGGCGCGGCACGAGGTTCACGAGGCGGCGAAAGGCCAGCGTCACCGCCGCGAAGTCCGGATAGATGTCGGCGTGGTCGAACTCGACGTTGTTGATGACGGCGATGTCGGGCAGGTATTTCAGGAACTTGGCTGTCTTGTCGAAGAACGCGCTGTCGTACTCGTCGCCTTCGATCACGAAGTCGCGGCCCTGCCCCATGCGATAGCTGGATCCGTGCTCGCCGAAGTTGCGCGCGATGCCGCCGACGAGCACGCTCGGATCGAGGCCGCCATGGGTCAGCAGCCAGCCGGTCAGTGACGTGGTCGTGGTCTTGCCGTGCGTGCCGGCGAGGACAATCGAGCGGGCGCCCCAGAGAAAATGCTCGCGCACCGCCTCAGGCAGCGAGCAGTAGCGGATCTTGCGGTCGAGGGTCTCCTCGAGCTCCGCGTTTCCGCGGGAAATGGCGTTGCCGACCACGACGAGATCGAGGTCGCCGGTGATGTGCGCGGGCTCGTAGCCGACGAGCGTCCGGATGCCTTCCGATGCGAGGAAATCGCTCATCGGCGGATACATGTCCTGATCGGAGCCCTGGACGTCGTGTCCCTTCCGCTTCAGCATCGCCGCGAGCGTCGCCATGGCGGTGCCGCAGACACCAATCAGATGAATTCGGCTCACGGGTTGATCCTTTGATCACTCAACGGCCGACTCCTCGATCACGAGACGCGGCGCGGCGCCGCCGATGACGCGCGCGTTCACACCGAACGGTAGAGTCATCGCCGGGCCAGTGGTGTGTCCCGAAGGGAATCCAATCAGCACCGGTCCGGGAAAATCGGCGAACAGATCCGCCATGACGCTTCGCGCGGTGGGATCTCCGGACGGCTCGTCGCACCTCGGGAGTTCGCCGATCACGACGGCGGCGGCGCGCGCGAGCAGCCCGCTCTGCGTGAGCTGAGTCACCATGCGATCGAGGCGGTACGGCCGCTCCCCGACTTCGTCCAGAAAGAGCACGTAGCCGGCCGGCGGGTCAAACGCGTACTGAGTTCCCAGCGAGGCGAGCAACTGGGTCAGCGTGCCGCCGAGCAGCACGCCGGCCGCCTCTCCCGCGCGAATCGATCCGAGGCCGGGCGGCGTGAGCTCTCCGGCCGGCTCACGACGACAGAGTGTCTTGATGAAGGAATCCTCGTCGTAACCCGCTGCGCCCCGCCCGAGACGCCCGGCCAGCATCGGCCCGTGAAACGCCACGCGATCGCAGCCGAGCGTGAGATACGTCAACAGGGACGTGAGATCGCTGTAACCGATGAATGGCTTCGCCGCGCGACGCGCTTCGTCGCGATCCAGGAGCGGCAACAGCTGCGCGCTGCCATAGCCGCCGCGAACGCCGATGAGGCCCGCAATCGAAGGATCGCGCCATGCCGCCTGAATTGCGGCGGCTCGTACCGCGGCCGATCCGGCCACGTAGCGCTGGCGCGCGAATACCGATTCGTCATACACGGGCACGAACCCGAGCCTTCGAAGCTCGGACAGGCCGCTGTCGAACTCTTCGCGGGTGAACGGACTGGCTGGAGCGACGACGGCGATCCGGTCGCCCGGCGCCAGGGCGCGTGGCTTGCGCATCACAGGAAGCGCGCCATCTCGTCGGCGATCGCGCGATGCTCGTCGCGGCCGAGCATCTGCCGGAGCGCCCGGCCCGTCGCCGGCTTCGCCGCGGCAACCGGCAGTCCGAGGAAACGTTCCCTCGCCCGCCGCTGGCGCGCGATGCGCGTCCTCGATTCGGGAGTACGGGATCCGCTCCTGTTCGACGGCGTGAATCAACGCTTCCAGCGCCGCCGCCTGCGTCGCGTGATCGCCGCTGCAAATCAACGCGCCGTCGCAGCCCGCTTCGATGGCCATCACCGCGGCCTCCGGAACCTGGTAGCTTGCTGCGATCGCTTTCATTTCGAGATCGTCGCTGAGAATCACTCCCGGGTACTGCAGCTCGCGGCGAAGCAGATCGGTGATGATGGCTCTCGACAGCGACGCGGGGCGCTCCTCGTCGAGCGCCGGCACGAGCACGTGAGCCGTCATGATCGTCGCGACGCCGGCCTCGATCGCCGCCTTGAACGGGACGAACTCGACGCGGCGAATACGGTCCGGCGGGTGTTCGACCAGCGGCAGCTCGAAGTGGGAATCCGTACTGGTGTCTCCGTGTCCCGGAAAGTGCTTGCCGCACGCGGCGATACCTTCCGTCTGCAGCGCGCGAACGATGGCGCTGCCGAGGCGCGCCACTTCGTCGGCTTTTTCGGCCAGCGCACGATCGCCGATCACCGGGTTCTTCGGGTTCGTGTGGATGTCGAGAACCGGAGCGTAGTCCAGCGTGATGCCGACCGCCTTCAACTCGGCGGCGAGCGCGCGCGCGAAACGCTCCGCCAGCTTCACATCGCCGCTCCGCCCGAGCGTGGCCATCGGAGGCCATTCCGTGAACGGCGCCTTCAACCGGGCGACGCGTCCGCCTTCCTGGTCCACGGACACCCACGGCGGGAGCTCCTGCGTCATGCGCGACGCCTCGAACGCGACTTCCGCCACCTGTTCGGGCTCGACGATGTTGCGCGCGAACAGGATGACGCCACCCAGGCCGAACTCGCGGGCGAGCGACTGGAGTTCGGCGGGAATCTGGTGGCCATCGAATCCCGCGATGAGCAGTTGACCGATCTCTCGGCGGAGGGCTCTCGGCATCGTGACCAAGATTCTAACGCGAGCCACGCCCGATCCCACCCGAGGCTGAGGACCGGCGGATGGACGCCGAGGAGTGATGGCTATAATTGCCACGTGCAACTCACGGCGTCCGCTCCGACACGCATCGATCTGGCCGGCGGCACCATCGACATCTGGCCGCTGTATCTCTTCCACGACGGCGCGACGACGCTGAACGCGGCGATCAGCTTGCGGGCTCACGTGGAAATCGCCGCCCGCACGGACGCCGCCGTCGAGCTCCGATCGATCGACACCGATCGGACGGTCCGCGCCAGCCATTGGTCCCAGCTTGACGGCAGCGGCGAGCTCTCGCTGCTCGCGCACATCGCTCGGCACTATCAGCTCGAGAACGCGACGCTCACGACGCGAGGCGAATCGCCTGCCGGCGCCGGCATCGCCGGATCGTCGGCGCTGACCATCGCCTGTTGCGGCGCCCTCGCGAAGTGGACGAACGCCACGTCGGATCCCGAGCACCTGCTGCAGGTGGCGATGAACGTCGAGTGTCAGACGATTCGCGTCCCCACCGGCGTGCAGGACTATCGTCCGGCCCTCTACGGCGGCGTCGCGGCCATCGAGCTCGGCGTCACCGGCGTATCGCGCGTGGCCATCGACGTCGATCCCCGCGAGCTCGAGCAGCGCGTCGTGCTGGCCTACACGGGAGCGCCGCGAAACTCGGGGACGAACAACTGGGAGATCACCAAGCGCCACACCGACGGCGATCCGCATGTGTTCGACTGCTTCGAGCGGATCCGCGATACGGCGGTGGCGATGCGCGAGGCACTGCAGCGCGGCGATTGGGACGAGGTCGGCCGGCACATCGCGACCGAGTGGGACAACCGCAAGCGGCTCGCGCCCGGCGTCACAACGCCGACGATCGACGACCTCATCGCCCGGGCCCAGGCGGCGGGAGCGACGGCGGCCAAGGTCTGCGGCGCGGGCGGCGGCGGCTGTCTCTTCTGCTACGGCCCGCCTCGCGCGCGGGCGGCCATCGCCGCTGCGCTGGCGGCCGGCGGCGCCAGACTCCTCGACTATCGAATCGAAACCGAAGGCCTGCGGATTGGATAACGCGGCGATCGCACGCATCCTGCGGGAAACCGCCGATCTCCTCGAGATCAAGGGCGAGAACCCGTTCAAGATCCGCGCGTACCGCAATGGCGCCGACATCACCGGCAACCATCCGCACGAGCTCTCGCAGCTCGACGAAGCCGGCCTGCGCGAAATCCCGGGCATCGGGAAGGACCTTGCCGCGCGGATCGTCGAGATCGGTCAAACGGGCGACACCGCGTTCCACCGCGAGCTGATCGCCGAATTTCCGCCGACGATTCTCGATCTGCTCCACCTCCAGGGCGTCGGGCCGAAGACCGTCGCCACCCTCTATCGAGACCTCGGCATCAGGACACTCGACGATCTCGAACGCGCGGCGCACGACGGCCGGATTCGCGCCCTCAAGGGCATGGGCGCCAAGAAGGAGGCGCTGATCCTGAAAGCGCTCGACGAGCGCAAGCGGTTCGCCGGCCGTCACCTCCTTTCGCACGCGCACGACGCGTCGGCGGCCTTGCAGGAGTATCTGCGGGAGCGGGCGCCAGGCGCCACGATCGAGGCGGTCGGCAGCCTCAGGCGCGGCTGCGACACGTGCGGCGATCTCGATTTGCTCGCGACCGGCGCGCCAGCCTCGCTGATGGACGATTTTGTCGACTACCCGCTCGTCGAGCGCGTCCTCGGCCATGGCGACACGAAGTCGAGCGTTCTCGTGCAGGGCGGATTCCAGGCCGACTTGCGCCTCGTCTCGCCGGAGAGCCGGGGCGCCGCGATGCAGTACTTCACCGGGTCGAAGGCGCACAACATCGCGCTGCGCGACCGCGCCATCGGTCTCGGGTTCAAACTGAACGAGTACGGGCTGTTTCGCGATCATCGATGAAGGCCGCGTCGCCGGGGAGCGCGAGGAGGAGATTTACGCGGCCCTGGGCCTCGCGTTCGTGCCGCCGGAGCTCCGGGAAATGCGCGGGGAGATCGAGGCGGCGGCCGCCGGCGCCCTGCCGCGCCTTATCGAGGTCGGCGATTTGCGCGGCGACCTCCACATGCACACCACCGAAACCGACGGCAAGGACGACATCCGGACGATGGCGATCGCCGCGCGCGAGGCGGGGCTCGACTACATCGCGATCACGGATCACAGCCAGTCGCTGGCGATGGCCAACGGTCTCGACGAGCGCCGTGCCATCGCCCACGCGGAGCGAATTCGCGCGGTGGACGCAGAAGGCCTCGGCATCCGCCTGCTCGCCGGCGTCGAGTGCGACATCATGGCTGACGGCTCGATGGACCTGGCGGACGACTGCCTTGCCGCGCTCGACATCGTGGTGGCCTCGGTGCACTCGGCGATTCAACCAGGAGCGCCAGGAAATGACCGACCGCGTGCTGCGGGCGATCGAGAACCCGCACGTGGACATCCTCGGCCATCCCACCGGCCGCAAACTCCTGAAGCGTCAGGCCTATCCGATCGACGTCGAAGCGGTCCTCGACGCCGTGGGACGCGCTGGAGCGGCCATCGAGATCAACAGCCAGCCCCACCGGCTCGATCTCAACGACGTCCACGCGGCGTTCGCGCGCGAACGCCGCGTGCCGATTGTGATCTCGAGCGACTCGCACTCGCGCAACGGCTTCGGCTTCCTGCGCTGGGGCGCCGCCGTCGCCCGCCGGGCCTGGCTTCAGCCGGCCGACGTCCTCAACACCCGATCGTTCGACGAATTCCGTGCGTCGCTGAGACGGCACCGGAGACGGCCCTCATGAAGCTCCCCATGCTGAGCGCGGCGGACAAGCACGCGGAAATCCGCCGGCTGTACTTCAGGACCACGAAGCAGACGATTCACGACGATCTGACCAAGGCGCTGGATCTGCTGAAGTCCATGGCGTCCGAGGAAGAACGCGAGCGAGCCACGGTCTACATGGAAGGGCTCGCGCAGATGCGGCGCGACTGGAGCGGGAAGAAAAGCGAAGGCAGAGTAGAAGCAGAAAGGAACAGGGTAAAAGCGGAAAGCGCTAGAACCATAGGCCATTAGCCATCAGCCCTTCGCCATCTAGTCCCTCCCCGACTGATTCGCGACGACCTTCTTGCGCGACGAAATGCGCAGCGCCTCCGGGACGTTGCGATCCACGGAGAGCTTCGCAAGATCCTTCGATGTCAGCCGTGTCATCAGGTTCATCGACAGGGTCAACGGGGTCTTCGGATTCTTCGTGAGCGCGAGAACGACACTATAGCTCTTCAGCCAGGCGCGGTTGCTGCCGATGATCCGCAGGACATCCTCGGACACGTTCTGCATGCGCGCGAAGCCCTCGACCTCCGGCACGCTGACTTTCGGGCTGCTGAGGACCGTCGCGCAGATCAACTTGTTCGGATCGCGGATCAGGATGGCGCGCTGCTCGCGCGTCCCCTTCATGGCGGCTTTCAGCCGCTGCGGAAAGTTCATCGCAGCGAGCTCCTGCGTGCCCGTGACGCGTTCTTCGGCGCTCGTCGCCCTCGCCTTCACCGGCGTTGGCGTCGATCAGCGGATCCTCGTCGAGCTCAATCGGCGGAATTTCCGCGGGAAAGATGCCCCGGTCGCCGAAGAACTCCCGCAGGTCGATCGGCACGTCGGATCGCGCCAGGAACTTCTCGAGCGCCTCGACCGGAATCTTGTTGATGGTTTCGTCGGCGATCTCGCGGATCTCGCGATCCGGATCCTCGAGCAGGTGCACGAGAATCGCCAGCTGTTCGTGGGCGCGCGGGGCAAACGCGCCCTGCGCCGCCTGCAGGCGGACGTCGCGATCGACTTCGCCTCGCTTGAACAAATCGAGAAGCGGTGTCGCGCCCATCAGGGTGTCTGCAGATACTCTTTGTAGTTGGTGAGGTTGAATCGCGCGGTGACGACCTGGCCGGCCTTCCCGAGCACGCGCGCGTCCGCGCCGTTGAACTGCACCGCGATCGCGGCCGCGTCGCCGGCCGTGAGCACCATCTCGCGTCGCACGGTGACCGTCTGCTGTTCGCCAGGCTGCAGCAGCCGCTGAATCGATCGCTGGCCGTCGACGGTCGCGGAAACCCAGCAGGGCCGCTTCACCGTCAACACGACCGTCAGCTGATCGCCGGACGCCGCCGCGGGCCGAACATCGGCCGCGGCCGGAGTCCGGTACGCCGCTCGACGCCGCGGCCACGCTGGGGGCCGCGGCCGACAGGACGCGCCGCGCTGTCCACCGGCGGCGCGGCAGGTGGCTCGGGTACGGGGACAGACGCCGGCGGAGGCTCCTGCACCGCGGGCTTCTCCACCGCGCCCGCCGCGGCGGGCGCTTGTGCGGACTCTGCCGGAACCTGACGGCCGACGGTCGCGAAGTACAACAGGCCGGCCACAATCGGCACGCTGATCACAATCATCCAGAGGAACGTTCCCGCGGTCTGGCGATCGCCTTCCAGGGCGACGCGATCCTCGATCCGATCGGACGTCGGATGTCCGGCAATCACGGAGTCCTTCGGGAAATTCGTGATGAAGTCCTGAATGGTCGCTTCGGGATCGAGTCCGACCTCGATCGCGTAGGAGCGGACGAACGCGCGGCCGAAGATCCCGCCGGGCAGCTTGGAGATGTCGTTGCGCTCGAGCGCCTCGAGCACACCGACGGAAATCTTCGTGGAGTTGGCAATCTGGCGCAGCGACACACCGCGGCGCTCGCGAGCGTCGCGAAGCCGTCCGCCAAAGCCGCTGGACGTGCGCTCAGGAGCCATACAGACGCGCGTACCAGAATATGTTAGAAAGTGGTCTTGAGCGTGTCAAACCGCGAGCGGGCGCGTTCAACGATCTGGCGAAGCGGAACGGCCCGGCAACCGCCGCCGGCCTGGCCGTCGCCCTTCGCCATGAACCAGCCGATCGCTGCAATACCGGCCGCGCCGGCCGAAGCCACCGCACCGAGCCGGTCGTCGCTGATGCCGCCGATGGCCAGCACCGGTCTCTCGACCGACCTGACGACCGCCTTCAGTCCCTCGATGCCGAGCAGCGGCGCCCCCGCCGCCTTCGACGCCGATGGAAAGACGGTGCCGGCAATCAGATAGTCGGCGTCCGCGGCGGCGATGGCCTCCTCCACCCGATGGACCGATCGCCCGATCAGAAAACCGGCCGGCGCGAGCTGTCGAGCGGCGCCCACCGGGATCGAGTCTCCCCGCAGGTGGACGCCGTCGGCTCCCGAGGCCAGCGCGACGTCGATCCGATCGTTGACGACAATCCTGGTCGGCGTGCCCCTCGCGATGGCGAGCAGCTGGCTGACGAGCGACGCCAGCGCCCCGGCTTCGAGATCGCTCTCGCGGACCTGGACCAGATCGACGCCCGCGTCCACCGCATGGCGGACCTGCGCGACGAGACACTCGCGCTGCGCTCCGGCGGCGTCGCCGGGACTCAGGCGCCGCCGGTCCGTGACCAGGCAAATCATCGCGTGTCGTCGCGCAGCGAGACCGCGTGCGAATCGCGCGTGCCCAGCAGCAGCGCGAGATCGGCGAAGCCGGCAAACAGGTTGACGACGCCAAGCCCGCTGACCGCGCCGCGCACGAAATTATTCGAGAGGAGAGCGCCCAGCCGCGGCCAGGCCATGGCGAAATAGTTGTGTTCCCAGAAGGCGGGCCACCACGGCATCACAAGGAGCAGCAGGCCGACCTGAACGAAGAACACGACGTAGAGAAACCGGCGGAGCAGCGTCAGCTCCCAGCCTGGACTTTGGTGAGCCGATCGATGCGCGCGTCCACGTCGCGGTACGACCCCGCGTCGGACTGAAGCTCGATGCAGACAGCCAGCGCCCGGGCCACTTCACCGGCCTTCTCGAGCGCCTCGGCAAGTTCGAAGAGCAGCTGATGCGACTCGTCGCTCGTGGGCGCGGTCGCTTGCGACGCGCGCTCGAGCCACTCGAGCGTCTCCGGCATCATGTCGCGATCGCGATAGAGCCGGGCGATGAGCCAGGAAGTGCCGAACCGCAGCTTCGGCGCGCGTGACGCCTTCTCGAGCGCCTGGATGCAGCCGTCGATGTCGCCCGCGGCACGCAGCGCGAGGCCGCGTTTGTATTCCTTCTCCGCTTCGTCCAGCCCGGAGCGCTTGGCCAGCTGCGTCCGCATGCCGTCGAAGACGCTGTCGAGATCGGCCTCCTGCGCCGGCGGTTGCACCGGCGCCGCCGGCCGTTCCATGCTGTCGAGCGAGATGCTGAGGTCGACCTCGACGTCCTCCGATGTGGCATTCACCGGCGGCGGCGCCGAGGACTCGAGGTCGCCGAGAATGCTGTCGAGGTCGATCGCGTTCGCGCTCATGGCGAACTGTTGATTCTCGTCCACCCGCCGCGGCGCCGGCTTCGCCGGTGTCTTCTTGGGCGATTCCTCGGTGGCGGCGACGGCGGCGAGGAGCTGTTCGATCTCGGCTTCGTCGGGCTCGGGATCGGGCTCGGCAGCAGCCGGCGCCGGGACCTCGTCAAAGAGCGAGTCGCCGTTCAAGTCGGTGCTCATGAATGGCGACTCACCGCTCAACCTGGACGCGATCAGCCCGTCCGGATCCGGCTCGCCGAGCAGGACGAGCGTCCGCCGGAACCGCTCGATGTTCGCCCGGTCCCACGGCTCGCGAGCGACGAGATCCTCGGCGATGAACCGGGCCTCGGTCGCCTGCCCGCCCTCGATGTAGGCATCGGCCAGCTGCGCCTGCGCGCTGTACATCGTCGACTCGAGGCCGCCGTCCACGCAGATCTCGACCAGCCGCATCAGCGCCGGGATGTGATTGGGAACGCGCGTGACGAATTCCTGAAGCACCGCGGCTGCCCCGGGCCAATCGGCCAACGACATCGCCGCGTCGACGGCAAGCTCGATCACGAGGAAACCGGGCTCAGGGGCCTGTTCCGCTACGTCCCATCCGAGCTGCGCGATCCGCTCGCGACGCAACGGGTCCTTCTCCAGCAGGCGGCGCACGATCTCCACGCCTTCGTCGAACGGCTTGCTCCGCAGCCGCATGTCGGCGACCGTCAGCAGCAGCTCGGGATCGTCGCCGGCGCTTTCCGCGGTGAGGTACTCACCCGCAGTCGCGAGATCGCCCTTCGCCACGTACGCGCGAGCGATCTCGGCTGCCAGCGCCTGATCGCCGGGGTTGGCCGCGGCCGCCTGGCGCAGCGTGTCGAGCGCTTCGTCGGCTTTCCCGCTCGGCCTCGAGCGCGGCGGCCACCATGCGGAACTGTTCGACGGTCGTGGCGCATTCGCGCGCGCGCGCGAAATCGCGGGCCGCGAAGTAGACGTCGAACAGCTTCTCCCGGATCTCGTCGTCTTCCGGGTTCAGCTTGCCGGCCTCGCGCAGCACCTCGATGGCCTCGGGCTCGCGTCCCTTGTCGGCCAGCTCACCGGCGATCTGCTTCAGATCGCTCAGGGCGCCGGCCTTGTCGCCCATCTCGATGCGCGCGCTGGCCGCGCTCAGTCGGCTTTCGTAGTCCTCGGGGTCGAGCGACCCGAGCCGAATCTTGGCCTGCAGCGCGCCTCGCGTGTCCCCTTTCGTCTTTCGCAGCTCGATGAGGGCGTTGAGGTGCGACCTCGCGTCGGCATAGCGTCCCTGGTTGCCGAGGATCTCCGAGACCTGCACCAGCGTGTGTTCGTGATCGGGCCTCAGCTTCAGGATTTTCTTGTAGACGGCGGCGGCTTTCGCGCCGGCCCCTTCTTCGTTGAGGTGATCCGCGATCTGACGCGTACTGCGCGATCGCCTTGTCCAGCTGACCGGCGCGCGAATAGAGATCTCCCAGAGAATTCTGGAGATTCCAGTCGTTGGGCTGATCCTCGATGAGGCGCACGTACTCCGTGATGGCGTCGGGCAGCTTGCCCTGCCGGATCAGTTTCTCGGCATTCCGAAGCGTAGCAGCGCGATCAATCGGCACGTGAAGGCTTAGTCAATCGTATCAAACAGCGTCGAAGGGCGGAACGATCGGCGGTGCGCGTCCGAGTACCCGAAGCGGGCGACGGCGTCGAGATGATCGGCCGTGGCATAGCCTTTATGGCGGTCGAAGCCGTAGCGCGGATCGCGGCCGTGCAGGTGCAGCATCTGCCGGTCGCGGGTGACCTTGGCGATGATCGACGCCGCGGCGATGGCCGAGCAGCGCCGGTCGCCGTGCGGGACGCCGCGCTGGGCCATCGGAAGATCCGGCACGCGGAAGGCATCCACGAGCACGATGTCGGGGAGAGGCGCCAGCTGCAGCACGGCGCGCTGCATGGCGCGCAGCGATGCCTGGTGAATGTTGATGCGATCGATCTCGGTCGGATCCGCCTCACCCACCGCCCACGCGACGGCATCGCACAGGATCTGTTCGTAGAGACGCTCGCGTTCGGCCGCGGGCACGGTCTTGGAGTCGCACACGCCGGGAATGTGGCGGTCCGGGTGCAGCACGACGGCAGCCGCGACGACCGGACCGGCCAGGCAGCCGCGCCCGACTTCGTCGCAGCCGGCAACGTGCACGAAACCCACCCGACGCAGCGCATTCTCCAGCGTGCGCGTGGCAGGGACTCGGGACATGGGACCTTCCGGAAGATAGAAGGAGAAGTTAGAAGGCAGAAGTGTCTAACTTCTCACTTCTCACTTCAAGCTTTGGAAGTGTCCTTCATGCGCGCGGCCTTGCCCTTCAGATCGCGCAGGTAGTAGAGCTTCGCGCGACGGACTTTTGCCGATCGCGTGACTTCCACCTTCGAGATGGTCGGCGAATGCAGCGGGAAGATGCGTTCCACTCCCTGGCCGAACGACACTTTGCGCACGGTAAACGACGCGCGAGTGCCGCCGCGGTGCATCCCGATGACCACCCCTTCGAACACCTGGATGCGCTCCTTGTCGCCTTCGCGCACCTTGACGTGCACTTTGACCGTATCGCCCGACTTCATCGCCGGCCGCTCGGCCAACTGCGACTTTTCGACTAACTCAATCGCGCTCATGACTCGCTCCTTTAAGCTCTCGCAGCAACTGCTCTTCTTCTTCGTCCAAACTGGCCGCGTCCAGTAGATCCGGCCGGCGGGCCAGCGTCCGGACCAGCGCTTCGCGCTTCCGCCAGCGTCGAATCTCGGCGTGGTTCCCCGACATCAACACTTCCGGTACGCCCAGATCGCGTTCGCCGCACACCCCGCCGCTCCGTATCGTGGCGGGCCGGGTATATTGCGGATGATTCAGCAATCCCCGGCTGAAGGTGTCCAACGCCACCGACTGCTCGTCTCCCACGACGCCCGGCACGAACCGCGCGACCGCATCCAGAATCACCAGCGCCGGCAGTTCTCCGCCGGTCAGGACGTAGTCGCCGATCGACAGTTCCTCGGTCACCCGATCGCGCACCCGCTCGTCGAACCCCTCGTAACGCCCGCAGAGCAGCACGAGGTGCTGGAGTCCGCTCAACCGCTCCGCCTCGATCTGCGTGAAGCGCCGGCCCTGCGGCGACGTCATGATCACGGTCAGCGCGTTGCCCCGCTCCGCCGCAATCGCATCCAGCGCCCGGAAAATCGGATCCGGCTTCAGGACCATCCCCGGTCCCCCGCCGTACGGCACATCGTCCACGACGCGGTGACGGTCGGTCGTGAAGTCGCGCAGGTCGCGGACCTTCACGTCCAGCGTGCCGCGATCGATCGCCCGCCCGATGATTCCAGCCGCCAGCGGCTGCTCGATCATCGCCGGAAAGATCGTGACGATGTCAAAAGTCATCATGCGCAGGTCCGGCTGAAGCCGGACACTACCGATACTCGCCAATCGCCACCGGCCCTACGTTCCGGCAGTGTCCGGCTTCAGCCGGACCGCGTTTACTTCGAGCAACCCCTCCGGGGGATCGATCACGATCCGTTTCGCCGCCGGATCGACCTCGGTGCAAATCACCGCCACGAGCGGAATCAACACTTCGCCGGCGGCGCCGTCCACGACAAGCCGGCTGCCCGTGAGTGTTCCCTCGACGTCGCGGACGGCACCAACCGGCCGCCCGTCGCGCGTGTTCACCTGGCAGCCGATCAGGTCGTGGCGATAGAACGTGCCCGGCGGCAACGACGCCAGCCGATCTACCGGTATCCGCAATTCCTGTCCGGCCAGCGCTTCGGCATCGTTCATCGTCTCGATGCCGGCGATCCCGATGACCGGTCGCTCCCGCTGAAACCGCGTCGTGGTCACCGTGAGCGCTTCGACCTCGCCGCCGCGCTCGATGAAGAGCTCGGCGCCCGGCTGGAACCGCTCGACCGGGAAATCAGTCTCCGGATTGACGATCACCTGGCCGCGAATGCCATGGGCCCGGGCGATGCGACCGACGAGCGCCATCGTCTTCCCAGGCGCTCGACAATGTCACCGGCTCTCCCGTATCTCCAACGTCACCTGCTTGCCGTCTTTTTCGCCCGCTGTCGCGGCCAGCGTGCGCAGCGCGGCCGCCGTGCGTCCGGAGCGGCCGAGCACTCTTGCAATGTCGCGCGGCGAGACGTACAGCTCGATGAGCGTCACCTTCTGATGCTGCGTCTCGGTGACGCGTACCTCGTCCGGCGAGTCCGCCAGCGCCTTTGCGAGCACCTCGACAACCGCACGGACGCCGGTGCTCGCCGCCTCGGCGCTCACTTGGCCTCGGGCGCCGCGGCCGCGGGAGCCGCGGCGACCGGCGTCAGATGACGCTTGATCAGCGTACGCACCGAATCCGACGGCTGCGCGCCCTTGCTGATCCAGTAGTCGACCCGTTCCTTCTGGACGTCGACCAGGGCCGGACGCGTGCGCGGATTGTAGTGGCCGAGGATTTCGACGAACGAGCTGTCGCGGGCGGCGCGGGAATCGGTGACGACGATGCGGAAGTACGGGCGTTTCTTGGAACCGGCACGACGCAAACGAATGGCGACCATCTCACACTCTCCTGACACGCGCCCGAGGCTCGTTCCCCGCGCGCTGTTACGCTGCACTCAGCGACCAGTCATCAGTCGTCAGCTTCAGTCTCAGTCGCGAAAGACTGAGACCGTCGACTGAGACTGTCGACTGCTCGACTGTTCGAGCCCGCAGGGGTTACCCGCGGTTGCGCAGCATCTGCATGGCCGAACGGCGCGCTTGCTTGCCGCCTCCGGCCATTCCGGCGATCCCGCCGAGCGACTTCAACATCTTCTGCATCTGCACGAACTGCTTCAGCAGCCGATTCACATCCTCCACCGACGTTCCACTGCCCTTCGCGATGCGCTTGCGGCGGCTCCCGTTGATGATGTGCTGCTTGCGCCGCTCTTCCGGCGTCATCGAACTGATAATCGCCTCGATCCGCGAAATCTGCTTCTCGTCGGGCTTGTTCTCCGCGAGCGCCTTGAGGTTGCCCATTCCGGGCAGCATCCCCATGATCTGCTCGAGAGGCCCCATCTTCCGGATCGTCTTCAGCTGATCGCGGAAGTCCTCCAGCGTAAAGTCGTTCGCGCGGAGCTTCTCTTCGAGCTTCTCCGCATCCTCGACGTCGATGGCCGCTTCGGCGCGCTCGATGAGCGACAGCACGTCGCCCATGCCGAGCACGCGCGAGACCACCCGCTCGGGATGGAACGGCTCGAGATCCGCCAGCGTCTCGCCGCTGCCGACAAACGCAATCGGCACTCCGACGACCGACACGACCGACAGCGCCGCGCCGCCGCGCGCATCGCCGTCCATTTTCGTCAGCACGACGCCGGTGACGCCGACCTGCGCGTTGAACTCGCCCGCGCTCTTGATGGCGTCCTGTCCCGTCATCGCGTCTGCCACAAAGAGCAGATCCGACGGCTCCGTGGTGCGTTTGATCGCCACCAGTTCCGCCATCAACTCGTCGTCGATGTGCAGCCGGCCCGCCGTGTCCACGATCACCGCGTCGAACCCCAGCGTCGAGGCCTCGGCGACGGCGCCCTTCGCGCGCGCCACAGGATCCATGACGCCGGCCGGGTCGTGCACCCGAACACCGGCTTTTTCAGCGACGACGTTCAGCTGCTGAATGGCCGCGGGACGCTTGACGTCCGTGGAGACGAGCAGCGGGTGCTTGCCCTGCTTCTTCAACCACGCCGCCAGCTTTCCCGTCGTCGTCGTTTTGCCCGCGCCCTGAAGACCGAGCATCAGGATCACGCGCGGCCGCCTGGTCGTGGACTGGAGTCCCCCTTCGGCGTTGCCGAAGAGCGCCACCATCTCGTCGCGAACGATCTTGACGACTTCCTGGGAGGGCCCAAGCCCGCCGCGGATGACGTCCTTGTTCGCCGCGACCGCGTCCATCGCACGGTCGCGCACGCGGTCGACAAACGCCTTGACGACCTTGAAGTTGACGTCCGCTTCGAGCAGCGCGAGCCGAATCTCGCGCAGCGCCACTTCGATGTTTTCTGGCGTCAGCCGGGACTCGCCCCGAAGCGTCTTGAAAACGTCCTGGAGGCGTGTGCTGAGGGACTCGAACATGTGGCGCTAACCCGCTCTACCGCAAACTCTTATCGTAGCGGACGGGCTTGAGCCTGTCAAACCGCTGAGGAGGGTTACTTGGTGCTGAGCTCGAGGCGTAGCGCTTTCAGGCGCCCGATCGCGTTCTTGAGGGCCACCGACGCCGCATTCATCGTCTGCTCGTTGCCGGCGCCGCCTTCGAGTTCGTTGAAGGCCTGTTCGAGGACCGCGAGCGTCGTCTCAACCTCGGCCGTGGTCACGTCGAGCGACTGGCGCACGAGATGTTCAACGAGATCGAGGCAGGCGCGCAACAGTGGTTCCGCGCGCGGATTCGGCGTCGCGCCGCGCGAAGCAGCGCGCATACCAGCCATGAGTGAGTCTCGACACGCGTGGAGTTGACCTTTGACCGTCATCTAGTTGCTAACCTGCGTCATCGCAAACCGTTATCGTAGCCAACGCCCTCTCGCAGTGTCAACGCCAGTCGGCGTTCACACCGACGACAGTTTGTGTCCCATCTTCTCTTTCTTGGTTTTCAGATAGCGGCGCGTCGAATCCTGCGCGGGAATTTCCAGCGGCAGCCACTCGCTGACGGAGAGACCGTACCCTTCGATGCCGACGAGTTTTCGCGGGTTGTTGCTCAACAAGCGCATCGACCGCACGCCGAGCTCGCGCAGGATCTGGACGCCGATGCCGTAGTCGCGCTGATCGGCCTTGAACCCGAGCCGCTCGTTCGCTTCGACCGTGTCGAAGCCTTCGTCCTGGAGCTCGTAGGCGCGGATCTTGTTCGCGAGCCCGATGCCGCGGCCCTCCTGGTTCAAGTACAGCAGGATGCCGCGGCCCTCGGCGGCGATCTTCTCCATCGCCGCGCTGAGCTGCATGCCGCAGTCGCAGCGGATCGAGTGCAGCCCGTCGCCGGTCAGGCACGACGAGTGGACGCGCACCATCACGTCCTTGCCGTCGCCGATGTCCCCGCGCACGAGGGCGACGTGCGTCTGGCTATCCACCTGGCTCTCGAACGCGTGCACGCGGAAGTCGCCGAAATCGGTCGGCATCCTGGCCGACGCCGCTCGCTTGACCATCGATTCGGTGCGCATCCGATAGTTGATGAGATCCGCGACCGTCACCATGAGGAGACCGTGCCGCTTCGCCACCTTGGCGAGCTGCGGCACACGCGCCATCGTGCCGTCCTCGTTCATGACTTCGCAGATCACGCCCGCCGGATACAGGCCCGCGATGCGCGCGATGTCGACCGACGCCTCGGTCTGCCCCGTGCGGACGAGCACGCCGCCGGTACGCGACCGCAGCGGAAACATGTGGCCGGGACGCAGCAGATCGATCGGCCTGGTGGCGGGATCGATCGCGGTCAGCACGGTCGTCGCGCGGTCGGCCGCCGAGATGCCCGTGCTGGTGCGCTCGCGAGCTTCAATCGGCACGCAGAACGCCGTATCGAACTTCGAGCTGTTCTGGCTCACCATCAGCGGGATTTCCAGCTCGTCGAGGCGCTCGGGCGTCATCGACAGGCAGATCAGGCCGCGGCCGTACCGCGCCATGAAATTGATCGCCTCGGGCGTGACTTTCTCCGCCGCGATCATCAGGTCGCCCTCGTTCTCCCGATCGGCGTCGTCGACGATGATGATCATCCTGCCGGCGCGGACGGCCTCGACGGCGTCGTCGATGGCTCGCAAACGGCGCGGTGCTTTGTTTCGTCGCGAGCGTGAGCTGAGGTTTGCTCTTCGCCCTGAGCCCTGAGCCCTTGTGTGCTTTCTTCATCAGTGTGTGACTTCCCCTGGCCGGGCGCTCAGCGTGAGCCCCGCCAGTTCCGCGGCGCGGACGACATATTTGCCGACCATGTCGCATTCGAGGTTGACCCGATCGCGGAGCGTGATGTGACCGAGGTTGGTGTGCGCCATCGTGAACGGGATGACCATGATGTCGAAGCGATCGACGCCGAGGCCGGCGACCGTCAGGCTGATGCCGTCGACGGCAATCGAACCCTTGTGGACGATGAGAGGCGCGAGCGCGTGAGGGAAGCTGATCGTCAGCCAGTGGAACTCGGCCTCCCGGCGGAGTTCTTCGACGTAGCCCATCGCGTCCACGTGTCCCTGCACGAAATGGCCGCCGAACCGCTGATCGGCGCGCAACGGGCGCTCGAGGTTGACCGTGCTGCCTGGCGCGAGAGCGCCGAGCGTCGTGACGCGGACGGTCTCCGGGCCGACGTCCGCGTGAACCTCGCCGCGCTCCGCGAGGATGACAGTCAGGCACACGCCGTTGACCGCGAGGCTGTCGCCCGGCGTCAGCTCGGACGCCAGCGGCGAAGCGATGCGCAGACGAAACCCGCCGCTGCTCGCGGTGCGCTCGGCCAGCCGGCCGACTCCTTCAATGAGTCCCGTGAACATATCCCTCTATCAAGACGTCGGGACCAAGCGGCACGACTCGCCGATCCTGGAGTTCCGCCGACGAGAACGTGCGATCCGCCAGCAGCGGGATCCCCGTGGCGCCGAGCACGTGCGGCGTCACGTAGAGGCGCACGTAGTCGACGAGGCGTTCGTCCCACGCCGCCGCGTGGACCTCCGCGCCGCCTTCGAGGAGCAGCGATTCGATCTGGCGCTCGGCGAGGCGACGCAACGCGGCGCGCAACGTACCGTCGGCAGCGACCTCGATCTGCGCACCGCGTTTGTGAAGCGCCGCTCGCAGGTCGGCGCGCGCTGCCGCGGCGGCCGTCGTCACGATGATGACAGGCCCGGCCTCGGGTGTCGAGAGCACACGCGCATCCGGCGGCGTTCTCAAGCGCCGGTCGAAGATGACGCGAGTCAGCGGCCGTTCGCGGAAGGCGCCTCGCGCGGTGAGTTCCGGATCGTCGGCCAATACCGTGCCGCTGCCGACGCCGATGGCGTCCACCTCCGCCCGCACTCGCTGCGCATGGCGATTCGCCGCGGCCGACGTCAAGAAGCGTCCGGCGTCCGGGCGCTTCGGCGATGCGCCCGTCGATGCTCGTCGCCGCCTTGAGCACGACAAACGGGCGTCCCTCGCGCATGAGCGTGAAGAACGGCTGATTCAGCGTGACCGCGCGATCGGCCGCCAGGCCGACGTCCACCGTCACGCCCTGCTCGCGGAGAAACGCGAATCCGCGTCCGCGAACCGCCGGATTCGGGTCCTCCACGGCCGCAACCACGCGCACGACGCCCGCGTCGACGATGCGCCGGACGCACGGGCCCGTGCGTCCCTGATGGCAGCAGGGTTCGAGCGTGCAGTACAAGGTGGCGCCCCGGGCGCGCGCACCCGCCTCCGCAAGCGCACGCACTTCGGCGTGCGCTTCACCGGCGCGCTGATGGAACCCCTGCCCCACCACCACGCCGTCGGCCGACACGATGACCGCGCCGACCAGCGGATTGGGACTGGTGCGCCCCGCGCCGCGCGCCGCGTGAAACAGCGCGCGCTCCATGTACCGCTCGTCCTGAGCTCTCACCATTTCTCTTCGAACAGGCCGTCCACGTACTCGTCGGCCGAGAACGGCACGAGATCGTCGATCCCCTCGCCGACGCCGACGAACCGGATGGGCAGCTTCAGATCGTGGGCGATGGCGACCGCGACGCCGCCCTTGGCCGTGCCATCGAGCTTCGTCAAGACGATCCCGTTCACGCCGGCGACGCCCATGAACTCGCGCGCCTGCGACACGCCGTTCTGGCCGACCGTCGCATCCAGCACCAGCAGCACTTCCTGCGGCGCGCCCGGAACCTCACGCGCGGCGACGCGCCTGATCTTGTCGAGCTCGTTCATCAGGTTGACGCGCGTGTGGAGCCGGCCCGCGGTGTCGACCAGAATCGGATCGCGGCCTCGTGCCTTGCCCGACGTGATCGCATCGAACACGACGGCCGCCGGATCGGCCCCTTCGCGCGCGCGCACCATGTCGACTCCCGCACGTGTCGCCCAGATCTCGAGCTGCTCGACGGCCGCGGCGCGAAACGTATCGGCCGCGCAAATCAGCGGCGTCTTGCCCTCGCGTTTGAGCAGGTTGGCGAGCTTGCCGATGGTGGTCGTCTTGCCGGTCCCGTTCACGCCGACGATCAAGGTGACCCGCGGAGGCGTGGTGACGTCAATCGGCCGATCGACGGCGGCGAACACATCGCGGATTTCCTGCTTGACGAGATCGCGCAGGCTCGCGCCGTTGCGCGAGCGATGCCTTGACGGCGGCGATGATGCGGTTGGTCGCGGCAACGCCGATGTCGGCCGAGATCAGGAGCTCTTCGAGCGCGTCGACGGTCTCGACGTCGACCGGGCGCGATCGTTTCTCGGGAGCATCCGCCGCACGGACGATCTCGTCGAATCGATCGACAATCTGTTTGGTGGTGCGCGAGAGCCCCTCGCGGATACGGCCGAAGAATCCCATCCCCGCGATCTTATCCGGTCTCCGCCTCCGCACGCTGCTTGCGCAGCATGAGCGCGTCAATCGCCGTGCGGACATCAATCCGCTCGCTCAGCACCTCGGCCATCTGCGTGGTGATTGGCAGCTCGACGCCGTGCCGCTCGCCGAGCTTCAGTGCGGCGCCGGTCGTCACGCACGCCCTCTGCGACCATCTTCATTCCGGCGAGGATCTCCGACAGCGGGCGCCCGCGCGCGAGCTCCACGCCGACGTGCCGGTTGCGGCTCAACGTCCCCGTGCAGGTCAGCACGAGATCGCCCAGTCCGCTCAAGCCCGCGAGCGTCTCGCGGCGCCCGCCCGCCGCGCAGGCGAGGCGCGTGAGCTCCGCCAGGCCGCGCGTGATCAACGCCGCGAGGGCGTTGTGGCCGAGCCCCAGCTCTTCGACCACGCCGGCGGCGATGGCGATGATGTTCTTCATCGCCGCGCCAATCTCGACGCCCGCCACGTCGTCGCTTCCGTACAAGCGGAAGTACGGGCCGCGGAATTCGTGCTGCACGAGCTCGATGGCGGCCGCGTCCTGCGATGCCGCAAGGATCGCGGTCGGCAGCTGGCGCGCGACTTCCGACGCGAAGCTCGGACCGGACAGCACGACGACCGGATGTGTCGATCCCGCCTCCTGCGCGATCACCTCCGACATGCGCAGCAGGGTGTCGGCCTCGAGGCCCTTCGTCGCGCTCACGATCACGGCCCCCGCCGTCAGCGACCCCGACGCGGCCCTCATGACACCCCGGCAGCCGTGTGATGGAACCGCCGACACCACCAGCTCGGCGCCGAGCAGCGCGTCGGCGAGCCGGTGCGTGACGGTTACGCTGTCGGGAAACGCCACGTCCGGGAGGTACACGCTGTTTGCGCGCCGCGACGCCATATCGTCGACCAGCGCCGCGTCGCGCGCCCAGAGTCTGACGTCGTGTCCCACGCGTCCGAGATGCACGGCGAGTGCGGAACCCCAACTGCCGGCGCCCAGCACAGTGACCGTTCGCATCAGGCGCGCGCTCCCACGCGCCGCTCCGTGCCGGTCCAGACCCGCAGCACGTTCGATCGATGCCTGAAGACGATGATGGCCGCAGCCGCGGCAGCGGCCACGACGGCTGGCGCCGGACTTCCCAGGGCGTACGCCACGGGCGGAAGCGCCATCGACGCAATCACCGATCCGAGCGAGATGTACTGCGTCAGCCAGACGACCGCCGCGAAAATCGCAAGAACAGGCGGCACGGCCAGCGGCGTGAGGATGGCAAAGACGCCGCACGCGGTCGCGACCCCTTTGCCGCCGCGAAAGCGCAGCCAGATCGGATAGATGTGACCGATGATCGCGGCAAGCCCCGCAGCGGCCGGCAGGTCCGTGCCGTCGCTGACCCGCGATGCGATCCACACACTGACCGCGCCTTTGGCCATGTCCAGCGCGGCGACCAGGACGCCCGCGGTCACCCCCGACGCGCGCATCACGTTGGCGGCGCCAAGGTTGCCGCTGCCGACCTGACGCAGATCGGCCCCCCATCGACGCGCGAGAATCAGCGCGAAGGGAATCGATCCGATGAGATACGCGATGAGAACGACGACGACCATCACCGTCCGGTCAGATTAGCATGCGCGAGCGCGGTGTAGGACGCACCGGAGGACGAGAGCCGGCTCTCGAACAGCGTGACCCGCGCGACGTTTTCCCGCGCAATCGTTTCCGTCCGCTTGTCTCCCAAGCGCGCGCGCAGCGATCAGAGGGCCGCGACGCGGTCCAGCGCCCGAGCGTGAGGTGAGGGTGGAAGTCGCGGGCTTCGAGCGCAACGCCGTGTGTCGCGACACGCGTGGCAACCTCACGTTGAAGCGATCGGAGCTGGTCGATGCCGGCGCCGATTCCGGCCCACAGGACGCGAGGCGCGCCGCGGGCCGGGAACACTCCTCGACCGCTGAACGTGATGTCAAAGGCCGGCTGGTCGATGTCCTGCGACATCGCCGTCACCAGCCGCGGCACGGCGTCCGCGTGGACCGCTGCCGAGAAACACGAGCGTCAGGTGTGCCTTGTCGGGTCGCACCCATTTCAGATGCGCAGCCGCCGGTCCCAGCGACGCCTTGATCCGCCTCTGTTCCGCCGCCATCGCGTCTCGCGTCTCGGGAGACAAGTCGACGGCTGCGAACAGCCGCACGTTACCGGCGCTCCGACCACTCGCGCGAGCCCGGCTGACGCAGCACCATCAGCCGCGTCATGTTCAGTGCCGACTGCGTGGCCTGGAACTTCACCATCTCGCGGCCGCCGATGAACTGGAACGTGCGAACCCTGACCTCGTCGTCCACCACGACCGCCAGACGCAACGGTGCCAACGGGCTTCGCGGGTGTTCCGCCGCCGGGACCGGCGATACCGGTGATGCCGACACCGATGCGAGTTGCCGCGCGAGATCGGATGCCTTCAGCCATCGCGCGCGCGACCGCCTCGCTGACGGCGCCGTTCTCCTCGATGAGCGACGCCGGAACGCCCGCGAGATCGGTCTTCGACTCGTTGCTGTAACAGACGACGCCGCGGTCCACGTACTCCGAGCTGCCCGGTACGTCGGTCAGGCGCGACGCGAGCAAGTCCGCCGGTGCACGATTCGGCCACCGCAATCGTCATCTTGTGCTCGCGCAGCAAATCTCCGACGACGGTTTCGAGGCCTCGGCCGTCGGTGCTGTACACCGAGGGCCCAAGGACATTCACCAGTTCCAGCACGGCCGCGTCGAGCACGACGTCCGCGTCGGTCTTGTGCGCCGCCTGCGCCGTCAGATGAAGCTCGATCTGGCCGAGGACGGCGAGAATCGTCGTGCTGATGGGAATCGCCTGCGTCGTCCAGCGTGTGTAGACCGGGGATGCTTGCGCGTCGACGTCTGATTCGGCGCGGCCGGTGATCTTCAGAACGCGCCGGAACAGCCCGCTGCCCTTCGACTCGGGGCGCGAGCCGCTCGGCGATCACCGCTTCGAGCATCGGCTTCATCTCGCGCGGCGGGCCGGGCAGCAAGACGAGCGCCCTGGAGTCTTTCTCGAGCCACAAGCCGGGCGCCGTGCCGTTCGGATTGGGCAGCACGTCGGCGCCGCGCGGCACCATCGCCTGGCGGCGATTGATATCGGGCATCGTCATGCCGCGGCGGGCGAAGCGCTCGCGAATGCGGTCCACGATCGACTCGTCCACGTCGAGCGGAGTTTCGAGCACGAGCGCCACCGCCTCGCGGGTCAGGTCGTCTTCGGTGGGTCCCAGACCGCCAGTGATGACGACGACGTCGGCCCACGCCAGCGCGCTCCCGACGACTTGCGCCAGTTCGCCGGCGTCGTCGGCGACGACGGCCTTCAGCCGGACGTCGTAACCGATCGTGTTGAGTCGCTCGGTGATGAACAGCGAGTTCGTGTCGACGCGAAACGGCGTCAACATCTCGCTGCCGACCGCCAGGATGCAGGCTTTCATAATCGGGTAATCGAGTGATTGGGTAATCGAGTAATTGATTGCGCGATGACCAGATTACCCGATTATCCAATTACCCAATGCAGGGCGGCACGCAGTGCGAGGTTCGCATACACGGCGGCCATGGCATCGTCGGCCATGACGCCGATGCCGCCGTGCAGTTGCTCGAGCCTGTTCGCAGGATAGGGTTTGATGACGTCGAAGAGCCGGAACAGGAAGAAGCCGGCGACCGCGCCGGTCCATCCCACCGGATTGAGAAACAGCGTGATGAGCATTCCCATCACCTCGTCGATCACGACCTGACCGGGATCGGTACGGCCGAAGTGCCGTTCGGCGACGCTGCCGCCCCACGAACCGGCGCAAAAGATGGCGACGATGGCCACGGCCTGCACGACGGGCGACGCCGGCAGCAACCACCAGACGACAAGGCCGGCGGCGGAACCGAACGTGCCCGGCGCGAAGGGCACGTATCCCACGCCGAAGACCGTGGCGACGGCCAGGCCGACGAGAGGTCGGGACTCGCTGGCAGGCTTTGTCATCGCGGCGCCGGGAGATGCAAACGATTCGCGCTACGCGGATGCGCGAACGACGCGCGTTCCGGCGAAGCGATCGTGGAGGCCGCGATGATCGCGGCTGAAGAGCGCGGTCAGGAATCCGAGGCCGGCCGGCACGGCGAGGACCGCCCACATCAGCGTACGGAGGAACGCACGTCCGAGATCGAGCGAGGCGTCGGACTCCCACTGAACGACACGGATTCCCGCCACCATCTTGCCGAGCGTCTGGCCGCCGGCGGTGAACGCCACGAGATACCCGCCGTTCTGGACCACCAGGAACGCGAGGAGCGGACCTTTCGGCAGGATCCAGAGGTCGTCGACCGTCAGGTAGCACAGCTGCATCGTGAAGTAGATCGACGATGGCGTCGACCACCGTGAGAATCAGCAGGTCGACGATCACCGCGAGCAGCCGCGCGCCGACGCCCGCGTCCTTGATCTCGTGTTCGTCGTCCCAGTTTTCGTCGGAAAAGCGGTCGGCCGGGAGAACGACCGGCGTCGGCGACGGATCGACGACCTCGAGGCCGAGATCGAGGTTCGGCGTGCGGAACTGCGGTTCCGCTCGCGGCTTGTGGACCTCAGGTGTCCCGCGGCGAACCGCCAGAGGCTGACGAGGCGGCGACGCCTTGGTGATGAGCGGCTCGTCGTCGGGAATCGGCGGCCCGAACAGCGGCAATTCCTGCGCCGGCGCGATCCTCGAAACGGCGGCCGGACTGGTCGCGGGACTCGACGCGGCCTCGGCGCGCTCTGGCTGCGGATCCGGCGCGCCGAAGATCCGATCGAGATCGGCTCCAGCCCCTGAGCGCTTTCTGGCCGGCTGCCACGTGCTCGCGGCGTCGATCAGCGAGAGATCCTCGAGCGGATTCACGGTTTCGCTTTCACGGAATATCGAAAAGTCGAGATCCTGATGCGTCGACGCGAGCGAGAAGTCGTACTGACAGTTGCGGCATCGGTCCGCGGGTTCGAAGCCCAGGTAGCCGCACTTCGGGCATTTCATCGGCTGCGCGGCTCCCCTTTCTCCTGGTCCGACCCATCGCCCGAAGGCACGGGAGTCAGCGCGAGCAGTTGCTGCTGAATTTCCGCGCGCAATCGGTTCGCGTCCGCCAGCTGAGGGTCGGTGGACCTGACCTCATCGAGTGTCGAGAGGGCGTCGCGGAGGTGACCGCTGGCAGCCAGCGCACGCGCACGGAGAAGCGCGGTCTCACCGCGGCGCGGCAATGGGAGGGCGGCATCGGCCGGGACCGGCGAGGCAACGGCGCGTGCGGACTCCGAACGCTCGGCGACCTTCGTAAACACGCCAATTGACTGCCAGTCGACGAGATTCCACGCGACGACAGTGACGAGCCCGATAGCCGTCGCCGCCAGCAACAGGATGCGCGGACATGCCAAGGCCGCCGACCGAACCGCGACCCGTTCGCGACACGTGCTGCGCTCGTTCACGCGGCGCCCGATCCGAGGGAGACGGCGACGCCGGCGACACGGCGGGCTCCAAACGGTTGAGGCGATCCAGCACCGCGAGCGCCTCTTCCGACGGCGCGCCTCCGTCGATCGCCGCCTGAAGCAACCGACGGGCTTCCTCGCCGTCGCCCCGCTGGAACGCCGCGACGCCGTTCTGCAACAGCTCTTCCGATTCGCGCTGCCGCTCGGCCAGTGCGCTGCGTGCGCGGTCGATGTAGGCGCGCGCGCGCGCGTGACTGCGGTCGAGAAAAAGCGCGCGGGTCCAGACGTTGATCGCGAGCTCGTAGCGGGCGGCGAAATAATGGTCGAGGCCGACCAGCAGGAGTTGTTCGATCTTTGCGTCGCGATCCTCGGCCGACACGACATCCGCGTGGGCGCGGGAGCCGTCGTGACGAAGCGGATCGGACATATGCTGCGGCTGCGGCGCGATCATAGCATGGTGATTCGCGGAAGTACAGCGCTAGAATCGGACGCCTTTATGCTGATCGAATCGCATTCCGAACGTGAGCGAAGGCCGGCGTCCCGAGATCATCGCGGCGATGGCCGCCGCGATCGGCGCGGTACCCGGCGTCCGCCTGCTCGACTACTCTTCCGATCCGTCGCACAACCGGTCCGTGTTCACGCTCGTGGGCGATGCCGACGGCGTTGAACGGGCGGTGCTGGCGCTGTTCGAGCGCGCGGTCGCCGATATCGATCTCCGCGTCCACAGCGGCGAACATCCGCGTCTGGGCGCCGTCGACGTCGTACCGTTCGTCCCCATCGAGGGCGTGACGATGGACGCCTGCGTGGCGCTGGCGAAAAAGGTCGCGGCCGAGGTTGCGGCGCGGTTCGCGATCCCCGTCTACCTGTATGAAGAAGCGTCCAGCAATCCCGCGCGAAAGAACCTCGAAGACATCCGCCGCGGCGAGTTCGAAGGGCTGGCCGCGCAAAATGACGGCGCCGGAATGGGTGCCCGATTTTGGTCCGTCGGCGCCGCATGCGAGTGCCGGCGCCGCGGTGATCGGCGCGCGAATGCCCCTCATCGCCTACAACATCAACCTCGCGACCGATCGGCTCGACGTGGCGAAAAAGATTGCGGCGGCAATCCGCCACAGCAGCGGCGGTTACCGGTTCGTGAAGGCGATGGGCATCAAGCTCGAGGAACGCGGCATCGTTCAGGTGTCGATGAACCTGACCAACTTCGAGAAGACGCCGATCTTTCGCGTGTTCGAGACGGTCAAGCGCGAGGCCGCGCGCTACGGCGTGGCGATTCTGGAAAGCGAGATCGTGGGGCTGGTCCCGTCGGCAGCGCTGACCTCCGCCGCGGAGTTCTATCTGCAGCTCGAAGGCTTCAAGTCAGGACCAGGTGCTGGAGAACAAACTTCGGCTGACGCTGACGCCTGACGACGGCCGACTGCTCAGACTGCCTCCGTCTCCTCGTCGGCGCGTCTCGAGGGCGCGATGCCGAACGCTTTCATCTTTCTGTAGAGATTGCTCCGCTCCACGCCGAGGACGTCGGCCGTTCGCGACATGTTCCCCTGCTGCTCCGCCAGCGTCCGCAGAATCAGATCGCGTTCGAACTGGTCCCGCGCCTCGTGCAGTGTCTGGCGGCCTGGCGACGCCTCTGGCGCGATCTGTGCCAGCGCCGTCGGTTCGAGGAAGCTGAGATCCGCGGCGGAGATGGTGTCGCCGGGCACCATGATCATCAGCCGCTCGATGACGTTTCTGAGCTCGCGCACGTTACCCGGCCACGCATAGTGCTGCAGCACCGCGCTGGCGCCGGGTTCGAATCCCTTGACGCGGCGTCCGTACTCGCGCGCGAACTCGGCCATGAAGTGATCCGCCAGCAGCGGAATATCCTCCTGCCGATCGCGCAGCGGTGGAACGAAGACCGGGATCACGTTGAGACGGAAATACAGATCTTCGCGGAACCGGCCGGCGCGGATTTCCACCTGCAGATCCTTGTTGGTGGCCGCCAGGACGCGCGCGTCCACCTTGATTCGCGCCGACCCGCCCACCGCTTCCATCGTCTGTTCCTGCAGAACGCGCAGCACCTTGGCCTGCGTTTTCAGGCTCATGTCGGCGATCTCGTCGAGGAAGATCGTGCCGCCGTCGGCCGCCTCGAACTTGCCGCGCCGATCGGCGACCGCGCCAGTAAACGCGCCGCGGACGTGGCCGAACAGCTCGCTCTCGATCAGCTCCTCCGGGATCGCGGCGCAGTTGAGCTCCACGAATGCGGCGGCGCGCCGCCGGCTCAGCCCGTGCACGGTGCGCGCGACGAGTTCCTTGCCGGTGCCGTTTTCGCCGTAGATGAGCACCCGCCCATTGGTCGGCGCCGCCATGGCGACCTGCTCGCGGAGCTGACGCATGGCGTAGCTCTCGCCAATCATCGCCTGATGGCGATCGACGCGGGCGCGCAGCGCGCGGTTCTCGGCTTCCAGCCGGCGCTGGTGCAGCGCGTTGCGGATGACGAGCACCGTCTTCTCCAGCGACAGCGGCTTCTCGACGAAGTCGAACGCTCCCATCTTGATCGCGCGCACGGCCGACTCGATGTTGCCGTGGCCGGAGATCAGCACGATCTGGGCGTCCACCTGCCGCTCCCGCAGGCGCGCGAGCGTCGCCAGGCCGTCCATGCCCGGCAGCCACACGTCGAGGACGATGAGGTCGAAGGCCGCGCGCGTCACGCGCTCGAGGCAGTCCTCCCCGCTCGGCACGGCGTCGACGCTGTAGCCCTCGTCACGCAGAACGCCGCTGAGTGACGTCCGCACGCCCGGCTCGTCGTCGACAATCAGGATCGTCGGTTTCACGGTACTCCTTGTCATGGCTCATGGCTCGATCGGCTCATGGTTCATCGTTCGTCGTTCGCGATCGTCGTTCGCGCTCGACGTTAACCATCGACCGCTAGCCATCAGCCGCTCGAGCCATCGAGCGACATGTCCCTAGCATGGCAATTCGATAGTAAACCGTGTCCCTCGCGGCGTGTTGTCGCCGACCTCGATGCTGCCACCGTGCTCGGCGATGATGCGCCGAACGATGGCCAACCCAAGGCCGCTCCCGCGACGCTTGGTCGAGTAGTACGGAAGGAACAGCTTCTCGCGCTCACTCGCGGGAATGCCCGGCCCGTCGTCGGCCACGATCACGCGCACCACGCTGTTGGCCGCGTCGAGCTGCGTCTCGGCGACGATCTGGCCGCGACGTTCCATCGCCTCGATGGCGTTGTCCATGAGGTTGATCATCACCCGCCGGATCTGCTCGGCGTCGAGCCGGATGAGCGGCACCCCCGGCGCAAACCGCTGGTCGATGCGCACATCCGTGAAGATCCCGTTGTACAGCGCGACTGTGTCGGTGATGAGCTGAGCCAGGTCGGTCGGCACCGTGCGCGGCGACGGCATCCGGGCGAACTGTGAGAACTCGTCCACGAGCCCTTTCAGCGACTCGACTTCGCCGATGATGGTCGTCGTGCACTCTTCGACAAGCGCCTTGGTCTGCGGCGGCGTGCTGGCGAAATGCCGGCGCATCCGTTCGGCCGACAGCTGAATCGGCGTCAACGGATTCTTGATTTCGTGCGCCAGGCGGCGCGCGACCTCGCGCCATGCGGCGACTTTCTGAGCGCGGATCAGCGGCGTCACGTCATCGAGCACGAGCACGACGCCGTCCGACCGGCCGCCGTCGCCGACCAGCTGCGTCGCGACGGCTGCCAGGTGCAACTCCTGACCCTCGCGCGCCAACGCGATTTCGTGAGTCTGCGGCTCACCTCGTCCGCGGCTGCCGGCGCCCGCCAACAAGGCGCCGAGCGGCTGCAGATCGGCGCGATCGAACACCGCCATCGCCGGCTGCCCGACGATCTGACGATCGAGACTCAACAGGCGCGACGCCGCGGAGTTGATCGTCGTGATCGCCCCCGAGGCGTCGACCGAGACGACACCGGTGGCGATGCGCTCGAGGATCGTCTCGATGTACCGGCGCCTCCCTTCCACTTCGCCGTGCTTGCGCTCGAGTTGGATCGTGCCTCGATCCACCTTGCGACGGCCCGCCGCCAGCTCCCGCGCCATCGCATTGAACGCTTCAACGAGTGAACCGAACTCGTCGTTGCTTTGCGGCTCCAGACGCTGGTCGAGGCGGCCCGCGCCGATCTCCCTGGCAGCGGCCGACAGCATCAGCACCGGGCGGGTGATCCGCTTCGCCAGATACGACCCCATCCATGTCGCGCCGAACAGAATGAGCAGCGTGACCATCAGGAAGAACGAGAGGTAGAGTCCGGTCAGCGGACGCTTCAGCACCCGCAGCTGGTTGTAGTCCTCGAACGCCTTGGTCATCCGCCGCGAGCGCGCCGCAAGGTCGCCGGTCAGATACGCAGTCGCGACGACCACGCCCGACGGCTTCGCATCCCTGGTCCGGATGACCGCGGCAGCGTGCAGCAGATCGCCGGCCGCGCCGAGCGTCTCAACCGCCTTGGCCTCCGCCGAGCCGGTGAGTGCCTGGGCGGCGAGGCGATCGACCACGGCGCGGCTGTGTCCGGCCGGCAGCGTCGGTGCCGCGACGTCGATCACCGGCTCGAGGCTGGACAACGAACCTGACGCCGGCGTCACCCGGTACACCTCCACCATCTGGACGCGCTGCAGTGTCACGTCGGGCGTGAGCAGATCGCGGATCGGCCGGACGTCGGCGTTGGTCAGGTCGATGCCTGCAAGAGCGCGCGCAAGGCGGCTGGCATGATCGCTCGCGAGCATTTGCTGCTCGTGGTAGTAGTCGCTCGCGATCTGGTTCGCCGAGGACAGGATGTCGGCCATCGGCGCGTTGAACCAGCGGTCGATGTTCGTGCGAATGAGCTCGCTGCCGACAATCAGCACCAGGACCGTGGGCACGAGCGCCATCCCGAGCAGCAGCGCGACCAGCTTCGCTCGAAAGCGCGCGAACGGCAGCCCTTTGCGTCGCTCGACGATCAGCTTGACGATGTTGCGCGCAAGGACGAAGAGGAGCGCCGCCAGCATCGTGAGATCGGCGGCCGACAAGGCGTAGAGAACGAACTCGCTCAGGAAGTCGGGCGAGAACTGCGAGGAGCCATTGGCCACCCACAGCAGCCCGACGAGGACAATCAGCAGGACGCCGATGCCCGAGAGGATCAGACGCGGGTTGTCGCGGAACGGACGTCGCGGCGAGTCAGGAGCGCGGCTGGAGCCGCCCGCGCGTCTCGGCGTCATCGACGTTACGGTCGCTGGCATAACACCTGCACCTGTCATGGCTGATCGCTGATGGCTGATGGCTTATGGTGCATGGTAATGCGCACCATCAGCCCTTGCCATTAGCCCTTAGCCATCAGCCATGTCGGAGATTCATTCCTTGGGATTCAGCAACTGCTTGAGCTCGTCCGCGAACTCGTTGATGTCGCGAAAATGCCGGTACACCGAGGCGAAACGGACGTACGCCACTTTGTCGAGCCGCTTGAGCTCTTCCATCACGAACGACCCGACGTCCGCGGTCGCGATTTCCTTTTCGGGGCGCTCCTGCAGCGTCGCCTCGACGCGATCGGCCACGGCTTCGAGCGCCGCGACGCTGACGGGCCGCTTTTCACAGGCCTTGAGCAGGCCGCCGATCAACTTGTCGCGGGAAAAGCGCTCGCGCGTGCCGTCCTTCTTGACCACCATGTACGGGATCTCGTCGATCCGCTCGTAGCTGGTGAACCGCTTGCCGCAGTCGAGGCACTCGCGCCTCCTGCGGATCACTTCGCCTTCCTTCGACTCCCGCGAGTCGACGACCTTGTCGCCAAGATGCGCACAGTACGGACATTTCATGAGACTAGGCCGTGTGTCCCTGCTCCGCCTGGTCGGCGAGCCGCTGCATGGTACCGAGATTCAGACCCTCGCGGGCGGCAAACAGCAGCCCGAGCATCAATGACGGGCCGATCGAGAACAAGTGCAACACGATCGCGGCGCCCACCGCCGCATCGTCGGGCGCGCCGTAGAACATGGTCGCGCCGACACGGAACGCTTCGTGGAACCCGCCTACGGCGCCGGGTGTCGGCACCGCGACGCCAAGCGTCAGCAGCGCCAGCAGCAGGAACGATCCGGTGAAGGGGATCGCGAACTGGAACGCCTGGGCCATCGACCAGATGCCGAGACAGATCGAAAGCCAGAGCGGGAACGACCATGCCAGCGCCATAAGCGCACGGCCGGGACGCCGAATCGCACCGAGGCCGCGAGCGAACTTCTCGGCGACTCCCGCAATCAAACCCGCCAGCTTCGACGGCAGCACCCGTTCCAGACGCGTCATCGCGCGCCCCAACCGCTCGGGATCTCCCGCGAGCAGGAACAGCACGACGAGGGCGGCAATCGAGACGACGCCGGCGCTCGCCCCCGCCCATTTCACGACCGCAAAGCCGGTCGGGTTCACGCCGGCGAGGTCCTTGCCGAAAACGAAAACCAGCGAGGCGAGCAGCACGAGCACCGTGATCGTGTCGAGCAGCCGCTCCAGGATGATCGTCGCAAAGGCGCCGGTCGCGGTCATTCGACCTTGCGCGTCGCGCGGCGCCTGCCGAGCCAGGAAGTACGGGCGAATGACCTCCCCCGCCCTCGCCGGCAAAACAGCGTTGGCGGCGAACCCGACGGCGGTCGCGCGAAACGAGCTCGCGAACGTCGTGGCTCCCAGCGGCTCGAGCAGGAACTTCCAGCGGAGCGCCCGAATCGCGAGGTTCGCGATCATCGTCGCGAGCGACAGCGCGAGCCATCCCGGCCGTGCTCGCGCGATCGCTGACAGCACGCCCCACAGGTTCACGTTGTACAGGAACAACCCGACCAGCGCGAGGGCGATCGCCAGAACGACGATGGTGCGTGCGTGAGATCGCATCGGCCTTGAGTGTCCCTTACTATACCGCCCTACATGTTGTTGTTGTCAGACGGTCGAACGCCCCTGTAAGATGCATATCTTCTCCCCTGAGGATTTTGTTGCCGCTCGCCGCGCCCATTCTCCAGACCACGCTCGCTGACCGACGCCCCGATCGCCAGGGTAAGGTTCGCGATATCTACGATTTCGGCGATCGTCTGCTGATCGTCGCAACCGACCGGATTTCCGCCTTCGACTACGTGCTGGGCTCGGGCATCCCCGACAAGGGCAAGGTGCTCACCCAGATTTCGTGCTTCTGGTTCAATCGCCTGCAGTCCATCGTCGCCAACCATCTGCTGTCGACCGCCGCGGCGTCCTATCCGGGCGAAGCGCGCCGCGCGGCGGAGTTGCTTCAGGGGCGATCGATGCTCGTCCGCCGCACCGAGCCGCTGCCGATCGAATGCGTGGCGCGCGGATACCTGTCCGGCTCGGGCTGGAAGGATTACGTCGCCACCGGCGAGCTCTGCGGCGTTCGCCTGCCGCAGGGGCTGCGCGAGTCGGACCGGCTGCCTGCGCCGATGTTCACGCCGGCAACCAAGGCACAGAGCGGGCACGACATCAACATCACGGAAAAGGACGCCGCCGACCTCGTCGGCAAACGCGTGCTCGATCGCGTGAAAGACCTCACGCTCCGCCTCTACGCCGAAGGATCGGCGCACGCCGAATCGTGCGGCATCATCGTCGCCGACACGAAGTTCGAGTTCGGGCTCCTGCCCGTCGAAGACGGTGACGGCCGGCCGGTCGAGGATCGGATCATCCTGATCGACGAGCTGCTCACACCGGATTCCTCGCGCTTCTGGCCGAAGGATTCCTACAGCCCCGGCGGCGCGCAAAAGAGCTTCGACAAACAGTTCGTGCGCGACTATCTCGAGCGCATCCGCTGGAACAAGCAGCCGCCCGGTGCCCTCGCTCCCCGACGATGTCGTGGAAAACACGCGAAAGAAGTACGTCGAAGCGTTCCGCCTGCTCACCGGCCGGGAGCTCGACCTGACGTGATCAGCGATCGGCTCGAGCGTCTCGTCGAGGAAATGGTCGACCGCAGCGTCCAGTTCGACGATGCGGTTCGAGAATTCGAGAAGCGGTTCATCGTCCGCGTGCTCAGCCAATGCGACGGCAGCTTGACGAAGGCCGCCTGCACGCTGGGCATGCATCGCAACACGCTCACCCGCAAGATGGGCGAGTACAAGATCAAGCGGCGGGCAGGATAGGCGGGACGGGCGGGATAGGCGGGAGCATCGACTGTCCTGCCCGTCCAGCCCGTCCTGCCAATCCAGCCCGTCCGTTAGCACTCCCCCCTTGACACTGCCAGCCGGCACCCTATAATTAGCAGTCGTCCTCACCGAGTGCTAACGCACAGAGAGACGCCCTCATCTTCACACGGAGTACACAGCATGAACGTCAGACCGTTGCACGACCGCATCATCGTCTCCCGCATCGAGGAAGGCGAGCAGAAGATCGGCGGAATCATCATCCCGGACTCCGCCAAAGAAAAGCCGCAGCAGGGCAAGGTCATCGCCGCCGGAAACGGCAAGTCGAAGGACGATGGCAAGCGCATCCCGCTGGACGTCAAGGCCGGCGACCTCATCCTCTTCGGAAAGTATTCCGGACAGGAGATCAAGCTGGACGGCGAGGAATTCCTGATCATGCGCGAAGACGAAGTTCTCGCTGTCATTGAAGACGGCGACAAGAAAAAGAAGTAGGAGACGACATCGATGGCAAAACAGATTGTGTACGGCGAGCAGTCCCGCCAGGCGATCCTGCGCGGCGTCAACCAGCTGGCCGACGCGGTGAAGGTGACGCTCGGTCCCAAGGGACGCAACGTCGTGCTCGACAAGAAGTTCGGCTCGCCGACCATCACCAAGGACGGCGTGACGGTGGCGAAGGAAATCGACCTGAAGGACCCGCTCGAGAACATGGGCGCGCAGATGGTCCGTGAAGTCGCGAGCAAGACGTCGGACACGGCGGGCGACGGCACCACCACCGCCACGGTGCTGGCGCAGGCCATCTACCGCGAGGGCGCGAAGAACGTCGTCGCCGGCGCGAACCCGATGGACATCAAGCGCGGCATCGAGAAGGCGGTCGAGGCGCTCACCGGCGAGATCAAGCGGATGTCGAAGCCGGTCAGCGGCAACATGGTGGCGCAGGTCGGCACCATCTCGGCCAACAACGACGAGACGATCGGCAAGATCATCGCCGACGCGATGGACAAGGTCGGCAAGGACGGCGTGATCACGGTCGAGGAAGCGCGCACGCTCGAGACCTCGCTCGAAGTCGTCGAAGGCATGCAGTTCGATCGCGGCTACCTGTCGCCCTACTTCGTGACCGATCCCGAGCGGATGGAAGTCGTGCTCGAGAACCCGGTCATCCTGATCCACGAGAAGAAGATCAGCTCGATGAAGGATCTCCTGCCGGTGCTCGAGCAGGTGGCGCGCCTCGGCCGCCCGCTGCTCATCATCGCGGAAGACATCGAGGGTGAGGCGCTCGCGACGCTCGTGGTCAACAAGCTGCGCGGCACGCTGCAGGCCGCCGCGGTCAAGGCGCCCGGCTTCGGCGATCGCCGCAAGGCGATGCTCGAGGACATCGCGATCCTCACGAGCGGCCGCGCCATCACCGAGGACCTCGGGATCAAGCTCGAGTCGATCAAGATCGACGACCTCGGCAAGGCGAAGAAGGTCACGATCGACAAGGACAACACGACGATCGTCGAAGGCGGCGGCAACACCGACGGCGATCCAGGGCCGCGTGAAGCAGATTCGCGCGCAGGTCGAGGACACGACCTCGGACTACGACCGCGAGAAGCTGCAGGAGCGGCTGGCGAAGCTGGTCGGCGGCGTCGCCGTCATCAAGGTCGGTGCGGCCACCGAGACCGAGATGAAGGAGAAGAAGGCGCGCGTCGAGGACGCGATGCACGCGACGAAGGCGGCCGTCGAAGAGGGGATCGTCCCCGGCGGCGGCGTGGCGCTGATTCGCGCGTCGAAGGTGCTCGAAGGCCTGAAGCTCGGCGGCGATCAGCAGATCGGCGTCAACATCGTCAAGCGCGCGATCGAAGAGCCGATGCGGTGGATCGCCACCAACGCCGGCCACGAAGGCTCGATCGTCGTGCAGAAGGTGCGCGAGATGAAGGATTCGGAGGGCTTCAACGCGCTGACCGACACCTACGAGGATCTGGTCAAGGCCGGCGTCATCGATCCCGCGAAGGTCGTCCGCTCGGCGCTGCAGAACTCCTCGTCGATCGCCTCGCTGCTGCTGACGACCGAAGCGCTCATCTCCGAGATCCCCGAGGAGAAGAAGGACGCGCCGGCCGGGATGCCGGGCGGCGGCGGCATGGGCGGGATGTACTAGAAGTTAGAAGTAAGAAGTTAGAAGTTCAGAAGTACTGCGAAAAAAGGCCCGGGAGCTCACGCTCTCGGGCCTTTTCGTTTTCCTGCCTGTCCTGCTCGTTCCCGCCCGTCCGCCTGCGCTCGCTCACCGCAGCGTGAACGTCAGCTCGATCGTGATGAGCACGGGGACCGGCTCGCCGAGCCTGGTGCCGGGCGCGAAGCGCCACTTGCGTGGCGGCGTTGACTGCCTGCTGGTCGAGGCCGAACGTCGGGTCGAGCGAGCGAATCACCTGCACGTCGCCGACGCTGCCGTCCGGCTTGACCACGCACTCGAGCAGCACGGTGCCCTGAACCTTGGCGCGCATCGCGTCCGAGGTGTACTGCGGACGCTCTTCGTGCAGCACGCGCGGAAGCGTGACGCCGTTGCCGGGACGATAGACGCCGCCGCCTGTGCCGCCGCCACTGCCAGGACCGAGACCCGAACCGGTGCCTGGGCCGACGCCGCGTGCCGGTGCCGGTGCCCGCGCCGCCGCCGCTGCCCGATCCCTGCGACAGCGTGGGCGGCCCGGGCGGCGCTTCGATCGCACCGGGCAGCGAGTCCTGCGCGGCGGCGAGGCTCTTGGCCGGAATGTTCAGCTGCGCGACCGGGTCGGGCTCCTTCTTCACCTCCTGCATTTCCATCTTCGGAGGCTTCGAGACGGGAACCGTAATCTTGTCCTTGCCCGGCATCTCCGCCTGGCGAGGCGGATCCTTCATGCGATTGCCGCCGCCGCCACCGCCACCGCCCGGTCCGGGCTGACTCAGCCAGATGATGTTGGTGTTCGGCTGATCGGGCAGCAGTGCCGGCGTGACGGTTCTGGCCGCGCCATATCGAACGCCGAAGACGATAATGCAGGGCAAAGACGACGTGCGACAGCGAGCGAGCCGGCGAGCGCAGAGGGAATTCGCTTCTGCTGCTGCTCGAAGAGAAACGGGATCTCGGTCGGGATGAGCCCCTTCCACGTGAAAGGACAGATGCCCGGCCGACTCGTTTACGCGGACTTCTGGCGTCGGGGTTTCGGACATCGGGAATGCTATGGGACTCGTTGAGGTATTGTTGCGCACCGGTGTAACGGCTGCAACTGCAAAAGGAGTGCCTCGAACCTCGTCCATGTTTCCTTAAGACGAGGGAGATTCAGGCTCGGCCGGTTGTCCGAAAATCCGAAAACGCTCGACCTCGATTTCTAGACGCGCCCGGTCCAGGCTCCAATCGCGGCGTTGCCGCCGCCGTAGGAAAACATGACCGCCAGCGCGTCTGCGGCCCGCGGCTCGCTGTGAACGGCCACCAGAATGCCGCCTCGTGCGACCAGCGCCTCGAAGATCCGCCCGTCATGCGCCTGAAACCCGACGCGCCGCATCGTCCCCGCCAGACCTGACTTGCCGAGATCGCGCGCGTTTCCCTGAAGCGCCTCCACCATCGGGCCGTGCAGGATGACCGCTCCGATGCCCGCGATGTCGAGCTGACTTCCGGGCGAGCCCAACGATTTCTCGAGGAGCGCGGCCGCTTCCGGCGTCTGCTTCGCGACAATCGTCAACGACTGCCGGAGGAAGACCGGCCTGCACTGAGCGCGGCAATCCCCTTTGCCGCCCACGCCACATCCTGAAACACCCCGACCGTGAACCGCCCAGGCTCGACATCGACCATGGCCGTGTAATGTATCACGCACTATCGGGTGCCGGGTGCCGGGTGCCGGGTGCCGGGTGCCGGGTGCCGGGTGCCGGGTGCACAGGTGCCGGGTGCCGGGTGCGGTGCAGGTGCCGTTGGCGAAGTTGCCGGGTGCGGCGTCAGCGGCCTTGAGCTATAACGCGAGTGATGACAGATGTCGCGATCGTCGGGGCGGGCCCGGCCGGTTCACGGGCAGCCTGCGTGCTTGCCCGCAGCGGCGCACGCGTCACCATCTTCGACGGATCGCATCCGCGTGAGAAGCCGTGCGGAGGCGGCGTCACCGGTCGCGCGCTCGCGCTGGTCCGCGACGCGATTGTTCCGGCGAACTTCTCCCATACCGTCATTCGATCGGCGCGCTTCACCCAAAGCGGTCTGCGGTCAGACGCGCCGCCGGAGAAGCCGGCGGTCGGTGCCCGCGTCCCGCTGGACGACGACGCGCTCGTGGTCGTCAGCCGATCGGTCTTCGACGAGGCGCTGCTGAAAGCCGCGGTGAGCGTCGGCGCGTCGCTCGTCCGGTCGCGCGTCACGAGCGTGGAGATGGACGACAGCGGCGCGACGCTCGCGACGAGCGACGGCGGCCGCCATCGCGCCTCGTACGTGATTGGCGCCGACGGCGCAAACAGCCTGGTACGCCGGCGGCTCGCCACCGCCTTTCGCCGCGATCAACTCTCGATCGCCACCGGGTATTTCGCGCACGGCGTGACCAGCGATGAGATCGTCATCGAGCTCGTGAGCGATCCGCCCGGGTACATCTGGTCGTTTCCCCGTCCGGGCCATCTCGCGATCGGTATCTGCGCGCAGGCGAACGCGGGCATCACCGCCGAGATGCTTCGCGCGCGAACGGCCGACTGGATCGCAGCGACGGGGATCGCGGAGGGAGCGACGCTCGAGCCTTATTCGTGGCCGATCCCCTCGCTCGAGCGCACGGGACTTCGACGCGCTCGAGTTGGCCGGACCGCGTTGGGCACTCGCCGGCGACGCCGCCGGCCTGGTCGACCCAATCACTCGCGAGGGGATCTTCTTCGCGCTGCAGTCGGGCGAGTGGATCGCCGGCGCGCTGATGAGCGGCGACCCGGCGTCCGCCTACGCGTCGCGCGTACACGACGAAGCGATCGCGGAGCTGGCGCGGGCCGCACGGCTCAAGGCCAGCTTCTTCCGACCCGCCTTCACCGGCCTGCTGATGCGGGCGCTGACGAGCGAGCGGGGCCATCCGCTCGGTGATGGCCGATCTCGTCGCCGGCCGACAGACGTACGCCGCACTGAAGTGGCGGCTGCTGAAAACATTCCAGTTCGGCCTCGCCTGGCGCGTGCTGAGGTCGGCGGTCGATGACTGATGCACCGGCTCATGCTCGGCGTAAGCCGCGCATAAGGTCCGCCGCAATCCATGCCGGGAGCCCGTTGCGAACAGTGGTACAATTGCGGCTTCAAGGAGCCGCACTATGGGACGTCTGGGACTGCCAGAACTGCTCGTCATTCTGGCGATTGTCGTCGTTATCTTTGGAGCGAACCGGCTGCCCGGCCTGGGGCGGGGTATCGGCGACGCGATCAGAGGCTTCAAGGAAGGCATCAAGACCGACGAAGACAAGGACGAGAAGGCCGACAAGGATCGCAAGGCGTCATAGCACCACCCGGCTCTCACCTACGCGTCGAGTCACACGCTCGCGATCCAGGTATTCGAGCAACGGGATCGCAAACTTCCGCGAAACGCCGAATCGATCCTTGAACGTGGCCACGTCGATGCGCGTTCCGGCGCCTGCCGACGTCCTTGAGCGCCGCCACCTCCGCCTTCAGCTGCTTCAGCGCTTCATCGTGAAAGACCAGCGCGTCGACCTTGACCAGCGTCTTCTGACGCAGCAACAGCTTCACCATCCGATCGACGACCGGCGCGCGGCGCGCCGACCTGCGCCGCGATCGCGGCTGAGTCGAGCGGCTTCAGGCCGCCATCGCGATAGGCGCGCTCGATTCCTTCTCGAGCGTGCTCCTCCTCAGGCGTCAACTCCAGGCGATGCGTCGACAGCGCGACGCGGTCCTTGACGAAAATGACTGGCGGCGCCGTGGACGCGAGATCGTCCAGCACGCGATCGAAGACGGCGGCGTGCCCTCGGCCGAACAACTGCTCGCGCAGCTCCTCGCGCGGGGGCCCTCCGGACAGCGGCTGGCTCTTGTGGTGCGCCGTCAGCGTCCGGATGACCGCATCCTTGAGGCGCGTGTAGATCGCTGTGGAAACGAGCACGTCCCCCGCCTGAATCGACGTGACCGGCGGCGACGAGCGCGCGCGCGCGAGCATCGACGTGACGCGGTTCGATGCCGGCGCGCCAGGTCAGCGCATCGAGCAGGAGGCCGGCTGGACCGGCGTCGTCCACCATGGCGGCGACCGCCCGCTGCTCGGCACCGGCACGATCGCTCGAAGCCGGATCGAACGCCAGGCGTTCACATCGCGCCAACGCCGACGCTGTTCGAATGGCCGTCCGCGGCGGACGCGGGTCCAGAATCAGCCCGCCGGCGATGGTCACCGACGGTGAATACGCCCGCAGGATGTAGCGGTCGCCGCGCGCGAGCACTGCCGGCGATTCGAGACGCAACCGGACGAACGCGCGGCCCTCCCGGTGCGAGCGCGCCCGGCGCCGGGGCGCGCGACGGAGTCGCCAGCGCGCCGGCGCACGGACCGGCCCCATCAAGGCGACGCGCCCGAGGACCTCCGCCGTGCCCTGATGAAACCGCACCCGTGCGCCGTGCTTCAACGGCTTCGCGCCAGGAAGGAGCTCGATCGTCGCGTCGGCCATCCGCGTTTCCGTGAACGCACCAGGCGTCACGAGCGCCTGCCCGCGCGCGACGTCGCTGACCTCGACGCCCGCAAGGTTGATGGCCGTGCGCTGCCCCGCGACCGCAACAGACTGCTTCTCGCCGTGCACCTGGACACCGCGCACCTTGACGCGGCGGCCGCCGGGCCTGATTTCCAGCTCCGCGTCGGCGGCGACGCTGCCCGACACCAGCGTGCCGGTGACGACCGTGCCGAACCCCTTCATCGTGAACACGCGATCGATCGGCAGCCGCGCGACCCCCTGAGCCTCGCGAGCCGCCGCACGCTGACTGACGTCGATCAGCGCCGCGAGCAGCGCGTCGAGTCCCTCGCCGGTTCGGGCCGACACCGGGACGATCGGCGCGCCCTCGAGAAAGGATCCTGCGACGAGCTCGCGCACTTCCATCCTCGCGAGCTCGCGCATGTCGGCATCGGCAAGGTCCGCCTTGGTCAGCGCCACGAGGCCGGCCGGGACGCGCAGCAGCCGGCAGATGTCGAAGTGCTCGCGCGTCTGCGGCATGACCGATTCATCGGCCGCGACCACGAGCATCACGAGATCGATGCCGCCAACGCCGGCGAGCATGTTCTTCACGAACCGCTCGTGGCCGGGAACGTCGACAAACGCCACGTGGGCGTCGCCGATGACCCGGTGCGCGAACCCGAGGTCGATCGTGATGCCGCGCGCCTTTTCTTCTTTGAGACGGTCGGGATCGATGCCGGTCAACGCGCGGACGAGCGCGCTCTTGCCGTGATCGATGTGGCCGGCGGTGCCCACAACAACGGATCGCTGACTGTTCATGGCTAAGGGCTGATGGCTAATGGCTATGGCAAATGGAACGTCCATCGTCCATGACCATCAGCCATAAGCCATCAGCCATGGACAGAGTTCCTACCGCCTGCCCTTGCGGCCCTGCCGCTCTCGACGACCCGGACGCTGCTTGCGCCGCTTGTCGGCCTTCGGCACGCTCTTGCTCCGTCGCGAGCCGCGCTCACCTTCGCGAACCCGCTCGAGGATCTCGGACAGTCCGAGGTCGACCTGGCGCATCTCCATGTTGACGCGGATGACCTGCACCCGCACCCTGTCTCCCAGACGATAGACCTTGTGCGTGTTCTCGCCGACCAGCGCGTGGGTGCTGTCGATGAACTTGTAGTAGTCGTCGGCCATCGTCGACACGTGGACCATGCCTTCGACGAAGTGCTCGATCAACTCGATGAACAGGCCGAAGGCGGCCACGCCGGTGATGTAGCCCTCGAATTCATCGCCGACCTTGTCGGCCATGAATTTCACTTTCTTCCACTGCAGCAACTCGCGCTCGGCATCGTCGGCGCGGCGCTCCATTTCTGAGGTATGGCGGGCGACTTCCGGCAGCTCGTCGGTCCACTCTTCACGCGTCTCTTCGGTCAGCAGACCGTGCCGGGCGCGCGCGCAGGGCCCGGTGGACGACCAGATCCGGGTACCGGCGAATAGGCGACGTGAAATGCGTGTAGCTCGGCGACGCCAGCCCGAAATGCCCGAGGTTCTCCGGCGCGTAGCGCGCCTTCTGCATCGTTCGCAGCATCAGCATCGCGATCGGCTTTTCCTCGGGCTTTCCGTGAATCTTCTCGAGCAGCTTCTGGAAGTGTCTCGGGCGCAGCGCGTTGACCGGCGCGCCAAGGCTGTAGCTGAAGCCGGAGATGAACTCCTCGAACTTCGCGATCTTGAGGATGTCCGGCTCTTCATGGATGCGGTAGAGCGCCGGGGCCTGTTGCGTCTCGAGATGCGTGGCGACCGTCTCGTTCGCCAGCAGCATGAACTCCTCGATCAATCGATGCGCCACGTTGCGGTTGAGCGCGATGATCGCCTCGACCACGCCTCCAGCGTCGATGATCACCTCGGCTTCCTTGATGTCGAAGTCAATCGAGCCGCGACGATGGCGGGCGTCGTTCAGAATCTGGAAGAGCTCCCGCATCATCTCGAACATCGGAACGAGCGGCGCGTACTGCTTGAGCAGCTCCGGATCGCGGTCGGTCAGAATCCCGTTGACCGCCGTGTAGGTCATCCGCTCGTTGCTGTTGATCACGCCATCGTGGAATTCCTGGCGCACGACCTGGCCACGCCGATCGACTTCCATGAAGCACGACTGCACCAGCCGGTCGACGTGCGGGATTGAGGCTGCACAGGCCCGTCGCCAGCTCCGACGGGAACATGTGCACGGCGCGCTCCGGGAAATAGACCGAGGTTCCCCGATCGTACGCCTCGCGATCCAGTGCGCTGCCTTCCTGCACGTAGTGCGACACGTCGGCGATGTGCACGCCGAGCCAGAAGTTCCCGTTCGCCAGCTTCTCGATGGTGATCGCATCGTCGAAGTCGCGGGCGTGCTCGCCGTCGATCGTGACCGTGGGTACGTCGCGGAAGTCGGTGCGGCCCCGGATGTCCTTCTCGGCGACCGACGTCCCGAGACGAAGCGCCTCGGCGACGGCCTCGGGAGAATGCGTGTCCGAGATCCCGTACTTGCGGATGATGATCTCGGTGTCCACCCCGGGCGCGTTGATGTCGCCGAGCACTTCGCTGACGTGCCCGATCGCGCCGCGCGTGGCCGACGGCCAGCGCGTGAGCTCGACGATCACCATCTCGCCGGGCGCCGCGCCACCCTCCTGGCCGGGCGGCACGAACACATCCATCAGCACTCGCCGGTCGAACGGGACCACGTGCCCCATGCCGGTGTCGTCGCGGTCGTAGCGGCCCACGAGCGAACCGGTCCGGCGCTCGAGAATGCGGATGATTTTCCCTTCGGCGCGCCCCCCATCCTTGATGCGCTCGATCCGCACGACGACGCGGTCGCCGTGCATCGCTTCGTCGAGATGCTGGTTGGGAATGTAGATATCGCCGCCGGACGGCTCGAGCGGACGCTCCGGCGTCACGAACCCGTAGCCGGCCGGATTGGCCTGCAGCCGGCCGACGTACAGGTCCATCTTTTCGGGCAAACCGAAACGATTGCCCCGAATCTGAATGAGCTCGCCTGACGAGACGAGCGACTTGACGTGCCGCTTGAACGACGTCTGGTCGTCCTTCGGCACTTTGAGCACTTGCAGGAGCTCGCGCATGCTGGCCGGGTGATGCACCCGCTCCCGCATCAGCGCAAGCACGTGATCGCGTGAAAACATCTGAATTTAGGCTAACAGAATTACTTGAAGGTCGCCGACGTTCGTGCCCGTCGGACCGGTGTTGATGAGATCGCCCAGCGCGTCGAAAAACGCGTAGGCGTCGTTGTTCTGGAGATAGCGGGCAGGCACGAGGCCCGCGGCGGCGGCGCGATCGAGCGTCGTCGAATCGACCAGCGCTCCGGCCGCGTCGGTCGGGCCGTCGATGCCGTCAGTCCCCACGCTGCACACGGCTGCAACGACTCCCGTCGCCGAGAGCACGTCCGCCGCGGCGAGCGCGAACTCCTGATTGCGGCCGCCTTTGCCGTGCCCCGTGACGTGGACCGTGGTCTCTCCGCTCGAGACGATGCAGGCTGGACGGCGAAGTCCCGCGGCGCGGGCCAGAACCGCCCGCAGGTGCGCCACGGCCGTCGTGCGCGCCTCGCCGACGACCGGATCCTCGAGGCGCAGAACGTCGTATCCGAGAGTCCCGGCCTTCGCCAGCGCACCGGCCATGGCATCGCGTCGCGATCCGATCACGACCGTCGTCGCCCGTGCGATGCGTGGTGTCGGCGGCTTTTGGGGTTTCCGGGACCTCCCCGGCAATCCCTCGCTGCAGATGACGCGTGACGGCGGATCGGATAGGCCGCTTCCCCACCGAAACGCCTGATGACGTCCAGCGCGTCGACGAACCGGCTGGGATCGGCCACGGTCGGCCCGGATGCGATGAAGCTCGGGTCGTCGCCGACGACGTCGGAGATGACCAGCGTGTCGCACATCCCGCCGGCGCGCGCCGCCAGCCAGCCGCCCTTGATCGCCGAGAGATGCTTCCGCACGGTGTTGAGCGCGTGAATGTCGGCGCCGGCGCGCAGCAGGCGTTCGGTCGTTGCGCGCTTGTCCTCGAGCGCGATCCCTTCCGCGGGGACCGCCATGAGCGCCGATGCGCCGCCGGACAGCAGCACCAGGAGCCGTTCGTCGGCCTCGAGGCTGTCCGCAACCGCAAGCGCGCGGCGGCCGCCTCGCTCGCTCTCGGCGGTGGGAACGGGGTGGCCGCCGACGATCAGCTCGAACCCGTCCGGCACCGCTGAGTGCGTCGATGCGACGACGAGCCCGGAACGGATCCGCGAGCCAAAACGGCGAGCAGCGGCCGCGGCCATCGCCGGGGCGGCCTTCCCCGCGGCGACGACGCGGACGTGGTGTGCGTCCGCACGTCCTCCATGCGATCCGTTGCGCGGTCCGCCATCGGGCGCCCGCCCAGCGGCGCCAGCGTCCAGAGCGGCGTCGACCAGCGCGTCCGGCGCGACCGCACCAATACCTGCCAAGGCGATAGCCAGGAGATCGTGTCGAAGATCCGTGAGAGACCGCGTCAGTGTGTCTGCTTGGGGTCGGACCAGGATGAGAGGCCGGTCACGACATCGAACTTCTTGAGGAGTGAGCTGACGAGTTGTGGGGCGTTGTCTTGCGTGGAGAGTTGTTCGAGCTTGCCCATGATCCGGGAGAGCGCCGCTTCAACATCTGTAATCGCGCTCTCTGAGTAGTAGTCCCGCTGCTGTTGCAGGCAGCGGTGGTGTTTGAGAAATTCTTCCCGGTAGAACTCGATGAGTAAGTGCTGCGCGCTGATCGGCCTCGAATCACGAACGAAGCGTGGCATGCAGGTCCTCGAGATGAATTGTCCCGTGATGAATCAGTGTAACGCCGTCCCAAAACGGCTGTCAAGATTCCGTAAGCCGTCCTACCGGTTCCACGCGGCGACAAGGCCCCCAAGACATCCGACCGCCATGCCTCCGACGATGAGCACCAGGCAGAGCTCGATGGGCAGAAATCGGATGGACGACAGGTTCAGCGCCGACGCCAAGGGCACCAGGTAGCGGGCACGCATGGCAAGGAAGGCGACGCCCAGGGCCAGAAGCGCGACGAGCGCGCCGATGCCTCCCTGCAGCAGGCCTTCCATGATGAATGGTCCGCGGACGTACGCGTTCGGCGCCCCGACCAGATCCATGATCTCCAGCTCGTCTCGCCTTGCGTACAGCGCCAGGCGAACCACGTTGGCCACGGTCAAGGATGCCGCGACGGTCAGGACCAGCCCGAGAAACAGGCCCACGCCTCGGATGACGTTAATCGCCGACACCACGCGAGTCAGCCATTGCCGATCGTAGCGAACATCGGCAACCCCGGGCATCTGCCGGAGCTGCGATGCGAGGCTGTCGACGCCGCCGCTCACGCCCGGACCAGGACGAAGCCGTACTTCGAGCGAGGCCGGCAACGGATTTCCGCCCGCTCCATCGACGGCGGCGGCCAGGTCGCCGAAGGTCTGCTTGAACCGGGCGAGCGCCTCGGGCTTCGAGACGTACTCGTGCGCCGCGACGAGATCGCCCGGAACCAGCGCCGTCTCGAGCGCGCGGCGCTCGTCTGCGGTGATGTCGTCCTTGAGATAGATCGAGAGTTCGGCTGAGTTGCTCCACTCGGCCCCGAGCCTCTCCAGGTTTGCGGTGACGGCGAGGAAACCGCCGAGCACGAACAGCGCCAGCGCAATGGTGAGCGTCGACAACAGACCGGCCTGTCGGCCCCGCCACAGGCTCTGGAACGCTTCCTCGAGCGCGTACTGCAAGGCACGCATGTCAGGCGACCTCGACGATGCGGCCGTGGTCGAGCGTGACCGAGCGGCGGCCGACGCGACGGATCAGCTCGCGGTCGTGTGTCGCGACCAGGACGGTGGTGCCGCGGGCATTGATCTCGCGGAACAGGTTCATGATCTCGAGCGACAGATCCGGATCGAGGTTGCCGGTCGGCTCATCGGCGAGGACGAGCTGAGGATCGTTGACGAGCGCGCGCGCGATGGCAATGCGCTGCTGCTCGCCGCCAGACAGCTCCTCCGGGAACGCGTTCATCCTGTGCTGCAACCCGACCCACTTGAGCACCTGAAACGTCTTGCGCTGCTGGGTGGCCACCGGCATGCCGAGCACGCGCATGACGAAGGCGACGTTCTGAAATACCGTGAATCGCGGAATGAGGCGGAAGTCCTGGAAGACGAAGCCGACCGTGCGCCTGAACGTCTGGACCTGAGACGCGCTCAACGTTTTCAGATCGCGGCCCAGTACCTTGAGTTCACCTTCGCTCGGCAGATCTTCACGCAGCAGCAGGCGCAGGAGCGTCGACTTGCCCGCACCGCTCGGGCCGGTCAGGAAGACGAAATCGCCTTTGTCGATGGTAAGGGACAGGTCGCGCAGCGCGTAGACGCCGCGGCTGTAAAACTTGGAAAGGTGATAGGTCTCTATCAACTTCGAGACGTTATATCACGCTTCGAGCGCACGCTTGAGCAGATCGTTGACACGCTTCGGGTTCGCCTTCCCGCCCGCGGCCTTCATGACTTTGCCGACGAGGAAGCCGAACGCCGTCGTCTTGCCGCCGCGGTACTGCGCGACCGGATCGGGATTGGCCGCGAGCACCTCCGCAATCAGCGCGACGATCTGCGAGTCGTCGTCGATCTGCGCCAACCCCTCCGCGGCGACGATGTCCGCAGCCGTTCTGGCCCGAGTCGTACATTTTTTCGAAGACGCCCTTCGCCATCGATCCGCTGAGCGTGCCTCGTTCGACCAGGGCAATCAAGCCCGCGAGCCGTTCGGAGTCCACCGGCGAGATCGTGATGTCCGCACCGTGCTCGTTCAGCGCGCGCGCGAGCTCGCCCATAATCCAGTTGCTCGCCACCTTCGCCGTCGCTCCGGCCCGGACGGTCGCTTCGAAGTACTCGGCGACGTCGCGAGACTGCGTCAGCTGGCCGGCGTCGTACTCGGGCAGGCCGAACTGCTCGACGAACCGGCGGCGCCGCGCATCGGGCAGTTCGGGCATGGCCGCGCGTATGCGGTCTATGCGTTCGGCATCGACGACCACCGGCGGCAGGTCGGGCTCCGGGAAGTAGCGGTAGTCGTGCGCTTCTTCCTTGCTCCGCATCGAGACCGTGACTCCCGCTGCCGCGTCCCAGAGGCGGGTTTCCTGGATGACGCGACCGCCCTCGGCCAGCACCTCGATCTGACGCGCGATCTCGTGCTCGAGCGCTTTCTGCAGAAAGCGAAAGGAGTTCAGGTTCTTGACCTCGGCCTTCGTGCCGAGCGCCGCCTGACCGCGAGGGCGCACCGAGACGTTGGCGTCGCACCGCAGGCTTCCTTCCTCCATGTTGCCGTCGTTGACGCCGAGCCAGACGAGCATCGCTCGCAGGCGGCTGAAAAACTCCGCCGCGTCGGACGCCGATCGCAGATCCGGCTCCGTGACGATCTCGATGAGCGGCACGCCGCTGCGGTTGAAATCGACGTAGCTCTTGCGATCGGCGTCGGCGAACCCTTCGTGCAGCAGCTTGCCCGCGTCCTCTTCCATGTGGACGCGCGTGATGCCGATGCGCCGCGTCTCGCCGGCGCTCGGGAATTCGACAAGGCCGCCGGTCGCGATCGGGAGCTCGTACTGGGAAATCTGATAGCCCTTGGGGAGGTCCGGATAGAAATAGTTCTTGCGCGCGAAGATGGAGTACGGCTGCACGGTGCATCCGAGCGCGAGCCCGGCGCGGATCGCATAGTCCACCGCCGCACGATTGAGCACGGGCAGCGCCCCGGGAAGGCCGAGACAGACGGGACAGATGTGCGTGTTCGGTTCGGCGCCGAACGCGGCGCTGCAGCCGCAGAAGATCTTCGACGCGGTGAGCAGCTGCGCGTGGATCTCGAGGCCGATCACAGCTTCAAGAGACATCGTTGGTGACTTGGCGAGTTGGAGACCTGGTGAATGCAATCACCAACCCGCCAACTCGCGAACTCTCCGATTACGCGTTGGGCCCCGCCGCGAGCACTTCCGCGCTGACGCCCCGCTTCGAAGATCTTGAAGTTCTCGACGAACATCTTCGCCAGCTTGTGCGCCTGCTCGTCGTAGGACGGGCCATCGGGCCAGGTTTCACGTGGCTTGAGCACTCCGGTCGGGACGCCCGGACAGCTCGCCGGAATCTCGAGGTTGAAGATCGGATCCTTCTGATACGTCATCCCATCGAGCTGGCCAGACAGCACCGCACGAATCATCGCCCGGGTGTGCGCAATCTTCATGCGCGTGCCGACGCCGAACGGGCCGCCGGTCCAACCGGTGTTCACGAGCCAGACGCGCGCGTCGTGACGCGCGATCTTCTCGCCCAGCATCCGCGCGTAACGGCTCGGCTCGAGCGGCAGGAACGGCGCACCGAAGCAGGTGCTGAAGGTCGCCTTCGGCTCGGTCACGCCTTTTTCAGTTCCCGCGACCTTCGCGGTGTAGCCGGAGAGGAAGTGGTACATCGCCGCCTCCGGTGAGAGGCGCGAAATCGGCGGCAGCACGCCGAAGGCATCGGCGGTCAACATGATGACGTTGCGCGGATGCCCGCCCTGGCCGGACGCGACGGCGTTGTCGATGAACGCGATGGGGTATGCGGCCCGCGTGTTTTCGGTATAGCGATCGTCGTCCAGGTTCAGCGCCCGCGTCACGTCGTCGACGACGACGTTTTCGAGCACGGTGCCGAAGCGGCGGGTGGTCTGGAAAATCTGCGGTTCGGCCTCCGCCGACAAGCGGATGGTTTTCGCATAGCAGCCACCCTCGAAGTTGAACACGCCCCGTTCGCTCCAGCCGTGCTCGTCGTCGCCGATCAGCATCCGATCGGGATCGCTCGACAAGGTCGTCTTGCCCGTGCCCGACAGGCCGAAGAACAGCGCGGTGTCGCCAGACGACCCGATATTGGCCGAACAGTGCATCGGCAGCACGTTCTGCAGCGGAAGGATGTAGTTCAACACCGAGAAGATCGACTTCTTCATCTCCCCGGCGTAGCTGCTGCCGACGATGATGACGAGCTTCTTGGCGAAGTTCAGCGCGATCATGACGTCGGAATTGCTGCCATGGCGCGCGGGATCGGCCTTGAAGCTCGGCGAGTCGATGATGGTGAACTGGGGATCGGCGTTTGCCGCCGCGACGGGATCGTCGATGAACAGGTTGCGGCAGAACAGATTGTGCCAGGCGAACTCGTTGATGACCCTGACCGGTAAACGGTACGCCGGATCGGCGCCGGCGAAGCAATCGAGAACGAAGAGTTCCTTCCCCGTCAACGAGCTGAGAACATCCTTGTGCAGCGCATCGAACTGTGCCGGCTCGATGGGACGATTCACTTTGCCCCACGCGATCTCGCGCTCGCTCGTCGGCTCGCGGACCACGAACTTGTCGTTCGGCGATCGGCCGGTATGGAGTCCCGTACGGCAGGCCAGCGGTCCTTCGGCCGCAATCACGCCCTCCTGCCGGCGCACCGCCTCTTCGTACAGCACAGCTGCGGACAAATTCCAACGCACGCGATCGGTCCGGATGCCTTCCTGCTCCAGACCACGCGCGCGATCAACGTCGGTGCTCATCAAACGCTCCCTAAGATTCGAAGAGCCAGTAACATACGGACAATCCGGTGATCGTACTCCTCGCCATCAGTCCCGTCAACAACTCCGCCGGATGCGGTAGACTGTAAACGTCCGTGGAATCGCATCGTAATCCGGTATGAGTGACTTGCGCACCGCGTTCGATGTCGAGGCGCCCGAACCTCCGGCACAGCCGTCTGCTGCGGTCCGCCGGGGTTCAGCGGCTCCCCTCTCGGAGGACTCCCTCCTCGCGGTCGAGATCCGAGGTCTCGTCGAGCGAGGCGAGATGGATGAGGCGCGCGACCGGTTCGGAGAGCTCGTCGCGCTTCACCAGCGACGGGCGTCGCGGATTGCCTATCAGTACCTGCGGGACGCGTCGGAGGCCGACGAAGCCGTCCAGGACGCGTTCCTCAAGGTGTTTTCCCACATCAGTTCTTATCGCGAAGCGTGGCCGTTCGAGGTCTGGTTCACGCGCATTCTCATCAACGGCTGTCTGGATCGACGCAAGGCGCGTGGCCGGCGGGATCGGTGGTTCGTGGGCGGCGACGTCTCGAGCGCCGATGAGGCCCGTGCCGCTGCCGCTGCGCCCAAATCGGACCCCGAGCACCGTCTCCTGTCTCGCGAGCGCCGCGCCCGGCTGGCGAGCGCCATCGAGCGGCTCGACGGACGCCAGCGGACCGTTTTCATGTTGTGCCACTACGGCGATTGCACACCGAGGGAAGTCAGTGTCATGACGGGGTTGAACGAATCCACGGTCCGCGTTCACCTGTTTCGCGCCGCACGCAAGCTGCGCGGCCTGCTCGGAGGACAACCGTGATCCATCGCGCGTGTCACCTCCAGGAAGAACGGCTCTTCGACTCGTACCTGGCCGAGCGCGCCGGAGAACCGCTCGATCCGCCGGTCGCCGAACATCTGGCCGATTGCGCATCGTGCGGCAGCCGCTACGCCGAGCTCTCGTCGTTCATGGACGCGCTGCGGCGCGACGGCAACGCCGAGGCCGACGCGATCTTCACGCCCGAGCGCCTGCGAATCCAGCAGCAGCAAATCCTCCGCCGGATCTCACTGGTCGGCCGGCCGGCGCGCGTTCTCAGTTTTCCGGGGCGCCTCGTCCGCCGCACGATCGACGCATCGACGTCGCGCACGGCGCCCCGATGGGCCGCCGCAGCGGCCGCGGCGGGACTCTTTGTCGGCGTGGCGGTCGGCGCCTCGTTCCAGTGGCGTGCGCGTCCGCAGGTGCGCCAGCTGATCACCGATTCGAGCCGATCGACGCGTCAGCCGGTTGGCACGATCGGCAGCGGCGCGGCCGGCGTCGCGTCCGACGACGCGTTCCTGTCGGATCTGGAGATCGCACTCGAGCGGCCTCACACGCGCGAGCTGCTGGCATTCGACGCGCTCACGCCGCACGTGCGCGAGGTCCGAGATCAGCGATAATGGCTGAGGGCTGATGGCTGATCAAGGGCTATGGCCGATGGGCCATCCACCATCAGGCTTTAGCCATCAGCCATTAGCCATCAGCCATCCATGGCGTCCCTCATCTTCCGCAAAGGTCTCGATCTGAAGCATGCCGTGGCCGGCATGCTCGCCGACAACTATCACAGCGCGATTGTCGAACAGATCAAAGCCGACGATTTCACGCATCGCGCCGGCCGGCTCACCGTGCATCTCGCGCGCGAGTTTGGTTTCTGTTACGGGGTCGATCGGGCGGTCGACTACGCGTATCAGACGCGCGAGCGGTTTCCCGATCGCCGCGTCTTCCTCACCGGAGAAATCATCCATAACCCGCACGTGAACGACAAACTGCGGGCGATGGGCATCCGGTTCCTGACCGATCCGGGCGAGGATGCCGAGTCCCTCACGGCCGACGATGTCGTCATCCTCCCGGCCTTCGGGGTAACCGTGGCGATGCTCGAGCGGTTCGCCCGGCTCGGCTGCACCATGATCGACACGACGTGCGGGTCGGTCCTGAATGTCTGGAAGAACGTCCGCCGGTACGCCGAGGGCGGCTACACGTCGATCATCCACGGCAAGATGTGGCACGAGGAAACGCAGGCGACGGCGTCGCAGGCCGTGCAGTACGGCGGGAAGTTCCTCGTCGTCTTCGATCGTCCCGAAACCGAAGCCGTCTGTGAGTACATTCGGCGTGGCGGCGATCGCGAGGAGTTCCTGCGGCGTTTCGGAAAGGCCGCTTCGCCGGGATTCGACCCCGACGCCGACCTCCAGCGCATCGGGCTGGCGAACCAGACGACCATGCTCATGACCGAGTCGCTCGAAATCGGCGAGATGATTCGGGCCGCGATGCGCGAGCGGTACGACGACGCGGCGCTCGCCGAGCACTACCAGGCGTTCGACACGATCTGCAGTGCCACTCAGGATCGACAGGATGCCGTGGTCGCGCTGCTTCGAGACCAGCCCGTCGATCTGATGATTGTCATCGGCGGGTACAACAGCAGCAACACCGCCAATCTCGCCCGGCTGTGCCATGCGTCACGGCCGACGTTTCACATCGCCGATCCCGATTGCCTCGTCTCGCCCGACCAGATTCGGCATCGTCCGATCGGGTCGAAAACTGAGGAAACAGCCAGCGGCTGGCTCCCTCTCGCCGGGCCGGTGTCAATCGGACTGACATCCGGGGCATCGACCCCCGACAACCTGGTCGGCGCCGCCATCAGCAGACTCACCGCCTTCTGCAACTAAACGCCTGACCGCCAGCGGGTTCCGTCGTAAAAAGTTGTCTCCCGCTAAACAGTTACGGCGCCTGCGTCGTAGTCCCTCAAGTAACTGCTTTCTCAGAGGTTTACGCATGAGGCAGACTTGGATTCGCAGGCTGCTGGCGGCGGCGGTGCTCTTGGCGCTCGCCGTCCCGCTGCACGCACAATCGTTCGGATTTGCGTGGTGGAAAGACGCGCAATTCCAGAAGGATCTGGGCTTGTCGGCCGATCAATCGGCGCGGATCGACGCGATGTTTCAGGCGGCGATCACCCAGCTCCGGGCGAAGAAAGACGAGCTGGACAAGCAGGAGGATCTGCTCTCGCAGCAGATCGTCGCGGGCGCCGACGAAGCGCTGGTCAGCAAGCAGGTCGATAAGGTCGAAGCCATTCGCTCGAACATGAACAAGATGCGGACGTTGATGCTGCTGAAGGAGCGTCAGGTGCTGACGCCGGATCAGCGGGTCAAGTTGAACAAGCTCCACGAACAGTGGGAACGCGATCACAAACGGCCGTCACAACGGGACGTCAAGTAATCAAGCAATGGAGAGATTGGGAATGATACGGAACGGTTCCATCCGGTTGCTCACCGCGGTACTCGCCCTCTCGGGTCTGGCCACCTCCGCGCACGCGCAGCAGGTGTCGGAGGCGCACATCCGCGAGCTGATCAAGCAGGCAGCCGCTGGCGTCGCGACAAGTGCTCAAGCGCAGGCGATGACGCCGGCGCCTGGCGACACCCGCACCGCGGTCGACCTCACGCTGGACGAGGCGGTCAAGTTTGCGCTCGATCGAAACCTGGACATCGCCGTGCAACGGCTGAATCCCGAGATCAGCGACCTCGGCATCGCCAGAATCCGCTCGGTCTACCATCCGTCGCTCACGTCGACCATCAGCGGATCCGGACTTTCGCAGCTGCCCACGAGTCAGCTGATCGGCGGCGCGAACGTGGTTCAGGACACGCAGACCGTCAACGGCGGCATCGCGCAAAGCGTGCCGTGGGGCGGCGGATCTTTCTCGGTGGCCTTGAACAACTTCCGCCAGACGAGCACGAGCAACAACGTGCTCTACAACCCGCAGATCCAATCGGTCTGGTCGGGCGTCTACACGCAGCCGATTCTTCGCGGCTTCCGCACCGACACCACGCGGCAGCAACTCGGCGTCCAGAAGGTCAACCGCGATATCTCGGACGTGCAGCTGCGCGCGACGATCACCAACACGGTGTCGAACGTCCGCAACGCGTATTGGGATTATGTCTTCGCGGTCCAGTCGGTCGACGTGGCGAAGCAGTCGGTGGATCTCGCCATGCAGCTGGTGAAGGACAACCAGACCCGCGTCGAGGTCGGCACGATGGCACCCATTGACGTCGTCCAGGCGCAGTCGCAGGCGGCGACGCAGCAGCAGAACCTGGTGGCTGCGCAGGGCACGATGCGCACCGCCGAGCTCGCGCTCAAGCGGCTCATCGTCGCCGGCCAGCAGGATCCGAACTGGAACGTGCGGCTGAATCCGGTCGACCGGCCCGACTTCCGCCCCGAGCCGATCGATCTGGAGGCGGCGGTCCGGCGCGCGCTCACCGAGCGCACGGACCTCGACATCGCCAGGAAGAACATGCAGGGGAACGACATCACGCTGAAATACCTCAAGGATCAGCTCCTGCCGCAAGCCGACTTCCAGGCGACCTACGGCTTCGCGGGCATCGGTGGCACCCAGTGTCAGCGCAATGCGTCGCTCGGCGGCGACTGCGTCCTCGTCCCAGGCGGCGTCGGCGATACGTTCTCTACGCTCTTCGGCAACAACTATCCGCGGTGGACCATGGCGGTGAACTTCTCGTATCCGCTCGGGGACAGCTCGCAGGAAGCGTCGGTGGCCCGTGCACGCGTGCAGTTGAACCAGGTGCAGGCGCAAGTGCACCAGATCGAGCTGCAGGTGGCGACCGACGTGACCAACGCGGCGATCAACGTGCAGAGCGGCATCGAGCGCGTGCAGGCGGCGCAGGCGGCCCGCGAATTCGCGCAGAGGACGCTGGAAGCCGAACAGAGCAAGTTCGAAGTCGGCATGTCGACCAACTACAACGTGATCCTCACGCAGCGCGATCTGGCGACCGCCCAGACCAACGAGCTCCAGGCGATCCTGAACTATCGCAAGGCGCTCGTGGAGCTCGAGCGGTTGCAGCAGACCACGTTGCAAAGCCTCGGCATCTCGCTCCTGACACCGCAGTAAACGAGACGCGCCATCTATGAAACGAGCACTCATCGGGCTGTTGATCGTGCTGGCCATCGGGGCCGGCGCCGGCGCGATCTACATCCGCCGCGGCGGGCCGGAGATTCAGTTCAACAGGTCGCCGATCAGCCGAGGCGACATCGTCGACACCGTGGGCGCGTCCGGGACGCTCCAGGCGGTGACGACGGTCCAGGTGGGCAGCCAGGTGTCGGGCAACATCTCGTTTCTGGGCGCCGATTTCAACTCGATCGTCAAGAAGGGACAGGTCATCGCGCGCCTCGACCCGTCGTTGTTCGACGCGCAATTGCAGCAGGCGCGCGCCAACCTGCAGCAGACGCGCGCCAACCTGACCAAGGCGCAAAGCGATCTCGAGCGATCCAAGGTGATGCTCACCGACGCGCAGCAGAAGTACACGCGCGCGAAGGAGCTGGCGGCCAAGAGCCTGCTCCCCCAGAGCGACCTCGACGCGGCCAAGATCGCGGTCGACTCGGCGCAGGCGACGCTCTCGTCGGCGGACGCGACCGTCAATCAGGCGCAGGCGGCGGTCAGCCAATCGCAGGCGTCGGTCAATCAGAACCAGGTGAACCTCGACCACACGGTGATCGAGGCCCCGATTGACGGCATCGTCATTCAGCGCAGTGTAGACGTGGGCCAGACCGTGGCGGCGAGCATGCAGGCGCCTACCCTGTTCATCATCGCCGCCGACCTCACGAAGATGCAGGTCAACGCCAACATCGACGAGGCCGACGTGGGCCGCATCCGTCCCGGTCAGCACGTGACGTTCAAGGTCGATGCGTACCCGACGGACACGTTCGAAGGCACCGTCTCTCAGATTCGCCTGCAGCCGGTCGTCGTGCAGAACGTGACCACGTACGGAACGGTCATCGACGTGCCCAACGCGCAGCTCAAGCTCAAACCGGGCATGACCGCGAACGTGAAGGTCGAGATCGCGAAGAAGAGCGACGCGCTGCGCGTGCCGAATGCCGCGCTGCGGTTCAAGCCGTCGACCGACGTGTTCGCCGCACTCAACCAGCCGGTGCCGCCCGAGGCGTCGAACACCGGCGGCCGCGGCCGCGGCGGTCAGGGACGCGGCGGCAACCGGGGCGCGGATGCCACGGCAACGGCCGCGGGTGCTCCCGCGCCGGCGCCGCCGGCAGGCGCTGCGCCGTCGGCTTCCACGCCTGCGGCGCCCGCTCCGGCCGACGCGGGCGCAGGCCAGTCCGCCTCCGGCGGCTCGGGCCAGGGTGGCCGTGGCGGTTCTTCGACGGGCCCAGGGCAAGCTGGCGAGGGACGACGGGGCTTCGATCCGGCGCGGATGATGGAGCGCTTCAAAGGCATGTCGCCTGACGACCAGAAGGCGTTCATCGCCCGGATGAAAGACCGCGGTCAGGACACGAGCGCGTTCGAAAAAGAGCTGTCGGCGAGCAACAAGGCGCCCGCCAAAGGCAAAGGCGCTCCCACGGCGCAATCGGCGCAGACGATCGACGCGCTGTTCGCGCCGCTGCCATCGGTCGAGTCGCGCGGTCGCGCGTGGCTCTTCATGGATCATCAGCTGAAGCCGGTGAACCTGCGGCTCGGCATCACCGATGGCACGAACACGGAGCTCCTCAGCGGCGAGCTGCAGCTGAACATGGAAGTGGTGACCGGCGTGACGGGTCTGACACCGACACGAACGACCGCGACCGGCGCCGGCAGCGGCAATCCGCTGATGCCGGCCGGGCGCGGCGGACCTCCTGGAGGCCGCGGCCGCTGAAGCCGCACTCCATGTCAACGGTCATCTCGGTCAGGAACCTCGTGAAGACCTACGTTGTCGGCGAGGTGCAAGTGAGGGCGCTGCGAGGCATCAACCTCGATGTTCAGCGCGGAGAGTTTCTGGCGGTGAGCGGAACGTCGGGCTCAGGAAAATCGACGTTCATGCACATCGTCGGTTGTCTCGACAAGCCGACGTCGGGCCAGTACCTGCTCGACGATCAGGATGTGTCCCGGATGTCGAAGGATGCGCTGGCGGCGGTGCGGAACAAGAAGATCGGGTTCGTGTTTCAGGGCTTCAACCTGCTCTCGCGGACGTCGGCGCTCGACAACGTCGAGCTGCCGCTGCTCTACGGTAACGCGGGCATGAAGACGGCCGATCGGCACAAGCGGGCGACCGAGATGCTCGAACTCGTCGGACTGGGCAATCGAACGGATCACCACCCGAATCAATTGTCAGGTGGACAGCAGCAGCGGGTCGCGATCGCACGCGCGTTGATCAACAACCCGTCGATCCTGCTCGCCGACGAGCCGACCGGGAACCTCGACACTCGGACCAGCATCGAAGTGATGGGGATCTTTCAGCGCCTCAACCAGGAACGCGGCATCACGGTGGTGTTAATCACGCACGAGATGGACATCGCCGAGTACGGCACGCGGACCGTGACATTTCGTGACGGACAGGTGGTCGCGGACAAGTCTGTCGCCCGGCGGCGGCAGGCGCAGGACGAGCTCGCCGCCTTGCCCACGGCCGAGGCCGTCTAAGGAGACGCCATGTCGTTCCTGATGATTCTCCGAATTGCCGTCAAGGCGCTCAACCGCAACAAAATGCGGACCGCGTTGACGATGCTCGGCATGATCATCGGCGTGGCGGCGGTGATCACGATGGTGGCGCTCGGCACCGGCGCGCAAACCTCGATCGAGGCGCAGATTCAGTCCGCGGGCACGAACATGATCATCGTGTCGGCCGGCAACTTCTCACAGGGCGGCGTGCGGCAGGGTCAGGGGAACGCGAGCACGCTGATCCCCGACGACGCCGCCGCGATCGCGCAGATTCAGGGCGTGCAGTACGCGGCCGCCGGCTCGAACACACGCGGACAGATCGTCGCGGGCAATCAGAACTGGAACACGCAGGTCCAGGGCACCGACGTCGACTTCCCGCTGATCCGCGCATGGCCGACCAGTTCGGGCGCGTTCTTCACGCCGCAGGACGTCACGACAGCGTCGAAGGTGGCCGTGCTCGGCAGCGTCGTACGCGATCAGCTGTTCGCGCCGGACGCGAATCCCATCGGCCAGGTCATCCGTATCACCAAGCAGCCGTTCACGGTCGTCGGCGTCATGGCGAGCAAGGGCCAGTCGGGCATGGGCCAGGATCAGGACGACGTCATCTTCATCCCGTACACCACGGTGCTGAAGAAGCTGCGCGGCATCACGAATATCCAGAACGTCACCGTGTCGGCGGCCTCCGCCGGCGAGGTGGGGAAAGTCGCCGACAGCATCGCGACATCGCTGCGCGTGCGGCATAAGATTCAGCCCGGCGATCCCGACGACTTCATGGTCCGCACGATGGAAGAGATGGCCAGCGTCCGGAAGGAAGCGACGCAGACGATGACGGCGCTGCTCGCCAGCATCGCGGGCGTCTCGCTGCTGGTCGGCGGCATCGGGATCATGAACATCATGCTGGTCTCGGTGACCGAACGGACGCGCGAGATCGGTTTGCGCATGGCGATCGGCGCGCGCGGACGGGACGTGCTGCTGCAGTTCCTCGTGGAAGCCGTGGTGCTGAGCCTGTTCGGCGGCGGCATCGGCATCGCGCTCGGCTTCGGTCTGGCGCAGGGCGTCACCCTCTGGCAGGGATGGCCGACCGCCGTCTCGGCCAACGCGGTCGCGGTCGCATTCGGCTTCGCCGCGATGACCGGCGTATTTTTCGGTTTTTATCCGGCGCGCAAGGCGGCCGCTCTGGATCCCATCGACGCCTTGCGATTTGAATGATGCGAAAGAGCCTGCGAATCTGTTCTCGGTTGTTTCGTGCTGGCCGGCGCCATCGCGGCCGCGGCCTGCTCCGGCGGCGAAGCCGCTCCGTCCACTTCTCCTGCCGGCGGCGGTCGCGGCGGCGGCGCGAATGCCCAGGCCGTGCCCGTCACGACCGCTCCGGTCGTCCAGAAATCGGTACCGCTGTCGGTACAGGGGATCGGCACGGTGATCGCCGCGTCGACGGTCACGGTCCGCGCGCAGGTCACCGGCGAGTTGACCTCGGTCAACTTCATCGAAGGCGATGAAGTGCAGGAAGGCCAGGTCCTCGTCACGATAGACAAACGGCCGCTCGAGGCCGCCCTTCAGCAGACGGAGGCGGCGCTCAATCGCGATGTCGCGCAGGCCGCCAACGCCCGCTCTCAGGCCGCGCGATACCAGGATCTCGCTGAAGCGCGGACATCGCGACCAAGGAACAGGTCGATCAAATCGTCGCCAATGCCGCCGCGCTCGACGCGACAGTGGAACTCGACAAGGCCAACGTCGAGAACGCGAAGGTCCAGTTGCAGTACGCGACCATCCGCGCGCCGCTCACCGGCAAGACCGGCCTGCTGCAGGTGCATCCCGGCAACCTTGTCCGCGCCACCGACACCACGCCCATCGTGACCATCAACAAGATCACGCCGGTGTACGTGTCGTTCTCCGTGCCCGAGGCGATGCTGCCCGACCTGAAGCGCTACATGGCGAGAGGCAAGCTCCCGGTCACCGCGCTCCCGCCCAACGATCAAGGCGCGCCGGCCGCCGGCCTGATCAACTTCATCGACAACGCCGTCGACCAGACCACCGGGCAAATCAAGGTCAAGGGAACGTTCCCGAACACCGACCGCCGTCTCTGGCCCGGCCAGTTCGTCAACGTGAACGTCACGCTCTCGACCGAGCCGAACGCGATCGTCGTCCCGTCCATGGCGGTGCAGACCGGCCAGCAGGGCACCTACGTGTTCGTCGTGAAACCCGATCAGACGGTCGACCTGCGACCTGTCACAGTGGAGCGCAGCAGCGGCGATCTATCGGTGATCAAGACGGGCGTCACGCCGGGTGAAACCGTGGTCACCGATGGCCAGTTGCGGCTGAACCCCGGCACCCGCGTCAGCATCAAGAACGCCGCCTCGGACAAGGCCACGTCATGAATCTTGCCGCCCTCTTCATCAAGCGTCCGGTGACCACGGCGCTGATCATGCTCGGGATCATCGTCTTCGGCACGCTGTCGTATCAGCAGCTGCCGGTCAGCGACCTGCCGACGGTGGACTTCCCCACCATCCAGGTCGGCGCGGGCCTGCCGGGCGCGAGCCCGGAGACGATGGCGTCCGCCGTCGCGCTGCCGCTCGAGAAGCAGTTCGCGACAATCGCCGGCCTCAACTCGATCAACTCCACCAGCTCACAGGGCAGCACGAACATCACGCTGCAGTTCGACCTGAGCCGCAACATCGACGCCGCGGCGCAGGACGTCAACTCGATGATCGCGAAGACGGCGCGCCAGCTGCCGCCGCAGATGCCGACGCCGCCGTCGTACCAGAAGGTGAACCCCGGAGACCAGCCGGTGCTCTTCCTGGTGCTCCGTTCGGCCACGCTGCCGATGTCGACCGTCGACGAATACGCCGAGAGCACGATCGCGCAGCGCATCTCGATGGTCAGCGGCGTGGCGCAGGTCAACGTGTTCGGCGCCGCGAAGTACGCGGTGCGGATCGACGCCGACCCCAACAAGCTGGCGGCGCACGGCGTCGGGCTCGACGAGCTGGCGACGGCGATCTCGAACAACAACGTCAACCTGCCGACGGGAACCATTTACGGCCCGGACAAGACCTACGTCGTACAGGCCAGCGGCCAGCTGATGCGCGCCTCCGCGTACGGCCCGGTGATCATCGCCTACCGCAACGGCAACCCGGTGCGGCTCGACGAGGTCGCGCACGTCTACGACGGCATCGAGAACGACAAGAGCGTGGCGTGGTACGGCGGCCAGCGCACGATCTACCTGGCCATCCAGAAACAGCCGGGCACCAACGTCGTGCAGGTCGTCGACGCGGTCAAGGCGCTGCTGCCGACGTTCCGCGAGCAGCTGCCGGCGGCGGTCTCGCTCGACGTCCGCACCGACCGCTCGGTCGCCATCCGCGAATCGGTCCACGACGTGAAGTTCACGCTGATGTTGACCATCGGGCTGGTCATCGCGGTGATTTTCCTGTTCCTGCGCAACGTCTCGGCGACGATCATCCCCAGCCTGGCGCTGCCGGCTTCGCTGGTCGCGACCTTCGCGGTGATGTACCTGCTCGACTACAGCCTCGACAATCTCTCGTTGATGGCCCTCACCCTCTCGGTCGGCTTCGTCGTCGACGACGCGATCGTGATGCTGGAGAACATCGTCCGGCACATGGAGATGGGCAAGCAGCCGATGCGGGCGGCGTTCGACGGATCGGCGGAGATCGCGTTCACGATCGTGTCGATGACGGTGTCGCTGGCGGCGGTGTTCATCCCGGTGCTCTTCATGGGCGGCGTCGTCGGCCGGCTGCTGCACGAGTTCGCGGTCACGATCAGCGCCGCCATTCTCGTCTCCGGGTTCGTGTCGATCAGCCTGACGCCGATGCTGTGCAGCCGCTTCCTGAAGCCGCCGCACGCGCAGAAGCACGGCTGGTTCTACAACGCGACCGAGCGGATGTTCGATCTCTGGCTCAAGGTGTACGACGTCACGCTGCAGGCGTGCATGCGCTTCCACGTCGTCACCATGGCCGTGTCGATCGCGCTGATCTTCGGCACGGTCTACCTGTTCGGTCTGGTGCCGAAGGGCTTCCTCCCGAGCGAGGATCAGGGGCGCTTCAACGTCAGCATCGAGGCCATCCAGGGCATCTCGTTCGACGAGATGGTGCGCCACCAGCAGGAGGTGTCCGAGATCGTCGCCAAGGATCCGGACATCGCCGGCATGAGCAGCAACATCGGCGGCGGGCCCGGCGGCGGCGGCCTGAATCAGGGCCGGCTCTCGATCGACCTCAAGCCGCGGACCGAGCGCAAGCGATCGGTCGATCAGATCATGGCGGAGCTGCGGCCCAAGTTGTCGCAGGTGCCCGGCGTTCGGGTCTACATGGTCAACCAGCCGCCAATCAACCTCGGCGGCCAGCAGGGTGCGCGCAGCCTGTATCAGTTCACGCTGCAGGATACCGACACCGCGGAGCTGTACCGCTGGGCGCCGATTCTGGAAGCCAAGGTTCGTGATCTTCCCGGCATCGAAGACGTGAGCAGCGATCTTCAGATCAAGAACCCGCAGATTCAGGTCGATCTCGACCGCGACAAGATTTCGTCACTCGGCCTGAACATCAACCAGGTCGAAACGGCGCTCTACAACGCGTACGGCACGCGCCAGGTGTCGCAGATCTACGCGCCGAACAATCAGTACCAGGTGATCCTGCAGGTCGCGCCGGAATACCAGAAGGATCCGGCCGCGCTGTCGAAGCTGTACGTCCGATCGACGTCGGTCCAGCCCGGCGCCTCTCAAGGTCCACTCGTCCCGCTCAGCACCGTGGCCAGGGTTCGAACGGAGGCCGGGCCGCTGACGGTGAGCCACACCGGACAGCTCCCGTCGGTCACGATCTCGTTCAACCTGAAAGCCGGATACGCGCTCGGTGATGCCGTCACCGCGATTCAGAACACCGCGGCCGCGACGCTGCCCTCGACCGTCGCCACGAGCTTCCAGGGCGCCGCGCAGGCCTTCCAGGACTCGCTCCGCGGTCTGGGCCTCATCCTGCTGATGGCGATCGTCGTCATCTACATCGTGCTGGGGATCCTGTACGAGAGCTTCACGCATCCGCTGACGATTCTTTCAGGGCTGCCGTCGGCCGGGTTCGGCGCGCTGCTCACGCTCTATCTCTTCAAGGTCGAGCTGAGCCTGTACGCGTTCGTCGGCATCATCATGCTCGTCGGCCTCGTGAAGAAGAACGGCATCATGATGGTCGACTTCGCGGTGGAGGCGCAGCGCGAGCACGGCAAAACGCCGAGCGAAGCGATCCACGAAGCGTGTCTGGTCCGTTTCCGTCCGATCATGATGACGACGATGGCCGCGCTGGTCGGCACACTGCCGATCGCGATGGGCATCGGCGCCGGCGCGGAGTCGCGCCGCCCGCTCGGACTGGCGGTGGTCGGCGGCCTGCTCGTCTCGCAGCTGCTCACGCTGTACATCACGCCGGTCTACTACATGTACATCGAGGGCGCGCGTCTGTGGCTCGCGAATCGGAAGCGCGTCCCGGCCGAGACCACGCGGCGTGATGTCCACGGCGCGCCGGTCGACGCGTCAATCGCTTTGCAGAACATCGAGGAACGCTCGCGCGCGTAGTCTGAGAACAAGAGACCGTGCCGGCGTTTCGCACGTCCGGCACATAAAGGAATAGAAAACATTGTCTATTCGATTCGTAATTGTCGTCGCAGCAGCAATCGCCGCGACGGCGTGCGAGGGCACTTCCGGTCAGGCGGCGGGAGCCGCGACCGGACGAGGTGGACGCGGCGGGCGCGGCGCGGCCGTGGCCACTCAGACCGCGGCGGTCCAGCGCATGTCGGTGCAGCGCGAAGTCGATCTGTCGGGCACGCTGCTCTCGCCGGAGCAGGCAAAAATCAGCAGCGAGGTGGCGGGCATCATCCGGGAAGTGCGGATGCAGCTCGGCACCGAAGTGAAGGCGGGCGACGTGCTGGTCCGCCTCGAGCCGAGCGAGCTGCAGTTCGCGCTCGACCGCGCGGAGAGCGCGCTTCGCCAGGTGGAAGCGCAGCTCGGCATCGATCGGGCGCAGGACAAGCAGCCGCCGCCGGACGAACAGATCGCCTCGGTACGGCAGGCGCTCGCCAACCGCGACGACGCACGCGCGGCGTTCGAGCGCGCACAACAGCTGAACAGCCGCGGCCTGCTCACGCGGGCGGACCGCGACACGGCGGACACGCGCCTCAAGGTCGCCGAAGCGAACTATCAGGCGGCGCTCGACACGGTGCACAGCCTCAAGGCGAGCCTCCAGGACCGCCGCGCTTCGTACGACCTCGCTCAGAAGAAGCTGGCCGACGCGGTGATCAAGGCGCCGGTGGCCGGCTCCATCTCCGAGCGGCTCGTGCAGCCCGGCGAGTTCATCCGCGAAAACACCCCCGTGGCCACCATCGTCCAGATGTCGCCGCTGAAGTTGAAGACGGCGATTCAAGAGAAGAACGCGAGCCTCATCAAACCCGGGCAGGTGATCGAGTTCGACGTCGAGGCGTTCACGAACCGGAAGTTCAAGGGAACGATCGCCTACGTCAGCCCCGCGGTGGATCAGGCCACGCGCACGTTCGCGGTCGAGGCGCTCGTGGACAACGGCGACCGGCACCTCAAGCCGGGCTTCTTCGCGAAGGGCGTGGTTCTGACGCACGTGGATGCGAGCGTGCTCGCCGTGCCTGAAGAAGCGATCTCGACGCTCGCCGGCGTGTCGACGGTTTACGTCATCGAAAACGGAAAGGCCCGCCAGCAGCAGATCGCGCTGGGCGCGCGCCAGAACAAGCTCGTGGAAGTGACGACCGGGTTGAAGGGCGACGAGCAGCTGGCGACCACGAATCTGAGCCAGCTGGCGACCGGCGTGAGCGTGAGGATGGCCGAGGAGCCTGGCGGCCGGGGAGCGCGTCCATGAACATCGCCGAAGTCAGCGTCAAGCGGCCGGTCTTCGCCATCATGATGACCGCGGCGCTCATCGTGCTGGGCGCCGTGTCGTACGAATCGCTCGGCCTCGATCTCATGCCGAAAACCGACGCCCCGGTCGTGTCGGTGCAGGCCAACCTGCCGGGCGCGAGCGCCGAAGAGATCGAGACCACGATCACCAAGCGCATCGAGGAGGCGGTCAACACCATCAGCGGCATCGACGAGCTGCGCGCGTCGTCCGATCAGGGGAACTCGCGCGTCACCATCAACTTCACGCTCGAGCGCGACATCGAGTCGGCCACGCAGGATGTCCGCGACAAGCTGGCCCAGATCGTCAACCAGTTCCCCCGTGATACCCGCCCGCTGCAGATCACCAAGATGGATCCCGACGCGCAGCCGATTTTCGGCTTCGCGGTGTTCGGACCGAGGGCCGGCAAGGAGCTGACCGAAATCGCCGAGAAGCGGGTCAAGCAGGAGCTCGAGACGGTCAAGGACGTGGGATCGGTCGGCTACAACGGCGAGCGGAAGCGGGAGATCCAGCTCCTCCTCAACGCCGACCGCCTCAACGCCTACGGCCTCACGGTCGATCAGGTCCGCATCGCGGTCGAACGGCAGAACGTCGAGATTCCCGGCGGCCAGTTCACCGCCGGCCCGGCCGACGTCGCGCTGCGGACGATGGGCCGAATCAAGAACGTCGAGGACTTCAACCGCATCGTGATCTCCTACCGCGCCGACGGGTCGGTCATCACGTTCGCCGACGTGGGGCGGGTGCAGGACACGACGCAAGAGGTGCGAAGCGCGACGCGTCTCAGCGGCACGCCCGCCATCGGCGTGCAGGTTCGCAAGCAGTCGGGCACGAACACCGTCGAGGTCGTCGATCGTGTCCAGGAGCGGCTGCAGCGCATCCAGGCGCAGCTTCCCCAGGACATCCAGATCAGCATCGGCAACGACCAGTCCCGATTCATCCGCCGCTCGTTCGAGGACATCAAGCTGCACCTGATCCTCGGCGGCCTTCTCGCCAGCGTCGTGGTGTTCCTGTTCATCCGGAACCTGCGCGTCACCTTCATCGCCGCGCTGGCGATCCCGACCTCGATCATCGGCACCTTCACGTTCATGAAGATTGCCGGCTTCACCCTCAACAACATGACGATGCTGGCGCTCTCGCTCGCGACCGGGATCGTCATCGACGACGCGATTGTCGTCCTCGAGAACATCTTCCGGTTCGTCGAAGAAAAGCACGTCACGCCGAAGGAAGCGGCCGCCGACGCGACGAAGGAAATCGGGCTGGCTGTCATGGCGACGACGCTCTCGCTCGTCGTGATCTTCGTGCCGGTGGCCTTCATGACCGGCCAGATCGGCCGCTATTTCTACAGCTTCGGGCTGACGTCGGCCGCCGCGATCCTGCTGTCGATGTTCGTCTCGTTCACGCTCACGCCGGCGCTCTGCGCGATGTGGCTGAAACCGGGCGATGCGAAGTCGGATCACTCGACGACGAAGTCGTCAGGCGTCTACGCCGCCATCGATCGCGTGTACGGAAAGATGCTGGAATGGTCGCTCGGTCATCGCGCGGTCATGATCGGCATTGCCGGCGTCGTCGTCCTCTCGGCGGCCTTCCTGTACCCGTACGTGGGCAAGGAGCTCGTGCCCGACGACGACCAGGGCGAGTTCAGCATCAACGTCCGCCTGCCGCGCGGCACCAGCTACCAGCGGACCGAGGAGTTCATCCAGCCGATCGAGAAGGACGTCCTCGCGCTGCCGGCGCTTCAGCGCGTGATGCAGAACGTGAACTCCGGCTTTGCGAGCTTCAACATCACGATGACGCCGCTCGAGGAGCGCAAGATCTCGCAGCAGCAGCTGATGATCCAGGCGCGGCAGATGCTTCGCAAATACCAGGGCGCGCGCATCAGCGTCTCGGGCGGCACCGACATTTCCGGCGCGTCGACTGGCGGCGGCGGCGGAGGTCCCGGCGGCGGAGGGCGGAGGCGGCGGCGGCTTCAACCGCCTGAACATCCTCATCCAGGGCCCGGACATCGAGCAGCTCCAGGCGTACACGGTGCAGCTGATGGACCTCGTTCGCACCATCCCCGGCGTCGTCGACGTGGACACCAACTTCGAGCCGACGCAGCCCGAGCTGCGCATCAACATCGACCGGGCACGCGCGGCCGATCTCGGCGTGAACATCGATACGCTCGCCAACAACCTGCGCACGCTCGTCGGCGGCGAGGAGATATCGGAGTTCAAGGATGGCGACGATCAGTTCAAGGTGCTGCTCCGCCTGGACGAACCGTTCCGCACCACCGCCGTCATGGGCGATCTGCTCGTGGCAGCCGGCCCGGGCGGCGCGGGCCGCACGGTCAAGGTCAGCGACGTCGCGCAGCTGAAGAGCGACTTCGGTCCGGCATCGATCGACCGCTACAACCGCCAGCGGCACATTTCGGTGAACGCCAACCTGCGAGGGCGTGCCGCTCGGCGAAGTGCTGGCGCAACGCGCGGCTCAAAGTCGAGGAACTGCACCTGAAGGCCGGGCTACCAGGCCGTCTTCGGCGGGAGCGCGCGCACGCTGGCCGAGGCGTCGAGCAATTTCACCATCGCGCTCGTGCTTGCGGTGATCTTCATCTACATGGTGCTCGCCTCGCAGTTCAACAGCTTCATCCACCCGCTCACGATCATGACGTCGCTGCCGCTCAGCCTGCCGGCCGGCCTGCTGGCGCTGATGGCCTTCGGCATGACCATCAACGTCTACAGCGCCATCGGCTTGATGATGCTGTTCGGCGTCGTGAAGAAGAATTCAATCCTGCAGGTGGACTACACGAACACGCTGCGCGAGCAAGGCATGGAGCGGCACGAGGCGCTGATCGTGCCGAACCACGTCCGCCTGCGGCCGATTCTGATGACGACATCGCGATCGTGGCCGGCATGGTGCCGATCGCGTTCGGCAAAGGCGCCGGAGCCGGCTCCCGGGCATCGATGGCGTTCACCATTCTGGGCGGCCAGATGCTCTGCCTGTTGCTGACGCTGCTGGTCACGCCGGTTGTCTATTCCTACTTCGACGATCTCCGCGAGTGGTCGCCGGCGGCTTCGTTCAGGCGCATTCTCGGCCGGACGCCAAAGGCCCGAACCCGGCCTGACGCGGCTCATCATGGCTGATGGCTGATGGCTCATGGCTATGGTCGATGGCCATCCATCCGCATCTTCCATAGCCATCAGCCCTTAGCCATTAGCCATGGACTGTCCCTACCCTCCTCTGAC
>CAWCDQ010000033.1:0-126810 GCA_963794305.1 uncultured Acidobacteriota bacterium | reverse complement strand
ACGCGAACGCCGACTGCCGGGAATGCTGGCACAAGCCGATCGCGCGGCGGGCCGCAGCGTGTTCGCGCATATATAATCCGCGGCAAACGCGAAAGGAGCGAGGCATGTTGAACGGGATTCGGCTTCGATGGTTCTCGGCGGCGGCACTGGCGGTCCTGGTGGCGTCCGGGCTGGGGGCCGCGCCGGCGGGATCGAAGGCCGAAGACGTCGGCATGTCGTCGGAGCGTCTCGCCCGGATTCAGCCGATGATTCAGGGTCACCTGGACGGCAAGGATTTCTCCGGCGCCGTCACGCTGGTTGCCCGCAAGGGACGGGTCGTGCACTTCGAAGCGCACGGTCTTGCCGACGTCGAGGCCCACAAGCCGATGACGAAGGACACCCTGTTCCGCCTCGCGTCGATGACCAAGCCCGTCACCGCGGTCTCGATCCTGATGTTGCTCGAAGAGGGAAAGCTGGTGTTGAGCGATCCCATCTCGAAGTTCATCCCGGAGTACAAGAACCCGAAAGTGGCGGTGTGGACGCTGCCCAACGATCCTGCAGGCGCGGGATCGCGGCTGGTTCCGGCAGCCCGCGAGATCACCGTGCAGGATTTGCTGACGCACACGTCCGGGTTGGCGAACGGCTTCGAGGGACCCGCCGGCGATTTCGTCCGGCGGGCGAATCTGCCGTCCGGCGGATCGCTGGATGAGCGGGTCAAGAGGGCCGCGAAGCTGCCGCTGAATTTTCAGCCCGGGACGCAGTGGGAATACAGCCCGTCGACGGGGTTCGACACGCTGGGACGCATCGTGGAGATTCTCAGCGGGATGAGCCTCGAGCAATTCTTCAAGACGCGCGTGTTCGATCCGCTCGGGATGAAGGACACGTTCTTCACCGTGCCGGAGAGCCGCCAGTCCGATCTTGCGGTCGCATACACGAAAGGTGAGAACGGATTGTCGCGGCCGCAGGCGCCCGCGCCGCGCGCGGAGCCGGAGGGCCGATATTTTTCCGGCGCCGGCGGCTTGACCGGTTCAGCGGCCGACTATCTGGCGTTCAGCCAGATGCTGCTGAACGGAGGGCAACTGAACGGCGTGCGCTTGCTGGGCCGGAAGACGATCGAGCTGATGACGTCGGACGCGATTGGCGCGCTCGACCTGCGCAACTACGCCGGCGACCAGGTGCTGAAGGGCTACGGGTTCGGCCTTGGCGTTCGCGTGCGGCGCAGCACCGGCGACAACGGCTGGATGGGCAGCATCGGTGACTATGGCTGGGCGGGCGCGCTCGGCACCTACTTCTGGATCGATCCGAAGGAGCAGTTGATCGGGATCGTGATGATTCAGACGCGCAACACACGGCTGCGGATGGAGTATCCGAATCTCGTGTACCAGGCTGTGTCCGACTAGCGCGTTTCTCAGTTCGATGTAGTGCGGACCTTCAGGTCCGCCGTGTGTGCAGGCCTGAAGGCCTGCACTACGACTTACTTGCCGTACGCCTTATCGAGCGCCTTGTAGCGCAGCGTCCGCGTTTCGGGTTCCAGTCGCGGCTCGACGTCGATGCGCATCCGCCGGATGCCGGCGCCGCTGTTTGCCGCTTCCCACGCCGGCAAGCCGGATCCGTTCGGGTTTCCCGCCTTGATGAAGTTGGCGAAGTAATCCTGCATCACCTGGGACACGCGGAAATCGTCCGGCGTCCAGTCGAACACCTTGTTGGTGGCGAGGTTGCCCAACGCGTACTCGATTTCCGCCGAGTGCACAGCGCCTCTCGGGGCGGCCGGCCGGGTGCCCGTGGTGTTCGTGGCCGTGGTGACTCCGCCGGCGAGACCCGGAACCGCGTTGCCCATCGCGGCGGTCATCGCGGGCCGGGGGCGCGAATAGTAGTAGTAGTAGACCGGACTGCCGCCCGTGCGGCCGTGCACCTCCAGCCACTTCCAGGTGCTGTAGGCGATGAATCGATCGCTGGCGAGGTCCGTGGCAGCCTGGTCGACTTCGTCCGGCTTCGAGGGGAGATAGGCGCTCAGCACCTCGTCTACGCCGACGGTGAACTGCCGCCGAATCGCCTGCTCGAGGCCTTCGAGCGTCGGAGGGTCGGTGCCAAGCAGTTGCCGCGCGCCGAGTTCCTGCGAGTTGGAACCGGCGAGCAGTGGAACATGCGCCTGACTTCCGGCCGCAAAGATGTCGGCCGGCGGCTTCGTCAGGAAGTAGCCGTCGATCGCGGTCGGGAACGCGCCGGCGGCGCGCTTCGCGGCGTCGGCGATCTCCTGTGTGCTCAGGGCTCGCAATGCTCCGAGCGAAGCGGCGCCAGCGGACGCCGCGAACTGCGTCCCGATCCGTTCGGCCTCGGCGAGCGGCACGGGCGGGATTGTCGGTCCGAACATCGCACCGCTCTCACCAATCGCCCTGGCGAAGAGGGTTTTCGCCACAGGCGACACCATCAGCGCGCTGACTGAGATTGAGCCGGCCGACTCTCCGGCGATCGTGACCTGCGACGGATCACCGCCGAATCCCGCGATGTTGCGCTTCACCCACTGCAACGCGGCGGCCTGATCCAGGAATCCCTGATTGCCGGACGCGTGGTTCGGCGACTCCGCGGTGAGCTCCGGGTGTGCGAAGAAGCCGAACTCGGCGAGCCGATAGTTGACGGTCAGCGCGACGATGCCCCGGCGCGCCATGCTCTCGCCGTCGTACCGCGGCTCGGATCCATCGCCCGCTCGAAATCCGCCGCCGTAGAAGTAGACGAGGACAGGCAGCCGGTCGGCGCCCGACCGGGCGGGCGTCCAGACATTGAGATACAGGCAGTCCTCGCTCATGCCGTTCGAGCGGAAGTTCATGTCGCCGAACACCGGCTGCTGCATGCATCGCGGCCCGAACTGTGTGGCCGGTCGAACTCCCTGCCAGGTCTTGAGCGGCTGCGGCGCTTTCCATCGCAGCTCGCCGACCGGCGGCGCGGCGAACGGAATGCCCTTGAACATCCGGACCCCTGACGCCTGCCTTCCGGTGCCTTCGACCACGCCACTCGTTGTCTTGACGCGATCGGCGGCGAGCGCGCCGCCGGCCAGCGGCATGCCAAGCAGCGCAGCCACCAGAACCGCCTGAAGTCTGCATGGTGTTCGCATGATGATCTCCGTGTGAAGAAGAGTCACGCCACATCCGCCGGAGCCGGGGAGGCGCCGCTGTCGTTGCCACCGATCAGTTTCAGTCTGAGATCGGGCGCGAGGTTCCCGCCGGTGACGAGCGCCACGATAGTACCGGCGGCCGTCGACTGCTTCAACAGCGCCGCGACCGCGGCTGCGCCGGCCGGTTCGGCGATCACCTGCTCCTGCGTATAGAGCCGTTCGATCGCCCCCATCATCTCCTGCTCGCTGACCGCGATCACATCGTCGACGAGCTCGCGAATCTGGCGGACGTTGGCGGCCAGCGGGCGCCGGATCGCCAAACCGTCCGCGATGGTGTCGCACGTCGCCGTCTCGACGACATCAGCCGCAGATGTAGTGCGGACCTTCAGGTCCGCCCCGTCGGCAGGCCTGAAGGCCTGCACTACTTTTTGCCACGACAGCAGGTACGCCGGCGCGCGCTCCGCGACGACGCCGACGATGCGGACGGAGGAGCGCCGCTGCTTGACCGCCGAGGCGACGCCGCGAATCAGGGCCGTGTCGCCCATCGGCACGTACACGACGTCGACGGCCGGCAGCTGATCGACGATCTCCAGGCCGATGGTGCCGGCCCCGGCCGGAACATCGGGATCGCGGGCGTCGTGCAGGAAGAAGGCCGCTTCGCGCGCCGCGTATGCCTCCGCGGCGTCGATCGCATCGCTCAGGTCGGCGCCCGCTTCGACGAGGCGTGCGCCGAGTTCGAGAATGCGCGCGGCCTTCACCAGGTTCGGCCTGGCGGGCAGGAAGATCGTCGCGCGTATACCGAGCTGTTGCGCCGCGTAGGCGACCGCCGCGCCGTGGTTGCCGGTGCTCGCGCAGACGACCTCCGAGACCGGCGGGACGGCCTTCAGGCCGTCCCTTCCGGCCAGCTTCATCGAGAGCGCGTAGATTGCACCGCGGACCTTGAACGATCCGGTGGGCAGCCCGGTTTCTATTTTCAGGAAGACGTTGCGTGCGGGCGAGGAGAGCGACGCTGCCCGCGCGATTCGGGTGGGCCCGAAATAGCGCGCGAGCAGCGACTGCGCATCGAGGATGCGCTGAGGGTCGATCATTCGGCTACGCGATCTTGAGCTTTCGCGGCGCCTGCGAGTTCTGCTCGAGGAACGATTTCTTGCTCTCGAGGTCCTTTTCCGTGGGCTGGACCGCTCCCGTGACATCGGTCGCGCGCGACACGATCGTGTGGTCTCCGGGCGTCGCGCCCTTCCACGTGTAGGTGTAGAACTTCCAGCCGAACTTGTCCTTGGTCGCCGGATCCGCGGTCGCCATCTGCCATGGACCCTCGTCGACCTGAATCTCAACCGACTTGATCGGTGTCCCGTCGTTGAGCACGACCGCCAGCACCTTGTGGTCGCTGCCGTTCTTCGTGACGCGCGCGACGAACGATTTCAGGTTCATGTGCGAGACCTCGGTCTCGCTGACCTTCAGTTCCCCGTCGACCATCTCGGTCCGCACGGTGCGGTACCAGCGTGCCTGGTATTTGCCGACGTAGTGGTCGGCCTGCGCGTGAATCTCCTGCAGCCACTTCACATTGGACACGCCGTACCAGCCGGGGACGATGAGGCGAAGCGGCGCGCCCTGGTGTTTCGTCAGCGGCTGGCCGTTGAGCGCCCACGCGACGAACGGCTCGTCGCTCATCGCCTTCTCGCGTGCGAGGCTGCGTCCGAAGTGATAGTCGATCTTGTATTTCTGGGTGCGCCACTCGACTTCTTCCTCGCCATGATCCGCGCCGAAGAACACGATGTCGCGAGCTTCCGGCTTCAGGCCGACGGACGCGATGACGGTCTTGAGCGGGAGGCCGGTCCACTTGCCGTTGCCAGACAGGCCCTGCAGCGGTCCCCGGTTGCCGGAGCACTCGAAGCCTGCGACCAGTTCGTGGCTGCCGAGCTTCTTCAGGTCGTCCAGCGACAGGCCCCTGGCGCTGTTCACCATGCCGCTGAACTTCAGCTTGAAGGTGGCGGCGTCGACATCGGGGTGGCCGTAATGCTGAGTTGTGGCGAACTTGTCGACCGCGGTGAACGGCCCGTCGATGGTCCGCACGTCCAGCATGCGGCGATCGGGCGGCGTGTCCCACCGGACGTTCTCCGGAATGTCGGTGAACTGGACGACCGACTCGTCAGCCGCCAGAATGGGCATCGCCCATTCGGGGACGCCGATGACGCCCAGCCCCGCCAGCGCGAGGCTTCCCTTCAGAATGTCCCGCCGCGTGGTCTCAAGTTTCATATTTGTCCCTTTCGGTGCTGAATCGTACAATCCGCTTCGTCCAATATCAAGGAGCGTTCTCATGGAACGAAAGAAGGCGTCGGACTACCCGCAGGAGCTGCTCGACCTCTTTCACGAGTACCAGCACGGCGACATCGACCGCCGGTCGTTTCTCGAACGCGCCGGGAAATTCGCCGTCGGCGGGCTCACCGCGGCGACGATCCTCTCGGAAATGGCGCCGAACTACGCGTGGGCCCAGCAGGTTCCCAAGGACGACCCGCGCATCAAGGTCGAAACCGTGACCGTGCAGTCGCCCCAGGGGAACGGCACGATCAAAGGGGTGTACGCCAAGCCGGCCAAGATGAGCGGCAAGCTCCCCGGGATCATTGTCATCCACGAGAACCGCGGTCTGAACCCCTATGTCGAGGACGTCGCGCGGCGGTTTGCCGCCGCCAACTTCATCGCCTACGCGCCGGACGGCCTGACCTCGGTCGGAGGCTTCCCGGGCAACGACGAACAGGGGGCGGTCAAGTTCCGCGAGGTGAACGGTCCCAAGATGATGGAGGACTTCGTCGCCTCCGCCAACTGGCTGCGGACCAATCCTGACTGCTCCGGCAAACTCGGCGCGATCGGCTTCTGCTTCGGCGGCGGGATCGTCAATCAGCTGGCCGTGCGGCTGGGGAAGGATCTCGGCGCGGGCGCCCCGTTCTACGGCCGTCAGCCCGGCGCCGAGGACGTCCCGAAGATCATGGCGCCAATCCAGGCGCACTACGCCGATCCGAAGATCGACACCGGTGTCGGCACCGGCATCGAACCGTTCGAAGCCGCCCTGAAGGCGAACGGCAAGAAGTACGAGATCTTCATCTACACCGGCGCGCAGCATGGCTTCCACAACGACACCACGCCGCGCTACGACCAGACGGCGGCCAAGCTGTCGACGCAGCGCTACATGGAGTTCTTCAACAAGAACCTGAGATAGGGATGCACGTCGTCCTGCTCGCGCTTGCCCTCGTCGCGGGGTTGGCGTCCCGTCCGGCAGCCGATCCGCGCGAACCGCTGGTCGGTGTCTGGACGGGGGACTCCATCTGCACGCCGGTGCGGCCGGCGTGCCGCGACGAGAAGGCCGCGTATCACATCGCGCTGGCCGATCGCGCGGACGCGATCTCGATGACGATGAACAAGGTCGTCGACGGCAAAGAAGAGACGATGGGTACGTTGATCTTCGAGGTGGACGCCCGGGCCCGGACGCTCAATCCGACATGAATCAGAACGGCCTGCACATCGTCTGGGAGTTCGCCTGGTCTGGCTCCTCGATGCGCGGCACCGCGAAGCAACTGCCGGCGGGCGACGTCATCCGCAACATCACCCTGAAGAAGCGTGATGTACAGTAAAGAGAGTGAGCCCGGATACCACCTCTTCTGACCCTGTTCATCACGCCGACGCGTCGCTGCAGACCGAGCTCGAACGCGAGGTCGGACGGCGGCGCACGTTCGCCATCATTTCCCATCCCGACGCCGGCAAGACCACGCTGACCGAGAAGCTGCTCCTGTACGCCGGCGCGATCGAGCTGGCCGGAGCCGTGCGAGGGCGCAAGGCGCGCAGGCACGCGACGTCGGACTGGATGGCGCTCGAGCAGGAGCGCGGCATCTCGATCACCGCCGCGGCGCTCGAGTTCGAGCTCGAGGGGCGCCGCATGTCGCTGCTCGACACGCCGGGCCACAAGGACTTCAGCGAGGACACCTATCGCGCGCTGATTGCGGCCGACAGCGTCGTCATGGTGATCGACGCGGCGAACGGCGTCGAAGGACAGACGCGCAAGCTGTTCGAGGTCTGCCGGCGCCACCGGCTGCCGATCCTCACCTTCGTCAACAAGTTCGACCGCCCGGCGCGCGATCCGCTCGAGCTGCTCGACGACATCGAGAGCACGCTCGGCATCTCCGCCGCGCCGGTCAACTGGCCGGTCGGCAACGCCGAGCATTTCCGCGGCGTCTACGACATCCAGCGGCAGCACCTGCTGCTGTACGAGCGCGAGATGCAGGGGCAGTACCGCGCGCCGGTCGACGTGTCGGATCTCGACGATCCCCACGCGCGCGAGCTGATCGGCGACAACACCTATCTGCACTTTCGCGAATCGCTCGACGTCATCCGCGCGGCGGGCACGCAGTTCCACCTCGACGAGTACCTGGCGGGACGGCAGACGCCGGTGTTCTTCGGCAGCGCGATGACGAATTTCGGTCTCGAGCCGTTCCTGCGCACGCTGGTCGAGCTCGCCCCGCATCCACACGCGCGGCCCAGCGACACCGGCATCGTCGAGCCAACCGACGAACGGTTCACCGGCTTCGTGTTCAAGATCCAGGCGAACATGGACCCGCGCCACCGCGACCGCGTCGCGTTCGTCCGGGTCTGCTCGGGGAAGTTCACCAAGGACATGTCGGTGTCCAACAGCCGCGCGGGCAAGGTCCTTCGCGCCACACGCGCGTATCGTTTCTTCGGCCGCGACCGCGAGACGATCACCGAGGCGTACGCCGGCGACATCATCGGGCTGGTCAATCCCGGGCAGTTCGCCATCGGCGACACGGTCCACACGGGCGCGCCGCTGCGCTTCCTCGACATCCCGCGCTTTCCGGCGGAACACTTCGGCCGCCTCCGCCTGCAGGACACGCGCTACAAGCAGTTCGACGAAGGGCTGAAGCAGCTCGAGGAAGAGGGGCTGATGCAGGTGTTCTACGTCGAGAGCGGCCGCCGCGAACCGATCGTCGGCGTCGTCGGCGCGCTGCAGTTCGACGTCATCACCAGCCGGTTGCGCACCGAGTACGGCGTCGAGATCGTCGTGGACCCGTCGACGTTCACCGCCGCCCGCTGGATCGCCGATCCCGCCAAGCCGCTGCCGCTCCTCGGCGGCGCGACGACCGCGGCGATCGATCGACAGGAACGTCGAGTCCTGTTGTTTGCGAACGAGTGGGAAGTGCAGTACTTCGAGAAGCAGAACCCGACGTTCGCGCTGCTCGCGGAATCGCCTGTCGCGTAAGCGACCGAATCATCGATCTCGCAGGGCCGACCCGGAGTCGGCCCGGGCGGACACATGGGTCCGCCCCTACGACCGGAGCTCGGACGATCGATGGCTCGTCCGGATGTCGGTAGTGTCCGCCTTCAGGCGGACCGTCGCGTTCGTCCGTGCATGCGGTAGTGTCCGGCTTTAACCGGACCGTCTCCGCCAGCTCCAGCGGTCGCAGCAGGAGTCGAGATGTCTCGAGTGGAGGCGTCGCGGGATGTGCCGTCACTTCGGCGGACGATGACGCTCGATCCAGCCGGCGCGCCGCTCGAAGTAGGTCTCGATCGGCGGCAGCACCACCAGGACGACCAGGGTCAACGCTGCCGTAAACGTCGCCAGCCCGAACTGCCCGGCGCCGGCCGCGATACCGATTGCCGCGTTCACCCAGATCGTCGCGGCGGTCGTCATGCCGTGAACGGTGTCGCGATAGCGCATGATGGCGCCGCCGCCAAGGAACCCGATGCCGGTGACGATTTGACCGGCGACCCGGCTGGTGTCGCCCACGCCCTTCGTCATCTCGAGCGACAGCATGGTGAACAGCGCCGATCCGACGGCGATCAGGATGTTGGTGCGAAGCCCCGCCGGCTTCTGGCGGTACTCCCGCTCCACGCCGAGGACGGCGCCGAGTCCGGCCGCGAGCAGCAAGCGCCAGACGTAGTCGACGGGCATAGAGGCGTATCCTAGCTCCTTCGCACGCCGACGAGCTCGACGCCGCGCCGTTCGCCGATCTGCTGACGCCACATCGCGAAGTAGAGCCCCTTCTGCTCGACGAGCTCGTCGTGGCGTCCCGTTTCGACGATGCGGCCGCGCTCGAGGACGTAGATGCGGTGCGCGTGCAGAATCGTCGAGAGCCGATGCGCAATCAGGACGGTGATCGGGTCGCCGGCCGCCGCCACGTCGCGGATCGTGTCCACGATTCCCTCTTCGGTCAGCGAATCGAGCGACGAAGTCGCCTCGTCGAACACGAGCAGATGGGGCTGCCTGAGCAGCGCACGCGCGATCGACAGCCGTTGCTTCTCGCCGCCCGACACCTTCACGCCGCCCTCGCCAATCACCGTGTCGAGGCCGCGCGATGCTCGCGCCAGCAGGCTGTCGCACGCCGCCTTTCGCAGCGCGTCGAGACACTGGGCGTCGGTGGCGGATGGGTTCACGAACAGCAGGTTCTCGCGAATCGTGCCCGAGAACAGCTGCGTGTCCTGCGTGACGAACCCGATCTGCGCGCGCAGCGCGTCGAGATCGATCTCGTTCCCCGGCGTGCCGTTGTACAGGATCCGCCCCGAGGCGGGGTGATACAGGCCGACCAGCAGCTTCACCAGCGTCGACTTGCCCGCCCCGGAGGGACCGACGAAGGCGATCGTCTCGCCGCGCTGGGCTCGAAACGAGATGTCGCTCACGGCCGGCGCGGAGGCGGACTGATGCTGGAAGGTGACGCCATCGAACTCGAGCGTCCGGAGATCCGGGAGCGGCACCGGGTGAGCCGGCCGCGGCTCTTCGGGGATGTTGAGGATCTCCTGAAACACATTCAGCGAGGCTTCCGTCTCGCGATAGATGTTGATGATGTTGCCCAGCTCCTGCAGCGGCCCGAAGATGAAGAACGAGTAGATGAACAGCGAGAAGAACTGCCCGACCGTGATCGCGCGCGTGTAGATCAAATAGAGCATCAGGAACATGATGCTCGTGCGCAGCGCGTTGACCGCGGTGCCCTGGATGAAGCTGAGGCTGCGCAGGTACTTCACCTTCTTCAGCTCGAGCTTCAGAATCTTCGCCGTCGTCCCGTTCAACCGCGCGATCTCCTGCTGTCCGAGTCCCAGGCTCTTCACGAGCTCGATGTTCCGCAGCGACTCGGTCGTCGAGCCCGCCAGCGCCGTCGTTTCGGCGACGATGACCTTCTGGATCTGCTTGATGCGGCGGCTCAGGACCGAGCTGAGGATGCCGAGCAGCGGCACGGTCAGGAAGTAGGCCGGCGCGACGATCCAGTGCACGCTGAACGCGTAGACCATCACGAAGATGATGCCGACGAGCGACGTGAAGAGGACGTTGATCGACGTGGAGATCAGCTTCTCGACGTCGGTTCGCACCTTCTGGAGGCGGCCCAGCGTCTCGCCGCTGCGCTGATCCTCGAACACGGAATAGGGCAGCTCCAGCGAATGGCGGATTCCGTCCGAATAGAGCTGCGCGCCCAGCCGCTGGGTGATCACGTTGATGTAGTAGTCCTGGAAATTCTTCGCCACGCGCGAGACGAACGCGACGCCGACCGCCGCGGCGAGCAGCAGGCTGACGCCGCGGAAGAACTGGCCGGTCGTGTATTCCGAGAATCGGGTCGCGTACTGGTCGATGACATGGCGGAAGATCAACGGGTCGAGCAGCGAGAACACCTGGTTGATGGCGGCCAGCACGAGCGCCAGGACGACCAGGCCGGTGTATTGCCGGAGGTACGAATAGAGCAGTTTCATGTTGTGTGAACGTTCAGATTACCGCACACTCTCCGAATCATGCGCAAACTCTTCGCCGGCATCGCCATCGGATGTCTGACTCTTGCCGCGCCGCCGCGGGCGGCCGAACCGAACTGGCACCTGGTCGCCACGGTCGCCGAGAGCTGCAGCTGCACGATCTCCTGTCCGTGCAACTTCGGCGGCGAGCCGAACCGCAACCCGTGCGAGGGCAACCGGCTGATCGCCATCAAGTCCGGTCACTACGAGGGCACCGACCTGGCGAACGTGTCGTTCCTCGTGACGTTCAACATGCGGAACTGGTCGAAGATCTACGTGAGCGACAAGGTGAGCGAGAAGCAGATGGCCGCCGTCGAGGCGCTGATGCCGATTGCGTTCGCCGGGTTCCACCGCGGCATGCTGTCGTTCACGAAGGCGCCGATCACGATGGACATCACCGAGAAGCGCGTCCGCTTCTCCGGGCCCGAGTCGTCGGTCGACATGGAAGTGATGAGCGGCTTCGGCGGCAAGCCGGTGAAGATCATGAACCTGCCCAATCCCGCGTATCAGGACTACACGCAGTACAAGTCGGTCTCACACACCCATTCCAGCGACAAGGCGACGTGGAGCCACTCGGGCACCAACGGTTTCACCTCGACCATGGAAGCGGGGAGCAAGTGATCAACTAGAATTGTCCGGGTGAGGAGACCGACATCGTGATGAACCCGGACGATCTGCGCGCGTTGCAAGCCCCGTTGAAAGACAAGTATCGAGTCGAGCCCGGCGCCGCGCTCGTGACCCTGAGCGCGCGCGGAGAAATTGGCGACGGCATCTCCTGCAGTGTTCGCACGGGCCAGGCGCTCGTCAAAGCGGGCCTGCACCCTGCGACTGGCGGCACCGGCACACTCGCCTGCTCGGGCGACATGCTGCTGGAAGCGCTGGCCGCGTGCGCCGGTGTGACCATGAGCGCCGTCGCGACGGCGATTGGCGTGACCCTCCGGGGCGGCGTCGTCAATGCCGAAGGCGATCTGGATTTTCGCGGGACGCTCGGTGTTTCCAAAGAGGCCCCGGTAGGGTTTCAGAGCATCCGGCTGACGTTCGAGGTAGACAGCGACGCCACCGAGGAGCAGCTCGACACGCTGCAGCGGCTCACCGAACGCTACTGCGTGGTGTACCAGACCCTGCGCCAGCCCGCGTCCATCACGGTCTCGCGCACACGGCTCGCGACGAACACCACAGCCTGATCCAGCTTCCCTCTCGTCCGACAGCGCTTCTTATTTCTGGCGTAGTGCGGACCTTCAGGTCCGCCGTGTCGGGCAGGCCTGAAGGCCTGCACTACATCCGTTTGAAAGGCGCTGTAGACATCAGCGAGCGGCCCAGGGCGTGCCGACGAGTTGCGCGCGGTCGGCACCAGGTTTCGGCACGAACTTCTGCGTGCGGCCGTACTGGTTGTCGCCTCCGTAGAGGTTGCCGCTCGAATCGACGCTGAACGTGTGGACTTCGAGGTAGCCGTCGGGCAGATCCTTCGGCACCATCCACGTATAGAGGTGGTTGCCCTTGAAGTCCAGCTTCGTGAACCGCAGCGGGTTGAGGTCGGTCACCCAGATGCAGTCCGTCGTTGACGATGATGTCGAGCGGGAGCGAGAAACCGGTGAACGCGTCGACGTAGTCCACCTTTGCGGGATCGGTTGTCGTCCGGAACACATTGATCCGGCCGCCCGATCGATCCAGCGCGAAGATGAGCCCGCCCGGTCCGACTCCCAGCGCGTGCACGCCGTTGAACTGCCCCGGCCCCTTGCCGAAACCGCCGAACTCCGAAACGTAGTTCAGCTGGCGATCGAAAATCATCACGCGATGGTTGTCCAGGCCGTCCGCGATCAGCGTCCTGCCGTCGGGGAGGAACGCCACATCCTGCGGCTTGCCGAAATGCGTTCCGTCCTTGCCGGCAACGTTCTTCTCGCCGAGCGTCTTCAGCAGCTTGCTGCCGTCGTTCGAGAAGACATAGATCGTGTTGAACGTCTCGTTGATCACCCACACGCGATGCTCGGGATCGTATGGGCTGATGCGGAGCCGGTGCGGGCCGGGACCCGGCGAGCCCTCGCACAGGGAATCCCACTGCGTCCACCGCTCCTTGACGCGGCCGTCGCCGTCGAGTGTGTACAGGCAGTTGTGCCACACGCGTCCCGCAGTGGCCGACAGGACGTTGACCCCGATCGAGCCGGCGAAGCCGGCGAATGTGGGCGGCACCGGATCGGGCAGCCGGAACTCGCCGCGTTGCGCGATGAGGATGCGGTTCGGCGATTCCGCGAACACGCCCGAGTTGCCGCCGAAGGTGAAGCCCGGTTCGGAAAACGGCTTGTGCCAGCCGCGGACGATGTCGTACGGGCTCGGACCAACCGGGCCGGAAATGACGCCGGGCGTGGACTGGGCGAGCAGCGCCGGAACGCTCGCGACAAGCGCCAGGAGTGCCGCGACCGTTGCGAGAATCTTCATCGTCACTCCGTCAGTGGTCGGTCACGCGGAAATGCGTGACGCGAAGGTCGCGCTCGACCAGATAGCGATCGTCTTCCGGATAGAAAACCGCGCGCTCGATGTCGTCGCCGGCAAAGCCCTTGATGGCGTCGAGCGAGTCCCAGAACGACAGCGTGACGATCTCGGTCAGCTCGCCGACGTCGCGCTGGAGGATGTGCGCGCCGCGATTGCCGGGCGTGTTCCGATACGCCGCCAGGCCGGTCTCCGCGACGTAGCGCGCATACGTGGCCGCGTCCGCCTTTCTCGTCGCACCACGCCACATGCGCGCGATCATCTCGGGCAAGCGTTCAGTATCCGGCGGCCTTGCCTGCAGCCGATCGTCCGTCCGATCCGCCCTGCAGCCAGCCTCCGTCGCTGACGATGGCCGCCACTTGCGCGAGGACGACGCCTGGCGCGTAGTCCACGTCGTAGCCGCGGCTCTTGAGCAGCGCGACGGTGTCTGGCGAGATGCCATGCTCGAGCGACAGGCGGTCCGGCTGCCACTGATGATGAACGCGCGGCGCGTCGATGGCGTCCTGCACGTTCATGCCGAAGTCGAGCACGTTGAGGATCACCTGCGCGACCGCGGTCGAGATGCGCGAGCCGCCGGGCGCGCCCGCGGTCATGAACAGCTTGCCGTCCTTCACGACGATGGTCGGCGTCATCGACGACAGCGGCCGCTTGCCCGGCGCGATGGCGTTCGCCTCGCCCTGCACCAGGCCGAACATGTTCGGCGTGCCGGGCTTCGACGCGAAGTCGTCCATCTCGTTGTTCAGCAGGAAGCCGAGCCCCGGGACGGTGATGCCGTTGCCGTATCCGCCGTTCAGCGTGTAGGTCACCGCGACGGCGTTGCCCTCGCTGTCGACGACGGAGTAGTGCGTGGTCTCCATGCTCTCGCTGCCGACGGGCTTGCCCGGACGAACGCTGTCGCTCGGCGTCGCGCGCTCCGGATCGATCGAGGCGCGCAGCTTCGAGAGATACGCGGGATCGAGCAGCCCCTTGATCGGGACCTTCACGAAGTCGGGATCGCCGACATACTCGTTGCGGTCGGCGTAGGCCCGGCGCATCGCCTCGGCCTCGTAGTGGATCGCGGACGCGGACCCGGCGCCCGCCTTCTCGTAGCCGGTGCCTTCGAGGATGCCGAGCATCTCGAGCAGCGCGATGCCGCCGGAGCTCGACGGCGGCGACGTGATGATCGTGTAGTTCTTGTACGTGCCGGTGAGCGGCGTGCGCTCGATCGCCTTGTAGTTCTTGAGATCGGCGAGCGAGATGATGCCGCCGTGCTTCGCCATCTCGTCGGCGAACCGCTTCGCGGTCTCGCCTTCGTAGAACTCGCTCGGCGCCGTTCTTCGAGATCCGTTCGAGCGTCTGCGCCAGCTCGGGCTGCGACGAGCGTCTCGCCGACGTCGTAGAAGGCGCCGTTCTTCTGGAAGATGCGCTTCGATTCGGGCGAGCTCGCCAGGCTGCGCGATCCCTTCAGCCCTTCGGCGAGCGCGTAGGAAACGGGGAAGCCCTTCGACGCGAGCTCGACGGCCGGCGCCATGTTCTCGCGCCCACGTGCGCTTGCCGTATTTCGTGACCGCCATCTCGAAGCCGCGCACCGAGCCCGGCACGCCCGACGAGCGCCAGCCTTCGATGCTGTCCTTGGTCAGCGCGCCGTTGGCGTCGAGATACATGTTGCGCGACGCCTTCTCCGGCGCGCGCTCGCGGAAGTCGATGAACGTCGAGCGGCCGTCGGCGAAGCGGATCAGCATGAAGCCGCCGCCGCCGATGTTGCCGGCGAACGGGTGGGTGACGGCCATCGCGAAGCCGACCGCGACCGCGGCGTCGACCGCGTTGCCGCCTTTCTGCAGCACCGAGACGCCGACGTCCGCGGCGATCGACTCCATCGCGACGACCATGCCGTGCTTCGCGCGCAACGGCTGGCGGACGGCGCCGACCGGCAGGGACAAGCCGGCGAGAACGAGGCACAGCAGGATCGACAAGCGTCTTCGCATACGGCACATTGTAGGCCAGACAGTAGAATGGCGTCCTTCGCCTGCAGGGCTGAGGCAGCGGCACCTTCCACGGGAGCGCTTCATGATCCGCCGATTTCCCCGTCGTACAGTTCTCGCCCTCGTCGCGGTGGTTGCGATGATCGTTCGTCCTGCCGCGCAGGCCCAGCAGGGCGCCAGCCAGCCGGGCACGACCTGGAACGAACGCCAGCTGCGCGAGGCCGTCGACCTCGCGCGCGTCGGCAGGAAGCTCACGCCGAAGTCGTGGCCCAATGGCGCGCGCGTCGCCGTCTGTTTGAGCTTCGACGACGACACGGAAGCGCCGCTGCTGCGCGACGGCAACACGTCGCCGACTGCGCTGTCCGCTTCGGATTTCGGCGCTGAGAGCGGGACGCCGCGCATCCTGAAGATGCTGGATCACTACCAGATTCCGGCGACGTTCTTCGTCACGGCCGTCGATGCGACGCTCCATCCCGACATGATCCCGGCGATCCTCAAGAGCGGCCGCCACGAAGTCGGCGTGCACGGCTGGATTCACGAGTTCACGCCGCGGCTTGCGGCGGGCGAAGAGGAACGGCTGCTCGATCAGGCGATCGAGTACCTGACCAAAGCCACCGGCAAGCGTCCGGTCGGGTACCGCGCGCCGTCGTGGGCGTTCAGCCCGGTCACGCTCGATCTGATTCAGAAGAAGGGCTTTCTCTACGACAGCAGCCTGCAGGCGCTCGACGAGCCCTACGAGATCGTGTCCCGCGGAAAACCGACCGGCATCGTCGAGCTCGCGATCGATTGGACGCTGACCGAAACGCCGTACCTTGGCCAGAACGGCCGCATGCCGTCGCCGACGCTGCTGTATCAGCTGTACAAGGAGGAGTTCGACGGCGCCTACGCCGAGGGCACGCTGTTCGTGCTCACGCTGCATCCGTTCCTGACCGGCCATCGCGCGCCGATGCAGCATCTCGACGAGTTCGTCGCGTACATGAAGTCGAAGCCCGGCGTGTGGTTCGCGACCGGCTCGCAGATCGCGCAGTACGTCCGAGATGCAAAACCCCGGTAGACCGATACTGCTTGAATCTTGAAGTAGTGCGGACCTTCAGGTCCGCCGTGACGTCGCAGGCCTGAAGGCCTGCACTAACATCGGACTGAAGAACGCGGCTGGCCGTTTTCTTTCGCTCAGTTGGTCAGGCAGCGCGGCGCGCAGCCGCTCGACCGTCGCCGCGACGTCCGACACTTCGATAATCAGCTTCTTGTAGCGCTCGTGCTCGAGCGACACGATGACGGTGCTGCGCGGGATCGCGCACGTCCCAGAAGACGATCTCGCCGTGATAGTAGAAGGTGCCGGCGGCGAAGAGGCCGGGGACGTCCGTTCCGATCAGCTTGATCCCGTGCCACCAGCGGCCGACCTGATCGGGATCCGCCTCGACGCCCGTGATGTGCGCGAGCGGAATCTCGATGACGCTGCGGAACGACCACAGCTTGTGCGTGCCCTCGACGTTGAACAGCGCGCGGTCGCCTTCGATCGTGACGTCGACCATGACCTACCGCCTGGCGCTCGACGCCGCCGGCGGATCGACGATGTCCTTCAAATCGAGCTTGTTGATGTCGTCGATGATCTTCGCGTACGCCCGGGTGATCGATTCGAGCCCGGCGGCCGGCACGACGGCCGGTTTGTCTTCGTCGGAGTGGTAGAACGCGTTCGACTCGATCACCTCGATGCCGGGCGCATCGTCCACCAGCTTGACGAGATCGCCGGCGACGCCGAAGCGCGTGGACGGCAGCTCGTAGAGCGCGACGCCGAAGAGCCGGAAGTTCTCCACGAGGATCTGCGCAAGCCGCCGGCTGCGGCCGACGAAGAACCGGTGTGCCGTGGCCGCGTTCGACTTGCGCAGCAGGTTCGCGAACAGATAGGTCTGCGTCGTCGTCACGTGCTCGGCGTTGATGATCAGCGCGGTTTTGGCGAAGAACGGTCGCGCGGTTGTCGTGCAGTTTCTGAAGGCTGAGGTCCGGCGTCACGTGATGGCCAATCGGCGCCATGAACGTGATCGTCCGCCGGCGCTGGGCCTTCGGGATCTTCGAGAAATACTCGGCGAGCCCCAGCATCGCGGCGACGCCGGACGCGTTGTCGACCGCCGCTTCCCAGAAGCCGTCGGTGTGGGCGATGACCAGGATGTTTTCGTCCGTCGTGCCTGGCAGCACGCCGAACACCGCCGACGGCTTGAGGCCGGTCCGCGATTCGATCGCGAGACGCATCCGCAGTTTCACGGGCGCGCCTCGTTCGATCAGCTCGCGCACCGCGGTGCCGTCCTCGAGGCCGACCGAGAACCAGGGCACCTTGGTCAGGTCCGGTCCCTCGCCGCCACTGCCCCAGAGCTGCGTCGTGAAGTTGCCCGGAATGCCGAGCACGATGATCACGGCGGCGGCGCCTTTTTGTTCCGCGAGCAGCATGGCGCCGTTCGTCTTGCCGGAATGGTTCAGCGCGCTCGGCGTTGGAATGCTGTAGATGACCACGGCCTTGCCGCGGACGTCGCGTCCGGCGAAATCCGCCGGCGTGCCCAGGCCGACGTAGACCGCGTCGAGGTCGAGGCCGTCTGCGGGAGTGCCGATGGAGCGAAGGACGGGATGCGCCGTCCTGAGCACGACGGTGTTGCCGCCGCTTGCGGCGCTCACCGCCCATGATGTCGGGAACCAGGCGTCGGGGAGCGCAGTCTCTTCGAGATGCACGTCCATCCCGAAGCTTCGCAGCTTGTCGGCGACCAGCTGCTGCGCCTCGGCGTGGGCGGGCGTCCCGGTGATTCGGCCCCACCATTGGTTGCCGGCATCGCGGCTCTTGCGCGAAATCGCCGCCAGTTGTTCGACGTACGGCTTGAGATGGCTGCCGTCGATGCGGCCGTACGCGGACGCCGACGGAGGCAGCGGCCACCGCAGATAGCTTTCTTCGAGCGGCACGATTGGCGGACCGACGATCGGCGCAGGCGGCGGCTGCTGCGCCGCCATCGCGGCGACCATGACGCCGACCGGCGATCGAGAGCATCGCTGCGAAGGCGCGCACGCTATTTCACTTCGACGAGCTCGATCGCGATGCGATCCGGCCCTTCGATCATCGCGGCTCGCGACGAGCCCCACGGGTGAATCTCTTCCAGGAACTTCACCCCTTCGCCTTTCAGCCGTGTGACGGTGGCGTCGAGGTTCGCCGTGCTCAGCGCCCAGTGATCGTAGATCTTGCCGCGCGTGCTCACGAGCCCGCCGCCCGGCCACGGACGAATCGAGATCGAGATGTCGTCGAAGGTGACGCCGCCCGCGGGATCGCGCACGAAGCCGGTCTTGGCGAACGATGGCCAGGTCGGCGGCGCGTAGGTCTTGGTGTGGCAGTCGCCGCCGGCAGGTTCCGCAGGCGCCGCACCGCCGCGGCCGGCGGGCATCTTCGCGCCGAGATGGGTCACGTACCATTCCATCGCGCAGCGCGGATGCTCGTGGTACATGTGCACGTGGTTGAAGCGCTCGGTGGTGCCCGCCTGCGCGTTTTCGATCATCGCGCCGTCGGGGCCGCGAAGGTAGCCGAAGCCGCCCTGGCGCGTCGGCTGCGTCCCCTTGGCGCGCATCTCGAGGATCTGCTCCTGCGTCGGCAGTCCGGGCAGCGTGTCGCTCGACATGTCGACGAGCTTGCCGTCCGCCGCGTCCCACATCTGGGCGATCGTCAGCCCCATCTTGCGGAAGTTCTCGTCGTACTTGCGCGAGTCGGGCGTGTTCCATCCGAAGTGCCACACCGAGGTCTGCGGTCCGGTCAGCTCGTTCTGCGGAGTGCTCGCGACCTTCGTGAAGAGGATGTAGACGTTCCCGGTCTTCACCGCCTCGAAGCCGTTGAACGTCGTGGCTGTCGCCGACAGCGCGAACGGCCTCGGATAGTACGCGGCCGCCGCCTTCGGATCGGTCGAGTTCAGATGCATGTGGTGAAAGTGGAGCGCCTCCACTTTCGGCGCGTCCTGCGCGCGCGGGACGGCGACGGTCAGGGCGGCGATGGCAAAGGCGAGGCATGCGTTCGGCTTCATGCGCATACCTTAAACCAAAACGAGGGCTGAGGGCTGGGGGCTCGGGGCTTGGGCTGGCCGAGACCGAGCCGCTGTACAATTCGCGTGCAGCCGTGGTTGGGACCGTTGTCGGCCATTACAAGATTCTCGAGCGCCTCGGCGCCGGCGGCATGGGCGTCGTCTATCGCGCCGAAGACGTGCGTCTGGGCCGCCAGGTCGCGCTGAAGTTCCTGCCTGCCGATCTGGCCGGCAATCCCGAGGCGCTGGATCGGTTCCAACGCGAGGCCCGCGTCGCCTCGTCGCTCAACCATCCACACATCTGCACCATCCACGACGTCGGCGAGCACGGCGCCGAGCGGTTCATCGTCATGGAGCTGCTCGATGGCCGGACGCTGAAGGACGAGATCGCGCGCGGACCGCTGCCGTTCGACCGTGTCCTCGAGCTCGGCATCGAAATCGCGGATGGCCTCGACGCCGCGCACGCCCGCGGCATCGTTCATCGCGACGTCAAGCCGGCGAATATCTTCGTCACCCGATCGCGGCCAGGCCAAGGTGCTCGACTTCGGCATCGCCAAGCTCGCGATGTCCCGGCGCGGCGGCGGCGACGCCGACGTCACGCGCGTCGCGCCCGAGCACGTGACGACGGTCGGCACCACGCTGGGGACGGTGGCGTACATGTCGCCGGAGCAGGCGCGGGGCGACGAACTGGACGCGCGCGCCGACGTCTTCTCGTTCGGCATCGTGCTGTACGAGATGGCGACCGGGACGCTGCCGTTCACGGGCGCCACGTCGATCGCGGCGTTCGAGGCGCTGCTGACGCGCCAGCCCGCGCCGCCCTCGAGCGTGAACCGGGCGGTGCCGGCGGAGTTCGATCGGATCATCGCGAAGGCGCTCGAGAAGGATCGCGACCTCCGGTATCAGACGGCGGCCGATCTGCGCGGCGATCTCAAGCGGCTGAGGCGCGCGAGCGAATCGGCGAGCGTGCCGGTGGCGGCCGCGACCGCCGCCGCCGGCGGCGCGCCGCGTCGGCTGGAAGACCGCCGCGACCGGCGCCGCCGTGGCCGCTGTCGCGATCGCCGGCGTGCTGGTGTATTCGAGCCGGCCGCGCGCGTTCACCGAGCGCGACGCCGTGGTGATCGCCGACTTCGCCAACAGCACCGGCGAGCCGGTGTTCGACGACACGCTGAAGGAAGCGCTCGAGGTGCAGCTGCGGCAGTCGCCGTTCCTGAGCGTCCTTCCCGAGCAGCGCATTCAGGGGACGCTGAAGCTGATGGGCCGCCGCCCCGGCGACAAGCTGACGCCGGACGTCGCGCGCGACCTCTGCCAGCGCACCGCGAGCAAGGCGATGATCGCCGGCGCGATCACCAGCCTGGGCAACTCGTACGTGATCTCGCTCGACGCCTCGAACTGCCGGACCGGCGACGTGATCGAGAAGCGGCAGGTGCAGGCCGAGAGCAAGGAGGCGGTGCTCAAGGCGCTCGGCAGCGCGGCGGAGCAGCTGCGGCGCGGGCTCGGTGAATCGCTCGCGTCGATCGGGAAGTACGATGCGCCGGTTCGCGAGGCGACCACCGGATCGCTCGACGCGCTGAAGTCGTACAGCCTGGGAATGGCGACCCGGCGCCAGCAGGGCGACGCGGCGTCGCTGCCGCTGTTCAAGAAGGCGGTCGAGCAGGATCCGGAATTCGCGCTGGCGCATGCGCGGCTCAGCACGGTCTACAGCAACCTCAGCGAGAACGAACCGGCGCGCGAACACATCATCAAGGCCTATGCGCTGAAGGATCGCGTCAGCGAGCCCGAGCGGCTCTACATCACGGCGCGCTACTACACGGTTGCCGAGCCGTTGCCGCAGAAGGTGATTGAGACCTACCAGCTCTGGAACCAGACCTACCCGAACGACTTCGTGTCGCACGCGAACCTGGCGGCGTGCGTACCAGGGGCGCAGCGAGCACGACAAGGCCGCCGAGGAATTCCGCGCCGCGATCGCGCTGGCTCCAGACGAGCCGCTGCCGCGTGTCAGCCTCGCCAGCGTCTACCTCAATCAGGGCAAGCTCGACGAAGCCCACCAGACGCTGGAGGACGCGATCAAGCGCGGCCTCGACTCGGCCAACATCCGGTCGCGGCTCTACCTGACCGCGTTCTTCCGCCACGACGAGGCCGAGATGGCCAGGCAGGTCGAGGCGGCGCGCACGCTGCCGGAAGGCTTTCGTGTCCTGCTGGCTGAGATCGCGGTGGCCAGCTATCGCGGTCAGTTGGCGCGAACGCGGGAACTGGCGGAGCGCTTCGAGTCGGAATCGGTAGCAGAAGACCGGCCTCAAGGGATCCGCGGCGAACACCTGGTGCGGTGTCGCCCAGGAGCAGGCGTCGGTGGGGGATGCGGCGGCGGCGCGCGCGTCCGTTCGCCGGGGACTCGACCTCGAACGCAACATCAACACGCTGCTCAGCGGCGCGTTTGCGCTCGCGATTGTCGGCGACGTCGCGGAGGCGCAGAAATCGGTGGACGAGGCGAAGCGGCTGCCGCTGGCGTCGAGCAGCGATGCGCAGACGGTCTTCCGGCTGGTGGACGCCGTGATCAAGCTGCGCCGCGGCGATCGCGCCGCCCTTGCCGCGCTGCCGCCGATGACGGATGACAACGACAACGGCGTCCGCTTCACGACCGCCTTCGTCAACCTCGAGCTCGGCAACGCGGACGTGGCCGCGCAGCAGTTCAAGCAGATTCTCGATCGCCGGACGCCGTCGATCTCGACGACCCGGGCGCTGGTGCCGCTCTTCTACGGCCGCGCGCTGGCCAAGCTGGGGAAGGTTGCCGAGAGCCGGAAGGCCTACGACGACTTCTTCGACGATCATGAAGGACGCCGACGCCGGCCTGCCGATCCTGGCCACCGCGCGGAAAGAATACGCAGCGCTGCGGCGGCTAGGCGCCCGCACGCTTGCACAGGAGATCAAGAGACCAGGAGAATCGCTCTTGAAGAAGAACAACTCCTGCGTCTCGCTGATCTTCTGTGAAGCCCGAACACTACGTCAATCTATTGCGAATGGCCGCGCGCGAGGATCGGCCACACGGCCTCGACGCGGTCCTTGCGGATCGCGTAGATCTGATCGTATTCGTTGACGACCGGATCGCAGTGCGGCGCAATCAGCTCGAGCTTGTCGCCGACCTTGTACGACTTCTCGGCCTTCTCGTACTTGATCACGCCGAACTCGTCCGACCCGGCGTTGTACGCGAATCCCTTTTCGCCGATCACCCACGGGCCCGGCTTGTTCAGCGTCAGCGCCTTCGCGCCGGCGTCGGTGGTGATGGACTTCTCGAAATAGGTGTTGAGCACCGTGGTCAGCACGGTGAGCGACGACGCGAAGTCGGTGTAGATCTCGTCGTTCGACTCTCCGCCGATCTCGAGATACTGGCAATCCATGAAGACGTAGCTGCCCACCTGCACGTCGGTCACGTGCGGCGACGCTTTGGGCAGGATGTTGTACGTCCCGGTGCCGCCGCCGCTGAAGATCTCGGTGCTGAGCCCGGAGCGCGTGAACCGTTCGAATGTGCCGAGCGACGGTTCGAATCGCTTCAGCGTCTGATCGAGGCGGTTCTTGAAGCCCTTGATGTGCTGCGCGCTGCCGTCGTAGCTGATGATGCCGCGGAGCTTCAGGTTCGGCAGCGAGTCCACGAGTTGTCCGAGCGCGAGCGCCTGATCGCCGGCGGGGATGCCGCTGCGCGTGCCGATCGCGACGTCGACGACCACGTCGGCGACGATGCCCGCTTCCTTCGCGGCGTCGTTGAGATCGCGCGCGTTCTGCGGGTAGTCGACGGCCTGGATGAACTGGCTGTTCGTCTTCCGGATCGCCATCGCGCGCCGAATCTTGTTCGGCGTCACGTTGGACGTCGTCATCAGGATCGGCCCGATGCCGTTGGCGGAGAAGACCTCGGCTTCGCTGATCTTGGCGGCGCAGATGCCGATCGAGCCGCCGGCCAGCTGGAGCTTCGCGATCGCCGGACATTTGTGCGACTTGCCGTGCGGCCGGCTGGCGACGTGCATGGCCGAGAGCCTGCTGCGCATGGTCGCGATGTTCTGCTCGAACTTGTCCAGGTCCACGCAGAGCGCGGGCGTGTCCAGCTCCCATTTCGAGACGCCGGCGAGCGTGCCGTCCGCCGCCTTGGCGCGCATCTCGTCGGCCGAAAAGCCGCGCGCCGACCCGGCCCAGGCGGCCGCGCCGCCGGTGGTCATGAGAAAGCTCCGGCGTGACATGTCGGATCGTGACGGCATGGCGTGTCCTCCATCAGCGAGGGCAGTATAACCGGCGCCGCCGCTCGGGTGCTTTGCGCGCTTTCATAAACTACTCTACAATGCAAAGAAATGACTGCGCAACGCCCGCTCCGGGTCAAGTTCGTCCTGCCCGCGCTGACCGAAGCCACCAGCCCCTTCTGGCGCCCGATCAAGTACTCGCTGTTCCCGCCGCTCGGCCTCGCCACGCTCGCCGCCTACCTCGCCCCCGACGACCACGCGACGATCGTGGACGAGCACGTCGAGCCGCTTCGCACCGACGATGCCCCGGACATCGTCGTGATCCAGGTCTACATCACCAACGCGTTCCGCGCGTATCGCATCGCCGACCGCTACCGGGCGCGCGGCGTCTTCGTCGCGCTCGGCGGACTGCACGTGACCTCGCTCCCCGGCGAGGCAGCCGCCCACGCGGACGCGATCTTTCTCGGACCGGGCGAGCAGACATTTCCGCAATTCCTCGCCGACTTCCGCGCGGGCCGGCGCGTGCGCGTGTATCGATCCGGCGGCGGCAGGAGCCTCGATCGCATGCCGCCGATTCGCCGCGATCTGATCGCCCGCCATCGCTATCTCGTGCCCAACTCCATCGTCGTCACGCGCGGCTGTCCGCAACACTGCGACTTCTGCTACAAGGACGCGTTTTTCTCGGGCGGACGCTCCTTCTACACCCAGCAGGTCGATGCGGCGCTGGCCGAGATCGCCAGGCTGCCCGGGCGGCACCTGTATTTTCTTGGATGACCACCTGCTGGGCGACGCGCGCTTCGCCGCCGATCTGTTCAGTGGGATGAAGGGGATGAAGAGACTGTTCCAGGGCGCCGCGACGGTGGATTCGATCCTGCGCGGCAACCTCATCGAGCGAGCCGCCGACGCGGGGCTCCGCAGCCTGTTCGTCGGCTTCGAAACGTTGACGCCCGGCAACCTCCGCCGCAGCGGCAAGCGGCAGAACCTGGGCCGCGACTACTCGGCGGTCACCGCGCGGCTGCACAGCCTCGGGATCATGATCAACGGCAGCTTCGTGTTCGGCATGGACGATGACGAGGGCGATGTGTTCCAGCGCACGGTCGACTGGGCGATCGCGCACGGCGTCACCACCGCGACGTTTCACATCCAGACGCCGTATCCCGGCACGGGGCTGCACGCGCGCCTCACCGAGCAGGGGCGGATCACGACCCGCAACTGGGATCTGTACGACACGCGTCATGTCGTCTACCGCCCGGCGCTGCTGCGTCCCGAACGACTGAAGCAAGGCTACGACTGGGCGTACCAGGAGTTCTACCGCTGGTCGTCAATCGCCGAGGCGTCGTGGTCGCACGGCACGCTCAAGCATCAGGCGAAGCATTTCTTCTACGCGGCGGGGTGGAAGAAATTCGAGGCGGCCTGGAACCTGGTGATTCGGGCGCGGCAGCTGGGGCTGATGACGCCGCTGCTCGAGGCCGTGCTGTCGAAGGTGACCAGGAAGGGCGACGAAAGGAGTTCTGATCGCTCGGCCGCGTCTCCTGCCATAATGCGCGCATGAATGTGATCAGCCGTCGTCGTCTGCTTCTGTCCATCCCCGGATTCGCCCTCGCGCCGCGCGTTGTGCCGCAGCTGTTCGCGCAGGCGGCCGCGTCGCCGCTCAAGGTGCGCGGCATCAACCACATCGGCCTCGCCGTCTCCGATGCGAAGCGCTCGGTCGAGTTCTACCAGGGGCTGTTCGGCATGCCGGTGCGCGGCCGTCAGGGTTCGATGACCCTGCTCCAGATGGGAGCCGGTCCGCAGTTCCTGGCGATCGCGCCTGTGGCCAACGGCGCCGCGCCGAGCATCACGCATTTTTGCCTCGGCGTCGAAGGGTTCAACGTCGATCGCGCGCTGGCGGCGCTTGCCGCGCACGGCGTGACGAAGGCCGGCGCGATCGGCCCGATGAAAGCGCTCGTCGAGTCGCGCGGACCCGACATGAACGGCGCCAAAGAGGGGACCACCGAATTGAGCTTCGGCGATCCCGACGGCATCGTCTGCCAGCTGCAGGACGCGGGCTATTGCGGAGGCGCCGGAGCCATGGGGAACGTGTGCGGCGCGCCGGAGCGCGCGCCGAAGGGACTGCTGGCGCTTCGCGACTACAGTCACCTCACGATTTTTTCGACCGACTCTCAGCGATCGAACAAGTTCTATCAGGATCTGTGCGGCTTCTCGATTCGCTCGTATCAGGGCCCGACCGCGCCGACGCTGGCCGTCGGTCCGACGGTGCAGTTCCTGATGTTCACCGGCGGCGGAGCGCCGGCGCGGGGCGGAGCGCCAGCCGCGCCGCCGCGGCCCGCGACGATCAACCACGCGTGCATGAACATGGACGGGTTCAAGCCCGACGAGATTCTCAAGACGCTGGAGACCGTGGGGATCAAGCCGCGTGAAGGCGCGCAGGGGCCGGTAGGCCCGATGCGCCACTACGTCTCGATGCGGATGGAAAACCGCGGCGGCGCGCCGGAAGGCACGCCGGAGCTCTACTTCACCGATCCGGACGGCCTGCTGATGCAGCTGCAGGACACGAAGTACTGCGGCGGCGGCGGCTATCTCGGCGACGTCTGCAAGTAGCGCGACACCACGGACGTAGAAACGCGCGGACCCGCATATCCGCACGAAACACACGGACCGGCACATGGGCCGTGCCCTTCGCGCATGCCGCCGTCCGCGCTACTTCGTCCCCACGACGACCGTCTCCGCGCCCTGCATCGGGTGAGCGCTGACGGTCGCGAATCCCGCCGCGTTGAGCATCGCCGTCAGCTGTGACAGCGGGTAGGCGTCGCCCGACGGCGTGTTGCCGAGCATCTGCATCGCGAAGGTCGCCGATTCCGGCGGGCTGATGCGATCCTCGTTCGGCACGAACTCCAGCACCGCGACGCGGCCGCCGGGTTTCAGCGATGCCGCGACCTTCGTCAGCAGCGTCGTGTTGGTCGCCGCGTCGAAATGGTGCAGGAAGTTGGTCATCAACGCGATGTCGTAGCCCGCACCCCAGTCGACCTTGAACGCGTCGCCGGCCAGCGCGGTATGGCGCGCCGCAACGCCCATCTTCACGGCGTTCTCGGTCGCGAGCTGCAGCACGCCGGCCCAATCGACCGCCACGATCTCCGCCTGCGGGTTGCGCTGCGCGATGGTGATCCCGAAGATGCCGTGCCCGGCCGCAATGTCGAGCACGCGCATGGATCCCGCGCCCGCGACGCCGAGGATGTCGGCGATCGCCTGCGACGACGGCATCATCATGGGGACCATGGCGCGGGCGAACTCCTGCCAGAGCGGATTCTCGTCCGCCACGGTGCTGTCGGCCTTCGGCACCGAGCCGCGCCGGACCGTGCCGGCGAGATCGTCGAACAGGTGGGTGACAGCGGGCGCGCCGAGGAACCCGACGACGCTGCCGAAGTACGCCGGCGAACGCTTGCTGAGGAAGACGCTGGAGTCGAGCGTCAGCTGATAGCGACTCTCGGTCTTGGTGAGGAAGCCGATGATGGTCAAATAGTCGCAGAGGATCCGGATGCCGCGCTCGGAAGCCTTGCACTGCGCGGCGATCGCGGGCACAGTATCCGCGCCGTCGCCGATAGCGGTGAACAGATCGAGCTCGATGGCCGCGCGCAGCGCCGCCGTGCGCTGGTAGGCCTGCGCCGTATCGAAGAACAATTGGGGCGAGGGTGCGATTGTGTCAGTGGTCATGGGTTCTGATTATAGTCGAGCTTAGGAGTCAGCCATGAAAGTGATGATTGCGGGTCTCGTCCTGGTCGCGTGCGTCGGCGTGCGCACGCAGGCGCAGCAGCAGGATTTCAGCCAGGTCCAGATCAAGACGACGAAGCTGGCCGGCAACTTCTACATGCTCGAAGGATCGGGCGGCACCATCGGCGTCCTGCCGGGGCCCGATGGCGTGTTCATGGTCGACACGCAGTTCGCGCCGCTCGGCGACAAGATCGTCGCGGCGATCAAACAGATCTCCGACGGCCGGATCCGGTGGCTCGTGAACACGCACGTGCACCCGGATCACATCGGCGGCAACGAGAACATCGGCAAGCTGGGGGCGACGATCTTCGCGCGCGAGAACCTGCGCGCGCGGATGCTGAAGCCGGCGCCGCAAGCCAACGGCCAGCCCGGCGTGCCGGCCCCGGCGCTCGCCGTGCCGACGGTCACCTACGACGCGCCGCTGACGTTTCACGTCAACGGCGAGGACGTCCGTCTGATCCCGGTGCCGATGGCGCACACCGACGGCGACACGATGGTCTATTTTCCGAACGCCAACGTGATCATGACCGGCGACTTCTACCGCTCGACCGGCTACCCGAACATCGACCGCGCCAACGGCGGGACGATGAACGGGATGCTGGCCGGCTTCGACGCGATCGTGGCGCTCGCGCGCGCCGATACGAAGATCGTTCCGGGCCACGGGGCGGTCGTGGACAAGACCGCGGTCGCCGCTCACAAAGCGATGATGATCGCCGTGCGCGACAAGGTGGCGGCGCTGGTCAAGCAAGGGAAGACGCAGGAAGAGGTCGTCGCTGCCAAGGTGACCAATGAATTCGATTCAGAGGTGACCGGGGCGACCCCGCAGACCGCCGATCGATTCGTCGGCCAGCTGTACCAGGAGCTGAAAAAGTAAGCCTATTGTCTCTCGTTGTAACTCCTTTCAGGGGCGTCGATTAGGGAGGGTTTCAGGTGTAAACTTCGCCCGATGACGAGGGGGACGTTTGCCTTCCTGGCCGGCGCGGCGGCGTGTCTGGCTGCGGCAGGAACTGCCGTTCGCGCTCAGGCGCCGTCGAGTGCCGCATCACCGCGAGCCGCAGTCCGTCAGACGACGCCCGCAAAACCTGCCGCGATCAAGCCGGTCGCCTCGCACGCTCCGGATCTCAATCCGGTCGTGAAGCGCTACTGCGCCGGCTGCCACAGCGACAAGGGCAAGGCCGGCGGATTGTCACTCGCCGCGTTCGACGTCTCGCAGGCGGCGCAGAACCCCGAGATCGCCGAGAAGGTCATTCGGAAACTGCAGGCCGGCTTCATGCCGCCGCCGCTGGCGCCGCGTCCCGACGCCGCGACCTATGCGACGTTGATCTCGACGCTCGAGTCGGAAGTCGACGCGGCGGCAGCCGTGAAACCCAATCCTGGCGTCCGCACCTTCCAGCGTCTGAACCGTCCCGAATACTCGCGCGCCGTGCGCGATCTGCTCGCGCTCGACGTGGACGCCGGCAACTGGCTGCCGCTCGACACCAAGAGCGCCAACTTCGACAACATTGCCGACGCGCAGGCGCTGTCGCCGACCCTGCTCGAGGCGTATTTGAACGCAGCGAGCGCGATCAGCCGGATGGCGATCGGCGATCGCAACGCGCCGACGGTGGACTCCACCTATAGCAGCCCCGGATATGTGTCGCAGCATCCGTGGGATCACGTCGAGGGCGCGCCGTACGGCACGCGCGGCGGCTCGGTCGTCCAGCACGTCTTTCCGGCCGACGCGGAATATGTGTTCGAAGTGGATCTCGTCTCCGGATCGAACGCGCGTTACGAGGACATCGACATCTCGATCGACGGTGAACGCGTCGCGCTGATCGAGTACGAGACCGGTCCGGCGGGCGGCGCCGACGGCCGCGGCGCCGTGCCGATGCGCACCGACCCGATCCTGGTCAAGGCGGGCCAGCATCTCGTGGCCGCGGCGTTCGTGCGGAAGCTCGAAGGCCCGTACGAGGATCTGATTCGGCCGCACGACTGGTCGTACGCCGGCGGCGGATCGGGCGGTCCCGGCATCACGACGCTGCCGCACGTTCGCGATCTGATCATCAAGGGGCCGTATCGGGCCACCGGGATCTCGGAGACGCCGAGCCGGGAAAAGATTTTCAGCTGCCGGCCAACCACCGCCGCCGAAGAGCGGCCGTGCGCCCGGCAGATTCTCTCGCGCATCGGAAGCGAGGCCTATCGGCGTCCGATGACGGCCGGCGAGCTCGATCGCCTGATGCCGCTGTACGAGAAGGGGGCGGGAGGGGCTGGAGAGGCGGGAGAGGCAGGAAGGGCGGGAAAGGCAGGAAGGGCGGGAGGGTTTGAGGCCGGAGTGCGCAGCGCGCTCGAGGCGATTCTCGCGAGCCCGTACTTCATCTTCCGGATGGAGAAGGAGCCGGAGATTGCCAAACCCGGCGGATCCTATCGCGTCGCCGATCTGGATCTCGCGTCGCGCCTGTCCTTCTTCCTGTGGGGCACGCCGCCCGATCAGGAACTTCTGGCGCTCGCGAACAAGAACGCGCTGTCGGTGCCGGCGACGCTCGAGAAGCAGACGCGCCGCATGCTGGCCGATCCGCGCGCCGACGCGCTCGGCTCGCGCTTCGCCGCGCAGTGGCTGCGCCTGCAGGACGTCGACAAGGTCCATCCCGACCCGAACAACTACCCGAACTTCGACGACAACATCGCGGCCGCGATGCGGCGCGAGACCGAGCTCTTCTTCAACAGCCTCGTGCGCGAGGATCGCAGCGTCCTGGATCTGTATCGCGCGAACTACACCTACGTGAACGATCGGCTTGCACGTCACTACGGCTTCCCGGGCGTGTCGGGCGACGAGTTCCGCCGCGTCGAGTATCCGGATGACACGCGCCGCGGTCTGCTCGGCCAGGGCAGTGTGCTGGTCCAGACCTCCCTCGCCAACCGGACATCGGCGGTGCTGCGCGGCAAATGGGTGATGGAAGTGCTGATGGGCACGCCGCCGCCTCCGCCGCCGCCGGACGTCCCCGCGTTCGAGGACACGGCGGAAGCGAAGAACGGCAAGATGCTGACGACGCGGGAGCGGATGGAGATGCACCGGGCGAACCCCGCGTGCACGTCCTGCCATCGCTTCATGGATCCCATTGGCCTGGCGCTCGACAACTTCGACGTCACCGCCAGGTGGCGCGAGCGGGAGAACGGGATGCCGCTCGACACCCGGGGCGATTTCTACGACGGCACGCCGGTGAAAACGCCGGCCGAGCTCAACGCCGCGCTGCTGAAGCGCCCGGTGCCGCTCATCCGGACGTTCACCGAGAATCTGATGGCCTACGCCCTGGGCCGCCGCGTCGAGTACTTCGACCAGCCGACGATCCGGGCGATCACGAAGGCGGCCGACGCGAACCAGTACAAGATGTCCTCGTTCATCCTGGGCGTCATCAAGAGCGATGCGTTTCAGATGAAGAGGGCGGAGGGGGCGGCTACTCAGTAGAAAGTTAGAAGGTAGAAGTTAGAACTTAGAAATCGGAAATCTGAACTCTGAAATCTGAATTTCAAGAGGGAGCGACCGTGAACTACCTCACTCAAAAGCAGTTTCCCCGCCGGGCGTTTCTCCGCGGCGTGGGTGCGACGATGGCGCTGCCGTTCCTCGACGCGATGGTGCCGGCCGGTCGAACCCGCGCGGTAGCCGCGGCGACCGACAAGACGCGCCTGATCTGCGTCGAAGAGGTGCACGGCCTGGCCGGCTGCAACAACTGGGGCGCCTCGAAGTTCCTGTTCGCGCCCGAAACGACCGGCCGCGATTTCACGCTCGTGCCGGACAACCCGTTCAGCACGCTCGAGGCCTTCCGCGATCAGATGACGCTCGTCAGCAACACCGATGCGCGCAACGCGGAAGCGTTCGCGCTGCCGGAAATCGGCGGCGATCACTTCCGCTCGAGCGCGGTGTTCCTCACGCAGTCACACCCGAAGCAGACGCAGGGCTCCGATCTGTTCGCGGGCACCTCGCTCGATCAGCTGTACGCGAAGCGCGCGGGGCAGACCACCCCGCTGCCGTCGATGCAGTTCTGCATCGAGAACCTGGATCAGGCGGGCGGCTGCACCTACAACTACTCGTGCGCGTACACCGACTCGATCAGCTGGGCGTCGCCCAGTGAGCCGCTGCCGATGATCCGCGACCCCCGCATCGCGTTCGACATGCTGTTCGGCGCGGGCAACACGCCGGAGGAGCGCGCGGCGCGGCGCGAGACCCGCAGCAGCATCCTGGACTGGATCGGCGGAGAGGTCGAGCGGGTGCGCCGCTCCCTCGGCAACGGCGATCGCCAGCGCCTCGACCGCTACATGGACAATGTCCGTGAAATCGAGCGCCGCATCCAGGCCGTCGAAGCCCACAACCGCAGCGGCGAAGCGCGGGCGCTGCCCGACGCGCCGGCCGGCGTGCCCGATTCCTTCTCGGAGCACATGCGGCTCCTGTTCGACCTGCAGGTGCTCGCGCTGCAGACCGACATGACGCGCGTCATCTCGTTCAAGATCGGGCGCGATGCGCAGAACCGTGTCTTCCCGGAGAGCGGATCGAACCAGCCGTTCCACCCGGCCTCGCACCACGGCAATCGCGAGGAACGGATCATGGAGTTCAACAAGATCTGCAAGTACCGCGTCAGTCAGATGGCGCATCTGCTCGAGAAGCTCAAGACCACGATGGACGGCGACGCCAGCCTGCTCGACAAGTCGATGGTGATCTGGGGCTCGCCGATGGCCGATCCCAACATCCACAACCATCGCCGCTGTCCGCTCGCGCTCTTCGGCCACGCCAACGGCGCGCTGAAGGGCGGGGTTCACATCAAGGCCGAGGACGGCACGCCGATGGCCAACGTCATGCTGTCCGCGATGCAGAAGCTCGGCATGAGTGACGTCACGAGTTTCGGCGACAGCACCGGAGTGTTCGCGCTCTAAGACGGATCGGATGAAACCGCAGAGGCCGCTGAGCACGCAGAGCCTGACGTCTTCTCTGCGGTCTTCTCTGCGGTCTTTGCGGTCTCTGCGGTCCTCCCCGTACGTGTCTGAGGAGACGGGTTATGAAACGTCTGCTGGGCGTATCCGCTTGCGGCGCTCTCCTGATGACGGCGTGGCTGGGCGCGGCGCCGTCCTCGTCTCCAGTCGCCGACGCTGCCATGAAAGGCGATCGCGACGCGGTCCGGACGCTGCTGAAACAAGGCGCCGACGTCAGCGCCGCCAAGGGCGACGGCATGACGGCGCTGCACTTCGCCGCCGAACGCGGCGACGCCGCGATGACCGAGATGCTCGTCTACGCGGGCGCCAACGTGGCCGCCGTCACGCGCATCGGTCAGTACACGCCACTCCATCTCGCGTCCCGCGCCGGAAACGCCGCGGTCGCGCGGGCGCTCGTGAAGGCCGGCGCGGACGTGTCGGCGCGAACGACGACCAGCGGGGTGACGCCGCTCCATCTTGCCGCCGCGTCGGGCATCGGCGAGGTCGTCACGCTGCTCCTCGACCAGGGCGCCGACGCCGACGCGATCGAATCCGAGTGGGGACAGACGCCGCTGATGTTCGCGGCGGCCGACAACCGCGTCGAGGCGATTCAGGTGCTGCTCGCGCGCGGCGCCGACGCGACGATCAAGACGAAGACCATCGACATTGCCCACCAGTCGGCGCTCGATCGCGCCGCCAACGACCGTCAGAAGAAGGTGCTCGAGGCCTCAGTGCCCAAGGGCGCAGCAGCCGACGCCGCGCCAGGTGCAGGCGGCGATTGAAGCATCGCGCGAACTGTTCGCGTCGGGCAAGATTCCGCCGCCCGAAGAAGCTGCTGCCGGCGGGCGCGGCGGCAGGGGCGGACGCGGCGGAGACGCCGATACGGCCAACGCCGCCAACAGCTTCAACCCTGAAGAGATCAACCCGCCGGTGTCGAGCAAGGGCGGCATGACGGCGCTGCTGCACGCGACGCGGCAGGGCCACCTCGAAGCCGTTCGCGCGCTGCTCGACGGTGGCGCGCCAATCGATGAGACCGGCTCCGGCGATGCGACGAGCCCGCTCCTGATGGCGGTCATCAACGGCGAGTTCGATCTCGCGATGTTCCTCATCGAGCGCGGCGCCAATCCGAATCTCGCGGCCGGCGCCAACGGCGCCACGCCGCTGTGGGCCGCCGTCAACACTCAATGGCAGCCGCGAACGCGATACCCGCAGCCGCAGGAGATGGAGCAGCAGAAGACGACCTACCTCGAGGTCATGAAGGCGCTCCTCGCCAAAGGCGCGGACCCCGATGCGCGGCTCAAGACCCATCCGTGGTACCTCGTCTACAGCGGCTGCGGCAATCGCAACTGCGGCCTGGCCGACACCGCCGGCTCCACGGCCTTCTGGCGGGCCGCCTACGCGACGGATCTCGAAGCGATGAAGCTGCTCGTCGCCTACGGCGCCGACCCCAACATTCCGACCGTCGCGCCGAACGTGCCGGTACGGCGCGGCGGTGGCGGTCCTCCGGCCGGGGCCGGCGGTCCGATCGCGCCGACCGCCGAGGCCAACCAGGCGAAGTTCAACGCGCTGCCTGTGCCCCCCGGCGGACCGGGCGCGCTCCCGATTCACGCCGCCGCCGGCGTCGAATACGGCGAAGGCTTCGCCGGCAACGCTCATCGTCATGCCCCGGACGCCTGGATGTCGGTGATGAAATACCTGGTCGAGGACCTTCACGCCGACGTCAACGCGCGCGACAACGACGGCTACACGCCGCTGCATCACGCCGCGGCGCGCGGCGACAACGAGATGATCAACTACCTCGTGTCGAAAGGCGCCGACGTCACCGCCGTCGCGCGCAGCGGCCAGACCACGGCCGACATGGCCAACGGTCCGGTGCAGCGGATCTCGCCGTTCCCCGCAACCGTCGCGCTGCTCGAAAAACTGGGATCGAAGAACAGCCACAAGTGCGTTTCGTGCTAGTTGGTGAGTTGGGGAGTTCGTGAATTGGCTGAGTGGCATGTCACCAACGCACAACTCGCTAATCGCCAATTCGCAGGAGGGCTCATGGAGCCGTCATCAACGGTCTACTGACCGACTTCGAGAAAGGCAAGATGACCCGGCGCCAGCTGATTCAGAGCCTCGCGCTGGCGGCGGCCGCGGCGCCGGCAGCGACGGTCGTGGCGCAGACCGCGTCGACCATCCCGCCCGCAGCCGGCCCCGCGCCGTTCAAGACCGTCTGGCTCGATCACATCTCGTACGCGGTCACCGACTATCGCAAGAGCACCGCGTTCTATCGCGATCTCATGGGCTGGGAGATCAAGAACGACGATGGGAAGCAGCAGTGCACGATGAAGATCGGCGACATCGGCGAAATCATCGTCCGCAACCGGCGCGAGCAGGCCGCGTCGGGCCAGAACGCGGCGCCGGTGACCGGCGTCATCAATCACGTCTCATACGGCATCTCACCGTGGGACACCGACAAGGTGAAGGCGGAGTTGGAAAAGCGCGGCTTGAACCCGAGACCCGACATGGTCGGCCAGGGCTTCAAGAGCTTCCACGTGAAGGATCCGGACGGCTGGGACCTGCAGATCAGCAACCAGACGAAGGAACACCACGAGGGAAGTTAGAAGTTAGAAGTTAGAAATGAAAAGTTAGAAGGCTTCCTGGATCCCGAGGTAGAGCCCGCGGGATCCTTCCTTGCCCCACCCGTAGTCCGCGGTCAGGTTCGTCCGCGAGTGCTTGTTCAGGAGCACTCGCAGACCGAGGCCGGCCGCGGGCGCAAAATCCTCGAACAGCTTGGTCCCCGCGTCCACATTGTCGACGGTCGTCGTATTGGTGAACAGCACGAAGCCGATCAGGCCGTTGTGGGTAATGGTGCCGCGGTACTCCATTTCGCCGTACGCCAGGTGCTGGCCGCGATAGCGCCCGTCGCTGTAGCCGCGCGCCGAGCGTCCGTCGGCCCCCGTCGCGGGCAGATCGAGATACGGCGCCGTGCCGTTCAGGACGTTGTCGCTCATGAACCAGAACGCGAGCCGCTGGCGTCCGTCCGGCGTGAGCTTGCGGTACGTCCGCACGTCGACCGTCAGCTGCTGCCACGTGGAGTCGCCGCCGAGGAACCCGTTGAAGAACGTGCGGTACTGCGCGCTGGCGAGCCATCCTCGCTGCGCGTTGATGCCGTTGTCGCGCGTGTCGAAGAGCAAGCCCGCGCTCGTCCCGGCCGACGTTTGTTCCGTGGTCCTCGAACCCGTGCAGTTCGTTGTACGCCACGTACGCCGACTGATCGAAGTTCTCGAGCACGCCGTCGCCTGGCCGGATGTTCCCGTGCTTGCTGATGTTGATCCCGAGGCCGACGAACAAATGAGGCCGCACGGTCCGGTAGCCGGTTTCGTACAGCTTCAAGGCATTGTATTTCAGGTTTTCGGTGCTGGGCCCGATCGGCGATCGTATCGGCGCCGAGGCCGTACGTGTTCTGCGACGTCCACGAGAGGCGATTGTCGCCCTGGATGAACCAGCGATCGTCGGCGGTGAACATCGAGAAGCGGACGCCGGACAGCACCTGCTTCTTCTGCGAGACGCGAAGCCCGCCGGAGATCGAAGAGATGTGCGTGGTCTTCTCGTCGCCGCTGAAAAACGCGAGGTTGCTGTTGAGGCCGACGCTCAATCCGGTCGACGGCTTCGAGGCGATGGTCGGGGCCGCGACGAAGAAGTGGTTGCGGCCGGGAGTCGGTAAGGTCGCGCCCGGATCGCCGGCGAGCGGATCGGCACGTCCGTGCCGCAGAACGTGCCAGAGGTCGCCGGCGTCGAGCGTCGGCTGGAACGGGCGTGGAGCGTCAGCGCTTTTTTCAGGTGCGGGTGCGGGAGTGTCAGCCGGCTCCTGCGCGTACAGCGCCGCCGGGGCCGCTGCAAGCAGCGTGAGCCAGATGCAAAAGAATTTCATCAACGATCCAGTTGAACATAAGTGGGCGCCCAGCCGCCAGCAGAACAACGAACGTCACGGAATTGTCGAACTTCGGCGGGTTGGATCCTTAATGTCGAGGCTGCGGTGAGCGGTGCGCGCCGCGCGTGAGACGGCCCGAAACGCGTCGAACATCGTGTCCCATTGCTGGCTGGTCATGCCCGACCGCAAATGGTCCTGCGCCTTCTTCCACCTGGGTTTTGCGCCCGCCAACCGCTTGCGGCCCTCGGCCGTCAGCACGAACCGGCGCTCGCGTCCGTCCTCCGCGCCGGTGGCGACGATCAAGCCGCGGCGTTCGAGCCATTTCAGATTGCGCGAGATCGTGGTTTTGTCCAGGCCATACCGCCGGCCGATTGCCGCCTGGCTCGCGTCCCCGTGCCCGTTCACCGCCATCAGCAGCGCGAACTGCGCCGCCTCGAGACCCGTGCCGTCGAGCCACCGGTCGTAGAGCTGCGTGATCGCGCGCGCCGCCTGACGCGCGCTCGCGCACGCGCAGGCGAGTTCCATCAGCGCGGCCGGCTCGGCGCCGGCCCGCAGCGCCTTGCGCGTCACGGCTGGATCAGCATCCGCAGCGGCCCTAACGGAGAGAGCGCCGTGTACTCGAACGTCGCCAGGTTTGCCTTCGACAGCGGCAATTGATCCGTCAGCGCCTTGGCGTCGGCGACGCTGGTGGCGTTCAGGATGAAGACGACGCCTCGTCCGTCGCTCCGCGAGTACCACTGCTGAATCTTGCCGTCGAGGTACATCTTCACCGTCGCGCGAACCTCCTCGGGCATCACCTTCATGATCTGCGCGCGATCGACGTCCGATTTCACGGTGAGCGCGGTGAGGACCTGCGTGGTGGGCGCGGCGGCGGGCGGTTGCGCGAAGGCCGGCGTGGCGAGGCCAACGAGAGCGGCGGACAGCAGGATGTATCGGTGCACAGGCACAACTCCTTATGTGTAAGAAGGTAGTATATGCAACCATTTTAGCGGCGTCAAGGCGCCCGATGGCCGCAAAATCGACCGAACTTTCGCGATCGAGGCGCGTATCTACTGAGGTATGCGTCTGAGCCACATCCTCCGCCGACTTCTCCAGCTCCCCATCTTCACGACCGTCGCCGTGCTGACGCTGGCCATCGGCATCGGGGCCAATGCGGCGATTTTCAGCGTGATCGAAGGGGTTCTCCTCAAGCCGCTGCCGTACCCGCACGCCGACGAGCTGGTCGTGCTCGATCAGGTCGCGGCCGGCCTCAACCTTCAGAAAACGGGCAGCGCGCCGTTCCTGTACTTCACGTTCCGCGAGGATGGACGGTTGTTCCAGGACGTCGCCCTGTGGACCAGCGACACGGAGAGCGTGACCGGCCTTGCCGAGCCGGAGGAGGTGCCGTCGCTGGCCGTGACCGATGGGCTGCTGCCGATGCTCGGCGCGACACCTGCGCTCGGCCGCCTGATCTCGAAAGCGGACGACACGCCGGGCTCGGCGGAGGTCATGGTCCTCTCGGCCGGCTACTGGCACACGCGGTTTGGCAGCGACCCGTCGGTCATCGGGCGGCGGGTGATGGTGAACGGAAAGCCGCGCGAGATTGTCGGCGTCCTGCCGGACACCTTCTCCTTCCTCGACAAGAAGCCTTCCCTCATCCTGCCGTTGCGTCTGGATCGGTCGAAGACGTTCCTCGGTCAGTTCAGCTACACCGCGAGTCGCGCGTCTGAAGCCCGGCGTCACCGTCGAGCAGGCCAATGCCGAGGTGACGCGACTGATTCCGATCGCTCTTACGAAGTTCCCGCCGTTCCCCGGCTACAGCACGAAGATGTTCGAGGAAGCGAAGCTGCAGGCCAACGCGCGGCTGCTGAAGGCCGACGTCATCGGCGACGTTGGCTCGGCGCTCTGGCTGCTGATGGGTACGATCGCCATGGTCCTGCTCATCGCGTGCGCGAACGTGGCGAACCTTCTGCTGGTGCGCGCCGAAGGGCGCCAGCAGGAGCTCGCGGTACGGGCCGCGCTCGGCGCAAGCCGCGGCCGGCTCGCGTACGAACTGCTGGCCGAAAGCGTCGTGCTCGGTCTGGTCGGAGGCGTTGCCGGCCTGGGCCTCGCCTATGCGGCCGTTCGCGCGTTGATTGCCCTCTCACCAGGAAACCTGCCGCGTCTCGACAACATTTCGATCGATGCGACGGTCCTGTTGTTCACGTTTGCCGTGTCCATCATCGCGGGCTTGCTGTTCGGGGCGATTCCGGTCTTCAAGTACGCCGGCCCGCAGGTCGCGTCTGGCCTGCGCGGCGGCGGCCGCACGTCGAGCGCGAGCCGCGAACGGCATCGCGCGCGCAGCACGCTCGTCGTCGTGCAGGTGGCGCTGGCGCTCGTGCTGCTCATCAGCTCCGGGCTGATGATTCGGACGTTCCAGGCGTTGAGGCACGTGAATCCCGGGTTCACGAATCCCGAGCAGCTGCTCACCATGAGCCTGAGCATTCCGTCAGCGCAGGTCAAAGAGCCCGAAGCCGTCGTCCGGATGCACCAGGCGATCATGGAGAAGATCGCGACGATCCCCGGTGTGAGCTCCGTCGGTCTGACCAGCATCATCCCGATGACGAACTCCGGCTGGCACGATCCGATTTTCGCGGAAGACAAGGTCTACGGACCCGGTCAGCTGCCCGCCATCCGGGCGTTCAAATTCCTCTCGCCTGGCCTGCTGAAGACCATGGGCAACACGCTGGTGGCGGGACGTGAGTTCACCTGGGAAGATGCGTACGGTCTGCGACCTGTCGCGATGGTGTCCGAGAACCTCGCGCGCGAGCTGTGGAAGGAGCCGTCGGCCGCCATCGGGAAGCGGATTCGCGAGAGCAACGCGTCCGCGTGGCGCGAGGTGATCGGCGTGATCAGCGACGAACGCGACGAGGGCATGGACAAGAAAGCCCCCACGATCGCGTTCTTCCCGATGCTGATGAACCATTTCGAGGGCGACGAATTCCAGGTGCGCCGGACGATGTCGTACGTGATTCGCAGCCCTCGGGCGGGCTCCAACGGATTCGCCAGCGAGGTCGGCCGGGCGGTCTGGTCGGTGAACCCGAACCTGCCGCTCGCTGGCGTGAGGACGCTCGCGGAGGTGGTGAGCGCATCGATGGCTCGAACGTCGTTCACGCTCGTCATGCTGGCGATTGCCGGCGCGATGGCGCTGCTGCTCGGCGTCGCCGGAATCTACGGCGTGATCTCGTACTCGGTGTCCCAGCGCACGCGCGAGATCGGCATCCGCATGGCGCTTGGCGCGCAGCGGAACGAGATCACGGGCATGTTCGTCCGCCATGGCCTCGGCCTCGCGGCGATCGGCATCGGGTCCGGCCTCGTCGTGGCCATCGCGCTTGGACGGCTGATGACGTCGCTGCTGTTCGAAACGAGTCCGATGGATCCCCTCACGTACCTCGCAGTCTGCGGGAGCCTGGCCGTCGCGGCGATGGCGGCCAGCTACGTGCCCGCGCTGCGCGCAACCGGCGTCAACCCCGTGACGGCATTGCGCGCGGACTGAACAGTCCGTAGTAGTGCAGGCCTTCAGGCCTGCCACGCACGGCGGATGAGGCAGGCCTGAAGGTCCGCACTACTTCCGATCAAAAGCGTCAGCGTGGCCCGGCTGCGAAACGACGGCGCGGTGATGTATAACGACATGCTCGAAAGGAGCATGTCGCATGCGTGAAAACATCGATCGCCGGAGGTTCGTGCAGACGGTCGGCGCCGGGATTGGCGCGATCGGAACTCTCGCGGCCAGCGGAGCGGATGCCGCACAGGGGCGCGCGGCGCAGGCGCGGCCGTCCGGCGCCGACGACTTTCCGAAGCCGGAGGGATTGCGCACGGGCGCACAGCTCGATTCGCGCTTTCCCGTCAGCTTCGCGACGCCGGTGTCCGAAGGGATGCGGCTGATGGTGGAGTACTTCACGGCGCTGAGCCAGCGCAACGTGGCCGCGATCGCGCGCACGCTCCATTTTCCGTTCGCGATCTACGAGGACATCGAGCCGATCGTGATTCAGAGCGCGGCCGAGTTCGTCGCCACGCCGCCGCCATCGCTGAATCCCGGAAGCGGGAAGAGCCGCATCATGCCGCGTTCCTACGATCTGCTCGAGGGGATCAACGTGCATCTCTACTGTCCGGTGGGCGCCGCGTTCTCGCTGTCCTTCACGCGCTACACGCCGGACGGCTACAAGCTGCTCGTCTCCGACGGCGTCTACTCGGTCACCAACAACGACGGCCGGTGGGCGATTCAGCTGGCGTCGACGATCGTGCGCGAGGCGGACTTCATCGGCGTCACCTACCCCGACGCGGAGGCGGCGGCGACGCGCGCGGAACAGAACTATCTCGCCGCGTTCGGCTACGGCAACGAGGCGATCCTCAACGATCCGAAAACCAGCCGCGGGACCTACGAGCCGCCGTTCCCCGCCGGGACGCGAACCGCCAGCGTGAACTTCGGATACGGCCCGCGTGAGCGCTCCCGCGACGCGCGCGAGAATCATCCGATGAGCGGCTGGAAGACGACCGGCGTGAAGAGCCGTCTGGCGGTGGCGACGCGATCGGAGGAAACGGCCAATCGTGCCATCGACACCAACCTGGCCGAATTCAACGCGCTGGCCGGCGGATCGGTCGGCACGTACGCGTACACGCGCGACCGTCCCGTGCGCCCCGTGACCATTCACGCCACCCACGACAAGGCGCACATCCTCAACGGCTACTTCCGCTACACCGCCGATGGGACCCTGATATCGGAGACGCGCAGCGTCGGGATCCGGATCTACAAGGCCGGCCACTGGGGCAGCGCCGGATCGCTCGGTCAGGTGACGCATCACGATCGATCGAACTCGAAGGCGTAGCCGGCGATGGTCGATCCGCGGCTTCTCGAGCCGTTCTGGCTGTCGGAGACGATGAGAGGTGAGAGTCTCTTCTTCGTCGATCGCGGCGACGGCGCGCCGGCGGCGTCGCTGCTGTTCGCTCACGCGGAGGGCGTCACCCTGACGAGCGCGACAGGCGACGTCGAGTTCGAAAACGGCCTCGACTTCGTCGTCGACGGCGAGGCAGGCCTGGTGCGTCTCACCCCGGCCTCGCGGATTCCCTGGGCCACGCTCGAAGAGCTGTATCCCGCGCGCGAGCCGTTCGTGCTGATCGCGGCCGAAGACGACGAGTTTCATCGACGGCAAACGGCCGCCACCTACTCGCACCGGTCAGGTGACTGGCGTGGCTGCGTGCCGCGGTTGGCGGCGGTCGAGCTCCCGCGCACGTTTCAGCGTCTGGCGGCATCGGAGCCGTTGACCCTCTGCATCACCGGCGACAGCATCTCGGAAGGTTTCAACGCGTCCGGGGTGATCGGCGCGCCGCCGCGCCAGCCGCCCTACGCGGCGCTCGTGCACGCTGGCCTCGAGCACGCCTGCCAATCACCGGTCACGCTCCACAACTTCGCGGTGTCCGGATGGACGTCGGACCACGGAGTGGCCGACGTCGCGCGCGTGGCCGACGCGCATCCGGACCTCGTGATCGTCGCCTTCGGGATGAACGACGCCGGCTACGCCGAGGCGGTGGATTTTGCGGCCAATATCGCCGGCATCATGAGCGGCGTTCGTGCCGCTTCGCCGGACGCCGAGTTCGTGCTCGTGTCGCCCATGCTGCCGAATCCGCGATGGGACTACACGGTCATCGAGAGGTTCGGCGCGTATCGCGCCGCGCTGTCGCAGCTGTGCGGCGCGGGCGCCGCTCTCGCCGACCTCACCAGCTTGTGGACCGACCTGCTCGACCGCAAGAGCGTTCACGACCTGACAGGCAACGGCATCAATCATCCCAACGATTTCGGCCATCGTCTGTACGCGCAAACGATTCTTGGACTGCTGGTCGAACCGTCGATGTGGTTGCAGCGTTTTTGACTCCGATGTAGTGCAGGCCTTTAGGCCTGCCTGATGTACGGCGGACCTGAAGGTCCGCACTACACCCAATTCGAAGGGCGCGCCAGGCTACCAATGCGTGGGCTTGTAGTCCTTCAGGAACTGTCCCCACACGTGCGTGCCGCTGTTGAAGCCGGTGATGATGGGCGCCACGATCCGCGCGGCGCCGTCGACGCTGTCGAGCGGCGGGTGAAATCGCTGTTCGACCGTCTTGCGCGCCGCGATCTCGGCCGGATCCTCGTCGGTCACCCAGCCGGTGTCGACGCTGTTCATGTGGATTCCGTCGTTGAAATAGTCGGTCGCGGCCGTCCGCGTCATCATGTTGAGCGCGGCCTTCGCCATGTTCGTGTGCGGATGCCTCGTCGTCTTGCACGTGCGGTAGAACTGTCCTTCCATGGCCGAGACGTTGACGATGTGCTTGTCGCGCTCGGGTGTGCGAAGCATCAGCGGCTTGAGGCGCGCGTTGAAGAGAAACGGCGCGATCGCGTTCACCAGCTGCACCTCGAGCATCTCGACGGTCGGGACGTCGGCGAGCAGCATCCGCCAGGAATTCCTGTCTCGCAGATCGACCTGCTGAAGATCCCCATCGAGTTGGCCGGCGGGGAAGAGATCGGTGCGCGCCTGCAGTTCTTCGACGAGCAGCGGCACTTGCGACAACTGCGCCGCGATGAGCTCTGTCTATCCTGTCCCATCCTGCCCATCCTGCCTGTCCCGCCCCTCCAGCCCCCATCCCGCCCTGAACCGGCGTCGCCGAGCAACCGTCGCACGTGTCCCGGCATTTCGCGAGCCGCCGCCGTCTCCTCGGCGATCAGGTGCGCGTAGAACTCGGGCGGGCGGCGGACGGTCTGACACGCGTTGTTGATGATGAAGTCGAGGCGCGTGCGGGTGGCGACGATCTCACGGCAGAACGCCTCCACGCTCGGCGTGTGGCGCAGGTCGAGACCGAAGATCTCGAGGCGCCGGCTCCAGTCGGCGAAGTCGGGTTCCAGCGCGTAGCGTGAGGCGGCATTGCGTGGAAAACGGGTGGTGACGATGAGGTGCGCGCCCGAGCGCAGGAGCTTGAGTCCCGCCTGGTACCCAATCTTCACGCGGCCGCCGGTCAGCAGCGCAACGCGTCCACGCAGATCCGCCAGCTCTGTGCGTGCCGCGAAGTTCACGTCCGCGCAGGCCGGGCAGAGGTGATCGTAGAAGGTGTGGATGTCGGAGTACGGCTGCTTGCAGATGTAGCAGATGCGATCGACAAGGGGACGTTCGTCGTTCGTCGTTCGGCGTTCGTCGGTTCGGCGCCGTCTCGCGATCAACGTCGGTCGACTCGAACGGTGCCGCGGGCGGAAATACGTTCGGAGTGGTCACGACCGGGCGCCGCCGCAGCGCGCGAATCCCGGTCGTCTCCAGGAGGCCTTCCTCCAGGCGGACTTTTTCCGCTCTTGGCCGCCTTGCTGCGCTTGCGGCCGGCGCGGCGATCGGGAACGGAAAGGCCTGCGACGGCTCGATGGAGCCGCCGGCGATCGGCTGCGGGCAGTTCGTCGAGCAGCCGCCAGTCCGCGGCGGCGAGCTCCAGCAGTTCTATGGCGCTGCGGATTCGCTCGACGAAGGGCAGATCAGCGGCAGCGGTGGGGGACGGGCGTTCCAGCGTCAGCATCGCCAGACAGCGTAGCCGAAATGGCACGCCGCGCGAAGGCTTCAGACGGCTTCAGCCGCCCGCTTCTCGTAGCCGATGGTCAACGCATACAGCGCCTCGTCGAAGAACGCGGTGACCCGCTGGTTCAGCTCCTGCAGACTGTGCAGGTGCATCGGGAGGACATACTCGGCTTCAACCGTTGGAAATGCCGCGTCGACCAACCCGTTGTCCTGAATGTACTGGTGCAGGTGCCGCTTGATGATGACCATCGCATAGACGAGCTCACTCAGCGGGATGCCCTGACCGAACCTGCGGCCACCCCAGTCGGCGAACTCCGCGCCCACCTTCTCGGACTTCGGCGCGCCGATCCAGTCGCCCAGGTGGTTGAGGATCTGGAAAATGCGCTGCTCGAGATCTACGGCCGGCACCGACCGAAACCCCTTGGTACGCTCGTTCGTGGTCAGGTCGGCGGCCACCGCGCGCGTGAGCCCTGTGGCGTGGATTTCAATGAGTTCAATGAGCTTGGCGGAGATCATGCCTGCTCCTTTTGTGCGATGGTGCCTGGTGAGCTATTCCATTTCTACACCCTCGCACGCCTCCCCCGCTATTGATCTTCCTCGACGCGGGAGTTATTCAGTGGCTTCTCCAACGGCTTAGCGCTCCGGGTGCGTCAGTGCCTGGTAGGTCAGCGTGCGCGCCATCGTGCCGAGCGGATCGCCGCCGGTGTCGCCCATGCGCTGGATCATGCCGACGAAGATCAGATCCTCGGTCGGGTCGACCCAGAACCAGGTCCCGGCGGCGCCGCCCCAGCTCATCGAGCCTTTGCCTTCGAGCGTGCCCGCCGCACGCGGCTCCATCACCACCATGAAGTCCAGCCCGAAACCAACCGCCTCGTTGAAACGCGTCGCGCCGATGCCGTTGGACCCGACCAGCACGCTCTTCGGGATCATGTTCGTGCCCATCATCTCGACCGAGGCCGGCGAGAGCAGGCGCGCGCCATCGAGCTCGCCCTTGTTCGCGATCATCTGTGCGAACCGCGCGTAGTCGCCGATCGTGCCAACCAGGCCACCGCCGCCGGATTCCATCGACGGCGGCTCGAGGTAGGTCGGCATCTTCCCGCCGAACAGGTCCGTCACTTCTTCGATCTTGCCGGTCTTCGGGTTGCCGGCATACACCGCCGCGAGCCGGCTCGCCTTGTCCGAGGGCACGTAGAACGCGGTGTCGGTCATCTTCAGCGGCTTGAAGATGCGCTGCGCGAGGAAGTCGCCGAACTTCTGGCCCGACAGCTTTTCGACGATGTAGCCCTGGATGTCGACGGCGGAGGAATACGACCATCGCGTCCCCGGCTGGAACATCAGGGGGATCTCGGCGGTCCGTTTGATCATGTCGGCGAGGCCGTTGGCGGACAGCACGCCCTTCTCGCGATAGAGCTTGTCGACCGGATGCTGATCGGCGAGGCCGTAGCCGAATCCCGCGGTATGGCTCATCAGCTCGCGCATGCTCGGCGGGCGCTGCATGTCCTGGATCGACCGGCGGCCGTTTTCATCGGCTGCGCTCATGACCTTCAGGCCCTTGAACTCCGGCACGAACTTGGTGATCGGATCGTCGAGCTGCCATCGCCCGTCCTCGAACAGCATCATCATGGCGACGCCGGTGATCGGCTTCGACATGGAGTAGAGGCGGAAGATGGTGTCCTTCGTCATCGGCGCGCCGGTCGCGAGGCTCTTGACGCCGTAGGTCTTCTCGACGACGACCTGGCCGTGCCGCGCCAGCAGCGTCGACATGCCGGCCACGCGGCCATCCGCCACCGCCTTGGCCATGTAGGCGTCGAGCTTCGCGAGGCGCTGCGAGTCGAAGCCCAGCGCTTCCGGGTTGGGCGCCGGCATGAGCGCCGCGGCGCCGGGACCCGAAGCGCGGGAAGCCGCGGGTGACGTGCGGGTGCGGCGACTGCGCGCTGACATACCACGAGGACGTGAACGCCACGGCGACGGCAACACACGCAGCGGCAACAGATGTGCGGCGAAGCATCGGACCTCCTCCGGGTTGAACGGCGATGGGAGAGTCTACCGCTGTTCAGGTAAGCTTCGCACCTGGATGCCGCTGCCTCCCAGCACACGCCTTGGACCCTACCAGAGTGAGGCCTCGACCATGGTTCACCCAAGCCGATCGACGTTGACGCGCGTCACGGTTCCAGCGCTCGTGCTCGCCTGCGGAGCACTGCTCCTCGGGTCGCCGCAGTCCGATCGAACGCCCGCGGACACGAAGCGGACCGGGAGTCGCACGACGGACGGCCACCCCGATCTCGAGGGGATGTGGACCAACTACGACGCGACGCCATTCGAACGTCTGGGCGCTGACGAACAGTTTCCCCGCGATCTCGCGGTGAGCACCGCCGACTGGCTGGTGCAGGACGGTCCGAAGAGTCCTCGACGTCCATCGATGGTCGTGGATCCGCCGAACGGACGCGTGCCGTTGAAGCCGGAAGCGGTCGCCGCGAAGAACGCGATGCTCGCTCAGCCCTCGGACTCGCTCGAACGCTACGGGCCGTGGGAGCGCTGCATCACGCGTGGCGTGCCATCGTCGATGATGCCCAGCGCGTACAACAACGGCCATCAGATCGTGCAGACGCGGGACTTCATCGTGTTTCACTCCGAGATGATTCATGAAGCGCGGGTGATTCCTCTGGATGGCCGCCCGCATCCCGGTCCCAGCGTCCGGTCGTGGAACGGCGACTCGGTCGGTCACTGGGAGGGCGACACGCTGGTCGTGGACACGACCAACTTCAACGGCAAAGGGTGGATTGCCACGCATGCGGCCGCGGGTTGGCTTCGAGGGATTGCCCAGAGTCAGGCGTGTCACGTCGTCGAGCGCCTCACCCGCGTGGACGCGAACACGATCCGCTACGAAGCCACCATCGACGACCCTGAAGTCTTCACGCGGCCCTGGACCGTGGCGTTTCCGTTGAACAGGGACGAGCCGTACCGGATCTACGAATACGCGTGTCACGAAGGCAATCACGCGCTGGAGAACATGCTGCGCCTCGGCGACAGGCCCAGGTAAGTCAGCGCCAGTAGTCCGACAGTCTGACCGCGAGCCATTTCGCCAGTGCGGCGTTGACCGCGACCGGCTGCTCCTGCGCCATCCAGTGACCGGACTTCACGACGGCCTCGGTGAGGTCGGCGCAGTCGCGCCGCATCGGCTCGGGAAGGCGTGACGTCATCGTCTCGCAGACGGTGTCGTAGGCGCCGTGCAGGAACAGCACGGGCATCGAGAGCCTGCCGCCGTTCTTCGCCAGGCGCGCGTAGGCGCCGTTGGCCTTGTGGTTCATGTACCAGGAATCCGGTCCGAAGAAGCCATGACGTGTCAGCGCCGCGGTGTACGCCTCCAGGTCCGCCTCCGTGATGACGTCGGCATCACGCGGCACGTCGGGGCACGCGCCACCGCCGAACCAGCCGCCCGCGTTGCGGACCGCCGCGGTGCGAGCAGGCTTGCCGACGCCGTTGGGATCGCCCTTGCGGAACAACGCCTTCACCACGTTGCGGATGTTCGCCTCGAACCCCGTACGTGCCTTGTCGAAGCTCTGCTCGTAGAAGAACTGGTAGTCCCATTGGCCGGCCGGATACTCGGCTTCTGGATACACCACACGGTCGACCAGCGGCACGATCGTGTCGAGCGTGAAGCCGGCCGCGAGATACGGCACGCACAGGCTGGCGACGCCGGCCGTGTTCTCCGGATGGTGCGCCGCCAGGTTCCACACCACGGAGCTGCCCCAGTCGTGGCCGATCCACACGGCGCGCTCGCGACCGAGCGACGCCAACAGCTCCAGCATGTCGGCGACGATCAATTCCTGTGCGAAATCCTCGTGGCGACTGTAGGTGCTCGATCGGCCGTACCCACGCATGTCCGGCGCGACGCAGCGAAAGCCTAACGCCGCGAACACCGGCAACTGGTGCCGCCACGAGAGCGAGAGCTCGGGCCAGCCATGCAAGAAGATCAGCAGCGGCGCCGCCTCCGCGCCGCAGGCGAGATAGCCGGTGGTATGGCGGGCGGAGGTCAGCGTATGTTCGGTGATCGAAAATGTCATGCTGTCACCGAGCCTGGTTCGTCGATCGATTTCCCAATCGATTACCCGATTACCAATTACCAGATGACCCGATTGCCAGATTCTCGGGCGCCGTCTACGCGTACGCCGCTCCGACCATGATCTTCTTGATCCGGATGTGCGGCGACCCGTGCGAGATGCTGTTGGTTTGCGTCGGCTGACCTTTCGCGTCGCCGCCGGTGCCGAACATCTTCCACGTCTCCTGGCTGCCGATGAGATCGAGGTTCGCCCAGAAGTCGGTCGTGATCGCGTTGTAGGTGACGTCGGTCACCATCCGCGTGACCTTGCCGTTCTTGATTTCCCAGAAGCAGTTGCCGCCGAACTGGCCGTTGTACCGCTGCTGGTCGATCGAGTAGCTGCCGCGGCCGTCGATGAGGACGCCGTCCTTCGTGTCCGCGATCATCTGCGCGACGTTGGGCGATCCCTTCGGCCCCGCTTCGAGCCGCACGTTCGGCATCCGCAGGAACGGATAGTCGCGCCACGAGGAGGCCGACGTGCATCCCTTGCTGGCCTTGTCTCCGATTTGCGGAGCGGTCTCGCGGTTGGTCTGCAATCCCACCAGGATGCCGTCCCGGATGATCGGGAACTCCATCGTCTTCACGCCGTCGTCGTCGTAGCCGATGGTGGCCATGCCGCCCGGCATGGTGCGGTCGGCGGTGATGTTCATCAGCTTCGAGCCGTATTTCAGCTTGCCGACGTCGGACAGCTTGACGAAGCTCGTGCCGGCGTAGTTCGCCTCGTAGCCGAGGATGCGATCGAGCTCGGTGGCGTGCGCGACGATCTCGTGGATCGTGAGCATCGCGTGCGACGGCGTGAGCACGAGATCCTTGAGGCCCATGCCGAGCGGCTTGGCCGTCGTCATCTCGACCGCCTCGGACGCGATCCGCTCGGCGCTCTCGATCATCTCGGATTCCTCGGCGACTTCCCAGCCGCCGGTCTTGGGGACGCCGACAAAGCTGCGCGTCTTGGTGACGTCGCCGATCTTCGCCGACACGTTGAAGGTCGGCGTGATCTCGAATGTCTCCTGTTCGATGTAGGAGCCTTCGGTCGAGGCGAAATAGCGCCACTCGTTGTTGACGCCGACCGATGCGGTCACGTTGCTGACGTTCTTGTTGGCCGCGGCGAGGTCGACCACCTTCTGCACGAAGGCCTGCTTGTCCTCGGTGGAGATCTTCGTCGGGTCCTTCACCATCGGCGACGACCAGTACCTCGGTGTAGGCCGGCACCGGCGCGAGCTTCACGTCCGTCTTCTTCGCGACGGCGCTGGCCTTGGCGACCTCGGCGGCGATGCGCGTGATCCGCCGCAGTTCGTCCTCCGTCACGATGGGGCTGCTCGCGAATCCCCACACGCCGGAGTGGATCACGCGAACGCCGAAGCCCGCCGCTCCCGGACGTCCACCGGCGCGAGCGCCGCCGCCTCGTCCCGCGCCTCCGCGGCCGCCGCGCCCTCCGCCGAACCCGCCCCCGCCGTCGGCGTTGCGATCGCTGCCGCCGCTGGCGTTCACGCCGGAGCTGACGCTGCGCGTAAAGCGGACGTCGGCATAGGAGCACCCGGCCTTCTTCGCCTCGCCGAGCACGACGTCGGCCAGGCCCTTGAAGGTCGAGGTGAGCGGGTTGCCTTTCGGCGACTGCGCGAGCAGCTGGCCGACCAGATCGCTGGAGGCGAGCAGCAGGCTCGTGGCGCCGGTGTATTTCAGAAAGTCGCGACGTGTTGGGCTCATATGTCTCCACGCAATTAACCGCCGAGCACGCTAAGCACGCTGAGAGAAAATGTTTACTCGGCGAGCTTTGCGATCTCTGCGGTTAAGGCCGCTAAACGGCGGGTGAAACGGATGTCATGTAAAAGTCTTCGACCCGGATCGCCGGGACCAGCGCGGTGCCGGGGCCGTCGTACGCTTCGCCGGTGTGAATCGGCACCGACTTGCCGACCGCCGAGATGTTGGCGAACGCCACCAGCGGCGACATGTTCCAGCGGAAGTTCTGCACCGGCCCGGCGATCTCGCCGTTCTCGATCAGGAACAGCCCGTCGCGCGTCATGCCGGTGTTGAGCAAGGTGAGCGTGTCCACCGGCCGCAGGTACCAGAAGAACGTCACGAGCAAGCCTCGCTTCGTCGTCTTCACCATGTCCTCGATCGACAGGTTCGAGCCTTCGACGACGAGGCTCATGTTGGGGTTGGCGAGAGAAGGCGAGACCTTCTGGCGGCGCGCCGTGGCCGCGTCGTAGAACAGGTTCTTCAACACGCCCTTTTCGATCCAGGTCACCGGCCGCGCGGCGAGGCCGTCGTTCATGATCGGCGTCTGACGCAGGATCGGGTTGCCGACGTCGCTCTTCAGCGTGAAGCTGTCGCTGAACAGCTTCTGCCCGATCTTCGGCGTGCCGTCGGCCGCCACGAACGGCCGGCCGATGCCGCCGAAGTTGAAGCCGCCGCCACCGCCGCCCCCGAATCCGCCGCCTCCGCCGCCGGCGTTGAAGGCGCCCATCATCGTCGACAGCAGGCGCGCGACCGGACGCGGTTCGATGATCGTGGTGTAGCGGCCCGGTTCGATCGCCCGCGGCTTCTGGCTCTTGAGCGCCTTGTTCGCGGCAATCTCGGTCAGCTCGGCGACGTTGACCTGCGACAGATCCTTGGCGCCGGTAATCCCCGACCAGCCCGAGCCGCCGCCGCTCGCCATGCGGCATGTGAGGACGAAACCCGTCTCGGCGGCCTGGTAGTACGCGAACAGCCCTTCGGAGTTCGACAGGCAGGTCGTTTGATAGTTCTTGGGGATGTACCCGGAACCGAGGACCCCTTTCTTCTCGCAGATGTCGACGGACTGTTTCACCCAGGCCGCGCGCTCGCCGGGGCCGAAGTCCGCCGTCTTCGGCAGGACGGCGTCGACCGGGACGTACTCCTGCGGTCCTTTCACCAGCGGCGGCAGGTTCGCGTTGTCGCGAGCCTTCTGCGCGGCCTCCTGCGCTTCGTCCACCATCGCCTTCAGCGACTCGTCGTCGAACTCGCGCGTCGAGGCGCTGCCCTGCTTTGCGCCGTGGCGCAGGTTGAGGGTGAGCTGCTGGTCGGTACTGAACCATGTTCACCGTGATCGATGAGTTGGCCCAGCGCGTCGCGGAACGCTCGCCGCCGTCGAAGCTCACCTCGACTGCATCGGCTTTCGTCATGTTGAGCACTTTGTCGGTGAGCGTCTTGATCTCGTCGCGTGAGTACATAATGGGTCCCGCCAGTCTATCAAAGAGGCGCGCGTATGAAGAGTCTGACGCCCTATCTTCTCAGTGTCCTGCGCATCGTCGCGGCGTTCGTGTACCTTGCGCACGGCACGCAGAAGCTGTTCGGCTTTCCCGGTCACCCGTTTCATGCGCCCGTGCTCGCCGCCACGATGATGGGCGCCGCGGGAATCATAGAGACAATTGGTGGCACTTTGATGTTGCTGGGACTGTTCACCAGGCCGGTGGCGTTCTTCGTGTCGGGGCAGATGGCGGTCGCCTATTTCACGCAGCACGCACCGCACGGGTTCTGGCCGATCGTGAACGGCGGCGAGCTGGCGGTGCTGTTCTGCTTCCTCTGGCTCTTTTTCTTCGTCGCCGGCCCAGGGCCGATCAGCGTCGACGCGCTGCGCGGAAAACAATGACACGATCGGATGGAACCGCAGAGACCGCGAAGGACGCAAAAAATATTGGTCTCTGCGTTCTTCGCGGTCTCCGCGGTTTCTTCTTTGTACGTGATCGCCAATGCACCTGGCTCAGGTGAACATCGGCCGGATGCGAGCGCCGCTCGACGATCCGTCCATGCACGGGTTCGTGTCGCGGCTGGCCGAGCTCAACGCGCTGGCCGACGGCAGCGACGGCTTCGTCTGGCGCATGCAGGACGGCGAGGGCGCGGGCAACACCTATCTCCGCCCCTTCGACGACGACCGGATCATCGTCAACATGTCGGTGTGGGAATCGGTCGAGCAGCTGCGCGCGTTCACGTATAACGGGCCTCACGCCGAGATACTCCGCCAGCGGCGTGACTGGTTCGAAAAGTTCGAGCGTGTGGCGCTCGCGCTGTGGTGGATTCCTGTCGGGCATATTCCGACCGTGGATGAAGCAAAGCTGCGCCTTGCGTCGCTCGACGATCGCGGTCCCACTCCGTACGCCTTCACGTTCACGAGCGCATTTCCGCCAGCATCAACTCTCCAGCGACCTCTGTAGGGGTCATCTGCTCGAGCCCGGCTGCGCAAGCATTGGCAAATACGGCCGACTTTCGCCATGGCGAGCTTCTTGCGACTTCAGTCAGCATCGGCTGATGAGGCCGTTGAAGCGCGCCACGATGACGGTGGGCGCTCATTCGAAAGGAGGCAGTGATCATGTTTCGCAAAACATTTGGTGCACTGACATTGGCGGCGGCGATTGGCGGATCCGTTCTGTTCCCGACGCCGGCGCTTGCGAAGTCATCGGTCGTCGTCCGCTTCTACGACAACGACCATCGCGACTACCACCGTTGGAATCGCGCGGAGGACCGCCGCTACAGGGCGTACCTCGCCGAACGGCATCAGCGGTACCTGGCGTTCCAGCGGGCGAGCCGGCAGCGCCAGATTGCCTACTGGCGGTGGCGACACGATCATTACTATGAACGATGAAATTTCTTAAGCGTCCCTGAGCACTTCTGCGGGATCGATTCGCGAGGCGCGGTACGCCGGCAGCCGCCGGCGGCCGCGCCCACTGCGGCAAGAACGATCGCGGCTCCCGCAAGCGTTGCCGGATCGCGCGGCTCGAGACCGTACAGAAGCGCCGCCACGAACTTCGACGCCCACATGCTGAGGCCCGCCCCAATCACGACGCCGGCCGCGACGAGCGTCGCGACTCGCGAGAGCACCAGGCGGACAAGGCCGCCGCGGGAGGCCCCGAGAGCCGCCCTGATGCCAATCTCCGTGCGGCGGCGGCTGACGGCATACGACGTCACGCCGTAGAGCCCGAGCGCCGCAAGCAGCAGCGCCAGCGTTCCGAAGAATCCCGACAACATCGCGACGATCCGCTCCTGAGCCAGTGTCGCGCCGACCTGGTCGGTGAGCGATCGGAACGTCACGACCATGTCGGGATTCACCGCCGTGAACCGCCGCGGCGACGCTCCGTGCGAGCTGCAGCGGCGGCGCGCCGCCCGATCGCACCGACAAATCGGCCTGGGCCGGCGGCCACTGCTGCAGCCAGTCGGTCTGCGCCATCGGGAGATACAGCATGGGATGCTGAGGTGCGCGCAGCGATCCGAACAGGGCGTCCTCGACCACACCGACGATTTCGATCGACAAGGTCACCGGCGGCTGTCCGACCGTTGACGCGATCCGGTGCCCGAGCGGGCTTCCGCCGCGCAGGTACTTGCGCGCGAATGCCAGATTGGCCACCCCGACGCGAGGGGCTCCTGCGCGGTCCCGCTCGCTGATGTCGCGTCCCGCGCGCACGCGCGTCCCGAACGTGCTGAACCATCCCGGCGTGACGAAGTTGACCGCCGTCATCCGCTCCATGCCTTGCAGCGGCGTTCCGCCGGAAATGCTGTTGACCGGAAGAATCGAGATCATCTCCACCGGCGGCGTCGCCAGCGACACCGATGCGTCGGCCACGCCTGGAAGCGCACGAACGGCGTCACGCGCGCGGTCGTAGAGCGGCAGGCGCTGCGACGGCTCGATCGCGGCGCTGTGCGTGTTCACGGCCGCGATCAGCACCCGATCGCGGTCGAACCCGAGCGGACGTGTCTCGAGCGACGTGAACGTCCGAACGAAGAGGCCCGCGCCGACGACGAGCACCAACGTGAGCGCGACCTGCGCGACGATGAGGCTGTCGGCCGCGCCGCCGCGAAGGCCGGTGCGCGGACTGTACCGCGCGCCCTGATCCTTCATCGCCTCCATCGGCGCGACGCCCGAGGCCTGCAGCGCCGGCGCCACGCCGAAGAGCAGCGCGGTCGCCATCGTCACGCCGATGGTGAACAACAGCACGTGCCGGTCCATCGACACATCCAGGAACACCGGCCGCGCCTCCGTCGAGATCTGGCCGACGAGGAAGCGGCTGCCCCATGATGCCAGCAGGACGCCGCACGCTGCGCCCGTGCCGGTCAGCACCACGCTTTCCGCGAACAGTTGCCGCACCAGGCGCCAGCGCGACGCGCCAAGGGCGACGCGCAGGCTCAACTCGTGCCGCCGCGCGGTGGCGCGCGCAAGGAGGAGGTTCGCGATGTTGGCGCATGCGATCACCAGCACCAGCGCAACGACGGCCATGATGATGATCAGCGGACGCTGATAACGCTCGCGCAGCGCCGAATCGCCGGTCGCGGCTGGCACGAGAGAAAACGGCCTCGCGCGGTATTCAGGGATGAGGGCGGGCGGCCACTCCACGGGAATCGTCGCGTCGAGCACCTGCTGACGGATGCCGCGCACGGCCGCGGTCGCCGCGTCGAGCGACTGATCCGATCTGGAGCCGTCCCATGATGTTGAGCCAGCTGGCGCCGGCCGCCTTGAACCGGCCATCGCTTCGACTGACGAGCGGCTCGGTGCCGAGCGGCACGATGACATCGAACGCGCGGCCGACATCGGGACCGGAGAAGCCGGGCTCCATCACGCCGACTACCGTGAACTCCACGTTTTCGAGCGTGATCGTCCGGCCCAATGCGCGCTCGTCGCCTTTGAACTGCCGCCGCCAGAACCCGTAGCTGATGACGGCGACAGGGCCGTCGGGTCCGCCGCCCGGTTGATCGTCCGCGTCGGAGAACGTCCGCCCGACCAGCGCGCCGACGCCGAGCGTGTCGAAGAACGAGCCGCTGGCGAAGAAGCCATCGGCTTTCTGCGCGACGCCATCGACGAGAAAGTTGGCGCGCGCGACGGGCGACCAGGCGAGCGACGATTCGAAGAGCTGGGGCCGCTCACGGATCTCGTTCCAGACCGGATTGCTCCATTCCGGATACCCGGAGCTCTCGCGGCTGCGCAGCAGAACGAGCCGGTTCGGCTCTCGCACCGGCAGCGAGCGCAGCACCAGGCTGTTCACGAGCGAGAAGATCGCGGTATTGGCGCCGATACCGAGCGCGAGCGAGAGCACCGCGATGAAGGTGACGACCGGGGTCGCGCGGAGCGTGCGGAAGGCCAGGCGCAGATCCTGGAACAGGCCCTCGATGAACGACCACAGGTGTAGATGGTCCCGCATCGTGTCAATAAGATGGCATATTTCAGAGCTGCTTCTGCAATCTGAAATCTGAATTCTTCAATCTGAAATCTCAAGAATCTCTAAGCACTTCCGCCGGGTCGATGCGCGATGCGCGGTGTGCGGGCAGCCAGCCGGCGATCGCGCCGACGGCCGCGAGGACGACAGCGGCGCCGGCGAGCGTGGCGGGATCGCGCGGCTCGAGGCCGTAGACGAGCGTCTCGACGAACTTCGACGCCCACAGGCTCGACGCCCGCGCCGACAGCCACGCCGATCCCGACGAGCAGCGTCACGCGCGACAACACCAGGCGGACGACGCCGCCCGGCGCCGCGCCGAGCGCCATGCGGATGCCGATCTCCGTCCGGCGGCGGCTGACGGCGTACGACGTCACGCCGTAGAGCCCGAGTCGCGGCGAGCAGCAGCGCCAGCGCGCCGAAAAATCCCGGCGAGCATCGCGACGATGCGTTCCTGCGTGAGCGAGGCGTTGACCTGATCGGCGAGCGGCCGGAAGGTGAGCGCGAGATCGCGGTTCACGCCGGTGATCGCGGCGCTGACGCTGCGCGCGAGCAGCGCCGGCGATTGCCGGTCGCCGATCGCACGCTGACCGACATCGACGCCGGCGCCGGCCGCCGGCTCTCGTCGAGCTGCGCCAGCGGGACGTACATCGTCGGCGGCACCGGCTCGCGCAGCGCGCGGTAGACCGCGTCGCCGACCACGCCGACGATCTCGCGCGGCGGTTCGGCACCTGGCCCGGCGCCGCCGATCGTCACCGTGTGTCCGATCGGGCTCGCCCCGTTCAGAAACTTCCTCGCGAACGTCTGGTTGACGATCGCGATCGGCGGCGTGCCTTTGCGATCGCCGTCGGCGATGTCGCGTCCGGCAATCAGGGGCGTGCCGAAGGTGGTGAGCCAGCCTGGCGTGATGGCGTTGAAGTTCGACTGCCTCTCGCGCTCGGGCAGATCGACGCTGTCTGAGACGTCCACGCGGTTGTTCCACGTGCTGCCGCTCACGGGCGTGACCAACGACACGGCCGCCGAGGCGACGCCGGGCACGGCGAGCACGCGCTGGCGGATGCGCTCGAACGTGGCGAGGCGATCGGCCGGCGGGATCTCGGTCCGCTGCGCGTTGATGGTGACGAGCAGCACGCGATCGCGATCGAAGCCGAGATGCAGGCTCGACAGCGAGCTGAACGTGCGCATGAACAGGCCGGCGGCGACGACGAGGACGAGCGACAGCGCGACCTGCGCGACGACCAGACCGCTGGCGAGGCCGGCGCGGCTGTCGCTCGACGTGCCGCGGCCGTGCTCCTTCAGCGCGTCCATCGGCGCGACACCCGAGGCGCGCAGCGCCGGCACGGTGCCGAACAGCAGCGCCGTCGCCACCGTGACGCCGATGGTGAACGCCAGCACGCGCCAGTCGAGCGAGAGATCGAGGAACACGGTGTTGGTCTGGGTCGAGAGCTGCCGAACGAGCAGCCGGCTGGCCCACGACGCGAGCAGCATTCCGGCCGCCGCGCCGCTGCCGGCGAGCACGAGGCTCTCGCACAGCAGCTGCCGCGCCAGCCGCCAGCGCGAGGCGCCGAGCGCGACGCGGACGCTCAGCTCGTGGCGCCGTGCCGTCGCGCGCGCGAGCAGCAGGTTGGCGATGTTGGCGCACGCGATCAGCAGCACCAGGCCGACGACGACGAGGAGCGTGAGCAGGGGCCGTTCGTAGCGCTGGCGCATGGACGAGTTGCCGGTGCCGGCCGCGACGAGCGTGAACTTCTCCTTCAGGTACCTGTCCTTGTCGGACGGCCGCCAGTCGGGCGGCATCGTCGCCTCGCGAATCTGCGGCTGCACGCCGCGGATCGCCGCGGTCCCGGCGTCGACGGACTGTCCCGGCTTGAGCCGCGCCATGACGGTGAGCCACCAGGTCGATCGCGCGTCGAGCCACGATTCCTTGCCGCGGACCAGCGGCTCGACGCCGATCGGGACCGCGACGTCGAAGGCGCGGCCGACGTCGGGGCCGAAGAAGTCCGGTCCGGTGACGCCGATGATCGTGAACGCGACCTCGTTCGAGATCGAGCCGCTTGCCGATCGCGTCGGCCGCGCCGCCGAACTGCCGCTGCCAGAAGCTGTAGCTGATGACCGCGACCGGGCCGTCCGGTCCGCCGCCGCGCGCGTCGTCGGCTGGCGTGAACGTGCGGCCGAGCATCGCCGGCACGCCGAGCGTGTCGAACATGCCGCCGCTCGCCCAGATGCCGTCGACGAACTGCGTCTCGCCGCCGGCCGCGAGGTTGAACCGCTGGTTGCTCCACGCGAACAGCCCGTCGTACAGGTCGCGGCGCGATCGCATCTGCTCCCAGATCGGATTCGTCCACGATCGGCGCCCGGTGCCGTTGCTCATCACGGTCCCGTCCGTCATCATCGCGAGCTGCTGCGGTGCCTTGACCGGCAGCGCGCGGAGCAGCAGGCTGTTGACGAGCGAGAAGATCGCGGTGTTGGCGCCGATGCCGAGCGCCAGCGACAGCACGGCGACGAGGGAGACGACCGGCGTGGCGCGGAGCGCGCGGAAGGCGAGACGAAGATCGTGCACGGGGCCTCCCGAGGGCCGCATTATCTACGACACTTTTCGTAGAAGTCAACGGCAGGACCGCGTCGGCTGCGCTGAAGGCGACGGCGTGCGGAGCGGCTATGATTGGCGCGCATGCCCGATCCGATCGCGATCACGCGGGCGGTCAGCCCGGCGCTTGGCGAGTGCGAATTGACGTACCTGCCGCGCGTGCCGATCGACGTCGACGTGGCGCGCGCGCAGCATCGCGCGTACGAGCAGGCGCTCGCGGAAGCCGGCTATCGCGTCGAACATCTGGACGCCGACGCGACGATGCCCGATTCGGTGTTCGTGGAAGACATGGCGGTCGTGTTCGACGAGGTCGCGATCCTCACGCATCCTGGCGCCGAGTCGCGGCGGCGGGAAATGCCGGCGATTGCGGCGGCGCTCGCCGCTCATCGGCCGCTGCAACAGATTCAGCCGCCGGCGACCGTGGACGGCGGCGACGTGCTGGTCGCGGGCCGGACCGTGTTCGTCGGCCGTTCGACGCGCACCAACGACGCCGCGCTGGCGCAGATCCGGCGAATCCTCGGTCCGTTCGGCTACACCGTGTCGGGCGTCGACGTCCGCGGCTGCCTGCACCTGAAGTCGGCCGTCACGGCGCTTGCCGACGATCGTGCTGCTCGTGAACCCGGAGTGGATCGATGCGTCGGCGTTCGACGGGCTTCACGCTCGTCGACGTCGCTCCCGAGGAGCCGTCCGCGGCCAACGCGCTGCGGCTCGCCGATCGAATCATCGCCGCGCGGGCGTTTCCGCGCACGGCGGATCGGATCGCGAAACGCCATCTCCGAGTGGACCTGGTGGACGCCAGCGAGCTTGCGAAGGCGGAGGGCGCGGTGACGTGCTGCAGCCTGATAGTCGATAGTCGTTAGTCGATAGTCCGGAGTCGTTGGTCGGGAGTCTGGTCGTTAGTCGTTGCAGTCGAGCTTGCTGGGAGACGGTGATGAAATCGATCTGGCAGGACGAGTCGCGAAAGGAACTGAACGAGCGTCTTCGCGCGCTGGCATGGAACAACCCCGCGCAGTGGGGGAAGTTCACGGCGCCGAAGATGGTCTGCCACCTGGCGGACAGCCTGCGGATGGCGATGGGCGATCTGAAGGTCGCGCCCAAGCGCCTGCCGATCCGCTATCCGCCGCTGAAACAGCTGATCATCTACGTCGCGCCGTTCCCGAAGGGAGCGCCGACCGCGCCCGAGCTGCTGACGCGCGAGCCTCGCGAGTGGGCCAGCGACATCGCCGACGTTCAGGCATTGCTCAACCGCGCGGCGAGAACGGCGCACGACCGATGCGTGGCCGGACCACCCGGCGTTCGGCGCGTTGTCGAAGCGCGCCTGGGGCGTTCTGATTTACCGCCACATGGATCATCATCTGAAGCAATTCGCCGCGTGACCGGAGCCGCGGATCAGGCAAAGACATACTTCGGAGATCACTTATGGACGAGAAACGTGCGTTGTTACGGCACACGGTCGCGACGGTGGCATACCGGGGCGGCAAGGCGGTGCGCGGCGTACCGGCGAGCTTTGCGGCGTTCAGCGGCGACGATTCCGCTCGCACGGCCGCGAGGATCCTGGCGCACATCGGCGACCTCTACGACTGGGCGCTGTCGCAGGCGAAGGGCGCCGAAGCGTGGCACGACTCGACGCCGCTCGAATGGGATCGCGAGGTCGAGCGCTTCTTTGCGGCGCTCGCAGCAGTTCGATGCACTACCTGGCGTCGGACGCGCCGCTCGCGGTCACGCACGAGAAATTGTTCCAGGGTGCGATTGCAGACTCGCTGGCGCATGTCGGACAGCTCGCGATGCTGCGGCGCCTGGGCGGCGCGAAAATGAAGAGCGAGAACTACTCGAAGGCCGACATCGTCGCCGGGCGCGTGGGAGCGGATCAGACGGCTCCGAAACGCGAATTCGACTGATCCCGGGACGAGCAGCGGACCGGCCCTCCAAATCGTAATCGCCTGTTGAAAAACGGCACGCGCAATAGCGTGAACGTTGCGTTCATGCGCCATTGAGTGCACTGAAACCGCTGGTAGCGATCTTGCGAGCGACGATCGTTGCCATGAGCGAGCGTCAGGCATTTGGAACCAACTTGCGGCGCATTCGCATGCAGCGCGGTATCTCAATCGCCCAAATCGTGGCGGCCACCAATGTCGGCGCCAGGTTCTGGGAGGCGCTGGAGAACAACGACTTGTCGCGATGGCCGAACGGCATCTACGCGCGCGCGTACGTGCGCGGCTACGCGAAAGTCGTCGGCGTCGATCCGGAATCGACCGTCGACGAGTTCTGCCGCTGCTTTCCGCAGGGCGACCGCCGCGCCGAGTTTGTGATTCGCGGACAGGCCGAAATCGTCGGCCACAAGGATCTACAGTGGCGCGATCACGTGCCGCCGGTCGCCGGAGAAACCGATCGCCGCGGCGCCGCGGCGGCCTCGGCGTCGGCCGGTGAGACGCCGGCGCCGCACACCACCACGTTCGGCCAGGTGTTCGTTCGTCTGCGCGCGATGCTGCGCGCCTGACGCGTTCGGTCCGCCTTTCCCGCGTCCTTTCAGATCATTGTAGTGCGACTTCAGGTCGTCCTGGACGGCCAGGCCTGAAGGCCCGCGCTACGTACGCGAAAGTGTCGAGCCTTGCCGCAGACGCGGCCGAATTGGATACGATCGGCTCGTGCGCCTCAGTGCGGTCGTAGAGATTTCGCAGGCGGTCGCCGGCACAGTCCGGACGCCTGGAGAAAATCGGGCACCTCGCCGATCTGCTCGGTCGCGTGCCTCCAGACGAAGTGCCGATCGTCATCTCCTTCCTGAGCGGTGAGCCGCGCCAGGGACGGATGAAGATCGGCGGCGCCGTCCTCTCCAGTGTGCGCGGCGTCACGGCCTCGCCAGAGCCGCGTCTCGAGTTGCGCGAGGTCGATGCGATCTTCGATCGGCTCGCGGCCCTTTCCGGGCCCGGGTCATCTGCCGCGCGCGCGGAACTGCTCCGCGAGCTGATGGCCGCCGCGACTGACGCCGAGCAGGATTTTCTCCGGCGGCTCCTCTTCGGCGAACTGCGTCAGGGTGCGCTCGAGGGCGTGCTGACCGACGCCGTCGCCCGAGCCGCCGGCATCGCGCCGGCGCGGATCCGCCGGGCGGTGATGCTGGCCGGCGATCTGGCTCCGGTGGCACGTGCGGCGCTCGTCGAGGGCGAAGCCGGCCTCGCGCCGTTCTCGCTGCGGCCATTCCAGCCGGTGCAGCCGATGCTGGCCGATTCCGCCGCCGATACCGTCGACGCGCTCGACACGCTCGGTGAGGCGTCGCTCGAGTACAAGCTCGATGGCGCGCGCATCCAGGTCCACAAGGTGGACGACGACGTGCGCGTGTACTCGCGAAACCTTCGCGACGTCACCATCGCTGTCCCCGAGATCGTGACCGTCGCTCGCGCCATGCCCGCGAGGGACATGGTCCTCGACGGCGAGGCGATCGTTCTTCGCCCTGACGGCTCACCGGTGCCGTTCCAGGAGACGATGCGGCGCTTCGGGCGAAAGCTCGACGTCGATCGGTTGAAGGAGACGCTGCCGATCACGCCGATGTTTTTCGATGCGCTCTATCTGGACGGCCAGCCGCTCGTCGACGAGCCGCTTGGCCGTCGCGTGATGCTGTTGGCCGGGCAGAGCGCCGTCGAGAACCTGGTGCCGCGTCTGGTGACGTCGGATCGCGACGCTGCCGCAGCCTTCGTGCGGCGAGCCCTGGCCGCCGGGCACGAGGGGATCATGGCGAAGGCCGTGGACGGGACTTACATCGCCGGACGCCGCGGTCAGGCGTGGCTGAAGGTGAAGCAGGCGCGGACGCTCGATCTCGTCGTGCTCGCGGCAGAGTGGGGCAGCGGGCGCCGGCGCGGCACGCTCAGCAACCTGCATCTCGGCGCGCGCGACGCCGAGCGCGGCGGCTTCGTCATGCTCGGAAAGACGTTCAAGGGGCTCACCGACGAGATGCTGGCGTGGCAGACGAAGAAATTCCTCGAGCTGGAGATCGGCCGCGATGACTACACCGTTTACGTGCGGCCGGAGGTCGTCGTGGAGATCGCCTTCAACGAGGTGCAGGCAAGCTCGCAATATCCCGGCGGCGTCACGCTCCGGTTCGCGCGCGTGAAGCGCTATCGCGCCGACAAGGTCGCCAGCGGAAGCAGACACAATCGCGGCCGTTCGGGCATTTGCCCCTGTTCTCGGACCTTGAGGTCCCCGTTCCGATGTAGTGCAGGCCTTCAGGCCTGCCACACACGGCGGACCTGAAGGTCCGCACTACGTCAAACGAAAAACGCTCTGACTCCGACTCCGAGTTCTCACTCCGACACCTGATACGATGCGCGCGCCGTGTCCGCCAAGCTCACCCGCACGATAGGGCTCACGCAGGCCACCGCGATGGTGGTCGGCACCATCGTCGGCTCGTCGATCTTCGTCCAGCCGTCAGAGGTCAGCAAGGCGGTGCCGTCGTTCAGCGGCATGCTCCTGGTCTGGATCGCGGCCGGCGCGCTCACGTGGTTCGGCGCGAGCATCTGCGCGGAGCTCTCGTCGGCGTATCCGAAGACCGGCGGCGTCTACGTGTTTCTTCGCGAGATGTTCTCGCCGGCCGCCGGGTTTCTCTGGGGCTGGGCGATGTTCTGGAGCATGCACTCGGGCATCATCGCCGCCATCGCGATGGTGTTCGGCCGGTACACTGCGACGATTGTTCCGCTCAACGATCTCGGCATCCGGCTCGTCGCCGTCGGCGCCATCGCGGTTCTTTCGGCGATCAACTACGTCGGCGTCCGGCCGGGCAGCTCGGTGCAGACCGGCCTGACGATCACCAAGATTGCGGCGATCGGCGTGCTGTTGATCCTGTTGTTCAGCGCGGGCACGCCGCGGATGCCCGCGGCGCTCGGCGCGATCGCGCCGCGCGGGTTTCTGCGCGCGCTGGTCGCCGGGCTGTTCGCGTTCGGCGGGTGGCACATGGTGACCTATGCGGCGGAGGAAACGCACAATCCCGAGCGGATCATTCCTCGCGCGCTGATGCTCGGCACCGCCGTGGTGGTCGTCATCTACCTCGCCCTGAACAGCGCCTATCTGCTGGTCCTGCCGTTCGATGCCGTGCTGAAGTCCACGCACATCGCGTTCGATGCGACGCTGGCGACAGCCGGTCAGCAAGCGGCGTCGGCGATCTCGATCCTGGTGATCGTGTCGTCGTTCGGGGCCATCAGCGGCATCGTGCTGGCCGGACCACGCGTCTACTATGCGATGGCCGAGGACGGCCTGCTGTTCAGGTGGATGGGAGCGGTGCATCCCCGGCACAAGACGCCGTATCTCGCGATCGTCGTTCAGGGCGTCTGGTCGTCGGTCCTCGTCCTGACCGGTACCTACGGCGTGATCGTGTCGCGTGTCGTCTACACCGAGTGGATTTTCTTCGGCGCGCTGGCGCTCGGCACGGTCGCCCTGCGTCGGTCGCGCGACTACGCGCCGGCGTTCCGCGCGTGGGGTTTCCCGATCGTGCCGTTCGTCTTCGCGCTCGTCTGCCTGGCGATTGTCCTGAACCAGATCGTTACCGATCCGCGCGAAAGCCTCATCGGCCTGGCTCTGGTGATCCTCGGCCTCCCGGTCTACTACTTCTGGAGACGTCCTCGATGCCCGTGATTGATTTCCACAACCACTACTACCCGCCGAACTACATGAAGGCGCTGCAGTCCGGCCAGAGCAGCGTGAGGGTCACCATCGACAGCGACGGCAACCCGAATCTCCATTACCCCGGCGACTACAACGTCGCCGTGCGCGGCCATCGCGACCTGGCGTACCGGCAGGAGGTGCTCGATTCGCACGGCGTCACCATGCAGGTCGTCACGCTGACCACGCCCGGAACGCACGTCGAGACGCCCAGCGACGCCGTGCGCCTCGCGTCGATGGTGAACGACGAGTTCAAGGAGGCGATGGACACTCGCGGCTCGCACTTCACGGCGCTCGCCACGCTGCCGCTGAACGACCCGAAGGCGTCGCTGAAGGAATTCCAGCGCGCGACCGGCGAGCTCGGGATGCGAGGCGCCATGCTCTTCAGCAACATCAACGGCGTCGCGCTGAGCGACGAGCGCTTCTGGCCGATCTACGAGGCCGCCAACGAGATCGACGCCGTGATGTACATCCACCCGGAGCATCCGGTGAACGTCGACATGATGCAGGAGTTCTGGCTGATGCCGCTCGTCGGTTTTCTCTACGACACGACGCTGGCCGCGGCGTCGCTGACCTTCAACGGCGTGCCCGAGCGCTTTCCGAGAATCAAGTGGGCCCTGTGCCATCTCGGCGGCACGATTCCGTATCTCGTCGAACGGCTCGATCGCGGCTTCCACAACTTCAAGGACTGCCGCGCGAAGATTCAGCGTCCGCCGAGCACGTACCTGAAGGAGTTCTATTACGACACGGTCAACTTCAACCAGGGCGCGCTGAAGCTCGCGATCGAGTTCGCCGGCGCCGATCACATCCTGGCCGGCAGCGACTACCCGCATCAGATCGGCAGCATCCCGCTGATGCTCGAAGCCGTCGACAAGCTGCCGGTCACCGACGAGCAGCGCGAAGGGATTCGCTGGAAGAATGCGGCACGGCTGCTCGGGCTGGAAGAGCGGGTGGGGCGATGAAGGGACAGGCGGGCGGGATAGGCAGGAAGGGCGAGACAGGGAGGAAAAGGCAGAGCGCGCGACGCGCGGAACGATGCTTTTGCTAGCTGTCGTTTGTGTGGCGGTAGTGTCCGGCTTTAGCCGGACCTTTGCGCAGGCGCCGAAGGCCGAGATGACGCGGGTGCCGCAGTTCGAAAACGATCGAGCCGTTTCGTGGAAGAGCGTCATCCCGCCGCATACCGAGTCCACGCTCCATCGACACGATCGCTACCGCACCGTCATCGGCATCGTCGGCGGGGATCTCACGACGGTGGACGCAGCGGCAAGAAGACGGTGACGCACTACGAGACGGGGAAGGCGTACTGGCAGGAGCCGATGCCGGCGGGCGCGACGCACAAGGACGTCAACGAGACCGGAACGACGATCGAGCTGGTCGTGGTCGAGCTGAAATAGGGCTCGAGCGATTTCGACTTGTGTGTAGTGTCCGCCATCAGGCGGACCGCTCGAAGTCCGGCTAAAGCCGGACACTACGGACCAGGAAGTTAGAACGGCTCTAGCGTTGCAGCAGGAACACGCCGAACAGGCAGAGGATCACGCCGGCGACGCGGATCGCGGTGACCGCCTCGGCGAAGACGAGTGCGCCGATCGGCACCGATAGCACCGCTGCGATTCCGTTGGTCATGACCGACGCGATGCTCACCGGCCAGGCGGCCCGGTAGGTCAGAAGGAAGCCGAGCTCGATCATCAGCGCGCCGATCCCCACCCCGGCGACGGTCGGATGCCAGAGGCCAGACACGCCAGCCGGCATCGCCCCGCGGCGGACGATGGCATAGGCGATGAGGCTCGCGATCAGCGCCGTCGCATACACGCCCATCAGCGCGCCGAACGGCTCGAGCGCCCTGGGCACCGATTTCGCCGCGACGTGATAGACGAGGCTGCCGCTGACCACCAGCAGCAACGGTCCAACGATCAAAAACTTCGACATCATCACCATCTCCAATCGTACCGACGCTGTCCGCACCACTCTCGCGCCCGGCTGAGCCTTCGCGCGACCCATAGTCGACATCGGCGTGACGCGGCGCGAAGTCAATATCATGACCGATGGTAGGCTGAAGGCATGGCACTGACCGACTACGTGACGCTGGGACGCTCGGGTCTGCGCGTCAGCCCGTTCTGTCTCGGGGCGATGACCTTCGGCGAGGACTGGGGCTGGGGATCGAGCGTCGCCGAATCCGAGGCGCATCATCGTCGCGCTTCATCGAGCGCGGCGGCAATTTCATCGACACCGCCAACGTCTACACCAAAGGGCACTCCGAGAAAATCATCGGCGACTTCATCGGCCGCGACCGCTCCAGGCGCGACCGCGTCGTGATCGCCACGAAGTTCTTCGGCAACCTGTATCCCGGCGATCCCAACGGCGGCGGCGCCGGGCGCAAGACGATCGTCGCCGTCGTGCGAGCAGTCGCTGCGGCGGCTGCAGACCGACTACATCGATCTCTACTGGATGCACTGCTGGGACCGGTTCACGCCGATCGAAGAGACGATGCGCGCGCTCGACGATCTCGTGGCGGCGGGCAAGGTGCGCTACATCGGCTTCTCGGACACGCCGGCCTGGAAGGTGGCGCAGGCGCAGACGATCGCGCAGCTTGCGCGGCTGGGCGCCGCTCGTCGCGCTGCAGATCGAGTACTCGCTGCTCGAGCGGACCGTCGAGGGCGAGCTGATTCCGATGGCGCGCGAGATGGGACTGGGCGTGACGCCCTGGTCGCCGCTGAAGAGCGGCGTGCTGTCGGGCAAGTACACGCGCGAGAACGCCGCGACCGTCAAGGCCGATCGCGGCGAGCGCGTCACGCAGAATCTCGGCGAGAAGGTCTACGCGCATCATCGACGAGCTGATCGCCATCGGCAAGGAGCTCGGGGCGAGCCCCGCGTCGGTGGCGCTCGCCTGGGTGCAGGGGCGGCCCGGCGTCGCGTCGACGATCATCGGCGCGCGACGGCTCGATCAGCTCGAGCAGAACCTCGCGGCGCTCGACGCTCACGCTGACCGCGGATCAGGTCGCGCGGCTCGACAAGCTCTCCAAGCCGACGCTCAGCTTCCCGATGCAGTTCCTCAACGTCGCCAGCATGTTCTCGCAGGGCGGAACGACGGTCAACGGCGAGGCGTCGACGGTCTGGCCGCTGGCGCCGAAGAGCGATGCGGAGCGATATTAATCGTCAGGTCCGCTCGAGGCGGTGCGCCAGCACTGTCAGCCTTCGGGAGACGACGCCGATTTGGAAGGCGTTGGAAGGGTTGCGATAGAACGCTTCGAAGTCGCGATCGATCAGCCCGCGAAGGGAGAACATCTCGCGGATTCTGCGCACCTGCGGACCGAACTGCGCTTCGAACAGGAGCGCCGTGTCCTGCTCGTAGCGCAGCACCGCTTCTTCGTCGCGCTCCCACGTCTGAGGCCTGGGCCGCGGCGGCGCCGTGTCCGCGCGGGCTCGAAGAAAGTGACCGATGTCGCCGGAAAGCTCGATGGCATCGAGCTCGAGCTCGGTCTTCTGTTGCGCGACGAGATAGTTGAAGTACTTCTCGTGCACCCACTGGCGGCCCGAATACCACGACATGCCCGTGACCAGCAGAATCACGACCGCGGCGAGTCGCCCGGGACGCCCCAGTTCTCCCCGTGACGCGACGAGCGTCGTCAGCACGGTGGCGACGATCAGGATGGCCGCCAGCGTCGAGTACCGATCGGCGATCGCTCCGGCCGGCGGCGTCATCCTGTCGGCGACGACGGTCACCATCACGAGGCCGCCGATCGCCGCGGCCACTGCAGCTCGTCCGACAGCGTCGGCTGACGTCCGCATCACCGGACCATCGTGCCACGATGTCATTTTCTTTTCATCAATCCACCGCGGTTCTGTCACGGGCCGGTGGTCTGATGGGGTGTGACCAGAAACGTCGTCCTCTCGCGCCTGATGTCGCCGTTTGTCATTGGCTGCGTCGACGCTTTTCGCGATGCTTACGCGCGCACCGGCATGAACCTACTGCAAACGATTGCCGTGGTCGCGGTTGGAGCCGTGCGGTGGGGAGGGCGGAAGTTCGGCGATCGATTCACTCGAGGGCGCCTTGTTCTCGCAGGAATGCGACCGTACGGCCCTGACCCGCCGGAGGTTCGTTCAGGAACCGCAGCGCGTACCCCAGTGGAGTGCACTCGACGACTTCATCCGGCCGCTCGTAGTGCCCGGAAGTTTCACGCGCACGCTGAAGTCGGCGCCGCGCTCCATCAGCAACTGCGCCATTGGGAAGCCGTCGTCCCGAAACTGTGTGACCGCGTGGAAAATGGCCGTCTGCCCACCGACGCCGGCATCGTCCTCCACGGCACGCGCGTTCACGTCGGCGCCGCGATCGAGCAACAGCCGTGCGGCGTCGAGAACTCCGAACTCGGCCGCCACGTGCAGCAGCGTCGCTCCCTGAAGCAGAAGGCGGCGCCCTCCGGTGCTGCCGCAGTCCAGTTCAGGAAATCGACGATGCACGAGCTGTGGATCGCCTTCGAGCTGCCTCGCCAGGCGATCGAGCGGGCGGCGCAGCACGTCCAATACGCCGGGCGCGTCGTACCGAGTCGTTGAGCCCGCGGCGAGGAGCAGATCGATGCATTCGCTCATGCGCTCCGGTGAACGGCCGTAGGTCCCGATGAGGTAATCAAGTGCTGTCGCGCCACGGGCGTAGCAGTTCGGATTCGCCCCGCGATCCAGGAGCCACTCGAGCGCCGCCGGATCCACGGATTCGCATGGGGCAAAGATGATCGGGAACGTTCCGCCGCACATGGCATTCACATCCGTACCGGACGCCGCGAGAAGGTCCATCATCGGAATGCGGTCCCCGTTGAGCGCAGCTCTCATGAGCGGGGCGTCTCCACCCTGATGCACGTCCGAGCCGTTTTCGATCATCCACTTCGCGATGGCCAATCGCGCGGGACCGGGCGGCTCCCACGGAACCCGGCATTCAGCGACCCATGTCAGCGGACCGTTCTTGCCGTAACCAAGCGGAGCGCGGTGCAGTGCCGGGTTTCGGGTCATGAGATTCTTGACCCGCGCGAGATCGTTGGCGTCGATCGCCTGCTTGAGCTCAGGCTCCCCGTCTTCGTATCGGGTCACTTCAGTCTCCGCGGTGTTGCTGTACCAAGGTGTGACTTCCAGAAATCCGGGTCCGCGCGTATCCAGGCTTCAGCGGGAAAGCTCCACTGCGGCTGGATCGCCAGGATCGTTGCGGCCGAGCCGAACTGGACAGCGATTTCCGCGGCGACTTCGCGAGCAGGCGCAGATGCAATCCTGAACCAGCCGCCGTCGGCCGATTCAAACACCGAACCGGGCCATGCGTCCTGACCCTTCGTCGCGCTGACCACCAGGAAACGGGCCCCGGCGATCGTCACACTCGCCTGGCCGCTGACATCCGGCCGATGCGTCGCTCGAATTGTCGAGACCGCCGATCTGAAATCTTCCTTGCGCTTGCCGAGCGGCGCAAGTGCCGCCATCAGCCTTTCGTTGCGAGCGTATGCCGCGTCCAGGCCGTCTCGTTCCTCGTTCGACGCCAGGGCGTTCAGCCACCAGACCTCTCTCGGATTGTCGGCCGACAAGAGCGCGAGGTACGGATGCGGGCATTTCAACGTCTTGCGCATGCCTCGGCAATCTGGAGTTCGTTCGCGTCGTAGGCCGCCTCGTTTCCTGGCCGCACCAATTCACGGACGATCAACAGGAACTGAGGCGTACCTTCCTGCATGTTCACGCCGCACTCAGTGAATACGGTCGCGGCAGATGGTTAGGCATCGAGCGAATCCGCTCCAGGAACCGCGACGTAGCAAAGGACATCTTGCAGCACGCCAGGAGCGAGGTTGGGGAACTCTGTTTGTCGTGTCCACGTGGCGTCCCGCACGAACCCGCCTTTCTCGAGGACGCGCCACGATGCCCGGTGTGCCGGATGACAGAGCGCATAGAGCCGCACCACGCCAAGTCGACCCGCCACATCGGTGATCGCGGCGAGCGCCTCGGTGGCATAGCCCTTCCCCCACGCGTCCTTCGCCAGTACGTAACCAGTGACGGCGCGCTGCGGTGCTTCGAATCCGAAACCCGTGCTGCCAAGGAGCTGGCCATCGTCGCGCGACCGAATCAGGTAAGGGCCGGCCGGCCAACGTTCCCATTCTTCTGCGCTGAACTGCAGGAACGCCTTCGTGTCGTCAACCAACTGATGCCGCGGCCAACCCAGGAATCGCGTCACGTCGGGATCGCTCGCGTAACGCTCGAAGATGGATGCGGCGTCGGCCGCCTGCGGTCGAACGAGCAGCAGCCGCGCCGTTTCGATCCGCGCTGGTCCCTTCACGGGTTTTTACGATGCAGCGAGATCGTGAGACGCTTGAGCCGTTTCGGGACTTCTTCCATTTCCTACCCACTATGCCTGGCTAGCCCGTTTTCGACTCCGATGTAGTGCAGGCCTTCAGGCCTGCCAACACTCCTTCCTGAAGCGGGAGACTAACCGCCGTCGCGCGCCATTGCGCCAGGAAGCCGGTGCTTGTCCGGGAATTCGGGCGCCGAAGTCGCTTTCTGCCGAGAATTATCGCTTCGACCAAACATGGCTCGTCGCGCGGAACCTCGGCAAAGCAGGCGAAATGCATCTTCTCGCCTGGACTGACGAAAAGAGCCTGTTCTGGCGCTGGTGTATCCCACGCAATGGACAAGTTTGCGGCACCGCCCTCGCTGGTGTTGAGCCGATGGAGATGGAGTGGGACTGGCTGCGACATCTCGGCTGCGCTGAACCGCACCTCGCCGTGAAGAAGTGACAGCGCGGTATTCGGCCCCTTATCGATCGTGACTGTGGCACTGACGAAGTCCGTACCGCCGTCCCTGTGTTGGCGCTCGCACGTGACGCCGATCGAGCAGTTCACATTGTTGTCGCCGTACACCGCCTTGAACAGGAAGAACCCGCCTGCGCAGAGAGTGCCGCAAGCGGTTGCGATCGCCGGAGCACCGGACCAGTCCATGAGGCTACTCCCGATTCGACCAATCCGAATTCCGTGCCTAGCGTTCGGCTTCAGCGCGGCTCATGAGGCGGGTTCAACGCTCCTCCGCGCGCGACCGAACGCGTCGATAGATGACCGGATCATCGGACTGCGCTGTTGAGAGAAACAGGGAGACGGCGGGAGTCGCATCCGCCGCCCCCACGTCGCAGATCTGAGTGCGCGTCGCGCTACTTGGGTTGTTTCTGGTAGACCCCGATCGTCTCGGCCATTGCGAGTGGCTTGTGCTCGGCGATCGCCTTTTCGAGATCCGCGCGCGTCGCGCCCTGCGCAAGGCCGAGCGTCTCGACGTCCAGCGCGTACAGCTTGAAGTGGTAGTGATGCGCACCGGTCGGCGGGCACGGGCCCATGTAGCCGGGGCGACGCATGCCCGTGACGCCGGACACACCGAGCGATCCGACCTGGAAGCCCTCCGGCAGTTCCGTCGTCTTCGCCGGAATGTCGAGCAGCACCCAGTGGACGAAGCCGCCGGGGATCTGGGTGACGTCCGGGTCGTCCATGACCAGCGCAAATGACTTCGTCCCGGCCGGCGCGTCTTTCCACGCCAGCGCCGGCGACGGGCTCGTCTGACCGGCGTCGCACGTGAACTTGGACGGGATGTTGCCGCCGTCGGTGAATGCGGCGCTGGAGATCGTGAAAGCCGCAGCGAGAAACACACTGACCATCTCATCCTCCTGAACGTCGAACGTCGAACGTCGAACCACGAACATCGAACGACGAACGTTACTATTCCGACTGAAGCGCGCGAGTCGGATCGATCGCGGCCGCCCGGCGCGCCGGCACGGTGCTCGCGACCACCGCGACGCCGATGAGTGTGGCGAGGACGGCGGCGATCGTCAAGGGGTCGGTGGGACTGACGCCGAATAACTGACTGGACAAGACCCGGCTGCCGCCCAACGCGGCGGCGACGCCAAGCGCGGCGCCGATCGCGACGGGCCGCAAGGCCTGACCCAGGACCAGCCGGACGACGCTGGCCGCCGACGCGCCGAGCGCCATGCGCACGCCGATTTCCTGTGTCCGCTGGCTCACGAAATACGCGATGACGCCATAGATGCCGGTCGCCGCGAGGGCGAGCCCGATCGCGCCCAGCAGCGTGAGCAGCAGCGTGTTGAACCGCGACGTCGCCAGCGAACGTGCGAGCCGCTCGTCCATGGTCTTCACGTCGAAGAGCGGGAGATCGCGATCGACCTGCGCGACCGCCGTGTTCAGCGGCTGGACGAGCGCGGACGGATTCCCGGTTGTCCGCACCAGAACGTACATCGTACGGTTCCAGCTCCACGCGACGTCGGGGACCTGGGCGATCGGCAGGTAGAATTCGGGACGCGGCGCGACGGCCGGCCCGCGCGATCGGATATCGCCGGCAACGCCGATGATGGTCTTGAAGCCGTTCGGTCCAGCCTCGCAGCAGCTGATCCGCTTGCCGATCGGATCCTGGCCCGGGAACGCGACCGCGGCGAGGCGCGCGCTGACGATCATCACGCGCTGGCCGCCGGCGCGATCGTCCTGATTGAAGTTGCGGCCCTTCACGATCGGCACGCCCATCGTGTCGAAGAAGCTGGGCGTGATCACGCGCAGCGTGCTGTTGATGAAGTTGGCCGCCACCGGCTCTCGCCCTTCAGGCACGAGACCGTTGGTCCCGCCGCCGCCGCCCATCGCCGCATAGGACGAGATCGCGGCGGACGAAACGCCCGGCACCGAGGCCGCCGCCTCGTCGATCCGCCTCAGCGTCTCGACGATGTGTGCCGGCTCGGTGAAACTGGTGGTCGGCAGCGTGACGCGCGCACTGAGGACCCCGCGCGGATCGAAGCCGGTGTTCGTGCGCTGCAGGGCGATGGCGCTGCGGATCAGAAGGCCCGCCCCCACGAGCAGCAGCAGCGACAGCGCGACTTCGGCGACGATGAGCGTGCCGCGCAGGCGGTCGCGCAGTCCGCCGGTCGATCCGCGTCCACCGTCGCGCAATCCGCTGTAGACGTCGAGGCGCGAGGCGCGCAAGGCGGGCGCAAGGCCGCACAACACGCTGCTCAGCAACGCGATCGCGATGGCAAAACCGAGCGCCACCGGATCGATGCTCGCCTGCTCGAGGCGCGGCACGTTGGTGGGGCTCCATGCAATCACCCCCGTCAGGAACGCACGAGCGAACAGCAGTCCCGCGCCCGCCGCTGACAACGCAAGCACGACGCTTTCCGTGAGCAGCTGGCGCACGATACGCCCGCGCCCCGCGCCAAGCGCCGTGCGCACGGCAATCTCGCGCGCGCGTGCCGCACCGCGTGCCAGCAGCAGATTCGCGACGTTGCCGCACGCGATCAGCAGCACGAGGCCCACCGCTGCGAGGAGCGTCAGCAGGCGCTGGCGGACGTCGCCGACGAACTGCTCGACAAACGGCACCATGCCGAAACTGACTGTTTCGTCGTCTTTCGGAAAATCGTGACGCAAGCGGGCAGCCACCGCGTCGAGCTTCGCCTGCGTCTGCCGGCGGTTCGTTCCCGGCTTCAGGCGTCCGTAGACGGCGAGATAGTGTTCGTCGTGCATCGCCCGCTGCGCCGGCGTGAAGGCGATCGGCGTCCACAGCTCTTCGCTGTCGATGCTCATGTCGAATGCCTCCGGCATCACGCCGGCGATCTCGTACGCCACGCCGTTCATCCGCAAGGGACGGCCGACCGCCGAGTTCTTGTCCGCCGAAGCGCCGCGTCCACAGACGATGACTCAACACGACGACCCGATCGTTGCCGGGCTGGTCCTCGTCCGCGGTAAACGTGCGTCCGAGCATCGGCCTCACGCCCATCACGTCGAAGAAGTTGGCCGTCACCTTTGCGCCGACGACGCGCTCGGGCGCCGTTTCGTCGGCCAGGTTGTAGTTCGCGTAGTTGACCGCGGCGAGGCCGTTGTCGAAATCGGGAACGGCGGCGTTCGTGTCCACGTAGTTGCCAACCGACATGACCTGCGGCTTGCCTTCCCACACCTCGCCGACCAGCAGCAGGCGCGACGGATCGGGGAGGGGCAGCGGCTGCAGCACGACGGCGTAGACCGCGCTGAAAATCGCGGTGGTCGCGCCGATGCCGAGCGCCAGCGTCAGCACCGTGACCGCGGTGAAGCCCGGGTTCTTCACGAGCTGACGGAGCGTGAACGCGATGTCCTGACGAAGCTCGCCGAAGTACTGCGTGCGTGCCATCTGATGGTTCCTTTTCATGCCCAGCGCCCGAAGCGACGTGCGTATCCGCGCCACGTCGCCGCGCTGCAGTTCGGCCTGGCGCCGCGCGGTGACCGGGTCGACGCCGCGCGCAATCAGGTCGCGTACCTTCATCTCGAAATGAAAAGACAGTTCCTCGTCGACTTCTTCCGCGACTCGCGGGCGCCACCAGGGCCGCTGAAAGGGGTTCATGGTTCAGGGTTCAAGGTTCAGGGTTCTGTTCCAGGTTCGGGGTTCAGGGTTCTGTTCCAGGTTCGGGGTTCTACGTTCGGGGTTCTACGTGATCAGCACCCTCGAGATCGCGGCGGCGAATCGCGTCCACTCGGCCGTTTGCGAGACAAGCTGTCGGCGTCCCTTCGGAGTCAGCCGGTAGAACTTGGCCCGGCGGCCGAGCTCCGAGAGACCCCACTCGGCTTCGACCCATCCCTTCCGTTCCATGCGGTACAGGGCCGGATACAGCGATCCCTCTTCGACGTCGACCACGCCGTCGGTCGCCTCCTCGATGGCCCGGGCGATGCCATAGCCATGGCGGCGGCCGCCGGTCAACGTCTTGAGCACCAGCGTGTCGAGTGTGCCGTGCAGCAGCTCAGGAGATGGATTTGTCATCGATTGTCATGCCGTTCGATCTATTACCTAGATAATCAGGGTATCAGCTTAGACGGACCTTACGCACGAATGGTTGGTGGTTTTCCGTTGAAACCGGCAGGGGATGAGCCTATTCTTTCGCTGCCCGCCTTCGATGTTTGCGCGAGGGCCGGGCATGGTCCGCACAGGAGGTCAGCATGGAAGTCGACCGGAGAGCCTTCATCGCGAGTCTCGGCGGCGTCGCGGCCGTCAACCTCATGGATCACGAGGCCAAGGCCGAAGCGCTCGAGCACTACATGGAAGACAAGCTGGACGAGATGGTAGCCGCCCAGCAAGCCGAGAAATTCCCGACGGTCGCCGAAATCGAAGCGCAGATCGAGACCACGCGCCCTACCGGCGCGGCGCCGGCGACGTGTTCACCGGCCAGCGCGGCAAGAACGTGAAAATTCTCGAGAAGATGCCCGACGAAGCCGACGCTTCAGGACTTCTTCCGCCTCCGCTTCGCGCCGGCCAACCACGTGCTGCAAAGCGCGACGCGCGCGATGAAGACCGGCATGTCCGAAGAGATCATCCTCGCGTGCCTCCTCCACGATTGCGTGCTCTCGCTCATCAAGCCGGATCACGGCTGGTGGGGCGCGCAGCTCTTCGAGCCCTACATTCCCGAGAAGAGCGCGTTCGCGATCCGCTATCACCAGACGCTGCGCTTCTACGCGGACGACGACGCGGGTTACGAGTACCCGGATCAGTACTACCGGATCTTCGGGCACGACTATCAGCCGCCGCAGTACATCGCCGACACCTACAAGATGCTCAAGAACCACAAGTGGTACATGGAGCCGCGCCTGGTGACGGTGAACGATCTGTACGCGTTCGATCCGAACGCGAAGGTCTCGATCGATCCGTTCCAGGACATCATCGGCCGCCACTTCAAGCAGCCGAAGGAAGGTCTCGGCTACGACAACAGCTCGAGCGCGCACATGTGGCGTACTCTGGCTCGGCCCGACAATCCACTCTAGGGCCTCGCGCGTCATGGCTAAGGCTGATGGCTAAGGCTGATGGCTGATGGCTAGGGTTGATGGTTAAAACACTTCTCGCGGGTTTCTCTGTCAGCGGTTTTGCTGGCGGTCGTGGCTTCGGGCCAGGCCGCCGGCAAGGCTCAACCTGTTCCTGGACTGGACGCGACGGTGACCAAGGTCGAACGCGCGGCCAGCGCGTCACTGCGCGATTGCCCTCCGGGCACGAACACGGTCAACGCCGTCACGCGCCCGGGCGAGCAGTTCGCGCTCGTGACGGTGGCGTTCAAGGTGTCTTCGGCGTTCAAGCCCGCGCCGATGAAGCGGCCGACCGTCACCGACACCGCCGACAAGAAATACAACACGGCGTCGACGTTCGTGGACGTGGGAAGCGTTCCCGAGTATTCCTGCACGTTTCCGTTCCGAGTGCCCGAGGGGACCAAGCTGAAGTCGCTGCAGATCGAATCGACGTCCCTCGATCTCTCCGCACTCGAACCCAAGTGACGAGAGCCCGCCGAACCTAGCTCAGCCTGAGCGTGTCGACTCTACGTACTCGTCGGTACGCGGCCGATACCTCCTCAAGGCACTCATCGCTTGCGGTTACGCGCTTACGGACTCACTGACAAAGGCCGCATTCGGCCGACCAACGAGGACTGCTTCGCGATTCGCGAGGATCTCGGTCTCTGTGTGATCGCCGACGGGATGGGCGGTCACAACGCCGGGGAAGTCGCTGCCCGCCTTGCCGTCGACGCCGTCGTCGACTACGTCGAAGAACATCACGCGCGCTGCTCGGATGCGGGAGTCTCGGGCGAGCCGGTCGAACAGCGCGCGGATCTGTGGCCCTTTGGCTTCGATCCGTCTCTGTCTGCCGACGGCAACCTCCTGCGAAACGCCGTGCACGTCGCCGACCTGCAAGTCCGGGAAACGGCGATCTCGTCGCAAGACTGTGCAGGCATGGGCACGACGATCGTCGCCGTGCGCGTGGCAGCGGGACGCCTGTCGGTCGCCCACGCCGGCGATAGCCGGCTCTACCTCCTGGCGGGCCGCGCGCTGCGCCAGGTCACGCAGGACGATTCGTGGATGGCCGAGATGCTGGCCGACGATCCGGACGCCGATCCCAGCCTGTTTGCGAACCATCCGATGCGCAACGCGCTCACGAACGTCGTCGGCGCGAAATCCCGGACCGAGGTTCACGTCGTCGAGCAGACCCTGGCCGGGGGTGAACTCCTGCTGCTATCCACGGACGGCGTTCATGGGGTGCTCGACGGTCGCCGGATTGAGCAGATGGTGCTGGAAGAGGACGAGCCACGCGCCATCGCGCACGCGATCGTGAGCTCCGCGCTGACGCGCGGCAGCCGCGACAACTGCACGGCCGTTGTCGCGCGATATACGAGGGGCTGAAATGATGCGGGGACGCTACTCGACGTAGCTGTAGCCGCAGTTCTCGCACGTCCAGGTGCGGCCCTGCTGATACATGTTGTGCCCGCACTCGGGGCACTCCCGGACCTCGACGCCTTCACGATCGTAGAACTTGCCGTCGGTGCCTTCCACTCGATACCCCTTGGGCATCGCCTTGTCGTCGGCCTTCGGCTCGTCCTGGCCCTGGTCTTTCTTGTCGTCGGACTTCTTCTGATCGTGCGCGGACTTGTCCTGCGGCGCCTGCGCGAACACGACGAGCGGCGACGCGGCGGCGACGCCGAGCAGCGCGGCAACGCCCACGCTGGAGCCGCGAAGGAAGCTGCGGCGGTCGAGGCGCGCTTCCAGCTTCTTGAGAATCTCGTCGTGCATGGAACTGAATATAAATGGTTTGGCGGGCTGAGCCGGTAAATGTTTGTCTTTATCAGCCGACGAACTTGTACCCGGCGCCGTGCACGGTGAGGATGTGCTCCGGTTCGTGGGGCGAACGCTCGATCTTTTGCCTGAGCTTCGCCACGAAGTTGTCAATCGTGCGTGTGGTCGGCGATTCCTCGTAGCCCCAGACCTGGTTCAGGATCTGCTCGCGCGTGACCACCTGTCCGGTATGCGCGACCAGATAGCGCAGGAGATCGAACTCGCGCGCGGTGAAGTCGATCCGCTGTCCTGCGCGATGCGCCTGGTGCGTCCGGAAATCGATCTCGATGTCGCCGATGCGGCAGGTTTCCAACCCTGAAGGCCGGCCGCCGGCGCGGCGCAGTACCGCGCGCACCCGCGCCAGGAGCTCGGTGATGCTGAACGGCTTCGTGACGTAGTCGTCGGCGCCGAGCTCGAGGCCGAGCACTTTCTCGGTCTCCTGCGATCGCGCGGTCAGCATGACCACGGGCGTCGGGTTCGCGCGGGCTCGAAGCTCGCGGCACACCTCGAATCCGTTCTTGCGAGGGAGCGTGATATCCAGAATCACCAGATCGGGCGCCGTTGATATCGCCTTGGCGAGGCCATCCTCGCCATCGGACGCCGTGACGACCTCGTAGCCTTCGAGCTCGAGGTTGTCACGCAGTCCGAGCAACATCTGGGGTTCGTCCTCGATCACCAGAATGCGTTTCGTCACCGTGAGTCTCTCCTGCCTGCAACGGGAAATGGAGCGTGAACGTGCTGCCGCGGCCCGGCTCGCTTTCGACGCGAACGAAGCCGCCATGACTGCGCATCACGTGATCGACGATGGCAAGTCCCAGGCCGGTCCCCTGTGGACCCGACCCGGCGTCGGTCTGGATGCGGTAGAACTTCCTGAAGATTTTACCCTGCAGGCGCGGCGCGATGCCGATGCCGTGATCGGAAACCCGGACCACGCCGTGTCCGGCTTCGCGATCGACCTCGACCAGAATCTCGCGATGCTCGGGAGAATACTTCATCGCGTTCGAGATCAGGTTCTCGAGCGCCTGCTCCGTCGCCTCCGGATCGATCAGCACCGGCACGGGAGCATTCAGCTTCGAGGTGACCGTGAACTGATTGTGCCGGAACTGGCTCTCGAGCGATTCGAGCACGTGTTTCGTCACCGTCGTCAGGTCGGTCGGTTCCCGGCGATACTGGCGCAGCCCGGCTTCGATCCTGGAGAAATCGAGGAGATTGTTGATGAGGCGCGTCAGCTTGCGCGCCTCGCTGTTGATGATGCGGTAGTACTCGGTGGCTCGATCCGTGTTCTTCAGCCGGCCCAGCTCCAGCGTTTCGGCGAAGAGCTGAATCAGCGCCAGCGGCGTCTTGAGATCGTGCGAGACGCTCGAGACGAAGTTCGATTTCAGCTCGGCGAGCCGCACTTCGCGCGCCGCCGCGCGCGTGACGAAGAACACGCCCAGCGCCATCACGCCAGCGAGCACCGCCATCAGCACGCGCTGCGGCCGCGCGCGCGCAGTGACGATTTCCGGGATGGTCTGATTGCCATAGCCTGTTCGCACGTGCCAGGTCTCGACCGGCGTGCTGGTCGGTGCGATCAGCTGCGCGAGATCGGGCTCGAAGAACACCAGCAGAAACGGCCGCTCGTCGACGAACCGTGCCGGCGCCGTTCCGCCGACCGGAAAGATGACGCGGTTGGCGCTGTCCAGAACCGTCACGTTCAGCGGCGGGAAACCGGTCGGCCCTTCCACTTTGGCCAGGCGCTTGGCGACCAGCTGCGGGATGAAGATCGTGCGAAGCCGCTCGGCGTCCACGCGCACCGCGACGAAGCTGGTCAGGCGGTCCCTGGACACGGTGAACCGCAACTGCGCCAGAAAATAGGTGCGAGCGTCCGTTGAGCGGCGCCTCGAACACGGCGATGGCGCGTTGCGCCGGCGCCATCGATCGGAACTGACCCAGGACGCAGCTCGGCCTCTGGAGGATTGGGGACGAAACTGCGAGTCTTTCGATCGAAGGACAGAAGCTCGTTGCGATGTTCGACCGTCGCGTCGGACCAGACGTAGAACCCGTCAACGAACGGATCGCTGTCCAGTCCCTGATTGAACGTCGTCTGGATGAACGGGATGTCGAGCGGCTCGGTCTGGTACTGGAAGATCTTGAGCAGCACGTCGGTCCGCGGCGCGTGCAGCGAATCCTGCAGCTCCTTGGTCACGGCATCAGCCGTTTCCAGGCTCATTTGCCGGAGGACGACGGACGAAGCTTGACCGAGATCGGACAGGGATCGGAACTGGAAGTAGAAGAGGATCGCGACCGGAATGCCGATCCCGACCGCGAGCAGGGTCGCGAGCCGCAGGCTCCGGTCCCGGAACAGCTGGTTGACAGCTGACGGCCCGACGCCTCGCCCGACTGGCATGCCCGGGTTCCGGGGATCCACGACTCAAGCTTACTCGGATTTGGCGATTTCGGCGCCGATGCGGTCCAGAAACGGGCGGTGCGGTTCGAGCGCCGGATTCTGCGCGAGCAGCGCGTGCGCGACCTCGTAGGCCTCGAGCAGAAGATCCTCGCGCTCATCGGCCGGCGCCGCGTTCGCGAAGGCCCAGAAATCGCGCTCGGCGCCGGCGGCGTCGCCGTTCGCGAGGCGCACCACGGCCAGACGGCAGCCCTGCCGGCGGTTCTTCTGCGGATCGCGCCGCTGACCCTCTTCGTAGGCGTCGAGCGCCTCGCGATGCCGTGCCGGCCAGAAACAGCGTGTGGCCCAGGTTGTAGTGGCCGAAGACGAACGATCGGGTTGATTTCGATCGCCTGGCGAAGCGCGGCTTCCGACTCGTCAAGACGTCCGAGCTCGCGGCAGACGACGCCGATGTTGTTGAGAATGGTGAAGCTGCGCGGATCGTGCGCGAGCGCCTGGCGGAAGGCTTCGAGCGCTCGCCGCCGGTTCGCCGAGCTCGCCGAGCGTCGCGCCCAGGTTGCTGCACGCAGCCGAGAACGTTGGCATCAGATCGGCCGCCCGTTCAAAGGCGTCACGAGCCCGCGCCATGTCGTCGTACACCAGCCACAGCTTGCCGCTCTCGTAGGCGATCGCCTCCCATTCGGGCGCAAGGCCGGCGGCGCGATCCAGCGCGTCGCGCGCCGCCGCTCCGTCGCGGCGTCTCGCGGTACGCGCTCGCGAGCGCGAGGCAGGCGACCGCCGATTCCGGAGCGAGCGCGACCGCCTCGCGACAGAGGCGCAGCCGCTCGGCGGGATCGCTCGACGCAAACGCTCGCGCGAGCAGCTTCGGCGACAGGCTGGATTCGACACAAAGGACACGGAGGACACGCAGGTGCGTTCTCTGTCCTTTGTGTCCTTTGCGTCCTCTGTGTCGACGAGGCTCGAAGATCGTGCGAAGGCGCCCACGCTCCTCGCGCCTGAACGCCTCCGGCGCGCAGCGTTCGAGCGCCGCGCGATCGGCCGTTGCGACGATCAGATCGTGCTCGTCGAGTCGATCGATCCACGTCTGCAGAAGATACGTCGACTGCGTCAGCACGAGCCGCGTGCCGCCCGACTGGGAATCAGGAAAGGCTCGCTCGATCTCCTCGATGACGACGACGCGCGGTGGCGGCGGCCAGTCGAGATCGCGGGCGCGGACGAACGGCATCGTTCCCGCGTCGACGATCAGAGCCGTGTGTGTGTGAGGAACGTGCCGCCGGACAGCGCGAGCGCGATCGGTGGGAGTGCCGCCAACGATCAGGAGCGTGCACGCAGTGCAGGATGGGCGGGATGGGCAGGATGGGCAGAATAGGGCAGGGACGGAGGATCGTCGGCGGTCCGTTCCCTTCCTGCTTCCGACTTCCTGCCCTCCTGCCGTTCGCTGCCTTACTGCTGCGCCGTGTCCTTGGGCTGATTCGCGAGGAAGCCGGTGATCTGCTTCACCGCGTAGCTCGACCTTGATGTCGAATGCCTGCTTGCCGAGCGCGGCGGTCGAACGGCGCGCGTCGCCCGAGATGCCGTTGTTCTTCCGCGGCGGCGCGTTGGGATCGGCCGCGCCGCGTCCCTGTCCGCGCGCGCCTGGAGGCGGAACGGGGTCGCCCTCGGCCGTCGGGATCAGTTCCTTGCGGACCCAGCCCTTGTCGCCGCCGAGATACAGCATCGTCGACGTGTCGGGAATGCCGGCGTGCGAGCTGCGCGGGTAACCGTGCGCGACCAGCCACTCGTCGAAGTCGTCCTGCGCCTTCTTGTAGACCTCGTCGACGAAGTAGACGTGCTTGCCCTGCGGCGCGTACTTGGCGTCGAGCTTCTTGGCGACCTCGGCGAACACCGCCGGCTGACCGCCGCCGTGGTCGCCCATGATCATCACGTTCTTGAAGCCGGTGATGATCGCCTGCTCGGAGATCTCGGTGAGCATCTGGCCGAACACTTCGTTGCTCAGCCCGATGGTGCCGGGCAGGTCGGCGCTGGCGCGGTTGGGCGAGTAGGCCAGCGTCGGCATCACGATCGCGTTCCCGAGTTTCAGCGCGATGGCCTTCGCGGTCGCACGCGCCATCAGGGTGTGACCGCCGTTCACGTTCTGAGGTCCGCGCTGCTCGGTGCCGCCGGTGTAGACGATCGCCGTGGTCTTGCCGGCCGCGAGGGCGGCCTTCACTTCGGGCCACGTCATCATTTCGAATTCGACCAGCGGTGCCTTCGCGCCGGTCGCTGCCTGTTTGGCCGCGGCTGGCGTTGCGGCAGGCGCCTGGGCGAAGGCGGTCGCAGCCGACAGCACGAACACTGGAATCGTGAACATCAAACGGCGCATACCTTGCTCCTTCTGGTTCAGTTGGAACGACGAGCGAGTGGCTATGATGCCGCCAAAGCACCAGGCCATCGTGTAATTAATTGTCGAAACGCCGCACGGCTATTTCTTCAGCGTCTCGAGCTGCGCCTTCGCCTGGGCGTTGTTCGGGTCGAGCTCAACCGCCTTCTCGAGCGCCGCGATTGCGCCGGGCTTGTCGCCCTTCGCGTTCTTGACCTGCGCCATGGTGACGTAGGTGCGCGCCGACTTGGGGAAGTACTCGAGGTTGGCGTTCAGGTACGCCAGCGCATCGTCGGCCTTGTTCGCGGTGTTGGCGCGCTGCGCGATGAGAATCAGGCTGCCTTCGCTGAAGTCGTAGCTCTGACCGCCATAGAACTGGGTCCGCAGCTCCTTGAACTTGGCGAGCCCCGCCGTCGCGCCGCCCGAAGCGGCCGCGTCGGTGACGATGTCGGCAATCTGTTTCGGGATGGGCACGCCGCGATGGCACGTCGCGCAGCCGACACGCGTGGTCGCGTCGGCCGCCTTGCCGACCGCTTCCGGAAGCTTGCTGTTGATCTCGCGGGCGAGGAGCATCATGCCGCGCGCGGCCTTCTTCGTCGGCTTCTCGTCCGACGCCATGTCGTTGCGGCCGCCGCGTCCCTCGAACACGTGGCAGTAGCTGCACTGGACGCCCAGCGACTGCGTGAACGCCTGCATCGACGCGAGGACCTGCTCGCGCGGCGTGTCCTTCGGGAAGATCTGCAGATTCGTCATGGGCGGCGGCGCCGCCGGCCCGCTGACCGGCAGCCGGCGGCTGCTGCGCGCGCAGCGGTCGACGCCGAGAGGATGCAAGCGTGGCGAGAGCGAGTCCGGACAGACGCTTCATGCGCGTACCTCTTTGCCGACGAGTTGCCGGACGAAGGACAGCCAGTGCCGATACTGCGGCGAGCTGCCCCCGAACGGCCTGGTTGAATGTGTCCTGAATACGACGGGTGACCGCGCCGGGTTTACCGCCGCTCATCACGCGGCCGTCGACCTCGCGGATTGCCGTCACTTCGACCGCGGTGCCGGTGAAGAACAGCTCGTCGGCGCCGAGGACGTCCTCGACCGAAATCGGCGCGACTTTCGCCTCGATGCCCAGGTCCCTGGCGATCTCGAGGACCGACGCGCGGGTGACGCCCATCAGGATGCTGGCGTCCTTGTCGTTGGTGACGATGGCGCCGTCTTTCACGACGAACAGGTTCTCGCCGGATCCTTCGGCCACCAGTCCCTGAGAGTTGAGCAGCAGCGCCTCGTCGAACCCGCGCCGCTGCGCGTCGTTCACCGCGCGGGCCGAGTTGATGTACTGGCCGCAGGCTTTCGCCCACGCCGGGATCGCGCTGTTGTCGAACTTGCGGATCGGCGAGACCGTGACCCGGACGCCGGCGTCGGCGTTCGCGAGGTACTTGCCGGTCGGGACGGCGGCGATCGCGACGGTGACCGGACATTCCGCGGTCCACACGCTGAGCGTGCCGGCGTCGAAGAAGGCGACGGGACGCAGGTACGACGCCTCGAGCTTGTTCGCCCTTCACGACCTCGAGGCTCGCGTCGGCGATCGTGCTCACCGGATACGGAATCGACAGGTCGTACAGCTCCGCCGACTTGTAGAAGCGCTCGAGGTGCGCGTCCAGCCGGAAGATGGCAGGGCCGTCGGCGGTCGGGTACGATTTCATCCCCTCGAAGACGCCCGTGCCGTATTGCAGGCCGTGCGCCAGCACGTGCACTTTCGCGTCGCCCCAGGGGACGAGTTTGCCGTTGAACCAGATTGTTTCGGTTGGTGTGAATCCCATGACGCTCTCCAGGACCTGAATATATATCGAGACGGGCGCGCCGGACCGATATCCTCTCTGACGTGTCCGAATTCCGTATCGAGAAAAGCCGCGCCGAGGCGGCGCTGACGCTGACCACGGGAGCGACCGTCCGGGGATGCTTCTTCCTTTCCGGTTCCAGCGCCACTCATGCGGGCCGGAGCGGATCGCGGACCTGCTGAACGCGGAAACCGGCTTCTTTCCCGTTCGAGCTGCACATGCGACGGACAGCCGCACACGGTGCTCTATAACCGGACGCAGCTGGTCGTGGTGACCCTGCTCGAAGGCACCGTCGAAGCCGCAGCTCGATCCCGGCTACAGCGTCGCCAGCGAACGCGGAGTCCGCATCCTCCTGTCCAACGGGCTTTCGGTGGAGGGGCGGGTGCGTGTCTACCGGCCCAGCGGGCGCGATCGCCTGAGCGACTACGCGCGCGCAGCCGGAGACGTTCCGCTACGTCGAAACCGGCAGGCGGCACGGTCATCGTCAACGCCGACCACATCGTGGAATTCCGGGAGACGACCGAAGCATGAGCGCGCAGATCGACTGGACTCGTTCCGGCTGATGTGCGAGGCGGGCGCCTCGGACCTGCACCTGATGGTCGGCACGCCGCCGCTGGTGCGCAAGGACGGCGGAATGAAGCCGCTCGATCCGGCCGCGCCGGTGCTCGACCGGCGAGCTGATCGCACGCCTGCTCGATCCGATCATGCCCGAGAAGAACCGGCACGAGTTCGCCGAGACGCACGACACCGACTTCGCCTACGAGATCCCGGGGCTGGCGCGGTTCCGCGCCAACATCTTCATGGATCGCAAGGGGAAGGGCGCCGTCTTCCGCGTCATCCCGAGCAAGATCCTCACGGCGGAGCAGCTCGGGCTGTCGCAGGCGATCCTGACGCTGTGCAAGCTGAACAAGGGGCTGGTGCTGGTCACCGGCCCGACCGGCTCGGGCAAGTCGACGACGCTCTGCGCGATGATCGATCACGTCAACAGCACGCGCAACGATCACATCATCACGATCGAGGATCCGATCGAGTTCGTGCACGAGAACAAGTCGTGCGCGATCAACCAGCGCGAGGTGCACAACCACACCGATTCGTTCAAGGCCGCGCTGCGCGCGGCGCTGCGCGAGGATCCCGACATCATCCTGGTCGGCGAGATGCGCGACCTCGAGACCGTGGCGATCGCGATCGAGACGGCGGAGACCGGCCACCTCGTGTTCGGCACGCTCCACACGTCGACCGCGGCGTCGACGGTGGACCGCGTGATCGACCAGTTTCCGGCCGACCGCCAGGCGCAGATCCGCGTGATGCTGTCCGAGTCGCTCAAAGGCGTCATCTCGCAGACGCTGTGCAAGAAGATCGGCGGCGGCCGCGTGGCGGCGCTCGAGGTGCTGATCGTCACGCTCGGCGATCAGCAACCTGATCCGCGAGGCGAAGACGTTCCAGATTCAGTCGATGATGCAGGTCGGCAAGGCGGTCGGGCATGGTCACGCTGAACGACGCGCTGATGGACCTGGTCACCAAGAAGCTCATCACGCCTGAAGAGGGCTACAGCAAGGCGATCGACAAGGCCGGGCATGGAAACTGTCATGAAGCGGGCCGGAATCGACCCGTCGAAGCCGGCTCGCGGCAACGCCTCCGGCCCAGCCGGCCGGCCCGTCGGGTCCGCCGCAGCGGCCGGTTCCGGCTGGCGTCCCAGCGCGGCTGATCGCGTTCGCAGCGGTTGCACGGTTCGAGAACCCCGTGCTATATTCGTCAGGTTCTGTTGGGGCTGGGACCACCCTATCTAGCCTCGCCGCTTTCGAAAGCGTCCCCGGACAGCAAGATGGGCGGGGGCAGACCATCCGTCGCGACCAACTAACTAGTGAGGGTCATAGGGTTTTCAGGCGCCAAGCCGCAAGGCTTCTAGGCCTGAAGCGACAATCGCCGCGCCTGGCGCGCGGCGCGTATTTGGTCATCTGCGTTATTTGGTTATCTGGTCATTGGGATGTCCCCAATGACCAGATGAACCAATAACCAGATGACGAGATTGAGTATGCCGACTATCAGTCAACTCGTCCGCGCCGGGCGCAAGAAGATCGTCAGCAAGACGAAGAGCCCCGCGCTGCAGAACAGCCCGCAGAAGCGCGGCGTCTGCGTCCGCGTCTTCACCCAGACGCCGAAGAAGCCGAACTCCGCGCTGCGCAAGGTCGCGCGCGTGCGGCTCACCAACGGCATCGAGGTGACGACCTACATTCCGGGCGTCGGCCACAACCTGCAGGAGCACTCGCTGGTGCTCATTCGCGGCGGCCGCGTCAAGGATCTGCCGGGCGTCCGCTACCACGTCGTCCGCGGCACGCTCGACGCGGTCGGCGTGCAGGGCCGCATGCAGGGTCGTTCGAAGTACGGGGCCAAGCGGCCCAAGAAGGCTTAGAGCTCACATGCCACGTAGACGAGTCGTTTCCAAACGCGAAATTCCAGCCGATCCGCTCTATCAGAGCGCGCTGGTCACCAAGTTCATCAACTGCGTGATGAGCGACGGCAAGCGCAGCACGGCGGAGCGCATCTTCTACAAGAGCTTCGACATCATCAAGGAAAAGACCGCCGACGATCCGCTGAAGGTCTTCAAGAAGGCGATCGACAACGTCAAGCCGAGCCTCGAAGTGAAGTCGCGCCGCGTCGGCGGCTCGAACTACCAGGTGCCGGTCGAAGTGAACCCGAACCGCCGCCTGTCGCTGAGCATCCGCTGGATCGTCGGCTACGCCACGTCGCGCGGCGACGGCAAGACGATGCAGGAGAAGCTGGCGAACGAGCTGCTCGACGCCGCCAACCTTCGCGGCGGCGCCGTGAAGAAGCGCGAAGACACGCACCGGATGGCCGAAGCCAACAAGGCCTTCGCCCATTACCGCTGGTAGAACCTAGAACGTTAGAACCTTTGAAACCGTTGATCGCTTAGACCACCGATGCCCAGGCAGTCACCGCTCGCGAAGACGCGGAACATCGGCATCATGGCCCACATCGATGCCGGCAAGACGACGACGACGGAACGGATCCTGTTCTACACCGGGATTACGTACAAGATCGGCGAAGTCCACGAAGGCACCGCCGTCATGGACTGGATGGAGCAGGAGCAGGAGCGCGGCATCACCATCACGTCCGCCGCGACGACCTGTTTCTGGCGCGATCACCGCATCAACATCATCGACACGCCGGGCCACGTCGACTTCACCGCCGAAGTCGAGCGCTCGCTGCGCGTGCTCGACGGCGCGGTCGCCGTGTTCGACTCGGTCGCCGGCGTCGAGCCGCAGTCGGAAACCGTCTGGCGCCAGGCCGACAAGTACCGCGTGCCGCGCATCTGCTTCGTCAACAAGATGGACCGCATCGGCGCCGACTTCAAGCGGACCTTCGATCAGATCATCTCCAAGCTCGAAGCCAATCCGGTCGCCATCCAGCTGCCGATCGGCTCGGAAGACCGCTTCCTCGGCGTCGTCGACCTCATCAAGATGAAGTCGATCACCTACAAGGACGAGACGATGGGCGCCGACTACATCGTCGGCGACATTCCGGCCGACATGGTCGACGAGGCGAAGCACTACCGCGAGCAGCTGCATCGAGAAGGTCAGCGAAGTCGACGACGTCATCCTCGAGAAGTACCTCAACGGCCATGCCGACGCGATTACCGAAGACGAGATCAAGGCGGCGATCCGCAAGCGCGTCAACAGCTCGGTGCGCTCGGGCAAGGACGAGGCGCGTTCGTGCCGGTCATCTGCGGTTCGGCGTTCAAGAACAAGGGCGTGCAGCCGCTGCTCGACGCGGTCGTCGACTTCCTGCCGTCGCCGCTCGACGTGCCGTCGATTCGCGGCATCGACCCGGACAAGAAGGCCGATCCGGACGATCCCGAGGCCAATCTGATCGACCGGCCGGCGTCCGACGATGCGCCGTTCAGCGCGCTGGCGTTCAAGATCATGACCGACCCGTTCGTCGGCCAGCTCGCGTTCTTCCGCGTGTATTCGGGCGTGCTCACCGCCGGTTCGGCGGTCTACAACTCGACCAAGCAGCGCACCGAGCGCATCGGCCGGCTGTTGAAGATGCACGCCAACAAGCGCGAGGAAATCAAGGAAGTCTACGCCGGCGACATCGCGGCCGCCGTCGGCCTGAAGAGCGTGTCGACCGGCGACACGCTGTGCGACGAGAAGCATCCGATCGTGCTCGAGGCGATGGACTTCCCGAAGCCGGTGATCTCGCTCGCGATCGAGCCGAAGACCAAGTCGGACCAGGAGAAGCTCGGCGTCGGCCTGCAGAAGCTGAGGGCCGAAGATCCGACCTTCCACGTCCAGACCGACATCCAGACCGGCCAGGTGATCATCGCCGGCATGGGCGAGCTGCACCTCGAGATCATCGTCGACCGCCTGAAGCGCGAGTTCGGCGTCGAAGCGACGGTCGGCAAGCCGCAGGTCGCCTACAAGGAAACGCTGACGCGTCCGGCCGACGGCGAGATGAAGTACGCCAAGCAGACCGGCGGCCGCGGCCAGTACGGCCACGTCAAGATTCACCTCTTCCCCGGCGAGCCGGGCAGCGGCTACATCTTCGAGAACGAGACCACCGGCGGATCGATCCCGAAGGAGTTCATCAAGCCGATCGACGAAGGCATCAAGGAAGCGCTCACCCGCGGCGTGCTCGCCGGCTTCCCGATCGACGACGTGCGGATCGAGCTGTACGACGGCTCGTATCACGACGTCGACTCGTCGGAAATGGCGTTCAAGATCGCCGGCTCGATGGCGTTCCAGGACGCGGCGAAGAAAGCCAAGCCGGTGCTGCTCGAGCCGATCATGCGCGTCGAGGTCGTCGTCCCCAAGGAGCACATGGGCGACGTGATGGGCAACCTCTCGAGCCGGCGCGGCCAGATTCAGTCGCAGGAAGACCGCGGCGGCACGCAGATCATCAACGCGCGGGTGCCGCTGTCGGAGATGTTCGGTTATTCCACCGACCTCCGGTCGCGCACGCAGGGGCGCGCGACCTACTCGATGCATTTCGATCGCTACGAGCAGGCGCCGCCGAACGTGAGCGAAGAAGTCGTCGCTCGCATGCAGGGTAAATAACGATGGCAACCGCAGCATTCAACGAGAAGATTCGCATCCGGCTCAAGGCGTACGACTACCGGGTGCTCGACCAGTCGACGAGCGAGATCGTCGACACCGCCAAGCGCACCGGCGCGCGGCTGGCGGGCCCGATTCCGCTGCCGACGGCGAAGAACAAGTGGACGGTGCTGCGCTCGCCGCACGTCGACAAGAAGTCGCGCGAGCAGTTCGAGATCCGGACGCACAAGCGGCTGATCGACATCTTCGAGCCGACGCCGCAGACGGTCGACGCGCTGATGAAGCTCGATCTGCCGGCGGGCGTCGACGTCGAGATCAAGGCGTTCGGCAAGGAACACAAGTAGATGGCTAAGGACTAAGGGCTCATGGCTATGGCTCATGGTCGATCGACCATCGGCCATGAGCCCTCAGCCTCTAGCCATCAGCCATGGCAGGTATTCACATATGGTGACAGGAATCATCGGCCGCAAAGTCGGCATGACCCAGATCTTCGACGCGGACGGCACCGTGCATCCGGCGACCGTGATCAAGGCCGGCCCGTGTGTGGTCGTCCAGTCGAAGGACGCCGCAGACCGACGGCTACGAGGCGGTGCAGCTCGGCTTCGTCGAGGAGACGCCCGCGAAGGCGAACAAGCCGACCGCCGGGCATTTCAAGAAGGCCAACGTTCCGGCGACGCGCGTGAGGCGCGAGGTCGGGCTCGCCTCCGGCGCGGAGAAACCGAAGGTCGGCGATCAGGTGCTGGCGTCGATCTTCGCCACCGGCGAGCGCGTCGACATCGTCGGCACCGGCCGCGGCAAGGGGTTCCAGGGCGTGGTCAAGCGGCATCATTTCGCCGGCGGCGCGGCGACGCACGGCTCGATGTTCCACCGCGCGCCCGGATCGATTGGCGCCTCGTCGTTTCCGTCGCGCGTGGTCAAGGGCATGCGCGCGGCCGGACGGATGGGCGGCAGGCGCATCACGATTCACAACCTGAAGGTGCTGCGCGTCGATCCGGAGAACCACCTGCTGATCGTCGAGGGCGGCATTCCGGGCGCGCCGACCAGCTACGTGATCATCCGCAAGGCGGTCACGCTGAAGAAGCTGAAGGTCGCGCAGGTCGAGAAGCCCAAGAAGGGCAAGAAATAGTGGCGAACTGGTGACTGGTGCGTTGGCGCATCAGCGACAGCTAGCTCCCAGCTCCAAGTCACCGAGACCCTGCAGCGAGACGCATATGCAGCTAGACGTAGTCAACAACGAGAACCAGAAGGTCGGCACCGTCGACGTCAACGACGAGGTGTTCGGCGGGCGCATCAACGGCGATCTGATGTGGGAGTCGGTCGTGCACGCCAACGCGGCGGAGCGGAGCGGCACCCATGCGGCGAAGACGCGCGCCTTCGTCAGCGGCAGCGGCAAGAAGCCGTGGAAGCAGAAGGGCACCGGCCGCGCGCAGGTCGGCTCGAGCCGGACGCCGCTGTGGCGCCACGGCGGCACCGTGCACCCGCCGCGGCCGCGCAGCTACGACTTCAAGCTGTCGAAGAAGGTCGAGCGCGGCGCGCTGCGCGCGGCGCTCGCCGAGAAGATGAAGGCCGGCGAGGTCATCGTCGTCGACGCGCTCAGCGCGACCGAGATCAAGACCAAGGCGGCGGTCGAGATGCTGAAGCGGCTGGGCGTCACCGGCAAGGCGGTCCTGGTCGACGTCGCCGCCGACGAGAAGCTGTCGCGATCGGTGCGCAACATCCCGGGCGTGTCGCTCGTGGCGAGCGCGCGGCTCACCGCGCGCGACGTCATCGGCGCCGGCCGCGTGGTGGCGACGCAGGGCGCGCTCGAGAAGCTGCAGGAGGCGCTGAGCTCATGAAACTCACAGACGTGATCCGCCGCCCGCTCATCACCGAGAAGACGTCGATCCTGCGCGAAGACGGCCGGACGATTGTGTTCGAGGTGGCGCCCGGCGCGAACAAGATCGAAGTCAAACGCGCGATCGAGCAGCTGCTCGGCGCGAAGGTCGAGAGCATCCGGACGAGCATCTCGCACGGCAAGATCAAGCGGCAGGGCCGGTTCGCCGGACGCCGTTCGGACTGGAAGAAGGCCTACGTCAAGCTGCGCGAAGGCGCGAAGATGCCAGAGTTCTTGGAGGGCGCCGTAATCTATGCCGTTTCGCAAACTCAAGCCGACGTCGCCCGGCACCCGGTTCCAGACGCGTGCCGACCTTCGACGAGGTCACGACGCAGGAGCCGTACAAGCCGCTGGTCGAACCGCTGCACAGCACCGGCGGCCGCAACAACGCGGGACACCTGACGTCCTGGTGGCGCGGCGGCGGGCACAAGCGGATGTACCGCATCATCGACTTCAAGCGGAACAAGTTCGACATTCCGGCCAAGGTCACGACGGTCGAGTACGACCCGAACCGCTCGGCGCGCATCGCGCTGCTCACCTATGCGGACGGCGAGAAGCGCTACATCCTCCATCCGGTCGGCATCAAGGTGGGCGACACCATCGTCGTCGGGACAGAACGTCGACATCCTGCCGGGCAATTCGCTGCCGCTGAAGAACATCCCGCTCGGCACGCTGCTCCATAACGTGGAGCTGAAGCCGGGCAAGGGCGGCCAGATCGCGCGCAGCGCCGGATCGTCGGTGCAGCTGGTGGCCAAGGAAGGCGACTACGCGTCGGTCAAGATGCCGTCGGGCGAGATTCGCAAGATCAACATGGAATGCCTGGCGACGATCGGCCAGGTCGGCAACATCGATCACGAGAACGTGTCGATCGGCAAGGCCGGCCGCAGCCGCTGGAAGGGCATCCGCCCGCACGTGCGCGGCGTGTGCGATGAACCCGGTCGACCATCCGCTGGGCGGCGGCGAAGGCAAGACCTCGGGCGGACGTCATCCGGTGACGCCGTGGGGCATGCCGACCAAGGGCTACAAGACGCGCAACAGCAAGACCACCGATCGGTACATCGTTCAGCGGAGACAGAAGTAAATGGGCCGCTCACTGAAGAAGGGGCCGTTTGTCGACACGCATCTCCTCGAGAAGGTCGAGGTGATGAATCGCCAGGCGGACAAGAAGGTCATCAAGACGTGGTCGCGCCGGTCGACCGTGATCCCCGAGATGGTGGGGCACACGCTCGCCGTGCACAACGGGCGCAAGTTCATCCCGGTGTACGTGACCGAGAACATGGTCGGCCACAAGCTGGGCGAGTTCGCGCCCACGCGGCTGTTCAAGGGACACACGACCAAGGTGGCCGAGAAGGCCGCGGCGGTCGCTCCGGGCGCGGGCCCCGGCGCGCCGGCTCCGGCGGGCGCGAAGAGCTAGGCAGGTCACTATGATTCAGGCAGAGGCCACAGCGCGATTCGTCCGGACGTCGGCTCAGAAGGCGGGGCTCGTGCTCGCGCTGATCCGCGGCAAGGACGTCAACCAGGCGCTCGCGACGCTCAAGTTCACGCGCAAGTCGATCGCCGAGGACATCTCGAAGGTGCTGCGTTCGGCGATTGCCAACGCGACCAACAAGGAAGGGTTCAGCGGCGACGTCGACAAGCTGTTCGTGTCGGCCTGCTACGCGAACCAGGGGCCGTCGGCCAAGCGGGTCCGCCCGGCGCCCATGGGCCGTGCCTTCCGCGTCCTGAAGCGTACGGCGCACCTCACGGTGCACGTATCCGAACGGCCGGAGAAGGTCGTCGCGGTCGGCACGACGCCGGGCGCCGAGGCGCCGCGTCCGAAGCGCGCGCGCGCGATGAAGTCGGCGACGACGCCGTCGAAAAAAGCTGCTGCTCAGCAGGCGAAGGAGTAATCGTGGGCCAGAAAGTTCACCCGGTCGGGTTCCGTCTCGGGTTCAACAAGACGTGGCGGTCGCGCTGGTACTCGGACCGCGATTACGCGAAGCTGCTGCACGAGGATCTGGCGCTGCGCTCGACGCTCAAGAAGCGATTCGCGCACGCCGGCGTCTCGAAGATTGAGACCGAGCGCGCCGTCAACCGCTTGAAGATCGACATCTACACCTCGCGCCCGGGCATCATCATCGGCCGCAAGGGGACGGAAGTCGACAAGCTGAAGCAGGAGATCCAGAAGAAGACCAGCCGCGAGGTCTTCATCAACATCCAGGAGATCCAGAAGCCGGAGCTCGACGCGCAGCTCATCTCCGAGTCGGTGGCGATGCAGCTCGAAAAGCGCGTCGCGTTCCGCCGGGCGATGCGCAAGGCGGTCGAATCGGCGCTGCGCTTCGGCGCGCGCGGGATCAAGGTCCGCGTCTCCGGGCGCCTGAACGGCGCCGAGATCGCCCGGTCCGAGTGGTATCTCCACGGCCAGCTGCCGCTGCAGACGCTGCGCGCCGACATCGACTACGGCTTCGCGGAAGCCAACACGACCTACGGCCAGATCGGGATCAAGGTGTGGCTCTACAAGGGCGAGCGCCTGGTGCCGCAGCGCGGCCGTGAAGAGGAATACCGCGAGCGGGCGCCGCGCCGCCCGCAGGCGCGGGCGTAACGAGATGGCTAATGGCTAATGGCTAATGGCTATGGCTGATGGCAGTCCAATTGACCATGATCAGACCCAATCAGCCATAAGCCACCAGCCATTCAGGGATTTCACCTATGTTGATGCCGAAGAAAGTGAAGTACCGCAAGCAACAGCGCGGGCGCATGGCCGGCAAGGCCTGGCGGGGGTCCGACGTGTCGTTCGGCGACTACGGGCTGAAGGCGCTCGAGCCGTGCTGGCTCACCGATCGCCAGATCGAGGCGGCGCGCGTGGCGATGACCCGCTTCATCGCGCGCGGCGGCAAGATCTGGGTGCGGGTCTTCCCGGACAAGCCGATTACGAAGAAGCCGCAGGAAACGCGCATGGGCAAGGGCAAGGGCGCGCCCGAACAGTGGGTGTGCGTCGTGCGTCCCGGACGCGTGCTGTTCGAGATGGAAGGCGTGACGGAGAAGGATGCGCGCGAGGCGATGCGGCTGGCGGCGGCGAAGCTGCCGATCATGACCAAGTTCGCGACGCGCTTCGCGCTGGAGAAGATGCTATGAAGGCCGCCGAACTGCGCGACCTGGCCCCCGACGAGCTCGGCGCCAGGGAGCGCGATCTCACCGACCAGCTGTTCCGGATGCGAATCCAGAAATCGATGGGACAGCTCGAGGCGCCGGACAAGATGCGCACGGTCCGCCGCGATCTCGCGCGCGTGAAGACGGTGCAAAGACAGAAGAGAGGATGAGTCTGGTCGATCGAGTGATCTGGTAATCGGGTCATTCGATTATCAGATTCCCAGATTCACCCAATCACCAGATTCAGAGGATCACGATATGGCTCAGAAATCTGAAAAAGTCGGCGTGGTCGTCAGCAACAAGATGCAGAAGAGCATCGTGGTGGCGGTGGAGTGGCAGGTGCGCCACGGCCTGTACGGCAAGACCGAACGCCGCACGTCGAAGTTCATGGTGCACGACGAGGAGAACGCCGCGAAGATCGGCGACACCGTCGCGATCACCGAGACGCGGCCGATGAGCCGCCGGAAGCGCTGGGCCCTGGCCCGCGTCGTCCGCACGTCGGCGCAGGTATAGCGAGGCAGGATAGGCCGGATAGGCAGGACGGGCAGGATGGGATTCGACCATCCAGCCGTTCCAGCCGCTCCCGCCCCTCCAGCCCACGGAGAACAGTCATGATTCAGATGCGATCGATTCTCGACGTCGCCGATAATTCCGGCGCACGCAAGATCGCGGTCATCAACCCGCTCGGCGGGTCGACCGGGCGCTACGCGCGGCTGGGCGACGTGGTCACCGCGTCGGTGAAGGAAGCGACGCCGGAAGGCACCGTGAAGAAGGGCCAGGTCGTGAAGGCCGTCATCGTGCGCACGGTCAAGGAAGAGCGCCGGCGCGACGGCAGCTACATCCGGTTCGATCGGAACGCCGCGGTGCTGATCAACGACAACAACGAGCCGATCGGGACCCGCGTGTTCGGCCCGGTGGCGCGCGAGCTGCGCGAGCGGCGGTTCATGAAGATCATCTCGCTGGCGCCTGAGGTTCTGTAAATGCCCTCTCTAGCTACTTCGCTCCGGAAGAACGACAACGTGCTGGTGATCACCGGCAAGGACCGCGGCAAGAAGGGCCGCGTCCTGAAGGTGGTGGCGTCGAAGGCCGGCAAGGTCCGCCTGATCGTCGAGGGCGTGAACCTGATCAAGCGCCATACGAAGCCGAATCCCGGCAAGAACATCAAGGGCGGGATCGTCGAGCGCGAGGCGTCGCTGCACGCCTCGAACGTGCAGCTCGTGTGTCCTGAGTGCGGCGCGCAAACGCGCGTCGGACACAAGATCCTCGGCGACGGCCGCAAGGTCCGCGTCTGCCGCAAGTGCGAGGGAGTGGTCGACAAATGACCCGAATGAAAGAGAAGTACCAGAAGGAAGTCGTGCCGGCCCTCACCAAGGAGTTCGGCTACAAGAACGTGATGGCGGTGCCCAAGATCCAGAAGATCGTGGTCAACATGGGCCTCGGCGAGGCGACCGCCAACGCGAAGATCATCGAGACCGGCGCCGACGAGCTCGCCCGGATCACGGGTCAGAAGCCGGTGACGCGCCGCTCGAAGAAGTCGATCGCGCAGTTCAAGGTCCGCAAGGGCCAGCCGGTCGGCACGATGGTGACGCTGCGCGGCGAGCGGATGTGGGAGTTCCTCGATCGGCTGATGAGCATCGCCCTGCCGCGCGTGCGCGACTTCAAGGGCGTGTCGCCGAAGGGGTTCGACGGGCGCGGCAACTACACGCTCGGCCTGAAGGATCAGCTGCTGTTCCCCGAGATCGACTACATGAAGGTCGACAAGGCGCGCGGCATGAACGTGTCGGTCGTGACGACCGCCAGGACCGACGAAGAGGCGCGGAAGCTGCTGCAGTTCATCGGCATGCCGTTCCGCCAGAACTAGAGGTGGCTTCAGGCGGCAGAGGGCTGAAGGCAGCGCTAAAGGGCGATATGGCAACGACAGCAAAGATCGCGAAAGAAGCAAAGACGCCGAAGTTCAAGATCCGGCTGCGCAACCGCTGCCGCCTGTGCGGACGGCCGCGCGCGTATATGCGCAAGTTCGCCCTGTGCCGTCTCTGTTTCCGCAAGCTCGCGCTTGACGGCGACGTCACGGGCGTGACGAAGAGTAGTTGGTGAATTCGGAGAATTGGGTAAGTTGCGTGAATTCAATTCACCAGATTACCCAATTCGCCAATTCACCAAATGTGAAGGCTGAGAGAGATATGACTGACCCTATCGCAGATATGCTCACGCGGATCCGCAACGCGGTGACCGCCAAGGGAACGCGCGTCGACATGCCGTCGTCGCGCCTGAAGGCCGAGATCGCCCGCATCCTCCAGGACGAGGGCTACATCCAGGGCTTCAAGCTGCTGGACGGCGCGGCCGAGAAGACCACCGCGCAGACCAAGACGCTGCGGCTGTTCCTGAAATACGGACCGCACGGCGAGCGTCTGATCACCGGGGTGCAGCGCATCAGCCGCCCCGGACGCCGCGTCTACTTTGGTAAGGAGGACGTGCCGGAAGTCCTCGCGGGTCTCGGCACGAGCATTCTCACGACATCGCGTGGGGTGATGACCGGTCGCGCCGCCGTCAAGGCCGGCGTCGGCGGGGAAGTGCTCTGCAACATCTGGTAGCGCTGTCAAACATGTAGCGGCCGACCCGTGCTCGGCCGTCAGTGGGCGGACACATGGGTCGCGTCCCTACGGGAATCTGAATATGTCTCGAATCGGTAAAAAAATCATCCCCGTCCCCAAGGGCGTGACCGCGAAAGTGGTCGACGGCGCGGTCGAGCTCCAGGGCCCGAAGGGCAAGCTGCGGCAGGCGCACCCGGCCGGCATCGTCTTCGCGCTCGAAGACGGTCACCTGGTGGCCAAGCTGGAAACCGACGACCCGCAGCTGGGCAAGTTCCACGGCCTCGCGCGCAGCCTGGTCGCCAACGCGGTCACCGGCGTCACCGACGGCTTCAAGCGCGAGCTCGACATCGTCGGCGTCGGCTACCGCGCGGAGCTGAAGGGCAAGCAGGTGATCTTCGCGCTCGGCTATTCGCACGCGGTGGTGTTCGACATTCCCGCGGGCATCGACATCGCGATCGACAAGCAGACGCACATCACGGTGACCGGTGTGGATCGTCAGCTGGTCGGACAGGTGGCGGCAAACATCCGGCGTCTGCGCAAGCCCGATCCGTACAAGCAGAAGGGCGTCCGCTACACCGGTGAAGTGCTGAAGAAGAAGGCCGGAAAGACCGGAGCCAAGTAGCGGCTTGGGTTCGGACGGCTCGACACATGGCCGGACCTAAGGAATGCAAGACGATCATGAGAATCAAGACGAAAGACGATCGGCGCGTCCGGATTCAGCTGCGCCAGCGCAAGCGGATCTCCGGCACCAAGGAGCGGCCGCGTCTGAGCGTGTTCCGCAGCGTGACCCACATCTACGCGCAGGTCATCGACGACCTGACGGGCGAGACGCTCGTCTCGGCGTCGACGGTCGAGCCGTCGGTCAAGGGCGCGCTCGACAAGGCGGCGCGCGGCGGCAACCTGAAAGGCGCCGAAGCGATCGGCAAGGTGATCGCCGAGCGTTCGATCGAGAAGGGCATCACGCGCGTGGTCTTCGACCGCAGCGGGTTCCTGTACCACGGGCGCATCCGCGCCGTGGCGGACGCTGCGCGCAAAGCGGGACTGGAATTCTAGGAGCAGTATGCGAACTCGCGAGCGAATCGACCCGAGCCAGCTCGACATCAAGGACAACGTGGTGGCGATCAACCGCGTCACCAAGGTGGTCAAGGGCGGCAAGAACCTGAGCTTCAGCGCGCTGGTTGTCGTCGGCGACGGCCACGGCGTGGTGGGTTTCGGCATCGGCAAGGCGAAGGAAGTCCCCTCGGCCATCAAGAAGGGCATCGAGGCGGCGAAGAAGAACCTGATCCGCGTGCCGCTGGCGGGCACGACCATTCCGCACCGGATCGTCGGCAACTTCGGCGCGGGCAGCGTGCTGCTCAAGCCGGCGCCCGACGGCACCGGCATCATCGCCGGCGGCGCCGTGCGCGCGGTGGTCGAGGCGGCGGGCATCGGGAACATCGTCACCAAGTCGCTCGGATCGGCCAACGCGCACAACGTGGTGCGCGCGACCTGTCAGGGGCTCGACTCGCTGAAGGATCCGTCGACCATCGCCCGGATGCGCGGCAAGGAGCTCGCGGATCTGGCGAGCGTGAAAGCGTAGTCATGGCGAATCATCGAACCGACACGAAAGGCGCCACCGTCAAGGTGACGCTGATGAAGAGCCCGACCGGATTCAACGGCAGGCAGAAGACCGTCGTGAAGAGCCTCGGCCTTCTGCGGATTCGCCACTCGGTGGAGCTGAAGGACACGCCGGAGACGCGCGGCATGATTCACAAGGTGCGTCACCTCGTGGAGGTGTCAGAGTAGTTAGTGAATTGGTGAGTTGGTGAGTGGGTGAATTCAATCACCAAGTTCCAATGCGAATCACCAATGCAGGATTACAGATATGAGTCTCAACAATCTGCGCCCCCCAAGGGGATGAAGCACGCGAAGAAGCGGATCGGCCGCGGCCAGGGATCGGGCAACGGCAAGACCGCGGGGCGCGGGCACAAGGGCGCGAAATCGCGGTCGGGCTTCACGTTCAAGCGCGGTTTCGAAGGCGGCCAGATGCCGCTCCACCGCCGCGTGCCCAAGCGCGGCTTCCACAACCCGTTTCGCGTCGAGTACGAAGTCGTGAACCTCGACACGCTCGGTGAGCGGTTCGACGCCGGCACCGTCGTGACGCTGGAGCTGCTCGCCGAGCATCGCCTGATCAGCGGCGTGAAGACGCGGCTGAAGGTGCTGGGACGCGGCGAGGTCGGGAAGGCGCTGACGGTGCACGCGCACAAGTTCAGCGGAAAGGCAGCGGAGAAGATCGCGGCGGCAGGCGGCGCGACGGAGCAACTCTAGTGAACGACAGCCTGAAGAACCTCTTTACCGTCACCGAGCTGCGGAACCGCATCCTGTTCACGCTGGGCATGCTGGCGGTATACCGCATCGGGCACCACATCACGGTGCCGGGTGTGAACCTGGGCGCGCTCGACGAGCTCGCCCGGCAGATGCAGAACAACATGTTCGGGCTGTACGACATGTTCTCCGGCGGGAACCTGTCGCGCGTGACGATCTTCGCGCTGGGCATCATGCCCTACATCAGCGCGTCGATCATCCTGCAGCTGCTGACCGTGGTGTGGCCGTATCTGGAGAAGCTGTCCAAGGAAGGCGAGCTGGGGCGCCGCAAGATCACCCAGTACACCCGCTACGGGACGATTCTGCTGAGCGTCGTGCAGGCGCTCGGCATCGCGATCTTCCTCGAGCGGCAGACCAAGATCGCCGGCGGCCTGCCGCTGGTCTACAACCCGGGCATCGGGTTCCGGCTGATGGCGGTGCTGACGCTGACCACCGGCACCTGCTTCATCATGTGGCTGGGCGAGCAGATCACCGAGCGCGGTATCGGCAACGGGATGTCGCTGATCATCTACGCCGGCATCGTGGTCGGGCTGCCGCGCGCCGTGCTGCAGACGATCGAACAGATGCGGACCGGGCAGCTCGGGCTGCTGCGCATCCTGTTCCTGCTCGTGTTCATGGCGCTGGTCATCGCGGCGATCGTGTTCGTGGAGCGCGCGCACCGGCGGGTCACGGTCCAGTACGCCAAGCGGGTCGTCGGGCGCCGCATGTACGGCGGGTCGAGCACGCACATCCCGCTGAAGGTGAACACCGGCGGCGTGATCCCCGTGATCTTCGCCTCGTCGATCCTGGCGTTCCCGGCGACGATCGCGCAGGCGTTCCCGGGCAAGTACGCCGACGCCGTGTCGCAGCAGCTGGGCCTCGGCATGCCGCTCTACAACCTGCTCTATGTGGCCGGCATCATCTTCTTCGCGTACTTCTACACCGCGATCATCTTCAACCCGGATGACGTGGCCGAGAACATGCGCAAGTACGGCGGCTTCGTGCCGGGCATCCGCCCGGGCAAGCGGACGGCGGAGTACATCGACACGATCCTGGCGCGGATCACGCTGGCGGGCGCGATTTACCTGGCGCTCATCGCGATCCTGCCGAACTTCCTGATCAGCGGCTTCCGCGTCGCGCCGATTCCGTTCATCGGCGAATGGCTCGACGCGGCGCTGCCGAAGTTCATCACGGAAGGCTTGAACGTGCAGTTCTTCTTCGGCGGCACGTCGCTGCTCATCGTGGTGGGCGTGGCGATGGATACGGTGCAGCAGGTCGAGTCGCAGCTGATCATGCGTCACTACGACGGCTTCATGAAGAAGTCGCGAATCAGGGGACGACGAGCGTAACGTCAGTGACGATATGGCGCTGAATCTGTTGATGCTCGGTCCACCCGGGGCGGGAAAGGGCACGCAGGCCGAACGGTTCGCCAGGTCGCGCGGGATCCCGAAGATCTCGACCGGCGACATCCTGCGCGAGGCGGTGCACGCGAAGACCGACATCGGGCTGCGCGCCAAGGCGATCATGGACCGCGGCGAGCTGGTGGGCGACGACGTGATGATCGGGATCGTGCGGGAGCGGCTCGAGCGGAACGACGCGATGAGCGGCTTCGTGCTCGACGGCTTCCCGCGGACGGTCGCGCAGGCGTCGGCGCTGGACGCCATCATGAACGAGCGCGATCCGCTGATCGTGGTGGACATCGTGGTGCCGGAGGCCGAACTGGTCCGGCGGCTGGGCACCCGGATGATTTGCGACGACTGCGGCACCGGGGCCCCGGTCGGGAGCGCCATCGGCGCGGCGTGCGCCAAGTGCGGCGGGAAGCTGGTTCAGCGTCCCGACGACAACCAGGCGATCGTGATCGAACGGCTGAAGGTGTACCACCAGCAGTCCGAGCCGCTCGTCGAGTACTACCGCGTCCGGCCGACGTTCCGCTCGATCGACGGCGCGCAGACGCCCGACCGCGTGGCGGCGGATCTGGCGGCGGCAATCGCGGCGGCCGGCAACGGCTACGGCAGCGTGGGAGGGCTCGGGTGATCGTCTGCAGGTCGGCGGCGGAGCTCGATCGGATGCGCGAAGCCGGCCGGCTGGTCGGGGAAGTGCTCACCGAGCTTGCCGCGCACGTCGCGCCCGGCGTGACGACAGCCGACCTCGACGACCTGGCGGAGAAGCGCATTCGACGAGCCGGCGCGACCCCCGCGTTCAAGGGGTATCACGGCTACCCGGCGACGATCTGCGCGTCGGTGAATGAAGAGGTGATCCACGGGATCCCCTCCGGCCGGCGGATTTTGAACGAAGGCGACGTGATCTCGATCGATGTCGGCGCCTCGCTCGACGGCTACTTTGGCGACAGCGCGATTACGCTCGCGGTCGGCCAGGTCTCCGAGGACGCGGCGACGCTGCTCCGGGTCACCGACGAGTCGCTGTACAAGGCGATCGAGGCGGTGAAGCCGGGCGGACGGATCTCGGATATCGGTCACGCGGTGCAGAAGCACGTGGAGGCCTACGGGTTCTCCGTGGTGCGCGAGTTCGTGGGGCACGGCATCGGGCAGAAGATGCACGAGGAGCCGCAGGTGCCCAACTACGGCGAGCCGGGCCGGGGGCCGCGGCTGACCGAGGGCATGGTGCTGGCCATCGAGCCGATGGTGAACGCCGGGAAGGCCGCGGTGAAGGTGCTGGCGGACGGCTGGACGGCGGTGACGCGCGACGGCAGCCTGTCGGCTCACTTCGAGCACACGGTAGCCGTCACGGCGGACGGACCGTGGATTCTGACGGCGAGGGAAGTCCCGGTCGCCGCGAGGAAATAGCCGCCTTCGCGCCGGCGGCGCTTCGGCGAGCCAGGGCGGCGGGGTGGCGATGAGCGCGGTGGTCGGCGTCGTGATGGAGACCTTGCCGAGCGCCCTTTACAAGGTGCGGCTCGACGAGGGCGCGATGGTGCTGGCGCACATCGCGGACCGGATGGATCGCAACTTCGTGCGGATCCTGATCGGCGATCGGGTGAGGTTGGAGCTCTCGCCAGTCGATGTCGGGCGAGGGCGGATTGTGGAACGGCTGTAGCGCGAGGGCCGCAGCCGAGCGGGGTCATCATGAAAGTAAGAGCATCGGTCAAGCGGATTTGCGACAAGTGCAAGATCGTCCGGCGCCGCGGCGTCGTGCGCGTGATTTGCTCGAACCAGAAACACAAGCAGCGGCAGGGATAAGACTATGGCGCGAATTGCAGGCGTTGATCTTCCGAGGACCAAGCGGATCGAGATTGGTCTCACCTACATCTATGGGATCGGACGTTTCCGCTCGAACACGATTCTGAAAGCGGCCGGGGTCAGCCCCGACATCCGCATCAAGGATCTGTCCGAAGACGACGTCCGCAGCATCAGCAAGGTGATCGAGGAGCAGGGCGGCGTGGAAGGCGATCTCCGCAAGGAGATTTCCATGAACATCAAGCGGCTGATGGAAATCGGCTGCTTCCGCGGGCTGCGGCACCGCCGCAACCTGCCGGTGCGCGGCCAGCGGACCAAGACCAACGCGCGCACGCGCAAGGGCCCGCGCAAGGGCGCCATTGCGAAGAAGAAGGTCATCTAACCATGGCGAAGAGTGAACCGACCGCCGACGCGGCTGTCCCGGAGAAAGACAAAAAGGAAGCCGCCGGAAAGCGGAAGAAGACGTTCAAGAAGCGCGGCGAGAAGCGCATCGTGCACCACGGCCTGGCGCACATCCACGCCTCGTTCAACAACACGACGGTGACCATCACCGATACCGAAGGCAACGTCGTCGCGTGGTCGAGCGCGGGTGGCATCGGCTTCAAGGGCTCGCGCAAGGGGACGCCGTTTGCGGCGACCCAGGCGGCCCTCAGCGCCGGCAACGTCGCCAAGACGGTCGGCATGCGCTCGCTCGACGTGCGCGTGAAGGGTCCCGGCTCCGGGCGCGAGTCGGCGATTCGCGCGCTCCAGACGGTCGGTCTTGAAGTGAAATCGATCCGCGACGTGACGCCGATTCCGCACAACGGATGCCGTCCCCCGAAGCGGAGGAGAGTGTAAATGGCTCGTTATATCGGTCCGGTCTGCCGGCTCTGCCGCCGCGAGGCGATGAAGCTGTTCCTCAAGGGCGAGCGCTGCTACACGGAGAAGTGCGCGATCGAGAAGCGCAACTTCCCGCCCGGCCAGCACGGCAAGACGCGGAAGGCGAAGCTGGCCGGCTACGGCCTGCAGCTGCGCGAGAAGCAGAAGGTCAAGCGCATCTACGGCGTGCTCGAGGATCAGTTCCGCGGGTACTTCGAAGCGGCGGAGCGGGCGCGCGGCATCACCGGCGTGACGCTGCTGCAGCTGCTCGAGCGCCGCATGGACAACGTGATCTACCGCCTCGGCCTGGCCACGTCGCGGCCGCAGGCGCGGCAGCTCGTTCGTCACGGCCACTTCCTCGTCAACGGCAAGAAGGTCGACATCCCGTCCTTCCAGGTGAAGGAAGGCGACGTGATCACGGTCCTCGGCCGCACGCAGAAGAACCCGACGATCGAGCACGCGATGGAAGAAGTGAAAGGCCGCGGCATCCCCGAGTGGCTCTCGTTCGACCAGAACACGATCACCGGGCGCATCAACGCGATGCCGACGCGCGAACAGATCAACCTGCCCGTGCAGGAACAGCTCATCGTGGAGCTCTACTCGAAATAAAGTGAGAAGTTAGAAGGATCAGAAGTTCTCAACTTCTAGTCTAACTTTCGTACCCGCCGACCCGCAGCCTTTTCAGACCTGCGGCGGGAGGTCGGCGGTCATTTGCAGGTCTGGAGGCCCGTCTGCGGGCCCATGGCGAAAGGACACAGCATGCTCTGGAAAGGTTTTCAGCGACCCAAGCGGCTCGAATTCGAACGCGAGACGCTCACCGATAGATTCGGCCGGTTCTACGCGCAGCCGTTCGAGCGCGGGTTCGGCACCACGATTGGCAACGCGCTCCGCCGCGTGCTGCTGTCCTCGATTGAGGGCGCGGCGATTACGGCCGTGAAGATCGACGGCGTGCTCCACGAGTTCTCGCCGATTCCCGGCGTGGTCGAGGACGCCACCGACATCATCCTCAACCTGAAGCAGATTCCGCTGAAGCTGCACACGGATCAGGTGAAGACCCTCACGGTGAAGATCGACAAGCCGGGCGAAGTGCGCGGCCGCGACATCCAGGCGGATGGCGACGTCGAGATTCTGGAGCCGGATGCGCACATCGCCACCGTCTCCGAGCACGGCAAGCTCCACATGGAGATGCGCATGAAGCGCGGCCGCGGCTACGTGTCGGCCGACAAGAATTTCGACGAGGACCTCGGCATCGGCTGGATTCCGATCGACTCGGTCCATTCGCCGGTCAAGAAGGTCAACTACCTCGTCGAAGCGGCGCGCCTCGGACAGACCACCGACTACGACAAGCTGACGGTCGACGTGTGGACCAACGGCTCGATCAATCCCCGCGACGCCGTGTCGCTGGCCTCGAAGCTGGTCCGCGATCACCTGAACATCTTCATCAACCTCGAGGAAGGCGCGGAAGCGCAGTCGGAGGCGGCCGCCGATGCGCCTCGCTCCGGCGCGAGCAACGAGAACCTCGACAAGTCGGTCGAGGAGCTGGAGCTTTCCGTCCGGTCGTACAACTGCCTGAAGAACGCGAACATCCGGACGATCCGCGAGCTGGTGCTCAAGACCGAGGCCGAGATGCTCAAGACGAAGAACTTCGGGCGCAAGAGCCTCAACGAGATCAAGGAAATCCTGCACACCATGGGGCTGAGCCTCGGCATGCGGGTCGATCAACCGGCAGGCGCGTCGCAGGATTAGTAGGGCAGGACCGGCAGGACGGGCTAGGACGGGCAGGAGGGGTTTCCCATCCCGCCCATCCAGCCAATCCCGCCCTTCCAGCCTTGAGAAACGAGTTATGAGACACCGAGTCGCACACCGAAAACTGGGACGCGTCACCGAGCATCGCCTGTCGATGCTCCGGAACCAGGCGACGGCCCTGCTCAAGTACGAGCACCTCAACACGACCGTGCCGAAGGCCAAAGAGCTTCGGCCGTTCGTCGAGCGCCTGATCACCGTCGCCAAGCGCGGCCTCGCGGCCGGCGAAGCGAACGGGCGCGTGCTGAACGCGCGCCGGCTGGTGATGGAAGACCTGCAGGATCGCGAGATCGTCACCAAGCTGTTCGACACCATCGCGCCGCGTTTCGCGGAGCGGCAGGGCGGCTACACCCGCCTGATGCGCACCGGCTTCCGCCGGGGCGACAGCGCCGAAACGGCGATGGTCGAACTGATCGGCAGCGAGTTCGATCCGAACGCCAAGGTCGAGACGCCCACCGAGGAAGCGAAGCCGAAGAGCAAGGGCGTCGCGGGACGGCTGCGCGCCGCCGCCGAACGCCTTCGCGGCACCAAGAAGTCCGAGGAAGACAGCCGGAAAGTCACGGCGAAGCCGTCTCGAGGCATCCAGCGCAAGACCACGACGCCGCGGAAGGCTGGCGGAAGCTAGAGTTGGAAGTTAGAAGTTAGAAGTCAGAAGTCAGAAGGAACTTCGAAACGCGGTTGAAGCCCCGCGATGCCGAAAGGCGTCGCGGGGCTTTTGTTTTTCTGCGATAGGATGCCGCCATGAAACGGCTGGCGGCTCGTCATCTTCGTGGCGCTGCCGCTCGCCTCCCTGTTGATCCGCGCGCAGCCGCCGGCGTGCGATCTGACGCGCGTATCATGCGCAGCCTGGCCTCGCCGCCGCCAACGGCGCCGACGGCCTCACCGTTTCCTGGGCTGGTGAACGCGATCGCGAGTTGCGGCTGAGGCTTGCCATCGAGGCCGGCACGCCCACCGTTCGCGATCTGTCCATCCGCCGCAAAGGCGCTGCGTGGACGACGCTGGCGGCCAACGCGCGGCCTGAGTTCAGGGTCGTCGCCGGCTTCCGGCGGATGAGCAATCAGCAGATCCAGCCGCTGCACGGGCCTCAACGTTCCGATCACGCCGGCAGATCATCGACGAACACAAATGGGATGCGTTCTGGGATGCGCCGCTCGATCTGAACCCGCAGCCGGCGCGTGGGGGCAATCCGCCGCCGGCCGCGGGCATCGCCAATCAGCCTGGCTTGCCGCGCAAGGCGGAGGAGATCACGCGCGCCACGGCGATTTACCGCGCCGACCGATGCGAGGTGAAGACCGACGGGGCGCGCCTGGAGATCACATTTCCCGGTCTCCAGCTCGGTCCCTTCGCCGGGCAGCTGCGGTTCACCGTGTACCGCGGCACCGGCTTGCTGCGGATGGAGGCGATCGCGAAAACCGATCAGCCGTCGGTCGCCTACAAGTACGACGCGGGCCTGGCGGGCCTCTCGATCGACGCGCGGACGTCGAGACTCGCCTGGCGGGACACGTCCAATACGTGGCAGTCGTACCGGTTCGGCGGAACCGACAACGAGCGCGAGATGCCGCTGAAGGCGAGCAACCGCGTGCTGATTGCGGAGCGCGGCACGTCGGCGTCGCTGGCGGTCTTTCCGCCGCCGCACACGTTCTTCTGGGCGCGCGAAATCGCGACCAACCTCGGCTACGTGTGGTATCGGAAAGACGCGGCGGGCGCGTTTGCGTTCGGCGTGCGGCAGGCCGAACGCGAGGAGACGCCGCAGTACGACGCCAATTTTGCGCTGTACAGCGCGCGACCCGGCACGCTGCAGCATATGCCGGTGTATCTGTTCGCCAGCGCCGACGCCGCGCAGCCCGCGCTCGATCAGGTGCTCGCGCTGACCCACGGCGATCGCTACAAGGCTCTACCCGGCTATCAGGTGATGAACCATCACTACCACATGGATCTGGGACAGCGGCTGCTCGCCGCCGGCAGCCTCGACGCCGAGATTCCCGATCTGCAGGCGCTCAAGTCGCTCGGCATCACCATCGTCAGTCAAATCGATTCGATCGTCGAGGGTGGAGGCCGCGGCGGAGCTCGCGTGAATCCGCTCGCGGTGACCAGGGCGTCCGTCGACGGGGCGCGGAGACACTCGGACGCGGACTTCGTCGTGATGCCCAACCAGGAGTACTACGGCAGCCCGCTCGGCGGGCACACCGACCTGCTGTTCTCGCACCCGGTGTATTGGACGCAGGGCCGCGCGGCGGGCCAGCCGCTCATCGGAGAACGATCCGGCGTTCGGCCGCGTGTACCGCATCGGCAGCGCGGACGATCTGATGGAGATGGCCGCCCGCGAGGACGTGCTGATCTCGATGCCGCACCCGCGCACCAAGGGATCCACTGGTTTTCCCGACGCGGTGAAGGACACCGCGGCGTTCAAGGATCCGCACTATCAGGGCGTCGGCTTCCGTTGGGGGATGGGGCTGGATCTGTCGGAGCGCAGGCTGTGCGAGCGCCGATGCCTCGCGCTGCTGGACGACATGAGCAACTGGACCGCCAATCGTCCAGGTCCGCCGAAGTACATCCTCTCAATCAGCGAGGTTCGCTATCAGGCGCCCGGCGACGATATCTACGCGAGCGCGCCGGTCAGCTACGTAAGACTCGACCAGCTGCCGTCGCCGCAGGATGTCAGCCCCGTCGTGCATGCGCTGATGCGCGGCGACTATTTCGTGACGTCGGGAGAGGTGCTCATCCCCTCGTATGCCATTCGCGGATCAGGTGACAAGCGGACGATCGAGGCGGACGTCGAGTGGACGTTCCCGCTCGACTTCGTCGAGGTGATCTGGGGCGACGGCGTGAAGACCGGCAGCACCATCGTGACGGCCACCGATCTCCCGCCCATGGGCCGCCACCACTTCAGCATCCCCTTCGACGCGGCGGCTCAGAAGTGGGTGCGCTTTGCCGCGTGGGACTCGGCCGGCAACGGCGCGCTGGTGCAGCCGGTGAAGCTCTTGCCCTGACCACGACCGCCGCGAACCGCCCCCACTGATCCGAGACCGCTCCTACCGCGTTTCCACTCTGATGTAGTGCAGGCCTTCAGGCCTGCTCGACACGGCGGACCTGAAGGTCCGCACTACACCAGAGTGAAAGCGGAGTAGCTGCTACTGCACGCCCGCGTGCTGCAGCTCGTAGTTGATAGCCTCGTCGAAGTACTGCGGCGCCAGGACGCTTTCGATGCGGACGCCGTTGATGAAGAACGTCGGCGTGCCGCGGAGGGCGAGCGTCCGGCCGAGCGCCACGTCGCCCTTCACGAGCGAGAGCGTCGTGCGGTACTGCGCGTCGAAGTCGGTGACCTGGCCGATGTCGCGGGCCGCCTGCCGGACGATGGAAGGCGTCATCTGCGGTTGATGGGTGTAGAACCAGTCTTCCATCGCGTCGCCGCGGTCGTGCAGCCGCGCCAGCCGCACCGCGACCGCCGCGTCGCAGGCCGAAGGGTGCAGGGTCTGCGCGATGTTGTCGTTGCAGTCGCGGTTGAGCGGATAGTCCTTCAGCACCAGCTTCACCGCGCCCGGGTGTTCAGCTTCGCACTTGGCCAGAATCGGCTTGTATTGCAGGAACGACTGTGCGCACGCGGGGCACTGGTAGTCGTTGAACTTCACGATGAGCACCTTGGCGCCCTCGGTCGGTACCACGAGCGGCACGCGCGGCTGAGCCTCGTACCACCGTTCGAACTCCGATCGCTGCGTCTGTGTGGCGACGGCTGGCGCGACCGGTTCGGGCACGCCCGCAGCCGACACCACCTCGCGCGGGAAGAATGCGATCGTGCCTCCCGCCCCGGCGACGAACAGAAGAACGAGCGCCATCGCAAGCGGGCTGGCGGCCAGCGCGCGCAGATCCGTACGGCTCCGGCGGAGCATTGACGTCATGGGCACTGTCGTCGCCGCGGCAGACACCAGGAACAGCCCGATCACGGCGGCATACGTGGTCAGACACAGGAGGCACACCGCCTTGACCAGCACGAACGACGCGTATCCGAGGTACAGCACGACAGCGAGCGAAAACGTCGAGAGCACGAGCAGGTAGCCGGGCACGCTGGCGCGCACGTCCGGACCTGCGGTCAGTCCGCCGACGGCGAGAAGCGCTGCGGCGACGAACGCGATGGCGCCGAAGATCGCCACCGGCACGCCGGCCACGGTGCTGAAGCGGCTCTGGTAGACCTGCGTGCAGCTGATGGTCTCGCTGACGTCACAGAAGCTGTGGTACGCCGGGTCGTGGATCAGGTGATAGTGGGTATAGGCCGCGGCCGCCGACGCGGCCAGGCCGGTCAGCGCGCACGCGAGCGCGAAGAGTCGCCGCTCGTCTGCTCATGTCGTGTCAAACCTCTTCGACTTCCACGCCAGCCCGCTCGGCCTTCGCGGTCGCGATGATCTTCGACTGCAGGTGCGACGGCACCTCGTCGTAGTGCGAGTATTCCATGTGGTACGACCCGCGGCCTCCCGTCGCCGACGTGAGGTGCTGCTCGTAGGTGAGCATCTCGGACATCGGCACCTGGGCCTTGATGATGGTCGTCGCGCCGCGCGTATCCATGCCGGCGATGCGCCCGCGCCGCCCGTTGAGATCGCCCATCAGGTCGCCGGCGAAATCCGACGGCGCATAGACCTCGACGTTCATCACCGGCTCGAGAATCGTCGGACGCGCGCGCGTCATCGCGTCCTTGAACGCGAGCGAGCCGGCGAGCTTGAACGAGAGCTCGTTCGAGTCGACGTCGTGGTACGAGCCATCGAACACCGTGACGCGAAAGTCGACCATCGGATATCCGGCCAGGTATCCGCGCGTGCGTGCGTCCTGAATGCCCTTCTCCACCGCGGGCACGAACTGGCGTGGAATCGATCCGCCGAAGATGTCGTCCACGAACTCGAAGTCCGAGCCTCGCGCCAGCGGCTCGACCTTGATCTTGCAGTCGCCGAACTGGCCGTGGCCGCCGGTCTGCTTCTTGTGGCGCCCGTGCGCTTCGGTAGCGGCCTTGATCGTCTCGCGATACGGGATGCGCGGCGGCTTGAGGTTCACGTCCACGCCGAACCGGCGTTTGAGCTTTGCGACGGTGACTTCGATGTGGAGCTGTCCCTGGCCGTAGAGGAGCAGTTCCTTGGTCTGCGGATCGCGGCTGTAACGAATCGACGGATCCTCTTCCTCGAGCCGGTGCATCGACGTGCTGATCTTGTCCTCGTCGCCGCGGCTCTTCGGCTCGATCGCGTACGCCAGGACCGGCTCGGGGAACTGCGCGCCGGAGTAGGTGACCTGATCGCTCTTGTCGCCGAGCACGTCGTTGGTCAGCGTGTCCTTCAGCTTCGCCACGGCGCCGAGATCTCCGGCCTTGATCTCCGGCACGTTCGCGGGCGTCTTGCCCTGCATGAGCATCAGGTGGCCGAGACGCTCCGGGGCGTCCTTCGTCTTGTTCAACACGGTCGAGTCTGCCTTCATCACGCCGGAGACGACCCGGAACATCGTGATGCGTCCGGCGAACGGGTCGGCGATCGTTTTCCAGACGAACGTCGACAGCGCGCCTTTTTCGTCCGCCGTCCGTGCGACCGGGGCGCCGGCCTTGTCGACGCCCGCGAACGGGCGGTCGGCCGGCGACGGCAGGTACGCAAGGATTGCGTCGAGCACCTGGGGAACGCCGACATTCAGCAGCGCCGATGTGCAGACGAGCGGAAACAGCTTTCCGGCGATCGTCGCGCTCCGCAGCCCGCTCACCAGCTCCTCGTCGGTCAGCGTACCGGCCTCGAAGAAATGCTCCATCAGTTTTTCGTCGTTCTCGGCGACCATCTCGATGAGCGCTTCGCGCGCGGCATCGACGTCGGCGGTCATCTCGGCGGGTACGCCGCCTTCCGTGAATCCGCCGCTCCCATCGTCCTTGAACACGAACGCTTTCTTCGACACGAGATCCACCACGCCGCGGAAGCCCTTTTCCTCGCCGATCGGAATCTGGATCGGGATGACGGAACGGCTGCACGACTCGCGCAGCGAGGCCAGCGTACGCTCGAGGCTTGCGCGTTCACGGTCGAGCCGGTTCACGGCGACCAGCCTCGGCAGCCCGCTTTCTTCAGACGCCGCCCAGACTTTCTCGGTCTGCACCATCACGCCGCCGACCGCGTCGACGACCACCAGCGCGGCGTCCGCGACGTTGAGCGCGGCGAGGGCGTCGGCGAGAAAATTTCCGACGCCCGGCGTGTCGATGAGATTGATCTTCTGCTTGTTCCACTCGGCGTAGGCGAGGCTTGCCGACAGCGTGTGCTTGCGCGCGATCTCTTCTTCGTCGTAATCGGTGACAGTCGTGCCTTCGTCGACCTTGCCGAAGCGGTTGATCATGCCGGCGTCCGCGAGAATCGCGGAGGCGAGTTGGGTCTTGCCGGAGCCGCTGTGACCGACGAGAGCGACGTTACGAATACCGGCCGCGTCGTAGACCTTCATGGGCGGTGCCCCCAGGAGTTGGAGAGTTGGTGGATTGGTGACTGGGTGAATGGCACCAATCGCCAACTCGCCAGGTCGCTAATTCGCCGACTCCGTTAGGTTCTGAGCGGCATCATATGCAGGGGTTGGGGGCCCCCGCAAGCCGATCAGCGCCTGGGCTGGGCCAGATCCGGGAGGTTGCCGGCTTACTCGTATCGAAGCGCTTCGATGGGATCGAGACGGGAGGCCTTGAACGCTGGATACATGCCGAAGAAGAGACCGACGGATGCCGAGAAGCCGATGCCGATGGCGAACGACCACCACGGCAGCGAGATCGGGAAGCCGGACACGAGGTGGACGGCCCAGCCGATGCCGGCGCCGAGGCCGATGCCGATCAGGCCGCCGACCGACGTCAGAAAAGCCGCCTCCATCAGGAACTGAAACAGAATCTCCGCGCGCCGCGCGCCGAGCGCCTTGCGGACGCCGATTTCCCGCGTCCGTTCTGTCACAGAAATGGACATGATCGCCATCACGCCGATGCCGCCGACCATCAGCGCGATCGACGAGATCACGATCAGCGCGAAGAACGTGCCCTGGCTGATCTGGTCCCACAGTTTGAGGAACGCGTCCTGGGTCAGCACGTCGAAATCGTTCGGCTGATCCAGCTTCAGCCCGTGGCGGATGCGCATCACCCGCTCGACGTCGGCGATGGCGTCGGCCTGCCTGACGCCTTCGCGCGGCACCAGCGCGATCTGGATCGGCAGGAAGGTCGCGCTCCTGTTGATCCGGACCGGGTTCAGGCCGAAAATCCGCTGATACGCGGTGTAGGGAATGACGACGAAATCATCCTGGCCGAGGTTGAATCCGCCGGCCGCCGGCCGTTTGTCGAACGTGCCGACCACTTCGAACCGCTCGCTGCCGACGCGCACGGTCTTGCCGATCGGGTCGGTCCCGCTCGGCTCGAACAGCAGCTTGTACGGCGTGTTGCCGAGCACGACGACGTTCTTGCGGTACTGGACCTCGGTGCCGTTGAAGAAGCGGCCCGGAGAGGAACGGGATCTTCGTCCCCTCGGCGAAGTATTCGGTGGTGCCGAACACGACGAGCGCCTTGGTCTTCTGGGTGCCGTAGAAGACGCGGCGCTGCGTCGGCGGCCCGCCGGCGCCGAGCTCGATGTCGACGAACTGGATGGTGCCGGCCTGTTCCTCGATCGCGCGCGCGTCCGAGATCGACAGGTTCGGCCGCTTGATCAGCTCCTTGAATTCGGCGCCGCCGGCGAAGCTGGTGATGCCGAAGCGCTGGATGAAGATCGTGTTGGGGCCGATCGCGCTGATCATCTCGCGCAGCGACTGGTCGAAGCCGCGAATCATCGCCGTCATGCCGACGATCGACGTGATCCCGATCACGACGCCGAGCACCGTGAGCGCGGAGCGCATCTTGTTGCCGCGCACGGTGTCGAACGCCATCGCGACGACTTCCTTGATCAGTCCGACTCGGATGGCCATGTCAGGCGTTCATTCCTTTCGCAGCGCCTCGATCGGATCGAGGGCCGCGGCGCGCATCGCCGGATACAGGCCGAACACCAGGCCGACCAGCGCGGTGATGCCGATGCCGAGCGCGACCGACCACACTTCGATGGCTGCGGGAATCGGCGTGAACGAGGAGATGGTGATGGCGATTGCCGCGCCGAGCATGGTGCCGAGGACGCCGCCGAAGATCGACAGCACCACCGACTCGGTCAGCATCTGCGCCATGATGTCCGACCGGCGCGCGCCAAGCGCCTTGCGCAGGCCGATCTCCCGCGTCCGTTCGGTGACCACCATCAGCATGATGTTCATGATCACGATGCCGCCGACCACCAGCGACAGCGCCACCACGCCGACCAGGACGGCGAAAATGCCGTTGGTGGCCGAGTGGTAGATGTCGAGGATGGTGTCGGCGGTGAACACACCGAAGTTGTCCGGCTGCTTCGGCTTGAGCCGCCGTGCCGCACGCAGCGCGATCGTCGCTTCGTCGATCGCCGGCGCGATTTGCGCCAGATCGCGCGGCCGCACGCTCAGCGACAGCGACCGGCGCGATCCGAAGATCATCCGGAACTGGCTGAGCGGCATGATCGCGAACTCGTCCTGGGTCTGGCCGAGCAGCGACCCGCGCTTGGCGCTGACCCCGACGATGCGGAAGTGGACCCCTTCGATCTGGATGATCTTGTCGATCGGATCGACGTCGCTGCCGAACAGCCGGTCGGCAGTCTGCCAGCCGATCACGGTCACCGGCCGGCTGCTTTCCACCTCGATCGGACTCATCAGGCGGCCGCGCTCGGCGTCGAAGCTGGAGAAATTGACGTACTCCGGCGACACGCCCTGCACCTGCATGTTGTCGATCGACTTGTCGCGATAGGTGACGCGGCCGCGGCCGTTGGAATCGGCCATCACGCCGGCGATCAGCTCGGAGTTGTAGCGCCGGATCGCGCGCATGTCGTCCATCGAGATGCGCGGGTTGCCGCGCACCTTCTCGAACTCCTCGTCGCTGCGCGTCACCGGAAACTGCTGGATGTTGAACGAGTCGGCGCCCGCCTGGTTGAGGATCGCCGACTTGACCGACGCGTTCAGCCCCTGAATCAGCGAGACGACGGCGATGATCGACGTCACGGCGACGATGTTGCCGAGCACGGTCATGAACGACCGCAGCTTGGCGGACCAGATCGCGTCGAGGGCGATCAGCGCCGACTCGAAGATCTTGTTCATAAGAGGGCAGGAGGGGCGTGACGCCTACTTCTTCTTTCCGTTATCCACCTTGACCAGGTCGCCGTCGCTCATTCCGCGCACGGAATTGTACGGTCCGGTGATCACCTGGTCGCCCGACTTGATGCCCGAGAGCACCTCGAAGAACTTGTCGCCGGCGATGCCCATCTTGATCGGCACGAACTCCGCCTTGCCCTCGCGGACGGCGAACACGCCCTCGGTTTCCTTGCGCGTCTGACCCGGCTTGAGCTCCGTCGTGGACGCTGTCGCCGCCGTGTCGGCGCCGCGGCGCTTCTTGTCGGTTTTCGGCTCCTTGACGACCTGTCCGCCCGCATCGTAAACCAGCTCGCGGACCGCCACGGCCGGGATCGGCACCGAGACGACCTCTTTGCGCACGGCCGTGGTGATGTCCGCGGTCGCGGTGAAGCCGGGACGCACGTCCGGCACGATCTCGTCGAGGATGACGACCACCTTGAAGTTGGTCGCCTGGGTCGCGGTCGAGCCGGCAGCGGCCTGGATCGGGCTGTTGCCGATCTCGCTGACGTGGCCCTTGAACGACTTGTCGGGGATCGCGTCGATCGTGATCTTTGCCTTCTGCCCGAGCTGCACGTTCGGGATGTTGGTCTCGTCGACCTCGACTTCGGCCTGGATGATCGACATGTCCGCCAGCGTCAGCAGCACGGTGCCGGCGTTGTTCATCGTGCCGATGACCGCGGTTTCACCTTCCTGGATGTTCCGGCGGGTGACGATGCCGTCGATCGGCGATTCAATCCGCACCTTGCTGAGATCGTAGCGCGCGCTTTCGAGTGCCGGCGCGCTCCTGGGCGATGCGGCTCTCCTGCGGCTTAACGGTCTTCTCACGCTCCTGCAGCGACGACTGCGCGACCTTCACGTCGTTGTCGGCCTTGTCGAGCGCTTCGCGCGTCGTCAACTGCTGCTTCCAGAGATCCTGCTGGCGCGCCAGCGTCTGCTGTGCCTGCACCAGCTGGGCGCGCGCGGTCTCGATTGACTGGCGCATCGTCTCGAGCGTCTGGATGTTCGCCTGCAGCGACGCGTTGCCGCTGTCGACGCGGGTGCTCAACGACTTCGGGTCGATCTGCAGCAGGAACTGGCCCTTGTGGATGCGGTCGCCTTCGTTGACGGCGAGGTTGACGACGCGGCCCGGCGTGTCGGCGCTGATGTTGACCAGCCGCTTCGGCTGGATCTTCCCCGAGGCCGAGACGATCGCTTCGAGATCCCGCGCCTTGATGACGTCGGTCGTGACCGCGAGCCCTTTATCCTTCTTGTAGTACACGTTGGCGGCGACGACCGCCGCGCCAATCAGAACCACCACAATCGTTATGAAGACGTTCTTACGCGACATCTAGGCTCCAGTCGAGGCCGTCTTGATCGCCGCGATGATCACGCCGATCGCCACGTAGACGGCGAGCAGCGTGACGGCGATTGGCCCGGTGCGCTTGCGATAGAGGACGCCGAGGCCGATCGAGAGGCTGAGCATCCACCAGATGAAAATCAAATCGATCGCCCCAAGCATCCGCGCCAGGAACGAGGTGTCGTCCAGGAACGGCAGGAACACCGCCAGGTTCGTGGCGCTCGACAGCGACTGGCGGACGTAGGCCAGCGGCGTGGTGAATACCGACAACGCCGCGAGCACGGCACCCGAATGGCACACGACGGCGAAGACCTGCTTGAACGTCGAATCTCCGCCGAGCAGCGCGTTGAACACCGCGAAGGCGACGCCGGAGATGACCAGGGCAGCGACCGACAAGCCCAGCACCTGGAAGACCGGCGTGATGTACACGAAGTACGGCGCAAACGCCTCCACCCGGTCGATTTCCGCCTGTGTCATGGGACGGCCGAACGATTCGCGCGAGGCGACCTGCTGATCGATGACCGCATTACGGCCGACGTCGGTCGAGAGCAGCGCGACCGACGCCGCGGCGGAGATCAGGAACACGACGAGGAAGATGCCCAGCCATCGCGGATGCGCCGCCACGCTCGCGTAAGTCGCACGCGGCGCGAACAGAATGCCCACGAAGCGCGCGGGCAGGCTTTTCGCCGGAACGGTCACCGATTCGGCCGTCTTGGGCTCGGTCACATGTGCCTCTCTTCGTGATCAAGGATACATACGACTAGCGCTTTGCCGGTGTTCTGTGACTTTTGCGTGACATCGACGCCGGCGCCGCCGCGAAGACCTTGCGCAGCACGCCGAGGCCGCCGAGCAGCCGCCGCCGCGCGGGCAAATCGAGCGGCGCCAGGACGTCGGCCAGATGCGCTTCGGCCGCGCGGCTCACGCGTTCCAGCGCGGCCCGGCCGGTCGGGGTGACGTCGATCATCACGATGCGGCGATCGCCGTCGGGCGCCTCGCGCTTCACCCAGCCGCGCTCGACCATCGCGCTGATCGAGTTGGACATCGTCGGCAGGCTGACGCCCTGCAGCGAGGCGAGGTCGCTCAGCATCCGCGGACGGATGCTGAGAATCGAGAGCAAGCCGAAGTGCGCAGGCGCGGGCATCTCGCCGGCCGCGCGCAGTTCGGCCGCGACGGTTCGCATCACGAGCGGAATGATTTCGAGAATCTCGCGCGCGGTATCGCGCGCCTGGACACGGGTCATGGGGCGCGGTGTTGAATTAGGTGACCTAATGGTTATGGGTGCTAAGTTATCACGCCGGCGTTCGGGGGTCAATTTCGGCCGTCCGAGCGCGCACGTTCCTTGACACTGGGGAGGGGGGTGTTTACCATGCTTCGTCCCTGCGACAAAAGGAGCGTGAAGTGGTCGGATTCGTCCCCAAGGAGATGTTTTTCACGAAGGGTGTCGGCAAGCACCGCGAGAAACTGACATCGTTCGAGCTCGCGCTGCGGTCGGCCGGCATCGCGGCGTGCAACCTCGTGCGCGTGTCGAGCATCTTCCCCCCGAACTGCCGCATCCTGTCGCGCGCCCAGGGCGCCAAGCGCCTCGAGCCCGGCCAGGTCACCTTCGTCGTCATGTCCGAGGCCGCCACGCGCGAGCCCCACCGGCTGATCGCGGCCACCGTCGGCGTCGCGATTCCGCGCGATCGCGAGCTGTACGGATACTTGTCCGAGCATCACAGCTTCGGCGAGAGCGAGGACATCGCGGGCGACTATGCCGAGGAGCTCGCCGCCGAGATGCTCGCGACGACGCTTGGCCTCGAGTTCGATCCCGACAAGAGCTGGGACGAGAAGAAAGAGGTCTACCGGCTGTCGAACGAGATCGTCCACGTGCAGAACGTGACCCAGAGCGCCGTCGGCGACAAGAAGGGGCTCTGGACCACCGTCGTCGCCGCCGCCGTACTCGTCGGCTAGCAGACGCGGCGTCTGTTTTTCTCCTCACCGAATCAACAAAAAGCACGCGAAGGACACTAAGGTAAGGGGGTATGTACAAACCCTTTCATACCTTTGCGTCCTTGGTGTCCTTTGTGTTGCTGGCAGCGCCGGTTGCCGCCCAGCCGACAGACACGATAGGCGTTCGCGCGCAGGGCATGGGTGGCGCGTTCACGGCCGTCGCCGACGACGCGACGGCGTCGTGGTGGAATCCGGCCGGAATGGCCGGCGGCGCCTACTTCAACGGCCTTCTCGACAGCAGCAATCACCGCGAGCCCAACTCCGACCGCACCCCGAGCGGCGATCCGCAGCCAGCCATTGGCGACACGACGACGAGCTTCTCCGTGGCCTATCCGGCGCTGGCCCTGAGCTATTACCGGCTTCGGATCAGCAATATGCAGCCACAAACCTCTACAGGTACAGCCTCCGGCGTCCGACAAGAGGGGGGAGCGACGGACGTCCGCTTGCGCACCACGGTGCTGAATGAGTTCACCGCCAGCGTCGGACAGTCGCTCGGGTCGCATCTGGTGGTGGGATCGACGTTTAAGGTGGTGAATGGCGGGGCTGTGTCGCAGATCCGGAGCGCGGCGAACGCCTCGCTCGATGCGGCGAGAGAGCTCGATCCTTCGAGTGAAACACACGCGAGTTTCGATATCGGAGCCATGGCGGTCCTGGGCCGTTTCCGGATGGGTGTGATGGTGCGCAACGTCAATGAAGTCGAGTTCGGCGATCCCAGTGAGCCGTTCCTCCTGCAGCGGCAGGCGCGAGTCGGGGTCGCCTTGACGTCGGCGCCGCGCGGCGTGGTTGGCAGCTTCACGCTCGCCGGCGACGGCGACCTGACCACGACGGCGACGGTGTTCGGCCTCGAGCGGCGCGTGGCTGTCGGCAGTGAACTCTGGACCTCCACGAAGACGTTTGGTATTCGCGGTGGGGTGAGCATGAACACGATCGACAGTCGAAGGACCGCCATCAGCGGTGGTTTGAGCGCGGCGCTGAAGAAGGGACTGTATGTCGACGGCGAGTATACCGGCGGTACAGATGAGGGGCGTCGCGGTTGGGGTGCTGGCCTAAGAGTGACGTTTTAGGTCAATAATTGACATTATTTGTCACCGTGCGATAAACTCCTTCCCCCCAGATGGCCGTCCGAATAGGCGAACTCCTGCTCAAGGAGAAACTCATCACCCCCGATCAGCTCCAGCAGGCGCTGACGCAGCAGAAGTCCAATGGGGGAAAGCTGGGTTTCAGCCTCGTCAAACTGGGGTTCGTCAAAGACGAGCAGATCACGGCCCTCCTCAGCAAGCAGTACGGCGTCCCGGCCATCAACCTCGCGCAGTTCAAGATCGACCTCACCATCGTCAAGCTGGTTCCGACCGAGACCGCGCGCAAGTACCAAATCATTCCGCTGAGCCGCTCCGGCAGCACGCTCACCATCGCGATGACGGATCCCACCAACGTCTTCGCCATGGACGACATCAAGTTCATGACGGGCTACACGGTGGAGCCGGTCGTGGCGTCGGAGATCGCCATCGGCGATGCGATCGAAAAGTACTACCCGAGCGGCAAGAGCGGGTCAGCCCCGGCAGGCGGGGCCAAGGGCGGGAAACCGGGCGCGCCGGGAGCGGCCACCGGCAGCACGCTCGAAATGGCGAGCCGCGGCCTCGAGGAACTGCAGAACTCACTCGGCGCCGGCGCTGACGATGTCGAGGTTCTCGAGGAGCTGCAGGAGATCAGCGCGGAGGCGCTGGCCCGTCAGGGAGAAGACGCCCCCGTCGTCCGCCTCGTGAACGTCGTGCTGATGTCCGCCATTCAGAAGGGCGCCAGCGACATCCACATCGAGCCGTACGAAAAGGAGCTTCGCGTCAGGTACCGGATCGACGGGATCCTCTACAACATCATGGCGCCGCCGATGAAGTACCGCGACGCCATCGTGTCGCGCGTGAAGATCATGTCGAAGCTCGACATCGCCGAGAAGCGGCTGCCGCAGGACGGCCGCATCAAGATTCGGTACAACGAGAGCGGCGAGCCCAAGGAGATCGACTTCCGCGTCTCGGTGCTGCCGACCCTCTTCGGCGAGAAGATTGTCCTTCGTCTCCTCGACAAGGACAAGTTGATGCTCGACATGACGCGATTGGGCTTCGAGCCGGAATCGCTCGCCAAGTTCGAGCAGGCCATTCTGCGTCCGTGGGGCATGGTGCTGGTGACCGGCCCGACCGGCAGCGGCAAGACCAACACGCTGTATTCGTCGATCGCGAAGATCAACACGCCCGAGACCAACATCATGACCGCCGAGGACCCGGTCGAGTTCAATCTCGCCGGCGTCAACCAGGTCCAGGTCAAGGAGAACATCGGCCTCAATTTCGCGGCGGCGCTGCGTTCCTTCCTCCGCCAGGATCCGAACATCATCCTGGTCGGCGAAATTCGAGACTTCGAGACGGCGGAGATCGCGGTCAAGGCCGCGCTCACCGGTCACCTGGTGCTTTCCACGCTGCACACGAACGACGCGCCGAGCACGATCAACCGCCTCATGAACATGGGCATCGAGCCCTTCCTCGTCGCCAGCTCCGTGCATCTGATCTGCGCCCAGCGACTGGTCCGCCGGGTCTGCTCCAACTGCAAGGAGCCGGCGCCGCAGACGCCTGAAGCGCTGATGCAGGCGGGGTTCAACGCCGAAGACGCCGCCGAGGTCACGCCAATGAAGGGCGCCGGCTGCGACAAGTGCAACACGACCGGCTACAAGGGCCGCGTCGGCCTCTACGAAGTGATGGCGATCGGAGAAGAGCTGAAGGAGCTGATTCTGGTCGGCGCCTCGGGGACGGAGCTGCGGCGCAAGGCGATCGAGGAAGGCATGCTCACGCTGCGTATGAGCGGCCTGCGCAAGGTCAAGGACGGTCTGACGTCCATCGAAGAAGTCGTGCGCGAGACGGTGAAGTAGGGGCTGGGGACTAGGGGCTAGGACAGAAGGCTGACGTTTATGTCGACATTGCCGGAACTGCTCAAGACGATGGTCGAGATGGAAGGGTCGGACCTGCATCTCGCGACGGCATCTCCGCCGCAGGTCCGCGTTCACGGACGCCTGACCCGGTTGCCGATGGCCGACCTCGGGCCGTCGGACACCAAGCAGCTCGTCTACAGCGTGCTCACCGACACACAGAAGAAGCGCTTCGAAGAATCGATGGAGCTCGACTTCTCGTTCGGCATCAAGGCCATCGGGGCCCGCTTCCGCTGCAACGTCTTCAACCAGCGCGGCGCGGTCGGCGCCGTCTATCGGCTCATACCGGAGAAGATCCGAACCTTTGGCGAGCTCGGCTTGCCCTCGGTGCTCGCCAACCTGGCCGATCGGCCGCGAGGTCTGGTGCTCATCACCGGTCCCACCGGCAGCGGCAAGTCGACCACTCTGGCCGCGATGCTGGACAAGATCAACTCCGAGCGGCACGAGCACATCCTGACCATCGAGGATCCAATCGAGTACATCCACCAGCACAAGAACTGCCTGGTGAACCAGCGCGAAGTGCACAGCGATACCAACAGCTTCGGCAACGCCTTGCGTGCCGCCCTGCGCGAGGATCCGGACATCGTCCTCATCGGCGAGATGCGCGATCTGGAGACGGTCGAGTCGGCGCTGAAGATTGCCGAGACGGGACATCTCACGTTCGGCACACTGCACACCAATTCGGCGGCGCAGACGATTAACCGCATCATCGATATTTTCCCGGCGGGACAGCAGGCGCAGATTCGGACGCAGCTTTCCCTCGTGCTCGAAGGCATCGTGTGTCAATCGCTGCTGCCGAGGGCCGACGGCAAGGGCCGCGTCTGCTCGCTCGAGATCATGGTGCCGACGCCGGCAATCCGGAATCTGATCCGCGACGACAAGGTCCATCAGATCTACGGCTCGATGCAGGCCGGCCAGGAGAAACTCGGGATGCAGACAGCGAATCAGTCGCTGGCAAGCCTGCACATGAAGCGGCTGATCACGCTGGACACCGCGATGACGGCGTCGTCGAACAAGGACGAGTTACAGGACATGATCAACCGCGGCGTCGGAGTGGTCGCGGGCGCGGGCCTGGGTCGCCCAGGGAGCCGCTGCACCATCGCGCCCGATGCGGAGTTAGCCCATGCCTACATTCGCTTATACAGGACGTACGCGCGGGGGACAGACGGTGAGCGGCGAGCGCGTCGCCGACTCGATGGATGCCGCGACCGCCGCGCTCCGGCGCGACCAGATCAACGTCACTCGCATTACGCCCAAGGCCAAGGAAGAGACCTGCGGCGAAGAAGGACGCCAAGGGCGGGAAGGCCGGCAAGAAGGTCGCCGCGAAGAACCTGGCCGTCTTCACGCGCCAGTTTTCCGTGATGATCGACGCCGGCCTGCCGCTCGTCCAGTGCCTCGACATTCTCGGCTCGCAGGAAGAGGACAAGAACTTTGCGTTCGTCATCGGCGCGACGCGCGGCGACGTCGAGTCGGGCGCTTCGCTCGCCGATGCGATGCGCAAGCATCCCAAGACGTTCGATCCGCTGTTCACCAACATGATCGCGGCCGGCGAGGCGGGCGGCATCCTCGACACGATTCTGAAGCGCCTCGCAACCTATATCGAGAAGGCGGTGAAGCTGGCGGGACAGGTCAAGTCCGCGATGATCTACCCGATCGCCGTCATCGTCATCGCCGGGCTCGTCGTCGGCGTGATTCTCTGGAAGGTCATTCCCACGTTCGCCGCGCTTTTCTCGGGATTGGGCGCGGACCTGCCGCTGCCGACGCGCATCGTGATCGGGCTCAGCGACAACCTCGTCCGCTTTTTCCCGTTCCTGCTGGTCGGCGGCGGCGCCGCTCGCGTACGGGTTCAAGACCTACTACGCCACCGAGAACGGCCGGCGCGTGATTGATGCCTTGACGCTGAAGATGCCGGTGCTCGGCAACATCATGAGAAAGATTGCCGTCGCGCGCTTCTGCCGGACATTGTCCACGCTCATCAGCTCGGGCGTGCCGATTCTCGACGGACTCGAAATCACGGCCAAGACGGCGGGAAACGCCATCGTCGAGGACGCGATCATGGCGACTCGAAAGAGCATCGAGCGCGGCGAGACGATTTCGGCGCCGCTGAAGGACACCAAGGTGTTTCCGTCGATGGTGACGCAGATGATCGGCGTCGGTGAGGCGACGGGCGCGCTCGATACCATGCTCGGGAAGATCGCCGACTTCTACGAGGAGGAAGTCGACACTGCGGTCGCCGGACTCCTGACGCTCCTCGAACCGATCATGATCGCTGTGCTCGGCGTCGTCGTCGGCGGCATCGTGATCGCGATGTATCTGCCGATCTTCGATCTGATCAGCAAGTTGACCTAGTGATGAGCGAAGGCTCGCTCCGGCGGAATGTCTGTTTGGCTGATTGCCATTCGTCTGGTGATCAGCACGATTCTGCTCGGCTCGGCCACGTTCATGCGCGCGACAGAGTCTGGATCGTTCGCCGGCGACCCGTTCTTCTTCCTGATCGGCCTCACCTACGCGCTGACGATCGTCTACTCGTTGACGCTGCGCTTCGTCGAGCGGCACCGCTGGCTGGTCGATCTCCAGCTCGGCCTGGATGCGCTGCTCGTGTCCGCCTTCATCTATTTCACCGGCGGGGTGACGAGCTACTTCACCTCGCTCTACGTCCTGCCGGTCATTGCCGCGAGCACGATCCAGCTTCGGCGTGGCGGCTTGATGGTGGCCACCCTCAGCACGGTCCTCTACGGCGGCCTTGTGCTGGCTCAGTATCTGGCCGCGTCCGGCCTGCGAACCGATCCCTGGCTGACGGCATACGCGCAGTCGCTGCCTTCTGGATCGGTGGCGCGCTACACGGTCTTGATGAACGTGTTCGGGATGTTTGCGGTGGCGCTGCTCGGCGGCACGCTCGCCAACAGCCTGCGATCGGCCGGCGCTCAGCTGGAACAGGCGTCGACCGAGATTGCCGACCTCCAGGCGTTGAACCAGGACGTGATCGACAGCCTGCCGAGCGGCCTTGTGACCACCGATGTGGCACTTCGTATCCTCACCTTCAACCGTGGCGCCGAATCGATCACCGGGGTGGCGTCTACCGCCGCGGCCGGCCGCGACATCGTCGACGTCCTCCAGTTACCTCCGGCCGTCATGACCTCGATACAGAACGACCTCGGTACCAAGGGCGCGCGCCGGCGCCATGAATTCCGCTACCAGACGATGGACGGCCGCGGCGAGCTCGAGATCGGCCTGACCGCGACCCACCTGGAAACGCCGGGCGGACGCGCCGGGCTCCTGTTCACGTTCCAGGACGTGACCGCCATCAAGAAGCTCGAGCGGGACTCGGCGATCCAGCAGCGGCTTGCCGCGGTCGGCGAGATGGCCGCGGGCATCGCGCACGAGATCCGCAACCCGCTCGCGTCGATGTCCGGCTCCATCCAAATCCTTCGACAGGAGCTGCCGCTCAGCAGCGAGCAGGAACAACTGATGGACATCGTCCTCCGCGAGTCGGAGCGCCTGAACACGACGATCCGATCGTTTCTCGCCTATGCACGTCCGCAGCGCTTCCAGATCGAACGGTTCGACCTGCGGCGCGCGCTCAACGATACGACGCTGCTGCTGCGCAACAGCGCCGACGTGCTCGAACAGCATCAGATCAGCGTCGACGTGCCGCCGACCGAGTTGTGGTACGAGGCCGACGAAGGGCAGATCAAACAGATCGTGTGGAACCTGGCGACGAACGGCCTGCGGGCCATGCCCCACGGCGGGCGACTGCATCTGGTCGGCGCCGTCGAGCCGTCCACGGACGGCGTGGTCCTGACGGTGAGCGACGAAGGGATCGGCATTCCCGCCGAGGAGCTGGACGCGCTCTTCCAGCCGTTCCACGGCACGTTCGCGAAGGGGAGCGGCCTCGGCCTGGCGATCGTGCACCGGATCGTCAGTGACTACAGCGGCGAAATCCGCGTCAGCTCGCAGCCGGGCTCAGGTACGACGGTCTCGGTGCGTTTGCCCGCGCGGGCGGCGGTGGCATCGTGAACACCATGGCGGAACCGGCTGCCCCCGCGACCGATCGCCGGCCGCCGCGGATCCTGGTCGTCGACGACGAGCGGTCGATGAGGGAGCTGCTCGCGATCGTGCTCAGGCGCGAGGGCTACGAAGTGCTGCTGGCCGAGAACGGGCGCGGCGCGATCGAGATCCTCGAGCGCGAGCCCGTGGATATCCTGATCTCGGACATCAAGATGCCGGATCTGAGCGGCGTCGACGTGCTTCGCGCCGCGAAGAAGATCGACCAGGACATCCTGGGGATCATGATCACGGCCTTCGCGTCGACCGAGACCGCGGTCGAAGCGATGCGGCTCGGCGCCTGCGACTACCTGAGCAAGCCGTTCGACATCGATCTGCTCAAGATGAAGGTGCGGGAGAAGATCGAGAACCGGCAGCTGCGGCAGGAGAACGTGCTGCTGAAGCGCACGCTGGGCCTCACGCACCAGTTCTCCAACATCATCGGACGCAGCGAGGCGATGCTCGCCGTGTTCAAGATGATCGAGACCGTGGCGCGCACCAACAGCACCATCCTGCTGACCGGCGAGTCCGGGACCGGCAAGGGGCTCGTCGCGCAGGCGGTGCATTTCCACTCGCTCCGCCGCGACAAGCCGATGGTGTCCCTCAACTGCGGCGCCATGCCGGAGAACCTGCTCGAATCGGAGTTGTTCGGACACATGCGCGGCGCGTTCACCGGCGCCGACAGCAACAAGAAAGGGCTGCTCGAGGTCGCCGAACGCGGATCGGTGTTCCTCGACGAGATCGGCGAGATGAGCCCCGTGATGCAGGTGAAGCTGCTTCGCGTGCTCCAGGAGCGCCGATACCGGCGCGTCGGCGGTCTCGAGGAAATGCAGGCCGATATCCGTGTCATCGCCGCCACCAACCAGGATTTGTCCCGGCTCATCTCGGAGGGGCGCTTCCGCGAGGATCTCTTCTACAGAATCAACGTGATCCCGATTTCGCTGCCGCCGCTGCGCGAGCGCCGCGAAGACATCAGCCTGATCGCCGAACACTTCCTGCACGAAGTACAACGAGCAGATGGGGAAGGAGATCGCCGGCATCTCTCACCAGGCGATGGACCTGCTGCAGGGGCACGACTGGCCGGGCAATATTCGCGAGCTCGAAAACGTCATGGAGCGCGCCGTGGCGCTCGAGCCGACCCCTTCGATTCTTCCCGAGAGTCTGCCGCCCACCATCCGGGGTGACGCGGCGCGGGTGCCGGCCTCCAACGCGGAAGCGCTCCCCGAATCGGGATTCGACCTCGAAGCGCACGTGAAGGAGATTGAGCGGGGCTATATCGCCGAAGCGCTGAAGAAGGCCGGCGGCGTCCAGGTGAAGGCGGCGGAACTCCTTGGCATGAGCTTCAGGTCGTTCCGGTACTACGTCAAGAAATACAATCTGCGCTGACAGCGTTCGGTCCGGACGACCAACCGTTTTTTGTCATACTGTCACTTAGTGTCATATGTCGAGGCGCCTACCGATTTTGTTAAGTTGTGTTAATACCACCACTTAGCTAGTACGGCCCAAATGGCACCACGGTTGCTCAAGAGGATGCATACCCGATCGTTGGACACGAAACAGTTCATCGCGGGAAACAAACATCTTTCTTAAGGAAAGGACAAGGACATGAAGATTCGTAACGCCAAGGGTTTCACGCTCATCGAACTGCTGATCGTCGTCGCCATCATCGGGATCATCGCGGCGATCGCGGTGCCGGGTCTGCTCCGCGCCCGCATGTCGGGCAACGAGGCGTCGGCCATCGGCTCGCTCCGCGCGGTCAACAGCGGTCAGTCGACGTACTCCTCGAGCTGCGCCAACGGTGGCTATGCCACGACGCTGGCGGACCTCGTGAAGCCGCCGACGGGCAGCACCGCCGGGTTCATCAGCCCTGACCTGAGCGCGAACGGCGTCACCAAGAGCGGATTCGTCGTCAACATCGGCGCCGGCACCGTCGCGACCGCCGTCACGGTGGCGGCCAACACCTGCAACGTCTCGAGCGCCGACTCGGTGGCGTCGTACTTCGGCGAGGCGCATCCCCTGACGCCGGGTTCGACGGGCGGCCGCGCGTTCGGCACCGACCAGCGCGGGACCATCTTCCAGAACGCCGCGGGCAGCGGCAACGTGCCGTTCACTGCCGCCCTGGTCGCTGCTGCGACGACGCCGCTCCAGTAACACTCGCTTCTCACGCGTGCTCTGAACGGGCCGCCGGGTGAAACCGGCGGCCCGTTTTCTTTTTGCGTGGAGTTTCTTCAGGCCTCGCAAATTTGCGGCACTTTCGTCGTTGACAAACTTTGTTCGGCGCCACGTTTTGTCAGTGATCTCGACGTAGTCGTCAATTGTAAGTCACATGAACACAGCGGTTTACGCTCCAGTGCGTTCGTGATCGGCTGTGGCATTCAGGTTGCTCCTTGGACCGCCATAAGCGTCCCGCGACGGGACAAAAACACTCATCGGATTTTTCTTCAGCCAGGAGAATGATATGAAAGTTCGCAACGCCAAGGGTTTCACGCTCATCGAACTGCTGATCGTCGTCGCCATCATCGGGATCATCGCGGCGATCGCGGTGCCGGGTCTGCTCCGCGCCCGCATGTCGGGCAACGAGGCGTCGGCCATCGGCTCGCTGCGCGCGATTAACAGCGGTCAGTCGACGCTACTCTTCGAGCTGCGCCAACGGTGGCTATGCCACGACGCTGGCGGACCTCGTGAAGCCGCCGACGGGCAGCACCGCCGGGTTCATCAGCCCTGACCTGAGCGCGAACGGCGTCACCAAGAGCGGATTCGTCGTCAACATCGGCGCCGGCACCGTGGGAACGACCGTCACGGTTGCGGCCAACACCTGCAACGTCTCGAGCGCCGACTCGGTGGCGTCGTACTTCGGCGAGGCGCATCCCCTGACGCCGGGTTCGACGGGCGGCCGCGCGTTCGGCACCGACCAGCGCGGGACGATCTTCCAGGACGCGACGGGCAGCGGCAACGTGCCGTTCACTGCCGCGCTGGTCGCCGCTGCGACGACGCCGCTTCAGTAAGGTCCGTTTCTTCGACGGGA